>CAVWHA010000010.1:0-279674 GCA_963754715.1 uncultured Actinomycetes bacterium | reverse complement strand
ATCTCTGGCGCCGGACGAACCGTCTCAAACAAAAGCAACAGCACCATAACACACCAATCATCGGCACAACCAGCACATCGTCGCCTACAGAAAGTATCAACAAAATTGGGATTGAGATCGACTCATCGCTCCACCATCGGCAGCGGATGAAGATTCATCGCGGAATGACAGTACTGATGAAACACCATCCACCGATCGACCAGGTCAAGGCCGCGAGCGCACGAGATCGAGCGCCAGTCGTGTCAAAAGCGTCAGCGCGCCAAGGCATACGAAAATCAACAGGAATTTGAAGCTGCCCTCGCGCAGTTGCATCGCGGCCGGCGCGATCTCCAGGGAAAACGAGTAGGCATTATCAGCAGAACGGTCAGCAGATAGATATTTCCAGCGTACCGACGAGGTAACCGTACCATCGCATGCAACAGCACACAAAAGAAACTCAATCAGCCAACGAGCTGGACACAGCGCGAGGCCCGCCAGCACGAAGAGCAGTGAGGCATCCCAGCGGCTGATCAATGAAAAGAAACAGGAGATCGCGGCGAGCGATGCCGTACGCGCCCAGAACTGCAAGGCAGCACCCTGGCGTTCTGCGCAGGTCGCCGCAAATTTCTCAGGCGCGAAAAGCGGCGAAGTTCAAGTGTAGGCGCGGTCGGCATGGGATCACTTCGATTTTGCGGAGACGTGTCACGCATTCGGCAAACCTGCTCTCTGCAGCCTGGCAAATCAGTGTGCGACTCATGAATGTGGTTTCATGTTTGAACCGCGGCTGCACGGTCGGCATCGCTGGCCGCATGGGACAGCGCACCTGCCGGCTCAGCTTGCGGGTGCGGCTTTGAGTTGCGCCCGCGCGTCCTTGATCAAGGCGGCAAAGGTCACCAGCGGGCGGCTTCACGCCATGGCGTGAAGAGCATCTGCCGTGTCTGCGGCGACGCGCCGGGATGACGAAGCGCACGCCGGCCCGTCGGCCTTGCGGGCGGCGCCCTCGATGATGTTGGCGGCCGGTGGAGTCGAGGAACGGCACGGCCGAGAGATCGAGGATGAAGCTTCGTGCGCTGGTCGGCGATGCGGTCGAGCACCCCGCCGACGGTCGAGGCCGCGCCGAAGAAGAACGCGCCGGGATGCGGTAGACGACGATGTCGGGATCGGTCGCCTCGCCGGCGTCATAGGGCGTCGCGGCCGCCGTTGGCGCGTCGGCCATGTCGTCCGCGACCAGCGGCGCGTGCGTCTCGACCGCCGACGGCCTTCGCCATGCGGTCGATGAACAGCACCGCGCCGAGCGCGAAGCCGACCACGATGCCTCGGTCAGGTCGCGGAACACGGTCAGCAGGAAGGTCGCCAGCAGCACGATCGCGTCGCCGCGCGAGGCGCGCAGCAGCGTGGCGAACGCGTGCTTCTCGACCATGTTCCAGGCGACGACGGCCAGCACGCCGGCGAGCGCCGCCAGCGGGATGTAGCTGGCGAGCGGCGCGGCGACCAGCATGAAGACCAGCAGGAACAGCGCGTGCAGCATGCCCGGCGACCGGGCCCGTGCGCGCCGGCCCGCACGTTGGTGGCGGTGCGGGCGATGGTGCCGGTGACGCAGATGCCGCCGAACAGCGCCGAGCGCGATGTTGGCGACGCCCTGCGCCACCAGCTCGCAGTTCGAGCGGTGCCGCCGTCCGGTCATGCCGTCGGCGACCACGGCCGACAGCAGCGACTCGATCGCGCCGAGCAGCGCGAAGGAGATCGGCGTCCGGCAGCACCGCCTGCATCTTGCTCGAGCGAGAGCGGCGGCAGCGCCGGCGACGGGCAGCGCTGCGCGGAATGCCGCCGAAGCGGGTGCCGATGGTCTCGACCGGCAGGCTGAAGCAGCGCAGCCAGCGACGGCCGCGACCGCGACCGCGATCAGCATGCCCGGCCAGCGCGGCCGCAGCCGCTTGCAGCCCGACGATGATGCCGATGGTCAGCGCCGCGACGCGCGACGGCCGCGGCGTTGAGCGTGTCGGCAGCGCCTCGCCGAGCGCCAGCAGCTTGGCGATGCAGCGGCCCGGGCTCCGGGCCGGCCAGCGTCAGGCCGAGGAGATCCTTGATCTGGCTGGCGAAGATGATGACGGCGATGCCGGCGGTGAAGCCGACCGTCACCGGATAGGGGATGAACTTGATGTAGGTGCCGAGCCGCAGGAAGCCGATCGCGATCAGGATCACGCCCGACATCATGGTCGCGAGCAGCAGGCCGTCGATGCCGTGCGCGCTCGACCGTCGCGGCCACGAGCACGATGAAGGCGCCGGCCGGGCCGCCGATCTGGAAGCGGCTGCCGCCGAGCGCCGAGACCAGGAAGCCGCCGACGATCGCCGTGTAGAGCCCGCGGTCCGGCGTCACGCCCGAGGCGATGGCGATCGCCATCGACAGCGGCAGCGCGACGATGGCGACGGTCAGCCCGGCGACCAGCGTCGGCGCGAACTGCGCGAAACCGTAGCCCTCGCGCAGCACGGTGACGAGCTTGGGCGTGAACAGCTCGGAAAACGTCGGCTTTCGAGGTCGGCTCGGGCCGGTCGCTCTGCCGGAGCTGTTCATGACCGCACCTTTCGCGAAGGGGCGGCGGGATCGTCGGCAGGATTGTCGGCGGCCGCCGTTGCGGCGCATGCCCGTCAGCCTGGCTTTCGGAGCCGAGGCCGTTCAGCCGCACGCCGCGGCCGCCGGCGTCGCTGGCGCGCCCTCGCCGATCAGCTCGACCCCGCCGCGTCCAGCGCCTCGACGACCCGCGTCAGCCTGTGACGACGCCGCGACGCCGTCGCTCGCCTCCATGCGCTGGATGGTCGGGAGCGAAACCCGGCCCGCTCGGCGAGCGTCCTCTGATCGATCCGAGCAGCGCCCGGGCCGCGCGCATCTGGGCGGCAGTGATCATCGGCCGGAACCCCCGTCTGAAGTCTGCGACGTACGACAGTATAATACAATCATGGTAGTTTTAAGCATCATCATACATGTATGAACGCTGATTGGTCATGCATCCGCCGTTGGTCTGCCCGCGCCATCGCTGCCACGCCCCGGGCGCCAGCCAGCACAGCATCGCCCAGGCGAAGCCGGCGCACCAGCCGGCCAGCACATAGGAAGGCCAGTGAACGCCGAGATAGATGCGGCTGATGCCGACCAGCACAGTAGTCAGAACCGCCAGCACCCAGCACATAGATCTTCACTCGTCCGGTCCGCCCAGGAAGCGTGCGGCCAGCGCGCCGAGCGTCAGATAGGTCACCGCCGACAGCATGGCGTGGCCGCTCGGGAATGACGGGAATATCGTCTCGTTTGACAAGATGCGAGACGAGTTCGGGGCGCGGCCGGTCGATGCCGAGCCTTCAGCAGGCTCGACAAGCACCTGCCCGCCTGCCCACCGCCACGAAGCGAAGGCAGAGTCCCAGCCTAGCGGATGAAGCAGGAGATAGACGATCACCGCCAGTGACGATCAGCGTCAGCACAGTAGCCGTGCCAGGGCGGTGATGTCGCGCATCGCCCCTTCAAGCCAGAGCGGGCCGATCGGACTGTCGGGCAGGCCTGCCTTGCGGAAGGCGAGCAGGATTCTCGGTATCGAAGGCATGCGGCGTGGTGGCGCGCGCCACCTCCATCAGCTCCTTCGAACCCCCACAGCCCGCCGGCGATGATCAGGCCGGCCAGCAGCACCGGGAATTCGACCCGGTTGGCCAGCGTGCTTGCAGTTCTTTTTATCATCGGGCCTATCCTGCAGCGCCGCGCGTTTTACACATCATCGCCCCTGCAGATAGGGTCCCAGCGAGATCAGCACCACCGCCGCGATCGCCAGCACGATGCCGGTCGTCCTGCAAGGCTTTGACGCGTTCGCCGAAAAACACCAGCGCCACCACATTGACCGCCACCAGCTGGATCACCGCCGACAGGCTGAACGACACCGACATGCCGAACTCACGGACCAGCCGCAGCATCATCAGATTGCCCGCCGTATAGAGCGCCAGTGTCGCAGGATCTTGCCGAGGCTCGGCGCCAGTCCCCATTGCTTGGCCGCGACTGCCGCCAGCAGGAAGATCACCGTCGAAATGACGAGCTGCGCCAGTCCCCAGAAGCTCACTTTTTGTCCCTCGCTGCCGTTTGTGGCAGCCCTTGTTCCGCAAGCGTCGCGGGAGGTCAAGCAAGGGCCATTGGCGCAGGGTCCAATTCAGCGGTTGAAAAACGGCCCGCTATGTCACAAAAGTGTGATCTACCGCCTTAAGCGTCGAACAGGCAATACGCTCCAGCCAGTCCACAAAGCCAGAGGCACGCCAATGACCGAACATCCCTCCCCCGCCGCCATTTCCGGACCAGCCTGCTCGAGGAGAACGACGGGCCGGGCCACAACCCCACCGACAACCCGACCATGGGCGAGATCATCGCGACGCGCTTCTCGCGCCGCGGCTTCCTGAAGGGCTCGCTGGCCGTCTCGGCGATCGCGGCGACGGTCAGCCCGCTCGCGCTGCTGCACCGCCGACGAGGCGCGCGCCGCCGAGCGGCGTCCGCCTTCAACTTCACGGAGGTCGAGGCCGGCGTCGACGAGAACCACCACGTCGCCGAGGGCTACGACGCCGATATCCTGCTGCGCTGGGGCGATCCGCTCTTTGCCGACGCGCCCGACTTCGATCCGACGAAGCAGACGGCCGAAGCGCAGGCCAAGCAGTTCGGCTACAACAACGACTATCGTCGGCTACATCCCGCTCGACGGCTCGGCCGAGCACGGCCTGCTCGTCGTCAACCACGAATACACCAACCCGCATCTGATGTTCCCGGGCATCGTCACGATCGTCGAGAAGGAGGGCAAGAAGGTCATCGAGATCGCGCCGCTCACCAAGGAGCAGGTCGACATCGAGATGGCGGCGCATGGCGGCACCATCGTCGAGATCCGCAAGGACGACGGCAAGTGGCAGGTCGTCACGGACGGCAAGCTACAACCGCCGCATCACCGCCGACACCGAGATGGAGCTGACCGGCCCGGCCGCCGGCCACGACCGGCTGAAGACCAACGCCGACCCGACCGGCACGAAGGTGCTCGGCACGATCAACAACTGCGCCGGCGGCGTGACGCCCTGGGGCACCTACATCATGGCCGAGGAGAACTTCCACGGCTATTTCTCCGGCGAGCTGCCGGCCGACCATCCGGAGGCCGCCAACTACAAGCGCTATGGCGTCCCGGAAGGCGCCTACGAGTGGGCGAGCTTCTACGACCGCTTCGACGTCGCCAAGGAGCCGAACGAGCCGAACCGCTTCGGCTGGATCGTCGAGGTCGACGTCGATGGACCCGAACTCCGTGCCGAAGAAGCGCACCGCGCTCGGCCGCTTCAAGCACGAGGGCGCCGAGTCGATCGTCGCCAAGGACGGCCGCGTCGTCTTCTATCTCGGCGACGACGAGCGCTTCGACTATGTCTACAAGTTCGTGACCGACGGCACGTTCAACCCGAACGACCGCGCCGCCAACATGGACCTGCTCGACGAGGGCACGCTCTACGTCGCCAAGTTCGCCGAGGACGGCACGCGTCGAGTGGCTGCCGCTCGTCCACGGCCAGGGTCCGCTGACCGCCGAGAACGGCTTTGCCAGCCAGGCCGACGTGCTGATCGAGACGCGCCGCGCCGCCGACCTGCTCGGCGCCACCAAGATGGACCGGCCGGAGGACATCCAGCCGAACGCCGTCAACGGCAAGGTCTACGTCATGCTGACCAACAACACCAAGCCGCAAGGCCGAGCAGGTCGACGCCGCCAACCCGCGCGCCGAAAACGCCTTCGGCCACATCATCGAGATCGCCGAGGACGGCGGCGACTTCGCCGCGACCACGGGCAAGTGGGAAGTCCTGCTGAAGTGCGGCGATCCCTCGGTCGCCGAGGTCGGCGCCACCTTCTCGACCGCGACGACCGCGAACGGCTGGTTCGGCATGCCGGACAATTGCGCCATCGATGCCGCCGGCCGGCTCTGGGTCGCGACCGACGGCCAGGGCGCCGAAGGCCACCGGCCGCACCGACGGCCTCTGGGCGGTCGATACCGAAGGCGAGGCGCGCGCGACGTCGAAGCTGTTCTTCCGCGTGCCGGTCGGCGCCGAGATGTGCGGCCCGCTGTTCACGCCGGACGACGAGACTGCCTTCGTCGCCGTCCAGCATCCGGCCGACGGCGGCGACGACTGGGAGGCGTTCGGCCGCCCGTCCTACTACGAGGACCTGTCGACCCGCTGGCCGGACTTCAAGGACGACATGCCGGTGCGCCCGTCGGTGGTCGCGATCACCAAGCAGGGCGGCGGCAAGATCGCGGTCTGAGGCTGTTCGCCTGACTGTATCGACGACAGAGGGAGGGATTTCGGCTGCCGAAATCCCTTCCCTTCATTGCCGCAACCGGTCAAGCCTCGGGAAAGATTGGACATTTATTCATGGCGCCCTAGATCTTTGTTAGGAGATCGCCATGCCGAAGTCCGTTTATGACCGTGGCCTGCTCAAACCCGACAACATCGCCAGGCTGCAACGCGTGTTCGACGAAGCCTGCCGGCGGCGCGATTCCACCCAAATTCAGCGAGGCGCGGGAACTCGCGCTGAACCTGCTTGCGCTCCACAATGCCGGCATGGTCGAGGAGGATATGCTGATGGAAACCGTGGGTTTCCGCCAGGGCTCGAGCCGAAATCGGCGTAAAGTGGGGGTGGTCGGCCTAGGCCCTATGGGCGCTGCACGACGGTCACCTGCTCTGGCTGCAAGCCCCTAGCTCGTCATCCACGGGCGAAGCAGCGGCGTCGCGAAGACCCCAGACTCCATTCCGTGACCTTCGCCCTGGAGCGCGGCGGTGTAGAAAACAATGCAACGTTGCATAGCTTAGAAGTCGCGGCATGGATCCTCGGGGTCTGCGCCGCGTCGCTTCACTCCGTGCTTTCGCCCGTGGATGACGAAGTGACGGGTGCTTCAGCCGATCGCGGTATGCGATCCCTTCACGCAGATGCGTCGAACGAGGCTGCATCGCAGCGCCTATAACCCCTTGGCGATCTGCTGGGCAATCGCTTCGGCCTGCAGCCAGCGCTGTGAAAATAGCTGGTCAGGCTCGGGCGCATGCCGATGAACCACAGGCCGGGTTGGTCGCTCGGCGTGCCGCCATTGGCTGTTGGCACGCCCTTGGCGTCGAGCACGCCGAGATTGCCAGCATGGCCTCCAGCCCGGTGCGATAGCCGGTTGCCGCGACCACCACATCCGGCGAGATGACCGTGCCGTCGCTCAACCGCACGCCGGCGCCTTGAAAGCCGTCACCGGCGCCACCGCGGCGATGGGGCGGCCTTCAGCGCGGCGACGGCGCCGTCGTCGACGGCAATCGCAATTTGCTCGACGCCGAGCCGGCTGGCGCCGCCCTTCGGCGCCGGCGGCAGGCCGAAGCGGGTGAGGTCGCCGAACACCAGGCGCTGCGTGCGCGCGATCATGCCGTCGGCGATGCGCGTCGGCAGCATCGCCATGAAGCCGCCGAAGCGCGCCGCCGCGACCTGCCGATCCGCTCGGCATCAGTGACGGACCGTGCCTGGCCGACAGCCAGATGGCTTTGGTGTTGGCGCGGGAGAGGTGCTGAGCACGTCGAAGCCGGAATTCCCGGCGCCGACCGCCGGCGCGCTTTTGCCGGCATAGTCCTCCGCTGTGCCGAAATCGGCGGCGTGGATCAGTTTGCCGGGGAAAGCCGCTGCCGGCCAGTCCGGCGTCCATGGCAAGCGGTCGCGGCCGGTGGCGACGATGACATTGCGGGCGCTCAGCACTCCCTGGCCGGTATGGACGAGCCAGCCATCGCCGCTACGCTCGATGCGCTCGACGGCGGTGTCGAATTCGACCGCAATGCCGTGCGCGCGGGCAAAATCCTGGAGATAGCCGACAATGACGTCCTTGCCAGGGAAGGCGGCGGTGCGCGGCGGATAGGACAATCCGGGCAGCGCCGACAGGGCGCGATGCGTGTTGAGCGACAGTTTTTCATGCCGCCGCCGCCATGGTTCGGCCAGTCGCTGCTCCCCTTCGAGCACGACGGCCGGCACGCCGCGCCGGCCGAGCACATCGGCCGCGGCCAGTCCGGCCGCTCCGGCGCCGATCGCGCAGTACACCGCCTCATCAGGTGCTTTCAGCCAGGTTGGGTGCGTGTCGTTTCGCCTGTCATTGCCGCCATTCAGTCAGATTCCCGTCTAGGTGCGCCATAGGGGATCAGCCCTATATGGCACAGGGGCGATATGATCGATAAGGAGGTCGCGTCAATGCGACTAAATTCGAGGCCTTGGTGGGGCTGGCCTTTCTGTTCGGCACGCGGAAGCTCGACCATGCCCTCCTTGCGTATCCATTTCGACAGACTGCTGGAGGGCGCCGCCGCCAAGGTGCCGACGCTGGATTTTACGCATGTCGAACGCCTGGCGCTGGTCCGCCGCCACCGGCGACTTTTCGCTGGCCTATTCGACCGCCGTGCAGCAAAAACTCTCCTATTTCGGGCGATGCCGACGGCTACATCGCCTTCGGCACCCCAGATGAGTAGCACCATTCGCGCTCGGCCGATCCGGTGGTCCATCCCGCCCGACCGGCGCGGAGCTACATCAGGCGCTTTGTCGAAGCCGCCGAGCAACCAATCGTTCGTGCAGATCGGCGGTGAGCCAGCGCCCGCGTGCTGTCCGGGGCTCGGCTTCCAGGTCAACCGTCATCGGCATCGACACACGGCTCGGAGGTTGACGCCCACGACTTTCGCGGGAAGCGCAACGAGACCGTGCGCTATTCCGAGCGGTGGCTGCTCAAAAACGGGGTTTTCCTTTGTCGAGGAGAGCAGCGCGCCATACCGCGGAGATCCAGCGGCTTCGCGATGCTGGCGGGCCGAGCGCATCGTTAACGCCGGGAGATGACCGTTCCTCAACCGTCGCTCCGCCCATCTGGGCATGGGTGTGCCCGCTTCATCCTCTCGAGCCCGCAAGGCAGCCGGTCGCCCTCGCTGGACTTCGACCCGCTGTTAGCGTCGAAAATGGCGACTCGGCTACACCACCTGGTTCAAGCGGAAACAAATCGGGCCTCACCGCGCATGCCGAGATCGGCCTGACCAAATTCGCCGTCGACCGGCTCGCACGAGGGCCTATAATTCATCACGCTCGGCCTGTCGCCGATGCTCGGCATGAAGGCGAGCGGCTTTCCCGAAAGCCGATTTGTGCTGTCAACGCCTTGCAGCGCTTCTATCGCTCGCCCTGGATCGACCGCCGTGTCTTCAACGTGCAGGGCCAGGCGGCATTCAAGCGCCGCTTCCACGGCGTACGAGACCGACCTACATCGCCTTCCGCAAGGAGGGGACGCTGGTCGGCATGCTCGGCCTGCTCCGCCTGATCAAGGCGATCTAGAAAATATCCGTGTCGGTCAACTCGAGCGATCTGCCCTGAACTTCCAACAAAATTGTTGATTTTGCCCGACGCCGCCAACGAACGGCCTAGACAGCTATCATTGCTAACAAGCTACCTTGCATAAACAGGTAGCTTGTTATATCTATCCTGTAAACCGGAAGCTGAGCTATCCGGAAAATCGGAAGCCGACATGACCAATTCGATCCAGGTGCAGTTGCGAAAAGGCGCGCTTGAGCTGTGCGTGCTTGGCCGTGCTGTCGCGCGGCGAAAGCTATGGCTACGAGATCGCCAGCACGCTGGTCGACCGCCGTCAATATGGGGGAAGGTACGATCTATCCGCTGATGCGCCGGATGCAGAATGATGGGCCCGTCGCCACCCGTCTCCGGTCGAAGTCAAGCAGCGGGCCGCCCCGCGATGTATTACCGGCTTACCGCCTCTCGGCCGAGACGAGTTCGACGTTCATCGCCGCGACTGGCGCTCCTTCTCGGGCGCTGTCGATCCAACTTACTTAGGGGATTTGCCATGACCGGGGATTCCTTTTTGCAGACGCTGAAAGCCGGGTTCGCCGGCCTCCGCCTGGAGATCGACGACATCGTCGGCGACTACTCCGCCCATTTCGCCGATCCCGATTCAGGCCGTCAGCGAAGACGGAAGTCGCGGACGGCCTTGGCGAACCCGAGCCAGGCTTGCCCGGGAGCTGCGGGCCGAGGCCGGGCTGCGCCGTTTGGAACGTCTTGGAGCGTTTGAACATGTGTGGCGGCGGCGCTGGCCCTTGCCGGCCCTCCCCTTCTCGACCTCCTTTTCCTGCTGCCGCTTCTTATTCATTGTTTTTTGGCTCGGCCTTGGGCATTCGGCTTGGTCATCGGTGCGCTGGTCTGAAGATCATCCTCACCACGCTGCTGTTTGACGGCGGCCCGGCTGACGGTGACTCTGGCCGACATCCTCATCGGCGCCGGTCTGGTTGTGGTTGCTGTCGGCGGCGGCGCTTTGCTGCTGCTGGGGTTGGGCGCCGGCTGGGCTTATTCGGGCGCTATGCCCGGCTGCATTCCGCCTCGCTCAATCGGACCACAGACCGCGTTTGAGCCCGGCATTGTCATCATGTTGAAGGAAACCGGACAATGAGTGGAAAATTGGCATTCGTCGGCGCTGGCGGGACTGATCAGGCGCCGCGGTCTTTCTGGCGCTGGGCGTCGGACTTTCCGGGCCCGAATGGACCAACGCCGGCGGTTTGTGGGTCGCGGTACATCCACCTGCGGACGATCCGCCTCCACCAGAAAAAGAGGTTACATTGCCCTTCGACGCCAGCGACAGTCTCACGTCGATCTGCCGCTTCGGTCCGCTACCAGTCGGGGGACAAGGCGGAGGCTATGGTCAGCGGCGACCCAGCTCTTATCGACCATCTGCGGATGGAAGGCGGCAGGCTGAGTCTGGATTGCGATCCGGGCTGGTTTAAGTCCCAGCTCGACGTCAGCCGTGTCGGGACCGGCGATAACGGACTGGAAAATAAGCGGCAGCGGCGATCTTGCCTGGCGAGATCAACCAGCCGAAGCTGCGGCTGAACATCCGCGGCAGCGGCAGCGTCACCGCCACGCGGAACGCGCCGAGGCGGTGGACCTTAAGATCTCGGGCTCGGGCAACGCGCGGCTGAAGAACCTGATCGCCCAGTCCGCGCGGATCGAGATTCGCGGCAGCGGCGATGCCGAGGTCACCGCGCAGGCGGATGCGGACGTCTCGATTTCCGGCAGCGGCGACGTCGATCTCTACGGCCACCCGACGATGAAGCGTTCGCAGGTCAGAGGCAGCGGCAGCATCACGAATGTGCCGTAACCGGAAGCAATTTCAGGAAAAGTGTGAAGCGGTTTTCCGTCTGGGAATTGCGTCAAAACCAAAGTATCGGCTGCTTTCAGGTCTTCAGCCGGTAGCCGGTCCTGAAGATCCAGGCGACGATCGGCGAGGCACGACGGCGAGGAACGCCAGCGTCATGCCGAGGCTGATCGCCGACGTTGACGTCGGCGATGCCGATAGAAGCTCCAGCGGAAGCCGCTGATCAGATAGACGACCGGATTGAACAGCGACACCGTCTGCCAGAACGGCGGCAGCATGTCGATCGAATAGAAGCGTGCCGCCGAGGAAGGTCAGCGGCGTGATGATCAGCAGCGGCACGATCTGCAGCTTCTCGAAGCCGTCGGCCCAGATGCCGATGATGAAGCCGAACAGGCTGAACGTGACCGCGGTCAGCACCAGGAACACCAGCATCCAGATCGGATGCTCGATCGTGGAGCGGCACGAAGAAGCCCGCGGTGGCCAGGATGATCAGCGCCGAGGATGATCGACTTGGTCGCCGCCGCGCCGACATAGCCGATGACGATCTCGAACGACGACACCGGCGCCGAGAGCAGCTCGTAGATCGTGCCGATGAACTTCGGGAAGTAGATGCCGAACGAGGCGTTGGAGACGCTCTGCGTCAGGAGCGTCAGCATGATCAGGCCGGGCACGATGAAGGCGCCGTAGCTCGACCCCTTCGATCTCGGTGATGCGCGAGCCGATCGCCGAGCCGAAGACGACGAAATAGAGCGAGGTCGAGATGCACCGGCGAGAGCGAGCTCTGCATGCAGCGTGCGGAAGAGCGCGCGCCATCTCGAACTTGTAGATGGCGCGGATCGGCCTGGAAGTTCATTGCGCTGCTCCTCGCACCAGGCTGACGAAGATCTCCTCGAGCGAGCTCTGCTCGGTCTGCAGGTCCTTGAAGCGGATGCCGGCCGCGCTGAGGTCGGCGAGCAGCGCCGGTGATGCCGGTGCGCTCGCCCTGCGCGTCGTAGGTGTAGACCAGCTCGCTGCCGCCGTCCGCGAGCTCGAGCGCGTAGTCGCGCGAGCGCGTCGGGCAATCGCGCGAGCGGCTCCTGCAGCTGCAGCGTCAGCTGCTTCTTGCCGAGCTTGCGCATCAGCTCGGCCTTCTCCTCGACCAGGATGAGCTCGCCCTTGTTGATGACGCCGATCGCGGTCGGCCATCTCCTCGGCCTCGTCGATGTAGTGCGTGGTCAGGATGATGGTCGACGCCGGCTCGCGCAGCCGCGCGCACCATCGCCCACATGTCGCGGCGCAGCTCGACGTCGACGCCGGCGGTCGGCTCGTCGAGGAACAGGATCTCGCGGCTCGTGCGCACAGCGCCTTGGCGATCAGCACGCGGCGCTTCATGCCGCCCGACAGCGTCATGATCTTGCTGTCCTTCTTGTCCCACAGCGAGAGGTCCTTGCAGCACCTTCTCGATGTGCGCCGGGTTCGGCGCGCTTGCCGAACAGGCCGCGGCTGAAGCTCACCGTCGCCCACACCGTCTCGAACGCGTCGGTGGTCAGCTCCTGCGGCACGAGCCCGATCAGCGATGCGCGCGGCGCGGTAGTCGCGGACGATGTCGTGGCCGTCGACGCGTGACCGTGCCCGCCGCTCGGCTTGACGATGCCGCAGATGATCGCGATCAGCGTCGTCTTGCCGGCGCCGTTCGGCCCGAGCAGCGCGAAGATCTCGCCGCGCTCGATATCGAGGTTGACCTCCTTCAGCGCCTGGAAGCCGGAGGCGTAGGTCTTCGAGACACCGGAAATGGAAATGATCGGCTGCATGGCTGGGAAACGGCTGCTTGAAAGGAGGTCTGTGGATTATTATTCGCGCTGAATGTCGGTGCGCGCACCCGGAAGTCAATGGCACTGCTGACAATTCTGAACAAACGTTCCCTTTTCGCGGTTTCACCAGGGGTGTTGCGGGTGCGCGCCCACGGTTTGGCCGATGCGGCGTTCGCGCCCCCGCGTGACTGCCACGCCGCTTTGACCGCGCCGTGCCGCTCGCCCTATCTTCGTGGAGAAGCAGCCGGAGCCTCGGCCGTGGACCCGCTCATCCTGTCGCGCATCCAGTTCGCGCGCGAACATCTCGTTCCACATCCTGTTCCCGTCGATCACCATCGCGCTCGGCTGGGTGCTGCTGTTCTTCAAGCTGCGCTACAACGCCACCGGCGACAGCGCCTGGATGCGCGCCTACTTCACCTGGGTGAAGGTGTTCGCGCTGTCCTTCGCGCTGGGCGTCGTCTCCGGCGTCACCATGAGCTTCCAGTTCGGCACCAACTGGCCGGGCTACATGGCAGAAGGTCGGCAACATCGCCGGGCCGCTGCTCGCCTATGAGATCCTCACCGCCTTCTTCCTCGAGGCGGTGTTCCTCGGCATCATGCTGTTCGGCTTCCGCCGCGTCTCCAACCGCGTGCACACGCTGGCGACCTTCCTTGTCGCCTTCGGCACCACGCTGTCGGCCTTCTGGATCCTGGCGCTGAATTCCTGGATGCAGACGCCGGCCGGCTACGAGATGCGCGACGGCGTCGCCCATGTCGCTCGACTGGTGGGCGGTGATCTTCAACCCGTCCTTCCCCTATCGGCTGACCCACATGCTGCTCGCCTCGGGGCTCACCGTCTCGTTCCTGATCGCCGGCCTGTCGGCGCTGCGCTATCTCGCCGGCGACCGCTCGGAATCGATGTGGAAGGCGCTGCGCACCGGCGTCTTCACCGCCGCCATCCTGATCCCGCTGCAGATCTTCGCCGGCGACCAGCACGGCCTCAACACGCTGGAGCACCAGCCGCAGAAGATCGCGGCGATGGAGGCCAACTGGCAGACCCGGCGCCGACGTGCCGCTGGTGCTGTTCGCCATCCCCGGACGAGGCGAGCGCAGGAGAACCTGTTCGAGATCGCGCATCCCCAACGGCGCCAGCCTGATCCTGACGCACAGCCTCGACGGCGTCGTGCCCGGCCTCGACGACTATCCCGGCAACCATCCGCCGGTCTTCCCGGTGTTCTGGGGCTTCCGCATCATGGTCGGCACCGGCCTGCTGATGCTCGCCGTGTCCTGGATCGCGGCCTGGTTCCTGTGGCGGCGCCAGCGCTGCCGCGGCCGCTCGCGCTATGCTGCTGGTGCCGATGGCGCTGTCGGGCTGGGTCGCGACGCTGGCCGGCTGGTACACCACCGAGATCGGCCGCCAGCCCTGGCTGGTCACCGGCGTGCTGAAGACCGCCGATGCGCTCGGCCCGGTCGCCGGCAGCCATGTCGCGCTGACGCTCGCCGTCTATCTCGTGCTCTACGTCGCTGCTGCTCCTCGCCTATCTCGGCGTGCTGGTGCACCTGGCGCTGAAGGCGGCCAAGGACGGCGACGCCTCGCCGCTGCCCGCCGTGCTCGACCGGCCGCTGTCGCAGCCGGCGCAGAGCAGGGGAGTGACGACGATGACCCTCGACTGGCCGACCCTGCTCCCCCTGATCTTCGCCGGCCTGATGGGCCTGGCGATCCTGATCTACGTCATCCTCGACGGCTTCGACCTCGGCATCGGCATCCTGTTCGCGCTCGCCGACGACCACGAGAAGGACACGATGATCGCGGCCATCGGCCCGTTCTGGGACGCCAACGAGACCTGGCTGGTGCTGGCCGTCGGCCTGCTGCTCGTCGCCTTTCCCGCCGCGCACGGCATCATCCTCACCGCGCTCTACCTGCCGGTCGCGCTGCTGCTGGTCGGCCTCATCCTGCGCGGCGTCGCCTTCGATTTCCGCGCCAAGGTGCCGGCCGGCCACAAGCACCGCTGGAACCGCATCTTCTTCGCCGGCTCGCTGATCGCCTCGCTGGCGCAGGGCTACATGCTCGGCGTCTATGTGCTCGGCCTCGACGATCGGCTTGGCGCGCATGGCCTTCGGCGCGCTGGTGGCGCTCTGCCTTGCCGCCGCCTATGCGGCGATGGGCGCGGCCTGGCTGATCTACAAGACCGAAGGCGAGCTGCAGAAGAAGGCGGTGCGCTGGCTGCGCGCGCGCGCTGGTGCTGACCGCGCTCGGCATGGCCGCCGTGTCGCTCGCCACGCCGTTCGCCAGCCCGCGCATCTTCGACAAATGGTTCGTCTGGCCGGAAATGCTCTATCTGTCGCCGCTGCCGATCCTGTCGGCGGTGCTGTTCGTCTGGCTGTGGTGGCAGACCTTCCATCTGCCCAAGCCCGGCGACCGCCACGCGCTGCTGCCGTTCCTGACGCTGGCGCTGATCTTCGCGCTCGGCTTTGCCGGGCTCGCCTGGTCGTTCTACCCGTTCGTGGTGCCCGACCGGCTGACCATCTGGCAGGCGGCGAGCGCGCCGGAGAGCCTCGCCGATCATCCTGGTCGGCACGGCGGTCGTGCTGCCGATCATCATCTTCGATCCTTCTACGTCTACCGGGTGTTCGGCGGCAAGGCGACGGATCTGACCTACGATTGAGCATCAAGGTGGGGAGACGCCGAGATCCTTCGCGCCCCCCTGCCCTGCCGGACATCTCCCAGCGAGCGTCGCCCGCCCCCCAAGCCTCAGTTACTGGCCGAAAGCACCAGCACCGGCTTCTCGCTATAAAGCTTCGGGAACAGCTGCTTCAGATTCGCGACCTTGGGCAGGTCGTTGTAGACGATGTAGGGATAGGTCGGGTTCAGCGTCAGGAAATCCTGGTGGTAGTCCTCGGCCGGATAGAAGCCCTTGACGGTCTCCAGCGTGGTGACGATCGGTTCCGGAAACACCTTCGCCTTGTCGAGCTGGGCGATGTAGCTCTCGCGCGATCTTCTTCTGCTCGTCGTCGCGACAAAGATCGTCGAGCGGTACTGGGTGCCGTGGTCCGGCCCCTGGTAGTTCAGCTGGGTCGGATTGTGGGCGACCGAGAAATAGACCTGCAGCAGCTGGCCATAGGTCACCTTGGACGGGTCGTAGGTGATCTCGACCGTTTCGGCGTGGCCGGTCGGCCGGTGCCGACCATCTCGTAGTCGGCGGTTTCCTTGTCGCCGCCGGCATAGCCGGAGACGGCGTTGGTGACGCCCTTGACGTGCTGGAACACGCCCTGCACGCCCCAGAAACAGCCGCCGGCGAAGACCGCCTTCTCGGTGCCGCCGCTGGCCTTCTCGTCCATTGCCGGCGGCGGGATCACCACCGCGTCCTCGGCCGAGACGGCCGGGCTCTGCCACAGCGCGGCGCCCGCCGCCGCCAGCATGAGGGCGGCCAGCGCGCCCCTGGCGAAATTGGCCGATCGCCGCGCGGCTTTTTCGTGAATGCCGGTCATGTCTGATCTCCCATGATGATGTCCTATTATATGGCGGATCGCGCCGCCTTGTCTCACATTGCCGTGCGCGGCGCGCGCTCCGGCCCGGCCAAAAGGACCGTCCCTGACCTGGACAGGGAACGACCATGGCCAGGGACGGCCGGAGGAAGCTACTTGGCCGCCCCCATCGCGTCGCAGGCCTTGGTCGCCTCGTCCTTCTTCATGGCGTCGGTTTCCATGGCGGCCTTGTCCATGCAGTCCTTCTTCATCGCATCGGCCGGCTTCATCGCATTTGTGCTCATGGCGTCGGTCGCCATGGCGCCGGCCGGTTTCATGGCGTCGGTCGCCGGTTTCATGGCGTCCGTTGCCGGCTTCATCGCGTCCGTGGCCATCGAGTTAGCCGGCTTCATCGCATCCTCGGCGCGCGCGATGCCGCCGGCAAACAGTGCCGTCGAACAGAGCGCCAAGGCGAGCGCCGGCAGCGTCAGGCGAGAGAAATGGGTCATTATGGTCTCCTCTGGAGGGTTGATGGCACGAGGGCCGGGAAGTGCGGCGCCGCTCCATGCGGCGTCGCGAAATGCTAGTTGGTGGCGGCGGCCAGGATCGGCCCGCCGGGCGACTGCACCAGCACCGCGGTGCTCAGATCGCCGGAATCGGCGGGCAGGGAAAACGTCGTCGCCTCGCCGGTCCAGCTGCCGAGTTTCCTCAGCGCATGGACGACATTGGCATGCGGCAAGGTGCGGCCGGTGTTTTCGCCTCGCGCCACCGGCACTTCGATGACGCCCTGGCGGTAGCGCACCAGCCAGACATCGGCGCGCCCGGCGGGCGCCTTGCCGGCGCCGATGGCGATCTTGCCGTTGGCGAGCGACAGCGAAGGGCCCTTTATGCGGCCGCTGCTGGCAATCAGCCCCTCGATCTCGCCGGGACGGGCGCCGACCGCATCGGCATCGCCATTGACCACAACCTGCGGCGTGAACGGGCCGGAACGGCCGAGCGCCGGCTCATAGTTCACCTGGCGCTGCGTGAATTCTTCTCTGCCGAAAATGTCCTTCCAGCCGAGATAGTCCCAGTAGGTGACGTTGAACGACAGCGCCAAGACGCCGGACCGGTCCTTGACCTTGATCAGATTGGCATTGGCCGGCGGGCAGGACGAGCAGCCCTGGCTGGTGAACAGCTCGACCACGGTCAGCGGCTGGGCAGAGGCGGCACCCGTCGCCGCAAGCGCCAGCAGCACCGCACCGGCGCCAAGCCGCATCGCGCCGCTTTTCGCCTTTAATCCAGTCATCTTGGGTCTCCGTTGCAAGCTGGGGCCATGACAACGGTTTCGCCGGCGCGCGGCGCTTCGTTACATCGTTCACCGCTTCGTGATCGGGGCGGAGAGGCTGGCGGGACAGCGCCCCCCTCTGCCCTGCCGGCATCTCCCCCACACGGGGGAGATCGGCTTCGCCGCCGGCGCCCTTTCTGCGATGTCAGATTAGCGAGGCGACGATGCCAGCCAATCTCCCCCCTCGTGGGGGAGATGTCCGGCAGGACAGAGGGGGGGCGCGAAGGATCGCCACGCCCTGAGTGGCCGAAGGCCACCCCACCCCCCCCGCTTGCCCCTGCAACCCGCCCCTGCTAAAGCGCAGCGGCATGAGCACGCCTCTCGACCACATCCGCAATTTCTCCATCGTCGCCCATATCGACCATGGCAAATCCACGCTTTGCCGACCGGCTGATCCAGTCCACCGGCGGGCTGGAAGCTGCGCGACATGAAGGAGCAGGTGCTGCCTTCATGGACATCGAGCGCGAGCGCGGCATCACCATCAAGGCGCAGACGGTGCGGCTGAAATACCCGCGCCAACAATGGCGAGGACTATATCCTCAACCTCATCGACACCCCCGGCCACGTCGACTTCGCCTATGAAGTGCTCGCGCTCGCTAGCCGCCCTGCGAGGGCTCGCTGCTGGTGGTCGACGCCTCCCAGGGCGTCGAGGCGCAGACGCTGGCCAATGTCTACCAGGCCCATCGACACAATCACGAGATCGTCGCTTCTGCTGAACAAGGTCGACCTGCCGGCCGCCGAGCCAGAGCGCATCCGCGAGGAGGTCGGGACCTCGTCGAGGCTGCGGCGCCCTCGGCCTGGAGCTGGTCCGCCTGGGAGTTGGCGCCGTCGCCAGCGTCAGCCCGCAGCAGGCGATCGCCGAAGCCGACGTCGTCGTCGGCTACGGCCGCTCGGTGCTCGAGGCGATGGCGATGGGGCGTGCCGCCTACGTCTGGGAGCGCGGCGGAGGCGATGGCTGGGTGACCCCCGACAGCTACGAGCGCCTGGAGGCCGACGGGTTCAGCGGCGGTGCCACCGACGCGGTGATCGACGCCGAGCGGATGCGCGAGGATTTCGCCGCCTATACGCCCGAGATGGAACGCTCGGCTTCGACCTCGTCCTCAACCACCACAAGGTGTCTGGCGCACGCGCCGGCGCTGCTGGACCTGCTCGAGGCCGCCCAGCCGCCCGCTCCGAAGGGGCCGCTCGAAGAGCTCGCTGCTGGTCCGGGCCCTGGAGACGCGCGCCGCGGCCCGCACCGCCCAGTTCGAGGTCCAGCTGGGTCAGGCGGTGGCGGAAGCCAAAGACCTGCGGGCGGCGATAGCGGCGGAGCGGAAGGCGCGCGAGCCGATCGAGAGGGAACTGGAAACCCTCAAGAGCTCGAGCTCGTGGCGGCTGACGGCGCCACTGCGCTGGGTCTCCCGCCTGCGCCGCCGGTCGGCGGGCTAGGACGCGATTCCCGCGAAACACAAAGCTCACCGTTCTCGGCTGAGCTTCGCCGCTCCCTAGAATCGCCCGCGACGCCCGGATCGCTCGATCCGGGCGCTCTGCGTGCCCATGAGCCTCAGACCGCTGATCGACATCGCCGCCGAGAACGAGCGCGCGTCCACGCCCGCTGATGTCGCGTGCGAGCGCGGCGGCGGGCGGGGGCGAGGGGGAGACCGTCCGCGTCTCGACGATGCTGCGGCCGCTGCTGCTGGCGGCGCTGCTCGAGGACGACCGCGGGGTGGCCGACCGAACCCGGCGCTGCTGGTCGCCCCCGACGACCGCTCCGCCCGCGACCTTGCCGCCGACCTGCGCTCGTATCTGGCGCCGCGCCGGGTCCGCTTCTATCCCTCGCGGGGGATTCTCGTCCCAGTCGCGGAGGTAGTCCTCGTACGACCGCGCGCACGGCATCCGAGAGCGCGCCCTGGGAGCAGCTGTTGACGTAGGTGAGGCGCTCGAAGATCGGGAAGCGCGCCCGGACGCGCGCTAACGTCCCAGGTAGGCCTTGCGGAGGTCTTCATTCGCCGAGAGTGCCTTCGCCGGTCCGCGAGGACGATCCGACCGGTCTGCAGGACGTAGCCGCGGTCGGCGATCGAGAGCGAGACGTTCGCGTTCTGCTCGACGACGAGCACCGCGACGCCGGCCTCGTGCACCTGCTGGATGTCTCGAAGTTCCGCTCGACCAGCATCGGGGCGAGGCCCATCGACGGCTCGTCCATCAGGAGCAGCTTCGGGTCGGACATCAGCGCCGGCCCATCGCGACCATCTGCTGCTCGCCCCCGGACAGCGTCCCCGCCAGCTGCCTTCGGCGCTCCTTCAGGAGGGGGAAGAGGTTGTAGACCCGCTCGAGCTCTCGTCGAGCCCGTCCTTCCGCAGGTAGGCGCCCATCTCCAGGTTCTCGTAGACGGTCATCGGCGCGAACAGCCGCCGGTTCTCGGGGACGATCGCCATGCCGCGGGCGATCCGGTAGCTCGTCGTCTTCCCGGTCACGTCCTCGCCGTCGAGCTCGACCGCGCCCGCGCGAGGCCGGACGAGCCCGAGGATCGTCTTCAGCGTCGTCGACTTGCCCGAGGCGTTGCCGCCGAGCAGGCAGACGAGCTCGCCCTCGCGACCTCGAGCGAGAGGCTCTGGAGGATGTGGATCTCGCCGTAGTAGGTGTCGACGTCCTTCGATCTGAGCAGGCGTCATTCGCCGCCGTCCCCTGCAGGCCGAGGTACGCCTCGATCACGCGATCGTTCGTCGCGACCGCTCGAACGAGCCCTCGGCGATCTTCATGCCGTGGTCGAGCGCGACCACCCGGTCGGAGATTCCCTCGACGACGTGCATGTCGTGCTCGATCACGAGGATCGTGTAGCCGCCCTCGGTCCGCAGTCGCCCGATCAGGTCGGTCATCTCGTGGGTCTCGGCGGGATTCATGCCCGGCCGCCGGCTCGTCGAGCAGCAGCAGCCGCGGATTCGTCGCCATCGCGCGCGCGATCTCCAGTCGCCGCCGGTTTGCGTACGAGAGGCTGTACGCCAGCTGGTCCTGGCGGTAGCCCGCGAGCCGCGAGCCGAAGAACGCGAGCTTCTCCTCGGCCAGCGCGCGATCTCGCGCTCCTCGCGGCGCGCGCGGGGCAGGCGGAACATCGCCTCGACGACGGTCGACTGCGTGTGGCCGTAGGCCGCCGCCATCACGTTCTCCTTCACGGTCATGTTCAGGAAAAGACGAAGCGTCTGGAACGTGCGTGCGATGCCGAGCTGCGTGATCTTGTGCGGCGCGAGCCCGACGATGTCGCGCCGCTCGAAGCGGATCTCGCCGGAGTCCGGGCGGTAGATGCCTGTGACGAGGTTGAAAACCGTCGTCTTGCCGGCGCCGTTCGGGCCGATCAGGCTGACGATCTCGCCCTCGTCGACATGAAGGCTGAGCTCGTCGGCGACGACGAGCCCGCCGAACGACTTCGTGACCTCGCGCAGCTCGAAGAGCGGTGCCTTCTCGGCCATCAGACGATCTCCACGCGCGGGGTCCCGAGCAGGCCCTGCGGCCGCTTGGTCATCAGGAAGACGAGCAGCGCGCCGAAGAGGATCCAGCGGGCGACGGCCGGTTGCTCGACGAAGCTCGTCTCCCAGACGATCGTCGCGAGGTAGACGGTCGGGACCAGGAGCACGGTGCGCCACCAGCCGCCGATCTTGGTCAGCGCGAGGATCGCCGACGATGAGCGCGATGTACGCGGCGTTGGCGAACCGTTCGTTTCCGGCCGGGATGATCACCCAGTCGGCGACCACGTCCCCGAAGCCGGCCGCCCTCGACGACTGCGCCGCGCCGTCCACGACGGGGAGATGGCCTCGGCGACCGTGTGCGCGACGAGCCCGAAGACGAGCGTGCCGCCCAGAACCGCCGCCACCGCCACAACGGCCGGATGCCCAGCAGCGAGGAGGAGCACGATCACGGCGTAGAAGAGGATCCGCGCGTTGTCCTGCGGGTTCTCCGGCGCGAGGAACTGGAAGGAGACGTTGATCACGATCGCGCCGATGACGACCCCGGTCAGGCTGCCGATGCCGCCGAGGATGACCGTCGGCGTAGATCGTGATCAGGATCGGCAGGGCGAAGTTCCCCGAGGTGACCGCCGTGAGCACCGCGGCGAACATGCAGCCGGTGAGGCCGGCGATCGCGGCGCCGAACGCGAACGCCATCAGCTTGAGCCGGTTGACCGGGATGCTCATCGCCTCGGCGGCCAGCGGATCCTCCCGCAGCGCCCGCCACGCGCGGCCGGTCCTCGACTCGCTGAGGAAATGGAGGCCGACGAGCACGACGAGGACGGCGGCGAGGATGAACCAGTACTGCTGGCGCCTCGTCGTCAGCTCGTAGCCGAAGAGGTCGTTCGCGTCGATGTCGGCGATCCCGTTCGGGCCGCCGGTCAACCCCTGCCCGCGAACGGTCGGGTTCGCCGCGTTGACGAAGACGACGAACGCCTGTCCGAAGAAGAGGGTGACGATCGCGAGGTAGTCGCCGAGCAGCCGCCTGGACGGGATCCCGAGCACGAGGCCGAGCACGGCGGTGCTGACGACCACCACCGGGAACGAGATCGCCGACGGCCAGTGGATGCCGTAGTGCTCGGACGAGAGGAGCGCGTAGAAGTACGCGCCGAAGCCGAAGAAGGCGACGTAGCCGAGGTCGAGCAGGCCCGCGTACCCGACGACGACGTTGAGGCCGAGCCCGAGGAGGACGTAGATCAGCGTGAAGATCCCGTAGGCGAAGAGGTCGCCGCGGTCCATCCAGAGCGGGAGGGAGGCGGCGACGAGCCCGAAAGCGGCGAGCCTCGCCCACGGCGGGACGAAGTCGTCGATCCGCCGGGCAAAACCGGCGATCCCTGCGCGCTCCTCCCGGCGTTCGTCGACGTTGGCGACCCATTCGTCGACTCCGACGCGCGGACGATCCTGCTCGTCCGGCCGGGCCGGGACCTCGGGGATGTCTCCGCCGCTTCCCATCAGACCTTCTTGATCGCCGGCGTGCCGAGCAGGCCGCTCGGCCGGACGAGGAGGACGACGATCAGGATCCCGAAGACGGTCAGGTCAGCCCAGCGGCCGCCGAGGTAGCCGCCGGCGAACGCCTCGGCCAGGCCGACGAGAAGCCCGCCGAGCATCGCGCCCGGGATGCTGCCGATGCCGCCGACGACGGCGGCGGTGAAGCCCTTCAGGCCGGCGAGGAAGCCCATGAAGTGGAAGACCTGGCTGAAGAGGAGCCCGAACATGACGCCGGCGGCGCCCGCGAGGAGCGAGCCGATGAAGAAGGTCGACGCGATCACCCGGTCGGTGTCGATGCCCATCATCGCCGCGGCCTCGCGGTCGTAGGAGGTCGCGCGCATGGCCTTCCCGATCTGCGTCTTCGCGACGAGCACGGTCAGCGCGACCATCAGGCCGACCGTCGTCGAGAGGACGATCACCTGGATCAGCTGGATGTTCACGTTCTTGACGACGAACAACGGATCCGTGAGCGGCCCGGGCTCGAAGAACTCGGGGTTCTTGGAGCCGAGCACGAACGAGTCGTAGCTCCGGAACTGCGCCCCGAAGAGCAGGAGCGCGCTGTTCTGGAGGAAGAACGAGACGCCGAGCGCGCTGATCAGCGGGGCGATGCGCGGCGCTTCACGTAAGGGGCGGTACGCAAAGCGCTCGATCACCACTCCGAGCAGGCCCGAGGCGATCATGGCCCCGAGGAACATCAGCACGATCAGAGGCGCCAGAGCGACGTTCGGGGAAAGCGGCCCGCCGAGTAGCGAGAGGACGGCGTAGCCCGCAAATGCTCCGATCATGTAGACGTCGCCGTGGGCGAAGTTCAGGAGCTTGAGGATCCCGTAGACCAGCGAGTAGCCCAACGCGATGAGCGCGTAGAGGCTCCCCAGGGTGATCCCGTTCACGAGGAGCTGGATGAAGAGCTCGGCGTTGAAGGCCAGAGGCAGACCCACGAGGGCGAAAGGTTCTCAGAAACGACGAGCGGCCCACCGGTTGATGGGCCGCTCGTCGTTCGTCATCTGTCTTTGGAGCTAGGAGACGCGGACGTACACGCCTCGCGCGTTGATCTGGTAGATCCCGAAGTTCGCCGGGGTCTCCATGTCGCCGCGGCCCAGGACGCCCCTCGGGCGCTGGACGAAGCGGACGTTGAAGCCCAGAAGCGACTTGCGCTTCGGGATGTTCGTCGCGTTGACGTTGCGACGGACCTCTGCGCGGGTCGCGCTGCCGTTGGCACACGCCCGGTTGATCGCCTCGCCCACGACTGCGGCCGCCTGATAGCTCGGGAGGCCGAACAGCTCGCTCTTGCCGCGACCCGGCCCACGGCGGTAGGAGGTGATGATCCCGCTCTTCAGATCGATCGGGAAGAACGACACGTACGAGCCCGGGATCTTGAAGTTGTCCGGGTCGAACAGGCCGTCAGAGCCGAACAGGACGGCTCGCTTACCCTGCGCGCGCAGCGCCTGCCCGAAGAGCTGTGCCTTCGGGGCCAGCTGCCACGGGATGTAGACCGACTGGATGTTGGCGGGGATCCGCGCGGCCAGCGACGAGAAGTCCGTCGTGTCGGCCTCGTTCACCGATTCACGCTGAACGGTCACGCCTGCACCTCGAAGGAGGCCCTGGACCGTGTCGGACAGACCCGTGCTGTACGAGTTCTGCGCGTCGACGATCGCAACGCGAGTGTGTCGCAGGTTCTGGCGGATGTAGTTCGCCACCCGCGGGCCCTGCTGGTCGTCGTTCGGAACGACGCGGAAGAAGTACCCGCGCCGGGTTCCGTCGGTGGTCAGGCTCGTCCGGGTTGCAGAGCCGGAGACGAAGGCAAGCCCGCCGCTCTTGAACGTGGCGGTCGAGACCTGAACCTCCTGGCTGCCCGCCGGTCCGACGACGCCGAGGACCTGCGAGTTGGACGAGAGACGCTCGGCGACCTGGATCGCCTGTGCAGTGTCGGGCAGCTGCGTGTCGCCGACGACTGCGCGGAACTTGATCCGCGTGTGCGCCCTGTTCCACCGGGTGACCCAGTATCGAGCCCACCGTGCCTGTTGAGAGCCGATCGAAGCAGCCGGCCCGGTGACGGGCGCCGCGACGCCGATCGTTCTCGTGCGTCCGCATCTGATCAGTGCGGTGTCTGCCGCCGTCGGCGAGCTCGCCGCCGCAGGCGTTGACCCACCGGCGGTGCCCGTCGCCACAGCAAGTGCTGTGATCGCGGTCAGCGCCGACAGGGTCGAAACCAAAGCCTTTCTCATTCGTCCTCCTTGTTTTTCCGCAGGAACAGCCATTCTGACTCGTACGCCGTCGAGGCGTCGTCGCCTGAGGAATGGATGACCCCGAGTACGTGCATTGACCCCTTCCCGGTGTTAGACGACAGCGGGACAAGAATGGCTGTGCCAAGTCCTCCCACTAGGATCGGTTTCCCGTGTCACCGCCCTTTCGAATCGGCGTCATGCAGCTCACGATGGAGCCGCTCGACGAGATGCTGGAGTCCGCCCGGGTCATGGACGAGGCCGGCATGGACACCGTCTGGCTGGCCGAGGCGTACCCCTGGTGGCGCAAGCACGGCATGGAGGCGCGCTCGTCGACGGTCGTCTCCGGCTTGATGGCGCGTGAGACCGAGCGGCTGACGATCGGCTGGGGGATCATCTCGCCGTTCACCCGGCATCCGGTGCAGGCGGCGATGGACGCGCGGGTCGTCCAGGAGGCGGCGGGGCCGGGGCGGTTCCTCCTCGGCTTCGGGACCTCGAAGATCTTCCTCAACAACACGAAGCAGCAGACCAACAAGACGCTTGGGCCGATGCGCGACGCTGTCGCGATCGTGAAGGGCGTCCTGTCGGGCGGGGAGTTCCAGTACGACGGTGACACCTGGAGCGCCGACGTTCCGGCTCTGCAGGACGAGGCGCACACGCCGAGGGAGGTGCCGCCGGTCTACGTGGCGGCGACGGCGCCGAAGATGCAGGCGCTGGCCGGAGAGATCGCCGACGGCTGCCTGACACCGTCGATCACGACTCCCGCCTTCGTCCGCTACACGCGGGAGAACGTCGGCCGCGACATCGACATCGGCTGTACGGTCGTCGCCTCGATCGCGGCGGACCGGGACGAAGGCAGGGACGGAGCGCGCGAGATCGCCGGCATGTACCTCGCGAACAAGGTGCAGAACATCCAGGGCTCGGCGGACACGCTGCTCGACCTCGCCGGCATCGAGCAGGACGAGATCCGCCCGGTCGCGGAGGCGATGGAGCGCGGCGGGCGGCTGGCGGCGAAGGAGCAGGTGACCGACGAGCTGCTGGACAAGTGCAGGCCGATCGCCGGAACGCCGGACGACTGCGTCGCGGCGATCGAGGAGTACTGCGAAGCCGGCTGCACGCACGTGATGCTCGAGCTCTGGGGCGACAAGCGCCACGACCAGATTCGGATGTTCGGCGAGAAAGTGCTCCCCAACTTCCGATGATCGACGAGCGGCGACTGGTCGACCTCGCCGTCCGGCTGGTCTCGACACCGAGCTTCACCGGGTCGGAGGAGGCTTGCGCGCGCGTGCTGGCCCAGGAGCTCGAGGGGCTCGGCCTCCAGGTGATGTGGCAGCAGGTCGAGGACGGGCGGGCGAACGTCGTCGGGACGCTTCCGGGCAACGGCGACGGCCCGACGCTGATGTTCAACGGGCACACCGACACCTCGTACTCGGGCGACGAGCCGTGGCTGCGCGACATCCCGGGCTTCAGGCCCGAGGGATTCGAGCGGGACGGCCGGATCTACGGCCTCGGGATCTCGAACATGAAGGGCGCGCTCGCCTGCTACGTCGAGGCGGTCCGGTCGCTCGTCGAGGACGGTGAGAAACTCCGCGGCGACGTCCTGATCGCCGCGGTCTGCGGCGAGATCGAGAAGACGCAGCAGGGCGACGCGCAGGGCGCCGAGTACCGCGGCTACGCGGCCGGCTCTCGCTACCTCGTCGGGCACGGCGGCGCCGCCGACGTCTGCATCCTCGGCGAGCCGACCGAGAACAAGCTCGTGCTCGCCCACTTCGGGACGCTCTGGGTCCGGCTTCGCGTCCGCGGCCCCTTCATCCACACCGCGTTCTCGCGAGGGGCGGATCGAGGAGAACTCGATCGTGCGCATGCGGCCGGTGCTCGACCGGGTGCTGGAGTGGCTGCCGGAGTGGGAGGAGGAGATGTCCTACGGCGACGTGCGCGGCGTCGCGAACGTCGGCGCGATCCAGGGCGGGTTCGGCTGGCGCGCCTCGCGGACGCCGCATGCGACCGACCTCTTCCTCGACCTTCGCGTCCCGCCGGATGTTCCGATGGCGGACGCGAGGCGCAGGGCGCTCGATTTCGCGCGCGGTCTCGACGGCGTCGAGGCGGAGGTCTACGTCACCGCACCGGGCGCGGAGATCGACGAGTCCAGCCCGGTCGTCGGCGCCGTCGCCGAGGCGCACGAGGAGGTCTTCGGCTCGCCGCCCGAGCGGGACGTGACGCGCTGGTTCTCCGATGCCTCGGTGCTGTGCCGCTACGGGATCGCGACGCTCAACTACGGCACCTCCTCGGGCCTGCCCGATGCCGAGCTCGGCGAGAACCTGGAGATCGACGGGCTCGTCAAGACGGCCGAGGTCTACGCACGGGCCGCACAGAAAGTGTGCGGATGAAGCTCGTCACCTACGACGGCGGCAAGGTCGGGCGCGTCGACGGCGAGGAGATCGTCCGGCTCGACGTCCCCGACATGCGGACGTACTTCGAGCGGGGCGGAGCCGAGGACGCAGACGAGCGCGCGCCGCTCGCGGAAGCCGATCTCGAAGCGCCGATCGTCCCGAAGAAGTTCTTCCACACCGCCGGCAACTTCCGCGAGCACGAGGAGGAGTCGAAGCAGGTCGGCTGGTCGCACGCGATCGCTCCGTGGATCGTCTTCTTCCAGAACGTGGACGCGATCGTCGGGCCCGACGACCCTGTCGTCTACCCGGAGCACCTCACGGAGGAGCTCGACTACGAGCTCGAGCTGGCGGTCGTCATCGGCAAGCCCGGGAAGTGGTTCGGGCCGGAGGAGGCGATGGACTACGTCGCCGGCTACGTCATCTTCAACGACATCACCGCGCGGGACATCCAGCGGCGGGAGATGGAGTCGGGCGTCTTCTCGTTCTGCAAGGCGATCGACACGTTCTGCCCGCTCGGCCCGTGGATCGTGACGGCCGACGAGATCCCGGACCCGCACGACCTTGCGATGGAGCTGCGCGTGAACGGCGATGTCCGACAGACGTCGCATTCGAGCCGGATGTCCGTGACGATCCCGGAGATCCTGTCCCACTACTCGGCGCTCGGGTACAGCGCCGGCGACGTCGTCTCGACCGGAACTGTCAGCGGCGTAGCGGGCTTCAGCGAGGACGCTGCGTCGCTCTATCTGAAGCCGGGAGACGTGATGGAGGCGGAGATCGAGCGGATCGGCGTGCTCCGCAACCCCGTCGTCTCGTGGGAGGAGGCGCACGGCGAGCCGGCGCCCGAGCGCGTCCGCTGGTGAGCTGGCAGCGGGACGACACGAAGCTCGAGCGCGTTCGCGCGCTGATGGCGGAGGAGGACCTCGACGCGCTCGTGGTGCGCGCGCCCGACAACGTCCTCTACCTCTCGAACTTCTGGGGGATGAAGGGCTACGACGCCGTCGTGTTCCCGCAGGAAGGAGAGCCGACGCTGATCTGCCTCGAGGCCTCGGCCGACGACGCGGACCGGACGGCCTGGACGGACGACGTCCGCTTCTTCCGCGGCTACGACGACTCCGACCCACGGCCGCCGCAGGCCCGGGCGCTCGACGCCGCGGTCGACGCCTCGAAGGAGTTCGGCAAGGTCGGTCTCGAGCTCTCGCTGGGGACACAGGCCTCGGATCGGATGGTCGGCGAGCCGACGACCTACACCCGGGCCTGGTTCGACGCCTGGCCCGGCGCCGCCGACGCGACTCCGCTGCTCGCCCGAGCCCGCGCGATCAAGACGGAGCAGGAGCTCGAGCGCATGCGCCTCGCGAACGAGATCGCTGCCGGCGCGATGGAGTACGCGCGGAGCCACCTTCGCCCGGGGATGAAGGAGAGCGAGGCCGCCGCGATGTGGAACGGCTACGTCCACGGACGCGGGACGGGCTGGGACGGGAAAGTGGAGCTTGCGCTCGGCTTCTCGCTCGTCTGGTCGGGCGAGGGGATTCGCACCTTCACCGCGACGGGTTCCCGGCCGGTCCAGGAGAACGAGCCCACGCTCTTCGAGATCTGGGTCTGCGCCGACGGCTACTGGTGCGACCACACGAAGAACCTCTGCCCTGGCAAGTTGACGCCCGAGTACGAGCGCCTGCATGAGAGCCTGATGGGCGTGTACGAGCAGGCGATCGAGCACTGCAGGCCGGGCGCGAGCCTCGCCGACCTCGACCGGCTCGTCCGCGAGGGGATCGCGGAGGCTGGCTATCCCGGGCAGCCGTCCCACCCGATCGCGCACGGCGTCGGCGCGCGGGCTCACGAGCCGCCGTACGCGCACCAGGCCGGAACGGGCACGATCGAGGAGGGCATGGTGCTGGCGATCGAGCCGGGCGCGTACTGGGAGGGCGGCGGCGGCCTTCGCGTCGAGGACAACTTCCTGATCACGGCTGGCGGCGCCGAGAAGCTGTCGCCCTTCCCCGACGGGGTCGTCCGGTGATCTGGACGGGAGGGCTCAACCGGCCGCACGAGCTCCAGGCGGAGGTCGGCTTCTACGACACGACGTTGCGCGACGGCGAGCAGACCGTCGGCGTCGTCCTGATGCCCGAGGAGAAGCTCGAGATCGCCCGGGCGCTCTCCGACGCGGGCGTGGAGCGGATCGAGGCGGGCTTCCCGCGGGTCTCGGACGACGACTGGGAGGCGGTCCGGCTGATCTCGGAGGCCGGTCTTGCCGCGCAGATCTGGGGCTTCTCGCGTGCGGTTCAGGCCGACGTCGAGGCGCTCGTCGAGCTCGGAGTCCCGGCGAGCGTCGTCGAGTCGCCGATCTCCGAGCTCAAGCTCAGAGCGCTGGGCGTTTCGCGCGAGAAGATGCTGGAGCGGATCCGCTCCGCGGTCGCGTACGCGGTGGAGAATGGGATCCACGTCGCGTACTTCGGGGTCGACTCCACCCGGGCCGAGCCGGACTTCTACGACGCCGCCTACGCCGCCGCCGTCGAGGCAGGCGCAGCCGAGGTTGTCGTGGTCGACACGATCGGCGTCGCAGGCCCGGAAGCAGTCGCGGAGCTCGTCGGCCGCACGCGAGAGCTGCTCGGGCCCGACGTTCCGATCCACTTCCACGGCCACAACGACTTCGGGCTGGCGACCGCGAACGCCGTCGCCGCCGTGAGGGCCGGCGCCCGCTGGATCCACGGGACGGTCAACGGGATGGGGGAGAGAGCGGGCAACGCGAACCTCGCCGAGGTCGCGCTCACCCTCCACGCCGTCTACGGCGTCGAGACGAACCTCGACCTGACGAAGGCCCGCGGGCTCGCCGCCCGGGTGCAGGAGCTCTCGGGCTACGAGCTTGAGCCCTGGAAGCCGCTCACCGGCGAGAACCTCTTCCGCCGCGAGAGCGGCGCCGTCGCGAGCCAGTTCCACGACCCCGAGGCGATCGAGCCGTACTCCTCGAAGCTCGTCTCGGCCGAGCGCGGCGTCGTCCTGGGCAAGAAGAGCGGTCTCGACTCGATCCGGATCAAAGCCGAGGAGCTCGGGCTGGACGTGCCCGAGGAAGCACGGGCCGGGCTGCTCGAGGCGGTCAAGAAGCTCGGGACCGAGAAGCGTGGCCTCGTCACGGACGAGGAGTTCCGTCAGCTCGTGAAAGGAGCATCGACGTGAGCCGAGAGCTCATCAACCCCCCGGACCTCCACCCGGCGCCGGGGTTCAGCCACATTGCCGTAGCGAAGGGCGGAAAGGTCGTCCACTTCGCAGGCCAGCTCGGGATCGGCATGGACTTCTCGCTGGTCGCCGACGACCTCCACGGTCAGACGGCCGGGGCGATGCGCAATCTGAAGACCGCGATGGACGCGGTCGGCGTCGGCTGGGACGACATCGTCCGCAGGACGATCTACACGACGCAGCCGACCGAGTACGAGACGATCACTCGCGCGATCGACGAGGTCACGGGCGGCGCCGAGCATCCCGCACAGACGATCGTCGGGATTACCGGGCTCGCCGTCCCGGGCTGCCTGATCGAGATCGAGGCCACGGCGGTCCTCTCCTGAGCGATCGGACCTTCGACGCGGTCGTCGTCGGCAGCGGGATCAACGGGCTCGCCTGCGCGGCGCTGCTCTCGCGGGCCGGGCGACGCGTCTGCGTGCTGGAGCGAAACGACTGGCTCGGCGGGGCGATCAAGACCGACGAGATCACCGTGCCCGGCTTCAAGCACGACGTCTTCAGCGCCTGGCACCCGCTCTGGGTCGGAGGCCCGGCGCACGCGCAGCTGGGCGACGAGCTCGCGAAGCACGGCCTCGACTACCTCAACACGGACCTGCCGACCGGCACGCTGAACCCGGACGGCGAGAGCGCGTTCCTGCTCCGCACCGCCGACGAGAACGCCGCCGAGCTCGACCGCCACCACCCGGGTGACGGCGACGCCTGGCGCGCGATGCTCAGCGAGTTCTTCCCGAACGCCGACCTCGCGTTCGGGATCCTGGGCACCGAGCTCTGGTCCCGCCAGGGCGCCGGCCTCGGCCTGAAGGCGGTTCGGCGCCTCGGCCGACAGGGTGCCGCCGAGTTCGCGGGCCGGCTGCTGATCTCGGCACGGGACTGGCTCGAGACGACGTTCGCCTCCGAGCAAGCGCACGGGCTGCTCGCGCCCTGGGTGCTCCACACGGGTCTCGGCCCGGACGCGGCGGCATCCGGCTACATGGCGCAGGTGATCGCCGTCGCCGTCCAGGAGGGCGGTATGCCGATCCCTCGCGGCGGGGGCCGGAAGCTCGCGGACGCCCTCGTCTCGGTGATCCGGGAGAACGGCGGCACGTGCGAGACCGGCGTCCACGTCGAGCAGGTCTTCACGGGAGGTGTCCGAACGGCGGAAGGCGAGACGATCGCCGCGTCGCAGGCCGTGATCTGCAACGTGACGCCGACGCAGCTCTACGGCGGCCTGCTGGAGGGCTTCTGGGACAAGGCGAAGAGCTTTCGCTACGGACGGTCGGAGATGCAGATCCACTACGCGCTCTCCGAGCCTCCGCGCTGGGAGGGCGACGCGAGGCTCGGCGAGACCGCGATCGTCCATCTGACGCCCGGGCTCGACGGCGTCTCGCGCGCGGTCAACGAGGCGGAGCGGGGCCTGCTCCCCGCCGAGGCGACCGTCGTCGTCGGCCAGCCGCTGACGATGGACGACTCACGGGCGCCCGAGGGCAAGGGTCTCCTCTGGATCCAGCTGCAGGAGCTCCCGTGGCGGATCAAGGGTGACGCCGCGGGCGAGATCGACGTCGGCGGCGGGGAGTGGACGGAGGATCTGCGCGAGCGCTACGCCGACCGCATCCAGGCCCGGCTCGCGCGGCACATCCCGAACCTTGAGCCCTCGATTCTCGGCCGCACGGCACTGTCTCCGGCCGACCTCCAGGCGGCCAACGTCAACCTCGTCCACGGCGACCCGTACGGCGGCTCGCTCGCGCTCGACCAGAACTTCCTCTGGCGTCCGCTCGGCTCGCAGCCAGGTCACCGCACGCCGGTGGCCGGTGTCTGGCACATCGGGGCCAGCACGCATCCGGGGCCCGGCCTGGGCGGAGGCTCCGGGGCGCTCGTCGCCCAGCAGCTGCTCGAGCCCTCGCTGCTCTCCCGCGCCCGCCGAATGGTCCGCCGATGACACCGCGCTTCTCGATCTCGCAGATCACGACCGTCGGCCAGTCGTTCGCCGACGACCTCGACGCCTACAGCGCGGCCGGCGCGCAGGGGATAGGCATCTGGGAGATGAAGCTGGCGGACGATTCGCTCGAGCGCTTCAAGGCCAGCGGGCTGGACGCGGCGACCGTGGTGCCGGCGGTGCCGTCGATCCTTCCGCTGCCGCTGATGGAGGGGCCGGCGGACCCCGCTGAGCGCATCGAGGCGATCTGCTCGTGCGTCCGGCGCATGGCGCCGTTCGAGCCGTCGGCGGTGATGTTCCTCACCGGGCCGGGCGACGACCGCGAGACGGTGCTGGACGGGATCGGCGTCATCGCCGACACCGGCAAGGAGGCCGGTGTGAAGATCGTGCTCGAGCCGATCCAGCGGGAATTCGCCGAGTTCTGGACGATTCCGACCTCTCTGGACGAGGCGGTGGCGCTCCTCGACGAGGCGGGCCGTCCCGATGTCGGCCTCCAGTACGACGCGTGGCACCTCTGGAACCAGCCGCTCGAGCAGATCGAGCGGCATCGCGCCCAAATCGCCGGCGTCCATCTCGCCGACTGGCGCGACCCGACGCGCAACACGAACGACCGCGTCCTGCCCGGTGACGGCGTCATCGACTTCGGGCCCATCGTCGAGACCCTCAGCTGGGAGGGGCTCTACGACCTCGAGATCTTCTCCGACCCCGAGCTGCCGGATTCGCTGTGGAAGGACGACCCGCGCGAGCTCGCGCGCCGCGGAGTGGAGGCGCTATCGACCGTGTTTGCGTAGTCGGCGGGGGTGTGATCGGCAGCCTCTACGCCGGGCACCTTGCGCGGGTGTGCGAGGTCTCTGTCCTCTGCCGGCGCGGGGAGCACGCCCGCGCCCTGAACGAGCAGGGTCTGCGGGTCTCCGGCCGCCACGACTTCACGGCGCAGGTGCGGGCCGCGACCGACCCGGCGGAGCTGCCCGCTGCCGACCTCGCGATCGTCGCGACCAAGACGACAGAGCTCGACACAGCCGTCTCGCGCCTGGCCGGCCACTGGCCGGAAGCGGCCGTCATGACCGTCCAGAACGGGCTCGGCGCGGAGGAGGTCGCCGCCCGCCACGGCGACTGGCGGCTGATCTCGGCCGTGACGTTCATGAGCGGCACGAGGCACGACGACACGCACGTCGAGTACATCCTCGACACCGAGACCTGGCTCGGGCCGTACGGCGAGACGCCGTTCGCTCTCGTGGAGCAGGTCGCGGCGCTGCTCGTCGAGTCCGAGCTCAAGGCGAGAGCGTTCGAGGACCTCCGCCCGGCCCAGTGGTCGAAGCTGATCTTCAACTCCACGGTCAACTCCGTCGCGGCGCTGACCGGGCTCCCACACGATCCCCATTTCGCCGAGCGGGACTCGGTCGAGCAGCTCGGCCACCTCGTCCACGACCTCATGGACGAGGGCAAGCGCGTGGCGGAAGCGGCGGGAGTGGAGCTGCACGAGGATCCCTGGGAGATGAACGTCCATGCCACCCAGCGGGGCAGCCGTCACTACCCGTCGATGCTGGAGGACGTCGAGGCGCAGCGGCCGACCGAGATCGACCAGATCACCGGCGCCCTCGTGCGGGAGGCCGAGCGTCTTGGCGTCGACGTTCCCCTCCAGACCGCCATGTACCGGCTCGTCAAGGCGAGAGAGGCCTCGTGGGCATCCGATTGACCGCCGTTGCTCGTAGGTTCAGTATCTCTTCGGATCTTTCGAAACCAGTTCAAACCTGACTCGGGAGGAGCAAGAATGCGCAACAGGAGATGGGGGGTCGCTGCGGCGCTCCTTCTTGGCACGGCTGTAGCGGTGGCGGCGCTCGGGGGAGCGAGCAGCAACACCTCGGCGGCGACGAAGCCCGCGATCGTGATCGGGTGGGCGTTCGACAGCAAGGGGAACATGGCCCCCTTCGACGGTCCGGCGCTCGCCGCGGCCAAGATCCACATCAGGGCGATCAACGCGAAGGGCGGCGTCAACGGACGCCCGCTTCGGATCGACACCTGCGACACGAACAACAACAACCCGGCCCGGGCGAAGACCTGCGCGAGGAATCTGCTCGCGAAGGGCGCGCACGTCATCTTCGTGACCTGCGACGTCGACTTCGCCACGCCTGTGATCCAGGAGTCGATCAACCGCGGCAAGCTGACGATCGCCCCGTGCATCGGCACGGATCAGATGGGCCCGAAGCGCTTCGGCCGGGCGAAGGGCAAGCTCGCCTTCAGCTACGGCAACGCCGCACAGGACGAGGGGTCGGCGATGGCCGAGTACGCCATCAGGCGCGGCTGGCGCACAGCCGGTCTCGGCACGAACACGCTGCTCGTCTACTTCAAGAACGTCGTCACGGCGTTCGAGAAGCGCTACACGCAGCTCGGCGGGCGCATCGTCGCGAAGGAGAGCTACGCGACCGGCGCCAACAACGTCCAGACCGCGGTCAACCGGCTGAACCAGCGGCGGGCCGCCGTCTACGTCACCTCGACGGCGTTCGGCGAGCTCCCGGCCTTCGCCTCGGGCTTCCGCGCGCTCGGTAACCAGACGCCGGTGCTCAACTCGTGGGCCGGCGACGGCACGTACTGGGTGACGCAGAACCCGAAGATCACGAACTACTACGCGGTCACCTTCGCGTCGGTCTTCGGAGACGATCCCAGCGCGGCGGTGCGCCGGCTGGCGGTTCAGGTCAAGGCAGGCACCGGCGGCTTCGTCACCGGTCCGGCCGCGATCGACGGCGTCATCGTCGCGATCAAGCGCGCCAAGGGCTCCACGAACGGCGCGGTGCTCGCGGCCCAGATGGAGAAGTTCAAGAAGGTGCCGACGATCTCCGGCAACGTGAACTTCTCGCGTGCACTGCACACCGTCTTCGGACGGCAGTACCGGGTGATCCAGGTGCAGAACAACAAGGGCAAGCGTGTCGGCCTGGTGACCGCGAAGGTCGTCCCGAAGCTCTAAGGCGGGTGGGCGAGCAACCCCCCGCCGGCAAGGCGGAACGGAGGCCCGGGGACACTCTCCGGGCCTCCTCCGTCTCCCGCTCGTTCGCGGGCGTCCGCGCGCTCCAGGACGTCACGCTCGAGCTTCACCGCCACGAGGTCGTCGGGCTGATCGGCCCCAACGGCGCGGGCAAGTCCACGCTGGTGAACGTCCTCACCGGATTCGACGCACCGACGTCGGGGGCGGTCGAGCTCGCCGGTCGTGGGATTACACGTTGGAGCGCCCACCGTCGAGCTCGGGCAGGGTTGGCCCGGACGTTCCAGCACAGCCGTTCCTTCCGCGGGCTCTCGGTCCGGGAGAACGTCGAGGTCGCGGCGCTCGGCGCCGGGGCCGGAGCGAGAAAGGCCCGCCGCCGCGGCGAGGAGCTCCTGCGGCTGCTCGGCCTGGAAGAGCTGCAGGACGTGCCGGCGGCAGCGCTCGCGCACGGCGACGAGCGGCGCCTCGGGGTCGCGCGGGCGCTCGCGACCGAGCCGCGCTTCGTGCTCATGGACGAGCCGGCGGCCGGGCTCCCCGAAGCCGAGGTGCCGGAGTTCGCCTCGGTCGTGCGCTCGGTTCGCGACCAGCACGACGCCGGAGTCCTCCTGATCGACCACAACATGGCCCTCGTGATGACGGTCTGCGACCGGATCCAGGTCCTGGACCAGGGGCGCACCCTCGCCGAGGGAACGCCGGGCGAGATCCGCGGGAATCTCGACGTCACCGCCGCCTACCTGGGTGACACCGCCGTCGTGGACGAAGCCGATGGCTGAGGCGGCGCTCGCCGTGCGGGACCTCGAGGTTCGATACGGCTCGGTCTCTGCGGTCCGCGGCATCTCGTTCGAGGTCGGGAAGGGAGAGATCGTCGGGCTGATCGGGCCGAACGGCGCGGGGAAGTCCACGACGCTGCACGCCATCATGGGCCTCATCCCCGCGAAGAGCGGCTCGGTCAGCCTCGAAGGGTCACCGATCCTCGGCCGGGCTCCGGAGACGATCGCGAGCCGCGGCATGGCGCTCGTCCCGGAGGGCCGGCGGATCTACGCGGACTTCACGGTCGAGGAGAACCTGCGCCTGGGGCTCGCCGCCCGGCGCGGGCGGCACGGCAAGCGCGCGCTCGACGGTGCATACGAGCTCTTCCCGGTGCTGAAGGAGTTCCGCCGCCGCCACGCCGGAGTGCTCTCGGGCGGGCAGCAGCAGCAGCTCGCGATCGGGCGCGCCCTCGTCGCGCAGCCCGACGTCCTTCTCCTGGACGAGCCGTCGCTGGGGCTCGCGCCGTCGCTCGTCGACGATGTCTTCGCCGTCCTCGCAGACATTCGCGAGGGAGGGTTCGCGGTGCTGCTCGTGGAGCAGCGCGCGCAGCGAACCGTGGCGCTGTCCGACCGGACGCACGTCATCGCAAACGGAGAGATCCGCTTGACCCTCGGCCCAGACGACGCCGGCGACACGGAGAAGATGGTCGCGGCCTACTTCGGCGGATGACGATGGCCACGCTCTTCGCCGCCCTCGACGCACAGACTCTCGCCGACTCGGTCGGGCTCGGCGCCATCTACGCGCTGATGGCGATCGGCATCGGCCTCGTGTTCGGCGTGCTGCGCCTCGTGAACTTCGCCTACGGACAGCTGATCATGGCCGGCGCCTACACCCTCGCCTTCACGGCGCACTGGCGCGTCGCCTGGAGCATCGTCGCCTGCTTCGTCGTCGTGGTCGTGTTGTCGCTCGTGATGGACCGGGCGGTGTTCCGGCCCCTGCGCGGCGCCTCGCCGGCGGTGATGCTCGTCGCGACCTTCGCGATCGCCTTCATGCTCCAGGCGATCGCGCTGCTCGTGGACATCCGGGACAACACGATCGGGGAGATCGCCACCTCGATCGCGCCCTTGAACCAGCCGACGAGCGTCGGCGGCGTGGACATCCGCAAGATCACGATCGTGGCCGTCGCGGTCACCGCGGTGGTGCTGGCGCTGATGGCGGCGCTCCTCCTGCGGACGACGCTGGGGCTGCACATGCGCGCCGCGGCGGCGGACTTCGGCACGGCCCGGCTCCTCGGGGTCCGCGCCAACCGGGTGATCGCGTTCGCCGTCTTCCTCTCCGGGCTCCTGGCCGCCATCGTCGCCGTGATGCTGACCGTCCAGTTCCCGTTCGTCGGGCCGGACTTCGCGCTGCGGGACACGATCGTCGTTCTGGTCGGCGTGGTCGTGGGAGGGATCGACCGCCTCTGGACCGCCACGCTCGGCGGCTTCGCGATCGGGTTCACGACCGGCATCATCAACGGCGCGCTTCCGACCGAGCAGACGGTCTTTCTCCCGTCGGCCGTCTTTGCGCTCGTGATCCTCGTGCTGCTTCTCCGCCCCGCCGGCCTCTTCGCCTGGGGCCGTACCGCCACGGAGCGCGTGTGAGGCGCTACCTCAGCCTGCTCGTCCAGCTCGCCGCGCCGGCAGTGCTCGTCGTGGCCGTGGGGATCGGCTCGACGCTCGTCTCCTCGTCGAACGAGATCTACTTCCTGAACGCGCTCTGCTCGGTCGCGATCGTCGTCGCCATCTACGTCTTCATCGGGAACTCGGGCGTCCTGTCGTTCGGGCAGATGAGCTTCGTCGCGGTCGGCGCGTTCGTCGCGGGCGTGATGACGATTCCGCTCGAGTCGAAGACAGGCGTTCTTCCGCAGCTGTTCCCGGTCTTGCGGGACCACACCGTCGGCAACGTGACGTCGCTCCTGCTCGGCGCCGCCGCGGGTGGCATTTTCGCCCTGATCGTCGGCCTGCCCCTGATGCGCCTGTCCGGCCTAGCCGCCGGGATCGCGACCTTCGCCGTGCTGGAGGTGACGCACAACATCCTCCGGGAGTGGACGAAGATCGGGCCCGGCGCCACGACGCTCTCGCTCGTCCCGGAGACGACGGACGCGGTTCAGGCGACAATCGGGGTGCTCGCCGTGATCGTCGCCGCCTTCGCCTACCAGCTCAGCCGGTTCGGGAGGCGGCTGCGGGCGTCACGGGAGGACAGTGCGGCAGCGCGGGGAGTCGGCGTCAGCGTGCACCTCGAGCGCCTCTGGGCCTTCACCGTCTCCGGCGCGCTGGCCGGCTTCTCGGGCGCGCTGCTCGTCCACCTGCTCGGCTCGATCACCACGGAGCAGGTCTACCTCGAGCTGACCTTCCTGACGCTCGCGATGCTCGTCGTCGGCGGCCTGACGAGCCTGTGGGGCGCGGTTCTCGGCGCCCTCGTCGTCAGCGCTCTCGACTCTTTCTTGATCGAGGCGGAGCAGGGGGTCAAGGTCGGCGTGTCATTCGACCTGCCGCAGGGGTCCCGGCTGATCTTCCTGGGGGCGATCATGGCGCTCGTGCTGATCGTGCGACCGAGCGGATTGACCGGCGGGCGGGAGTTCCGCCTCGTCCGGTGAGAGTCTGCGTGGTCGGTTGCGGGGCGGTCGGCGCCCTCTTCGCGGCGAATCTCGCGCAGCTCGAGGACGTCGAGGTCTGGGCGTTCGACGTCTGGGACGAGCACGTGGAGGCGATCAACGAGAACGGGCTTCGGCTCAGCGGCGCCGGAGAGGTGGTCGGCAGGCTGAGCGCGACGAGCGATCCCGGCGCGGTGCCGGCCTGCGACTTCGGGATCGTCGCGACGAAGAGCATGCACACGGGCGAGGCGGTCGCCGCGGTCGCACACGCCTTCACCGAGGGAAGCGTCTGCTCGGTTCAGAACGGGGTCGGAAACGAGGAGGCGATCGCGGCGTACGTGGACCGGGTGATCCGCGGCACGACCTTCCCCGCCGGCAAGATCGTCGAGCCCGGCCATGTCCAGTGGGACGTCAAGGGCGAGACGACGCTCGGGCCGTTCGAGCCGAGCCCTGCGGACCTCGCCGACATCGAGCTGCTCGCCGACGCGTGCACGCGGGGCGGGATGCCGACGAAGGCCGTCCCCGACGCGCGCGGGCCGCAATGGCGAAAGCTCATCTTCAACGCCGCCACGAATCCGATCGGCGCCCTCACCGGGCTCACGCACGGACGAGTGTGCGAGGACCCTGCGCTACGCGCGCTGGTCAGCGCACTGGTGGACGAGGGCAAGGCGGTTGCGTCGGCGCAGGGGATCGAGCTGGACGAAGATCCGGAGCAGCTCATCGACTACGCGGCCCGGCCGGAGGTGGCCTATGACCACAAGGCGAGCATGCTCCAGGACGTCGAGGCGGGACGCCAGACCGAGATCGACTTCCTCAACGGAGGCGTCGTCCGCTTCGGCCGGGAGCACGGCGTGCCGACGCCGCTGAACGATGCGGTGACCGCGCTGATCAAGGGATTGGAGCGCTCATGGGCCGTGTAAGCGGGGCGGACATCGAGCGCCGCTACTCGCGGGTCCGCGAGGCACTGGCCCGCGACGGTCTCGACGCGGCCCTCGTCTGCGGGACGGAGTACACGGGCTTCGAGGGCCAGGTCACCTACCTCTCGGGCTTCCAGATCGTTCACCGGTACGCCTATGTCGTTCTCCCGCTCGAGGGCGACCCCACCATCGTCTTCCCGACCGAGGCGCGCTACGTCGGCGTCCACGGCACGAGCTGGATCGAGGACCAGGTCTTCGCCGACCACCCCGGCGTCTGGCTCGCAGACCGGCTGCGCGGGAAGCGGGTCGGCGTCTACGGCCTCGACTACGTCATGACTGTGCGCGACTTCGCGGCGATGCGCAATGCGGTCGAGCTCGTCCCCTGGGAGCTCGAGTTCGACCACGCGCGCGCGGTCAAGAGCGACGAGGAGCTCGTGTCGGTGCGCGACAGCGTCCGGATCAACACGGAGGGGTTCCACGCCTTCCGCGAGGCGTACGAGCCGGGCCGGACAGCCGCCGAGGTGCTCGCGCCGGCCGAGCGCCTCTTCGTCGAGGAGGGCTGCGGCCGGCTGACCATGAACATGGTGCTCGTCGGCCCCGAGTTCGCGATCGCCCGCGACGACATCGTCCTCGACGACTTCTGCATCCCGTCGCTCGAGATCGCGGGGCCCGGCGGCCACTGGGTCGAGGTCTCCCGCGCGCTCGGCACGCCGAGCGAGGAGGTGCGAAGGATGTACGAGGCCTACCAGGAGTACTTCGAGGCGGCGAAGACGGCTCTCCGCCCCGGCGCCACGGCCCACGACGTCCATCGGGCGGTCTCGAAGGGCTTCCTCGACCGCGGCTACCACCTCGGGCATGTCACCGGCCACTCGATCGGGATGACGATGATCGAGTTCCCGAAGATCGGCGAGGGCATCGAGACCGAGCTGGAGGCGAACATGGTCTTCTCGATGCACCCGCACGTGATCTCCGAAGACGGCCGCGAGTGCCTCTACATGCAGGACACCTGGCTGGTCACCGAGGACGGCGGCGAAGCGCTCGCCGGGCTTCCCATGCAGATCTACTAGTTACTGGCTCTCGACGTGGATGCGGCCCTTGGCCGTCTTGAGGCGACCGCCGGCCCGCTCGGCGCGCACGGCGAGGATCTCCGCCAGGATCGAGAGCGCCGTCTCCGCCGGAGTCGAGGCACCGATGTCGAGCCCGCTCGGGCCTGAGATCCGGTCGATCGCCGCCTCGTCGAGCCCTTCCGCCAACAAGCGTTCACGGCGGCGGTCCTGGTTCCGCCGAGACCCCAGCGCGCCCACGTAGAAGGCGTCGCTTCCCAGCGCGCTCTTGAGCGCCGGGATGTCGAACCGATCTTCGTGCGTCAGTACGACGATCGACGTCGCATGGTCCGGCTTGGATCTGCTCGAGCGCCTCCTCGGGCCAGGCGACGATCAGCTCGTCCGCGCTCGGGATCCGCTCGGGCGTCGCGAGCTTTGCGCGCGCATCGACCACGATCGTGCGCCACCCGAGCGCCTGCGCAGAGCGGCAGAGATGCTCCGCCGTGTCGACAGCGCCGAAGACGACGATGCGGGGACGCCGCCCGAAGACGTCGCAGAAAACCGTCCTGCTGTCCTCCTCGACCAGGACGCTCCGGCCCCGGCGGAGCAGCTCGTCCACGCTCACCGGTGGCTCGCCCAGCCCGTTGCCGAGGACCTCGCCGTCCTCGAAGACGAGGAGCTTTGCGCCGAGGTCCTGGCCCGCCACCACCTGATACAGGACCGCCGGCTCCTCCCGCTCGGCGGCCTGAAGGAGCCGCTCGATCAACTCGGGCGAGTACTCGTCCACGTAGACGTCGATCTCTCCACCGCATGGAAGCCCGACCGAGAGGCCCAGCTCGTCCGAGATGCCGTAGTTCGCGAGTGCCGGAGGCCCGCCGGCGAGAGTCTCCTGCGCCAGGCCGTAGACCTCGTTCTCGACGCAGCCGCCGGAGACCGATCCGGCCAGCTCGCCGCCCTGGGAAACGCCGAGCTTCGCCCCGATCGGACGGGGGGCCGAGCGCCTCGTGGCGACGACGGTTGCCAGCGCGATCTTCTCGCCCCGAGACAGCCAGCGGTGAAGGTCGGATGCGATCTCGAGCATGTTCCGATCGTAGCCTTGCGCTCAGCTATTGGGTTTCTCCCTTGTCTCGCTGTGGCTTTCTACGCGGTGCATACGATGGTCACGATGCAGGCGGGACAGACGACGGCGAGCGGGGAGCTGGAGCTCCAGCTCGAGCAGCACCGTGGGGAGCTGACGGCCTACTGCTACCGGATGCTGGCCTCGCCGTTCGAGGCCGAGGACGCAGTCCAGGAGACGTTCCTGCGAGCGTGGCGAGGCTACGAGCGCTTCGAAGGCCGCGCCGCTCTGCGCTCGTGGCTGTACCGCATCGCGACGAACGTCTGCCTCGACATGCTCAACGGGCGCGAGCGCCGGGCTCGTCCCGATGGACCTCGGCCCCGCCCGGGAGCCCGTCGAGGCGAACCTGAACACGCTGCCCGAGGTGACCTGGATCCAGCCGTCGCCTGACGGCCTCGTCTTGCCGGACGGAGACCCCGCCGAGGTGGCCGTCGCGCGCGAGACGGTCCGACTCGCCTTCGTCGCCGCCCTCCAGCACCTGCCGCCTCGCCAGCGCGCCGTGCTGATCCTCTGCGAGGTGCTGCGCTGGAAAGCGAGCGAGGTCGCCGAGCTCTTGGAGACGAGCGTCGCCTCGGTCAACAGCGCGCTCCAGCGCGCCCGCGCGACGCTCGAGGCGAGCAATGTCACTGCCGCGGACGCGCCGCCGTCCGTGGAGGGGGCGGACGCCGAGCTGCTCGCCCGCTACGTCGCCGCCTTCGAGGACTACGACATGGAGGCGCTGACCTCGCTGATCCAGGAGGACGCGACCCAGTCGATGCCGCCGTTCGATCTCTGGCTGAAGGGCCGTGAGGACATCTTCGCCTGGTGGTTCGGACCGGGAATCGGCTGCCGTGGCTCGCGCCTCGTCCCGACGGTTTCCGCCAACGGCTCGCCCGCGTACGGCCAGTACAAACCCGCGCTCGAGGGAGGCTACGAGCCGTGGGCGCTCCAGGTGCTCGAAGTCTCGGACGGCAGGATCTCCGAGTTCAGCTTCTTCCTCGACACCGAGACGCTGTTCCCGCTCTTCGGCCTGCCCGCCCGACTCGAGTCGTAGTCGGAGGACGGGGTCAGCGGTCCGGCAGGACGTCCGTCAGTCCCATGAACGCGATCAGCTCCCGCAACTCGGCCGACGCATTGCGCAGCCGGACCCGGCAGGCTGATCGCCGGGCGGCGAGCTGGAGCCGCGCGAGGGCGTCCACGGTCACGCAATCGGGCTCGACGCCGTGCACGTCGCAGAGGACGACGGCCGCGCCGCTCTCGCCGAGCAGCGCGCAAACACGGTCGCAGAGGCCGGGGAGGTCGGCCCCGGAAATCGGGCCGCGGATGGAAAACACGGCCGTGGGCGGTGCTCCAGAGCCCATCGGAACTAAGACCGCGCAACCGCCGAAAACTCATCCGTCGGCGACCGATGAGTTCTGGATCCGCCCCTCGTCTAACCCTCAGAGACCGATGACCGCCCCGCCGAAAGGAACACTGCGATGACTATGGATGGCCGCAACCGCTGGCTCGCGCTGATCGTCCTCTGCCTGGGCGACCTCATGATCGTGCTCGACGTGTCGATCGTGGGTGTCGCGCTCCCGTCGATCAGGACCGACCTCGGCTTCTCGGAGAGCTCGCTCGCCTGGGTCGTGAACGCCTACCTGATCACCTTCGGCGGCTTTCTGCTGCTCGGCGGGCGGCTGGGAGACCTCTTCGGCCATCGGCGGTTGTTCCTGATCGGGATCGGCGAGTTCACCGCCGCCTCCCTCGTCTGCGGGCTTTCCACGTCGCAGGAAGTTCTGGTCGTCGCGCGAGCAGCTCAGGGGCTCGGCGGCGCGATCGTCTCCGCGGTGGCGCTCTCGCTGATCATCACGCTCTTCACCGAGCCCGCCGAGCGCGCCAAGGCGATGGGCGTGTTCGGCTTCGTCGCCTCCGGCGGCGGGTCGATCGGAGTGCTGGTCGGTGGGATTCTCACCGACGTGCTGAGCTGGCACTGGATCTTCCTCGTCAACATCCCGATCGGCGTCGCAGTCATCGCACTCTCGTTGCGGCTGCTGCCCGGCGCTTCCGGCGAGCGCGGCCCCGTCCAGCTCGACATCGCCGGCGCGGTCACTGTGACGGTCGCGCTGATGTTGGCCGTGTACGCGATCGTCAACGGCAACGATCAGGGCTGGACGTCCCTGCGGACCCTGGGGATCCTCGGCGTCGCGACTGCCCTGATGGGGCTCTTCCTCCTGATCGAGTCGCGCGCCACCTCGCCGCTCGTCCCGCTCCGCCTCTTCAGGCTGCGCAACCTCGTGTTCTCGAACATCGTCGGGATCCTGTGGGCCGGGGCGATGTTCGCCTGGTTCTTCCTCTCGGCGCTGTATCTCCAGTTCGTCCTCGGCTACAGCCCGCTGCAGGTCGGGCTCGCGTTCCTGCCCGGCAACCTGGTGATGATGGCGCTGTCGCTCTGGGTTTCGGCGAAGCTCGTGATGCGCTACGGCGTCAGGCCGCCGCTCGGCGTCGGGCTCGCGCTGGCTGCATTCGGGCTCCTGCTCTTCGCGCGGGCTCCCGTGGACGGCAGCTTCGTCGTCGACGTCCTGCCGAGCATGATCCTGCTGGGACTCGGAGCCGGCATCGCCTTCAACCCCGTCCTGATCGCTGCGATGAGCGAAGTCGATCCCGGCGAGGCCGGGCTTGCGTCCGGAGTCGTCAACACCGCCTTCATGATGGGCGGCGCCCTCGGCCTAGCGGTCCTCGCCAGTCTGGCAGCCTCCCGGACGGGGTCCCTGCGCGACGACGGCGAGGCTCCGCTTGCGGCGCTGACAGGTGGGTATCACGCCGCCTTCCTCCTGGGAGCGATCTTCGCGATCTCGGCGGCCGCGATCGGGGCGGTGTTCCTCCGGGACATCGCCCCGGCGCACGGCGAGGCGGAAGCGATCGGCGCGCCTGCGGTCGCCGAGGTCGACTAAGAGGTCTCGAATTAGGCCGCGGCGGCGTCTTCCGCCAAGATGGCGGAGGGGGATTGCCGACCGAAGGAACTGTCATGGCGGAAAGGCCGGACACCATCGTCCTGATCCACGGGCTCTGGATGACTCCGCGCAGCTGGGAGCACTTTGCCAAGAGGTTCGAGAGCCGCAGCTACAAGGTGGTCGCGCCGGCCTGGCCGGGCCTCGAGGTCGAGGTCGAGGCGCTGCGCAGTGACCCGAACCCGCTGAAGAAGCTCGACCTCGCGCAGGTCGTCGACCACTACGAGCGGATCATTCGCGCGCTCGACAGCCCGCCGATCATCATCGGGCACTCGATCGGCGGGGCCATCATGCAGATCCTGCTCGACCGCGGCCTCGGGGCAGCGGGGGTCGGGTTGTCGGCAGCGACCGTCAAGGGCGTACGCGACCTGCCCCTCTCCACCCTCAGGGCCGGGAGGCCGGTGCTCGGCAACCCGTTCAACCGCGGCAAGGCGAGCCCGCTCAACAAGAAACAGTTCCGCTACGCGTTCGGGAACACCCTGAGCACGGAGGAGTCGGACAAGATCTACGAGCGGTACTACGTGCCGGCCGCGAACTCGGTCCTCTTCGACATCGCGTTCTCGAATCTGCATCGAAACCCGACCGCGAAGGTCGACTTCCACAAGGCCGATCGCGCGCCGCTGCTCTTCCTTGCGTTCGAGGAGGACCACGTCGTCCCCGCGAAGGCGACGCGGCACCTGGCGGAGAAGTACGACGACTCGAAGGGCGTCATCGGTCTGAAGTCCTTTCCCGGGCGCCCGCATTTCCCCGGCGCGCCCGGCTGGGAAGAGGTCGCCGACTACGGCCTGAACTGGACGGAGGAGCAGACGAAGACCGATCAGCCCGCCGCCACGTGAACGTGGAGCTTCCAGCCGCAGCGCGCGAGTTGATCGAGTCCCCGGCGCTCGCCCACCTCGTCACGCTGAACCCAGACGGGACGCCCCAGGTGACCTGCGTCTGGGTCGGCCTCGACGAAGGCGAGCTCGTGTCCGGCCACCTCAACGAGCGCCAGCAGAAGGTCAAGAACGTGCGCCGCGATCCTCGGGTCGTCCTGTCGATCGAGGGGACGGCGATCCACCCACCCGGCTTGAAGGAGTACCTCGTCGTCCACGGGCGGGCGCGGATGGAGCCGGGCGGGGCGCCGGAGCTCCTCCAGCGGCTCGCGCATGTGTACCTCGGTCCTGACGTGAAGTTCCCGCCGATGGAAAGCCCGCCCCCGGGCTTCGTGATGCGGATCACGCCCGAGCGGCTGGGCGGCGTGGGCCCGTGGGCCCCGGCGTCATGACCTGATAGCGGAAGGGCAAGATCTCCGGGTGGCCGACGGCACCCCGAACCGAACTGGGCGCCTCTCGCCGGTGCTGCGGCAGAGCGAGCGGGTGACGCCGCTCGAGCTGTTCTTCGACCTCGTCTTCGTCCTCGCGCTCACCCAGTGCACGGCCCTCATGGCCGCCGAGCCGACCTGGGCCGGGCTCGGGAAGGGGCTGCTCGTCCTCGGCGTGCTCTGGTGGTCCTGGGTCGGCTACGCCTGGCTGACGAGCGTCCTCGATCCGGAGGAAGGCGGAGTCCGGATCGTCATGTTCGCGGCGATGGCCGCATTGCTCGTCGCCGCGCTCTGTGTGCCCGGCGCGTTCGGCGACGACGCTCTTCTCTTTGCGATCGCCTACGGCGTGGTTCGCGCGGCGCACATCGCGCTCTTCATGCTCGCGAGCCGGGACGACCCGAAGCTGCGCCAATCCGTCCTCGGGCTGGCGGGCGGCTCGGCGATCGGCGTCGGCCTGCTCCTCGTCGCCTCGGCAACGGACGGCTGGCTTCAGGGAGCGCTCTGGGCACTGGCGTTCCTCCTCGACGCCGGCGAGCCGTTCCTCTTCGGGTCGGAAGGATGGAGCCTCGAGCACCCCGGTCACTTCGCCGAGCGGCACGGCCTGATCGTCATCATCGCGATCGGCGAGTCGATCGTCGCGATCGGCGTGGGAGCGACCGCCGGAATCGACGCCGGGGTCGTCGCGGCGGCCACTCTCGGGATCGCGGTCGCCGCGGCCGTCTGGTGGCTCTACTTCGACGTGGTGGCGATGCTCGCGGAGCGGGATCTCGCGAGGCTGCCGGCCGGACGGGAGCGCAACGAGCGGGCGCGCGACAGCTATTCGTATCTCCACTTCCCGTTGGTCGCCGGCATCGTCCTGGGCGCTCTCGGGCTGAAGAAGACGATGGCAGACGTGGGTGCGGAGCTCGATGCAGTGATTGCGTTCGCGATGCTGGGAGGGACGGCGGTCTACCTGCTCGGCCACGTCGGCCAGCGGCTGCGGAACGTCGGCACGGTGAACAACCACAGGCTCGTCTGCGCCGTTCTGCTGCTCGCGCTCATCCCTCTTGCCGTCGAGCTGCCGGCTCTCGCGACACTGGCGATCCTCACCACCGTTCTCTGGGTGCTGATCGGCCTCGAGGCGATGCGCTTCGTGGGCTCGCGGCAGCGTGCGCGGGCCGCTCTCGCCGACTAACTCCGGGCTGCGCCGCCGGTCCTAGTCGGTGTGAGCTTCGCCACCGTTTCCGAGGACGAAGGTGTCGTCCTCCGCTCGGCCGAGGTCAACGGCTTCTCGGTCGGCGAGCTCTCGTTCCCGGCCGGATACGTCCAGCCCGCATTCGAGCCGGATCTTCCCTACCTGGCCGTCGTCGTGCACGGATCGATGGAGAAGTCGCTGCGCCGCGGCAGCTCGTTCGGAACGGGCTCGGCGCTGACCATGCCGGCCGGAGCCAGGCACGCGGCCCGATTCGGCCGCGAGGGGGCTCGGATCGTGATCGTCAAGGCGCGCGGCGCCACGACTGCGATCTCGTTCGAACGGTTCGAGGAGCTCCGCGGACGCGGCTTCGGCCTTCTCGCGCGCCGTCTCGCCGCCGAGCTGCGCGCATCCGACGAAGCCGCGCCGCTCGCAGCCGAGGGGCTCGCGCTGGAGCTTCTCGCGGCCGTCAGCCGGGAGAAGTCCCGGCGGATCCCCCGGGCGCCCGTCTGGCTCTCAGCCGCCGAAGAGCTCCTTCGCTCTCGCACAGGGGACTGCGTCCGCTTGAGCGAGCTGGCGGCCGAGCTCGGCGTTCCACCCGTTCAGGTCGCGCGCGCGTTCCGCGCCCGGCACGGCGTCTCGGTGGGTGAGTACGGCCGCCGAGCTCGGGTCGAATGGGCGGCCGAGGAGATCGTCCGAAGCGATCGCCCGCTGGCCCAGATCGCCGCGGACGCCGGTTTCGCCGACCAGAGCCACTTCACCCGGCTCTTCACGCGCTACGTCGGCTCGACGCCGGGCCGGTACCGCACGTTCCAAAGCGGCTAGCGCGTTCAAGACAGGGCTGCTTCTTCCGGCGATCCTGGGCCTCCCAACTCGAGGAGGAACCGAATGCACCTGCGCATGCTCTTCGCGCTCGTCGCTGCCGCCGCGCTGTTCGCGATCCCGACCTCTGCCACAGCCGACAGCGGCGTGGTCGCAGCTGCGACCGGCGGGATCCACTGGACGATCCCTCTGCCGAACGCGTTCGGCGTGGAGATCGGAAACCAGCCGCTCGCCTTCAACGCGCGGCGGTATGCCGACGGAAACGCCTCCGGCCACTTCACGTACCACCAGGTCGTGGAAGGCGAGTCGTTCAACTTCGTCGTCGACGTGACCTGCATGGGCATCTACGACGGCAACCGCGCCAAGATCGGCGGAGTGATCAAGAACAGCAACGATCCGACGCTTCCTCCTGGGACGTTCGCCTGGTTCCAGGTCTTCGACAACGGCGAGGGCTCGAATGCTCCGCCGGATCAGTCAAGCCTCATCGGGTTTGGCAGCGAGGCCGCCAACGAGGCGTTCTGCAACAGCCCGAACCTCCCGCGCTTCGGCCCGTGGGACGTTCGCGGAAACGTCCAGGTCCGGCTCTAGAACCTCCCCGGAAGGCGAAGAGGTCGCGTTTCGCGGCCTCTTCGCCTACTCCAAAACGGTGATCCCGCCGCGTCCGTTATGCGGATCCGCGCCCTTCCCGGCGTGGACGATCTCGTAGATATGACCTTGCGGCTCCTCATGAACGTGGCGACACTCCTCGTCATCGCCGTCATCAGCCCGTCGCTCTCGTCCTCGTCCGACGAGACGCGGCGGGGCTACGTCGTCCTCGGTGGCACTCCCGCCCAGGAGTCCCAGGTGCGGAAGGCACTCGACGCGAGCACCTTCGACTGGGACGTCGTTCCCGCCGTAGTCAAGATTCGGATCGCCAGCGGCCCTGACAGCTGGGCCAAGCGCGGGCAGATCCACCTCAGCGCCGAGCTGCTGGACAAGGGCCGCCAGTCGTGGGGCACCGTCCAGCACGAGTTCGCGCACCAGGTCGACCTGTATCTCCTCGACGACTCGGACCGGAAGCTCCTGCGGAAGGCACTCGGCGGCTACGCGTGGCTCCCGCACTCCGGTTCCGTCCCACATGCCCACCGTGGCGCAGAGCGCTTTGCGTCCACACTCGCGTGGGCCTACTGGCAGTCCCCGGGCAATTCGATGCGGCCGCGGTCAGCCGCTGACGAGTCGGGCGCGATGCGTCCGGCCCGTTTCCGGGGACTGCTGGCCCGCGTCCTCGCCCAGTAGGTCTCCCTCAGCTAGCTTCGGGGGGATGAGTGCTCGCGAGTACGCCTCCGAGGACATCGTCGTCGAGTGGCGCCCCGGGCTTTGTTACCACTCGATGAACTGCGTCAGAGCCCTCCCGCTCGTCTTCGACAAGGAGCGGCGTCCCTGGATCGACGTGACTCAGGCGACGGCGGACGAGATCGAGGCGGCCGTCGAAGGGTGTCCGTCAGGCGCGCTGCGCGCACGGCGATTGCGCGGCTCGGCTCGAACGGCGGCAACCAGGGTCGACATCACACCGTCGCCCGACGGCCCGCTCCTCGTGCGCGGCCCGATCCGGATCGTCCAGCCGGACGGCACCGTCGAGGAGCTTCCGCGGGCGGCGTTCTGCCGCTGCGGCCGGTCGCAGAACAAGCCGTTCTGCGACGGAAGCCACCGGGAGTCAGGCTTCCGCGCATGACGGAGATCCGGGTCGCCGATAACCCCGAGAAGCGCAGGTACGAGGCGCTCGTGGACGGCGCGCTCGCCGGCTACGTCTTCTACCAGCAGCGGGAAGGCGAGCTCGTCCTCGTCCATACCGAGGTCGGGGAGGAGTTCGAAGGTCAGGGAGTCGGCAGCCGGCTCGCAGCCGGGACGCTCGACGACATTCGAGCGCGTGGCTTGCAGATCCGACCGCTCTGCCCGTTCATCGCCGGTTACATCGAGCGGCACCCGGAGTACGGCGACCTCGTCGCCGCTGCCTAGCCGAGAGCCCAAAGAAAAGAGCCCCGCTCTCGCGGGGCTCTCTGACTCTGTGCGACTAGCCCTTCTTGGGCTTGGGCTTCTTCTTGCCCTTCTGCTTGCCCTTGTCGGGCGTGTTCTTCTTCGCCTTGCACTTGCCGAGCTTGTCCTTGTGCCTCAGGTGGCGCTGCGCCTTCCGGGCACCCTTGACCTTGACGGTGTGCTTCTTGCCGTTCTTGGTCTTGTGGCACATCGTGAAGACGGCCGTCGAGCAAGGGCCGAGCGCATCCCCGTGGCGGAGGTGGGCCTTGACCGCGCTCCGCGAAACTCGGATCGTGCGGAACGGGTTCTTCTTCGAGCCCGTCCGGTGACAGATGGTCACTTTGTTCTGGTATTGGGATGCAGACGCCGGCGCGCTTGCGGGCGAGACTGCTGCACCGACAGAGCCCATCCCTGCAAAGGCGAAGGCGGTCAGCACTCCGGCGACGACACCGATCGTGGTGCCGCGCCTGAATCGATCTCTCATCGTCCTCGGAACCTCCTGGTCGTTTGCGGCGTGCCGCATCGTGCGGCCGGGGGGCCGGCGGTCACTCTACCCGCCTCATCGGCGCCGAAACCCAAGCTCTTGAAGCTCGGGGCTCAACGGATTGAGGGATTTGGCACGAGCCCAGGCCGCGCGCTGTTCCGTACCTTCGCTGGCCAGGCCGAGGTCGAGCCAGAGCTCCCAGCTGTAAGGGTTTTGTTCGAGTCCCCGGCGGAAGCTTCGCCGGGCCGCCTCGTCCCCTCCGGCGGCGAGCTCGGCCTCCCCGAGCAGCCGCCACGGCTCCGCAGACCACGGCTGGAGCCGGTGAGCCGTGCGCGCCCGGTCGGCCGAGGTGGAGAACTCCCCGCGGTCGGCGGCGACCAGCGCCTCGGCGAGCACGCGGTTACCCGCGTAGGCGACGAGCGCGACGAAGCAGAGCACGAGCGGTGCGATCACTGCGAGCTTCGGGAGGCGGGCGCCGGTCGGCGGGACGACGAGTGCCGAGCCGCAGGCGAGCGCGGCAACCGTCACAGCGGGGAGCTCCCAGTCCCAGTCTTGAGCGGCGTGGAGCAGGAAGGCCGCGTACGGAGCCAGGGCGACCGGTGTCCATCGCAAGCGTGGCGCGGCGAGCGGGGCGGCGAGGGCGAGGGCGAGCAGGAGGAGACCGACCGGGCCGAGCTCGGCGAGTGTCTCCAGGTAGAGGCTGTGAGCGTCAAGGACCGGCTGCGGGTTCGGTCGCTTCGCCAGCCAGGTTTGCGCGTACGTCCCGGCACCCTGTCCCATGAGCGGCTCGTCCTCGTAGGCGTGCCAGGCGACGCCCCAGTAATCGGCGCGGCTACTGCCGGAGGCGCTGAAGACCCGCGTGCCGACGTCGCCGTGGACGGGTACCGGCGCTTGCTTGAACGCGTCGTAGGCGCCGCGCGGCCCGCCAAGCGCCAAGATCGCCGACACGCCGACGGCGACGACGATTCCGATCAGGGCCGCGGCGAAGGCGGTTCTGGCCGCTTGAGGCACCTTGATCCGCGTGGAACGCAGCGCCGCCGCGGTTCCTGCGGAACAGGCGGAGATGATGAGGATCACGACCGCGAGCGCGGCATCGGGATCCATCGCGTGCGAGGCGGCGACGGCCGCCGCGGCGAACGGCGCGAGCACCGCCGCGGTCGCGGCGAGCTGGAGCCGGCCGGGACCCACGGCGACCCCGACCGCCAACCCGAATCCGAGCGCAAGCCAGGCGCCCCGGCCGTAGGTGAAGTAGAGCGTGGCGGCGAGGATCGGGAGGGGCGCGGCGGCGGCCGCGGACCAGACTCGTCCGGCGCGAGCCGCGAAGCCGATCCCGAGAAGCAGCCCCATCGCCGCGAGGAGGGCAACGCCGTTCGCATAGCCGATCGGCTCGGAAAGCCTGCCGGCTGCTTGGGGGTCCGCAGAGAGCGGCACCTCGGGATCGCCGAGCAGCCAGTTCGCGAGACCGACGGTGCAGAGCAGGGTCGTCGCTCCCAGCACGCCGGCGAGCAGCGCGGGGGCGGAGCCCGCCAGCGCGAAAACTGCGGCGGCGCCAACGTAGAGGAGGAGTCGCTCGACCTCGAGGACGGAAGCCGCGACGTCGCTCGACCACAGAGTCGAGGCAGCCGTCCACGCGGTGAGGGCGGCGAGCCCGGCTACGAGTGCGACAGCCGGCCGGGTGGGCCGCCCCGCGCCTCGCCAGAGCAGCACGGCCAAGACGGCGAGAACGAGGACGGCGCTCCAACCCCAGGCGGTCGGCGCGTAGCCGCCCTCGTCCAGTCCCAGGGCGGAGACGAGCGCGAACGTCCCGAGCGCCGGAATCGCGTCACGGGAGTCCACGCGCTAGCGGCCCGTCGTCGAGAAGTGCTGGTAGTCCTTCGCGGAGGTCCAGCGGCCGCCCCAGTACCAGCCGGCCTCGTCGAACGCACGGACGAGGATCCCCGATCGGACCGCCATCCCCGGTCGGCGTTTCGAGCGGTCGAGGTACGCCCTGCCGGCCGGCGGCTCGACCCGACCGCCGTGGACGTACGGGTTCTCGACGGTGTTGACGTCGATCGCCTTGCCGTAGGCGTGCTCGGACCACGGCCCCGAGGCTCCTACCCGCCGGCAGTTGAACCCGGACGTGTTGTCCGCCGCCATCGAGCGGTCGTCGCTTCCCTTGTAGATCTCGACGCCGAGCATCCGCCGGATCGGGAAGCGGGCCTCGTAGAGGCGCCGGAAGACCGAGACGACCTCGGTTACCACGGATGCGTTGACGACGAGGATCCCGTTGTGGGCCTTCCCGTCGAAGCCCCAGTGGCGCATCCGGATCGCTCTGAGCTGGGACGGCCCCAGCGGACAGCCCGGACGGTATGAGTAGGGAAGATCCGCCCTCGTCACGCGGGACACCGTGGCGGTGAAGCTCGGCGGTGCAGCGGCGCCGGTGGCCGGCACCAGCAGCAAGAGGGCAGCGGCGGCGAGCTTTGCCACGGCCCGAGGGTAGTCTCAGCGGCCGTGCGGTGGCTCGTCATCCCGCTCGTCGCAGCTGCGGCGCTGGTCGCTTCCGGCCCCACGACCGGGGTTGCGGCGAATTGCGCGCGGAACCTCGCGAACGGGCTTCGAACGGTCGGCTCGGCCGATCAGCTGATCACCGTGGAGGCCTCCCGTTACGGGAAAACCCAGGCGACACTTCGGCGCTGGAGCAGAACCGGCGAGTGCTTCGCTCCCGTCGGCGGAGCGTGGAGAGCGTGGCTGGGAGTCAACGGCCTCAAGGACCGTCGCCGGGAGGGAGACGGCACGACGCCGACCGGCGTCTACCCGATCGGCCCGATCATGTACGGCAACGCGCCGAATCCGGGAGTCCGGTACCGGTACCGCAAGGTGGTCTGCGGCGACTGGTGGGTGGAGGATCCAGCCTCGCCGCACTACAACACCTTCCGCCATGTCCCGTGTGGCCGTCGCCCGCCGTTCCGCACGAAGCCTCCTGGCATGTGGCAGGACCCGATCGCCTACCGGCACCTGGCGGTGATCGAGTTCAACATGCGACCGGTCGTCCCGGGCCGTGGCTCGGGGATCTTCCTCCACGTCTCGAAGGGCCACCCGACCGCCGGCTGCATCAGCCTTCCGGCGAGTCAGTTGATCGCGGCACTCCGCTGGCTTCGGCCGGGGAAGAAGCCGCTGATCGCGATCGGGACTCCTCAGACGTTCCGCCGCCTCTGAGGCCCGCGGCCGCGATCAGCCCGAGAGCGATCGTGGGCACCATCGTCAGGAAGCGGTAGAGCAGCACGGCGGCGACGACGCCCGCGTTGTTGCCCCCGAAACCGACGAGGGCTCCCGTCAGGCCGAGCTCGACGACACCGACGCCTCCGGGCGTGATCGGGATCGTGCCGAGGAAGCGCGCGAGCGACCAGGCGGCGAACGCCTCCACGAGCGAGACCTCGGAGCCGGGGACATCCAGGGCACGCAGCGACACCAGCAGGACGAGGAAGACGGTGAGCGTGCCCGCGTAGGTCGCGAGAGTCAGAACGTGCCAACGTCGCCGGAGCAGGTCGACCGCGTCGTCGCGAAAGCGCTCGAAGCTCGCGCCGCCCCAGAGAACCGGCCGCCGGCGGAGCAGGGCGAGGGTCCGGTCGGCGATCCGAGCGGCCCGGTCTCCGATCCAGGTTGCCGTCCGGCCGCTGTAGAGGACGGCGCCGAGCGCGGCAATCCCGACACCGAGAATGGCCGCGCCGATGAGCCCGGCACTGGCCAGCAGCGGAGAGTCCGCGCCGAAGGTGGCGAGCAGGACGACAGCGATGACCGGGTAGGACAGGTTCGCGAACTGGTTCCAGAGGCTGACGAGGGTGACGGCTCGGCCGATGTCCCGGGAGCGGAATCCCCAGCGGCGGAGGATCCCGTAAGCGCCGGCAATGCCGACCGCGGCTCCACCGGGAACGACCATCGCGATCGACGTCGAGGCCTGGGTGAGGAGAAAGGCGGAGCGGAACGGGAGGCCGGGCAGGACGACCTGCCACGGCGGGGCGAACGTGAGGAGGTTGAGCGCCGTGACGGCGGCGAGGGCCAGGATCCACCGCCACGAAAGGTCGCTGAGGACGTCCCACACGTCGCGGTAGTCCGCGATCTTCGGCAGGAAGTACGCGAACGTGACGGCGGCGAAGACCGCGCCGAGCGACGCCAGGAAGACGCGGCGCTTAGTCGTCGCCGAAGAAGACCAGCGCGTAGTACAGAAGCAGCGAGATCGCCGCCAGAGCGCCCGCGACGTAGGTGAGCGCCGCAGCCGTCAGCACCTTGTTGACTCCAGCTTGCTCGCTGGGGCCGACGATCCCGAGCTCGACGAGCTGGGCCGACGCCCGCCGGGAGGCGTTGAACTCCACCGGCAGGGTCACGATGTGGAAGAGCACGGCGACCGCGTAGAGGACCAGCGCGAGTGCGACGAGGTTGAGCGCGTTGAGGACGGCCCCGATGATCAGGAGCCAGATCCAGGCATTCGACGCGAATGCGACCGCCGGGTACATCACGGAGCGGATCTTGAGCGGCGCGTAGCCGCGTGCGTCCTGCAGGGCGTGGCCTGTCTCGTGGGCGGCAACGGCGGCGGCAGCAACGGTCGGTGGCACGAAGACCGGCTCCGAGAGGAACAGCGCCTTCTTCTTCGGGTCGTAGTGGTCTGAGAGCGGACCGCCTGGCGAGAGGTCGACCGGAACCTCCGTGAGGCCGTTGCGCTCGAGGATCTGGCGGGCGACCTGCGCACCGGAGAGGCCGCTCCCGATCTGGACGTTGGAGTACTTCGCGAACGTGCGCTTCAGCCAGGCCTGGACCGCGAGCCCGATCACGAGCGGCGGGATCATGAAGGCGAGGTAGAGCACGAAGCCGCCCACGACCGAAAGCGTACCGAACGGCCAGGTCCCGGTACCTGGCACTGGGACACGTCCGGAAGGGACGATACGGTCGGCCGATGCGCCTGATCGTCGCCCGCTGCGAGGTCTCCTACACGGGACGGCTGTCCGCGTTCCTGCCCGAGTCGACCCGGCTCCTGATGGTGAAAGCGGACGGCTCGGTGCTCGTGCATGCGGACGCAGGCGGCTACAAGCCGCTCAACTGGATGACGCCCCCGACCGTGATCGAGGAGGAGGGCGAGCCGATCGAGCGGATGGTCGTGCGCAAGCGGGCCGGAAAGAGCGAGGACCGCCTGGAGATCCGGATCGTCGAGCTCCTGAGCGACGTCTCGCACGAGATGGGGGAGGCGGCGGCGCTGGAGAAGGACGGCGTCGAGCGCGATCTGCAGGAGGCGCTTGCCGCGAATCCGAGCCGCCTCGGCGAGGAGCTCCGCCTGGTCAGGCGCGAATGGGCGACCGACGTCGGGCCGGTCGACCTCATGTGCCGTGACGAAGACGGCGGCTGGGTCGCGGTCGAGATCAAGCGAATCGGGACGATCGAAGCGGTGGAGCAGCTCTCCCGCTACCTCGAGTGCATCCGGGTCGATCCGGCGAAGGCGGCGTGCCGCGGCATCCTCGCCGCCCAGAAGCTCAAGCCGCAGGCGGCGGCGCTCGCCACGGCCCGAGGCATCGCGTGTGTCGAGGTCGACCTGGACGTCCTGCGCGGCCTCCGCGAACCGGAGCTGACCCTCTTTTCGTAGGAGGGGTCGGCGAAACGCGCGCTGTGCCGCACGCTGCGCTGCTCGTCCCGAGGCGGCGTCCTCAGTCGCGCCCGTATCTCAGTCGATACGAACGCTCCCTGCGTCCTTGCCTCGGAACGACCATCGCACGACTGCGGACGCCGCCCACGTTCCACCGACACCTCCCAGTTAGGTTGTGGGCGTGGCTCGTCTCGCCGCCATCGCGCTGGTCGTTCTCGCAGTCGCCTTCGGCGGCGGCTCGGACGCCGCGAGCCGCTGCGCCCCGACGAGAGCCGACGCCCTCGGCCCGTTCTACAAGGCCGGCGCACCGGTCCGCTCGAAGGTCGGCACCGGCTACGTCCTGAGCGGGCGAGTGCTGACCACCGGCTGCCGCCCGATCGCGCGCGCTCGCATCGAGCTCTGGCTCGTCAACCCCCAGGGCACCTACGACGACGCCCACCGCGCGACGATGATCGCGTCGCGCACCGGCGCCTACCGATTCCAGAGCAACCGGCCGCGCTCCTACGAATCGCGGCCGCCGCACATCCACGTTCGCGTGACCGCTCGCGGCTTCCGGACGCTCGTGACACAGCACTATCCGCGTGGAACACGCACCGGGGCGGTCTTCAACCTCGTGCTCGTGCGCCGCTGATCTCGAGAATCTCCGAGGGACGCAGTCCTATGATCCCGCGGGCCATGCCGAGCCGATCCCGGAGGCCCGTCCTCCTCGAGCTGGCCGTTGCCAACTCGCTCGCCAGCCAGATCTTCGTCCGTGAGCTTGTCCGGGCCGGCTACCCGATGACTCACGTCGGGATGCTGACGCTGATCGACATCCACGGCCCGATCACGCCGACCGATCTCGAGGCCGAGACCGGGATCCCGAAGACGACGCTTCGGGGGAGGGTTCAGGGGCTCCACCGCGCCGGCCTCGTCGAGCGGGTTCCAAATGAGTCCGACCGCCGCTCCTACTTCCTGGCGGTGACGGCCGACGGGAGCGAGTTTCTCAAGGCCATGCAGCCGATCCTTCGGGCGGCCGAGCGGGCGATCGAAACCGAGCTCGGCGTGCCGCTGGAGAAATACCGGGAACCGCTCGAGCGACTCCGCAAGGCGAACCGAGCTCTATTAAGCCGAAGTTAATTAGGGCCGATCCGCCCTAGATTAGAGCGGATCCGCCCTTTATCCTAGCCTGGTGCTCGTGATCATCTACTAGCTCGGCCCCGAGACGCCTAGACGGCGGCAGCGCGCCGGTCGGTCGCCCAGGCGGCGACGCCGAGCGCGAGCGCTCGATCATCTCGCTCCTGGTTCTCGGGCTCGACCTCGAGCCTGGATCGCGTTGACGATCAGATCGTCGAAGCCCGGGCTCTCGACGTACTCCACCGTCAGCTCCTCGAGATTCGGGAGCGCCTCGGCTCGGAACTCCTCGAACTCCTTCGACCTGGAAATAGCTGTCCGCGAGCTCGCGGTAGCGCGTCAGCTTCTCCTCGTAGGTCAGCTCGGGGTCGTCGGCGACCTCGAAGTAGTCGCGCGTGTTCTGGTTCACCCGCATCGAGCGGCCCGATCACCGCGCAGAAGGCGCACCAGGCGACGAGGGACTGGATCGCCCACGGGAAGTGGTAGTGCAGGCTGACCATGGCCATGTCCGGTGAGGCGTTCGCGTAGTCGATGGGGAAGGCCTCGCCGTCCTTGACGATCACCTCGCAGGAGTTGAACTCCCAGCGGAAGAAGGCGTTCACGAGCCGGCCGATCGTCTCGACCTCCCATGCGAGCTCCGGCTCAGGAAGTCGGCGCTCGACGCTGTAGCGGTAGTGACCGTGGGCCGACGGGTCGTACTGCATGACCCTCGTCTGGGGCCCGATCGAGAGGCTGCGCGTGAAGACGTCGAAGTCGTCGACGGCCGCCTGGAGGTGCATCAGCCGCTCGCCCGACGCCGTCGTAGGCGCGAGTGGAGCTCCTCACTCGACTCGATCCGTGTGACTCCGACCCACATGCCGCCGTCGAACGGCTTCATGTAGAGCGGGTAGCCGACCTGCTTCGGCGACGTAGTCGAGGTCGAACTCGGGGCTGTAGCGCTCCGCCATCGGGACGTAGCGCGGGTTGTCCGGCGGAAGCTTGTGCGGGATCAGCCAGGTCTCCGGGATCTTGATCCCGAGCCGCATCATCGCGCAGTAGGCCGAATGCTTCTCCATCGCCTGGAACGTGAACGGGTTGTTGAGCAGGTAGACCTCGTCCATCAGCGCGAGCTTCTTCAGCCACTCGCGCGGCACGTCGTACCACCAGGAAAGCCGGTCGATGATCAGCTGGTGGCGCGGTGTGTAGCGGAGGTCGAACGGCTCGTGGACGATCCGCTCCGTCGTGAGCTCGTGCGTCTCGCCGCGCCAGCGCACCGGGACCGAGGCGACGGAGAATCGCCTCGAACGCGGTCGGCCAGTCCTCCTCCGTCGCGAGCAGCAACCCGATCAGGTGCCGTCTCGCCACCGTGCTGGCGCGAGTCTATTGCGCGAGAGAAACGAGAGAGGGCGCCGAAGCGCCCTCTCTGTCTGCGTATCCGCTTCGTCCGCTTAGCGGGTGAGGCAGAGTGCGCTGTAGTCCCACGTGAACACCGGGTGGTAGTGGTAGCACCCGACGCGCGCGGAGACGTAGTGCCGGTCGTTCGGGCTCGCATAGGTGGCCAGCGGCGCACCGTTGCGAACCAGGTCGTGATCGAGGTTGCTGAACGTCCGATACCGCTCGACTCCGACCAGCGTCTTCGCCCGCGTGATCTTGCGGTTGAAGGCATCCGAATTGAAGTACGAGAAGTTGACGTTGTTGGCAGGCCGGATCGTCGTTCCGTCGACGAGGAAGATGAAGTCGTACGGATCGAAGTAGTCCATGTGCCAACCCTCGAGCGTCATGTCGAAGGGCTCACCCTTGCGACCTGCGAGCTCGAACTGGGTCGCCCGCGGGAACAGCTTGATGTCCATGTTCAAGCCGATGTTCCGCAGGTTCGCCTGCACGACCTGACACCGCGCCGGGGCCGGAGCCCTGTTGGCGCAGTAGAACACGCCGTCGCCGCCGCGGGTCTGACCGGACGCCAGGCCGCGCGCCTGGGCCAGGTTCGGCCGCCGCGGATAGATCGGCAGGTTCTTGAAGCCGCGCATCGTCGGCGGCATGTACTGGTCGTTCGTGACGCCGGCGTAGGCCCCGCCCTGGGCGAGGATCGCCTGCCGGTCGATCGCGAAGTTGACGGCCTTCTTCAGCCGCAGGTTGCCGACTCCGCCGCCACCGAACAGCCGGCGGTCGTGGTTCATCGCCAGGTAGAGGATCGTCGGCGACGGGTTCGCGAAGTAGCGGCCCGGCGACTGCTTCTTGACGCCGTACCTGCGACCGAGCTCGGCGTGCGCTGCCGGAGGCAGGTCACCGAAGTCCGTCGTACCCCGGTCGATGTTCAGCTTGATCGTCTCGAGCGGAAGCCCGATGTCGATCACGATGCTGTTGACGTTGTGCGGAGCGGGACCGCGGTAGAAGCGGTTCCGTTCGAGGACGACCCGGCGGTTCACCGTCCACTCCTTGATGAAGTACGGGCCCGCACCGTGGACCGGCGCGCCGACGCCCTCCGGGTTGATCGGGAGGTTCGTCGGGATGGCCGCGAAGAACGGCATCGCGAGCCGGGCCAGGAGGTCCGGCGATCGCTTGGTCATGCGGAGCTGGAGGGTGTAGTTGCCCAGCACCTTGATGCCGGTCGCCCGCTGCGCGCGTCCGGCGATGACAGCCGGGGCACCGGCGATGTCCTCGATGAACGGCTGAGCCGGCGAGTTCATGCGCCGGTTCAGGTCACGGTTCAGCGCGGCAGCGAAGTTGCGTGCCGTGACGCGCTGCCCGTTGCTGAGGCGATACGTCTTCTTGATCTGGAATGTGTAGACCAGACCGTTGGCTGAGATGCGCGGGAAGCCCTGGGCGATGTCCGGCGTGAGCCGCGACCCTCTCGGAGCGGGCGCATGCGGGTAGTTCATGAGCATGCCGCTCGTGGAGAAGGCGATCGTCCAGGACGGGACGTAGTACCAGAGAGCCGGATCGACGTAGTCGATGTCCACACTCAGGCTGTGATGGAGCGTCCCTCCGACCCGTGCCTTTCCGGCCGCGGACGCCTGGGGAGCGGAACTGGCGGACGGGCCTGCAACAGCAGACGCGGCCAGCAGCCCGGCGCCGACCAGGAGCATCGCGACCGAGAGCGTGAGTCGTCTATGCACTGAGACTCCTTTCGCGGTTTGGCGAGCCGGCACAAAGACCCCGCGCCGGCTCCGAACGCCCGATTGGCGTCCCGACCGCTCAAACGCTGCTTAATAGAGGATGTTAGATCGAGTTAACCGACGTGAATGGGGCGTTCAGTGCGGTTAATCGCTCGATCTGCAAACGAATATTACGTTCGAGCGTCAACGGTAACGGATGGGCGTTTCCTCCCCCCGCGCGCCCCTCGGAGTCCTGCCGTGCAGCAGCTGAAGCGCTGGCCGGGCATCGAGTTGCGCCACCTAGAGGCGCTGGCCGTCGTTTCGGACGAGGGCAGCTTCCGCCGCGCTGCTCGCAAGCTCGGCTACACGCAGTCGGCGATCAGCCAGCAGATCGCAGCGCTCGAGCGGGCGGTCGGCCACGCCGTCCTCGAGCGACCCTCGCGCGGGAGACCCCTGGCGCTCACGGAGGTTGGCGCCCGCCTGCGCCGCCTGCACGACACGGTCGAGCACGCGATCTCGGCGGCGCGGGCAGACGTGGCGGCCGCCGCGGCCGGTGTCGGACACGTGGTGCGCATCGGGACGCCGTTCTCGTTCCCTCATCTCTCGGAGGCCGTGGTGGCGATGCGGGTCCGGCATCCGCGAGTCGTCGTCGAGGTGGTGAGTGCCGTCGACGACGACCGCCTGCTCCGCCTCCTGGAGACTGGCGCGGTCGACCTGGCCGTCGTGCGGACAACGGGCGCCGGCCCGCCGGTCGAGGAGCGCCCGGCCGCGATGTGCGCGTACGCCGCGGCCATTCCCGCCGTCTCGCAGCTCGCCCGTGCGAAGAAGCGAGTGGCCCTGGAGGACCTCGGGTGCTTTGCGCGGATCGCGACCGCCGACGGGACGGCGTTCGCCGACGACGTGACCGCTCCGGTCGTGGCATCGGACGCCGAGATGGCGCTCGGGCTGGTCGGGGCAGGAGCCGGTGCCGCGGTCATTCCGTCGCTCTTCGCGAGCGCACCGCCGGCGAGCGTCGCGATCCGCCCGCTCCGGGACATCCTTCCGCCTTTCAGCCTCTCGATCGCAACGGCCGGGAAGCTCGTTCCGCAGGCCGCCGACCTCGCCGACCTGCTGGTTGCCGCCATCGGCGGCTGGCCGAATGCGGGCTCGGCCGGCTCGGACGCTCCGGTAGAGCAGCCCGTCGCCTAGCGCGCCGGAACCACGCTCCCCTATTCGGAGGATCGTGCATAAGCCCCGCGGTTCCGACGAACCTCTCGCGTGAGGACTGCGGCTCTGCCCCTCCGCCTCGCTCTTCCCCTGCCCATCCGGGCAAAGGGGAGGACAGGCGCACACCCGGTAACCCGGGGTGCATACGCGCGCCCGGGTCTTCGTCGCCGCAGCGCTCCGTTCGTCGGCGTGATGGCACTGGCGATCGCCGTCCTTCCGCTTCCCCCCGGAGGCGACGGACTGATGGAGATCGCGCTTGCGTCCACGCTGACGGCGCTGATCCTCGTCGCTGTCTGGCTTGCGCCCTGGCATCGTCTTCCACGCTTCGCGGAGGTCGTTCCGGCGCTCGCGTACTTCGTTGTCGTCGCCCTCCTCCGCGAGAGCCAGGGCGGCGCGCTGTCCGGCTACTCGTCGCTCGCAATGCTCCCCGTCTTCTGGCTCGCCCTCTACGGGACGCGCGAGCACCTCGCGATCGGCATCGCAGGACTGGGAGCCGTCTTCCTCACACCCCTGTTGCTGCTCGGGCCCCCCGACTATCCGGCGACCGAGTGGCGCACGTCGATCCTCTGGATCTGCGTCGCGCCCATCGTCGGCTTCACGGTTCAGGCGCTCGTCGCCGAGCTCCGCTCGCGCGCGGACGAGACCCGTCTCTCGCTCTCCAACATCGAGGCGATCACGCTGGCGATGCGAGAGATCGGCGCCAGCACGGATCCGGACGAAGTGCGACGCGCGGTCTGCTCCTCCGCCCGGCAGATCGCCGGCGCCGACGTCGTCCAGCTGCTCGAGCCGAAACCCGACAAGCGACTCGCGCTGACCTCTGCCGTCGGGATGCGAATCCCGCGCGCCGGGGAGGAAGCGGGCGGCGGTCTCGCCTTCATGTCCTGCAAGCCGGTGTTCCTGCCGGAGGCCTCGCATGGAGAAAAGCACGGCGTCCCCTCGATGCATTTCGAGCCCGTTCTCCGCGACGAGCTTGCCGTCGCCGTGCTCGTCCTCGGCTGGGCGAAGCCCGTCAAGCGGCTCTCGCCTCGGATCGAGTCCGGGATGCGCATGCTCGCCGCCGAGGCGGCGATTGCGCTCGACCGCGCGCGGCTTCTCGCGCAGCTCCAGGAGACCGCCCGCACCGACGATCTCACCGGCCTCCCCAACCGGCGTGCGTGGGAGGAGGAACTCCCCCGCGAGCTTGCGAGGGCGGCCCGCGACTCGCGCCCGGTCTGCGTCGCGATGCTGGACCTCGACCGGTTCAAGCGCTTCAACGACGACAAGGGCCACCAGGCCGGCGACCGGCTCCTCAAGCAGGCGGCTGCGGCCTGGGCGTCGCAGCTCCGGTCGAGCGACATGCTCGCGCGCTACGGCGGCGAGGAGTTCAGCCTCCTGCTGCCGGGCTGCTCCCTCGATGGTGCGCAGGCGCTCGTCCAGCGGCTTCGCTCGAGCATGCCCGACGGAGAGACCGTCTCGGCCGGCATCGCCTGCTGGGACGAAACCGAGAGCGCAGAAGAGTTCGTCGGCCGCGCCGACGCCGCGCTCTACGCCGCCAAGCGCGGCGGCCGCGACCGGTTCGTCACCGCGACCTAGGGGGTCGCAGAACCGCGAAGGGGTCGGTGACCTCGAGCGTCGGGGACCGGAAGCGGAACAGCGCCGCGGGCCGCCCGCCGGATCGACCCGGTTCGCGCTTCGCGCCGGTGGGCTCCAGCACACCGCGCCGGACGAGCACGCGGTGGAGGTTCGTCGCCGAGACGTCGTATCCGAGCGCGGCCGAGTAGATCTCACGCAGCTCCGAGAGCGTGAATGCCGTCGGGGCGAGCGCGAACCCGACGTTCGTGTACGAGAGCTTCGCCCGGAGCCTCGCCAGGCCGGACCGAACGATCTCTCCATGGTCGAACGCCGACCGCGAGAGGCGCTCCGCCGGGTGCCAGCGTGTGTCTTCGGGCACGGCCGGGTCGGCGTCCGAGGGGACGAGGCCGAGATACGCGGTCGCGAGCTCCCAGTCGTTCGGGTGACGACGCGGGTCGCTGCGAGTCTCGAGCTGCTCGAGGTGCGCAAGGCCGCGCACGTCGACCTTGGCCGCCAGGTGGTGCCGGATCGACCGCTCGAGCGTCTGACCCGGCTCGAGATAGCCGCCCGGTAAGGCCCAGCGGCCCGCGAACGGCTCCCGCGCCCGCTGCCACATCAGAACCTGGAGCGCGCCTTCCCGCACCTGGAAGACAACGGCAAGGCTGACGTGGAGAGGGGCGGGTCGGATAGGCTTGGTCACAGGTTTGAGACTACTAGGCGAAAACCTCCGTTCCGGCTTTCTGGGCATCGGCTGCGTCCTCCTCCTCGCCGCCTGCGGTGGAGGAGACGACGGGGCGAAGGGAACGACGAGCGAGGGCATCGACAAGGCCGAGTTCAAGATCGCGCTCGTCACCGACGTCGGCCAGCTGAACGACCGCGGGTTCAACCAACTCGCATACGAGGGGCTGAAGCGGGCCGAGAAGGAGCTCGACGTCGAGATTCGCGTCGCGGAGTCCAAGTCGGCGACGGATTACATCCCGAACCACACGTCGCTCGCCCGCCAGGGCTACGACCTCATCATCGGCGTCGGTTTCGCGCAGGGGGACGCGGTCGACGCGGCGGCATCGAAACTGCCGGACGCGCGGTACGCGATCGTCGACGTCGACCAGAAGGACCTCAAGCACAAGCCCGCGAACGTCGTCGGGCTGCTCTTCAAGGAGCAGGAGGCCGGATTCCTCGCCGGCTACCTCGCGGGGCTGGAGGAGATGCGGCGGGACGGCCCCGACGTCGTCTCATCCGTCGGCGGCTTCAAGGAGCCGCCTGTCGACCGGTTCATCGCCGGCTACCAGGCCGGGGCGAGAGAAGCCTCGCGGAACGTCAGGGTGATCAACGGCTACTCGCAGACCTGGGACGACCAGGCGAAGTGCAAGGAGGTCGCCCTCAACCAGATTCAGCGCGGCGCCGGCGTCGTCTTCCAGGTCGCCGGCGGCTGCGGGCTCGGCGCGCTCGACGCCGCGAAGGATCGTGACGTATGGGGCATCGGGGTGGACGCGGACCAGTCCTTCCTCGGCCCCTTCGTCCTCACGAGCGCGATGAAGCGCGTGGACGAGGCCGTCTTCCGGACGATCAAGTCGGTGACGGACGGGACCTGGGAGGGCGGCCGGAGCGTCGTCTTCGGCCTGAAGGAGGACGGCGTCGGGATCGGGAAGGTCAGCTCGAAGGTGCCGAAGGAGGACATCGACAAGCTGAACGTCGTGCAGGAAATGGTCCGATCCGGGGAGATCCGGATTCCACGCTCGCTGGAATAAGGACTTGCTCTAGCCGCCGGCGACGGCGGCGATCACCCGGATCTCCTTCGCTCCTTCGACGGTCGTGTCCAGCCCGTCGAGCCGACGCGCGTCCTCGCCGTCGACGTAGACGTTCACGAGCCGCCGCAGCTCGCCGCGCTCGTCGAGGAGCAGATCGGCCACGGGGAGGCCGCGCAGCGCGTCGCCCACCGTCGCCGCCTCGACTTCGAACTGCCCCTGCCCACCCGCCTGCGCCGCGAGCAGCGAGGGCAGCCGGACTACGACCACTAGCCCGTTTCGACCGAGAGGATCGGCGGGAGCTGGCTCGCAACCTCGGTCCAGCCGCCTTCCCCGGTCGAGGCGAAGATCGACCCGCTCTGGGTGCCGAAGTAGACGCCCGAGTCGTCGTACGAGAAGCCTTCGCGCATGACGGCGCCCCAGGCCGGCTCGGGCAGCCCGTCCGACATCAGCTCCCAGCTTGCGCCGCCGTCGCCCGTCCGGTAGACGCCCAGCCGCCCGTCAGGCGTGACACGGTTTTCGGCGCCCTCTTCCGGGATCACGTATGCGACCTCGGGGTCGCTCGGGTCGAGTGCGAGCGGGAAGCCGAAGCCGCTCGGCAGGCCGTTCCCCTCCAGGCGCTCCCAGGTATCCCCGCGGTCGTCGGACCGGTAGACGCCGCAGTGGTTCTGCTGCCACAGGCGGTCTGGTCGCTCGGGGTGGAGGAGCAGCTTGTGGACGCACTGGCCGACCTCCGGGAAGTTGTCCGGCTCCGGGAAGAAGTCGGCGGCGACGCCCTTGTTCTTGGGCGTCCAAGACTCTCCGCCGTCGTCCGTTCGGAAGGCTCCGGCAGCCGAGATCGCGATGTACATCCGGTTCGGATCAGTCGGGTCGAGCTGGATCGAGTGGCAGCACAGCCCGCCGGCGCCCGGGTTCCACTTCTCCCGCGTGGGATGCTCGAGGACGCCGCGCACCGGCTCGAAGGAGGCTCCGCCGTCGCCCGATCGGAAGAGCACTCCCGGCGTCGCGCCGAGCCAGATCTCGCCTTCCCGGCGGCCAGGCTCGACATGCCAGGTCTCCTCGAGCTTGAGCTCCGAGTCCTCCGGGAGGCCGAGGCCCTCCGCCCGCTCCCAGGTCTTCCCTTCGTCGTTCGAGCGTTGGAACGTCCCGCCGTAGACGAAGTTGTTCGCGGCGACCTGCAGGCTCCCGTCCCTGCGGTCGTGGATCGCGTGGAAGACTCGACCACCCGGTGAGGAGAGGCCCGTCGAGCTCCCAGCTCGACCGTGCGTCGTCTCCGCGGAGGAGGAAAAGCCCCTTGCGGGTGCCGGCCAGCAACAGGGTGCCCATGCACAGCTAGCGTACGCCACGCTGTGGCGAAACTGAGCGAAGAACAGGCCGCGCTTCTCAAGGGAAAGAATTTCGCCGTCGTCGCGACGGTCGGCGAGGACGGCCTTCCCCAGCTGACGACGAACTGGATCGACTGGGACGGCGAGAACGTCGTCTTCAACACCGCCGAGGGTCGGGTGAAGCCGCGGAACATCCGGCGGAATCCCATCGTCAGCATCTGCGTGTTCGATCACGAGAACCCGTACCGGTATCTCACGGTCACCGGTCCCGCGGAGCTGAGCGACGAGGGAGCGGAGGAGCACATCAACGACCTCTCGCACCGCTACTACGGCCGGGACTACCACTACGTCGACGGCGAGAAGCGCCTCATCGTGCGCATCAAGCCCGAGCACGTTTTCGCCCGCGGTTTCTGACGTGCTCCGAGAGGTCGGGCCGCGAGACGGCCTCCAGAACGAGGAGCAGATTCTTCCGCCCGAGACGCGTGCCGAGCTCGTCGACCGCGTGGTCGCGGCCGGCGTGAAGCGCATCGAGGCGGCCAGCTTCGTCAATCCCGAGCGGGTGCCGCAGATGGCCGGCGCCGAGGAGGTGGTCGCGGCGCTGGAACGGCGCGACGGCGTCGTCTACTCCGGGCTCGCGCTCAACGAGCGGGGCTACGACCGGCTGCGGGAGTCCGGCCTCGACGAGGTGAGCTTCGCGGTCGCGGCGACCGAGAGCTTCTCGCAGCGGAACGCAAACGCCTCCGTCGAGGAGAGCGTCGCCGCCGCCGAGCGGATCGCCGAGCGGGCAAAAGACGATGGGCTCCGCGCCAGCATCACGATCTCGGTCGCCTTCGGCTGCCCGTTCGAGGGCGAGGTCGACCCGGACCGCGTGGTCGGGATCGCGGAGCGGCTCGCCGCGACCGAGGCGGACGAGCTCGTCCTCGCGGACACGATCGGCGTCGCCACGCCGCGGCCGGTCAAGGCGCTCGTGGAGCGCGTCGCTGCTCTCGGCAAGCCGGTCGGCGGCCATTTCCACAACACGCGCAACACCGGCTTCGCCAACGCCTACGCCGCGCTCGAGGCCGGCGTCTCGGCGCTGGACGCATCGGTCGGCGGCCTCGGCGGCTGCCCGTTCGCTCCGAATGCCACCGGCAACGTCGCGACCGAGGACCTCGTCTACCTGCTGGAAGGGGAGGGCGTCGAGACCGGCATCGATCTCGGGGCGCTCATCGCGGTGTCGCAGTGGCTGGAGGAGCTCCTGGGCCGCCGGCTCGAGGGCTACCTGTACCGCGCGGGCTTGTTCAGACCGCAGCCCTGACGAGTAGGACGATCGCCGCGATCGCGGCGAGGCTGAGGAACAGCGCGAGAAAGCCAACGAGAACGAGCTTCACGAGCTTCGACATCGACTCGTCCGTCGCGCCTGGCTCGAAGCCGGCCAGCACCTGATCGTGCACCCTGCGCTCGATCTCTTCCGCCAGACGGTCGGCCGGCGTCTTTGTCGATTCCGTCTTGAGCGGAGGGAACTCGCTCCGCTGTTCCGGCAACGCGAGCTGGAAGATGCGCTCGTGCTGCACGTCCTTCAGCTCGGTGTCGCCCAGGTCGCGGAGCTCGGTCCCGTCGGGCAGATCGTTGCCGAGCAGGGCCCGCGTGGTCTCCGAGAGCAGGATCTGGCCGCCGTGGCCCGCCGAGCAGATCCGCGCGGCGCGCACGACGTCCATGCCGAGATAACCCTCCTCACCAACGGAGGGCTCGCCGGTGTGGAGGCCCATCCGAACTCTCACGTCGACGTCGTCAGGCCACGTGTGTTCCGCCAGCTCTCGTTGCGCAGCCACTGCGGCGGTGACGGCGTCCTTCGCGCGGGTGAACGAGAAGAAGAACGCGTCGCCCTGGTTGTCGATCTCCCGCCCGCCGGCCGCACCGAGCTGTTCCCGCAGAATCCGGCGATGCTCGCGGTGGACCTCGCCGTACCGATCACCGAGCTGCTCGAGCAGTCGAGTCGACCCTTCGACGTCCGAGAAGAGGAAGGTGACGGTCCCGCCGGGGAGCTCGCTCAACTGGGCTAGTCGGGAGGTAGGAGGCCGAGGCTCTCCTCGGCGCTCAGGCCCTGGTCGTCGTCTCGATCGTCGTCCTCTGCCGGCTCCGGCTCGTCCTCGGGTCGGAGCAGGTCGTCGGGCAGCTCGGTCACAGGGCTAGCCTAGCCACGTGAACCGCCTCGCCCAAGAGACGAGCCCGTACCTCCTCCAGCACGCCGAAAATCCAGTGGACTGGTACCCGTGGGGTGACGAGGCCCTGGAGCGCGCGCGCGCCGAGGACAAGCCCTTGCTCCTCTCGATCGGCTACTCCGCGTGCCACTGGTGCCACGTGATGGCGCACGAGTCCTTCGAGGACGAGGACACCGCCCAGCTGATGAACGAGCGCTTCGTCAACGTCAAGGTCGACCGGGAGGAGCGACCAGACGTGGACGCGTTGTACATGGACGCCGTCGTTTCCATGACCGGGCACGGAGGCTGGCCGATGACGGTCTTCCTCACCCCGGCCGGCGAGCCGTTCTACGGTGGGACCTACTTTCCGCCGGAGCCGCGGCACGGCATGCCTCCGTTCCGCGACGTTCTCGTCGCCGTCTCCGACCTGTACCGGGATCAGCGCGGCACGGCGGCAAACTCGGCGAAGCGGATCGTGGACGCCCTCCAGTCCGCGAGCGAGATCCGACCCTCGAGCGACCCGCTGACCGAGAGCCTGCTCACGGACTCCGCGCGCGCCCTTCGCCGCCACTTCGACCCGGAGTGGGGAGGCTTCGGCGGCGCGCCGAAGTTCCCACCGTCGCCGACGCTCGAGTTTCTGCTCCGCATGCACCTTCGCGGGGACGAGGAAGCCCTCCCGATGGTGACCAAGACGCTCGACGCCATGTGTGCGGGAGGGATGTACGACCTGCTCGGCGGCGGCTTCCACCGTTACTCCGTCGAGCGCACGTGGCTCGTCCCGCACTTTGAGAAGATGCTCTACGACAACGCGCTGCTCGCCTCCGCCTACCTGCACGGCTGGGTCGTGACAGGGGACGAGCGATACCGCCGCGTCACCGAGGAGACGCTCGACTACGTCCTCCGGGAGCTCGCCCTTCCGGAGGGCGGCCTTGCGTCGGCGCAGGACGCCGACACCGACGGCGTCGAGGGATTGACGTTCACGTGGACGCCCGAGGAGGGCGTCCCGGAGGAGCTCCTGCAGCCGTTCGAGAACGGTCGGTTCATCATCCGCGGCGAGCTCGACGAGGAGCTTCGTCGGCGGCTCTGGGAGCTTCGCGAGCAGCGGCCGAAGCCTGCGCGCGACGACAAGGCGATCGCGTCCTGGAACGGGCTCGCCCTGACCGCGCTCGCCGAGGCGGGCCGCAGGCTCGAGCGGCCCGGACTTCCTCGATGGGGCGAGCCGGATCGCCGAGTTCCTGCTCGGCCCGCTCTCCGACGAGCGAGGGCCGCCTCTACCGCACCTACCGCGAGGGGCGGGCGAAGAACACGGGCTTCCTGGACGACTACGCGGACGTCGCGAGAGGCCTCTACGAGCTTCACGTCGCGACCGGCGAGCTGCGCTGGCTCGAGGAGGCCAACCGGCTCGCGCGCCTTGCCGTCGAGCTCTTCGCCGACGACGAGCGCGGCGGCTTCTTCCTGACCCCGAAGGACGGCGAGCGGCTGATCGCGCGCCAGAAGACCTTCGACGACAACCCGACCCCGTCGGGCAACTCGATGCTCGCCGAAGTCCTGCTCCGGCTCGGCCGGATCTACGGAGACGATGAGCTGGAGCGACGCGCGGTCGGCGTCTTCCGTCTCGTTGCTCCGGCGTTCGGACGAGCGCCGCAGTTCTTCGGCCACGCGCTCTCCGCGCTCGATCTCCATTTCTCGCCGCCGCGGGAGCTCGCGATCGTCGGCCCTCCGGACAGCGACGTCGCTCGTGCGGCGCTGGCGCCGTTCGATCCCAACGCGGTCGTCGCCTTCGGGCCGGCGGCAGGCGTTCCGCTGCTCGAAGGAAAGGATCTGGTGGACGGCAAGCCCGCCGTCTATGTCTGCGAGCGCTTCGCCTGCCAGGCGCCCGCGACCGAGCCGGAGAACCTTTCCAGGAGATCATGCTGTCCACCGAGAAGCGCCGAGCGGTCATCGCGGCGCTGGTTGAGGGCAACTCGATCCGTGCCACCTGTCCGCATGACGGGCGTCGCCAAGAACACGGTCACGAAGCTCCTGGTCGATCTCGGAACGGCCTGCTCCGTCTACCAGGACCGGGTCATGCGGGACCTGCCCTGCGAGCGCATCCAGGTGCGACGAGATCTGGGCGTTCGTGCTACGCGAAGCAGAAGAACGTCCCGCACGAGCAAGCAGGGGGAGTTCGGCTACGGCGACGTGTGGACTTGGGTTGCCATCGACGCCGACACGAAGCTCGTCCCGTCCTACCGCGTCGGCGGCTCGCGGCCTCGACGAAGCGCCACGAGCTTCATGCCCGATCTTGCCAGACGGCTCGCCAATCGCGTCCAGCTCACGACCGACGGGCTCCACGCCTACCTCATGGCCGTGCGCGATGCGTTCGGCGAGCGAGATCGACTACGCGCAGCTCGTCAAGATCTACGGTCGATGCGAACCCCGGACGCCGGAGCAGCCGCTACTCGCCCGCCGTGTGCATCGGCGACAGACCGCACGCCGGTCAGCGGCGACCCCGACCCCGACCACATCTCGACCAGCTACGTCGAGCGGCAGAACCTCACCATGCGGATGTGCGATGCGGCGGTTCACCCGGCTGACCAACGCCTTCTCCAAGAAGGTCGAGAACCTAGCCGCAGCCGTGTCGCCTGCACTTCATGCACTACAACTTCTGCCGGGTCCACAAGACGCCTCGGGACAACACCCGCCGTTGCTGCTGGCTTCGCCGATCACGTCAAAAAAGACATCCAGACGCTTACAAACACCTAACGGTCATCTCGCGTTTTATTCCGTGGATGGCGAGCACACGGCCGAGGGCGTGGGGGGTCCTTGCAGCATCGTTATCGGTGCTGGCGCTCTCGGCCACGCTCGCTTCCTCAGCTCCTTCGCAGCCGCAGCAGACGCAGAGCCGGCCGAACGTCCTCGTCCTGATGACGGACGACCAGACCGTCGAGTCGATGCGCGTCATGACGAACGTGAACGCACTGCTCGCCGCGCGCGGCACGACATTCGCGAACAACTTCGCGTCGTTCCCGCTTTGCTGTCCGTCACGCACGACCTTCATCACGGGCCAGTACGGCCACAACCACACGATCATGGGCAACGCGCCCCCGGCCGGGGGCTACGACAAGCTGGCTCCGACCCACTCGAACTCGCTTCCGGCCTGGTTGCGGCAGGCCGGGTATCAGACGGTTCACCTCGGCAAGTACCTGAACGGCTACGGGCAGGCAAGGCCGACTGAGGTGCCGGCGGGATGGGCCGAGTGGTACGGCTCGACCGATCCTTCGACGTACCAGTTCTACAACTACAGGCTGAATGAGAACGGCCGCCTGGTCACGTACGGCGCCGGCGCCGCGAACTACCAGACCGACGTCTACGGGCGGAAGGCCGTCGAGCTGATTCGGCGGCTTGCGCCGGCTCCGCAGCCGTTCTTCCTCTCGGTTGCCTTCCTCGCGCCTCACAGCGGCGGCCCGCGCGACGCCGACGATCCGGCCAACCAGGCCACGCCTTCACCAGCTCCTCGGCATCGGAACCGGTTCGTGTCCGAGCCGCTTCCGGCGTCACCTGCTTTCAACGAGGCCGACGTCTCCGACAAGCCGGCGGGGATCCGCAATCGGGCACTGATCCGACCGGCGCGGATCAACGCGATTCGCGAGAACTACCAGCAGCGGCTGGAGTCCTTGCTGGCGGTCGACGAGGCGGTCCGCGACATCGTCGCCGCCCTGGAGGCATCCGGCGAGCTTTCGCGGACCCTGATCGTCTTTACGTCGGACAACGGCTTCTTCCACGGGGAGCACCGGGTGCCGGCCGGCAAGGTGCTCGTCTACGAGCCGTCCGTGCGTGTCCCGCTGATCCTGCGCGGACCGGGGGTTCCCGCCGGAGTGACCCGGTCGAATCTCGTCGCGAACGTCGACCTCGCAGCGACCATCCTCGACGTCGCGAATGCCCGGCCCGGGCGCCGGCTCGACGGCCGCACGCTCCTTCCGTTCGCGCGCGACGGGCTTGTGCGCTCGGGGCGCGACATCCTCCTCGAGACGCCGACCTACAGCGCGATCCGCACGCCGCGCCACGTCTTCGTCCAGCACTCGACCGGGGAGCAGGAGCTCTACGACCTGGCGAGCGACCCGCACCAGCTTCAGAGCCTGCATGCCGACACGCGCTTTGCAGCGCTGAAGGCCGACCTCGGTTCGCGCCTCGCCCGCCTGCGCGCCTGCGCCGGCGACTCGTGCCGCCGGGGCGCCGATCTTCGGCTGGCCGCGCAGTACCGGCGGGGGCGCGCGGGCTGCGCGCGCTCCACGGTCCGCCTGCGCGTCGGGGGCTCGGCGGCCTCGCGGATCTCCACGGTGAGCTTTTACCGGGGCCGGACGCGCATCCGGCGCGACTCGAGGGCGCCCTACACAGCGTCGATCTCACCGCGGAGGCTGCGCACTCGGACCCTCGTGCGGGCGGTCGTGACGCTGCGGGACTCGCGCAGCCAGTCCCTGGATCGCGCACTCCGCGCCTGTTCGTAGCTAAAGCGAAGGCCCTTGCGGGCCGATCTTTCTCGGATGCACGACGGCCCTGAGAAGCTGCACGACGCGATTCAGCTCAGTCAGGAGAACAACGACAGGCTCGAGACGTCGGTGCTGGTCGGCTGGGTCGTCGTCGCCGAATGGGTCGGCCCGGACGGCACGCGAACCCTCACCCGAATGAGCGGCACGCCCGGTGGGGCGGTTCCACCTGAGTGGCAGACCCGTGGCTACCTCCACGAGGCGCTGTTCGGCAAGTGGAACAACGACACCTAAGCTCGGCCTAATAGTCTGCGTCCGTGGAGGCGCAGGAACTCCTCGCGACGTCGACCGAAGAGCTCTGCGCCGAGGCGCGCGCACTTCGTCGCTCCACGATCGTCACCTATTCGCCGAAGGTCTTCATCCCGCTGACGAAGCTCTGCCGGGATGTCTGCCACTACTGCACCTTCGCGCGGCCGCCGCGGCGCGGCGAGCGGGCGTACATGTCCGAGGAGGAAGTGCTGGAGGTGGCTCGCGCCGGAGCCGCGGCGGGCTGCCGCGAGGCTCTGTTCACGCTCGGCGACAAGCCGGAGCTGCGATACCAGGCGGCGAGGGACGAGCTGGCGGCCCTCGGCTGCGACACGACGATCGAGTACCTGGCCCGCTGCGCCCGGCTCGTGCTCGAGGAGACCGGGCTGCTCCCACATCTCAATCCGGGAGTGATGACCCGCGAGGACCTGAGGGTGCTCCGCGAGGTCTCGGTCTCGATGGGGCTGATGCTCGAGACCGCTTCGGACCGGCTCTCGGAGCGGGGAGGCCCGCATTTCGGCTCGCCGGACAAGGTCCCGGCCCGCGCGGCTGGAGACGATCGCGCTCGCCGGCGAGCTCGCCATCCCCTTCACGACCGGGATCCTGATCGGGATCGGCGAGACGAGGCTCGAGCGGATCGAGGCGCTGGAGGCGATTGCCGAGCTGGCCGACCGATACGGCCACGTCCAGGAAGTCATCGTCCAGAACTTCCGCGCGAAGCCGGGGACGAAGATGGTCGACCACCCCGAGCCCTCGCTCGACGAGCTGCTCTGGACCGCCGCCGCGGCGCGACTCGTTCTCCCGGCCGGGGTCCACGTCCAGTGCCCGCCGAACCTCAGCTACGACGATTTCCCGCGGCTCCTCGACGCCGGCATCGACGACTGGGGCGGCGTCTCGCCGGTGACCGTGGACCACGTCAACCCCGAGGCGCCCTGGCCGGAGATCGAGCTCCTTTCGCGGGAAACGGAGGCGAAGGGACTCACACTCGTCCCGCGCCTCGCCGTCTATCCCGAGTACGTCGCCGAGCGGGAGCGCTGGATCGACGCCTCCGTCTCGGAGCAACTGCTCGACGCCGCCGACGCCGAGGGCTTCGCGCGGGACGACCGCTGGGCGGCGGGAACGCACGCGCCGATCCCGTTCACGCCACGCGACGCCCTCCCGGTCGACACGCGCGACGAGCTCGGCGAGGAAGAGATCGTCCGGCTCTTCTCGGCCCGGGGGATCGAGCTGCACCGCGTCCTCGCCGCCGCCGATCAACTCCGCCGGGAAGTCTGCGGCGACGAGGTCACCTACGTCGTCACGCGGAACGTCAACTACACGAACGTCTGCTACTTCCGCTGTGGGTTCTGCGCGTTCTCGAAGGGGCGGCTTGCGGCGAACCTGCGCGGCAAGCCCTACCTCGTCCCACTCGACGAGATCGTCCGCCGCGCGCACGAGGCCTGGGACCGGGGCGCGGTCGAGATCTGCCTCCAGGGCGGAATCCACCCGGGCTTCACCGGCGAGACCTATCTCGACATCTGCCGCGCGATCAAGTCCGAGCTGCCCGATCTCCACATCCACGCCTTCTCGGCGCTCGAGGTCTGGCAGGGCGCGGCGACGCTGGGCATCCCGCTCGCCGACTATCTCGCGGCGCTTCGCGACGCCGGCTTGTCGTCCCTGCCGGGGACCGCCGCCGAGATCCTCGACGACGAGGTGCGCCGGATCATCTGCCCGGACAAGGTGACGACCGCGCAATGGCTCCGCGTCCACGACACCGCGCACCGAGTCGGCCTCCGCTCGACGACGACGATCATGTTCGGCCACGTCGAAGGCCCACGGAGCTGGGCTCGCCATCTGCTCGAGCTCCGGGATCAGCAGCGGAGCTCAGGCGGCTTCACCGAGTTCGTGCCCCTGCCGTTCGTGCACATGGAGGCACCGATCTACCTGAAGGGGAACGCGCGTCCCGGGCCGACTTTCCGCGAGGCCCTGCTGATGCACGCAGTCGGCCGGCTGGCACTGCACCCGTGGATCACGAACATCCAGGCCTCCTGGGTGAAGCTTGGAGTCGAGGGGGCGCAGGCGGTACTCCGGTCCGGCGCGAACGACCTCGGCGGGACGCTGATGAACGAGTCGATCTCGCGGGCCGCGGGCGCCGACCACGGGCAGGAGTTCCCGCCGGAGGCGATGGAGGCCGCGATCCTCGCGCTCGGCCGCCGCGCACGCCAGCGGACGACGCTCTACGGAGAGCCGCCCGAGGAGCGGGTGCGGGCCTCGTTCGGCGCTCCGCCGCTCTCCGAGCCGCTCAATCCGCCGGCGAGCGAGGCAGGCCTGAAACCGCTGCCCGTGCTCGACCGTCCGGGCCTAGCCGCTTCCGCCTAGCTCGGCCACCCGAAGTCGTCCGGAACGCCTCGGCCGTCGCCTGGCCCGGTGTTCGGGGCGCCGATCTTGACGAAGATCGCGTCCTCGTCTCCGACGACTCTGAGCGCGCGGGGAGTCTCGGGCGGCACCCGGATCGCCGTCCACGGCTCGAGGTCGACGACCTCGTTGTCGCCCACGAGCGCCTGCGCCTGGCCGGAGACGAGGAGGTAGATCTCCTCCTGCTGGTTGTGGCTGTGGCCGCCCGCGGCGAACCCTTTGCTGTAGCGCGCGAAGCTGACGCCGCAGTGCTCGCAGCCGAGGTCGTTGCGCAGGAACCGGATCTCGAACTGCTCGGGGTCCTGGCCGAGGTTCGCCGCCTGGTCGGGGACGTCCGAGACCTTCACGACCGTGTAGTCCGCCATGACAACTCCTTTCCAGTGGTGTATTCTCAGTTTCAATGACGCAGCTTCTCGAGTAGAGCAGGAAGCAACGCGGCCCGGCCGCGGTAGCTTCCCACGGCCTCTCGATCGAGAGGCTTTTTTGTACCCGGAGACGGTGATGGAGCAATACGACCCACACGAGATCGAAGCCAAGTGGCAGCAGGTCTGGGAGGCCGAGAAGGCCTTCGAGACGCCCAATCCTCCGCCGGAGGAGAGGGACGACGAGCGCCACTGGTACCAGCTCGAGATGCTGCCCTACCCGTCCGGGACGCTGCACCTGGGCCACGTCCTGAACTACACGATGGGGGACGTCGTCACGCACTTCCGCCGTCGCAACGGCTGGAACGTGCTGCGCCCGATGGGCTTCGACTCGTTCGGGCTGCCGGCCGAGAACGCGGCCATCACCGAGGGGGGCCATCCGCGCGAGATCACCGAGCGGAACATCGCCGCCATCCGCGCGCAGATGAGGCGCCTGGGCTGGGCGATCGACTGGTCGCGGGAGATCTCGGCCCACGAGGTCGACTTCTACCGCTGGACGCAATGGCTCTTCCTGAAGTTCTTCGAGCGCGGGCTGGCCTACCGGGCGGCGGCGCCGGTCAACTGGTGCCCGAACGACCAGACCGTGGTCGCGAACGAGTACGTCGTCGACGGGCGGTGCGACCGTTGCGGGACGCTCGTCGAGGCGCGGAACCTGGAGCAGTGGTTCTTCAAGATCACGGCGTACGCCGACGAGCTGCTCGAGTACGACCTGCCGGAGGGGGGCGAGTGGCCCGAGCGGACGAAGACGATCCAGCGCAACTGGATCGGACGGTCCGAGGGCGCCGACATCCTGTTCCGGATCGAGGAGCTGGACGCCGACGTGCCCGTCTTCACGACCCGGCCCGACACCCTCTTCGGCGCGACGTTCTTCGTGCTGGCGCCCGAGCATTCGCTGGTTGCGCGCATCGAAAGCGACGACGTGGACGACTACGTCAAACGGACGGCGGCGCGGGGCGGGGAGGCGCGCGTCACGGAAGCGGTCAAGACCGGGGTCTTCACCGGCCACTATGCGACGAATCCCGTCAACGGCGAGCGCCTGCCCGTCTGGGTCGCCGACTACGTGCTGATGGAGTACGGCACGGGCGCGATCATGGCCGTCCCCGCCCACGACGAGCGTGACCGCGAGTTCGCCGAGACGTTCGACTTGCCGATCCGCGAGGTGATCGACGAGGAGCAGGGCGTCCTGATCAACTCCGGGGACTTCAGCGGCCTTCCCGTCGACGAGGCCAAGCGGAAGATCGTCGAGTGGCTGTCCGAGCAGGGCAAGGGCAATCCGGCGGTCAGCTACCGGCTCCGCGACTGGAGCTTCTCCCGGCAGCGCTACTGGGGCTGTCCGATCCCGATCGTCTACTGCGACGACTGCGGTCTCGTCCCGGTCCCCGAGGAGGACTTGCCCGTCGAGCTGCCCGAGGTGGACGACTACCGGCCGAAGGGCGTGCCGCCGCTGGCCTCAAACGAGGAGTGGCTGTACGTCTCCTGTCCGAAGTGCGGGAAGAACGGCCGCCGCGAGGCGGACACGATGGACACCTTCGTCGACTCGTCCTGGTACTACCTGCGCTACGTCGATCCGCGGAATCCCGACGCTGCGTTCGACCGCGATCTCGTCGACTACTGGTGCCCGGTCTCGCAGTACATCGGCGGGATCGACCACACCACGGGCCATCTCCTCTACTCGCGCTTCTTCGTCCGGGTGCTGAGGGAGATGGGGCTGGTCGACTTCGGTGAGCCGTTTGCCCGGCTCTTCCACCAGGGGTGGCTGCAGATGGGCGGCTCGAAGATGTCGAAGTCGAAGGGGAACGTCGAGGGCCCCGACCCGCTGGTCGAGGAGTACGGCGCCGACGCGGTCCGCACCTACATCCTCTTCATGGGCCCGGCCGACCAGGACATGGAGTGGACGGACACGGGCATCGAGGGCATCGTCCGGTTCCTGCGGCGGCTCTGGCGCGCCGTGCTGGATGTCGCGGACCGGGCTCCGGTCGACGGTGCCGCCGACACGCCGCTGGCGCGCAAGGCGCACGCCACAGTCGCGAAGGTCACGGACGACATCGGCCGGCGATTCCAGTTCCACACGCCGATCTCCGCCGTCATTGAGTTGACGAACGACCTGACTCAGTCGCCGGACGACCCGGCCGCGCGGTTCGCCGCCGAGACGGCGGTGTCCCTGATCCAGCCGTACGCGCCGCACGTCGCGGAAGAGCTGTGGGAGCGGCTGGGACACGAGCGCCTGTGGAAGGAGCCCTGGCCCGAGGCCGACCCGGTTCTGTTGCAACAGGACACGTTCGAGCTGGTCATCCAGGTCAACGGACGCGTGCGGGACCGGATCGAGGTTCCGTCCGACCTGCCCGAGGCGGAGTTGATCGAAAAGGCCACCTCATCCCCGAAGGTGCAGGCATTTTTGGACGGGAAGGCGATTCGTCAGACGATCGTGGTGCCAAAAAAGCTGGTCAATATCGTTCTCGACTGAGGGAAGTCACCCTAAAGGGGTAGGCAGCCTCCCGCCGATAAGCGAAGAGCATTTCGGCACTAAGGGAGGTTTGGGGTGAAGCTCCTTCTTGTAGATGACGACGCTGGGCTCCGCGCACTGCTGCGGACGACGTTCGAAGTCTTCGACATCGACGTGGACGAGGCCGAGAGCGCCGCGGACGCCAAGCGGGCGATCGCGCTCTCCCCACCCGACGTCGTCGTGCTCGACGTCCGGATGCCGGGAATGAGCGGGCTCGACTACTGCCGCAAGCTCAAGAGCGACCCGGCCACGGACGGAATCTCCGTCGTGATCCTGAGCGGCTCCGAGGGAGGGACCGCACAGGCGGCCGACGAGGCGGGCGCGGACGCACTCATCCGCAAGCCGTTCAGTCCGCTCCAGCTGCTGGCGCTCGTCGAGCAGCTCGCGGGTCGCGGTACGGCATCCCCTTCCGCTCCGCTCGATCGGACGACCCGCAGGAGCAGCTCCTGCTCTATGCGCGCGACCTCCGCCACATCCTCGAGATCGAGAAGGGGCAGCGGTCGCTCGTGCAGAGCGCCTACCGCGAGACGGTCGCCGCGCTGGCGAGCGCCCTCGAGTCGAAGGACACGGGGACACGCCAGCACTCTCAGCGCGTGCAGCACTATGCGCTGGAACTGGCGCGCGCCGTCGATCCCGAGCTGCTCGAGGATCCGAGCACCGAATACGGCTTCCTGCTCCATGACGTCGGCAAGATCGGGATCCCCGACCGGATCCTCCAGAAGCCGAAGCCGCTCACGCAGGCCGAGGAGCGTCTGATGCGCACCCACACCGTGCTCGGCGAGCAGGTGCTCACCGGCGTTGCGTTCTTCCACGGCGAGGGGCTGCGAATCGTGCGGTCGCACCACGAGCGGTGGGACGGCGGCGGGTATCCGGACGGGCTCGCCGGGACGGACATCCCGATGGCGGCTCGGGTGTTCGCCGTCGCCGACGCGTTGGACGCGATCACGAGCGACCGCCCCTACCGGCGCGCCCGTCGCTGGGTCGACGCCGGCCGCGAGCTCGTCCAGCAGTCGGGCAAGCAATTCGACCCCGACGTCGTCCGCGCATTCGTCGCGAGCGAAGCGCGCCTGCGTGCCGTGCGCGAAAAGCTCGACTTCTAGGCGCGTTCGAGCAGCTGCTGGTCGGCATGGCGCCGGTACGCCCGGTTGCCGAAGAACGCCGCAGCAAGCAGCAGGAGCAGCGGACTGGCGACGATCAGGACGTAGGCGGCGATGACGAGTTCGGCCAACAGGATCCCGACGGCGTCGCCGAGCGCGCGATCGAGCCGACCCGGCGTCGCGGCGGGCTCCTTCGGCTCGTGCGTCGTCAGGTCGAGGCTCACGGTCGCGAAGGCGGCGCGGCGGTTGATCTCGAGGCGCTGCCGGCGGAGCGACGCGATCTGGGCCAGGAGCCGGTCGCGCTCGGCACCCTTCGCGGCGGCCGCGCGCCGCTCGAGCCGGCGGATCTCGCGCGTGAGCTCGTCGAGCGGCTGCTGGAGGTCGGAGATGCGGGTGTCCTGCGCCAGGATCCGCCCGAGCTCGCTGAACTGGACGATCGCGGCCTGGACGCGAGACACGGGGATCCGGACGCGCACGGCCGCCGTGCCCTCGCCCGGCTCGGGTGTCGTGTAGTTGACCGAGACGAGATAGCCACCGAGGCGCCGCGTCGTGCGGAGTGCGCGCTGGGTGGTGGCCGAGAGATCTTCCGTTCCGTCGACGAGCAGGACGAGGGAGGCGTTGTAGTCCTGCGCGCGGCCGGCTGTCGGGGAGGGGCCGGCCTGCGAAGTGCTCGGTGCCTTCTGCGCGTCCAGAGCTCCAGCAGGTGCAAGCTCGCGGGCCGGCCCCGAATCGACGGTCGCCGGCTGCTCGCTCGTGCCGCTTCCGCCGGCCGATTCCTGGCTCGTCGCGGGCGGGTCGATGGCGGAGTTCAGCCCCACCCCGACGGCGACCGCGAGTGAGAGACCCGCAACGGCTGGAGCGGCGAAGGTCAGGAACCGGCGGGTGGTGAACCGCCGGACGGGAACCGGCGCCGCGGTGATGCCCGCGACTCGCTCGCGCAAGTCCTGCGGCGTGCTGGGAGTCTCGGCGCGCAGAGCAGAAACGAGCTCGTCGAAGCGCTCGTCGATCAGGGTGTCAGGCGACACGGGCGTTCCTCGCATTCCGTTCGAGCTTTTCCAGGGCCCGGTTGAGCCGGGTCGTGCAGGCGGAGGGCGTGATTCCGAGCACGCGGCCCGCCGAGGTGGGGTCGAGATCGAGGATGACGCGGAGCACGATCACTTCCCGGTCGGCGGCCGAGAGCGCTCCGAGCGCCTCTTGGAGCCAGGGAGAGAGCGAGGACTCGGAGAGCTCCTCGGTCTGGTCGGCGAGGCTCGCGTAGCGGTCCTCGCGGCGACGGCGGCGGTCCTCGGCGCGAAGGTGGTCGAGGGTCGCCGTGCGGGCGATCTGGCAGAGCCAAGTCCGTTCGGAGCCGCGTTCGGGATCGAAGCGGTGCCAGAGCCGGACGGCGCGTTCGAACGTCTCCGCCGTGAGGTCCTCGGCCGCGTGGGGGTCGCGGGTGAGGTAGAGCACGTAGCGGTAGACATCGTCGAGATGCCGTCTGGCGACGTCGGCTAGCGAGCTCGTCACTGGCGTCATACATCTCATATACGACGCCGGGGGCTGATTTCGTCACACGACTGGTGCATTCGCGTGACAGACACGGCACATCAGTGTCGGCACGGTGGAGCGGATGGAGGGTCTCCACCTCACCCGTTCGCGCGCGCTCCTGGCGGCAGGGCTGCTCATCGCCGGGCTCTTCCTCGCGGGGAGGTTCTTCGTGGGCAGCGGCACGGCGACCGTGGAGCGATCTCCGCCGCCGGCCGGTGAGATCGAGGCTGCCGCTCCCGCCCGTCTGGTCGTGCACGTCGTCGGCGCCGTTCGGCGGCCCGGGCTCTACCGGCTCGAGCACGGCGCGCGCATCGCCGACGCCGTGAGGCGGGCCGGCGGGGCGACGCGTCGAGCTGACCTGAGCCTCGTCAACCTCGCCGCTCAGCTCTCGGACGGGACGCAGGTGGTCGTTCCGCGCCGCGTCGTCGTCGAGGCGGCGGGCGCCGGCGGCCGAGGGCGAGAGCGGTGCGACCGGTGGCGGGCCGGTTCATCTGAACACGGCAACGCTGGAGCAGCTGGACTCGTTACCCGGCGTCGGGCCGGTCACCGCGCAGAAGATCGTCGACTACCGCGGGCAGCATGGTGCGTTCAGCTCGGTCGACGATCTCGACGCGATTCCGGGCATCGGGCCGGCACGGCTCGAGCAGCTCCGCGGCCTGGTCGCGCCGTGACCGCCGTCTTCCTCGAACGCTACGCGCCACACGTTCTGGTTGGCGCCCTCTGTCTCGCTCTGGCGCTCGCCACCGTCGTCCGCTCTTCGTCGAGCGCCGTTCTCGTCGTTGCGCTGGCCGCAGCCGTCGCCTCGGTTGCAGTCCTCGATCGACTAAGCCGCGTCGCGATCCTGGCGTGCGCCCTCGGCGCGGCCGGGCTCTGGTGGGGAAGCATCAGGCTCGACGCGCTGGACAGGAGCGTTCTCGAACCGCGGATCGGCGAGACGGGTCGTGGAGTGCTGGAGATCACCGGCCCCGCTCGACGAACGCCGTATCGCCTCCGCCTTCCGGCCCGCATGCGGGCTTTCCGATCCGCCTTCGTACGCGAATCCGTGCTCCTCGAGCTTCCGCTGGATCGGGCTCCTCCGCAGGGCGCCCTGATCGAGACCTCAATCGAGCTTCGCGAGCCGCGCGGCCCGAGCGACGGGTTCGACGAGCGGGAGTTCCTGCGGCGCCGCGGCATCCACGTCGTGGCGCGCGGGAGGGACTGGGACCTCATCGGTCGCCGCGGCGGGATCGCCGGCGCGGCTGACCAGATCCGCCGGCGGCTCGCGAGATCGATCGCACCCGGCCTGACGGGAGAACGGCGCGCGGTCCTCGCCGGGCTCGTGCTCGGTGAAGAGGAAGGGCTCAGCGAGTCGTTGCGCGACGACTTCCGCGCGTCCGGGCTCTATCACCTGCTCGCGGTCTCGGGTCAGAACGTCGCGTTCGTCGCGGGCGGCGTCCTCGTGACCGCGTGGTTGATCGGGATCTCACGTCTTGTGGCGGAGGCGGGTGCGCTCGCGGCGATCCTCGCCTACGTGCTGGCCGTCGGCTGGCAGCCGTCCGTCGTTCGCGCCGGCGTCGCCGGCGCCCTTGCATCGCTCGCCTGGCTGGCGGCCCGGCCGCGAGACCGCTGGTACTTCCTCCTGCTCGGCGCCGCACTGCTCCTCGCCTGGAATCCGTACAGCCTCTACGAGGCGGGGTTCCAGCTCTCGTTCGCGGCCGTGGCGGCGATCTTCGTCTTCGTCCCCCGGATCGAGCGCGTGCTCGAGGGGTATCCCGTTCCGGGGACCCTGGCGACCGTCGTTTCGGTCTCCGGCGCGTGCGGGCTCGTGACGGCGCCGATCCTGCTCTTCCAGTTCGGCACGGTTCCGGCCTACTCCGTCCTGAGCAACGCGCTTGCCGCGCCGGCGGTCGGGATCTCGTTCAGCCTCGCCCTCCTCACCGCTCTGCTCGACCAGGTCATGCCCTCGGGAGCACTGGCCGCCGCTTGGGTGAACGGATGGCTGGCCGCGTACGTCGCCTCCTGCGCGCGTGTCGTCGGCGGCCTGCCCGGAGCCCAGATCGGCTCGACCACCGCGGTCGCCGTCGCCGCTGCGGCAACCGCCGCCTTCGTCGGGTGGCTGAGGCTGCCGCGCTGGCGGCGTCCCGGCCTGGTGGTCGTCGCCGGGGTCGTCGCGCTGGCGGCAGCCGCGTGGCAGATCCGCCCGCAGGATGTGCGGCCGCCGCCTTCGGGCTTCCGCGTGACCGTGCTGGACGTCGGTCAGGGCGACGCAATCCTGCTCGAGGTCCGCGAGGGAGCGGTACTCGTCGACCAGGGGCCGCCGGAGGCCGAGGTGGACGATCAGCTTCGCCGCCTGGGCGTCCGCCGAATCGCGCTGGCAGTGCTCACGCATCCGCAGCGCGACCACGTCGGCGGCGCGGCCGAGCTCCTTCAGCACGTCCGGGTCGACAGGATCCTCGACCCTCGAATCCCTGCCGAGAGCCCCGAAGAGAGCGCTGCACTCGCGGAGGCCGACGCGCGCCGCGTCCCGATCTCAGTCGCTCGGGCGGGGCTCGTCTTCCGGCTCGGAAGACTCAGGCTCCGCGTCCTCTGGCCGGCGTCGGATCCGCCGGCCGGGCAAGACCCGAATCTCTTCGCGACCGTGCTGCTGGCGTCCTACGGCAGCGTCGACGTCCTCTTGACCGCCGACGCCGAGACGCCCGTGACGCTGCCGCTGAACCCGCCGGCGGTCGAGATCCTCAAGGTCGCACACCACGGATCTGCGGACGAGGGCCTCCCGCGCCTGCTCCAGCTGATCGACCCGGAGATCGCGGTCATCTCGTGCGGCCGAAAGAACGAGTACGGGCATCCAACTGCGTCGACGATCGCGGCGCTCGAGGCCGTCGGCGGGCTCGACCTGTACAGGACAGATCGCGACGGAAGCGTGGTGATCGAGAGCGACGGCCGGCACATCTCGACGCGGCGCGGAGCGTGACTATGCTTGCCTCCGGTGTCTTCCGAGCCCCTCCTTCCGGTCTACCTGGTGACCGGAAGCGACCGGCCCAAGGTCGTGCGCGCGCTCCGCCGACTCCGCTCCCGCTTCGGAGACGAATCGATCGAGCACCTCGCTGCCGACACGGCCGGCGGGGCGGATGCGGTTGCCGCCTGCAACGCGCTCGGCCTGTTTGCGGGCGGGGAGGGCGGTCGCCTAGTCATCGTCGAGGGCGTCGAGCGCTGGAAGAAAGCCGACGTCGACGCGGTCACCGACTATCTCTCCGACCCGGTGCCGGGCGCGGTGCTCGCGCTGGTCACGAGCGAGCAGCCGCGCAGCGACGCGCTGGCCAAGGCCGTCTCAGCCGTCGGCCGAGTCCTCGCGTACGACGCGCCGAAGCCGCGGGATCTGCCGACCTGGGTGCGCACGCAGTTCGAGGGCCTGGGCGGCGTGGTCGAGCCCGATGCGGCCCGAGCGCTCGTCGAGATCGTCGGTGACGATCTCGCCGCGCTGGCGACCGAAGCAGACAAGATCACGATCTGGGCCGGTGGCAGGACCGTCTCCCGGGCGGACGTCCAGGCACTGGCGGCCCCTGCCCGAGAAGCGACCGCCTGGGCGATCACCGACGCGTGGGGCGATCGGGACGCCGCCGCGCTGATGGCCGCCGGGGAAGCCGAGCTCGAGCGGCGGGAGCCCTTCGCGATCGCGATGCGCCTCGCCGCGCACGTCACCCTGGTCCGTGCCGTGAAAGTGCTCGCCGAGGAGGGCCTTGCGGCTCGGGAGATCGCCAAGCGCGTGAAGCTGCACGAGTTCCGCGTGAAGAAAGCGGTGGGCCACGCCGATCGGTACTCGCAGGAGGAGCTCGATGCCGCCATCGTCCGCCTGGCTGCGCTCGACGCGGCGCTCAAGGGGGCGAGCCGGCTGTCCGGTGCCCACGAGCTGACGCGAGCACTCGCAGAGCTCACCGAGTCGACGCGGGCTCCCGCCCGCAGCGCGAGTTAGCGGCCCGCGACGAGGCGGGCGGCCTGCGCCTTCTTGCGCGCGGCTGCGTTGCGATGAAGTGCGCCGCGGGCCGAGGCGCGGTCGATCCAGCGCTGGAGCTCGAGATGTGTCGTGGCGACGCCGTCCGAATCGCCTTGCTCGACGGCGGTCTCCAGCCGGCGCGTCAGCGTCTTGACCGTTGAGCGGTAGCGCAGGTTCTGAAGCCGCTCTCTCGCCGCAGTGCGAACGCGATGCTTTTGTTGATTGATGTTGGGCATAGGCGAAAAAAGGCCCGCATTGCGGGCGGCGGAATGCTAGCAGCCCTCTTCTCTGCGGCAGGAGCGCGCCGAGGCCGCTCGTATCCTCCTCTCGTGGAACCTCCGGTGAGCGACACACGCCCGGAGGCGCCGGGGTCCTCGTCCCGCCGTCTCGCACGGTCGACGGCGGTCTTCTCGGCTGCGACGGGCCTCTCCCGCGTCCTCGGCCTCGCCCGGGAGATCGTCGCGCGCAGCTACTTCGGCGTCGAGGGAGCCGGCATCAACGCGTTCACGGTCGCGTTCCAGGTGCCCAATCTCGTCAGGGCCCTCGTCGCGGATGCTGCGCTCTCGTCCGCGTTCGTCCCCGTCTTCACCGAGCTTCTGGAGAAGGGGGAGCGGGCGCGGGCCTGGCGCGTGGCCTCGAGCCTGATCTGGATCCTGCTGCTCGGGCTCACCGCCGTGACGGCGCTCTTCGTCCTCGCGGCGCCGTGGATCATGGCCATGTTCGGCTACCGGGGCGAGGACGGCGAGCTCGCTGTGACGCTTGCGAGGATCCTCTTCCCGATCGTCGTCCTGCTCGGGATCTCCGGCGTCATCGTCGGGATCCTCAACAGCTACGAGCACTTCACGGTTCCGGCACTCACGCCCGTGGCCTGGAACGTCGCGATCATCGTCGGCCTCGTCATCGGCGTCCCTCGCGCGGGGTCGGAGGAGTCCGAGCTCTACGTCTATGCGGGCGCGATCGTCGTCGGCACCGTGATCCAGCTGCTCCTGCCGCTCCCGTGGCTCGCCGGGCGTGACGGACGCCTCCGAGTTGCGATCGACTGGCGCGACCCTGCGGTCAAGCGGGTCTTCGTGCTGATGCTGCCGGTGACGCTGGGCCTCGGCCTGATCAACGTGAACGCTCTCATCGGGACGTTCTTCGCTGCGAGGTACATCGATCCGACCATCTCCCCGAGCGCGATCGATGCAGCCTTCCGGATCTACATGCTTCCGCAGGGGATGTTCTCCGTCGCCGTCGCGACCGTCCTCTTCCCGGCGCTCGCCCGCCTTGCGACGCGGGGAGACGAGGAGGGCTTTCGCCACACCGTCGGTCTCGGGCTACGCCAAATCGCGTTTCTGTTGATTCCGGCCAGCGTCATCTCGGCGGTCCTGGCCGAGCCGATTGTGCGACTGCTCTACGAGCGCGGCGAATTCGGCCCCCACGAGACAGATGTCGTGGCAGCCGCGCTGGCAGCTTTCTCGCTCGGGCTCGTCTTCAACGGCGCGATGCTGATGCTCAACCGGGCCTTCTTCAGCCTTCAGGCACCGTGGCTGCCGACGTGGGTGGCGCTCGGCAATCTCATCCTGAACACGGTGCTCTTCGCAGTGCTGTATCGCGTGGGAACCTGGGGCATCCCGTTGGCCATCTCGCTCGCGAACATCGCCGGCGCGGCCGCTCTGCTCTTTCTGCTCCGCCGTCGATTCGGCCGTTTCGAGGTCGGGGAGACGTCTCGATCGGTCCTGCGGATCACGGTCGCGTCGGCCGTTCTCGCCGCCGCCGCGTTCGGCGCGTGGTGGGCGCTCGACGAGGTGCTCGGACAAGCATTCCCCGCACAGCTCCTGTCGGTCTTCGGCGCAATCGCCGTTGGCGGCGCCGCTTACCTTTTTTCCGCCCGTTTGCTGGGAATTCGTGAGCTCAACGCGTTGCTATCGTTGCGAGCCCGCGCCCGCCCGGCGGATTGACCCATGCAGCTGGACCGAATCCGCAACTTCTCGATCATCGCGCACATCGACCATGGAAAGTCGACGCTCGCAGACCGCATCCTCGAGGTCACGGACACCGTGTCCGGACGGGACATGCGGGCTCAAGTGCTGGACTCGATGGACCTCGAGCGTGAACGCGGGATCACGATCAAGGCGCAGGCCGTGCGCGTCCTCTGGAAGGGCCACCAGCTCAACCTGATCGATACACCGGGGCACGTGGACTTCACGTACGAGGTCTCGCGGTCGCTCCAGGCCTGCGAGGGAGCCGTCCTCGTCGTCGACGCCGCGCAGGGCGTCGAGGCCCAGACCGTGGCGAATGCGTACCTCGCGATCGAGAACGAGCTGGAGCTGCTTCCGGTCGTGAACAAGATCGACCTCCCTCAGGCCGACCCGGCCGCCGCGGCCGCGGAGATCGCCGAGCTGATCGGCGGCGACCCGGCCGACGTCCTCCGCATCTCCGCGAAGACGGGCCAGGGAATCGAGGAGGTCCTCGACGCGGTCGTCGAGCGCATCCCGGCCCCTGACGGCGACCCGGCCGCGCCGCCGCGCGCCCTGATCTTCGACTCCTCCTACGACCAGTACCGCGGCGTTGTCGCGTTCGTCCGCGTCGTGGACGGCACTTTTCGTACCGGGGAGGGAGTGCTGGCGATGGCCCAGGGCACGCGCTTCGAGGCCGAGGAGCTCGGCTTCTTCTCGCCGACGATGCGCGCTGCCCAGACTCTCGACGCAGGCGAAGTCGGCTACGTCATCACCGGCCTGAAGGACGTGAGCCGTCTCCGCGTCGGCGACACCTTGACCTCGCTGGAGAACTCCGCAGCGCAGGCGCTCCCCGGCTACAAGGACGTCAAGCCGATGGTGTTCGCGGGGCTCTTCCCGACGGACTCTGACGAGTACCCGGACCTCCGCGACGCCCTCGAGAAGCTGAAGCTGAACGACGGCGCTCTCATCTACGAGCCCGAGACCTCGCAGGCACTCGGCTTCGGGTTCCGGTGCGGGTTCCTCGGCCTGCTGCACATGGAGATCGTGCGCGAGCGGCTCGAGCGCGAGTTCGACCTCGACCTGCTCGTGACCGCGCCGAACGTCGCCTATCGCGTGATCACGACGGCGGCCGAGGAGATCGAGGTGCACAACCCGGCCGACATGCCCGCCGAGGTCGAGCGGGTCGAGGAGCCCTACATCCGGGCGTCGATCATCGTGCCGAAGGAATACGTCGGCCAGGTGATGGAGCTCTGCAACGACCGGCGCGGACGCTTCGACCACATGGAGTACCTCTCCGAGGAGCGCGCGGTCCTGATCTACGAGTTGCCGCTCGCCGAGGTCGTCGTCGATTTCTACGACCAGCTCAAGTCCCGCACGCGTGGGTACGCCAGCTTCGACTACGACGTGACCGGCTTCCGCGAGGGGAACCTCGTCAAGCTCGACGTGCTGATCGCCGGCGACTCGGTCGACGCGCTCTCGCTCATCATCCATCGCGACTCGGCGTACGGGCGCGGCCGTGCGCTCGTCGACCGGCTGCGGGAGGAGATCCCGAGGCAGATGTTCGACGTCCCGATCCAGGCAGCGATCGGGTCCCGGATCATCGCGCGCGAGACGATCAAGGCGAAGCGCAAGGACGTGCTGGCCAAGTGCTACGGCGGGGACATCACGAGGAAGCGCAAGCTGCTCGAGCAGCAGAAGAAGGGCAAGAAGCGCATGAAGCAAGTGGGTGCAGTCGAGGTCCCCAGGAGGCGTTCCTCGCCGTGCTGAACCTGAACGAGAGCGGAAAATGAGCGGCACCGTCCGGCATCTGTACGTCCATCTTCCGTTCTGCGCGCACCGGTGCGGCTACTGCGACTTCGTCACGGTCGTCGGGCGGCAGGGCGAGCACGGGACCTACGTGGACGCGCTGCTTGCGGAGCTGGAGCTCGAGCGCCCGTTGCTGGCGCCCGAGGTGGAGACAGTCTTCGTCGGAGGAGGGACGCCGACGTTCACGGAGCCGGACGAGCTTCGCCGTCTGTTGCACGCGCTGCCTGCTGCGGCCGAGGTGACCGTCGAGGCAAACCCGGAGACGGTGACCCCGGAGCTCGCCGCGCTCCTCCGCGACGCCGGCGTGAACCGGGTCTCACTCGGCGCGCAGACCTTCGATCCCGAACTGCTCTCGGTGCTGGAGCGGCGCGCAGGGCCCGACGACGTCCGCCGCGCGTTCTACCATCTCCGCGATGCCAGCTTTGACAACATCTCGTTGGATCTCATCTACGGGATCCCCGGCCAGAGCCCCTCCGCTCTCGACGCCGACATCGACGAGGCGCTCGCGCTCGGCCCCGAGCACCTCTCCTGCTACGAGCTCGAGGCGAAGCCGGGCACTCGCTTCACGCATCGACATGGAGAGGAGCTGCGCCGTCAGGCCGACGCGCTCGAGGACTACTTCGAGCGGGTTGTCGGGCGGCTGACCGAAGCCGGCTACCGCTGGTACGAGACGGCGAATTTCTGCCGGCCCTCCCACGCGGCCGGCGGAAGGGACCTGCGCGCGCATCACAACCTCGCCTACTGGCTCGGTCGCGACTACCTGGGCGTCGGGATCGGCGCGGTGTCGACCGTTCTCGGCCAACGGTGGCGCAACACGCCGCGGCTCCCCGTCTATGCGGCGTCGCTGGCGCGTGACACTCGTCCCCCGCGCGAGCTCGAGGAGCTGTCGATCCAGGTACGTCAACAGGAGCGAGTGATGCTCGGGCTCCGGCTCGACGAGCCGTTGGGGGTCGCCGGCATCGCTCCGGTGCTCGACGCCGCCGCGCTCGATCGGCTCGAGCGGCTCGAGCTCGTCGCGCGCGACGGCGGAGGATCCGAGCCCGAGTCGCTGACGCTCACTCCGCGCGGGCGGCTGCTCGGGGGCGGCGTAACGGCCGAGCTCCTCGCTTGAGCGGCGAGCGGGCGGATCGCAGCTGCGAGCTAAAATGCCTGCAAAGAGCATGACTACGACGCAGCCGGAGCTCACCGATCGCCAGCGCGACATCCTCAGGCGCCTCGTCGACGAGTACATCGCCACCGGACAGCCGGTCGGGTCGAAGTACCTGGTCGAGCGCGCCGGGCTCAGCGTGTCGTCCTCGACCGTCCGGAGCGAGCTCGCCGAGCTGGAGCGGCTTGGCCTGCTCACACATCCCCACACCTCGGCGGGCCGCGTTCCGACCGAGACCGGCTACCGGCTCTTCGTCGAGGGGCTGCTCAACCGGCTCGAGCCTCGGCCCGCGTCGGTGCCGCTCGACCTGAGCGGTCCTGCGGCCGAGGTCGAAGTCGCGTTGCAGGCGACCACGGAGGCTCTCGCGCAGATGACGCGGCTCCTCGCCCTCGTCTCGGCACCGCCGCTGGAAGCAGCGACGGTCCGCCACGTCGAGGTGCTCGAGCTCCAGCCGCAGGTGATCGTCACCGTCGTGATCACGTCCACGGGCGGAGTCACGAAGCGGGTCTTCGCCGTCGGCGAGCCCGTCGACCAGGGGCTCGTCAGCTGGGCCGCGGAGTACCTCAACGAACGCACGGTCGGTCTTGCGCCCGGTTCGCTGGCTCTCCGGCAGGTCTTCGCCGAGAAAGGGCTGTCCGCACGGGAGCGCGCGTTCCTCGAGCTCCTGCGTCCGGCGTTCACCGACGCGGCCGGCTCTGAGGAGCAGCGGCTCTTCGTCGGGGGCACCGCCACGCTCCTCGGTGACGTGCGTGACGAGGATCTCAACGACTACCGCGGGCTCCTCGAGGCGCTCGAGCATCGTGCGGTGGTGCTCCAGATCCTCGGGCAGGCACTCGGCAATCGCGACCCATTCGTGCGGCTCGGGGTCGAGCTCGCTCATCCGGCGCTCCAGCAGGCCTCTCTCGTCGGAGCGACCTACGGGCTCGCCTACCGGCCTCTCGGCGCCGTCAGCCTGCTCGGCCCCCTGCGCATGGACTACGAGACGGCGATCCGCTCGGTACGCGGGGCCGCCCGGGAGCTCTCCCGGTTCGTGGAAGAGATCTACACCGAGAACTAGGAGGAGGGCTTGGCGGAACGTCGCTCGTTGCCGGGGCGCGATGGTCGTTCCGAAGGAAGGACGCAGGGAGTGTCGATAGCAGTTAGCTATCGGCGCGACTGAGGACGCTGCTTCGGGGCGAGCAGCGCGGCGCGGCGACATAGCCGGCGTTTCGCCGAGCCCTCCTCAGGCTAGAGCCGGGGCCCCGGCTACCCTCCATGCAGGATGGCGACGGCGGAGCGGGACTACTACGAGGTGCTCGGCGTCGGCCGCGAGGCCGACGAGACCGAGCTCAAGAAAGCCTTTCGGAACCTGGCCCGTCAGGTCCATCCGGACGTCTCCGACGCGCCCGACGCCGAGGAGCGGTTCAAGGAGGTCGTCGAGGCCTACGAGGTGCTGTCGAACTCCGAGACCCGTGAGCTCTACGACAGGTACGGCCACACCGGACTCCGAAGCGGAGGTTTCCGGCCGTCGCAGTCCGACTTCGGGAACCTCGCAGACCTCTTCTCGGCGTTCTTCGGGGACGACCTGTTCACGACCACGGTCAGGGCAGGCGGCGGGCGGGGAGCCGACATCGGCGCAGAAGTCGAGATCGAGCTCGTGGACGCAGCCAACGGCGTGAAGCGGGAGGTGCCGTTTCAGGTCGCCGTTCCGTGCGCGCGGTGCGGCGGAGACGGCGTCGAGCCGGGCACCGAGGTCAAGACGTGTCCCACGTGCGGGGGAATGGGGCGCATCCAGCACGTCTCTCGAAGCGCGTTCGGGGAGTTCATCAGGACACAGGCCTGTCCCGAGTGCGGCGGCAGAGGCCAGCTCGTCGAGCACCCCTGCGAGGAATGCGACGGAGCAGGCCAGGTGCTCGAGGAACGGCGGCTCGAGGTGGACATTCCGCCGGGCATCCACGACGGGCAGCGGATCCGGCTCTCCGGCAAAGGCCACTCGGGCCTGCCCGGCGGCCGCGCGGGGGACGTCTACGTCCGCGTGCGCGTGCGGCCGGACCCGCGATTCGTCCGCGAGGGGGACGACATCTTCTCGACCGCCACTCTGACGATGACGCAGGCTGCACTCGGGGCGCGGGTGACGGTGCCGACGCTCGACGGCGAGGAGGAGCTGGCCTTCGAGGCAGGGACGCAGCCCAACACACTCCGGGTCCTGCGCGGGAAGGGAATGCCCGTTCTCCAGGGCTTCGGCCGCGGCGACCACAGGGTGCTCGTGAACGTCGCGATTCCGCATCAGCTCACCGACGAGCAGCGCGAAGTCCTCGAGCGATTCGAGGAGTCAGCCGTTGAGGACACGTACCGGCCGGACGAGGGGTTCTTCGAGAAGTTGAAGAGCGCGTTCCGCTGACGCCGAACGGCCCCGAGCTCCGCCGGGTCGCGGTGGCGGTCCCGGACGACCGGCTCGAAGAAGTGAGGGCCCGGTTCATCGAGCTGCATCCGGAAGGGTTCGAGGAAGCCGACGGAGAGATCGCCGTCTATACCGACGGGGCGGGTGAGGAACGGCTGCGCGCGATGTTCGGCGAGGTCTCCGCTACGGGGGTCGAGCCGGGGTGGGAGGAGCGATGGCGTGAGTTCCACCGCCCGATCTGGATCGGCCCGCTCTGGGTTGGCCCCTCGTGGGAGGAGCCGCCCACCGACGTGATCACGGTCGTGATCGACCCCGGCCGCGCATTCGGGACCGGCTCGCACCCCTCCACCCGGCTGGCGCTCGGGTTCCTCGTGGAGCTGGAGCGAGGCAGCCTCGTCGACATCGGCTGCGGATCCGGCGTGCTGTCGGTGGCTGCGGCCAAGCTCGGCTTTGCTCCCGTCATCGCCCTCGACCGCGAGCAGGCCTCGATCGAGACCGCGGAGCGAAACGCTCAGGCCAACTTGGTGACGATCGACGTTCGGCTCGTGGACGTCGTCGCCGAGGGCATCCCATCGGCGGACCTCGGGGTGGCGAACATCGATCTCGCATCGGTCGAGGCGCTTGCGCCGCACCTCGACGTGGCTCAGCTCGTCACCGCCGGCTACTTCCACTCGCGGATGCCGGACTTGCCGGGCTACGTCCACCATGAGCGTCGGATCGACGGCGGTTGGGCAGCCGACTTGTTCCAGCGGCAGTAGATTCCCGCGCCGAAATGGCGACCTTCTCGGTCCGATTCCTCGGCTGCAAGGTGTCGCACTCCGACGCGCACGCAGTCCGTGAGCGCCTCATCGCCGACGGGCACGAGGAGCGGTCGGCCGATGCCGTGGACGTCGCGGTCGTGAACACGTGCTGCGTCACGCACGAAGCGGTCTCGAAGTCCCGACAAGCCGCCTCCCGCGCTGCGCGGACGCATCGTCGGGTCTACGTGACCGGCTGCGCGGCCAACCTCGGCGGCGAGGCGATGGCGGGCCTGCCGGAGAACGTCGTTGTCGTCGCCCGTCCGAGCGAAGAGATCGCCGGGGCTGTCGCAGGCGACGTCGGCGCGATCGGCTGTATTCAGGCCGACGCCCGCCTCGACCGAGTTCGCGCGTTCGTGAAGGTGCAGGACGGCTGCAGCTTCAGCTGCAACTTCTGCGTCATCCCGCTCGTCCGAGGAGCATCGCGAAGCCGCAGTGCCGACGCCGTGCTCGCGGAGATCCGGAAGCGTGTGGCGCAAGGGCACCGCGAGGTCGTCCTGACGGGGATCAACCTCGGCTGCTACCGGGATCGCGACGCCGGCTATACGCTGCCGCGCCTCGTTCGCGAGGCGGGAGCGGTGCAGGGCGTCGAGCGACTCCGGCTCTCCTCGATCGAGATCAACCACGTGAACGACGAGCTGATCTCGGCGCTTCGGGAGACGCCGACGGCGGCGGGCCACCTCCACGTCCCGCTTCAGTCCGGCGACGACGAGGTTCTGCGCGCCATGGGCCGCCGCTACACGTCCGCGACCTATCGTCGCCGGCTCGCCGGCCTCGCAGACTTCAACCTGACCGCGGACGTGATCGTCGGTTTCCCGACCGAGGACGAGCGAGCGTTCGAACGCACGCTCGATGTCGTCCGTCAGGCGCGAATCACGAAGGTGCATGTCTTCCCGTACTCACCGCGGCCCGGAACGGTGACGGCCGCCGAGGACACCGTCCCGTCTCAGGTCAAGAGGGAACGCGGCGCGCGCCTTCGCGCCCTTTCCCACGAGGCCTGCCTCGCTCGCTGGCGCGAGAAGGTGGGCCGGGAGGACGTCGTCCTCGTCGACCGCCCCGGGCGCGGATACGGCGACGACTACTCGCCCTGGCTCGTCGATCCCGGCGCGCCGGTCGGGCGCTTCCTGGATGTCCGGGGCGGCGATGTGACCGAGGACGGAATCCTTGCCGCCTGACGATTGCCTTTTCTGCAACCTCGTCCAGGAGGGCGACCATGTGCATGCCGCGGATGGCTTCGTCGCGCTCCGCGACATCAACCCGCAGGCGGAGACACACCTGCTCGTCCTGCCGGAGCGACACGTCGACACTTTCCGCGACATCGGCGCCTTCCCGCCCGACGAGGCGAAGCGGATGCTCGAGTTCGTAGCGGAGACGGCACGCGTCGCCGGCCTCGAGGACTACCGCATCGTCGTCAACGTCGGCGCAGGCGCGGGGCAGACCGTGTTCCACCTCCACTGGCACATCCTCGGCGGCCGCATGCGAGGCTTGCCCGAATGAGCCGGATCACGGACATCGAGGCGGATCTCAAGGAGGCGATGCGCGAGCGGGACAATGACCGTCGCGACGCGCTGCGCCTGATCCTGAGCAGTCTCCGCTCGGCCGAGAAGGAATTGCAGCGCCCGCTGACCGAGCAGGAGGAGCTCCAGGTTCTGCAGCGCGAGCGAAAGAAGCGTGTCGAGGCGGAGGAGGCGTTCCGCGCCGCGGGCAGGGAGGAGCAGGCGGACGCGGAAGACTACGAGCTCGAGGTGCTCGAGGACTACATGCCCGAGCCGCTCAGTGAGGAGGCGCTCGAGGAGATCGTCGACGACGCGATCGCCGAGAACGGCGCAACGAGCCTCCAGGATCTCGGGCGCGTAATGGCCGACGTGATGCCTCAGGTTGCGGGCCGCGCCGACGGCTCAGCCGTCAGCCAGCTGGTCCGAGAGAAGCTCGCCTAGCACCCAGTTCGAGGACGACGTCTGCGATGAGGTCGACGTCCCGTTCGGTGGTCCGCCAGTTGACGATCGCGGGACGGAAGGCGACGCGACCTTCGTAGCGCGTCGTCCCGAAGAAGACGCGCGCATCGTCGATCACGTCCTGGCCGAGCGCCAGGTTATGGGCGTCCAACTCGTCCTCGGCGAGACCCGCCGGCCGGTGCCGGAAGCAGACGATGTTGAGCTTGACGGGCGCGAGCAGCTCGAGCTCCGGTTCCTCCTCGATACGGCTGCCCAGGCGCTGGGCGAGCGCGAGGTGGCGCTCGACCATCGCCCGGTAGCCGCCGCGTCCGTAGGCCCGAAGGGTGGCCCAGACCGCCAGCGACCGCGCCCGGCGCGAGGCCTCCGGGCTCGGACGCTCGTCGGTCGGAAGGTACGCCGCGGTGAGCTGGAACGGCGGCCGCAGGTAGGCGGGGTCGCGGACGAAGGCGAAGCCGCAGTCGTACGGGACGTTCAGCCACTTGTGACCGTCGGCGATCACTGAATCCGCGCGCTCCAGACCTTTCGCGAGCGCGGCGGCCTCGGGCGCGACTCGTGCAAACAGTCCGAAGGCGCCGTCCACATGGAGCCAGGCGCCGTGCTCGGCGGCCAGGTCGGCCATCCGGTCGATCGGGTCGAAGTCGCCCGTGTTCACGTCGCCGGCGTTGCCGATCACGATCGCCGGGGCGCCGCCGAGAGCTGCGAGCTCGCGCTCGAGCGACTCGACGTCGACGAGCTGCGGCGTCTCGCGCCCGATCCCGAGCATCGCGAGCGCTTTCCGGGCGCTGGCGTGGATGTACTCCGTCGAAAACACCGGCACTGCCGGCAGGCCGGCAAAGCCGCGCTCGTCCAGATCGACGCCGTGGCGTTCCGCCCACCAGCGCCGGGAGGCAGCGAGCCCGACGAAGTTCGCCATCGTCGCCCCGGTCGTCAGCACGCCGCCCCAGTCGCTCGGCAGCTCGAACAGGTCGAGCAGCCATCTGATCGCGACATCCTCGAGCTCGACGCCGAAGGGCGAGCTGACCGCGGAGAAGGAATTCTGGTCGAGGACGGACGTCAGCCAGTCCGCGCCGAGCGCGGCCGGCGTCGTCCCACCGGTCACGAAGTGGAAGAAGCGCGGACCGGACGACCGGGTCGCCAGGTCGGAGCCCGCTACGAGCTCCTGGAGCGCGGCGAGCGCGCCGTCGCCCTGCTCCGGCAGCTCCCCGGCGAAGCGGGTCTCCCGGGTTGGGAGAACTGACGACTCGTCCAGCTCGCCCAGGTACCGCTGAGCCTCCTCGAGGACATAGGCAAGCACCGCGGTCTCCTCGTCCCGTCTCTCGAGCGGGTCTGACACGCGTCCGAACCTACACTGAGGGCGATGCAGCAAACGCTCTCGGTTCCCAACTCCGTCGCTGCCGAGCTGGCCTCGATCGGCGACGGAGTCCTGGACCATCTCCGTGAACGTCTCCGCGTCGCGCTCCACCTTCGCGGCAACCAGTTGACGATCGACGGCGAGGACGAGCAGGTCGGTCAGGTGCGCTCGGTGATCGACGAGATCGTGGAGCTCGTCGAGAGCGGTCACCAGATCGGCCCCTCCACGGTGGACGCGGTCCTCGGCGCGATCGATCAGGGTGAGGACGTCCGGGAGGTTTTCGGAGACGTCGTCTGGAGCCATCGAGGAAAGGCAATCGCGCCGAAGACGGTCATGCAGAAACGCTACGTCGACGCCATTCGCCGCCACACGGTCACCTTTGCGATCGGCCCGGCAGGGACCGGCAAGACCTACCTGGCGATGGCCCTTGCGGTCGCCGCCCTGCAGGAACGGCAGGTCAACAGGATCATCCTCACGCGGCCCGCGGTCGAGGCAGGCGAACGGCTCGGCTTCCTCCCCGGGGACATGCTGGCGAAAGTCGATCCCTACCTGCGGCCGCTGTACGACGCGCTCTACGACATGCTCGAGGCCGACCGGCTCGCCTCGTACATGGAGCGCGGGATCGTCGAGGTCGCGCCGCTCGCCTTCATGCGCGGCCGGACGCTGAACGACTCGTTCATCATCCTCGACGAGGCGCAGAACACGAGCCCGGAGCAGATGCAGATGTTTCTCACTCGCCTCGGCTTTGGCTCCAAGGTCGTCGTGACCGGCGACGTCACGCAGGTCGACCTTCCGAAGGAGCAGGCGTCGGGCCTGATCCAGGTGCAGGACATCCTCGGGGCGATCGAGGGGATCGCGTTCATCCAGTTCGGCCACAAGGACGTCGTCCGGCACAAGCTCGTGCAGTCGATCGTCGAGGCCTACAAGTCACATGCGGAGGAAACGGGCACCGCACGGCGGAGGTAGCGCCGTGGTGGAAATCGAGGTGGCGAACCGCAGCGGAGCCGCGGTCGACGAAGCGGGGGCGGTCGAGCTGGCACGTCGGGTGCTCGGCGCCGAAGGAATCGACGACGGCGAGCTGGGGTTGGCCTTCGTGGCCGCGGACGAGGCGCGCGCCCTGAAACGCGAGCATCTCGGCGTGGACGAGACGCCGGACGTCCTCTCGTTTCCGATCGACGAGCGCGACGAGCTCCCGGTGGGGGTGCCTCGTCAGCTCGGCGACGTCGTCCTCTGCCCCTCGGTCGTGGGCGACGACTGGCGCGAGCCGCTCGTCCACGGGCTGCTCCACCTCGTGGGCTACGACCACGGGGAGGAGATGGAGGCGCGGGAGGAGGCGCTCAGGGCGTGAACATCGGCCGCAGCCCTTCGGTCCTCCAGAGCTTCAACTTCGCATTCGAAGGGATCATCCACGTGCTGCGGACGCAGCGGAACATGCGGATCCATTTCATGATTGCCGCCGGGGTGCTGATCGCGGCGCTCATCGTCGGGGTCAGCCGGCTCGAGCTCGTCGTGCTGCTGATGGCGATCTCGTTCGTCCTGATCGCCGAGATGATCAACTCGGCGCTCGAGGCCGGGATCGACGTCGCGACCACGTCCTTCGACCCGCTCGCCAAGCTGGCGAAGGACATCGCGGCCGGCGCCGTGCTGATCGCGACCATCAACGCGCTCGCCGTCGGCTACCTCGTCTTCGTCGACCGCATCAAGGACCCGAGCTCGCGCGCGATCGACCGGATCCGGGACGCGCCGACGGAGATCACGCTCGTTGCGCTCGTCCTCACGGTGATCATCGTCATCGGCGCGAAGGCGTACACGGGCCGGGGCCGGCCGTTGCGCGGCGGGCTGCCTTCGGGACACGCGGCGATCGCGTTCGCCGGCTGGATGGCGGCGACGTACATCCTCGGCGACTCGAGCCACTGGTTCCTCGTCTCGACGCTGACGTTCATCATGGCTCTGCTCGTGGCACAGACGCGCATCGAGGCCGGTATCCACTCCTTCGTCGAAGTCGTCTCCGGCGGCGTGCTCGGCGCGCTCGTCACCCTCGTCCTCTTCCAGCTCTTCTGGACGTGACAGACGCCGACCGCGAGCTGCTCGAGCGAGCCGACGAAGTGGCGGCTCGCGCGTACGCGCCGTACTCGAAGTTCTTCGTCGGCTGCGCCGTGCGGACGCGTGATGGGCGGGTTTTCGAGGGCGTCAACGTCGAGAACGCGGCGTATCCGCTCGGCGTGTGTGCCGAGAAGACGACGCTTGCGGCGGCGGTCACGGCCGGAGTGGGGCCGGGCGAGGTGGAAGTGCTCGCTGTCACCGCATCGCCGTGCGGCGGATGCCGCCAGTGGTTCCACGAGTTCGGGATCGAACGGGTCGTCTACAGGCGAGCGGGCGACGATGTCGCGGTGACCACGCCGGCCGAGCTGCTCCCCGACACATTCGAGCTTTGAAGTCCGGCTTCGTCGCGCTTGCGGGCCGGCCGAACGTCGGGAAGTCGTCGCTCGTGAACGCCCTTGCAGGCGGCAAGGTTGCGATCATCTCGGACAAGCCGCAAACGACGAGACGGCGGATCTTCGGTGTCGCGAACGGTCCTGAGTTTCAGCTCGTCCTTGCAGACCTGCCCGGTTTTCAGCGGCCGCGCGATCCGCTCACCGAGCACATGCAGAAGACGGTCGATGCCTCGTTCGAGGACGTCGACGCCGTTCTCTTCGTGCTCGACGCGCGCGAGCGGATCGGGGCCGGAGACCGCTTTATCGCGAAGCGCGTCTTCGAGCTCGGCGTGCCCGTCGTGATCGCTCTGAACAAGGTCGATCGACTGAAGCCGGGCCACATCGCATCGCAGATGCAGACGGGCTCCCAGCTAGGCAACTTCCACGCCCTGCATCCGGTGAGCGCCAAGACCGGAGACGGGATCGACGAGTTACGACAGGAGCTGGTCGGGCTTCTTCCCGAGGGACCTGCGTACTTCCCGCTCGACCAGCGGACGGACCTCTCGGTGGAGGAGCAGATCGCCGAGCTCGTCCGCGAGAAGGCGATTCAGCTCACGCGGGACGAGGTGCCGCACTCGATCACCGCCGAGGTGGACGAGATCGAGGACAAGGTCGTCCAGGCAGCGGTCTACGTCGAGACCGACTCCCAGAAGCAGATCCTGGTCGGCAAGGGCGGCGCGATGATCCGCGAGATCGGGACGCGCGCGCGGCCGGAGGTCGAAGCGCTTCTCGGGCATCCCGTCTTTCTCGAGCTGAAGGTCAAGGTACGACCGAAGTGGCGCCGGGACGAGCGGATGCTGGAGCGGCTCGGCCTCTGAATTCGTCGCTCGTCTGGCGCGAACCCGGCACAGACACGCGCGCCTTTCCCGACTAGCATCATCAGTGGGTGGTGGCCCGGGGTGGCCCCACGAACGCGTTGCGCGATTCGCCCTTGCTGCGCCGGCCGTCGTCCCACCTGCCAACCGGAATCTCCTTACGGCCGCTCTTGATCCCAGACGGCGAGGGCTACACTCAATCGATGGCCAAGGCGCCCGCACTCCCGTCGGGGTTCGAGCTTCCGCTCGAGCCGAGGCTGCCCCGGATCGGCTCAATCGACCAGGTTGCGGTCGAAGAGCGGGCCGCCGCTCTCTCCCGCCGGTCGATCAAGCGCGAGGCGAAGATGTTCGCCCTCGACCTGGCGGTCCGCATGATGGATCTGACCACGCTGGAGGGCCAGGACACACCGGGCAAGATCGCTGCGCTCACTTCGAAGGCGATCAGACCCGACCCGAGCGACGCGACCATCCCGTCCGTGGCGGCCGTGTGCGTCTACCCGAACCTCGTCCCCGCCGCCCTCGAGCGGGTGCGCGGATCGAGCGTCAAGGTCGCCTCCGTCGCGACCGCCTTCCCCTCGGGGCAGAGCCCGACCAGCGGCAAGGTTGCGGAGGTGCGCGAGGTCGTCGAGATGGGCGCCGACGAGGTGGACATGGTCATCGATCGCGGGGCGTTCCTCTCGGGCCGCTACGCGAAGGTCTACGACGAGATCGTCCAGGTGAAGGAGGCCTGCGGGGACGCGCACCTCAAGGTGATCCTCGAGGTCTCGGAACTGGGCACGTACGACAACGTCCGCCGCGCCTCGCTGCTCGCGATGGCTGCCGGCGCGGACTTCATCAAGACGTCGACGGGGAAGCTCCCGGGCGCCGCGACTCTGCCCGTCACCCTCGTCATGCTGGAGGCGATTCGCGACGTCCACGACGAAACCGGACGGAAGGTGGGCATGAAGCCGGCCGGGGGGATCCGACAGGCGAAGCAAGCCGTGCAGTACCTCGTCCAGCTCTACGAGACGCTGGGAGCCGAGTGGTTGACGCCCGACCTCTACCGGCTCGGCGCGTCGACGCTGCTCAACGACGTGCTGATGCAGATTCGGAAGGAGAAGACGGGCCGCTACCAGAGCCCGAACTACTTCACGATTGACTAGGAGCCTGTCTCAGAAGGAGCACGGGACTGTCGGAGCGCGCTGGCCGGCCCGAGGCCGCGTCCTCAGTCGCACCCGTATCCTCCGGATACGCGCACTCCCTGCGTCCTTGCCTCGAATCCGTCCATCACACCCCGCCAGCGCGTGAGTCCTTCAGACACAGGCTCAAACCTGGAGCGAAAGCAGGATCGATCGCCGGTCCCGTCCGGCTGGGACTACGCGCCCGCCCCCGAGTCGCGTGACATCGTCTCGATCGACGAGCGCTACGGCCTCTTCATCGGTGGCGAGCTGGTGGATCCGCGCTCGGGCGAGTACTTCCCGACGATCAACCCGGCGACCGAGGAGGAGCTCGCGGAGGTCGCGCAGGCCGGTCCCGAGGACGTCGATCTCGCCGTCCGCGCGGCGCGCGACGCGTACGAGAACGGCTGGTCGACGATCTCGGCCACCGAGCGCGCGAAGTACCTGTTCCGGATCGCGCGGATCCTCCAGGAGCGCTCGCGCGAGTTCGCCGTGCTCGAGTCGATGAACGGCGGGAAGCCGATCAAGGAGTCCCGCGACGTCGACATCCCTCTCGCGGCGGCGCATTTCTTCTACTACGCCGGGTGGGCCGACAAGCTCGAGTACGCGTTCCCCAACCGGCGTCCAAAGCCGATTGGCGTCGCGGGGCAGATCATCCCGTGGAACTTCCCGCTGCTGATGCTCTCGTGGAAGATCGCCCCGGCGCTGGCGGCCGGAAACACCGTCGTCCTCAAGCCTGCGGAGACCACGCCGCTGTCGGCGCTGCTGTTTGCGGACGTCCTGCGCCAGGCCGAGCTTCCTCCCGGTGTCGTCAACATCGTCACGGGAGACGGCCGGGCCGGCGCCGAGCTCGTCAAGCACCCGGGCGTCGACAAGATCGCCTTCACAGGCTCGACCGACGTCGGAAAGGCGATCCAGCGCGAGCTCGCGGGGACCGGCAAGAAGCTGACGCTCGAGCTCGGCGGCAAGGCCGCGAACATCATCTTCGACGACGCGGCTCTCGACCAGGCGGTCGAGGGAATCGTGAACGGGATCTACTTCAACCAGGGTCACGTCTGCTGCGCGGGCTCACGTCTGCTCGTCCAGGAATCGATCTACGAGCCGGTGATCGAGAAGCTGAAGCGGCGACTGACGACGCTGCGGGTCGGCGATCCGCTGGACAAGAACACCGATGTCGGTGCGATCAACTCGAAGCAGCAGCTGGAGAAGATCACGGAGCTCGTGGCCAGCGGCGAGGAGGAGGGCGCCGAGATCTACCAGCCGCCGTGCAAGCTTCCGGAGAAGGGCTACTGGTTCGTCCCGACGGTCTTCACGAACGTCGCGCAGAGCTATCGCATCGCCCAGGAGGAGATCTTCGGGCCGGTGCTCTCCGTGCTGACCTTCCGGACGCCCGACGAGGCGGTGGAGAAGGCGAACAACACCCCCTACGGCCTCTCCGCGGGCGTGTGGACGGAGAAGGGCTCGCGCATCCTCGCCATGGCGCAACGGCTCGAGGCCGGTGTCGTGTGGGCGAACACCTACAACCGCTTCGACCCGACCTCGCCGTTCGGCGGCTACAAGGAGTCCGGCTTCGGGCGGGAGGGCGGCCTGCACGGGCTGGAGCCGTACCTCGACCTCGGCGAGTCCGAGGTGCGCGGATGACCAGACTTCCCGTCCGGAAGACGTACAAGCTCTTCATCGGCGGCGAGTTTCCGCGCTCGGAATCCGGCCGGACGTATGAGGCGCAAGGCCAGAACGTCGCCCGGGGCTCGCGCAAGGACGTTCGCGACGCAGTGCGCGCGGCGCGCGGCGCTCTTCCCAAGTGGAAGGGGATGACCGCCTACAACCGGGGTCAGATCCTGTACCGGGTCGCGGAGATGATGGAGGCCAGGGCAGGGGATTTCGAGGAGTTCAGCTCCGGGCGCGCCGAGGTCGAGTCAGCCGTCGATCGCTGGGTCTGGTACGCGGGGTGGGCGGACAAGTACGCGCAGGTGCTCGGGACCTCGAACCCGGTTGCTGCGCCCTACTTCAACTTCACCATTCCTGAGCCGACGGGTGTCGTCGGGATCGTTGCGCCGCCGGAGCCCTCGCTCGACGGCCTCGTCGCGCGGCTCGCACCGGTGATCGTGGGCGGGAACGTCGCCGTCGTCCTGGCGTCCGAGACTTCACCGCTCGCCGCGATCGAGCTTGCTGAAGCGCTCGCAACCTCGGATGTGCCGGGCGGGGTCGTCAACATCCTCACCGGGCACCGGTCGGAGCTCGCGCCCTGGCTCGCGGGGCACATGGACGTGAACGCGATTGACATCGCCGGCGCGGACGGCGAGGCGCCGGAGCTCGAGCGGCTGGCGGCTGACAACGTCAAGCGCGTGGTGCGTGGCCGAGCCGATCGCCAGAGCCCCTACGAGATCGCCGCCTTCCTGGAGCTGAAGACTGTGTGGCACCCGGTCGGCGTCTAGCGGCCGTCCTCGTCTAGCTCTATTAAAAGGTGCACCCGCCCCCCTCCCCGATGCGACCGTAGCTCCGAAATGCGCGTGAGTCTGTCGCGGGAAGGCATCGAAACAGTGAAGATGCCGCCGATGCCGGTCAGATGACCCCACGACGGCTCAGCCAGGCGATCTCGGAGGGCGACGCCATCTCGGTGATCGCCGCCGTCGACGGGCCAGATGCGGCCCGCGACGCGGAGGAGGCGGGCGCCGAGGCTGTCCTGGTCGCCGGCGGCGGGAGCCTGAGCCTCCCTGCGATCCGGGCGGCGACCGAGTTGCCGATCCTCGTCTTCTTCGACCCAGAGCGCGGCCAGTCCCTGGAGGGCGTGGACGCATGCATCGTGGACGTTCGCGACGACGACCGCGACTGGCTCGACCGCGTGCGGACCGAGGTCGCCGACCGAGTCGAGCTCGCCCCTCGCATCTGCAAGGACGAGCACCTGGAGTTCGTCTTGGAGCAGCTGGACCCCGAGCTCCTCGTCCTCGGCTCGGACGGCGACGAGCCTCTGGCGGAGGCGCTCGACCTGCTGCCCGACGTCCCGGCGGGCAAGCTCGCCATCGCCGATGTCGGCATCCGGAGCCGGGAAGAGGTCGTCGAGCTCGAGCGGGCGGGAGTCGACGCGGTGATCGTCGGCGCCGGTGGCGTCGGGCACCTCGTGGGTGCCGCTCCGCCGGAAGTCTGACCGGCGCCCCTGTGCGGCGCGGGGTCGGAGGAGATTCCAGCCGGTGGGGAAACCGCTGGCTCGCGCTGACGGCGCTCCTCGTCGGAGCAGCGGGGATCCGGCTCGTCGGCGTCCAGTACGGCCTGCCGTTCCCCCTGCTCAACCCCGACGAGGAGAGCATCGTGCCCCGCGCGTGGCGCATGAGCCACGGGGGAGGGCTCGATCCCGACTGGTTCGAGTATCCGAGTCTGCTCATGTACGTGCTCGCGCCCTTCCAGAACTGGGCGGACGAGCCGTCGTACCTGGCGGGCCGCCTCGTGGTCATCGTGCTTGGCCTCGCCGGGATCGCCGCCGCCTGGTGGCTCGGCGGCCGAGCGTACGGGACGACCGCAGGCTTCGTCGCGGCCGCCGTTACTGCCGTCGAGGTGACGCACGTGGCGTACTCGCGGATGGCGGTCACGGACGTCCCGCTCACACTCGGCGTGACCGTGGCGCTCGCGCTCATGGTCTCCGGCCGCCTGCCCGCCGCCGGCGTCGCCATCGGGCTCGCCGCGGGCTTCAAGTACCCCGCTTTCACGCTGCTCGTTCCGCTCGCCGTCGCGGGCTGGGGGCAATGGCGCCGCCTCGCCGTCTCCGCGGCTCTTGCACCTGTCGCCTTTCTCCTGTCGAGCCCGTATTTCGCGGTCCACCTCGGTGAAGCCCTCGGAGATGTTCGGAAGGTGCAGCGCCTCGGGCGCCAGGGCTGGCTTGGGTTCGAAGGCGATGCGGCGGCCCCGTTCGCCTTCGTCGACCGGCTGTGGGAGGGGATGGGGCCGGCGCTGCTCGTGGCGGCTCTGGGGCTCGTCCTCGCCCTCGTCCAGCGCACGCACGCAGACCGGATCCTCGCCGCATTCGTGCTCGTCTACTTTGCGACACTCCTTCCGCTCGACGCCCATTTCGACCGCTACCTCCTGCCGCTCATTCCGGCGCTCGGGGCGCTCGCCGGGCGGATGCGCTCGCTCACCGCCGTGACCCTCTTGCTGCTCGTCGTCCCGCTCGTCTGGTCGATCCGCGAGACGGAACCCCTCACCCGGACCGATACACGCGTCGTCGCAGCTGACTGGATGCGCGAGAACCTGACGCCGGGCGTCCTCGTTGCGGCCGATCCATCGACCGCAACCCCCGACACCGTGCGGGTCCTCCAGCTCGCTCTGCCAGGCCCAGGTCGCCGGCCGGATCCCGAGCGCGACCTAGCCCGGCTTCGCAGCCTGCAGGTCGGCTACGTCCTCGTCACGGGTGCAGTGGCCGACCGGGTCCAGGCGGCGAAGGAGCGCTATCCGCGCACCGCCCGCTTCTACGACGAGCTCGCCCGAGAGGGGAAGCGCCGCTTCTACCGGACCGGTACGGGCAAACTGGCGGGGCCTTGGGTAGCGGTGTACGAGCTGTAGAGGCCCCCGCCGCCCGGCGGCACGGACTCGCGATTGCCGGCGCGGTTTTCGTCTCCGGCGCGGTCGTCCTGGGGATGGAGATCGCCGCGAGCCGCGTTCTCGCGCCGTTCTTCGGCAACTCGCTCTTCGTCTGGGGATCGCTGATCGGAATCGTCCTTGCTGGCCTCTCGATCGGATACTGGGGCGGAGGCGCGCTGGCGGACCGGTGGCCCGAGCCCCGGCTGCTGGCCGCGGTCATGGGACTCGGCGCGCTCGGAGTCCTCTTGATCCCGGTTCTCGACGCACCGGTGCTCGAGGCGATCGTCGAGTGGGATCCAGGCCCGAGGCTCAACCCGCTGCTCGCAGCCGTCGCCCTCTTCGGTGCGCCGAGCATCGTCCTCGCAGGGGTTGCGCCGATCGCCGTGCGGCTGCACGCGCAATCGCTGCAGACGCTGGGGCAGACTGCCGGGCGGCTCTTCGCGATCTCGACCGCGGGCTCGATCGCCGGTACCTTCGCGACCGCCTTCTGGCTGATCCCCGAGTTCGGCACCGATCAGCTGCTCGGCATCGCGGCAGCGGCGCTGTTCGTCGCGGCGGGTCTCTTCGCGCTCGCCCAGCGCCTTCCGATCACCGCCGCCGTCGCGCTCGCCGGTGCCGCGCTCGCCGGAGCCGCCGCGGTCTCCCTGGCGCCGGACACCGGACGCACGCTCCGCGCGGCCGAGGCCCGTAACTGGTCGCCGCTCTACCGCCGCGCAGGCTCGGCCAGGGGGCAGGAGCCGCCCGACGTCTCGGGGCTGAAGCTGCGGTATGCGAAGGACACCCGCTATCACCGGCTGAGCGTCGCCGACGACCAGACGAACCGCTATCTCCGGTTCGACAACACGTACCAGTCGGGCATGCCGCTCGCGCGCCCGTTCGGCACGTCCTTCCAGTACGCCGACTTCTTCCACCTCGCGCTTGCGTACAAACCGGACGCGCGCGACGTCCTCTTCATCGGGCTCGGAGGCGGCTCTGCGCTGAAGCGGCTCTGGCGGGACTTCCCGCAGCTTCGCCTCCAGGCGGTGGAGCTCGACCCGGTCGTCGTCGACGTCGCCTACCGGTTCTTCAGCCTTCCGAGGGACCCTCGTCTCGAGGTCGCCGTGGACGACGGCCGCCAATTTCTCGACCAGGACGATCGCAAGTGGGACGCGATCATGATCGACGCGTTCTTCGCCGACGCCATCCCGTTCCACCTCTTCACGAACGAGTTCATGGAGCTCGTCCGCTCGCGGCTCAACCCGGGCGGAATCGTGATCACGAACACGATCGGCTCGATCGCCGGCGAGGATTCGAAGCTCTTCAGGTCCGTGTACCGGACCTACCGCACGGCCTTCCCGACCGTGCTCGTCCACCCGGTCCTCCTCCCGGGCGACACGGGAGACGACTCGATCCGCAACCTCATCCTCGTGGCGACCGAGCAGGCCGCCCCGGACAAGGCGTTCCTCGTCGAGCGCTGGCGCGGAATCCAGGCCCGCTCGCGCGGCGCGCCAGACCTCACGAAGGCGATCACGGACCGGCGCGACGCGCCCGTCTCTGTCGCGGGCGTCCCGACGCTGACCGACGACTACGCGCCGACTGACGCCCTTCTGCTCATCGACTGACGGCGCTACCGTGAAGGCGATGCGGAGGCTTCTGATCCTGATTGCGCTTGCGCTCGCCGCGACCGGCTGCTCGCTGGGCGGCGACGGTGTCGAGGGGACAGCATCGGCCCGCGAGAGCCCGCCGGCCTGTCCCGCGGCGTGGAAGTCGGGCTGGCAGCGGCTCGCGGACCGCGTTGGCATTCGGGTCTACTGCCCGAGCTGGATGCCGAGCCCGATCGACGCCGAGATCGGCGGCCAATGGTCGAGCGGCGGGGCTGCTGTCGACAAGGACAAGAGCTACCTCGCCGGCTTTCTCTGGCACGAAGCCGGGAGCGGCGACGTCCACGTCAACTTCCGCGGCTATCCCGGCAGGACGGCGATGCCGCGGTGCCGGGAGAACCGGCGCTCGATTCCCTGCTTCAGCGATCCGCGTGGCACACGCAAGGTCGGCGGGAAGTCGGTGACCGTCTACACGGTCTCGCGGGACGCCGACCAGTGGCACGTGACCTATCTCTGGCGGGAGAACGGGACGCTCTACACGGTCAGCGAGCACGTCGCTCCGCCCTTGACCTACCGCCGCGTGCTGGAGAACCTCGACCGCATCGTGGGCGGCCTCGAGGCGATCGAACCGAAGGCCTAGCTCTTGCGGCTAACGCGAAAAGAGCTGCTCGGCGGAGCCGCCGCGGGCGCGCTCGGCGCAGCCGGGATCTACGAGCTCGTGGACAAGCTCGCGGAATCGCCGCCGAGAGCCAGGGCCGGCGAGCGACCGGAGGAGCAGCACCTGCTCGCCGGGATGAAGCTCCTCGTCCACGAGGGCGTCGAGGTGATCGAGCCGCCACTCCACCACCAGGTGGTGACAGCGCGGCTCCGGGTTGCGCCGAGACGATCGGACCTGCGCGACGCGCAGGCCGTCCTGGAGGACGCAATGGCGGGAATCGAACGTCGCTATGAGATCACGCCGGCCGGCCTAGCCGTCTCGGTCGCCTGGGCGCTCCCGTACTTCCGCCGCTTCGTGCCTGCGCTCGCCGACCGCCATCTTCCGGTCGACCGCCGTGCGTCGACGAGCGCCGACCGCCCGGTCTCCGCGCTCCTGGACGCAGCGAGGTTCCCGAGCGATCCGGAGACGACGATTCTCGAGGAGAACGACGTCGCGTTCCTGCTCCGCAGCGATCATCGCGAGCAGGTCGCGGACGGCGCCGAGCGCCTCTTCGCCGCGACGGACGGGCTCTTCGAGCTGACGAGCATCCGCAAGGGCTTCCAGGGCGGCGGTTTCGCAGGCGGGCCGGGCCTGCCGAAGGCGATGGCGACTGCGGCGGGGATCCAGGGAGCCGACCTGATCCCCGAAGGTGCGCAGCTCTTCCTCGGCTTCACCTCGACCCAGCGCCACACGCAGGGCCAGTCGCGCATCGCCAACTTCGAGACGCTCGGCCTCGTCGACGTCAAGGACGGTTACTTCCGCGGCGGCACGCACATGCACCTGTCCCACCTCTTCGAGAACGTGGAGGCCTGGTACCTGGACTTCGACTTCCGCAACCGCGTCGACACGACGTTCCGGCCCGGGTTCACGGCGCGGGAGGGCGCGCAGACTCTCAAGCAGGCGCCAGAGGATGCCGCCTCCGAGGCGGATCTCAAGGGGGACTTCCGCCGCCACGGGGCGATCGGTCACAGCGCCTCGATCCAGCCGACCTCACGCCTGCAGATGGACATCCGGGGACAGGACGGCGAGCTCTACCGGAAGGGCAGCGCGATCCCGCTCCGGGCGGACTTCAACACGCTCGACAACCCGTTCTTCTGGACGGCCGATCCCGTGCGTGACAGCCAGTCCGAGCAGCCGGACGCCGGGCTCCACTTCATCAGCTTCAACCCGTCGAGTGACGACTTCCGTCGCAACCGGCTGGCGATGGACGGCCACCTGCCGGACGGGACGAAGTTCCCGCTCCAGGCGCGGTCGAGGGCGCAGGGACTGAATTCCGTGCTGCGCACCACCCACCGCCAGAACTTCCTGATGCCGCCGCGGGCACGGCGCAGCTTTCCCCTGGTGGAGCTGCTCTAAGCCCTAGCCGAAGAAAGCCTTCGCGACGTCGTAGACCTCGGGCGGGACCGTCTTCAGCTGACGGGTTGCCTCCTCGAGCGAGACGTCGACGACGGCGTCGCCGTGGAGGGCCGCCATCCGGCCGAAGCGCTTCTCCTCGACGAGGTCGGCGGCCTTGAGCCCGAAACGGGTGGCGAGGATCCGGTCCCTCGGGGTCGGCGAGCCGCCCCTCTGGACATGGCCGAGCACCGTGACGCGGGTCTCATAGCCCGTGAGCTGCTCGATGTCGCGGGCCAGCGCCTCGCCGACGCCGCCCAGTCGGACGTGGCCGAACTGGTCGGCTTCCTGCTCCTGCGTGACGGACCGCCGCTCGCCCGACTCGTACGTGAGCTCGTAGCCCTCGCTGACGACGACGATCGAGAAGTCCTTTCCGCGCTCGTGTCGCCGCCGGAGCTCGGCGCAGGCCTGCTCGACGGTCGTCGGCTGCTCGGGGATCAGGATCGCGTCGGCGCCGCCTGCGATCCCGCTCATGACGGCGATCCAGCCGGTGTGCCGGCCCATCACCTCGACGACCATCACGCGGTTGTGCGACTCGGCGGTCGTGTGGAGCCGGTCGATCGCCTCCGTGGCGATCCAGACCGCGGTGTCGAAGCCGAAGGTGTAGTCCGTGCCGGAGAGGTCGTTGTCGATCGTCTTCGGGACGCCGACGACGGGGAAGCCGTGCTCGGCGTGCAGCTGCGCCGCCACTCCCAGGGTGTCCTCGCCGCCCACGGCGACCAGTGCCTCGAGCCCCTCGGTGTCCGCTGTTCGGAGCACGGCCTCGACGCCGCCTTCCGTCTTGTAGGGATTCGTGCGCGAGGTGCCGAGGATCGTGCCGCCGCGCGGGAGCAGCCCGGAGATCGCGCGGTAGTCGAGCGGCTGGAGTAGGCCGTCGACCATGCCGCGCCAGCCTTCGCGCACGCCCACCACCTCGTTACCACGATCGAGCGAGCGGCGGGCCACGGCCCGGATGACGGCGTTCAGCCCAGGACAGTCGCCGCCTCCCGTCAGGATCCCGATCCGTCCCGGCACGGGGGCTACCCTATGCGGAGCGCCGAAGTGGCGGAACTGGCAGACGCGCCGGACTCAAAATCCGGTGGCCTTCGGACCTCGTGTGGGTTCAAGTCCCACCTTCGGCACTCAGTCTCGCCTCGCTCGCCTTCGCGGAAAGTCTCTCGACTTTCCGCGACCTCTCGGAAGCCGGACGCCGCTTCGCGGCGCGCGGCGCGGGTCGCCGGGTCCGAGACGGTCGCGAAGGCTCGAATGCCGGTGAGCGGAACGGGCAAAGCCCGTTCCGCGGCGAAAGGACCTTGAACGAAGAGGGGTTCTGGGTTGCATGCCCGAACCCGAGTCCCGATACTTGCGCACGGAGCGCGGATCGGCGGCCACACTCCGCCTTCCGCATAGGCAGAAACGGCGATGGAGGAGGCGTAGTGATTTTGCGAAAGCGAGGCGTACTCGGGTTTCTGATCTTGCTCATTGCGGCCATGGCATTCCTGGCTGCGGGCTGCGGCGGTGACGACGACGGCGGTGGCGGCGGCGGCGGAGGAGGCGGCGGTGGTGGCGCAGCCGAGGCGCTCCCGTCGGCTTCGTGCGGTCCGATCCGGAAGGGGAGCGAAGAGCCGGACGCGCTCATTGCCTCCGATCTTCCGCTCCAGGGCTCCAACCGCTCGCTGACGACCGAGATGGCCGACGCCATCGAGTTCATCCTCGAGCAGCACGACTGGAAGGCCGGCGACACCGTGCTCGGTTACCAGTCCTGCGACGACTCCACGGCGCAGGCCGGGAGCTGGGATTCGGCCAAATGCTCGTCGAACGCCCGCGCGTACGCGAACAACGAGAGCGTCATCGGAGTCATCGGCACGTTCAACTCGGGGTGTGCCAAGCTCGAGATCCCGGTTGCGAACCGCGCTCCGAACGGGCCGCTCGCGATGGTCAGCCCTGCCAACACGTACCCGGGCCTGACCGAAGGTGGTCCCGGGACCGAGACCGGCGAGCCGGACAACTACTACCCGACCGGCACTCGGAACTACGCGCGCGTCGTCTGGAACGACCAGTTCCAGGGCGCCGCGAACGCGACGTTCGCGAAGGAGCTCGGCCTGAAGAAGGTCTTCGTGCTGAACGACAGCGAGACCTATGGCCAGGGCATCGCGAACCTGTTCGTCAAGTACGCGGAGAAGCTGGGCATCGAGATCCTGGGCAACCAGAAGTGGGACAAGAAGGCCTCGAGCTACGAGTCGCTGGCCAGCCGGATCAAGTCGGCCGGAGCCGACGGCGTCTTCCTCGGCGGGATCGTCTGCAACAACGGCGGCAAGCTGATCAAGGACATCAAGGCCGGCGCGCCCGACGTGCAGCTCATCGGCCCTGACGGATGGACGCCGATCTCCGCGACCATCGAGGGTGCTGGAGCCGCGGCGAACGACATGTACATCACCCAGCCGGGCGTCCCGGTCGACCAGCTGACCGGCGCCGGCAAGGAGTTCGTGGACGGCTTCACCGAGAAGGCCGGCAAGGCCCCGAACCCGTACACCGCCTACGCAGCGCAGGCGGCCGAGGTCCTGATCGCCGCGATCGAGAAGGGCGGTGCGGACCGGGCTGCCGTCTCGTCCGCGCTCTTCGAGACCGACGTCACGGACGGAATCGTCGGCAGCTTCCAGATCGACGAGAACGGCGACACGACGCTGGGCAAGGTCTCGGTGTACCAGGTCAAGAACGGAAAAGAGACGTTCACGAAGACCGTGACCCCGGAGCTCGACTTCGTCGAGGGGTAGGTAGGACACACCGTCGAACCTGTCGGGGGAGGACTTCGGTCCTCCCCCGACGTGTCTGAAGGGATCGAATGGCAACGCAGGCGCGCCGTCTCCCGCTTCCAACCCTCGCCGGGCGGCTGCCTGCGTACCTCATGCCCGCATTCGCGTTCCTGCTCATCGGGCTGCTCGTTATCTGGCTGGCGGTCAACCTCTACCAGACCCCCGCCGAGTTCTACCGCCTCTTCCTGATCGGCCTGACGAACGGCGCGATCTACGGCCTCGTCGCGCTCGGCTATTCGCTCGTCTACGGCATCCTCGAGCTGATCAACTTCGCGCACGGAGACGTGTTCATGCTCGGCGGGATGCTCGTCGCGACGATGGTGTCGAGCTTCGGCCTGGCAGGTGACTCGGGAGCGTTTCTCTGGGCGATGATCCTGCTGATGCTCGTGGTCGTGATGGCGTTCTGCGCCGTCATCAACACGACGATCGAGCTCGTCGCCTACCGCCGCCTACGACACGCACCCCGCCTCGCGCCGCTGATCACCGCCATCGGGATGTCGTTCATCCTCCAGAACGTCGGCCTCGTCTGGAAGGGAGCCAGGCCGACCTCGGTCGACTCGATCCTCCCGAGGGGAGAGGTGTTCTCGATCTCGGGCGTCGCCTACACCTGGGACAAGCTGATCGTGCTGCTGTTCACGGTCCCGGTGCTCGTCGTCCTCATCCTGCTCGTTCAGCGGACCAGGCAAGGGAAAGCGATGCGCGCCACGGCCCAGGATCGAGATGCCTCCGCGATGATGGGGATCAACGTCAACCGGACGATCTCGTTCACGTTCTTCATCGCCGGCGCCCTCGCGGGTGCCGCGGGCCTCCTCTACGCGCTCTACATCACGAACATCCGCTACGACGAGGGCTTCCGGCTCGGCCTGATCGCCTTCACCGCCGCCGTCGTCGGCGGGATCGGAAACCTCCCCGGCGCCGTGCTCGGCGGTCTCGTGATCGCGATGATCGAGTCCTTCAACAACGGCCTCAGCTGGGCGACGCCGGGCAGCGACTGGACCCAGTCGATCATCTTCGGCCTGCTGATCATCATCCTCGTCTTCCGTCCCGAGGGTCTGCTCGGGGAGCAGACACCGGAGGGCGGATAGGTGCAAGTCCCCCTGCTGCCGCCGGAGCGGCGCGACGAGTTCGACACCGAGCTTCGCCGTCGCGGCGATCCGGGGTGGGATCGCCGCTGCGGTCGGAATCGTGCTCGTCCTGATCTTCTCCGGCTTCACGGTGTCGGTGTTCGTCGCCGCAGCGTCTGTTGCTGGCCCTCTACGCCGTTCCGTGGGACATGTGGCGGTACGGCAGGTTCGTCGTCCCCGCCGTCGCGATCCTCCTCGCCGTCCTCTACCCGTACTTCCGCGACGACCTCTTCCAGGTGCCGCTGTTCGGGGTCTTCCCGTCGACGGACACGGCCGTGACGATGACGATCTTCATCATGATGGCGATCGGCCTGAACATCGTGGTCGGCTATGCCGGTCTCCTCGATCTCGGGTACGTCGCCTTCTACGCGATGGGCGCCTACACCGCGGCCTGGTTCGCGACGCCGCACTTCTCCGAATACGGGACGCATCACTTCGGGGCCGTCGGGGTCAATCCCGAGTCCCCGGGCTTCCACTTGTCGATCTGGCTCGTGATCTTCCTCGCGGGCATCTTCACCGCCGTGGTGGGCGTGATCATCGGCCTTCCGACCCTGCGCCTCCGAGGCGACTACCTCGCGATCGTGACGCTCGGGTTCGGCGAGATCATGCCCCAGATCGCCCGCAACGGCGACGACCTCTTCGGCACGGGGTTCAACCTCACGAACGGCGCCCAGGGGATCAACCCGATCGACCCGCCGGGGTTCGGCAAGACGATCTCCGACTTCACGGGGCTGCCTTCCGACTATCTGACCTTCAACGCCGACTTCCTCGGAAAGGAAATCGGCAACGTCGAGGTGTTCTACTGGACCGCCCTCGTCCTCCTCCTCTTCACCGTCTTCTGCTCGGTGCGCCTTCGCGACTCCCGGCTCGGGCGCGCGTGGATCGCGATCCGGGAGGACGAGACCGCCGCCGCGGCGATGGGCGTGCCGCTGATGCGGACGAAGACCTGGGCCTACGCCGCAGGCGCCTTCTTCGGAGGGATCGCCGGCGCGTACTACGCGAGCTTCAAGGGCGCGGTGTTCCCCGACGATTTCTTCTTCAACATCTCGGTCTTCATCCTCTGCATGGTCATCCTCGGAGGCATGGGGAACATCTGGGGCGTGATCGTCGGCGGCGGCTTCCTCGCGTATCTCAACCAGGAGGGGCTCGGCAACATCGGGGCCGAGATCAACGACACCTTCGGCACCAACATCGACGTGCCGCTCTACCAGTTCGGAATCTTCGGGACGATCCTCGTCCTCGTGATGCTCTTCAAGCCCGAAGGGCTGATCCCGAGCGCCCGGCGGAAAGCGGAGTTCGAGGAGGGCGTCGCGGACGAGCCGCTCTACGACGTCCAGCGCTGATGGCGGAGTCGCAAACCCAAGCCCTTTTGGTGGCCGAGAAGCTCCGGAAGGAGTTCGGCGGTCTCGTCGCTGTGAACGACGTCGACTTCACGATCCCGGAGGGGTCGATCATCAGCCTGATCGGCCCGAACGGCGCGGGCAAGACGACGTTCTTCAACATGCTCACCGGCGTCTACAAGCCGACGAGCGGCCGCATCCAGTTCGCCGGTGAGGACGTTGCGGGCAAGCCGCCGCACGCGATCACCCAGCGCGGAATCGGGCGCACGTTCCAGAACATCCGCCTCTTCCAGAACATGACCGCTCGCGAGAACGTCATGGTCGGGATGCACTCACGGCTCAAGGGAGGGATCGTCGGGAGCATCCTCCGAACGCCCGGCGTCAAGCGGGAAGAGGTGCAGGCCGCCGAGCGCGCGAGGGAGCTTCTGGCCTTCTCCGGGCTGCAACGCAGCCAGTGGGAGCAGTTCGCGCGGAACCTCTCGTACGGCGACCAGCGCCGGCTCGAGGTCGCCCGCGCTCTGGCGACCCAGCCGAAGCTCGTGCTCCTGGACGAGCCCACGGCCGGGATGAACCCTCAAGAGACGGCCGACTTCACGACCTTTGTGGCGCGACTCCGCGAGGAGGAGGGCCTGACCGTGCTCCTGATCGAGCACGACATGAAGGTCGTGATGGGCATCTCCGACCGCGTCACGGTCCTCGACTACGGGGAGAAGATCGCCGAAGGCGCGCCGCTGGATGTCCAGCGCGACCCGAAGGTGATCGAGGCGTATCTCGGCTCGGCGGCGGTAGCCCAGTGACGGAGACGGTCGCCGAGCGCGCACAGGCCGGGTCGGGCGAGCGCAAGAAGATCCTCGAGCTCGACGACGTCCACACGTACTACGGGTCGATCCAGGCGCTGAAGGGGGTCTCCCTGGAGGTCTACGAGGGCGAGGTCGTGACGCTGATCGGCGCCAACGGAGCCGGGAAGTCGACGACGCTGCGCTCGATCAACGGCCTGAACCATCCCCGGCAGGGCACGATCAAGTTCCAGGGCCGCGACATCACCCAGGAGGCGCCCCACGACGTCGTGAAGATGGGGATCAGCCAGTCGCCCGAGGGCAGGCGGCTCTTCCCGCGCATGAGCGTGATGGAGAACCTCGAGATGGGTGCCTACCAGCGAAACGACCACGCGGGGATCCGCGAGTCTCTCGAGCGCGTCTTCGAGCTGTTCCCTCGCCTGCTCGAGCGGAAGAGCCAGCGGGCCGGAACCCTGTCAGGCGGCGAGCAGCAGATGTGCGCGATCGGCCGGGCGCTGATGGCGCAGCCGAAGCTCCTCCTGCTCGACGAGCCCTCGATGGGCCTGGCCCCGATCTTCGTCGAGCGGATCTTCGAGATCGTCGTCGAGATCAACAAGCAGGGGACGCCGATCCTGCTCGTCGAGCAGAACGCCCTGATGGCGCTCGACGTCGCCGACCGCGGCTACGTCATGGAGACGGGCTCGATCGCCCTGGCGGACGACGCGAAGGCCCTCGCCCAGAACGAACAGGTCCGCAAGACCTATCTCGGCGAGACCTAGCCGGCCGGAACATCCAAGTAACAAGTTGTTACTAGGTCGGGAAGCCCGGTTCCCTGGGCGCTGGCGGACTAAGCAACAAGTTGTTACTAGCTCAGGGGCGGCCGACCCGGATCGGGAAGTAGGGCGGCGCGAGGAGGTAGCCGATCCGGGCTTCGTCCCCCGCGCGAGCCCGGGCCATCGCGAGGGCGGCTGAGAGGCTCCGTGTCGGGACGAAGCCGAATTGACGGGCGGCTAGAGCGTCGCGGCAGCCGGCGATGAGCACCGCGCCCAGGCGCTCGAACGCGGGGAGGCAGCCCGCCCAGTCCACGAAGGGCAGCAGTGGGTGGCACGCCCTACCGGACCGGTACTGGTCGATCGCCCGCGGGTCCGCCAGCGCGGCGCGTTCGACCGCCGCAAGCTCGAGCGGCTCCATCGCTCCGCGCGACCCGAGCGTCCGCAGCGCGTTGAAGAACGTCCGGTACGGCGACTGGGTGGGATGCGGGAACCGGCGGTCGAACGGGGTCAGGAGGATCGCCGTTCCGCCGTCGGCCAGCGGGAAGGCGTCCCGCCACAGCCGCAGCGCGAGCCCGAGGCCGAGGTAGGCGGCAAGCACAGGGTTCGGCGTCTCGCGCGGAAGGTGGGGCGTCGTCGCCGGGATGCCGACGACGACGACGTCGAGCGGCTCGTCGAGCCGGGCCGACCGGGCTTCGACCCCGCGGAGCAGCGCCTCGATGTGGGCGATCGACGGCGGCCCGCCGAGGACGGCTGTCGCCGTCAGCTCACGGGGGATCGAGCCGAGCAGCCGGCTCCGGACGGCGCCCGGAGCGAGCCGGAAGGCCAGGCGCACCGGTGACGCCGCGATCCGTTCCAGCGCCCGGACATCGTGCGGGTACCCGTGGAACGCGCCCGTGACGACGGGCGGGTTCAGCGTGAGCGATGCGCCGATCACCGGTAGCCGCGTGAGGAGCTCACGCTCGAGCTCGAGGGCGATCCGCCAGCCGAGTGATGCCGCAGTCTCGAGGAGCGAGTAGGCGCCCGCCGCGCGCAGCGCCTCGGCGCCTGCCGCCCCGAGGAGCGCGGCAGGCCCGCCGTGCAGGACCGACTCCGCCGCTCCGACGACCACGACGAGATCGGTCTCCACGAGCGCGCGGTTCACGCGAAGCGGGACGCGGCCCGCGGTCCCCAGATCGATGAGATCGGGATCGGCAGCGTCGTGGATCTCGACTTTCCCTGCGAAGCGGCGGGCGAGCTCGTGCGGCACGAGCCCGTCCAGCTCGCGCGGATCCGCCTTGCGAGCGAGGCCCCCTGCCACGAGGATCGTCTGGTTCTCGAGTGGGACGCCGACCTGCTCGAGCTCCGCCACCGTGGCGGCCAGAGCCGCCTGACGCGGGTCGCGTACGGCGCTGGGGATCGGGAGAGCGGGCGGCTCGACCACGATCGTCGCGCGGCCGCCCCGCACCGCGAGCTGCTCGATCGAACGGCCGGCCAGCGGGAAGCGGAGAGCCTCGCGGACTGCGGCGCCGACGTCCGCAAGCGGTTCTGCGGGCGGGGGTGGCCGGAGCACGATCGACTCCGGGGGGGCGTCGACCACCATCAGCCGCGACCCGGCGAGGAGCGGAACGCGCACTAGTTGAGTTGCAGTACGTAGGCGCGGGCGTGGTGGACGAAGCCGTACGACTCGTAGAGCTGATGCGCCTCGGCCCGGTGGTGTCCCGACTCGAGCGTCAGAGCGTGGCAGCCCCGGCGCCGGCACTCCTCCGCACAGGCGTCGAGCAACGCTCGAGCCGCGCCCCTCCGGCGGTACGTCCTCGTCCACGTAGAGGTCCGGGATCCAGCCCTGAGGCGTCGTCCAGTTCAGGCGGGGCTGGATCCAGAGGCTGACGGCGCCGGCGATCTCGCCGTCGAGCTCCGCGACGTAGATGCGGCAGTCGTCTCGCTCCAGGTGCTCGAAGAAGACCTCGCGTTGCGGCTGCGGGTCCTCGGCCACCGCGGGCCGGGTCAGGTCCTCCATGAGCTTCAGCACGCGGTCCGCGTCGCGCCGCTCCGCCTCCCTGACGATCACGGGATCGAGCGGTACATCCGGAGGAACGTCGAGCGGAATCCCCGCCTGGGCCAGAAGCGCGACGCAAGCAGGTTCGTCATCCGCCAGTCGGTCGTCACCGACCCGTAGCCGTTCTCGTCGGCCCAGGACAGAGCGTGCGCGGTCAGCGCGCGGCCCACGCCGGCCCCGCGCGCCTCAGGCTCGGTGGAGGCATCGCTGATGTCGATGCTGTCGGCCGGAATCCGGAGGCCCGTCCGGCCCTTGTAGAGGACCAGGTGTCCAATGACTCGCCCATCCTGCTCCGCGACGAAATGCTTGATCTCCGAGTCGTCCCAGGCTTCATGCCACTCCTCGCGGCGGTCCTCGTCCGAGACCGCCGCGATTCCTGAGAAGCTCGGCGCCGGTCGCATGGAGTCGGCCATCGCGGCGTCGAGCCGCACAGCCGCTTCCATGTCCTCGGGTGTCCCGTCCCGGACGACCAGCTCGGAGTCGAACCGCTCGACGGCGGCCTCACGGGCGGCCGTCATTCCCGACGCGCCGAAGCAGAGCCGGAACCAGGCGTCGATGAGCCCCGGCTCGGACACGGGGACGTAGACGCAGTGCCTCGTGTGCCCGGCGTCGACCCAGCGGGCCGCGGCGTCCGCGTACAGGTCGCGGAGGGCCTCCGGCTCACCTTCGAGCGCGAGGCCGGCGAAGCCGATGACGTTCCAGGTCAGCCCGGTGTTGGTCAGAGGACGCGGCGCAGCGACGACGTAGCCCCGCAGCTCCCCGTCCTCGATGAGGACCGAGCCGCCGGCGCCCTCTTCGCTCCACGCGCCTTCCACCTCGGCTCGGAAGTCGGGTTCGGCGGCCAGGAGCGGTTCCGCGGCGAGGTGGCGCCGGTGACGCGCGGCAAGGAGCTCAGCGGCGTCGTCCACGTGGGCGTCGGAGAAAGCCTCAAAATGAAGTCCCGGCATCGGCGGAGGACGATACCGTTGGCCCTGTGAGCCCAAAGACTGTGACCGGCGAGGAGCTTCAGCTCGACGACGCGCCCGCACGCGAGTCCGACCTGTTCCTCGTCGACGGCAACAACCTTGCCTACCGCGCCTACTTCGCGCTCCCGGAGGAGCTCGCGACGAGCGACGGGATGCCCACGAACGCGCTGCTCGGCTTCACCAACATGCTCTTCAAGCTCCTGACGGACTACAAGCCGAAAGGCGTTGCGGTCGCCTGGGACACACGTCCCGTGGAGCGAATCGAGCTGGCGGAGACGTACAAGGCCGACCGCAAGCCCATGGCCGACCTGCTGCGCGAGCAGTTCCCGCACTTCCGGCCGATCGTCGAGGCCTTCGGATACCGGAACCTCGAGTTCGAGGGCTGGGAGGCGGACGACGTCATCGCGACGCTCGCGACCCAGGCCGACCAGGCGGGAGTGAAGACGACGGTCGTCTCGACCGACCGCGACGCCTTCCAGCTCGTCACCGAGAACGTCAACCTGATGATGACCCCGCGCGGGGTCTCGGACGTAAACGTCTACACGCCGGACCGGGTCGAGGCCAGGCTCGGGATCACGCCGGAGCAGATCCCGGACTTCATCGGCCTCAAGGGCGACAACTCGGACAACATCCCGGGCGTCCCTGGAATCGGCGACAAGACCGCCTCGCAGCTGATCCAGCAGTACGGCTCGCTCGAGGGCGTGCTCGAGCACGTCGACGAGCTGACGCCGGCGCGGAGGAAGAACCTCACCGAGCACGCGGAGCAGGCGGCCCTCTCCAAGCAGCTTGCGACGATGCGCCGGGATCTCGAGCTGGATTGCGACCCCTCCGAGCTCGTCCTCTCGCCGCCGGACCGCTCGACGCTCAAGGAGATGTTCCGGCGGTTCGAGTTCCGCAACCTCCTGAACCGGGTCGACGAGCTCGATGCGACCGTCCCCGCACAACCGCTCGTGCTCGAAGGCGTCCGGGTGCCATGGAGCGAAGGGCCGCTACCCGAGTCGGGAGGGATTGCGACGGAGAACGGCCGGGTGGCGGTCGCCACCGAGGAGGGCGTCGTCGTCGGCCCGCGGCCCGCGCGCCTCGAGGGCTCCTTCGTCGCGCATGACGCGAAGGCGCAGCGGGTCGAGCCGGCCGAGGACACGCTCCTCGCCTCGTACCTGATCGACCCGGGCCGGGCGACCTACGACCTGGACGACCTGGCCGCCGAGTACGGCATCGAGCTCGTCCCCGACCCGCCGGCAGACGACGACACGGCGGCGCTCGTCCGGCATGCGGCGGCGACTCTTCGTCTCGCCGATCCGCTCCTCGCTCGGCTCAAGGAGCGCGGGCACGAGCAGCTCTACCGCGAGATCGAGCTGCCGCTGACCCAGGTCCTCGCCGACATGGAGGACGCCGGCGTCAAGATCGACGAGTACCGGATGGGCGAGATCACGGCGCGCCTCGCAGACCGGGTCGAGGAGCTCGAGCAGAAGGCCTACGAGCTCGCAGGCGAGGAGTTCGTCATCGGCTCGACCCAGCAGGTCGCGCGGATCCTGTTCGAGAAGCTCGGCTTGACGCCCGACCGGAAAGGAAAGACCGGCTACTCGACCGATACGCGGGTCCTGCGGAAGATCCGTCACGAGCACGAGATCGTCGGAGTGATCGAGGAGTGGCGTGAGTACTCGAAGCTGCTCAACACGTACCTCGGGCCGCTGCCGACGCTGATCTCCGAGCGAGACGGGCGCCTGCACACGACCTTCAACCAAGCGGTGGCGTCAACGGGCCGGCTCTCGACGACCAACCCGAACCTCCAGGCGATCCCGATCCGGACCGAGCTCGGGAAGGAGATCCGGTCGGCGTTCGTGGCGGAGCAGGGCGCACGGCTTCTCTCGGCCGACTACTCGCAGATCGAGCTGAGGATCCTGGCCCACGTCTCGGGCGAGCCGAAGCTGCGCGAGGCGTTCGCGCGCGGCGACGACATCCACACGGCGACCGCGGCGGAAGTGCTCGGGAAGGACCCGGCCGAGCTCACGACCGGAGATCGCTCGACGGCGAAGATGATCAACTTCGGGATCGTGTACGGGATCTCGTCGTTCGGCCTGTCCGAGAACCTCGAGATCCCGCGCGACCAGGCGCAGGAGCTCATCGACACCTACCTGGCCCGCTTCCCGCACGTCCAGGACTTCATCCAGCGGACGATCGAGCAGGCGACGCGCGACGGGTACACGACGAGCCTGCTCGGGCGGCGTCGGCTCGTGCCGGAGCTTCAGGCTTCCAACCGGCAGACGCGCTCGCTGGGCGAGCGGCTGGCCGTGAACTTCGTCATGCAGGGCTCGAACGCGGACATCATCAAGAAGGCGATGCTCTCGATCCACCGCCGCCTGCGGGACGAAGGGAGAGGCGCGAAGCTCGTCCTCCAGGTTCACGACGAGCTGCTGCTCGAGGTGCCGGAAGCCGACGTTCGGGAGATCAAAGAGCTCGTCCGGCAGGAGATGTGCGCCGCCTACGACCTCGACCCACCGCTCGCCGTCGAGATCGGCGTCGGCGAGGACTGGCGGGAGGCAAAGAACTGAAGATCCGGCTCTCCGACGGCTACGAGATGTTCGTCGAGCCCGTCGGCGACGAAGGGCTGCCGCTGATCGTCCTCCACGGCGGGCCGGGTCTCGACCACACTCATCTGCGGCCCTGGCTCGACCCGCTCGGCGATGAGTTCCGCGTGATCTACGTCGACGAGCGCGGTCAGGGACGGAGCGAGCGGGTCGACCCGCAGACCCTGAGCCTCGAAGTCTTCGCGCGGGACGTCGACCTGCTTGCCGAGGTGCTCGAGCTCGACCGCTTTGCTCTCCTCGGCCACTCCTTCGGCGCGATCATCTCGACCTGGCACGCCATCAACCTCGGTACGGCGGGCGCATACGTGATCTCCGGCGGCGGCGACGCCAGTGACAAGCTGATGGCCGACGTCGAGGCGTCGCTCGAGGCGATGGGCGAGGCGGGGAAGCCGATCGCCGAGTCCTGGGAGTGGGAGCAGAGCGTCCAGACCGACGAGGACTCCGCTGAGCTCATGCGGGTGCAAACGCCGTTCCACTTCCACGGTGAGCCGCCGCCCGACTTCGCGGCCGACACGATCCACTCGCCGGAGGTCCTGCGGTACTTCGCGAGCGCCGGCTACGGGGACTTCGACTACACCCCCGACCTGCACCGAGTATCGAAGCCGACGCTCGTGCTCGTGGGTGCCCACGACCGCACGACGACGCCGCGGGCCGCCCGCGTGCTGCACGAGGGAATTCCCGCCAGCGAGTACGCCGAGCTCGAGGGCGCCGGCCACATGAGCATGGTCGAGGCGCAGGACGCCTATCTAGGCCGTGTTCGCGACTTCCTGCGGCGCGCGGAATAGCGGAAAAACCGTAGATATACTCCGCCGCTCGTGGTGAGCGACATCGCCGACAAGCAGCAGCAGCTCGACGACCCCGAGGTCTGGACCACCGGGCCCGAGGGCGAGCTGATCCCGGACTACGAGTCCACTTTCCCGACGATCAACGAGGGAGAGGTCGTCCACGGCACCGTTGTGCGCGTGGACAAGGACGAGGTCCTGGTCGACATCGGCTACAAGTCCGAGGGCGTCATCCCGCTGTCCGAGCTCTCGATCCGCCGGTCGGTCAACCCGGAGGACGAGGTGCAGATCGGCGAGGAGGTCGACGCGCTCGTCTTGACCAAGGAGGACGCGGAGGGGCGGCTGATCCTCTCCAAGAAGCGCGCCCGTTTCGAGCTCGCCTGGAAGACGATCGAGCAGAAGGCGGAGTCCGGCGAGGCGATCATCGGACGCGTCATCGAGGTCGTGAAGGGCGGTCTGATCCTCGACCTCGGCGTCCGCGGCTTCCTGCCGGCCTCGCTGGTCGACATTCGCCGTGTGCAGGACCTGGACGAGTTCCTGGGCCAGGAGCTGCGCGCCAAGGTGATCGAGCTCAACCGCTCGCGGAACAACGTCGTCCTGTCGCGCCGCGCCGTCCTCGAGGACGAGCGCAAGGAGCAGCGACAGCAGATCCTCGATCGGCTCCAGCCCGGAGACGTGGTCGAGGGGCAGATCTCCAACATCGTCGACTTCGGCGCCTTCGTCGACCTCGACGGGATGGACGGGCTGATCCACATCTCCGAGCTCTCGTGGAGCCACGTCAACCATCCGTCCGAGGTGCTCGAGATCGGCCAGACCGTCGAGGTCAAGGTCCTCGACATCGACCGGGACCGCCAGCGGATCTCGCTCGGCCTGAAGCAGACGCAGAGCGATCCCTGGCAGCAGGTGCTCGACTCGTACAGCGAGGGCGACCTCGTCGAGGGCAAGGTCACGAAGGTCGTCACGTTCGGCGCCTTCGTCGAGATCATGCCCGGCGTCGAGGGCCTCGTTCACATCTCCGAGCTCGCGCAGCACCACGTCGAGAACCCGCGCGAGGTCGTCTCTCAGGGCGACCACGTCGAGGCGAAGATCATCGAGGTCGACGCCGAGCGGCGCCGGCTCTCGCTCTCGCTCAAGCGGGTCGAGGGCGACGGGCCGACTCCGGCCTCCGAGCTCGGCCTCTCCGACGAGGTCTTCGCGGAGGGCGCGACCGAGAGCCCGATGGACGAGACGACCGGGGCCGAGCCTTCACCGGAGCCCGTCGCCGCCCCGGAGGAGCCGCAGCCGGTCGAGGGCGAGCCCGAGCCGGCCGTCGAGCCCGAGGCGTCCGCAGAGCCCGACGCCGAGCCCGACCTCGAGAGCCAGACTCCGGCCGAGACCGTGGCGCTCGACGAGGAGGCTCCGGCCGAGGAGCCCGAGGCGCCCGCCGAAGATCCGGCTCCGGCCGAAGAGACCGACGAGCAGCAATAGCCCCCCTGTCTCCGTCGCCATCACGGGCGGCATCGGGGCGGGGAAGAGCGAGGCGCTCGCGGCGTTCGCGCGGCACGGCGCCGCGGTGGTCTCGAGCGACGAGATCGTCCATCACCTGATCCGGTCCGACCCGGAGGTGAAGGCTGCGCTCCTCGAACGGCTTGGGGAAGGGATCCTGGGCGAGGACGGCGAGATCGACCGGGCCAAAGTCGGCGAGCTCGTCTTCGGCGACCGGGAGGCGCTCACCTGGCTCGAGGCGCTCCTGCATCCGCGAGTCTCGGCCGAGTACCTCCGCTGGCGGGAGCAGCTCGGCCGGCTGCCGGAGCCGCCGGCGGTCGCCGTGACCGAGGTGCCCCTCCTCTACGAGGTCGGTGCAGAGGAGCGTTTCGACAAGGTCGTGGTCGTCACCGCGCCGCGACTCCTGCGCGAACAGCGGACGAATGTGCCGATGGCCGGCCGCTCCGAACGGCTCCTCGACGACCGCGAGAAGGTCAAGCGGGCCGACTACTCGTACGTGAACACCGGCGGGCTCGAGGAGCTCGACGCCTGGGTCGCCGGTGTCATGGAAGAGCTGCGAGCCGCTCTCGCGCCTGAGCCGCACTGACCAGGTTGCCCTTGGCTTCGCTCGCCTCGACAGCTCGCTCGAGGGCGGCACGGGCTGCGTCGGGCTCGAGGAGATCTGCCATCTGTAGCAGGAGAATCTGGGCATCGAACCCGTTCTCCCTCCGCGTCAGCTCGACGACCTCGGCCGCGAGCTCCGCGCCCTCCTCGCGCAGGCCGCGAGCGGTCAGGATCCTGGCTTTCGCCGCCCGCCAGTACATCTGTGTCGTGTGGTCGTCTTCGGCGCCCATCTCGCGGGACTCGTCGGCGAACGGGTCGGCTTCGTCGAAGCGGCCCTGGTCGCAAAGAGCGCCGGCGAGAACCCCTGAGACACTCGAGAGGTAGCCGCGCTCTCCGGCGGCGATGAGCTGTTCGCGCCCCTCGCGAAGCATTTGCTCTGCCGTCGCCGGCTCGCCGGCCAGCTGCTCCATCAGCGCGACCGGCATCGAGATCGCCGCGGCATTGACCGTCTGCCCGAGCTCCTCCATGATCGCCCGTCCCCGGGCCGTGAGCTTCCGAGCCTCGTCGAACTCCCCCTTGAGCCCTCTGAGCACTCCTTCTGCGACGAGAATCCGCGAGCGGCGGGCCTCGGTCGTCTCGTCGGCGAGGCGTCGGCATTCGGCCAGCGCCGCCTCGACGTGGATCGGGCCCCAGAGCAGGATGAGGATCCACCACTGGATCGACTCGCCGATCTCGCGCGCGTCGTCGGCCTGCCGGGCGTAGCCAAGCGAGCGGCGAAGCAGGTCCTCGGCTGTTCCGAAATCGCCGAGCCAGCTGGACACGATGCCCGAGTTCTTGAGCACCTCGGCGAGCAGGGCCGAGTCCCCGAGACGTTCGGCCTGGGCGAGGACCTCTGCGAGCGTCGCGGAGGCGGTCGTCATGTCCAATCCGCGCCCGACCTCGATCATCGTCCGTCGCGCTCGGGCAGTCAGTCTCGTCGTCTCGTCCCCGGCCGCCTCCGCAGAGTGCAGCAACTCCTCGGCGCGAGCGAGGTCGCCTCGCTCCGAGAGCGCGAGTGCGAGCTCCGGGTACAGCGCGACGGCCTCCGGATCCTCCGGCCCGACTAGGTCGATCGCGCGCTCGAGAAGGCTGGTGCTCGCGTGCATGTCGGCTCGACCGAGTGCGCGGCGCCCCGCGATCCCGAGCAGACGGGCCGCCCGCCTCGCCAGCGCTGCACCGCGCTCGTCGATCGGCCCGAGCTCCGAGCGGTAGCGATACGCCTGCTCGAGGTGGTAGCCCAGGATTTCTTCCAGCCCCGGGACGTTTCCTTCGACCCAGTCGGCGAAGCGCTCGTGCAGGTCGGCCCGCTGCTCCTTGGGCAGCGCGTCGTAGGCCGCATCCCGGAGCAGCAGGTGCTTGAACCGGAATGCCTCGTCCTCCGTCGGGCGGATCAGATCCTTGCGAACGAGCGACTGGAGCGTGCTTCCAAGCCGATCCGCGAGTAGGCCGGGCATCAGAGCCGCCAGGGCGTCCAGACGGAATTCCTGGCCCTGGACCGCGGCGGATTCCACAACCGTGCGCTCGTCCGAGCCAAGACGATCGAGCCGCGCGGCGAGGAGCGCCTGGATCGTCGGGGGCACGGCAATGTCGCCGTCTCCGTTCTCGCTGACCATCGCCAGCATCTCCTCGAGGTAGAGCGGGTTGCCCTCGGCCGCCGTGGCGATCCGCTCTTTCATGGCGGGGTCATGCGATAGCAGCAGGTTGTCGACGAGCTGGCCGCATTCGGACTCCGTGAGCGCCTCGAGCAGCATCGTGGTCGAGTTCAGCTTCCCGCCGCCCCAGGCCGGCCTGACGTCGAGCAAATCCGGCCTGGCGACGCAGAGCAGGAGCATCGGCGCGTCTCTCGACAGATCGGTCACGTGATCGATGAGATCGAGAAACGTCGGCTCCGCCCATTGCAGGTCGTCGAAGACGACGACGAGCGGCTGCTCGCGTGCGAGGCGCTCGAGGATGCGCCGAGTCTGGAGCGCGATCTCGTCCCGGTTCGCCTCGAAGTCAACCTCGGACGAGATGGGCTCGAGCTCCGCGAGCGGCCAGTAGGTGATCCCTTCGCCGTACGGTAGGCATCGACCCGCGACGAGCGTTGCATCGACGCGGTCGTAGAGCTCTCGAACGAGTCGGGACTTTCCAATGCCGGCCGGTCCGAGCAGCGTGAACTGGTACGCGACCCGCTCGGAGACTGCGTGATCGTATGCGCGCTGAAGCTGTGCGAGCTCGTTCTCGCGTCCGACCAGGGGTGAGTCGAGTCGTCGGGGGATGAACTCCGCGCCTTCGACGAGGCCGATGAGGCGGAAAGCGGCGACCGGCTCCGACTTTCCCTTGGCGTCGAGGGCTGCCACCGGCTCGGCAATCACGGCTTCCCGTACGAGTCGATGCGTCGGCTCGCCGAGCAGCGTCTCTCCAGGGGCGGCACCCTGCTCGAGGCGGGCGGCGACGTTCACGGCATCGCCCGTCGCGATCGAGTCTCCCTCTCCCGTGACGACCTCGCCGGTATTGACGCCGATACGGCTCTCGATCCGCACGCCCCAGTCACGCTCGAGCGACTCGTTGAGCGCGGCGAGGGCGCTGCGCATGTCCGAGGCGGCGCGAACCGCCCGGAGCGCGTCGTCCTCGTGGACGACCGGGATGCCGAAGACCGCCATGACGGCGTCGCCGATGAACTTCTCGACCGTGCCCCCGTGCCGCTCGATCGCCGCTCTCATCGCGTCGAAGTAGCGGGCCATGACGCGCCGGGTCGACTCGGGGTCGAGGCGCTCGCCCATCGCCGTGGAGCCGCTGACGTCGCAGAAGACGACCGTCACGGTCTTCCGAACCTCCCGGGGAGTGGGTTCGGCGACGAGCTCGGCGCCGCAGGAGCCACAGAAGCGGAACCCCTCGGGGTTGTCGGCTCCACACGCGGGACAACGCTCCACGACTGCGATCTTACGGTGGTGCTTGACAGACATCATAATGATGTCATACTGCCCTCATGGAGACAGCACGATTCACCAATGCGCTCGAGCGAGACCTCGCGGCCGTCGCCGCCGTCGGCGACGACGAGACTGCAGCCTCCGCCGAGCGCCTGATCCAGGCACTACGCGGCTCGGCGGGCATGCGCCTGCTCGAGACGCTGGGCGAGGCGGCGATGGAGATCAGCGCGCAGCTGCCCGAAGGTCACGTCGAGGTCCGGCTCGCCGGGCCCGACCCGCAACTCGTGTACGTGGGAGGCGAGGCGGCGGAGACGCCGTCCGTCGGAACCGAGGACGGCCTCAACGCCCGCATCACCCTCCGGCTGCCCGAAAGCCTCAAGCGCGAGCTCGAGGCCGGCGCAGCCCGAGAGGGCGTCTCTCTCAACACGTGGCTCGTCCGGGCTCTCTCCCGGAGCACTGCACCGCCGGCGCGCCGCTCTGGCAACCGGCTGACCGGCTACGGCCGCAACTAGGAAGGGGCTCGCATGTTTTTCCAGCTTCCATTCGGACACGTCGACGTCAAACAGGATTCGCGCCCGCCGCGGCGCCGCCGTGGAAAGAGGACCTCGTGAGGAACGCGACGTTCTCGACCCCGGGCCCGGTCAAGCTCGAGATCAGCATCCCTTCCGGTGATGTCGACGTCGAGACGGTCGACGGGGACACGACAGCCGTCGAGCTCGAAGTTCGCGGCCGTGACGGCGCGGAGCTCGAAGAGGACGCGCAGATCGAGCTGCGCCAGCGCGGCGACCGCTACGAGGTCGTCGTCGCTGCCCACCGAGGGCGGGGCCTCAACTTCCTGCGCGGCCGGAACGGCGAGTACCAGGTTCGAATCACGGCACCTCATGGAGCCGAAGTCGAGGCGAACCTCGCGTCAGCCGACATCGACGGCCGCGGACGCTACGCGGAAGTCCGGATCAACACGGCGTCCGGCGACGTCCAGTTCGAGCGCGTCGAGGGTGAGGCTCGCATCGACAGCGCGTCGGGCGACGTCCAGATCGAGCGCGTCGGCTCGGCGAAGATGAACTCGGCGTCCGGCGACATCCGGATCGACGAGACGGCAGACGGCGCCGACGTGAACACCGCCTCGGGCGACGTCGACCTCCGCAGCGTCGAGGCCGGCGAGGTGAAGGTGAACTCCGCGTCCGGTGACGTCGACGTCGGCATTGCCAAAGGCTCGCGTCTCTGGGTCGAGGCGCAGTCGCTCTCGGGCGACACTTCGTCCGAGCTCGAGCTCGAGTCGGGCGCTCCGATCGAGTCCGACGAGGGCCCGCTCGTCGAGCTGAAGGCTCGGACCCTGAGCGGCGACATCAGCGTCAGGCGCGCGTGACCGACCGCACCACGGTTCTGCCGGAGGCGGCCCCCGAGCCGCCTCCGCTGCTCAGGCAGCGCGAGTTCCAGAAGCTGTGGGCCGCGCAGTCGATCTCGCAGCTCGGAGACCAGGTCACGCTCCTCGCGCTGCCGCTCGTCGCCGTCCTCACCCTGGACGCCTCGGCTGCACAGATGGGCTTCCTCGTCGCAGCCGAGCTGATGCCGCACCTGCTGTTCTCGCTGTTCGCCGGTGTGTGGATCGAGCGCGTTCAGAGCCGGAGGCGGCTGATGATCGCGGCTGACCTGGCAAGGGCCGCGCTGCTCCTGTCAGTCCCGATCGCGGCCGCCTTCGACGCGCTCACCTTCGCCCAGGTCTATGCGGTCGCCTTCGGGATCGGAACCTTCGCGGTGATGTTCGACATCAGCTGGTCGACGCTCTTCGTTTCCATCGTCCCGCGCCGCGACGTCGTCGAGGCGAACTCGAAGCTGAGCCTCAGCCGCTCCGTCTCGTACGTGACCGGCCCCTCGATCGCGGGCTTTCTCGTCCAGATCCTCACGGCGCCGGTGACGCTCTTGGTCGACGCGTTCTCCTACCTCGGCTCGGCGCTCTTCCTCAGGCGAATCCGAGCGGCGGAGCCGCCGGTGGAGGTGGACGGCCGGAACGGCATGTTCAAGAGCCTCCGCGAGGGCTTCGGCTTCGTGCTCCGCGACGAGTTCATTCGCCCGGAGTTGCTGTGCGTGGCGACGATCAACCTCTTCAACTTCGTCTTCCACGCGATCTTCATCCTCTACGCGACGCGGGAGCTCGGCGTGGACCCGGGCCTGCTCGGCCTCATCCTCGGGGCCGGCGCCGTCGGCGGAATCGCCGGCGCGCTCGTCGCCGTGCGGGTCGAGCGCCTGATCGGGATCGGGCCGGCGTTCGCCCTCGGAGCCGTCCTCTTCCCGCTGCCACTCGTGCTGATTCCGCTCGCATCGGGCTCCGAGCTCACCGTCGCCGTGATGCTCGGGGTGGCCGAGTTCTTCTGCTCGGTCGGAGTGATGATCCTGGACGTCAACGCGGGCAGCCTGATGCTCCTGCGGACCCCCGACCGGCTGCGATCCCGGATGAGCGGCACCTTCCGCTTCGTGAACATGGGCATCCGGCCGATCGGCGCGCTCATCGGTGGGGGCCTCGGCACCGCGATCGGCCTCCACACGACCCTCTGGATCGGTGTGCTCGGGGCTCTGGCCGGAGTCCTCTGGCTCGTCTTCTCTCCGATTCCGCGCTTGCGCGAAGCGCCGGCCGAAGCGGCGTAGGGGAAGCCACACCCCTCCGGCCGGCGGTCGCCGTGGTGGCACGGCATCACCCTCGCGTCATGTGATCCCAGAGGTTGTCGAGGAGCGTGGCGCCGAACGGCCGCGTGGCAGATCCGCCGAGCGTGAAAGCACCCGCCGCGAACACCCGGGCTCCCGCGCGCTCGTAGTAGGTCATCTGGCCCGCGGGCCTCGCGCCATTGATCTCCGCGATCACTCGAGTGCCGCGTGGCGACGCAGCGTGCATCCGGTCGACTTCGATTCCGAACGACCCGAAGCTCGAACCGTCCCGCAACGTGGTCCCGGCGAAGAGCCAGGGAGCTGCACCGCCTCGACGGACGACATACGGGCCTCGGAGATGCGTTGCGCAGCAAGCGACGTACTGGACGCCCACGAGAGCCGCTTCGGGCCGCCCGAGATCGCGCCACATGGCAATCAGTTGCAGCGTCGAAGCTCGCCGTTCCACACGCCAGAAGAAGTTGTTGGCAGATAGGAAGACCAGATTCCCGCCGAGGTTGCGGTACGCCGTGATGAGGTCGAACTCACGGCTCGTGACGTACTCGTGGTGCCCGGAGAAGATGATCAGGTCGTACGCCTGCCTCAGCCGTCGAGCCGTGGACACGCGCTCCAGGTCGGCCTGCGCCAAGTAGTCGACGGGCCGGTTGTTCCAGGCCAGCCAGTGGAGGAACGGCAGGTCGTAGGAGCGGAAGCGCATGGGAACACCGCGGTCGCGAAACGGGCGTCCGAGCCGAATGCTCTTTCGAGCACGGTCGGCGTACCACGTGTCCGCGGCGTCGTCTCCGTCGTCGTCGCGGAAGTTGTAGGCCTGCCAGGTGAGCGTCGGGAGCACGACGGCGACCCGATGCTCCCCGACGCGTCTGGGTCGGACCACGAAGGGTGCGAAGGCAAGCGAGTCGGCCGCGCTGACGCGCGCGAAGTACATGCCCGTCGGCCAATCGCCGGTCCGGAACGTCAGCGCACGGCTACCGTGGGTCACCGTTTGCGCCGTCACAGCGATTCCGTTCATCTCGTGGTTTCCGCGAGTTCGGGTTCGCTCCGGCCCGGTCCGAAAGACCTGAACGGTGATCCTGGTCGGCGCGCCCCAGAGCCTGAGGACCGCGCGCTCGCCGGGCGCATAACTCTCCCGGCTGAATGCCGCCTCGAGTGGCTTGCCGTTCCCAGCAGCGGGCTGACTGCGGTTTGAGGCGGAGATGTGCAGCTGCGTCGGCGCGGCGTGATCTGTGCCCTGCGCCGACGAAACTGCCCCAGAAAACGCGGTGACGGTGATCACGGCAACTGCGGCGAGCAGTGCGGAAAACATGGTCGGCCTCCTTCGATCGGTCATTGGCAAACCGACCGTCGAAGGGGCCGCTCACGGCTCCCTATTGGGCGTCTAAGCGCCCGCTAATGAGGTTGTTCGAGAGGTCTTAGGCTCGGGGGCGGAGTTGCTCGAGCCGTTCCTCGGCGAGCTTTACGAGCTCGTCGATTCCGCCGCAGAGGCGGCAGTCGTAGCTGCGAACCGCCCCACGCTCGCCACCGCTGGCGATTCGCCAGCCGGCGGGCGAGAAGTCGACGCTCGTGAGGATGCGATCCCGGCCGTCGAGAAGCAGCATCCGCTCGCCGGTGCTCGCGTCGACCACGCCTGCCTCCCCGGGACCGGCGATGACAACCCATCGTCCGTCGGAGCTGAAGTCGGCATCGCTGACGACGGCCGAGTGCGACAGCACCCAAACCTGTCTTCCCGTCTCGACGTCCGAGAGCCGCACGTCGTGATCCAGGCTCGTGGTGACGACATGGCGCCCATCTGGGCTGAATCTCGCCGAGGTCACGAGCGCCTGGTGCTGTGGAAGCGTTCGAAGTGTTGTTTGCCTGCGGGCGTCCCAGACTCGGGCTGTTCCAGCGTCGTCACCCGAGACTGCGAGCTGGCCGTGGAAGGCGAAGGCCCGAGCTCCGGGCGAGCTCGCCTCGATCGTCTTCACGAGCGGCCGAGGCACCGAGATGCGGGGATCATTCCGCCCCGGGGGCCAGCTCGAAATTCCGCCGTTGACGTCGAAGCGGACGTATCCGACGCCTTCCCCCTCGTTTCGCACAAGCTCGAGCTTCGGGAAGCGGAGGGCATCCCAGAACCGGACGTCCTGATCGGCGCCGGCGGTCACCAGTGTTGATCCGTCGCGTGTCCAGGCGAGATCGGCGACCCTGTCGGCATGGCCGGTCAGTGTGGCCCGGAGCGTCGGGGACCCCGCGTCGAACAACCGGGCCCTGCGGTCCCGGCTCCCGGTGGCGATCAGCGTCCCGTCCGGGCTGAACTCCACCCGCGAGACTGCGTTCTCATGGCCCGGTGAGACCGTGACCGGGAAGCCGTCGGTTGTCCTCCACACGCGCGCCGTTCCGTCAGTGCTCCCGGTTACGAGCATCGTTCCGTCCGGGCTGAATGCGACGTCTCCGACGCGTCCCACGTGCCCTTTCAGCGTCAGGCGAAGCTTCCCCGTTCGCGCATTCCAGATTCGCGCGACCTCGTCCGGTCCGCCGGTTGCAATGAACTTTCCGTCTGGTGAGAACCGAACGGAGAGCACGCCACTCGGTTGAACGAAGCGGGCCGTCTGTTTGCCGCTCGGGTCGAAGACGGTCAGCATCCGCTGCCCCGAGACCGTGACAAGGCGCTTGCCGTCGGGCCCGAACGATGCGGCCTGAACCTGTGCTGGAAGGACATGTGCATGGATGAGCCTGCCGTCCCTCGTCCAGACCCTTGCCATGCGATCGCGCCCTACCGTCACTATGCGGGAGGCGCCGGGACCGATCGAAGCGGCTTCGATATGAGGGTGTCGGAGCGTCCGCAGAAACCGCCTCCCTTGATCGCCGTAGAGCCGAGCAGTGTCGCCCTCGATGACGGCGAGGAACGACCCGTCGCGGCTCAGTGTGGGTTCCCCCGGCGCCCCCGCGACAGGGTTGACCGAAATGGCGCGAATCTGCCGCAACGCCTTTCTGAGCATGTCTTCGACGGCGGGCGTGCGGACGATTCGCGCAGCGTCCAGGGCAAGCTCGAGGCTCCGTTGCGGATTCCCTTGCAGAGCGGCAGCCGCCTGCGCCACCAACTCGCCTGCCCTCGCGTGACGGGCGTTCTCGCGAGCTTCGCTTCGCTGGCTGAGCGCGTAGATCGCGATCCCGGACAGGATTGCGATCGCCAGAAGCGACGTTGCCGAGAAAACGAGCAAACGGCGATGCCGGCGTGCTGCTTCTCGCCGCTCCGACTCGATGCGCCGCTCCGCTTCGTGCTGCGCCCTCCACCCGAGTACGGCATCGGCGAGAACGTCGTGGAAGATCTCGTAGTGCGCGCCTGCCGCGCCGTCTTCACCGACGCGGACGATGCGCTCAGCCGCCAGCCGGTCGAGAACACGAGCAGCCTCGCCCTCGTCGATCGCCGCATAGCGGGCGAGGTCTCGCGCGCGGTGCGCGATCTTCGTACCTGAGGGCGTGACGAGGTGGTTGTACATCGCCGCCGCCGCGTCCCGCTCCGCCTGAGAGAGGCTCGACATTGCCCGCTCGAGATGTTCTTCGACGACATGTGCGGCGCCGCCCAATTCCCGAAGCGTCGTGAGCCTGAGCGTGTCGGAGCTCTGGTCACGCTCGACATCCCACAGCCGCTCGAGCACGAGCTGGAGGTAGGGAGCTTCGATCTGCCCGCCCTCATCGTCCGTCTCTTTGGCAGCGCCTCGCCCTGTGGCGCCCAGCACGATGCGTCCCGCGGTCACCGAGTCAAGGATCTCGTCGATGAGCGAGACCTCGGCCTCCCTGGGGCCGGCCGCCAGGCCGAGCTCTTCGTAGCGCTCCAGAGGCCCGACGATGGCCCGCGTCGCGGCGCGGCGGTCGAGGCGGTCGAGGCGGAGGAAGTTCCCGAAAAGATTCGGAATCCGGGACTTGAAGGCGTCGAGTTGGGCGAGTGCGTCTTCCCGCACGCTGATCAGGAAGTTGGCGCGCACGTCGCGGTCGCGAATGAGTTCCGCCAGCTCGAGGAACGGCCCACCAGCTTCGTGGTAGAGGAAGTACTCCTCGAACTGATCGAGGATCACGTACAACTCGCCTACTTCCTCGTCGGCGGCCCTCTCGCGCACTTCGCGGAGAAGGTCCTCGACGGGACTGCTGCTCCATGCGGAGAAGACGACGACGGCGGCGCCATCCGCTCTCAACCGGGGCTCGACGCCCGCCCGGAGCACCGACGTCTTTCCGACACCGCTCGGCCCGTAGAGGATCGTCAGCCGGGAAGCGACAAGGTTCGCCACGATCACCTCGATTTCCCGTTCGCGCCCGAAGAAGAGGACCGGGTCGAGGCCCGCGCCACCGAACGACGCCAGCCCCTTGTAGGGGCTTCGCGGCGTCGCGACGGCGGGGTCGCTCATGGTGCGACTTCTGCCTGAGTCGCGCCAATGTGCCGCGCGAGCGCGTCGATGTACCGCTCTAGCGGCACGTCGACGACGTCGACTCCGTGGTGTCGCCAGAACTCCAGCTCGAAGGGCCGGGGATCCTCATGTACCGCCCACGAGCGATACGCCATCGGCTGGCCGCCCCAGAGTCGATACAGGAGCAGGCGCAAATTCCAGTCGGTGAGCCCGTACCCCAGGAACAGGAAATGGCTCCGCTTCAGCTTCGCCGCTAGGGCGACCGGGACGACACTTCCGACCTCGGCCTGGGCTAGGTAGTCGATGTAGTGATCCTCGGTGACGACGAAGCTCTCCCAGGCTCGCTCACTCGTGCGGTCGACTTGGCCGTGGAGCTTGAGAATGACCGTCCGGCGCTCGAGGGACAGCTCGGTCACGTACTCGTTGGGCAGGTCGATCAGCGTGCCCTTGCCCGAAGGATTGACGTGGCAGAACTTTCCGCGATTCGGTCCCTCGGCGAGATAGGAGACGACGTCGAACTCCTCGCCGGCGTCGAGAAAAGCCTGCTCGAGCGCAAGGTCGTAGCTCGTCGTCACGATCAGCTGATGAGGGGATCCGCGTGCCCGTAGCAGGGGCGGTAGAGACGCGATCAGCCTGTGGATGCCGCTTGGCGGCACGTCTGTCTCCAGCAGCGCGTGAAGCTCGTCAAGCAGCGGCCCGGGGCCCTTCATCACGGCCACGTACTGGGCGACGCGAGGGAGGTCCGGCATCTCGAGCGGATAGCCAAACCGTTCGGAGAGGCGGGTGGCAAGGTGTCCGAGATCTGCGCCGAGAACGGGGACGAGGCGACCGGCGAGCAGCGTTTCCAGCACGTCGCGCAGGCCATGCTCCTCCGCGCCGGCCTGCCGGTCATCGCCGTCCACGTCTAGTCGCGCATCCTGGCGGAGGATGGACGTGTGGAGCTTCTGGAGGGCGGCGCCCGGCTCGAGCCCGAGCTCGTCGATGAGCAGGTTGCGCGCGTCGTGGTAGACGTCGAGCGCCTCGACCTGTCGGCCCGAACGGTAGAGCGCAAGCATCAAGTGGCCACGGAGCCGCTCGCGGAGGGGGTGCTCGCGGACGAGGGCCTCGAGCTCCCCGACGACCTCCGAGTGGCGCCCCGCTCCCAGCTCAGCCTCGATCCGTTCTTCGAGCACCGACAGGCGGAGCTCTTCGAGTCGCGCGGACTCCTGTTCGGCAAAGGGCTCGAACAGGAGGTCGGCGAGCGCGGGGCCGCGCCAGAGCCCGAGCGCCTCCCGCAGCTCGAGCGCGCTCTCGGCGGGAGGCTTCGTACGCGCGGCCTCTACGAGCCGCCGAAACCGTTCGACGTCGAGCTGGTCAGGCGAGATGTCGAGCTTGTAGCCTGGTGGTGCCGTCTTGAGGGTTTCCGTCCCGAGGATCTTGCGTAGCTGCGAGACGAAGTTCTGCAGAGAGGCCGCTGCGGAGGGCGGTGGACGCTCTCCCCAGAGCTTGTCGATCAGCCGGTCGCTAGAGACGACACGCCCGGATTCGAGCAGGAGCAAGGCGAGCAGGGCACGCTGTTTCGCGCCGCGGACTGCGTGTTCCGTACCGTTCTCCCAGACCTCGACAGGGCCGAGAATCCGGAACTCCAGCATGTGGCGTTTGTAGCACTGCCGACGACAAATGGAAACTCTGCCGCCTGCCGGCCGTGCGTCAGGAGCGCTCCTCCAGCTCGTTCGCCTTCCCACACAGCGCGACGAACCCGGCCTGCAGAAAGTCGTTGGCGGCGCCGGCCGCCAGGGTCCAGGTGAGCGCCCGGCCGAACCGCGGGGTCAGCATCTGCGTCGAGGCCAGCGCCGCGGCGCTCCACGTCCCGATGCAGCGAGTGCACGTGACGAGCTCGCCGAGAGCGCGCTGGAAACCTTCGCCGGCCGGCCGCTCGTACTCTCCGAGCTCGGCGTCGCCTTCGACGAACGGCTGACGGACGAAGCTCGCGACCTTCTCCCTCGAGAGCGTTCGGGAGGCCTTGAAGGTCGCCGCGGAGAGCGCGACGAGCTCCAGGGCGGTGGCCGGCGGCGAGCGGCGAGACAGGGCCGCCACGGTCGCCAGGCCGGCCACGAAGGCGCCGGCGATTGCCGCGTAAGCCTCGTAGGGCGGGCGTTCTGTGGGCTCGATCATCCCGGCTAGCCTTCCCGCAATGGCCGAGTTCAAGACATCGAGCGCCTATCAGCCCACCGGTGACCAGCCCGGGGCGATCGAGACGATCACCGCCGGCCTGAAGGCCGGAGACCGCTTCCAGACGCTCCTCGGCGCCACCGGCACCGGCAAGACGGCGACGATGGCGTGGACGATCGAGCGGCTGCAGAAGCCGACCCTGGTCATCGCGCACAACAAGACGCTCGCCGCGCAGCTCTGCAACGAGTTCCGGGAGTTCTTCCCGGAGAACGCCGTCGAGTACTTCGTCTCCTACTACGACTACTACCAGCCCGAGGCGTACGTCCCGCAGGCCGACCTGTACATCGAGAAGGACTCGTCCCGGAACGACGACATCGACCGGCTGCGGCACTCCGCGACCTCGTCGCTGCTGTCACGCAGGGACACGATCGTCGTCGCCTCGGTCTCCGCCATCTACGGCCTCGGCTCGCCGGAGGAGTACGAGAACCGGCTCGTGATGCTCCAGGTCGGCGAGGAGCAGGACCGGGATCTGATGCTTCGCAAGCTGATCGACATCCACTACACGCGCAACGACGCATTCCTCGGCCGCGGCCGCTTCCGGGTGAAGGGCGACGTCGTCGAGATCCAGCCCGCCTACGAGGAGTCGGCCTACCGGATCTCGATGTTCGGCGACGAGGTCGAGCAGATCACGCACTTCGACCCGCTGACCGGCGAGGTCTACGGAAAGCTCGAGTACCTCAACATCTTCCCGGCCACGCAGTACGTGACCTCGAAGCCGACGATCGAGCGGGCCGTCGACGACATCCGGCACGAGCTCGAGGAGCAGGTGAAGCTCTTCGAGTCGGAGGGCCGGATGCTCGAGGCCCACCGGATCCGGCAGCGCACCGAGTACGACGTCGAGATGATGGTCGAGCTCGGCTTCTGCAACGGGATCGAGAACTACTCGCGCATCCTCGACGGCAGGCCGCCGGGCTCCGCCCCGTACACGCTGATCGACTACTTCCCGTCCGATTTCATCGTCTTCCTCGACGAGTCGCACCAGAGCGTCCCGCAGATCGGCGGGATGTACGAGGGCGATCGCTCGAGGAAGCAGACGCTCGTCGACTTCGGCTTCAGACTTCCGTCCGCGCTCGACAACCGGCCGCTTCGCTTCGACGAGTTCCTCGCGAAGGTGCCGCAGATCGTGTTCGTCTCGGCGACTCCCGGGCCGTACGAGCTCCGGCACTCGACCCGCGTCGCCGAGCAGCTCGTGCGCCCGACCGGGATCGTCGACCCCGAGGTCGAGCTGCGGGCGACGAAGAACCAGATCGACGACCTGCTGAACGAGATCCGGCGCCGCGAGGAGCTGGGGGAGAGGACCCTCGTCACGACGCTGACGAAGAAGATGGCCGAAGACCTGACCGACTACCTGCTCGAGTCGGGGGTCAGGGCGCGGTACCTCCACTCGGAGATCGACACGCTCGACCGGATCACGCTCATCCGGGAGCTGCGTCTCGGCGAGTACGACGTGCTCGTCGGCGTGAATCTCCTCCGCGAGGGGCTGGACCTGCCCGAGGTCTCGCTGATCGCCATCCTCGACGCGGACAAGGAGGGGTTCCTCCGCGGCAAGACCGCCCTGATCCAGACGATCGGCCGCGCCGCGCGAAACACGAACGGCAAGGTCGTGATGTACGCGGACAAGGTGACCGAGGCGATCAAGGGCGCGCTCGAGGAGACGGACCGGCGCCGCGCCGTGCAGCTCGCCTACAACGAGGAGCACGGGATCACGCCGGAGTCGATCATCAAGGGCGTCTCCGACATCGCCGAGTTCCTGTCGCTCGAGTCGCCGACGGTGCCGCGGGGCAGCCGGCGAGCGCGGAAGAAGGCCGAGGGCATGCCGCCGGCGGAGCTCCAGCGACTCGTCGTGACACTGGAAGAGGAGATGTTCGCGGCTGCGGCCGACCTCCGGTTCGAGTACGCCGCGAAGCTGCGGGACGAGATCAAGGACCTGCGCCGCGAGCTCCAGGCTGGGGCCGAAGCGCCGGCCTGAGCGCCAGAGCCCGCCTCTAGCCACCTGGCTAGATTTACGACCTTTTCACCAGGATAGTGCTTCCTGTTTTCCGCAAAAGCGCATAGGATCGGCTGGTCTTTAGGGCCTTCAGGGGATCCAGGGAGAGGAGCATCGTGAAGAGATTCAGACGTCTGGGGCTTGCCGTGCTTGCGGTCAGCGCCCTCGCAACGCTCGTGTTTGCCGGCTCAGGTGCGGGTCATCGCCCGCTCACCTACGGGTCCAAGGCGAAACTCAAGTTCCACAGCGGCGACGCCGGCGACGCGAGGTCGCAGAAGGCGATCATGTTCGCCGCCGACGGGATGCGCCCGGATCTGATGGAGCGCTACGCCGACAAGGGCCTCATGCCCACCTACAAGGACTTGCTGAAGAAGGGCGTCGCAGGCGAGAACGGCCTGCTCCAGGGGTTCCCTCCCAACACCGGCGTCGGCTGGTACACGCTCGCCACCGGCACCTGGCCCGGCGAGCACGGGTCGACGAACAACACGTTCCACCGCACCGGTGACGCGTTCAACAACACCACGAGCTTCGCAGCGACCGGGATCCTCCAGGCGGACACGATCCTCCAGTCGGCCGAGCGCGCAGGGAAGAAGATCGCGTCGGTCGAATGGGTCGGCACCCGCGGCCTCGTCCCCGCGATTCAGGGACCTGTCGTGGACTTCCGGTCGTTTTTCTCCACCCGCGGCGTGCTCGTGAACTACGACCTGGCGGGCCAGCCCGGTCTCGCCAACAGCTTCGGCGTCTCGTACCAGCGCACCGGCTCGGCCGACAACCAGACGCCGGCCTACAACGTCCCGGCCGTCGCCGACGCGGTCGGCTGGACGAACGTGCCGGCATCGAAGCCCGGTGCGAAGGAGACGCAGTTCCGCGTCCGCAACACCGCATTCCCGGCGGCCGATAACGTCGACCGTCTCTACGACGTCTACATCTACGACTCGGCGGGAAGCTCGGCTGGCTACGACCACGCGCTGCTCGTTCCGTCGACGGCCGGCAAGAATGGAAACCAGTTTGTCGCCGACCTTTCGCCCGGCCAGTGGGAAGAGGTGAAGGTCACTCTGACCGGCGCCCGAGCAGGTCAGACTGCCGGCTTCTACACCAAGCTCATCGACCTGACCGGCGACCTCTCGAAGTTCCGCCTGTACTTCACGTCGATCGCCCGAGTCAACGCCACGTACAACGCCCTCGGGCCGGCCGGCTCGTCCGCATTCGAGGAGAAGCTCGCCCACGACTTTCCGACCTCGACGGCCGCGGATTTCGCACCGCTCGAGGCGCTGATCGTCGACGAGGACACGTACGTCGAGCAGGGCCTGAAGTGGGCGGACGCGCATCACGCCTACCTCCACTACATCTTCGGCACGCTCGACTACCAGCCGGACATGCTCTTCCTCGGCGTCCCGGTCACCGACGAGTTCAGCCATCAGTTCTTGGGGCTGCTGAGCCCGACCGACATGGACGGTCGCCCGAACCCGTACTACGACAACGTGAACGGTGACGCCACGAAGGACGGGCTCCTCGCGAAGCGCGAGGGCTACATCAGGGCCGCCTACGAGGAGGCCGACACGACACTCGGCCTCGGGCGCGACCTGATGGGCAAGAAGGACACGACGGTGATGGCGTCGTCCGACCACGGCTTCGCCCCGCAGTGGCTGGCGATCAACGCCCGCAAGGTCCTGTTTGACAAGACCGTGCGCAACACGGTCACGGGCGCGGACGTCTCGCTTCACCCGAGCGGCAATCCGGCGCTCGCGGGATCGCTGAGCAACTGTCGAGCCGGGCTCGCCGCCGATCTCGCCAAGGCCTGCTGGGCCGGCGGGACGGCGCAGATCTACGTCAACCCGACACTTCCCGCCGGCATCACCTACGAGGCTGTCCGCACAGCTGCGAGAGAGGCGTTCCAGAGCCTCGTCGACGCGGATGTGCCCGGCCGCCAGGTGATGCTGAAGATCATGAACAAGGAGGAGCTGCGCAACGTCGACGGCACCGACGCCCTGCACCCGAACCGCAGCGGCGACGTCGTGGTCGTCTCCCGCCCGCCGTATCAGTTCGACGCGGCGACCGCGGGTCAGAACATCGCGTTCTCGCAGTTCTTCGGCCAGCACGGGTACCTGCCGGAGCTCGTCAACCTCAGGCGCAACGTCAACATGCACGGGACGTTCGTCGCGGCGGGCCCAGGGATCAGGAAGCGGGACGACATCGACGACGTTCGTGCGATCGACGTCGCGCCGACGCTCGCGTTCGTGATGGGGATCCCGGCGCCGCAGAACGCTCGCGGCAAGATCCTCTACAAGATGCTGACGAACACCGGCGATCTGCGTGAGCTGACGATCCTCAACATCAGCGACTACCACGGCCAGATCGTCCCGCTGCTCGACGCGCCCGACTCGGTCGGACCGTCGTTCGCGATCGGCGGCGCGGCGTTCCTGAAGCCGTGGTTCGACATCTACCGCCAGGAGGACAAGAACGGCACGCTGCTCGTGGCTGCCGGTGACTCGATCGGCGCGACGCCGCCGATCTCGGCGTTCTTCGGCGACAGGCCCACCATCGAGATGATGAACCTGATGGGCTTCGACGCCGACGGCCTCGGCAACCACAACTTCGACGTGGGCCAGTCCTACATGCGGGGCACGATCGCGCCGCTGGCGAACTTCCCGTATCTGTCGGCGAACATCGTCGACTCGGCGGGGAACACGCCTCCGGAGTGGTCGCCGTCCTGGTTCTTCCGCTTCGGAGGGAACACCGACATCTCGATGATCGGGTTCACGAACGACGACCTGCCGACGCTGACGCGGCCGGGGACGCTCGATCCGTTCCACATCTCGAACTCGACGGCCGCGGTCAACGCCGAGGCGGCCAAGATCCGGAGTAAGAACCGGTCCGAGTACGTCGTCGCGATGGGACACCTGGGCGCCACGTCCGGAACGCTCACCGCGCCGACCGGGCCCGTGGTCGACCTTGCCGACGCCACTCCGCGCCTCGATGCGGTGCTCGGCGACCACACCGACCAGCAGGTCCTGTCCTTCCGGCCGAATGGGGTGCTCCTGACCGAGAACCGGAGCAAGGGCCTTCGGTTCACCAGGATCCGCCTCGTGGCCGACGAGGACGACCACAGGGTTGTCTACAAGACGGCCGACTTCCACAAGCCGTGGAACATCGGCGTGACCGCCGACCCTGCGATCCAGGCTCGTCTGACCGAGCTGCAGACGGCGCTCAACCCGATCCTCGGAACGACGATCGCGACGTCGAGCGTCGCCGTTCCGCGCTCGGACAACTGCGGCCGCGCGGACGGCCGGCTCTGCGAGTCGAAGATCGGCAACACGGTCACCGACGCGATGCGGAAGACGTACCTGACGGACTTCGCGATCACGAACTCGGGCGGGCTCCGCGACGCCCTGACGTGTCCGAACCCGGACCTGAGCGGCGACTTCTGCAGCCCGTTCACGCCTCCGCCGTTCCCGATCACGCGCGGGCAGGTGCTCGCGGTGCTTCCGTTCGGGAACATCGTGGTGACCGCGTCGATCAACGGCGCCGAGCTCAAGGCGACGCTCGAGAACGGCGTTTCGCTGAGCCATGCCGGAGCGCAGGGCCGCTTCCCGCAGGTCTCGGGCCTCTGCTTCACCTGGGACATCCAGGCGGCAGCGGGGAGCCGGGTCTCGAACGTCGTCCGCCAGGCGGCCGACGGCTCCTGCACCGGTGCGCCCGTCGACCTGACCGCGGCGTCGACGTACAGCGTCGCCGAGAACGACTTCATGGCGGACGGCGGTGACGGCTACCCCGTCATCCGGCCGCGCATGACCTCGCGAGAGATCATGGACCAGGCGCTTGCCGACTACGTCACGGCGAACTCGCCGATCTCACCGGCGATCCAGGGTCGGATCACCTGCACGGACAGCAGTCCGGCCGTGCCGCCGGCCTGCCCGACGCCACTGCCGTAGGCCCACCTCCGACGGGAGCCCGCTGCTTGGGCGGCGGGCTCCCGTTACTCTCAGCGCCGGATGGACCTCGGCGACGTCGTTGCGATCCTCATCACAGGGCTGGTCGTCGGCGGGCTCGGCCGGCTTGCGGTCCCGGGCAAGGATCCGATGCCGCTCTGGCTCACCGTCCTCATCGGCATCGTCGGTGCGATCCTCGGCGGCGCGATCGCCTTGAGTCTCGGCTTCGGGGTCGGCGGCGTCTTCGTGGTCTCGGTCTTCGTGGCGACGCTGATCGTGATCGTCTACCGGCGAGTCGTCCAAAAACGGACGGTCACCGGCCCACGATCCCGTTTGTAGCCTGCGTTTCCGCTCTCTCCGCTTTGGGAAGGCCGTTCACGCAAACCTCGAAGGGAGACACATGGGCATCATCGCGTTCATCATCCTCGGGCTCATCGCGGGAGCAATCGCCAAGGCGGTCCTTCCCGGCGACGACCCCGGGGGCTTCATCGTGACCACCATCATCGGCGTCGTCGGCGCAATCCTGGGAGGATTCCTGGCGCAAGCACTGTTCGACGCAGATCCGATGGACGAGTTCTTCGACATCAGCAGCTGGCTCACCGCCATCGTCGGAGCGCTCATCCTGCTCGTGATCTACCGGATGGCCGTCGGCAGGCGCCCGGTCACTAGGTAACCGAAGGAGGAAGCATTGGGTGGAATCAGTCTTGGCGGGATCCTCGTCATCGTGGGGATCATCCTCGCCATCGTCTGGAACCTCTGGATCGGCCTGATCATCGCGCTGATCGGCCTCATCGCGTTCGGCGGATTCGCGCGAGGCCGCTGGTACTGAGCGAGAGTCAGGCGGGAGCCGGCTGGGCGGCGAGCGGCCCGCGTCCGCGCGGAAAGCGCCGGAGCGCGGTCAGCCCCCAGTCGTCTCCCCGCCAGATGTAGGTCTCGACGGTCAGCGCATCCTCCTCACACCGGTAGACAAGCAGCCCGCGCGCTTCGCCGCGCCTGTTCGGGCGGGGCTGCCCGAGGCCGGGTGCGATCGAGACGGTGACGCCGCGGATGTCCCCGCTGACCACCTCGAACTCGTGTCGTTCGCTGATCGCCGCCTGATGGATGTGGCCGGCGAGGACGAGCTCTGCACCGGCGTCCACGAGCGCCGCGAGCACCCGGCTCCGGCGGGCGACGGGCTTCTTCCGGGAGCGCCATGGGGCGCCCAGCAGATGGTGGTGGAGGACGACGACGCGGAGCGCCGTCGGCGCTGCCTGCGGCAAGAGCTCGCAGACACGGTCGAGCTGGGAACGGCGTAGCCGTCCCGACTGGTGAAGCCAGGGCCGGACCGAGTTCAGCCCGACGACGAAGAGCGAGTCCGACCGGTGGACGGGCTCCGTGGTCTCCCAGTGCCGCTCGAACTCCGCGAAGGTGCTCGTGAACCGTGCGATCGGGGTGTAGGGAATGTCGTGGTTGCCAGGGATGGCGAGCACCGGGCGGCCGAGACCGCGGAGGAACGCCGCAGCGCGGTCGTGCTGCTCGGGTCGGCCGCGATGAGTGAGGTCCCCGCTCGCCACGATCAGCTCCGGGTCGACGCGGTCAATCAGTGCCTCGAGACCGGGCTCCAGACGAGGCTCCTCGTTAGTCCCGACATGAAGATCCGAGAGGTGGAGGAGTCGCGTCGCGGGCCCGGCCACAGCCGGGGCAGGCTATACACTCAGATCGTGGTCGATGAGCCCACCGAGATCTTCGACGACCTCTATCTCGGGCTGAGAGCGGGCGGGGCGCTGCGCAAGAAGCGGCGCGGCGAGCCGCTGACGACCGACGAGGAGGAAGCGCTCGGTCGGTGGCAGCGACTCTCGAAGGTCCGTAAGGCGGTGACGCTCGGAGCCTTCTCGCTCGGCACCTTCGGGCTGGGCTTCACGATCGGCGGCCTCATCTTCGGCAAGTGGCGTAGGGCCTAGCTAAACCTCGGCGTCCTGTGCCGGGAAGAGCACCGTCGGAACGTCCTCCTCTGAGGGGTCCTTGTCGCGCACGATGACGTCGAAGAGCGTGGCGAGGACGGCGGCCATCGGGATCGCGAGGAGCACGGCGAACTCGCCGAAGAGGAGCGCGGCGGCGGCGACGGAGATGAGCACGACAAGCGGTGACAGGCCGACGGCGTCGCCGAGGACGCGCGGGATCACCAGGTAGTCCTCGAGCAGACGGACGACGAGCACGACCAGGCCGGCGGCGAGCGCCACGCCGACCGATTCGGTCAGGCCGACTCCGACCGCCAGCGCCCCGGCGCTGAGCGGCCCCACCACCGGGACGATCTCGACGATCCCGGCGAAGACGGCGATCAACAGCCAGAACGGCAGTCCGATCGCCCAGAAGGCGATCGACAGGACGGTGGCGACGAGGAGGATCAGGAGCGCCTGCCCGCGGACGTAGGCGCCGAGCTTCAGATCGATGAGATCCCACGTGTCGCGGACGAGCTTCCGGCGCGGGCGCGGCAGGAGCGACGTGACGAAGCGGACGGCATCGTCCCGCTCGAAGATCCAGTAGGCCGCGGCCGCGAAGACGAAGAGCAGCCCCACGGCGATCTCGACGCCGAGGAGCGTGAACTCGAGGGCGGGATCGACGAGCTGATCGGGTTGAGGCAGCCGTTCGAGGCGGCGGTCCAGCCAGGTGAGGAGCTCACCCTTGATACCGGTCTCGTCGCGCGAGTCGCCGAGTGCCGCTTGAACCTGGTGGATCGCGCGCGGGACGACCGCCCAGAGGAGAAGCCCGAGGAGGCTCACGAGCGCGGCGTAGTGGAGGAGGACGCCCGCGCCTCGCGGGATCCCCAGTCGCCGGAGAGCGTCGACGCCCGGCCGCATCGCCGCTGCGACCGTGAAGGCGAGGAAGAGCAGCGCGAGCAGGATCTTCAGCTGCCACAGCGCCAGGGCGCCTACCACCACGGCGAGGACGACGACGGCGGCGACGAAGGCTCGGTGCGCGGTCTCGCTCACAGGCGCAGTCTTACCGGCGTTGGCCCGGAAGGAAACGTCCGCGGCGGGGCGAAGCCGCCGGTGTGCTCGTCAATCGGGACGAAGAGGTCTGCCTGGACGCCCGTCGCCACGGAATCGTCCTGGCGCGCCCGCTGGTGTGGGCGATCGTCGTCGCCGGCGCGGGCGGAGTGCTCACGACCGCCGACTGGCCGGTGTCGGTCGCTGGACCCGTCCTCGTCACGCTTGCCGCCTTGATCGCGCTGCGGGCGGTCTGGAAGTGGGAGCGCACCAGGGTCGTCGTCACCACGGAGAAAGTCTTCCTCGTCGCCGGAACGTGGCGCCGGCGTGCGAGGGCAGTGCGGCTCGCAGCCGTCGACGCCGTCGAGCTGGACCAGACGCTCCCGGGCCGGCTCTTCGGCTACGGAACGGTGGTCGTCGGCCCGCTGGCTCTCGATCACGTTCCGAAGCCGAAGAGCGTCTACCGGCTAGTCGAACGCCTCGCCGGCTAGTCCATTCCAGCCACGACGAGTGTCTGACACTCGTCGTGTGGCGCGGGGGCGTGTCGAGAGTGGAGAGGAAGTGGGTCGGGCGGCGGGGAGCAGGCGCCCACGCCGTAGTGTCGATGCGTGGCGCGAATCCTCCGCACCCAACTGCCTGACGGCTACTTCCACCTGACTGCGAACGCGGTCCACGAGGCCTGGTTGTTCTGCGATGGGGACGACTACCGAGCATTCGTGGCGCTGCTGACGCAGGGCGTCAGGCGCTGGAGCCTCGGACTCCACGCCTACTGCCTGATGGGCACTCACTACCACGCGCTCGTCGACGCGAGGGTCGAAGATCTCTCCCCGGCCGTCCAGTGGTTCCAGAGCCACTACGCCCGCGAGCACAATGCCCGCTTCGGCCGCAGGGGCGCGCTCTTCCGCGAGCGCTTCTCCTCCTGGGTCATCCACGACGAGGATCATTACGAAGCGACCGCTCGAATACATCCTCGACAACCCGGTCCGCGCCGGCCTCGTCGAGCGTCGCGAAGACTGGCCGTGGTCCGCCGTCCGACCCAAAAGCGAACATGCGTTCGTACATGGTGGCGCGGCTAGACTTGCAGGTTATGGCTCAAGAAGAGCTCGTAATTCACGGTGCCCGCGAGCACAACCTCAAGGACATCACCGTCCGTCTCCCGAGGCACAAGCTGATCTGCGTCACGGGCCTCTCGGGCTCCGGAAAGTCGAGCCTCGCCTTCGACACCATCTATGCGGAAGGCCAGCGCCGCTACGTCGAGTCGCTGTCGGCCTACGCCAGGCAGTTCCTCCAGATGATGGAGAAGCCGGACGTCGACTCGATCGACGGCCTCAGCCCCGCGATCTCGATCGACCAGAAGACGACCTCGCGGAACCCGCGCTCGACGGTCGGCACGGTGACCGAGATCTACGACTACCTGCGCCTCCTCTACGCGCGGGTCGGCCGGCCGCATTGCCCGGTCTGCGGACGACCGATCTCGGGCCAGTCGGTGGAGACGATCGTCGACCAGATCCTCCAGCTTCCGGACGGGACGAAGTTCACCGTGAACGCGCCCGTCGTCCGGGACCGGAAGGGCGAGTACCGGGAGCTCTTCGAGGAGCTCCGGCGCGACGGCTTCACCCGCGTGAAGGTGGATGGGGAGCAACGGCTGCTCGAGGACGAGATCGTCCTCGACAAGAAGTTCAAGCACACGATCGAGGTCGTGGTCGACCGCCTCCGCATGAAGCCGGATCTCCGGACACGGCTATTCCAGTCGGTGGAGACGGCCGTCAACCTCGCCGAAGGGCTCGTCACGATCGACCTCCTCGACGAGGGCCGGGAGCAGACCTACTCGGAACGCTTCGCCTGTCCCGAGCACGGCGTCTCGCTGCCCGAGCTCCAGCCGCGCATCTTCTCGTTCAACTCGCCGCACGGCGCCTGCCCGCGCTGCACGGGCCTCGGCGCACAGCAGGAGATCGACCCCGACCTGCTCGTCCCCGACCCGACGTTGCCCCTGGCCGAAGCGCTCGTCTCACTCTCCGGCAACTGGTACGAGGCGGTAATCCAGGCGATTGCCGACCGGTATGAGATCGATCTGGACACGCCCTGGCAGGACCTGACAGAGGAGCAACAGGATTACTTCCTCCACGGGACGAAGGGCGAGCGGATCTACGTCAGCTACCGGAACCGCATGGGCCGCAAGCGGTCGTACATGCTCGCCTTCGAGGGGCTCGTCACCAACCTCCAGCGGCGCTACCGGGAGACAGACTCGTCGTCGACGCGGGAGCGGATCGAGGAGTACATGAGCTTCCGCCCCTGCCCCGAGTGCAACGGCGCGAGGCTGAAGCCCGAGGTGCTTGCGGTCACCGTCGGCGACCTCAACATCCACGAGTTCACGAGGATGTCCGTCACCCGCGCGCTCGGGTTCCTGGACGAGCTCGATCTCACGGAGACCGAGCAGCTGATCGGCGCGAGGATCGTCAAGGAGATCCGCGAGCGGCTGACCTTCCTCGACAACGTGGGCGTCGGCTATCTCCAGCTCGACCGCGCCTCGGCCACGCTGTCCGGCGGCGAGGCGCAGCGGCTCCGGCTGGCGACCCAGATCGGCTCGCAGCTCGTCGGCGTGCTCTACATCCTCGACGAGCCGTCGATCGGGCTCCATCAGCGCGACAACGGAAAGCTGATCACGACGCTCGAGCGGCTCCGCGATCTCGGCAACACCGTGCTTGTCGTCGAGCACGACGAGCAGATGATGCGCTCCGCGGACTGGCTCGTGGACATGGGGCCCGGGGCGGGAGAGCACGGCGGCCACGTCGTCGCAGAAGGGACGGCGCGAAAGATCGAGCGGAACCCGAAGTCGATCACCGGCCAGTTCCTCTCGCGTGCCCGCGAGATCGCGGTGCCCGAGCGGCGCACCGAGGACCTGGGCTCGTTCTGGGTCCGCGGCGCCTCGCAGCACAACCTCAAGGGAATCGACGTCGAGTTCCCGGTCGGGAAGCTGATCTGCGTCACCGGTGTCTCGGGCTCCGGCAAGTCGACGCTCGTGAACGAGATCGTCTTCAAGGCGCTCGCCAACCGCCTGCACCGGATCCGCGTGAAGCCCGGCGAGCACGAAAGCTGCGAGGGCATCGAATGTTACGACAAGGTGATCGACATCGACCAGTCCCCGATCGGCCGCACGCCGCGCTCGAACCCGGCGACCTACACCAAGCTGTTCGACCACATCCGCGAGCTCTACTCGATGACGCCCGAGGCGAAGGTGCGCGGCTACAAGCCGGGCCGGTTCTCGTTCAACGTCCGCGGTGGGCGGTGCGAGACCTGCAAGGGCGACGGGACGATCAAGATCGAGATGCACTTCCTTCCGGACGTCTACGTCCCGTGCGAGACGTGCCATGGACGCCGCTACAACCGCGAGACGCTCGAGGTCAGGTTCAAGGGCAAGTCGATCGCCGACGTGCTCGAGATGTCCGTCGAAGACGCACTGCGGTTCTTCTCGAAGATCCCGAAGCTCCGGCGCCGGCTCCAGACGCTCCATGACGTCGGCCTCGACTACGTCAAGCTCGGCCAGCCCGCGACGACGCTCTCGGGCGGCGAGGCCCAGCGCGTGAAGCTTGCCTCCGAGCTCTCGAAGGTCGCGACCGGGCGGACGCTCTACATCCTCGACGAGCCGACGACTGGCCTGCACTTCGCGGACATCGAGAAGCTCCTCGAAGTGCTCCAGCGGCTCGTGGACAACGGCAACACCGTGCTCGTGATCGAGCACAACCTCGATGTGATCAAGCAGGCGGACTGGATCGTCGACCTCGGCCCGGAAGGCGGAGAGGCAGGCGGCGAGCTGATCGCGACCGGGACACCTGAGGAGATCGCCGCCGTGGACGAGAGCTACACGGGCCGGTTTCTCCGCGAGGTCCTTCCCGCCTTTGCCGCGGCAGCTGCCTGACCTTTCCGCGCGCTACACGGCGCCGGAAGAGCAGATCTATCTCAGGACGCACGAGGCGAGGTATCGGCTGCTGCTCGATCTCGTCGCCGAGCTGGAGCCACAACGGATCCTCGTCGTCGGCCCGAGCTATGAGACCGTCCTCCTACGGGAGACCTTTCCGGAGGCACAGGTGAACACGCTCGGCTGGCTGGACCACCGCTTCCCCCTCCGCGAAGGCGAGCAGCACACCGAAGTCGATCTCAACGACGGCGACTATCCGGAGCTGGAGCAGCACGACGTCGTCGTCTGCAGTGAGGTGATCGAGCACCTGCACGTGGCGCCGGTCCCGGTGCTGCGGTTCCTCGCCTCGGGCCTGCGCGAGGGCGGCCACCTGATCCTCCAGACGCCGAACGCGACGGCGCTTCCGAAGCGCATCCGAATGCTGCTCGGCCGCAATCCCTACAACCCGATCCGCGATGAGCCTCGGAACCCCGGCCACTTCCACGAGCACACAGCCGGTGAGCTTTTGGCGGCCGTAGAGGATGCGGGACTCGGGGTCACGTCATGGCAGGCGCAGAACTACTTCAATCACGGCTCCCGAAAGAACGCGGCGTACCGGGCGCTGGGGGCCGTCTTGCCCCGCACCCTCAGGGAGGGGATCACGGTGGTGGCGCGATCGGGCCGATAGGGCCGTTATGCGCCGTCTCGCGGCACCGGTGCTCGCCGTTTTCGTCCTCGCCGGATGCTCCGGCGAGCAGGGCGAGCGCGCGCAGCAACTCCTGAACCGCGCCCAGACCGCCCAGGCGGGCCTCACATCGATGAGCTACGAGATGCGGATGACGTTCGGGCTCGAGGGCCAGCGCGTGAGCCTCGTCATGGACGGAGGCGCCTACCTGAAAGGCCGCCGCGCCGGGGAGCAGCTGATGACGATGCGGATGGACGGACTGCCGGGGCTCGGCACGATGAACGTGCGGATGGTCATGCGCGGCGGGCAGATGACGATGAGCATGAACGGCAGGCGCTTCTCGACCCCTGTTCCCGCCTCGGCGAGACAGCAGTACGACTTGTCCGGCACGATGATCGAGCTCGCCCGGTACGTGAAGGAGGTGCGGGTGCGAGAGGGCCGAGTCGTGAACGGAGAGCGCGGCGCCACGGTCTCCGGCGTGATCGACACCGCAGGGTTGTTGAAGGCGGCTACGAAGCTCCAGTCGTTCTCCCGGGCAACCGGGCAGGCCACGCCCGACATGTCCGAGGTGGCCGACCACCTCGGGGACACCCGCGCGGCGCTCTTCATCTCCGGCAGGAGCGGCCTGATCCGCAGCGCCGTCGTCGGCCTGACCGTCGAGATCGAAGGCAAGAAGCTCGACCTCGACGTCACGTACCGGCTCGCAAGCGTCAACCGAACGATTCCCGGCCTCTAGCCTTCCGCCCGTGGGGGCGGAGCGGATCTGGTGGGAGCGGGCGGTACTCGTCCTGCACCGGCCGCTGGAAGTCTTCGCGAGCCTGCGGGACGACTCGAAGGAAGCGGCGGGTGACCGCCAGGACGTCGTCGTCGCGCTCGCCTTCGTAGGAGGTGTCGCCGCGGCGCTGGCGACCGCGGGCGGCACGCTGGAGGATCTCGATCCGCTCGAGATCCTCGTCTGGCTCTTCGCCGCCGGCTTCGCGTACGCGTTCGTGGGCTACTGGCTGCTCGGCTGGGGCCTGTCCTTCGTCGTTCCGCGGCTCGGCGGCGGGGGAACGCGGCGTAGGACGCGTCACGTTCTCGCTTTCGCGCTCGCGCCGCTCATGTTCGCGCTTGCGGTCTGGGGCGTCTTCCCGCCGCTGCTCGTCGTGCCTGCGGCCTGGAGCGTCGGTCTCCTCGTGCTCGGGCTTCGCGTCGTCTACGACTGGTCGTACAGGCGCGCCGCAGCGGGCGTCGGGCTCGCGGTCGTCTGGCTGGCAGCGCTAGCCGTCTGCCTGTGGGGCCTCCTCGCGCTCCTCGGTCGCGGCTTCGAATAGCAAAAGCTCCTCCTCCGGGATCGTGTAGGTGTGCTCTTCGGCCGGGAAAGCCCCTGAGCGGACGTCGGCCGCGTAGGTCTCCAGCGCCCGTTGGGTCTCGGTGGCGAGGTCTGCGTACCGCTTGACGAAGCGGGCCGGCTTCCGGTCGTTCAGGCCCAAGAGGTCGTGCCACACGAGGACCTGGCCGTCGCAGGCAGGTCCGGCTCCGATACCGATCGTCGGGACATGGAGAGTGTCTGACACTCGACGTGCCACTTCGGCCGGGACTGCCTCGAGGACGACGGCGAAGCAGCCGGCCGCCTCGAGCTCACGTGCTTCGGTGAGGAGGCGGCGCGCCTTCGTCGCCGTGCGCCCCTGGGCCTTGAACCCGCCGAGCATGGTTGCGGACTGCGGAGTCAGTCCGACATGGCCCATCACCGGGATCCCGGCGCCTACGAGCGCCTGGACACGCGAGAGCGACGGGCCTGCGCCTTCGATCTTCACGGCATCGGCGCCCGCCTCCTTGATGAAACGGACAGCGTTCGCCACAGCGGTCTCGTCGGACACCTGGAACGAGCCGAACGGCATGTCGGCGACGACCAGCGCGCGTTTCGCGCCGCGAGCGACTGCTCGCACGAGCACGAGCAGCTCGTCCACCGTGACCGGAACGGTCGAGTCGTAGCCGAGGACGTTGTCCGCGGCCGAGTCCCCGACGAGGATGATGTCCACGCCGGCGGCATCTGCAAGTCGCGCGCCGGGATGGTCGTAGGCGGTCACCATCACGAGCTTCTCGCCGCGCGCCTTGCGCTCGGCCAGCTCGATCAGCGAGACCTTCGTCGAGGCGTCGGGATGCGAGGTCATGTCCGGTCTCCTTCCAGGATGACGTTGTCGATGAGGCGGGTGCCGCCGACGCGAACGGCAGCGGCGAGAACCTTCGGTTCGAAGTCGGCGACCTCCAGGTAGTCGATGTCGAGCCCGCCGAGCAGCTCGCGCGCCTCGTGCGGGTCGCCGGTCGCGAGAGCCCTGGGCAGCGTGATTGCGAGCTCTCGTTCGGCCGGGGAGAGGAGGACGTTGCGCGAGGAGAGCGCGAGGCCGTCCTTGTCTCGGACGGTCGGAAGCACTCGAATCTCGACCGGGACGTTCAGGTCCTTGACGAAACGGCGGACGACGGCCGTCTGCTGGGCGTCCTTCTGGCCGAAGTAGGCGCGCTTCGGCCGAACGAGGTTGAAGAGCTTGAGGCAGATCGTTGCGACTCCACGGAAATGTCCGGGGCGGAATTGGCCCTCGAGCACGCCGCCGAGCTCCTCGACCTCGACCCAGGTCTGGAAGCCGTCGGGATAGAGCTCGGCCGCTGAGGGCGCGAACAAGACGTCCACGTCGGCCTGCTCCGCGAGCTCGAGGTCACGGGCCTCGTCCCGGGGATAGGACGAGAGATCCGCGCTCTGGTCGAACTGGGCCGGGTTGACGAAGAGGCTGACGACCACGACGTCGTTCTCTTCCCGCGCGGCGTGGATCAACGACAGGTGGCCCTCGTGGAACGAGCCCATCGTCGGGACGAGGCCGACGGAACCGGCGAGCGGCGCGAGCGCCTGCTCCAGCTCCGCGATCGTCCGCGCAGTCCTCACGGCGCCGTCGCCTCCGCGAGCACACGGTAGAGAGGCTCGAGCTGAGGTCTGCGCTCGCCGATCGCCTTCGAGATGGCGATCGACGGTGTCCCAGTCGCCGCGGGCGATCGGACCGGTGAGCTCGAAGCCGTTCTCGATCACCCGCCGCATCAGTGGCTCGAGGCCCGCCGGCGGAGCGCCCGACCTCATGAAGATCTCGCTCGCGGCCCGGTGCAGGGTGACGAGGTAGTTGGAGGCGATCGCCGCGCCGGCGTGGTAGAGGGAGCGATCCGCGTCGTCGAGGTCGAACGGCTCGAGGCCGAGCATCCGGGCGAGCTCACGACCGGTCTCGCGGGCCTCGTCGGTCTCGCCCGTGACCGCGGCGTGCGCGCCGTCCAGCTGTTCCGGGCGACCCGACCGGTCGAACGTCTGCAGCGGGTGAAGCCCGAAGCCGCCGATCGTGGTATCCGAGGGCAGAAAGCGGCGTCGCCCCGCTCGTGTGCCCGACCCATTGGGACATCGACGAGTGTCTGACACTCGGACGGTGGTCCGATAGCGCCGAGTCCGGAACGCACAGCAGGACGATTTCGGCGCCCTCGTCGCGCAGCTCTACGCCCCGCTCGTCCAGGCGAGCGGCGACAGCCGAGCCGACCCGGCCACGGCCGATCACATTCACGCTCTCGATCACATTCGCTCCAGTTCCGCGTTCGGATACCGGGCAGAACACTCATTCTAGCTCCGAGTGGGGTAGCTCGAGAGAGTGAAGTTCCCCAAGCGTGGGGGATCGTCGCGCCGATAGCGGAGCCAGGGGGAGCGGCGCAGAGGCCTGCGACGCCGGGGAGAGAGAGTCAAGGAATGAGGAGAGGACTGCTTTTGGCACCGCCTCGGCGCACTGCTCGTCGCTGCCCGAACGCGGCGGCCGCGTCGTTCGACCGGCGTCGCCGTCGCCAAGGATGCGAAGCGGAAGGCTGCCGTCGTCGTGTCGGCGCCGCACGGCACGCACGGTTCGCTTGCCGGCGAGCTTCGCTCAGGTCCGGCTCGGCCACCGTGTGGCCGTCACCGCCGCGCGGCGCGCCGGACGGAACGTTCGACGCGCTGCGCGTCCGGGCGCTGGGTCGAGCGACGCGCGCTCGTTTCGGCGCCATCGTCGTCAAGCAGGAGCGAGCCGGGACGCCGATCCTCTCGGCGGGCGGAAGCGTGTTCGCCGTCGGGACCGGCGGTCGGACGCGCCTCGCGTCCGCAAGCGCGGCGGTCTGGCGACCGGCGACCGCGTGTCGCGAGTGTCGGCCTGTCGGCCGTGCAACCTGGTCGACCGGCATGCAAGGAGACCGGTCGCGCCAAGCTCGTCGAGCTCGAGGGCATCTTCCTCGACGACAGAAGGACGACGGCTTCGACCTCGCGGTCCTCGAGCGCGGGCGCGTCCACGTCGAGGTGCCCGAGGGCGCCGTCGCTGCCCGACTTCGAGGCCGGGCGACCAGGTCAGCATGGTCGTGCTGATCGGCAAGGACGGATCGTTCACGTTCATCCGCGGCAAGGACGAGAGCGAGAAGAACGACCAGAGCAAGCCCCAGCACGAGGGAGGGCATCGAGGCGCACGGCGTCCTGGCGGAGAAGGCGCCCTTCGCGGTCACCGTCCGCACGAGGACGACACGAAGGTCGAGTGCGCCGTCCCTTCCGGCATCGACCTCTGCATCTTCCGCGTCGGCGAGCACGTGAAGATCCACTGCGTCTCGCGGGAGAACCGGATCGTCCTGATCAAGCTCCAGTCCGAACTACGGCTGGGTGAAGGCCGACGGCACGGGCGAGCTGTCCGCCCACGGCGCGCTGTCGAAGGGCGACGGGAGCGTCTCGGTGCGCCGCGAGGACGGGATGGTCGTCTCGCTGCTCGGTTCCGGGCGACATCGATCTCTCGCCCTTCCGTCGGGCGAGCGCGTGAAGCTCCACTGCCACCTCGGCGAGGGTGGCTGCGTGTTCGGCGTCGATCCCTCGGAGTCCGCCTCGCTGGACGAGGACGGCGTCCTTCAGGTGTTCGCCTCCGGGCTGCTCCAGGCGCGCACCGGCGGGCCGGTCACCGTACGCCGGCCCGACGGCTCGATGTTCTCGTGCAACGCGCCGACGGACTTCGACCTCTCGCTACTTCGCGGTCGGTGAGTCGCGTCAGCCTCACGTTGTCGCGTCGACGGCGGCGTGAATACTCCTGCTGAAGTCGCGGTCGGAGCGCTACGAGGTCGGCGCCGACGGATCCGTCAGCGCTCTACATCGCACGGGACGCTCGACGCGAAGACGGACACCTCGGTCACGGTTCGCGGCAGCGACGGCACACGGTTACGTGTGCGGTCCCTGCAGGTACGGACCTCTCTGCGTTCGGGGTTGGCACCAGCGTGAAGGCTGCACTGCCACAAGCTGCGACGGCCTGTTCCGGCTCGCGTACCTGAAGTCGGAGAACGCCGTCATCGAGTTGGGCGCTAGCCGCAAGAGTGCTCACACGGCGGGGGCCGGTCGGCCGCAGCCTGGCCCCCGCCACCTAACTTCGCTTCGCTCGTTTTCGCGGATAGTCTTCCGCTTTCCGCGACCCTCCGGAAGCCGGGCGCCGCCTTCGACGCCGCGCGGCGCGGATGCTCGGCGGGCGAGCGGCGGCGAAGACTCGGATGCTCGGTGGGCGCGACACACGGCGCACAGCCCCGTTCCGACGGCCGGCTCGTGCATACACTTGACGCATGCCGATCTACGAGTACGTCTGCATGCAGTGCGAGTCGCACTTCGAGGAGCTCGTCCGCAACGGCCACGCAGCCGGACTGCCCGGAGTGCGGGACGGCCGACGTCCGCAAGCAGCTCTCGGTCTTCTCGGCCCACGGCAGCGCTCGACCCAGACGAGCATCGGGACAGCACCCGCGCCCCGCAGCGGCGGTTGCTGCGGCGGCTAGCTGCGGCTGCGGCTAGCCGTCCTGCCACGGCGTCGTAGACTCGGCGCCGATGGAGGCTCTCAGCGTGCTTACGCCGAAGAGCGCCGCGGCCTGCACGCGCTGCCGGCTCGCGCAGGGACGCACGCAGGTGTCTTCGGCGCCGGAAACCCGGACGCCGACCTGATGTTCGTCGGCGAGGCGCCCGGCTTCCACGAGGACAAGCAGGGCTACCCGTTCGTCGGCCAGGCCGGGCAAGCTGCTCGACAAGCTGCTCGCCGGGATCGGGCTGGAGCGCTCCGAGGTCTACATCGCGAACGTCCTCAAATGCCGTCCGCCCGGGAACCGCGACCCGCAGCCGGACGAGATCGAGGCCTGCGAGCCCCACCTCTTCCGCCAGATCGAGCTGATCCAGCCGACGCGTCGTCGCGACGCTCGGCAACTTCGCCACGAAGCTCCTCTCGGGCAAGCCGACCGGGATCACGCGCGTGCACGGCCAGGAGCAGGAGGTCACGCTCGGCGGCGAACCGCGTCCTGCTCTACCCGCTCTACCACCCGGCTGCGGCGCTCTACACGCCTGCGATGCTGAAGGTGCTCGAGGAGGACTTCGCCGCCTCCCGCCAGCTCATGGGCCGCGCCGTCCGAGCCGTCTCCGGAGCTCCGCGGAGCCCGAGCCGTCGCCGCCGCCGCAGCCGGCGGTCCAGCTCGGCCTGTTCTAGCCGTAGGCTGGCCGCGTGGAGCTGGAGTCGTCCTCGCCCGAGGAGACCGAGGCGGTCGGCGCGCGCGCTTGCCGCCGAGCTTCGAGCCGGACGACGTCGTCACGTCTCGGGCGAGCTCGGAGCCGGCAAGACGACGTTCGTCCGCGGCGCCTGCCGCGCGCTCGGCGTCGACGGAGCCGGTGACGAGCCCGACCTACACGATCGGCCATCGCTACAGGGCCGCGTGGACGTCTCCCATCTCGACCTCTACCGCTTCGCCGGCGTGTCCGCGGCGGAGTGGGGCGACCTCGAGCCCTACTTCGACGACGCGGTCGTGCTTCGTCGAGTGGCCCGAGGCCGGCGCAGGCGTGCTTCCCGCCGCCGCGCTGGTCCGTCCAGCGCTCGGCCCACGCCGGCGATCACGTCGACCGCAGAGATCACCTGTGAACGGATCATGCTGATCCTCGCCTTCGACACCGCAACCGACGCGGCGACGAGCGCGCTCGTCTGGGACGGGGAGGTGCTCGGCGAGCTCACGTCGCGCGCCGGTCACCGTGCTCGAGGATCTCGACGCGCTGCTCCGCCGCGGCGGCGTCCGTGACTCGCAAGCTCGAGGGGATCGCGGTCGGGATCGGGCCCGGCAGCTTCACCGGGCTGCGCATGGGCCTGATCACCGCGCGGACGCTCGCCTTCGCCTCGACGTGCCGCTCGCGGGCGTCTCGACGCTCGACGCGCTGGCCGCCGGCGCGCCGGGCGCGCTCCCGGTCATCGACGCCCGTCGCCGCGAGATCTTCGCGCTCGTGGAGGGGAGCCGCGTCGTGCCTCGCGCCGGCGGATCTGCCGGTCGAGCCCGGCCGGCGTCTACGTCGGCGACGGCGCCGTTCGCTACCGCGCGGTGCTCGAGGCGCGCGGCGGCGAGGTCCCGCCCGACGACGAGCGAGCTGCACCTCCCGCGCGCCCGCTTCCATGCGGAGCTCGCGGGGACTTCGGTGCGCCGGACCTGGTCGAGCCGATCTACCTGCGTGTCCCGGACGTGGACCGAGCGCGGACGTGAGCATCGACCTTCGCCGCCTGACCTCTGCCGACCTCGGCGCGATCGAGCGGATCGAGCGCCGCGCCTACCCGACCCCCTGGTCGCGCTCGATGTTCGCCGGGCGAGATCGCGAAGCAGTCGTCGATCTGTCTCGGGGCGTTCGACCGCGAGGCGGACGGGAGCGCTCGTCGGCTACATGATCATCTCCCGCTACGTCGACGCCTGGCACGTCATGAACATCGCCGTCGACGCCGACTACCGCCGCCGCGGGATCGCCACCAAGCTCCTCGACCCGGCTCTTCGAGCTGACCGCGAGCGACGACCGGCGCGGCTACACGCTCGAGGTGCGTGTCTCGAACGCGGACGCGATCAAGCTCTACGAGAGCCTCGGGTTCGTGGCGCGCGGCATCCGGCGTGGCTACTACACGGACAACCGCGAGGACGCGCTGATCATGTGGAAGGACCCGCTCCGACGAACGCGCCTCGGCGTGATCCTCGGCATCGAGACCTCGTGCGACGAGACCGCCGCCGCGCTCGTCACGCGACGACGGCCAGATCCTCGCGAACGTCGTCGTCCTCCCAGGCCGAGCTGCACGCCCGCTACGGCGGCGTCGTCCCGGAGGTCGCCTCGCGCCACCATCTCGAGCTGCTGCTCGCCTGCGCGTCCGCGAGCGCTCGACGAGGCCGGCGCGAACGCTGGACGACGTCGACCGCGTCGCCGTCACGCAGGGCCCAGGCCTGATCGGCGCGCTGCTCGTCGGGGTCTCGGCCGCAAAGGCCCTGGCCTGGGCGCGGCGCCTCCCGCTTGTTCCGGTCAACCACCTGCACGGACACGTCGCCTCGCTCTTCCTCGCTGTGGACGGAGTGTCAGACACTGGTCATGTCCAGCCGCCCGTTTCTCTGCCTGCTCGCGAGCGGCGGGCACACGCTGCTGCTCGACGTCCGCGACCACTCGGCGTTCGAGGTGCTCGGCACGACGCTCGACGATGCCGCCGGCGAGGCATTCGACAAGGGCGCGCGGCTGCTCGGCCTCGGCTACCCGGGCGGGCGCCGAGATCGACCGGCTCGCGCGGGACGGAGACCCTGAGGCGTACTCGTTCCCCGTCGCCCGGGTTCCCGGCTTCGACTTCTCCTTCTCCGGCCTGAAGACCGCGCTGCTCTACGCGTGCGCGACCTCGGCCCGGAGGAGACTCGAGCGGCGGCGCGCCGACCTCGCGGCCTCCTACCAGCGCGCGATCGTCCGCGCGCTCGTCGAGCGGACGCAGGCCGCCGCCGAGTCGATCGGCGCGGAGCGGATCGCGGTCGTCGGTGGGGTCGCGGCGAACTCCGAGCTGCGGGCGTCGCTGCCGGGCGCCGCGCTCGCCCCGCTCGAGCTCTGCACCGACAACGCGGCGATGATCGCCTCGGCCGCCCGGTTCGTCGAGCCGATCCCCTATCCTCGGTACCTTGCGCTCGACGCCTTCGCCTGAGGCAGGCTCGCCCAGCTTCGCGCTGCTCGCGGTCGTCGCGCTCGCCGCCGCCGCGATCTCGGTCGCCGCAGCCACCGGCGGGCACGTCAGAGCGGCGGGCGGGCGGAGCCCGTCTCCTGGCGCGGACTCGTCGGCGGGCCCCGCCCGGAGGTCCCGGTCGGCCAGCGGATGATCGTCGTCCTGCGGACCCCGTCGCTCGCCGACTCGCGTCGCCGCAGCCGGCGGCCGGGCGACCGAGGCCGACGAGACGCGCTGGCACACGACCGCGCTCGCCGCACAGCGGCAGCTGATCGCGCGGCTCAGCATCGCGGGCCTGCGCCTCCGGCCCGAGTTCAGCTACTCGCGCGTCATCTCCGGCTTCTCCGCGCCCCTCGACGCCCGCGCGGTCGCGCTCCTCCAGCGGTTTCCGGAGGTGGACGGGGTCTATCCCGTTCGCATCGCGTATCCCGCGTCCGTCGCGAGCCGGCTCCTGGACCGCGACGAGACTCGCGCCGGGCTCCGGCAGTCCGGGCCCGCATGGGCCTGCCCGGGCTTCACGGGCCGCGGTGTGACCGTGGCGCTCCTCGACACCGGCGTCGAGCTCGGACACGACTACCTCGCCGGAGCCGTCCTCGAGGGCGTCGACGTCCTCCAGGAGGACGACCTCGCTGCCGCGAGCTCCAGACCGGACGAGCCGGCGCGACGTCGAGCGGCACGGCACGCAGCTCGCCGGCCTCATCGTCGGCTCGGGAGGCCCGAGCGGGCTCGCCGGGATCGCCGAGAACGCCACGGTCCTCCCGATCCGCGTGGCGGGCTGGCAGCGGGACGCCGCCGGCCGCTGGGCCGTTACTCGCGGACCGACCAGCTGATCGCCGGGCTCGAGCGCGCGGTCGACCCGAACGGCGACGGCGACGCCCACGACGCCGCCCGGATCGCGGTCGTCGGCGTCGCCGAGCCCTACGCCGCCTTCGCGGACAGCCCGGCCGCACGGGCCGTCGAGGGGCGCGCTCGCCCTCGACACGCTGGTCGTCGCTCCCGCCGGGAACGACGGCCCTGCCGGGCCACGCTTCGGGAGCATCTCCGGCCCCGGCGGCGCGCGAGAGGCGCTGACGGTCGGAGCGGCGGACGACCGCCGCACCACAGAGCACGTTCGAGCCACGATCCGCGTCGGGCCTTCGGGTCGTCTTCGACGGGAGGTGCCGCTCGGCGGAGCGCTCGAGCCCGGCACGTACGCTCGCCTCGACCTCGCAGGCCCGCGCCGCGCGATCGAGCTGCTCCCGTCCGGCTCGGCGAGTCGGCGCCCGCGATCTCCGTCGCCGACTTCTTCGACCGCGAGGGCTATAGCCGGGTCGCCGGGAAGGCTGCGCTGGCTCCGGCCGGAGACGCCCCGGACGAGGCCGCGGCCGGTGCCGCGCGGGCCGGCGCGGCCGTCGTCGTCTTCACGACGCCCGCATTCCCGCGGGCGGGCTGGGAGTCGACGAGCGGCTCGGTGTCCCGGTCGTGAGCATCCCTGCCGGCGCGGCGCGCGAGGCTCTCCGCGCTTGCTCCGGCAGCGGGCGAGAGGGCGAGCGATCGAGATCGGCGCGCCCGCGCGAGCGTGGGAACCCGGACCGGCGGCCGCACTGCCGCTTTCTCGTCGCGCGGCCTCGCTTTCGACGGGGGCTCAAGCCCGAGCTTCTCGGCCCCCGGCGTCGGGCTCCTGACTTCCGCATCCCGGGCCGGACCGCGGACGGCTAGCCGCGCTTTCGGAACGGTAAGCGGTTCGAGCGCAGCGGCTGCCGTCGTCGGAGGCGGCGCTGCGCTCCTGGCGCAGGCGAGGCCGGACCTCGACGCTCGCGCGCTTCGAGGCGCGCTCGTCGGCACCGCTCGAGCAACGCGCGGGCGGCAGCGGCCGCCGCGTCGATCTCGGCGCCGCCGCAGCGGTCGAGGTCGACCGCCGAGCCGGCATCGGTGCCGCTCGGCCACGCCAATGCCCGCGGCTGGCAGGGCACGCAGTCGTTCTGGGTGCGGAACGTGTCCCAGCGCGAGTTGCGGATCACCGTCTCGCTCGGCCGCCTGGGCGAGGTGGGGGGTGCGGCGCTCGCAGTCTCGCCCGGTCGCTTCACGCTTCGCGCCGCGCGGGCGGCAAGAAGGTGTTCGTCGCCGCCCGCATGGCCTACATGCCGCCCGGCGTCGAGGTCGTCTCGGCGGACTTCGAGCTTCAGGCCGGCGGGGCTGCGCCGGTGAGGGTTCCCTGGACGCTGACGCTCGGCCGCTACGAGCGCGACCTCCTCGGCGGCGTCCGGCTCTCGACTCGGAGCTTCAAGCCGTCCGACTCGGCGCCGGCGCTGCTCGAGCTCCGGGCCGGACGAATCGTCGAGCTCAGCGGGAGCGAGCGAGGTCCTGCCGCTCTCTCATCTCGATCTGGACCTCTGGCGAGGCCGGGCTCGGATCGGGCGGCTCGTGCGCCTCCGGAACCTCCTCCCGGGTCGGTACACCTTCGGCCTGACGGGCCGAGGTCCCGCCGGCAACGGCTCGCGCCCGGCCGGTACACGCTGCGCCTGCTCGCATACCCACCCGGAGAAGGGCCTCCTAGCAGGCAAATCGTAGACTTCACGATCCGGTAGAGGCGTATACTCAGCCCGTTTTGCCGACCGAACAGGAGACGATGTGACGACCACCGAAGCGCCGACCCACCTCCAGGAGAACCCGTACGAGATCGCGCAGGAGCAGCTGCGCAAGGTCGCACGAGGAGTTCCAGATCGACCCGAACGTCATCGCGCGTGCTGGAGCGAGTGCAAGAAAGCCGTCGCGGTGTCGATCCCGGTGTGATGGACCGGGGCGAGATCCAGGTGTTCGAGGGCTTCCGCGTGACGCACAACATCGCGCGCGGCCCGTCGAAGGGCGGGATCCGCTACCACCCCGACGTCACGCTCGACGAGGTCAAGGCGCTCGCGATGTGGATGACCTGGAAGTGCGCGCTGATGGGGATCCCCTTCGGCGGCGCGAAGGGCGGCGTCATCTGCGACCCGAAGCAGATGTCGCGGCTGGAGATCGAGAAGATGACCCGCCGCTTTACGAGCGAGATCATCAACGAGATCGGCCCCGAGAAGGACATCCCGGCGCCCGACGTCGGCACCGACCCGAGCGTCATGGCCTGGATCTTCGACACGTACTCGATGAACAAGGGCCACTCCGTGCTCGGCGTGGTCACCGGCAAGCCGCTCAACGTCGGCGGCTCGCTCGGACGGTTGGAGGCGACCGCGCACGGCGCCCTCTACTGCCTCCGCGAGGCGACGACGAAGCTGGACAAGTCGCTGGCGGGCATGCGGGTCGCGGTGCAGGGCTTCGGAAACGTGGGGAGCTACCTCGCCAAGTTCGTCGCCGAGGACGGTGCGAGCGTCGTCGCCGTGTCGGACTCGGCCGGCGGCGTCTACAACCCCAAGGGGATCGACGTCGAACTCGCGCTCGCGCACAAGCAGGAGACCGGGCGGGTCGAGGGGCTCAAGGACACCGAGACGATCACGAACGAGGAGCTGCTCCTCGCTCGACTGCGACGTCCTCGCTCCCTGCGCGCTCGAGCAGGTGATCACCTCGTCGAACGCCGACAAGGTCAAGGCGAGCATCGTCGTCGAGGGCGCCAACGGGCCCACGACGCCATCAGCCGACGAGATCCTCGAAGACAGGGGCGTCCTCGTCCTCCCCGACGTTCTCGCCAACGCCGGCGGCGTGGTCGTCTCCTACTTCGAGTGGGTGCAGGGCCTCCAGGAGTACTTCTGGAAGGAGGAGGAGGTCAACCAGCGGCTGAACGACATCACCTCCCGCGCCTTCCACGAGACCTGGGCGCACCTACGAGGGGCGGTCGACGACGATGCGGATGGCGGCGTACGGCCTCGCCGTCAACGCGTCTCCGAGGCGACCACTGACGCGCGGGCTCTATCCCGTAAGCCGCCGAAGGTCATGCTCTACCACGCCGAGGGCTGCCACCTCTGCGCGGCTGCGCGGCGGATCGTGGAGACGGTCCGCGCTGAGCTGGAATTCGAGCTCGAGGAGGTCGACATCGCCGGCGATCCCGACCTGGAGGCGCGCTACCGCGAGTGGCTTCCCGTGCTCGAGATCGACGGCGATCGGGCGTTCACGTACTTCGTCCAGCCGGACGCTCTGCGGCCGAAAGCTTGCACAAAGTGGCCGCTCAGAGGGGACTTTGTAACCACCCGACGCGCGAATGAGTCCCGGGTGGCACAATCCTTGTGTGGTGTCACAAGCTCCACCTCAGGCAGGTCGGTCCCGGATCGTCTCACCGTCGGCGTCGCTGCTCGTCTCAGCCGCTACCTCCAGGTTCTGACCCAGGCCCGGAAGATGGGCAAGGAGCGCATCTCCTCCCAGGAGATCGCCGACTACACGAACATCAACGCCACCCAGATCCGGCGCGACCTCTCGGCGTTCGGGAAGTTCGGCAAGCGGGGTGTGGGCTACAGCGTCGACGGGCTGCTGGGCGAGATCCGGCGGATCCTGCGGACGCAGGGCCAGCACAACATCGCGCTCGTCGGCGCCGGCCGGCTCGGCGAGGCCATCGCCAGCTCGCCGATCTTCGCCGAGCACGGCATCAACATCGCCGCCGTCTTCGACAAGGACGCCGACAAGGTGGGAAGGCGAGTCGGCGAACGTCGACGTCAGCGAGTACCCGACGCTTCCCGACGTCGTGCGCGACAAGAACATCGTCGTCGGCGTCCTCGCCGTTCCCGCCGACAACGCGCAGTCGGCGGCGAACGACCTGATCGACGCGGGCGTCCGGATCATCTTCAACTACTCGGAGGCCCTGCTCGACACTCCGTCGGACGTCGCCGTCCACACGTGAACCCCGCCGTCGAGCTGCTCTACGCGCTCTACTTCCACCTGCCTAGCCGGCACCCGGCACGGGACGCGTCCCGGCGGGACCTGAGGAGTGTCAGACACTCGTCGTGTCCGCGGTAGACATGGCCCGCGGGCCGGAACTGCTCATGAAACGGCGAGAGCCTCGACCAAACGAGGCTCTCGCCGTGACCCCTAGCTCCGCGCGAGGCGGAGATCCTCAGCGCTCGCGCTAGCGGCGCTTGACCACCTCACAGGCGATGAGCTTGTCGATGCGGTCGGCACGGACGGTGTCGCGCCCGCGACCGCAGCGGACGACGTCGCGCTTTCCGTCCTTCGCCTTGATCGTGTCGTTGCCGGCGCCGGCGTCGAGCGTGTCCTTGCCGGGGCCGCCGTCGAGCATGTCCTTGCCTGCGCCGCCCTTGATGGTGTCGGCACCCGCGCCGCCGAAGTGGCGGTCGTTGCCGGTCCCACCGTTGAGCTTGTCGTTGCCGGGCTCGCCGAGACGGCGTCGTTGCCGCCGCCGCCGTTCAGCGAGTCCTTGCCAGGCCCGCCGTGGAGGACGTCGTTGCCGTCGTCTCCGTCAGCCTCGTCGTCGCCGGCGCCGAGCTGAGCCTCGTCGTCGCCGTCGCCGAGCGAGATGTCGTCGTCGCCGTCGCCGAGCTCGATGCTGTCGTCGCCCTCGCCGCACTCGACGGAGTCGTCACCGTCACCCGTGACCTCTTCGTCGGCGGGGAGATCCTCGTCGATCGGCGTGTCCTCGAAGAAGCCGAGCGCGAGCGGCTCCTCATCGACGACTTCCTCGTCGGGAAGGGGCTCTTCGTCGACTGGAACGTCCTCGTCGATCGGCTCCTCGTCCTCGTAGGGAGCGTCGTCGGAGGATCCGTCTTCGGCGGGGTAGCAGTCAGTCGCTCCCGGGTTTTCCGTCATCGGCGCGGCGGGGGCCGCGGCGGCGACGCCGAAAGTCAGTGCGGCAGACGCGAGCAAGAGAGCGAGCGCGCTCAACGTCAGTCTGGAGATCCGCATGAAATTTCACCTCGAGCTAGGGGGTCCGCAGGGGCTCGCGGGTGTCTTTCGACTCTCTCGGTATCGGCGAGATCGCCCGGCGGCGCGTCACCAAATCGGGTGAAACTGCACAACCGATGCGGATTCTTCTCTGGCACGGCTACCTCTTGGGCGGCACCGGCTCGAACGTCTACACCCGCGCGGTCGCCCGCGAGTGGAGCCGCGCCGGCCACGACGTCGTGGTCGTCTCGCAGGAGCGAAACCCGGAGCTCCACGACCTCGGCGGGGCCCAGACGGTGCGGCCCGACATCGGCAGCGTCCTGCCCGTCTTCGTGCTCGACCGGTACGAAGGGCTGGAGGCGCGGCTGATTCAGGATCTGACCGCAGGCGGAGCGGAACCGATCGTCGAGGCGAACGCCGCCGCCCTGCGCGAGCTCGCGCCTGCCGACCTCGTCTTCGCGAATCATGTCCTCCTCGGCGGGCCGGTCGGCGCCGCGAGCGGGCTGCCTTTCGCCGTCAAGGCGCACGGCTCTGAGCTGGAGTACTCGATGCGCGGAAACGAGGAGCTCTCGCGCTGGGGGCGCGAGTCGCTGGCCGAAGCGCGCGCAGTCTTCGTCGGCTCCGCACACATCAGCAGCGTCCTCGAGGACGTCGTCGGTCATGTCGACCGCGTCTACGAAGTGCCGCCGGGAGTGGACGTCATGGAGTTCCGGCCCGAGCCGCGCGAGGAGGCGCTTCGGCGGCTGCTCGAGGAAGCCGGGCGCGACCGGCCGAACCCCGGCAACGCGAACGAGCGGCTGCCCGACGACGGGAATGCCGAGCGGCTTGCGGAGTTCCTCGAAGGTGATCGCCCGACCGTCCTCTACTTCGGGAAGCTGCTCCGGAACAAGGGCGTGCATCTCCTGTTGGAGGCCCTGCAGCGGGTGGACGCCCGAGCCGTGGTCGTCGGGTTCGGCGACTACCGCGAGGAGCTCGAGGCCATGGCCGGACCGGACGCGCTCTTCACGGGGCCGCTCGAGCACCGCCACCTCGTGCACCTGATCCCGCTCGCCGACGTCACCCTCGTCCCGTCGATCTTCCCGGAGGCATTCGGCATGGTCGCCGCCGAGGCCGCGGCGGGCGGATCGCTTCCGCTCGTCGCCCGGCACTCGGGGCTTGCGGAGATCGCCGCAGGCGCTGGAGGAGGCGGACGTGCCGGCGTCGTTCGAGTCGCGGAGACGTCGGCGACCTGACGGAGAAGCTCGATGCGCTGCTCCGGCGCTCGCCACAAGAACGCCGCGAGCTCTGCGCAGCGCGCGCGGTCGCGTAGCGGAGGAGCGCTGGTCGCTGGGCCGAGCGTGGCCGACCGCCTACTCCAACCGTTCACATAACGTTCCGCGGCCATGGGCGACGAACAGAAGCTCACACCGGAGGAGCAGATCCGGCTCGCGCGCGAAGCATTCGAGAGCACCCCGACTTCACGGTCGCCGTGGAGGAGGAGTTCGCGATCCTCGATCCGGAGACGCTCTCGCTGACGAACCGCTTCGAGGAGTTCCAGGCGGCGGCGAAAGGCACCGAGCTGGAGGAGCATCTCGTCGGCGAGCTGATCGCCTCGGAGGTCGAGATCCGCACCGGCCGGTGCGAGAACTTCGCCGAGGCGGCGGCCCGGATGGGCGAGCGCCGCGACGCAGCTGGCGGCGCTCGCCGACCAGCTCGGGCGTCGTCGCTGGGCGCGACCGGCACCCATCCCTGGAGCCCCTGGCAGGAGCAGCGGATCATCGACACGCCGCACTACCGTCGCAACGACGAGCTCCTGCGCTACGTCGTCTGGCGCAACAACAGCTTCGGGCTCCACGTCCACGTCGCGATCAACGGCGCGGACCGCGCCGTCCAGGTCTGCGACTGGCTTCGTCACCTCCTGCCCGGAGATCCTGGCGCTCTCGGCCAGCTCGCCGTTCCACGAGAGCGTCTATCACGCATCTCCACTCGGCGCGCACCGAGATCTTCACGAAGTTCTTCCCGCGCTGCGGGATCCCGGACGCTTACGGCGACTGGCAGACCTTCGAGGACTACGTCGCACGCTCTTCCGCACCGGCTCGATCACCGAGCACACGCAGCTCTGGTGGAGCGTGCGGCCGCACCTCGCGCTTCCCGACCGTCGAGATCCGCATCGCCGACGCCCAGCCGGATCTCGGCGAGGCTCGCTCGCTCGCCGCCCTCATGTTACGCGCTGACCGTCCGGATCGCACGCGCGCTCGACGAGGGCAGAGCCGGTTCCGCTTCCACCGCCCCGGTTCATCGAGGAGAACTTCTGGCGCGCGACGCGCTACGGCCTCACCGGCGAGCTCCTCGACCTGAAGCGGTTGGAGACCGTCGACGACGCGCGAGCGGCTCGAGCAGCTGATCGAGTGGGTCGGCGCCCGTCGCCGACGAGATCGGCGTCACGCCCTTCCTCGCAGATTCCGGCCGCGAACGCCGCCGAGCGCCAGATCGCGCGCCACGAGGAAGGCGCGACGCTCGAGGAGATCTACGCCGAGCAGGTTCGTCCAAAGAGCCGGTTGCCTGACCCGCAGGAGCCGACGCAGGACGAGCTGCTCGAGGCCGTCCGGAGCATGAAGGTCGCCGACCTGCTCCTTTCGACGGCTGCGACCCTCGCTCAGCTCGGGTTCGCGAAGCTCGAGGAGTCGACGCGCGACCTCGAGCAGGCGCGGCTCGCGATCGAAGGGATGAAAGTCCCTGCTCGGGACGCTGGAGGCGCGGTCCCGGAGGAAGTCTGCGCGACTTCCAGCAGGTCGTGGCGAACCTGCAGATCGCGTACGCAGAGGCTAGTTCTTCGCAGTCCTAGCCTTGTCGCTCGGGGTCTAGAGGAGTAGAACCCCTGCGTGGGGAGGGGTTTCCTCATGCGGCTTTGCGCGGCCGGGTTGGCGGTCGGATTTCTCTTTGCCTTGACGTTGTCGGGACGGGGCGCAGCTGAGGCGCAGGCCGACCCCGAGCCACCGGACGTCGAGATCTCGATCACGGCTGACGGCTTCGATCCGGAATCCGTCACGGTCGCCCCGGGCCAGGACGTGCATTTCACGAACGAGACCGCGCAGGCTACGCGCGTTCTCTCGGATCAAGGCCTCGTCGACTCGGGCACGCTCGCACCGGGAGCGGGTTTCAGCATCGCGTTCGAGATCTCCGGACCGCAGGAGCTCACCGCGGGCGGCCATGAGGGCGTGATCCAAGTTGCGGTTCCCGAGCTCGAGGGCCCAGGAGCGGCGCCCGTATCCGACCACATTCCCGACGTTCCGTTCCCGCCCGAGACTCCGGGGGAGTTCGGCCAGCATCCCGGGCTCGGGATCCGGGCCTCGCGCACGCGGATCCTCGTCGGATTCGTGGAGGGCGCGACCGTCGCGGACGCAAACGCTGCGGTCTCCACGGCGGGTGTGCGCATCCTCGGTGGCATCGACGACTTCGGGATGGTCCTCGTGGAAGCCCCCGACACGCCCGACTTCGCGGGCCTCGACGCAGCTCTGGAGAGCCTGCGCGCGAGCCCGGCCGTCGAGTTCGCCTCGATCTCTCCGGTTCTCGAGCCGCAGGCGCTGCCGCGCGCGTCCGAGTCCATCGTTCGGAACGCGCCGAATCGGTGGGACTGGTTCGTCCGCTATGCAGGAGCTCCCGCGCCGGCCAGGACCCTGCTTGGTGACGGCGGGAACTGGGGCCTCGAGGCCTCGCGGTTCCCCCAGGCCTGGAACCTCAACGAGACGATTCAGCGCGCCAACCGTCCACCCGTCAATACGGCCATCATCGACGCTGGGTTCGACAGCCACAACGACCTCTCCAACCTCCACTTCCCACACCTCTGCACGGAGTTCCTCGGGTTCGAATGGAACTGCATCCCCAACGTCGTCCACGAGCATGGCACTCATATCGCCGGGACGATCGGGGCCAACTATGACGACACGGATGCGGTTGAGGCGAACCGGCAGAACGGCGTCGTCGGGGGGAACCCCTTCGCGCAGATGCAGGGCCTTTACTGGGACTTCGGCGAGGGCGGGGGGATCTCCGCTACGTACGAGGTCTTCAACCTGCTTTTCGACAAAGCCGAGGAAGGAGTCGTTCCCAACCTGAAGGTGATCAGCTTCAGCGTCGGGCTGGGCGCCGGTGATTACGCCGACAGCTGTCTCGACGACAACGACGGGGACGGGGGCGTCTGCGAGGGGGCCAACACGGGCGGCGCCGTGAACAGCTGCTCCAAGCTCGCCGGGACGACGTTCTTCGTCAGCAAGGCGGCGACGCCGATCGACTGCGACGGCGGCGAGACCAAGGACTCGCTCGACTGGTGGAACGACCACCCGGTCGCGAACTGCGGCCCCGGTTGGGGAGACGACCGAGACCCCGGCACCAACGACTGGTGCAACCCGAACAATCTCGACGGCTGGCAGGACATGATGCACAACCTCGGCGGCGCCGCCGCCCGAGTCGCCGACCGCGCGTCGAGCCTCGGGGTCAACATCGTGCAGGCGGCCGGGAACGAGAGCGACCAGTTCTGCGTGACCGCGACTCAGCCGGTCCAGACGTGTACGAAGCAGATCATCGCCGCGCCCAACATGGCGCCGTTCGCGCGAGCCTCCCGGCTGTGGAATGCCAGTCTCACGAACCCGAATCCGATCGTCGTCGTCCAGGCCTACGGGGAGCAGAGCGCCGGCCAGCCGACGCTCAACCGGGCGCTCTTCTCCAACACGCCCTACAGCGGCACGACCTCCCCGGAGATCGACGCCTACATCTCGGCGCCCGGCGTGGACATCTTCAGCACCGCCCCCGCCAACAACTACCAGCTCATGTCCGGGACCTCGATGGCAACGCCGCACGTCTCCTCCCTCTTGGGCCTGCTACTCGCGTACGACCCGACGTTGACGGTCACGAAGCGGCGAGAGCTGCTGAGGACCTGGGGACGGACGGATACGGCCGGATTGGCCCAGCCGGGAATCGACGCCTTCGCGTCGCTCCTCTCGCTTGACGACGCCGCCCGCCACCTCGTCGACGTCAACGATCCGTCGAAGGACGGGAATCGGCGCGTGGAGCTCAACCCCGACAACACCGAGGGCGCGGTCGACACGAACCAGGGCCCGGGCAACTTCAAGACGGCACCCGACGACAAGATCGACATGCGGGACTTCCGCCGCTTCCGCGACGCCTGGCTCCAGAACTGCATGCTGGGAGCCAGGGGGAGCGACTGCCCCGACGACATCGCTCTCAACAGCGACGACTATCACCCGAAGAAGGACCTGAACTTCGACGGCTGCGCGTTCCAGTGGCCGGACGACGGCCGCGACTGCGGCACGCAGGACGAGCCCTACGCACGGTTCGACTTCAACGGCGACGGCCACGTGTGGTTCAGGAACGATGGTTTCGGGCGCCCGGCGAGCCAGCTCGTCCCGTTGAAGTCGGACGGATCGCCGGCAGCGACCCAGGCCGAGGCGACCTCGATGACGGACCTCGCTGTCTTCAAGACTCAGTTCGAGCCCGACACCGCCCAGACGGAAGGTTGGGAGAAGAATCGCCTCGACTTCCTGATGGACTCGGGCGACGTCGAGGTCCACGCGGACGACTTCTTCGCCGCCGGCGCAACCGAAGTGACGTTCAGCGCCTCGGGCGACGCTGCCGGCCTCGTCATCCCGGACCGAACGCTGACCCCCGGCGACGGCTTCGTCGTCCACACGATCCCGAGCGGAGAGGCGGTCGAGGTCCGGGCGTCGGCGACAGTTGGAGGCGAGGCGCTCGAGTCGACCCCGCGAATCGTCACGCTTCAACCCGGAGAGGATCGCCGCATCGACCTCTGCGTGCTCCACGTCGAGCTGACCGCCAGCGGGGTGCGCATCCCGGCAAACGGCCAGTCGATCTCGAACATCGGGGCGACCCTCAAGGGCTGCGAGGACGACGAGGTCTCCGGCAAGCCGATCACCTTTACGCTCGAGCCGAACGGGGCGAATCACGCGACGCTCTCGCCCGGCTCGGGAACGACGGACGCGGACGGCAAGGCCACAACGCAGCTCACTGCAGGCACGATCGACGCGACCTACACCGTCACGGCGACCGTCGACCTCGGCGAGGGCAAGACGGCGAAGGGCGAGGTCGAGATCACGACCGCCCCGGTGCTCAAGATCCACTACCTCTGGCGCCAGTCCTGGACCGACCCGGGCCTCGCCTGGTCTGAGTCGGGGTCGACACGCTGGCCGGGGGCACCTCCCGGCATGCCGGACTGCACGGGGATCCCTCCGGCCGACGTCGGTTACTGCATCGACTCGTTCTCGATCGGCCCGCACCCGACCAGCTCGTCCTTCGGCCTCAAGCGCAAAGGCGTCCTCTCGGGGAGCGAATCGAGCTTTGCCCTCACCGAAGAGGTCATAGAGAGCGTCAACCGGTCGAAGAGCACGTGGACAGCAAGCAACGTCTCTGGAGATGCCGACACCGGGACCGGCACCGAGTCGGTGGTCTGGGGCGTGCTGGTCAGCGACGCGACGAAGTACCAGAACCACGCGCTGCCGCCGACCGTCCGGGTGGAGGACAAGCCGGCGGGCGTCTTCCTCCACGGATTGAAGGCGGTCGGCGAGCTCGGCTACAAGCACGGCTTGACCATCTTCGAGCAGAGCTGGAACGACCCCCCGCCGTTGGCTCCGGCCAACGATCCTCGCCGGGATCCGATCGAACTGCTCGCCGCGCGCGGAGAGTTCCTCTTGGTTCCGCGCGGCGACGGATCGGCGATCCAGTTCGCGGGCGAGCTCTCACGCCCGATCGAGTTCAAGCGAAATCCCGACGGGTCGTTGAAGCCCTACAACTTCTGCGGGAACTTCGTGAAAGACCTGACGACGACGCCGGGCTACCGGGTCGCAGCCTCGTCCACATGGATCCCCGGAGCGACCGACCTCTCCCGGAAGACCACCTACTCGCCCGGCGATCGACCGATGCCGGTGGGGCCGGGGAACATGAAGATCCGCTACTCGTTCGTCGCCGTTGCGACCTACGGGTCGGAGACGCCGACCCTGACTCTGCCCGACTGCACCGTCAACACTCCACCGACTGCCGACTTCGACTACACGCCGGTGAGCGTGAAGGAGGGGCGCGCGATCCGCTTCTTCGACCGCTCGACCGATCCGGAGAACAACGTCAACCGCTGGGCGTGGAACTTCGGCGACGGCGAGACCTCGACGGCGCGCGATCCGCACCATTTCTTCTTCGACAACAAGCCGGCCGATGCGCCGTACAACGTGAGTCTCACAGTCACGGACTCGGAGAACGCGAGCTCGCCGTTGGTCACGAAGCCCGTCGTCGTCGTGAACGAGCCGCCGGAGGCAAATCTCGGCGATGCCGCGGGTCAGGTGGGCCAGCCGATCCCGATGACGATGGAGCTCTGGGATCCCAGCCGGATCGACGGTCAGAACCTCGACTACAAGCTGCGCCGGAACGGCGCGGACATCAACACCGGGACCTTGCCGTCCGGCAGCTACACGATCACGTTCCCGGCGGGCTTCTTCACGGCCGGCTCGCACGCGATCGAGCTCGTCCTCACGGACAAGGATGGCGCCAGCGACACCTCGACGGGCACGGTCACCGTGACCGCGGATCCGCCGCCTCCGCCGCCTCCGCCGCCCCCGCCCGTCGTGACCTGCGACCCGACGGTCTCGCTTGATTCCGAAGAGAAGAACTTCCTCGACGCGGTGAACGCGTATCGGGCGCAGAACGGGCTCGACCCGGTCGCGGCTTCCCCGACGCTCACGAAGGCCGCGGAGAAGCACACCGACGACATGGTCGCGCACGACTTCTTCGCCCACGACTCTCCGACGGACGGAAGCTCGCCGTTCAGCCGCGCGAAGGACAAGGGGTATCCGGGGAACAGCGTGGGCGAGAACCTGGCGCTCGACTTCCTGACCGGGCAGAACGTCTTGCTCGGCTGGAAGACGTCGACGACCGGCCACAACGAGAACATGCTCAATCCCGACTGGAAGGCGGTCGGGATCTCCCGGAAGTTCGGGCATTCGAGCAACGTCCAGCCGCCGCGCGACGTGTGGTACTGGGCGACGAGCTACGGCGATCTCCTCGACTGCCCCGGAGCAGCCGCGGCGAGGGCTTCGACGGCGCCGAAGGTCCTTCGAGCGACGGACTCCTCACTCAGGGAAGGCACGGGCGAGGAGGTAGCGGTCGAGCTCGCGGGGCCGACACCGGTAACGGTGGCGCCCCGCCCGCTCGTGGCCCGGAAGCGCTCGGTCTCCATCGACGCAACCGCTGCCGAGCCGGCAGGCACCCCGGCGCTCGTGGCGTTCTCCATTTCCGACGCGACCCCGACGGAGGGCGATGACAGCCCGGTCACTGTCTCCAACCGGTCGCGCGACACCAACGGAGATCCACTGGCCGTGACCCTCGACATCTCGGGGCAGTCCATGCCTCTTGGCGCGGGAGCATCGATGGTGCTGACGTTCACGGGCGCAGGAGAGCGGATCATCTCGCTGACGGCCGGTGCTCTCTCCGTCTCGAGGAGCGTCGTCGTCGCCGCCGCTCCTCCGCCGCCTCCGCCTCCGCCTCCGCCTGCCTCCGCCTCCGCCTCCGCCTCCGCCTCCGCCTCCGCCTCCGCCTCCGCCTCCGCCTCCGCCTCCGCCTCCTGCCTCCGCCTCCGCCTCCGCCTCCGCCTCCGCCTCCGCCTCCTCCGCCTCCGCCGCCTCCGCCGCCTCCGCCGCCACCTCCCCCTCCGGCACCGCAGCCGCAGCCGCCTGCACCGCAGCCGCAGCCTCCGGCGCCGCAGCCGCAGCCGCGCCCGCCCGCCGTCGTCCGCTGCGTCGTCCCGAACGTGAAGGGGAAGACCGTGGCGCAGGCTCGAACGATGTTCGCGTCCGCACGCTGCGCGCTCGGGAAGGTCACGCAGGCCTACTCGGGCAAGGTGAAGAAGGGCAAGATCGTCTCGCAGAGCAAAGCCCCAGGCGCACGGCTTCCGCGCGGATCGCGCGTCAACGTGGTCGTGAGCCGAGGTCGCCGCCGCTGACCGGCAAACGCGGCGCGAGCTTCAGCGAGCGCCCGAAGCCGCCGATACGAAACCGATGACTCGGGCTTCTGCAGCCGCCCTGCTCACCCTCTGCGCGCTCGCGCTCTCAGGTGGTCTGGCCGCGGCCAGTGACGGCGCTCCACCGGCCGGTCCTGCCGAGCTGCTCGTCCGCTTCGAGCCGGGCGCGGCGCAGTCCAAGGCGATCGCGTCGGTCGGAGGGAGGATCGTCGGGCGGCTTCCTGCCCGCGACCTCGTCCTCGTCCGCCTCGCGCCGGGTACGTCACCCGTCACCGCCGACGCAGCCCTCGAGCAGCGGGCCGACGTCTCCTACGCAGGCCCGAACCGGACCTACGAGCTCGATCTGGATCCGAACGACACGCTGTTCGCCGACCTCTGGGGCTTGGCCAAGATCCAGGCGCCTCTGGCGTGGGACGAGCAGACGGGCAGCGACAGCGTGACGGTCGCGGTCGTCGACAGCGGCATCGACTACGTGCCACCCGGATCTCACCGACAACATCTGGCGCAACCCCGGCGAGCTCGGAGGGGTCGGCGGCGCCGACGACGACGGGAACGGCCTCGTCGACGACATCACCGGCTGGGACTTCTACGCCTCGGACAGTGTTCCGCTGGACGAGTCGAGTGTCAGCCACGGAACGCATGTGGCCGGGACGATCGGTGCGCGCGGCAACAATCTCCAGGGCGTCACCGGGGTGAACTGGAACGTCAAGCTCATGCCGCTCCGGGTCGGGGACTCCAGCCTCAGCGAGTGGGCGATCGTCTCAGCGTTCACGTATGCCTGCGCGAAGGGTGCGAGGGTCGTCAACGGCAGCTTCGGAGGCACGTACTCCGAGCTGATCCAGAACGCCATCACGTCTTGCCCCGAAAGCCTCTTCGTCTTCGCGGCCGGAAACGGCGGCGGCGACCAGGTCGGAGACGACAACGACGCCGTGCCTCATTACCCGTGCGTCAACAGCGCTCCGAACGTCATCTGCGTCGCTGCGACCTCGACTGCGGACGACCTGGCCGGCTTCTCAAACTTCGGCCTTACGACCGTCGACCTCGCCGCCCCTGGCACGTCGATCAAGAGCACCACGCGCTCGAACACGTACGGCTTCCTGAATGGCACATCGATGGCGACTCCGCATGTCGCCGGAGCCGCGGCTCTGGTCCTGGCCGAGAGGCCCGCGCTGACCGTGGCCGAGCTTCGGAGCGCGCTTCTGCTCAGCGTCGATTCGGTCCCCGGACTTCCGGTCGCCGCCGGCGGAAGGCTCAACGTGGCACGGGCCCTCGGCCAGGAGGTCGTCCCGCCGGCCGGCTTGACCGCTTCGAGCTCGAGCCACTCCGGCCCGTGGTCGAACAACCAGACCGTGAGCCTGTCCTGGGGCGGAGCCACGGATGCGAACGGGATCGACGGCTACTCCTTCGTCTTCTCTCCGGTCCAGGGCTTCGTGCCAGACGAGGTCAAGGACGTCGAAGAGACGACGACCTCGTTGACCACGCCTCTGGCCGACGGGGAGCACTGGTTCCACGTGCGCGCCCGCGACGGCTCCGGGAACTGGGGCGGCGCCGTGCACGTCGGGCCGATCAGGATCGACACCTTTGCTCCGGTCCGCCCGGTGCCCTCGAGCCCGAGCCACCGCGCCGGTGGCGTCTCCGCCGACCGGACCGTGGACGTCGCCTGGAGCGGCGCGAGCGACACGGCGAGCGGGCTGGACGGCTTCTCCTTCTCGTGGTCGCAGGGACGCGCGGCCACTCCTGACCAGACGAAGAACGTCGAAGAGAGCGTCTCGCGCACGACGAGCCCGCAGCTCGCACTCGGCGTTTGGTGGTTCAACATCCGGGCCCGAGACAACGCCGGAAACTGGAGCGACACCGTCAGCGTCGGCCCGTTCTCGATCCGGGGCGGCCCGACGGCCTGCTCGGTTCCGAGGCTTCGCGGCCTCACCCTGGTCGGCGCCAAGAGACTCCTCGTCAAGCGCGGGTGCTCGCTCGGCCGCGTCACACGCGTGAAGTCCAGGCGAGTTGCCCGAGGCCGCGTCGTCGCGCAGCGTCCCGCGCCGGGTCTCCGGCGCGCTCGAGGCGCCCGCGTCGCGGTCGTTCTCAGCCGCGGCCGACGCTAGTCACCGCCGCCTTCGGCGGCTCGTGTGGTAGAAACCTGCGGCGCCACGCCCAGTGGCGCCCTTTTCCCCATGAGCGACTTCATCCTCGACCACCCAGTTCTCATCGCGCTCATCTGTTCGGGCGTCGCGGTTGCCTACGGGATCGCGCAGACCGTCTGGCTGCTCGGCCTCCCCGCCGGGAGCGAGCGGATGCAGGAGATCGCGAAGGCCGTGCAGGAGGGCGCGTCCGCGTACCTCCGCCGTCAGTACACGACCATCGCCGTCGTCGCCGTCGTCCTCTTCCTCATCATCGGGTTCTGGAACGACCTGGGATGGGGCACCGCGTTCGGGTTCCTGATCGGCGCCGTCTTCTCCGCGGCGGCCGGCTTCATCGGGATGAACGTCGCCGTTCGCGCGAATGTCCGGACGGCTGAGGCGGCGAAGCAGGGGGTTGGCCCTGCGCTTCGCGTCGCTTTCTCTGCCGGCTCGGTCACCGGCCTGCTGGTCGTCGGCCTCGGCCTGCTCGGAGTCGCGGCGTACTACGGGATCCTCATCGAGTGGTTCGACCAGGGCCAGGACGGCGCGACGCAGCATCTCGTCGGTCTCGCGTTCGGCGGCTCGCTGATTTCGGTCTTCGCCCGGCTCGGCGGCGGGATCTTCACGAAGGCGGCGGACGTCGGCGCCGACCTCGTCGGCAAGATCGAGGCCGGGATTCCGGAGGACGATCCGCGCAATCCCGCCGTGATCGCGGACAACGTGGGCGACAACGTCGGCGACTGCGCCGGGATGGCGGCCGACCTCTTCGAGACCTACGCGGTGACGCTCGTCGCCGTGATGTTCCTCGGCGCCGTGAACTTCCCGTCGACCGAGATCGTCCACTTCCCCCTCGTCATCGGGGCCGTGGCGATCCTCGCCTCCGTCGCGGGAACGTTCTTCGCGCGGATCGGCCGCGGCGGATCGATCATGGCGGCGCTCTACAAGGCCGTCATCGCGTCGACGGTGATCTCAGCGTTGCTCTTCATCCCCGTGACCGCGGCGTTCGACGGCGACAAGTTCAACTTCTGGGAGCTCTACGGTGCATCTCTGATCGGCCTGGCGATCACGTTCCTGCTCGTGGCGATCACCGAGTTCTATACCGGCACCCGCTGGGCCCCCGTGAAGGGGATCTCGAAGGCCTCCCTGACCGGCCACGCCACGAACATCATCGAAGGGCTCGCGATCGGGATGCAGGCGACCGCGCTTCCCGTCATCGTCATCGCAGCCGGGATCGTCGGCGCCTTCTCGATCGGCGACACGTCGACCGAGGGCCTCTTCTACATCGGCATCGCCGTCATGGCGCAGCTCTCGATGACGGGGCTGATCGTCGCGCTCGACGCGTATGGACCGGTCACCGACAACGCCGGCGGGATCGCGGAGATGGCCGACCTGGATGAATCCGTCCGCGCGGTGACCGATCCGCTCGACGCCGTGGGGAACACCACGAAGGCGGTCACGAAGGGTTATGCGATCGGTTCGGCGGGACTCGCGGCGCTGATCCTCTTCGACGGCTTTACGACCGAACTGAGCGACGAGGGGCTGACGAATCTCCGGTTCGAGTTGGGGAATGCCTGGGTGATCGCGGGCCTCTTCATCGGGGGCCTGATGCCGTTCCTCTTCTCGTCCCTCGCCATGCAGGCGGTGGGACGCGTGGGCGGTCAGGTCGTGCAGGAGGTGCGACGGCAGTTCCGTGAGATCCCGGGGATCCTCGAGGGGACCGGCCGCCCGGACTACAGCCGCGCCGTCGACATCGTCACGGGCTCGGCGATCAAGAACATGATGCTCCCGAGCCTCATCCCGGTCTTGTTCCCGATCATCGTCGGGATCATCAGCGTCGAGATGCTCGGCGGCCTTCTGATCGGGACGATCGTGACGGGCATCTTCCTGGCGATCGCGATGACTTCCGGCGGAGGCGCCTGGGACAACGCGAAGAAGCTGATCGAGGACGGCGCGTACGGCGGAAAGGGCTCTGACGCGCATGCAGCCGCGGTCACCGGCGACACCGTCGGCGACCCCTACAAGGACACGGCCGGCCCCGCGATCAACCCGATGATCAAGATCACCAACATCGTCGCCATCCTCATAATTCCGCTCCTCGTCTCTATCCACGGCTAGGCGTTTTCGCTCGAAGTCTCGCGACTTCGAGCGACCTTTCGGAAGCCGGGCACCGCTGCGCGGTGCGCGGCGCGACCGCCAGCCCTGACTCGGCGGCGATGCCCGGACGTCTGTGAGCGGAGCGGGCAAAGCCCGCTCCGCGGCAACGTTGCCGCGAAACGGGCTTCGCCCGTTTCGCCTAGAGACAGCCGCCCGATAGCCCACCGAGTCAGGCCCGGCAGCCGCGCCGCGCCGCGCGGAGCGCGGCCCGGCTTCCGGAAGGTCGCGGAAAGTCGAAAGACTTTCCGGGAAGCGGCAAGGCGCACCGTAGTGCGGCGTAAGCTGCGCCGGTGCCGAGACGGCGGCGGAGGCAACAAGGTCTAGAGCGCGTCCTCGGGACGCCGGCGCTCTTTGCCACCGCGTACGGCAACGTCGGCTCCTCGATCTACTACGCGCTCGGCGTCACGGCGGCGTTTGCGCTCGGGCTGACACCGCTCGTCTTCGTCATCGCCGGCCTGATCTTCGCCGCGACGTCAGCGACCTACGCCGAGGGAACGGTGCGCTATCCGGAGGCGGGCGGTTCGTCCAGCTTCGCTCGGCACGCCTTCAACGAGCTCGCGAGCTTCGGCGCGGCCTGGGCTCAGATGCTCGTCTACGTCTCGACCGTGGCCATCTCGGCCTTCTTCGTTCCGCACTACCTGTCCGTGTTCTGGGAGCCGCTGCGCGAGAACCCCTGGGACATCGTCGGCGGCGCGATCGTCGTCGTGCTCCTGGTCGGGATCAACATCGTCGGCGTCCGAGAGGCGGCGAGCCTGAACGTCCTCCTCGCCGTCGTCGACTTCGCGACCCAGGCGCTGCTGGTCGGCCTCGGGTTCTTCCTCGTCTTCGACCTGGACACGCTGACCTCCAACGTCTCCTTCGGTGTCGCGCCGACCTGGAGCCAGTTCTTCATCGCGATCCCGATCGCGATGCTCGCCTACACCGGTGTCGAGACGGTCTCGAACCTCGCCGAAGAGGTGCGCGATCCGCCTCGGAACGTCCCGAACGCCTACAAGCTGATCGCGCTCGCCGTCTTCGCGATCTACTTCACCCTGCCGGCGATCGCGCTCTCGGCGCTGCCCGTCTTCCAGCAGAACGGGGAGTACGTGACGAAGCTCGGGCTCGGGCCTGACGACGGCGGTTTCACCAACGACCCGGTGCTCGGCGTCGTGCAGAACCTCGGGCTCGATCCTGGCACGCTCCTCGACGGCCTCGAGATCTACGTCGGCGTGCTCGCGGCCACGATCCTCTTCATCGCCACGAACGCGGGCGTGATCGGCGCCTCGCGGATCACCTACGCGATGGCGAGCTACCGCCAGCTGCCGCTGGGCTTTCGCAGGCTGCACTCGCGCTTCAGGACCCCGTGGGTTGCGCTGCTCGTGTTCGCCGGCGCGGTCCCGATCCTGACCATCCTGCCCGGGCAGACGGACTTCCTCGGGACGATGTATGCGTTCGGCGCGACGCTCTCCTTCACCGTGGCCCATGCGTCGATCGTCGCTCTGCGCTACCGGCGGCAGGACGAGGAGGTCGCCTACCGCGCCCGTCCGAACCTCAGCTTTCGCGGCGTCGACTGGCCGGTCTTCGCCGTCGTCGGCGGGCTTGGGACGCTGCTCGCCTGGATCGTGATCGTCGTTCAGGAGCCGGTAACGAGATGGGCCGGGATCGGCTGGCTGGCCTTCGGCTTCGCCGGCTATGCGGTCTACCGGCGCCGGGGGCTGAGGATTCCGCTGACCGCCACCATGCGCGCGCCTGCATTCGTGCTCGGGCCGGCGCTGACCATCGACTATCGGACGATCGTCGTGCCGGTCATCCGTTCGAACGAGACGGAGGAAGCGCTCGTCGCCGCTTCCCGGCTCGCCGCCGAGCGCGGTTCGACGGTGGCCGTCGTCCACGTCATCGAGGTCCCACTCGACTTGCCGCTCGACGTCAGCCTTCCAGACGCCGAGGAGGAGGCGGACGACGTCCTCGACAACTCGGTGGCGTTCGTCGAGTCCTACGGCGTGCGGGCCGTCGCGCGTCTGCGCCGCGGCCGAGCTGCCGGGCCGGAGATCGTCGCGGAGGCGGAGCGCCGCAACGCCGAGCTCGTGATCCTCGGCGCACGGCGACAACGCACTGCGCGAGGAAAGATCTTCGGCAGGACGGTGGACTACGTCCTGAAGCACAGCCCGTCCCGAGTCGCGATCGCGGCAGGGCGTCAGGCGGCATGACGGTCGCTCTCGCCTGGCTGATGATCGCGCTCGGCGCGGCCGTCATCGCCCGCACCGTCGCTGCCGGAGTGGGAGGTGGGCGCGGGCTGATCCTCGGCGCGCTCCTCGTCGTCGCGGGCGCGCTGCGGCTCTACCTCAACCGGAGCCTGCGCCGTGGCTAAGAAGCTCCCGGGACTTCAGCGAGTCCTCGACGTCCCGTCGCTGGCCGCAGTCGCGTACGGGGAGATCGCCTCCTCGCTCTACTTCGCGCTCGGCGTGGTCGCGCTGTACGCGCTGGGCTTTACCCCGTGGGTGCTGCTCGCCGTCGGTCTGCTCTTCCTGCTCGTGGCGCTCTCGTACGCCGAGGGGACGAGCGCGATCCCGGAGCCCGGGGGCGCCGCGACCTTCGTCCGCCGCGCCTTCAACGACCCCCTCGGGTTCATCACGGGCTGGGCCCTCATTCTCGACTACCTGATCGTGATGGCCCTTGCCGGGCTCTTCGTGCCGCACTACGTCGGCCACGCGATCGGCTGGGAAGGGCTCACGCACGAGCCGTGGGATCTCGTCGCCGGGATCATCGTGATCCTGGGCGTCGCCGGGACGCGGCTCGTGCGGCGGACGAGCCTCTATCGGACGGCGATCATCATCGCCGGGATCGCGCTCGTCTCCCACCTCCTGCTCGTCGTCCTCGGGTTCGCGTTCCTCTTCTCGGCCAACGGCCTGTCGAAGGGCCTGGACCTGGGCACGGCGCCGACATGGCACTCGATCGCCTTCGCGCTCCCGCTTGCGATGCTGGCCTACACCGGGCTCGAGACGGTGGCGAACCTTGCGGCGGAGACCCGCGAGCCCGGTCGAACGCTGCCTCGGAGCCTGTTCGCCGGCATCGGCGCAGTCGTCTTGGTCTCGTTCGCGATCGCGATGATCGGGATCTCGTCGTATCCGGCCCATCCCCAGCCCGGCGCGCCCGGCGGCTATGCGAGCGATCTCGGCACCGACTGGCTCCGCGCACCGCTGATGGGGCTTGCGGCCGCTCTCGACGGGCCGATGCCGGACCTGGTCGCGGACCTGATCCGGATCGCCATCGGCCTGACGGGCGCGCTCGTCCTCCTCACCGCCGTCACGACCTCGATCTCGGGCGCAGGCCGGCTCGCGTACTCGCTCGGACAGCACGACATGATCCCGCATGCCTTCGGGACGCTGAACCGGCGGACGCTCATCGCGCCGCCCGCGATCGTCGCGTCGGCGCTGATCGCCTCGGCTCTCCTGCTCGCCGGCGAACTGCTCGGGAGGGAGGTGCGGTTCCTCGCGGCGCTCTTCAGCTTCGGTGTGCTGCTCGCGTTCACGGCCGCCCAGCTGGCCGTGGTCCGTCTTCGCTTCACCCAACCCGAGCTCGAGCGCCCGTTCCGCGTGCCGGGAAATGTCCGGATCCGCGGTGCCGCCGTCCCGCTCGCGGCGCTCATCGGTGCCCCGATCACCTTTGCGATCTGGGTCGTCACGCTCACCACGCACTCGGCCACGCGCATCGCCGGTCCACTCTGGCTCGTGTTCGGGGCGGTCGTCTATGTCGGAACGCGCATCTCGCGGAGAGAGCCGATCTTCGGCCGGGTCCTGCCGGCGGAACCAGACCTCGTGCCCGCCGCGGAGGGGGTCTACGAGCGGATCCTCGTCCCGATGAAGCTCGGCCTGATCGGCGAGGAGGTGCTGGCGACCGCGATCAAGCTCGCCGAGGAGCAGAGCAGCGCGGTCGTGGCTATCCACGTGATCTCCGTCCCGCTCGAAAACCCCATCGACGCACCGATGCATGAAGCCGAAGAGCGGGCGGCCGCCTCGCTCGCGGAGGCCAGGCTGCTCGCCGCCGAGCACGGCGTCACGGTCCAGGCCGAGATCGTCAGATCCCGGGCGATCGGCGAGGCGATCGTGAAGGAATCCGAGACGCATGCGGCCGACCTGATCGTTCTCGGCTCTGCGCCGCGCTGGCGCCGCCAGTCTCGTTTCTTCAGTCCGACGGTCGATTACGTCCTGCGCAACGCCGACTGCGAGGTCATGGTCATCGCGTATCCGCAGGGTGTGCTCGAGGAGGAAGAGGCAGGCGTCACAGTGTGAGTCGCTAACCTCCGATCCTATGAAGGTGATCGTCGTCGGGTGTGGCCGCGTCGGCTCAGCGGTGGCGTTGGAGCTCGATCGCACCGGATGGGAGGTCACGACGATCGACGAGGACGAAGGCGCCCTGCAACGCCTCGGGGAGCACTGGTCGGGCGGCTTCGTCGTCGGCCATGGAATGGACGTCGACGTCCTGCGCGAGGCAGGCATCGACGAGGCCGACGCCGTCGTCGTGGCGACCGACGGGGACAACACGAACCTCGTCATCGGCCAGATCGCCCAGAAGCAGTTCGACATCGAGACGACGATCGTCCGAGTGCTCGATCCGGCGCGCGCGAAGGTCTACGAGAAGCTGGGGCTCCGCACCGTCAGCCCGACGTCGACCGCGATCGAGATCCTGACCGCGGCCGTCCGCAAGTCGGAAGAGCGCGTGGAGGCACGAGGCTAGGTGTACATCGTCATCGCCGGCGGTGGCAAGGTCGGCGCGAACCTGGCTCGAAGCGTCCTCGACCTCGGCCACGAGGTGACGCTGATCGAGCAGGGGCGCGACCGCTTCGAGCGCCTCGAGGAGGAGTTCGAGCACCGTGCGCAGCTCGGCGACGCCACGGAGCTCTTCGTCCTCGAGCGAGCAGGCATCGCGCGGCCCCCAGACCTGGTCGTGGCCGTCACGGGCGACGACGAGGACAACATCGTCATCTGCCAGATGGCGCGCGAGCACTTCTCCGTCGAGAAGGTCATCGCCCGCGTCAACGATCCGCGAAACCAGCCGCTCTTCGACCTGATCGGGATCTCGCCGACGATCTCGGCGACCTCGATCATCCTCGCGATGATCGAGCACGAGGTGCCCGAGCACGGCCTGATTCACCTGCTCGAGCTGCGCAAGGAGAACCTGGAGATCGTCGAGGTGCAGCTCGACGTCGGCTCGCCGTCGGTCGGCAAGCAAATCTCTCGCCTCGCTCTGCCTGCAGGCTCGCGCTTGATCACGGTGATGCGCGAGGGACAGGCGCAGATGGCGGACGGCGACACCGAGCTTCGGGCGGGGGATCAGGTGCTGGCCGTGCTCGAGCCGGGCAAGGAAGACGAGCTGCGCCGCGTGCTCCTGAGGAAACGAGACTGATGGGGGGCCGAGTCGTGCTGCTGGCCGCTCTCGCGGTGGCGGTCGCGGGCTGCGGGGGCCAGCAGGTGACCGAGAGGACGCCTTCGGCCGCCGCCGGGTACCGGTTCGTCCAGGTCGTGTCCGGCCTCGACTCGCCGGTTCATGTCTCCGCGCCGAAGGGCCAGGCGGGCCGCCTCTACGTCGTCGAGCAGACCGGCCGGATCCGCATCGTCCAGAACGGCCGGATCACGGGGACGCTGGTCAACCTCCGCTCGCAGATCTCGTGCTGCGGCGAGCAGGGGTTGCTCTCGGTCGCGTTCCACCCTCGCTGGGCGCAGAACAAGAAGTACTACGTCAACTACACGGACCGCTCCGGCGACACGCGGGTCGTCGAGTACCGCGGCACGCGGCGGCTGCGCCAGCTGCTCTTCGTCGACCAGCCCTACTCGAACCACAACGGTGGCCAGCTCGCCTTCGGCCCCGACGGTCGCCTCTACGTCGGTATGGGCGACGGCGGAAGTGGCGGAGATCCGGAGGATCGAGCGCAGAACCTCGGCAGCCGGCTCGGCAAGCTGCTCGCGATCAACGTCGACCGGCGCGGCGCCCGCCCGCAGATCGTCGGTTACGGCCTCCGCAACCCCTGGCGCTTCTCGTTCGACCGGCAGACGGGGGACCTGTACATCGGGGACGTGGGCCAGAACGACTGGGAGGAAGTGGACTTCACGCGGCGCGGGAGTCCCGGGCTCGAAAACTACGGCTGGGATGTCTACGAGGGCCGTGCCCGCCACGAGCGCAAGGCTCCGAACCCGCGCGGGCATCTCGTCTTCCCGATCGCGGTGTACTCCCTCGGCGGCGACGAGTGCGCGGTGAGCGGAGGCTTCGTCTACCGCGGTAGCGCCGTGGCAGCCGCGAAGGGCCGGTACTTCTACGGCGACAACTGCAGCGGGGCGATCTGGACGTTGCGCGTCGTCGGCGGGCGGGCTCGAGGCGGCCGCAAGGAGAGCTTCTCGCTGCCGGGGATCTCGTCGTTCGGCGAAGACGGGGGTGGCGAGCTCTACGCCGTCACGCTCAACGGCCGGCTCTGGCGGTTGGCGAGCGGCTAGCCGGCGCGGCGGCGCTGCACCTGCGGGCCGGACTGGCCGAGTGCCGCATAGGCGAGCGTCTGTAGCGAATCGTTGAGCAACGCGAGCTCGCGCACGACCGGAGCGAGGTTCTCGCCGCTGTCAAGCCGCCGATTCAGGCCCTGCACTTCGGCGGTTAGGCGATCGAGGCGCTCGAGCAGTGCGTCGAGCTGGCGATCTCCAACGTCTTTGGGTGACTCCACAACCCCAAATCTACCCATGCAGGTCGGATAGCTCGTCCCTCTTACGGATGATCCGGACGGCGAGCACAGCGCCAACTACGGCGCCGATCGTGTCGATGCCGACATCGAGCGGAGCGCCGTGGCGGCCGGAGACGAACGACTGGTGCACTTCGTCCGAGATCGAGTAGGCAATCGTCAGCACGACGGCCCAGCCCGGGTTGCGGAGAGCCCGGACGAGCAGCGCTGCGAGAATCGCGTACTCCGCCGCGTGGGCGATCTTCCGCAGGATCACGTCCCAGGTGCCCAGGCCGGTTCCGAGCCCGGGGATCGAGGAGAGCGCGAAGATCAGCGCCGCCCAGGCGACGACGGGACCCCAACGCCGGACGGTCGCCTGCACGGAGGGGCATACTAGGGGCGACAACCAAAGGCGAGCGGAGAGGGAACCCGGTGCAAGTCCGGGACGGTCCCGCCGCTGTGAGGGGAGACGCTCCCACGCCGAACTGCCACTGGCCCGCGGGCCGGGAAGGCGGTGAGGGAGGGCGCCCCGAGTCAGAAGACCTGCCGCCCGCCTGGCACTCAGAACCCCTCGCGGAAGGAGGATTCGTGCGTAAACCCCTCGTGACCCTCGCGGCGCTTGTCGCGGTCGCGGCTCTGCTCGTCCCGGCTGCGCTCGCAGCACGGGTGTCCGTTCGAGTCGAAGGAAGGACGCTGTCGCTCTTCGGCGCGCTCGAGACCCGGTTCGAGGCGGGCCCGAACGCGATGCAGGCGCTTGACGCCGCCAGCCTGCGCGGCGAGTTCTACTACCACGTCACCCAGTCGTCGTTCGGCCCATACGTCGACCAGATCGGCCGGTTCCCGGCCGGCGGCACGAACGGCTGGACGTACAAGGTCAACGGCATCTCGCCGCCGGTGGGATCCGACCAGTACGTCCTCAGGGACGGAGACCGCGTGCTCTGGTACTGGGCGACCTTCGGCCCGGCCGGCGGGCCGCCGACCCTGCTCCTGACCCGGACCGGGCGCAACTGCTACTGGGCGGTCTCCGAGAACGACCAGGGCGTCGACACGCCCGCGGCAGGGGCGCTGCTCAACGTCGACGGGCGTCGGGTTCGGACTCGTGCGGGCCGTGCCTGCGTCGGTCGTCACACCGGAACCGTCCGGGCCACGCTGGCCGGCGCGGTGCGCTCGAACGCCCTGCGGTGACTCTCCGCCGGATCGCAATCCTTCTCCTCGCGCTCTGCACTCTTGCAGGGTGCGGGGAGGAGGCGTCCGGCGACGGGACCGCACAGCTCTGGATCACCCGCGACCGGGGCTCCCAGCTGGTGCTGAACACGACCGTCCCCGCCGGGATCTCCGCGATGGAGGCGCTCCGCCGCAAGGCCGAAGTCGAGACGCGATACGGCGGCCGCTTCGTCCAGTCGATCGGCGGCGTCGAGGGCGACATCGAGGGACATCGCGACTGGTTCTACTTCGTGAACGGCTACTGGGCCGACCTCAGTGCCGCCGACTACCGGCTTCGCGACGGGGACGTCCTCTGGTGGGACCACCGTTCCTGGGCGCAGCAGCAGCGCCGGCCCGTGGTGGTCGGCGCCTTTCCCGAGCCGTTCCTGCACGGGTTCGGCGGGAAGACACGCCCCGCCGTCGTGCGCGGGCCGGACGATGCGACCTCCAGGAAGATCGCGAAGCTCGTCGGCGGCACGCTGAACAAGGACCAGCGCGGGGCCAACCGGATCGACATCGTCGACGGCACGGGCTTCCGCGCCCGGCTGTCGGGCGCTCCGGGCGATCCGGTCGTCTTCGAGCTCGGTCGGGAAGACGCCAGGCGACTGGCCGACGATCCGGGGCTGGCCCGCTACCGGTACGAGGGTCTGCCTTGAGCCCGGTTCCCGCGGCTGCTCTGCTCGCGGGCCTTGCCGCTGCCGCGCTGCTCGCCGACCGAACGATCTCCGTGGCCGTGATCGTCACGGGCTTGCTCCTTCTCTGCCTCCGCGCGCCACGCCGACGGCGCTGGCCGTACCTCTTCGGGACACTGGCCTCCGGTCTCGTCCTCTTTCTCTTCAGCCCGCTCGTCGCGCGCTACGGCGGCGTCGTCTACTGGGAAGGCCCGTCCATCCCGGTGATCGGGAGGCTCGACGTCACGAGCGAGGAGCTGTCGGAGGCGCTTTTCCAGGGCCTTCGCCTGGCCGCAGTGGGCCTGGCCTTCGCGGCCTACGCGCTGCTGCTCGACCTCGATCGCCTCCTCCTCGCCGGCGGCCGGCTCCGGAGGTCCGTGCTTGCCGTCGCCCTTGCCACGCGGCTCGTCCCGACCCTGGAGCGGGACGCTGCCGGGTTCGTCGAGGCGCTTCGGGGACGCGGCGTCGCCGTGGAAGGCGTCCGCGGCCGTGCCCGCCTACTCTCGCCGCTCGTCGCCGGCTCGCTCGAGCGCTCGCTGAACCTTGCGGAGTCGATGGAGGCGCGTGGGTTCGGACGGCCCGGCCGCACGAGGGCTCCCGCTCCGGCGTGGAGCTCGCTGGATCGCCTGGGCCTTGCCGGCGCAGCCCTCGCCGTCCTCTTGGGAGCGTTATGGCTCTAGCGCGGGTCGAAGACCTCACCTACAAGTACCCGGAGGGTGCCAGGCCGGCGGTGGAGGGACTGTCCCTCGAGATTCAGGCCGGCGAGCTCGTCTGCCTGCTGGGATCGTCGGGATCCGGCAAGTCGACGCTGCTGCGGGCCCTCGCCGGACTCGTGCCGCATTTCCACGGCGGCTGGTTCGCCGGGCGGGTGGAGCTTGCCGGCCGCGACACCCGAGTGGCCCGTCCGGCGGACCTGGCCGGAACCGTCGCCAGCGTCTTCCAGGACCCGGAGGACCAGGTCGTCTTCACCATCGTCGAGCACGAGGTTGCTTTCGGGCTCGAGAACCTCGGCGTCGCGTCGAACGAGATCCGGGGCCGCGCGCTCGATGCTCTCACCGCCCTGGGGGCCGAACACCTCGCCGGGCGCCGCACGCACGAGCTGTCGGCCGGTGAGCTCCAGCGGGTCTGCGTCGCATCGGCACTGGCCCTGCGGCCGCAGCTCTTGCTCCTCGACGAGCCGACGTCGCAGCTGGACCCCGAGGCGGCCGAAGCGCTGCTCGACCTTGCGACGGAGCTGGACTGCGCCGTCGTCGTCTCGGAGCAGCGTCCTGCGCGGCCGCTCGAGCGCTGTGACCGCGTCGTCTTCCTCGAGGGCGGCCGAATCGTGCTCGACGCCGGGCGGGAAGAGGGCTTGCGCTGGCTCGCCGCGGAACGGCCGACCTTCCTCGCCCATGAGCCGGGCTTCGTAAGCGACGCCGAGCCCGACGGCCTCGTCGCTTGCCGTTTAACGGGGGCGTCGTACGCCTACGGAGAGCGGATCGTCGAGGTGCCCGACCTCGAGATTCGACGTGGTGAGGTCGTGGCTCTGATCGGCGACAACGGCTCGGGCAAGACGACTCTGGCGAAGCTCGCAGCGGGGTTGCTGGAGCCGTCGAGCGGAGCCGTCCGGCGGGAGGGGCGCGCGTCGTACCTCAGCCAGGACCCGGGACGCTACGTCGTCGCCGAGCGGGTCGACGAGGAGGTCGCGCTGGGAGTGGGCGGCGAGCTCGAGCGGGCCCGTGCAGCCCTCGGGCTCGTCGACCTTCAAGGATTCGAGGCGCGCCACCCGCGCGACCTTTCGAGCGGCGAGCGGGAGCGACTCGCCCTCGCCGCAGTCCTCGTCACCGACCCGGACCTGCTCGTCCTCGACGAGCCGACGCGCGGGGTGGACCCGGAGCGCAAGCTCGAACTCGCCGCGCTCCTTCGCTCGCAGGCCGAGCGGCGGGGGACGCTCGTCGTCACGCACGACCTCGTCTTCGCCGCCGACGTCGCCGACCGGATCGTCAGCTCGACGCCGGTGCGGGAAGCCGTGCATGCCTAGAACTCCGCTTCTGTTCGGTGCCTCAATTGCCTTCGCCGGAGGCGCGTGGGCGGCGCTGTCGCCGAGGGACGCCGGGCTCTCGCTCCTCCTTGTCGCTCTGGCCCTCGTGGTCTCCGGGTTCGTCTGGCTCGAGGACGGCCCGGGCTCCGCGAAGGAGGTCGCGCTCGTGGCGGTGCTCGGCGGCGTCGCAGCCGCGGGGAGGGTGCTCTTCGCCGCCGTCCCGGGCGTGCAGCCGGTGACCGTCGTCGTCGTCGCGGCCGGCGCCGCACTCGGCGCACGCGTCGGGTTCGCCGTCGGCGCGGTCGCAGCGCTCGTCTCGAACTTCTACCTCGGTCAGGGAATCTGGACGCCCTGGCAGATGCTCGCCTGGGGCGGTTGCGGCGTCGCCGGCGCCCTCGCCGCCCGCCTGATCCGGCGCCGCTGGGCCTTCGCGGCTCTCTGCTTCGCGCTCGGCTTCGCATTCAGCAGCGCGATGGATCTCTGGCACTGGTACAGCTTCTGGCCGCATACCTGGGAGGCGCTCACCCTCGTCTACGCCCAGGGCGTCTGGTTCAGCGCCGCCCACGCGGTCGGCAACGTCGTCTTCGCGCTGGTGATCGGCCCCGAGCTTAGAAGGCTCCTCGAGCGCTACGGCCGGAGGCTGCGCGTGGAGGTCGCATGGGCCTGAAAGCGCTTGCGGTCGCCGGGGCTCTTGCGATTGGAGTCGCCACGCCGGGCGACTTCGTCGCAGCGCGCCAGCAGCCTGACGGAGGCTTCGCCGAGCCGGGCGCGCGAGCCGACCCCGCGCTCAGCTCCTGGGCGGTGCTGGGCCTGGCCGCCTCTGGTCGGGCTCCGAGCCGTCCCGCGGCCGCGTATCTGCGGGAGGCGCCGATCGTCGACACCACCGACCTCGCCCTTCGGGTCCTGGCTCTGCGGGCACTCGGCGAGAATCCCGCGGCGTTCGTCGACCGGCTGAAACGGCAGCGCCGCCGCGACGGCCGCATCGGCCCGCTCGTCAATTCGACGATCTGGAGCGTGCTGGCGCTTCCTCGTGGACAGACGCCGGCGGTCCGCTACCTCCTCCGCCGGCAGCGGCGTTCAGGCGGCTGGTCGTGGACGCCGAACGGCGCACCCGACTCGAACGACACCGCGGCGGCAGTCCAGGCGCTTCGCTGGAGTGGGGTGCGAGGGCGCCCGATCAGCCGCGGCCTCACGTTCATCCGCGGACTGACGGCGCGGAACGGCGGTGTTCGCCTCGTTACGGGCCGGGAGCCCGACGCCCAGTCGACGGCGTGGGCGATCCAGGCCTACCTCGCCGCCGGTGCGCGACCCCCGAGAGCCGCGTTCGCCTTTCTCGCGTCGCTCAAGCGAAAGGACGGGAGCTACCGCTACAGCAGGCGCTACGCGGTCACTCCGGCGATCGTCACCGCCCAGGTACTGCCTGCGCTTGCGCGCAAGCAGTACCCGTTTGGACGGTAGGCGGCTAGCCGGCCAGATCGAAGGCGGGAGAGGCCTCGACAGGCGCTTCCTGCACGAGGTCACGGCCTCGGATGAGGACGAGCGAGGCGACCACGCCGATGGCGGCCACGATCGCTCCGCCGACGAACGCCGCCTCGAAGCCGTCGGTCAGAGCGATCGGCAGCGCGGTTCCGCTCGCCACCGCGTTGTCCGTGGTCGACGTGGCGACCGCCGACAGCGCCGCGATGCCGAGCGCGCCGCCGATCTGCTGCGACGTGTTGATCAGGCCCGAAGCGAGTCCGGCCTCCGAGTCCTTCACTCCGGCGAGCGCCGCGATCGAGATCGGGACGAACGAGAAGCCCATGCCGATCGAGATCAGCAGGAAGCCGGGCAGGAGGTCGGTCAGATACGAGCCACCGACGTCGACCTGCGTGAAGTACAGAAGCCCGGCGGTCATCAGCGTCATTCCGGCGACCAGCACCGGCTTGACGCCGACGCGCGTCACGAGCTGGGCGGCGACGGCCGACCAGACGATCGCGGTGCCCGCCACCGCCAGGTAGCCGACGCCTGTCCGCAGCGGCGAGTAGCCCAGCACCTGCTGCATGTACAGCGTCAGCATCAGGAACATGGCGAAGAGCGACGTTCCGAGGATCAGCCCGGCTACGTTGGCGCCGACCAGGGTCTGGAGCCGGAAGATGGAGAACGGCATCAGCGGCTGGCTGGCACGGGCCTCCCAGGCGACGAAGCCCGCGAGGAGCGCGCCTGCCAGGGAGAAGAGGCCGATCGTCTCGATCGAGCCCCAGCCGTAGTCGTTCGCCTGCGTGATCGCGTAGACGAGCGCCACGAGCCCGCTCGTGACGAGCACGGCTCCCGGGACGTCGAAGCTGCGGGCGTCCTCGTCACGGCTCTCGCGAAGCAGCCGCGGCGTCAGCGCGAACGCCAGCGCGCCGACCGGGACGTTCACGAAGAAGATCCACTCCCAGCTGAGCAGGTCGGTGAAGATCCCGCCGAGCAGGACGCCGGCGACGGCTCCGAACGCTCCGACGGCGCCCCAGACGCCGAGGGCCGTGTTCCGCTCCTTCCCTTCCGAGAAGGTGGTCATGAGGATCGAGAGTGCGGCGGGGGAGATGATCGCCGCGCCGAGCCCCTGCAGCGCGCGGGCGACGATGAGCGAGGTCTCGCTCCAGGCCAGCCCGGCGAGGAGCGAGGCGATCGTGAAGACGACGAGCCCCGCCAGGAAGATGCGCCGCCGTGCCGAGCAGGTCGGCCGCGCGTCCTCCAAGGAGCAGGAAGCCGCCGAAGAAGAGTGCGTAGGCGCTGATCACCCACTGGAGGTTCTCCTGCGAGAACCCGAGGTCGACCTGGATCGACGGCAGCGCGACGTTCACGACCGCGATGTCCAGCACGACCATGAACTGCACCGAGGCGAGAAGCGCCAGTGCGAGCCATTTGCGTCCTGTTGAAGCAACCATTGCGTCCCTTTCGTCCGGATGGAGCTTGCGAAACTACAGAAATCACTTTCGTTTTGCAAGTATTAGCTGTCAGAACGCAAGCGACGCGCTATAATTCCCGCCGATGGCCCGCCCGTATGTCCAGTACTGCCCCGTCGCCCACTCGCTCGAGCTGGTGGGCGAGCGCTGGTCGCTGCTGATCGTGCGCGACCTCCTGAAGGGCCCGAAGCGCTACAGCGACCTCATCGCCGGGCTCCCCGGCCTCGGAACGAACATCCTCGCGGCGCGGCTGAAGGAGCTCGAGGAGGGCGAGGTCATCCGGAAGCGGAAGCTCCCACCGCCCGCGAACTGCAACGTCTACGAGCTGACCGAGTACGGCGAGGACCTCGAGGAGGTCATCCAGGCCCTCGGTCGCTGGGGCTTCAGATTCGCTCGGCCCGCCGCCCGCCGACTGCCCGATGCCCGAGGGCTGGCTCGTCCAGGGCTCGCGGACGATGTTCGATCCCGAACGGGCCGGCGACCTCGTCGAGAGCTACGAGGTTCGCTGCGGCGAGGAGATCGCGACGATCCGCATCGACAACGGGACGATCGACTCGGACCCCGGTGGCTGCGCGGACGTCGACGCGGTCATCGAGCTCGATCCCGGCACGCTTTTCGCGCTCGCCTCGGGCGAGATGGAGCCGAAGGATGCGATCGCCCACGGGCTCGCGAGTGTCAAGGGCGATCCCGGTGCACTGGGCCGTTTCGTCTCGGTTTTCGATTCCCGGCGGCCCGCCGCCGCAGAAGCGGCCTAGTCCGGCACGCTGACCCAGCCCGCGTCCGGCCGGTAAAGCAGGCCCTCGTCCACGAGCTCGTCGACGAGCCCCTTCCTCCAGTACCACGACCAGCTGAACCACCTCGGAAGCTCGCGATCCGGCGCGACGACGGCGGCGCGAACGCCGGCGACGACGAGCGGCTTCAGATCGACCTCGCCGCCGGCCGGCTCCGGATAGACCTGATCCCACCGGGCGAGCTCGCTCGTGTGGACGTGGGCTCCGCTGGACGAGGTGACGGCGTACGCGCGGCTGACGACGGCACCGCAGCGCTCGAGGGGAGACCGGATGTCTTCAGGCTCTTCGGGCCCAGGCCGAGCTCCTCCTGGAGGTCGTCGATCTGGGACGGGCCCGTGGCGGCAAGGTGGTCGAGCAGGAGCGCCCAGTCGTCGGCCTCCGAACGCATCCGCTCGATCTCGGCCCGGAGGATCGGGTCGAGGAGTCCCGCCACCTCTTCGGTGACGAGGACGTTCTTGCCCCGATGCACCTTCAGGGCGTAGACGCCCTTCCGATCAGCGAGCTCACCGAACCAGGGCCACTTGGTCGCCGGCCATTGGCCGAAACCGCTGCTGCCGGGCTTGTACGGATCCTCGTGGCACGCCTCGTACAGGCTCGGGAGGGCGGAGTCGGCCGACCGGGTCAGCAGCCCGCGGTCGTGGAGAAATTCCTCGGCCTCGTCCAGCGTCTCCAGCGCGCGGTCAGGGGTGAGCCGGAGCTCGTGCTCGCGGCGCTCGAAGAGCTCCGCGAGGGAGGTCATCAGTCGCTGTCGGCGTCGCGCAGGAAGGCCTTCGGGTTGGCGAGTGAGCCGTCTCGCCCGATGTAGCCGTCCTTTGCGCCGACGACCAGCATCACGAGCTCATCCGGCCCGGGGTTCGTCACGCGGCGTGGCGTCGTCGACTCGACGTGGATCAGGCCGCCCGGCCCCAGCTCGACCTGCTCGTCGGGCAGATCGAAGATCGCGTGGCCCTGGTGGACGAAGTACAGCTCGTCCTGCTCCTCGTGGTAGTGCGGTCGCCCGACGACTCCCGGTTGGAGCACGATGACGTTTGCCCCGAACGCCGTGATCCCGAGCGCCCGCCGAACCTTCCGGAAGGACTCGTCTCCGAGCTCGTCGATGGTCGTGTGCGCGTAGCCCACGGAAGCTGACGCTAGCATCGCCGCACATGGCCGTCGCCTCCCCGGAGACCTATCTCGCCGACCTGAACCCGGCGCAGCAGGAGGCGGTCCGGCACACGGAAGGGCCGCTCCTCGTCGTCGCCGGCGCCGGCTCGGGCAAGACGCGCGTACTCACTCACCGCGTCGCGCACCTGATCTCGGCGGTCGGGATCCAGCCGAACGAGATCCTCGCGATCACGTTCACCAACAAGGCCGCGGCCGAGATGCGCTCACGGTTGGAGCAGCTCCTGCCCGAGGTCGCCCGCCGCATCTGGATCCTCACGTTCCACGCCGCGTGCGGCCGGATCCTGCGCCGAGAGGCGCCACGGCTCGGCTACCGGACGAACTTCACGATCTACGACCAGGCCGACCAGGTGCGCCTGACGAAGCAGGTGCTCGAGGAGCTCGAGCGGGACCCGAAGCGCTTCGTCCCGCGCGGGATCCACGAGCAGATCTCGTCGGCCAAGAACCAGCTGGTCGATCCCGGCGAGTACCGGACTCGGGTCGAGTCCTTCTACGACCAGACCGTCGCGGACGCGTACGAGCTCTACCAGCGCGCGCCTCTTCGCCGCGAACGCCGTCGACTTCGACGACCTGCTGATGCTCACGGTCCAGGTGCTGGAGCGCTTTCCCGAGGCGCGGGAGCGCTGGCAGAAGGCGTTCCGCTACGTCCTCGTCGACGAGTACCAGGACACGAACCACGCGCAGTACCGGCTGCTCCAACTGCTCGCCGAGAAGCACAGGAACGTCTGCGTCGTGGGCGACCCTGATCAGTGCTTGGTGGCTGGGACGCTGATCACGATGGCCGATGGCTCGAAGAGACCGATCGAGCGAGTTCGCTCCGGCGAGGAAGTGCTGTCGTGCTTTGGGAGCGGCGTTTTCGCGGCTGCGCGTGTCACGCGCGTTCACAAGTCGTCACGGCGATCCGGGATTGCCATAACGACGGAGAGCGGACGACGGATCGTGTCCACGCCGGAGCACACGCACTTCGCCGGATTCAAAAGCGGAAGGACGCCTCAGCTCTACATGACGTATCTGATGTGGAAACAGGGATCCGGGTTCCGGATCGGGACATCGAGGACGTACACGAGCGGGCAGCCGAGGTCGATCCCCGGGCCGGCGACGCGAATGAACGGCGAGCACGCGGACGCAACCTGGGTTGTCTCGGTTCATCCGAGCGAGGCCGATGCGCGGCTGGCGGAGACGATGCTGTCGCTGCGCTATCAGCTCCCCACTCTGCCGTTCGTGGCTCGACGCCGGACCGGCGGCGAAGGACGCAGTCTCGTCGGAGACCAGCGGCTCTTGGATGATCTCTTCGCCCGAGTCGACACCGATGCCGGCGCGCGGAAGCTCCTGCGTGAACAGGGTTTGAGCCTCGACCATCCTCATTTCAGCGCGGCGACGACGACGAGCGGCAAGCGGGTACGGAGGAGGCTGAACGTCTGTCTTTGCGGAGATGCGCGAGGTGGACGGCCGCTTCATCGAATCGCGCTCTTCGGCTACGACGAGGAGGGACGAGTGGCGCTTGAGCGACTCGGCCTGAGCCTCCGGCCCGCCCACAAGGGCTCGGCCGGTTGGCGTTTCGAGACGGCTCATGCGGACTTCGGAGAGCTCATCGAGATCGTCGAGCGCATCGAGAACGCTCTGGACGTTTCGGTTCGCTTCACGGCGAGACTGGCTGGGCGAAACGGGTCGAACGGGAAAGGAAGCAACTCGGTGCCGTTCCTCCCTGCGGCCTCTGTTCGTCCTGGAATGGTGATGGTTACGGAGGCGGGTGAGTTCGACACTGTCGAGCGCGTCGACCGGATCGTTCTGGAGGCTCCTGTGTACGACTTGGACGTTGAGCGTACGCACAACTTCGTCGCTGATGGTCTTGTCACCCATAACTCGATCTACGCGTTCCGCGGCGCCGACATCCGCAACATCCTCGAGTTCGAGCGCGACTTCGGCGAGACCAAGACGGTCCCGCTGGAGCAGAACTACCGCTCGACGAACACGATCCTCCGCGCCGCCAATGCCGTCATCTCCCACAACAGCGAGCGGAAGCCCAAGAACCTCTGGTCCGACCTCGGCGACGGCGATCCCGTGCGGGTCCTCGAGGTCGAGGACGAGCATGCCGAGGCGCGCTGGGTCGCCTCGGAGATCGCCGGGCTCGTCGACGAGGGCGTGAACGGCAGCGAGATCGCGGTCTTCTACCGGACGAACGCGCAGTCGCGCGTGCTGGAGGACGTGCTCGTCCGGAGCGAGATCCCGTACCAGGTGATCGGCGGCCCGCGGTTCTACGAGCGGGCCGAGGTCAAGGATCTGATCGCGTACCTCCAGGTGATCGACAACCCCTACGACGCCGTCAGCCTCCAGCGGATCGCGAACCGGCCGCGGCGCGGGATCGGCGACGCCTCGCTCGCGCGCCTCCAGACCTACGCGGACTCGCACGGCTTCTCGCTGTGGGAGGCGCTCGAGTTCCCGGAGGAGGCGGGCCTCGGCCCGGCGCAGGTCAGGTCCGTCACCGGCCTTCGGAACCTGCTCCTCTCGCTCCAGGCGGGCGCCCTCGACATGGCGGTCGACGAGCTCGTCGAGCGGACGCTCGAGCGCAGCGGCTACATGGAGTCGCTGGAGGCGGAGCGGACGATCGAGGCTCTGGGGCGGATCGAGAACCTGCAGGAGCTCGTCGGCGTCGCGCAGGAGTACCAGGCGAGCGCCGAGGCGCCCGAGCTCTCGACCTTCCTCCAGGAGATCTCGCTCTTCTCCGACCAGGACAGCCTTCGCGACCAGCAGAGCCTCGTCACGCTCATGACCCTCCACAACGCGAAGGGCCTCGAGTTCAAGGCCGTGTTCATGATCGGGATGGAGGAGGGGATCTTCCCGCACTCGCGCTCGCTCGAGGAGAACAGCCTCGAGGAGGAGCGGCGCCTCGCCTACGTCGGTATGACGCGCGCCCGGGAGCGACTGACGCTCACGCATGCGGCCGGCCGGTCGCTCTACGGCTCGCGGAACTACAACCTGCCGTCCCGCTTCCTCGACGAGCTCCCCCAGGAGGAGATCCATCGCGAGCGGCTCCGTCCGTCGTCGTGGTCGGGGTACGGCGCGCCTGTCGCACAGGTTCAGCCGAAGGGTGACGTCCCGCAGCTCTCCACCGGAGACGCGGTCCGCCACGGGACGCTCGGCGAGGGCATCGTGACCGCCCTCGAGCCGGGCGGCGTCGTCAGCGTCCGCTTCGCCGGCGAGAACGTCGACCGCCGCCTCGTCCTCGACTACGCGCCGTTGGAAAAGCTCGCGTGAGCGTCGAGATCCGGCCCGCCACGGCCGAGGAGTTCCCGGACGTCCTGCGGCCGATCATGCATTACTTCGGCCGCACTCCCTCGCAGGAGTTCGCGGATCGCTTCGGTCAGATCATCCCGCCGGAGCGCATCCATGCTGCGTTCGAGGATGGCCAGGTCGTCGGCAGCGGCGGAGTCTTTCCCTTCGAGACCGGCATCCCGGGCGGCCTGATCCGCGCCGCCGGCGTGACGCTCGTCGGCGTGCTGCCGACACACCGCCGCCGCGGAATCTTCGGCAACCTGATGCAGACGCAGCTCGAAGACATCCACGAGCGCGGCGAGCCGATCGCATACCTGTGGGCCTCCGAGGACTCGCTCTACGGCCGCTTCGGCTACGGCATCGCGTCCTTCTGCGGAGACATCGACATGCGGCGCGACCGGGTCGCCTTCCACCGGGACTTCGAGCCCTCGGGCCGGGTGCGCCTCCTGGACACGGAGGAGGCGGTGGAGCCCTTCTCGACGATCCAGCGAGCCGCGGCCGCGCGACACCCGGGCATGTTCGTGCGGACGCCGGAGTGGTGGAGCGCCCGCCGGCTTGCCGATCCGGAATGGGGACGGGAGGGAGGGGGCGAGATGGTGCGGGCGCTGCTCGCGCTCGACGGCCGCCCGGCCGCGTACGCGCTCTACCGCATGCACTTCTCCGCCGAGCGAGGCATCCCGAACGGCTTTACGAGCGTGATCGAGGCGGTCGGAGACTCGCCCGAGTCCACGCGGGAGATCTGGCGCTACCTGCTCGACATCGACTGGATGGCGCGCATCCGCGCCTATCTGCTCCCACTCGACCACGAGCTCTTCCTGCTGTTGCGCGACCCGCGCCGGCTGCAGTTCGAGCTGCGGGACGGGCTCTGGGTGCGGGTTGTCGACGTCGAGGCGGCGCTCAACGGCCGGAGCTTCAAGCCCGGCGAGCCGGTGGTGCTTGAGATCGAGGACGAGCTGTGCCCGTGGAACGCCGGCCGCTGGCGGGTGACCTCCGAAGGAGTGGAGCGCACGGACGCCGAGGCCGAGGTCGCCCTGCCGGTCACCGCGCTCGGCTCTGCGTATCTCGGCGGATTCACGTTCGGCGAGCTCGCGCGGGCGGGTCGGGTGGAGGAGCTCGTCGACGGCGCGCTCGACCGGGCCGACGGGCTCTTCCGGGCGGATCGTTACCCGTGGTGCCCGGAAATTTTCTGATCACCTTCAGCTGACGAAATCGCGCCTCCGTTTCGTTACAGCTTGATGTGGCACTCCTGGCGGCGCTCGTCACGGTGGTCCTGTGGGCCTCCGCATTCGTCGGCATCCGTGCTGCAGGCGAGGATCTCTCTCCCGGCGCGCTGAGCCTCGGCCGGCTTGCCGTCGGGAGCGCGCTGCTCGGCGCGGTCGTCCTCTGGCAGGGCGGGCGCTTGCCCGGCCGGCGCGACCTTCCGCAACTCGTCGTCGTCGGCGTCCTCTGGCTCGGCCTCTACAACCTCGCGCTGAACGAGGCGGAGCGGCGCGTGGACGCGGGCACGGCGGCGATGCTCGTCAACGTCGGACCGATCCTGATCGCGATCCTCGCGGGGTTCCTGCTCCGAGAGGGGTTTCCGAGGACGCTGGTCATCGGCTGCGCGATCGCCTTCGTCGGCGTCGTCATCATCGGCCTCGCGACATCGGAGCGTGGCGTCGCGGCGAGCTGGGGCGCCGTCCTCTGTGTGGCTGCGGCCGCCCTGTACGCCGGCGGAGTCGTCGCGCAGAAGCCGCTCCTGTCCCGGATCTCGGCGCTGCACGTCACCTGGGCGGCCTGCACGATCGGCCTCGTCGTCTGCCTTCCGTTCGCGCCGTCGCTCGTCGACGAGCTCGGCCGGGCCGAGGGCAGCTCCATCGCCTGGATGGTCTATCTCGGCGTCTTCCCGACCGCGGTCGGGTTCATGACCTGGGCCTACGCGCTCTCGAAGACGACCGCGGGCCGCATGGGCGCCACGACCTACCTCGTCCCGCCGATTGCGATCCTCTTTGGGTGGGGGCTCCTCGGCGAAACGCCGGAGCAGCTTGCGCTGGCGGGCGGGGCGCTCTGCCTGGCCGGCGTCGTGCTGACGCGCCGGTGAATCCGAATGGCCGTCGATCGGGTAGGAGAGCGTGGATGGGAATGAAGGCTCTCTGCCTCGTAGCGATCCTGGCGGCCGGGCTCGCGCTGGCCCTCGGCGGCTGCGGCGGCGACGGCAACAAGGGCGGCGGCGGCACGACGACCGGGCAGACCGGTTATGGCTACTGACCGTCGCTAGAATGCGCCGCCAAGAGGGCGGTTAGCTCAGTTGGGAGAGCACCAGCTCGACAAGCTGGGGGTCACTGGTTCGAGCCCAGTACCGCCCATAGCCAACTCGAAGTCCGGACCCCTCTCACCCGCCGGCGAGGAACCAGGGGCGCGCGGTCGGGTCCTCTTGAAGAAGGAGAGCAGCAGCGCGCCGACCTTCTCTCTTCCGCTGGCCGACGGATGGGTCCCGTCGGCAGCCGTGTCGGAGCACGTCCACACGAAGCCATCGCGGCGGCCCTTGGTCCCGTCCGTCCAGAGGTAGGGCCCCCAGCCGAGCCAGGGCCGGCGCGGCAGCCTTCCCTCGATCCTCTCCGTGACGAGCCACTTGACGGCGAACCCGCTCTGGTAGGCGTACGGTTCGGGATTCAGCGGCGTCGTCGCGTAACCGGCGTACGTGCGACTCGAGAGATAGACGAGCCTCAGGTTTGGAAACCGGCTGCGCAGCACAGCGACGATCTGCCTCAGGTCCGCCTGTAGGCCGCGAGCGTCGGAGGGGAACGGTCGCCTCTCTCCGGCGATCGCCTCCTTGACCCATGCAACCTGAACCTGGTTTCGCTGCGCGCGGGCCGACGCGAGCCGCTGGTCGATCACGCTCCAGAACTGCGCGCTTCCGTCCTTGATCCGCGGAGCGTCCTGCCCTCCCTGGGCGCCGTCGACGATCACGAGCGACGGGTTCTTGCGCAGATCCGCGTCTGCAAGGCGTTTGAAGGCAGAGAACTCCTGGGTCGTATTCGACATGCCGATTGAGAGGAGGACGATCTTCCCGCCGACCGGCTTCACCAGGCGCGTCCAGGCGCGACCCTTCTTCAGGTAGGCGGCGGACGGCGTCACTCGACCGCCGGGATAGAGCCCACCGGCGAAACCGTTGTACCTCGCTTTGCCGAGGTCCGGCAGAGGCGTCATCCCGGTCGAAGCCGCCGTGCAGTTCGCTCCCGTAGCTGCACGCCCAGGCAGGGTGGCCGAGGTCGCCGTGGCCAGGGCAGCCGAAAGCGTAAGGGCGATGGCGAGCAGGGGCCTCATGACTCGGACGGTAGGACGGGGTTGTTAACACCTCGTAAGGCTTGCGGCATACACCCGTTCGCTCACACTCGTGCCGGTGCTGATACCCTCGCAGGAGCAATCTAGAGCGAGTTCGGTTCGCGCAAGGCGCCTTCCTACTTGTTCGTGAAGTTTCGAGGGAGGTGTTTTTATGGCTAGCGGAACCGTCAAGTGGTTCAACGACAGCAAGGGGTATGGCTTCATCACCCCGGACGAGGGCTCCAAGGATCTCTTCGTCCATCACAGCAACATCGCCGGTGAGGGCTTCAAGTCCCTGACCGAGGGTGCGCGCGTCGAGTTCGAAGAGCGAGAGGGCCAAAAAGGCCCCGAGGCGACTAACGTCGCCCCGATCAGCGCGTAGTTAAATTAGGAACGACGTTTGAGGGCCGTGGCCGCCGCAACTCGGGCGGTCACGGTGCCTCGACCCGGAGGAGTGCGGTATGGGGAAGGAAGAGAAAGTCGAGATGGAGGGCGAGGTCATCGAGGCCCTGCGCAACTCCATGTTCAGGATTCGCCTCGACAACGGCCATGAGACCCTCGGGTACTCGGCGGGCAAGATGAAGCGCTACCGGATCCGCCTGTTCCTCGGCGACCGGGTCAAGGTAGAGCTCTCGCCGTACGATCTCGACCGCGGCCGAATCGTTTATCGCTACAGGTAGGCTCGGCGCCTTCGGGTGCCGCCCCGCCTACTCCTCCTCTCGTACTTCGAGCCAGACGACGTCCCGAAGCTCATTCGGGCGATTCGCGCAACCCGGACACCGCCGGACACGCCGATCTACGTCGGGAGCTACGGCGTCAACGGGCCGGTCGCCCGCCAGGTTCACGAGCTGAAGCGCGGGCGCTACGCGCCCATGTTCCCGATCAAGCCGACGTCCTTCTGGACCCGCCGCCGGGTCGAAGGGGCGGAAGGACCCCGTTTCGAGGGCAAGCTGCCGTCGCTGACCGCGCTCATGCGGCTGCCGTCGGGCGAGCGGCTCGCGTGGGGAAAGGAGCTCGGGCGACGCTTCCATGACGAGATCCGGCTCGCGGAGGCCGAGGGGATCCGCGCCGACGCCTGGCAGCTCGACGAGCTCGTCTCGGAGCTCTCAGGCCCACAAGGCCGGCAATGGCGCGAACTGACACGCGGCGTCCTCCACGGGCTCAATTTCGGCCGGGCCGAGTTCGGCGACGGCCCGCGGATCGGATTCGTCTGGGCGTCCCTCCACGCCCTCCGCATCGCGTCGTTGACGGTGGACTCCGAGCTGCGTGCGTTCTGGCGCGCCCTCGACAGCGCGACCTTCGGGCTCGTAGGCGAGGAATATCCACCCTTCACCGGCAAGCCCGGGGCCTCGGCCCAGGAGCATGCCGCCACCCAGGGCGCCCTCGCACGTTCCCGCGGCGAGATTCGCCGCGGGCTCGCCGCCCGCTACGTCGCCGGGATGACGCCCGGCTGGCACCTCGCACCCGGGCTCGGCGGCAACGTCGCCCGTCGGCCTCGCGCGGAGGTCAACAGGTGGAGAGCGAAATACGTCGACGAGCGGGCGCGACAGAACGTCGCCGGTTTCGCGGCCTACCACTTCAGGTTCGAGAACAGCTCCGAGCAGGTGATGAAGGACACCCTCGCCGGGCTCGCCCGAGGCCTGGATACCAAGGCTTAACCAAGCCCTGTCCTGCCCCTGAGGCGCCGACCTCTAGCGTGGACGAAAGTCGATCAAGGGAGATCCGAAATGCGAAAGTTGACCGTCCTCATCGCGCTCGTCGCAGTCGCCGTGGCGATTCCGGCCGTGGCTCCGGGAAAGGGCAATCCAGGCGTCATCCGCTCGGGCAAGTGCTCGGGTAATGCCACGTGGAAGCTGAAGGCGAAGAACGACAACGCTCGGCTCGAGATCGAGTTCGAGGTCGACCAGAACATCGCGGGCCGGCGATGGAACGTCGTGATCAAGCGTGGCAGCACGGTGGTCTTCCGTGGCGCGCGCACGACTGTGCCGCCGAGCGGGTCGTTCACGGCTCGCAGACTTGTGGCGAATCCTGCGGGATCCGACCGAATCACGGCCACCGCACGATCGGTCGCCGGCAATCAGGTCTGTCGCGGAGCCCTGACCGTCTAACCGAGGGCACGGACGAGCCGCTCGAGCCCACGCTCGAGCTGCTCGTCCGTCACGGCGAGGGACAGTCGCGCCCAGCCGACTCCTGCGAGGCCGAAGCCCTGGCCCGGGGCGAGCGCGACACGCGCGTCGGTCAGCAGATCCTCGGCCGTCACTCCCTCCGGCAGCTCGATCCAGACGTAGAAGCTCCCGTCCGAGACCGGCGGCCGGACGCGGGAGCCCTGAAGCGCGGCCATGACCCGGTCACGGCGCGCCTCGTACCGGCTCCGCCGCTCCTCCACGGAGTCTTGGGGGCCGGTCAAGGCAGCGATTCCCGCTTCCTGAACGGCCGTGAAGATTCCGGCGCGTGAGTGGTCCTGGATCAGGTTGATCCGTTCGACGATCTCCGGGTTCCCCACGACGAAGCCGAGCCGCCAGCCGGCCATCCCGTACGTCTTCGACATCGAGAACATCTCGACGCCGTAGTCCTTCGCGCCGGGGGTGCTGAGGAAGCTCTCGGGCCTCCTGCCGTCGAAGACGAGGTCGCCGTACGCGAAGTCGTGGACGACCGCACCGCCGGTCTGGCGTGCGAAGTCGATCGCGTCGGAGAAGACGCCGGGCGGAGCGACGGCTGCGCAGGGATTCGACGGGTAGTTCAGGTAGACCGCGGCGACGGCGTGCCGGCTCGCCTCGCTCCATGCCGGCGCCCAGGCAGCAGACGGATCGAGGCGAAGCGGGACGAGTCGGGCGCCGGCGAGCGCGACGCCTGAGGGATAGTCCGGGTAACCGGGATCGGGGAGCAGGACGCTGCTCCCGCGCTCGGCGAGCACGACCGACAGCTCGACGAGCGCCGTCTTCGTCCCAGGAACGACGGCCACCTCCGTGTCGGGATCGAGCTGGACGTCGTAGACCGTGCGATAGCGCTCGGCGATCGCCTCCCGGAGCTCGGGAAGCCCGCGGAACGGGGGATAGCCATGCGCACGTTCCTCCCCCGCGGTCGCTCTCAGTCGGTCGATCACATGCTGGGGTGGACCGACCTCGGGATTGCCCCGGCCGAGATCGATGAGCGGCTCGCCCTCGGCATTCGCCGCCTCGGCCACTCTGGCTAGGAGTGCCGCGAAGTACTGCGGGGGAAGCCGGTCGATTCGAGCCGGCCGGGGGCGCACTCCGCGATCCTAGAGGGGATTCAGCCAGACAGAGCTTCGGACGGGGGATCTCCGGCCTTGCCCCCGTCGGTTCGGACGACGAGGCGCGGGCCATGCGTCGACTCCCGGCTGCCGAAGGACAGCGCCTGTGCGGCGCGGGTCGTGACCGCGAGGCTGAGCCCGCCGCCTCCTTCGACGAACGGCGTCACGTCGATTGCGCTCCAGACGCCCTGCCGGACCGCCTTCGCGGCCGTGTACCGGGACGAGAATTGCGGAGCGTTCGCGTAGGTGAGGCCGCGCTCGCGCCATTCGTCTTCGTAAACGCGACGGACCGCGAAGCCCGCCCGAGCGGCAGTGGTTGGGTGCAGCAGGAGCGTCACGCTGGTGATCTTCCCTCGGAGGTTCTTGAGCTCGAAGCGAAGAAAGGAGCTCGCCTTGGGTGCGCCGTCGACGCGAAGGATTCGCGCCTTTCCGTAGTTGGAGCTTGGACGCGCCGCGGTGACGTAGGCGTCGGCGACAGGCTTGAACGCGCGGATCTTCGCCGCCGGACCGTCTTCCCTCGGAGCTGCGCCGCCGGCCGCGGCGGCCGTCAGTGCGACCGTAGCCAGAGCCGGAAGCCCCAAGGCAAAGCATCGTCGTGCCGTCCATGATCCAGCCATTCGAGTGGTGACCCCTCCGTAGGTCCACCCCAAATAGCTCGGATGGGGCCCGAACCCTTACGCGAGCCTTACGCGGAGACGGTTACGGGCGGGGCCGGCGACTGCACGGCCATCGCTTTCTTCAGCACGGCGAGAGCTTCCTCGGGTCGGCCCTCAGCCTCGTGCAACGCCGCGAGCTTCCCGTAGACCTCGACGAGGTACCGATTGGGGCCACCGTCCAGTAGCGGAATCGCCTGCTCGTATCGTGCTCGCGCGCCAGCCGGGTCGCCCGCGGACTCCAGGATCTCTCCGAGGAGTCCGTAGCCGCGGCCGGCGTCGTGCGGCGCGACCTCCGCGAGACGTTCGGCGCTCTCCAGGGCCAAGGCGGTGGCCTCCTCTTTTCGGCCGAGCGCGACGAGAGCCCGGGAGCGCTCGAGCCGGAAGAGCGCCACCTCGGCTCGATTACCACTCGCTTCGACGAGAGGCAGTCCCCTGTCGATGAGGGCGAGCGCCTCGGCTGCGTTGCCGCGATCGAGCTCGACGTGCGCAAGCAGGTGGTGCGCACGTGCTGCGTAATGCGTGTGCTCGGTGAGCTCGAGGAGCTCGAGCGCCTTGCGGGCGTAGCGAGCAGCGGTTGTTGCGTCTTCACGCATCGTGTAGAGGCGGGACTGGGACCAGTAGATCCGCGCGCGGAAAATCGGGTCGGACGAGTCCGGAGCATGGCCGATCGTCTTCTCGAGCAGCTCCTCGGCTACCGCGAACTCGTTTGTGTCGATGTAGGCGTTCGCAAGGAGCACGCCGAAGCGCACCGCCTCGATGGTGTCGTTCCGCTTCTCTGCGGATGCCAGCGCCTGTCGGAAGATCCGGATCGCCGGCTCCAAATCGTCGACCGTCGCATACGCGCGGCCGAGTGTGTCAGCCAGGGCCGGCTGCTCCGAGACCTCGGCCTGGGAGACCGAAAGCGCCTGCTCGAGAAGGTCGATCGCCCGGCGCGGCTCTCCCCGCTCGAACGCGATCTGGCCCTGACCGGCGAGCGCACGAGCGCGAATCGTCAGTGTGGCCGCGGATTCGAGAACCTCCGCGTAGAGACGCGAAGCATCTTCGACTTCGCCTAGCCGAAGAGCGACCTCCGCGTCGAGGAGCTTCCGATCCTCGCCGCCGGCTTCCCGCTCGAGTCCCGTCGCGAGGTAGTCCTCGGAGACACCGAGCCGCCGTCCCATCTCACGGAGGAGCTGAAGTGAGGGGATTCGCTCGCCCGCCTCGATGCGCGAGATGTACGCAGGGGAGCAGCCCTCGAAGGAGAGCTGCCGCTGGCTGATGCCCGAGCGCTCGCGCGCTTCCCGGAGTCGCCGCCCGACGGCCGCAGGGTCGTCTACATGGGTTGACTTACGTCGTGGCATTGTCTGATCTGCCTCCTATACTACGACTCGCCCCGGGCCCGGGACATTCCCACCCCCGTATCTGCGGAAGGGAGGTCCCGGTGTACGCACGAATCGCTGCTCTTTTGGCTTTGTTGGCGTCGCTGGCCGTCTTTGCGGCCAGTGGGCCCGTCTGGCCCTAGAACCGAAGCACTCTAGGAGAACGTCGCATGGCGAACCCCCGGACCGGGGGTTCGCCATGGTCGAGGACCGTCGGTGGCTGGGGACTGTGAGCCGGGCTGGCCGCTAGTCGGCGCCCGGGACGTCTTCGGCGGTGCCGGTCTCCTCTTCGGGGTCCGGGACCGGCGTGCCCTCGACCTCGTCGTTTCGATCGTCGTCCCTGGGGTGCTGCGATACCTTCTCGTCCATGCGCGTCATCCTGCCCGATTCGTCCGAGCTCGAACTTCCCGAGGGTGCGACCGGGCTCGACGCGGCTGCCGCGATCGGGCCGAAACTTGCCGAGCAGGCTGTGCTCGTCCGCTCGAACGGGCGAGTGCAGGATCTGCGGCTTCCGCTCGAGGACGGGCAGCCGATCCAGATCCTGACCACGCGGGACAAAGACGACCCGGACGCGCTCTACGTCCTTCGCCACTCGGCCGCGCATCTGCTGGCCGAGGCGGTTCGCAGGCTCTATCCCGGTGTCAAGATCGCGATCGGGCCGCCGATCGAGAACGGCTTCTACTACGACTTCGAGTTCCCGGAGCCGATCGGCGAGGACGCACTGGAGAAGATCGAGGAGGAAGTTCGCCGGGAGCTGAAGGAAGGCCGCGCCTGGGCACGGGAGGAGATCTCCGCGGACGAGGCACGAAAGCGCTTCGAGGCCGAGGGCGAGCCCTACAAGGTCGAGCTCGTCGACACGGCGGAGGGGCAGATCTCCCTCTACACGCAGGGTGAGTTCACCGACCTCTGCCGCGGTCCTCACCTCCAGAACTCGAAGCCGATCAAGGCGATCAAGCTGACCGGTCTTGCGGGCGCCTACTGGCGCGGTGACGAGAAGAACACGCAGCTGACGCGGATCTACGGCACGGCCTTCTACTCCGAGGACGACCTGAACGCGTACCTCGAGCGCCTGGAGGAGGCGCGGAAGCGCGATCACCGCCGCCTCGGAGCCCAGCTCGACCTCTTCCACCTCTCCGACCATGCGCCGGGGATGCCGTTCTGGCATCCGAAGGGAATGGTGATCTGGAACGCGCTGGAGGACCTGCGCCGGCGCGAGAACGCGAAGCGCGGGTACGTCGAGGTCAAGACGCCGCTCCTCTACGACGTCGAGACCTGGAAGACCTCGGGGCACTGGGAGAAGTTCCGCGACGACATGTTCCTCGTGCCGTACGGCGAGGACCGGACGCTCGGGCTCAAGCCGATGAACTGCCCGGGTCACATGCTTCTCTTCGGCAGCGCCCTGCGGAGCTACCGCGATCTCCCGTACCGCTACGCCGAATCCTCGACTCTCCATCGCAACGAGCGCGCCGGGACGCTCCACGGGCTGCTCCGCGTCCAGCACGTGACACAGGATGACGCACACATCTTTTGCTCGGCCGACCAGATCGAGGAGGAGATCTTCGGCTGCCTCGACTACGCCAAATACACGTACGACCTCTTCGGGATGGAGGCGCGGTTCGAGCTCTCTACCCGCCCCGAGAACAAGCTCGGAACCGACGAGGAGTGGGACTTCACCGAGGGCGCGCTCCGCTCCGCGCTCGAGCGCCGCGGGCTGGAGTACGAGCTAAACGAGGGCGACGGCGCGTTCTACGGGCCGAAGATCGACCTGCACATGAACGACGTCCTCGGACGGTCATGGCAGATGGGGACGATTCAGCTCGACTCGCAGATGCCGGCCCGCTTCGGTCTCACGTACATGGGCCCCGACAACGTCGAGCACACGCCTTATGTCGTCCATCGGGCACTCCTGGGCTCGCTCGAGCGGTTCATGGGGATCCTGATCGAGCATTACGCCGGCGCCTTTCCGTTCTGGCTGGCGCCGGTGCAGATTCGGGTTATCCCGGTGGGCGAGGATCACCGCGAAGCGGCGCGCGCTCTCGCCGAGAAGCTCGCCGACTTTCGCGTCGAGGTCGACGTTTCCGACGAGACGGTCAGCAAGCGGATCCGCAACGCCGAGGTCGAGAAGATCCCCTACGTGATCGTGTACGGCGACCGCGAGTCGGAGGAGTCGCTGGCCATCCGGGAGCACGGCGGGGAGCAATCGTCAAAAAGTCTTGACGAATTGGTGCGGGAACTGGTTGCTAAGGTGTGATCCTGCAAGCAGGGGCTCAGCACTTTCCCTCACCTCCAGCGGCGCGGAGACGCGAAGCCGGAGGTTCAAGCGAGGCGAGGAGATGTCTGGAGCCGCTGCGTGCAGCGGTTTTGTCGTTTGAGAAGGAGGAGCAACAGAGCTTGGTGAAGAGCATTTGAGGCCACGACGGTTCTCTCGTCCTGAGCCACCCCCGGAGCCGCAGACCAGGATCAACGAGCGGATCCGAGTTCCACAGGTGCGGCTGATCGACGAGGACGGCGCACAACTCGGGATCAAGGCGACGAACGAAGCCGTGGAGTATGCGTACGGCAAGAACCTCGATCTCGTCGAGGTAGCGCCACAGGCCTCGCCGCCGGTCGCCCGGGTCATGGACTACGGCAAGTACCGGTACCAGGAGGAGCAGAAGGCCAAGCTCGCCCGCAAGCACCAGTCCCAGGTCCACGTCAAGGAGATCAAGCTCAGGCCGAAGATCGCGATTCAGGACTACGAGACCAAGAAAGGCCACGTCGTTCGGTTCCTCAACCAGCGCGCGAAGGTCAAGGTCACGATCATGTTCCGAGGGCGGGAGACCACCCATCCGGAGCGCGGCCGAGACCTCCTGATGCGGCTCGCGGAGGACGTGAAGGAGATCGGCGTGGTCGAGTCACCACCGCTCCTCGATGGACGGAACATGGTGATGTTGCTCGGGCCCACGAAAAACGCAGGAGTTTCCAGAGATGCCAAAGCAGAAGACATCGAGAGCAGCGAAGAAGCGGTTCAAGCTGACGGGAGCGGGCAAGATCCTGCGCCGGAGAGCAATGAAGAGCCACCTGCTCGAGAAGAAGTCCGCGAAGCGCAAGCGTAGGTTCCGGCAGCCGGCGGCCCTGTCGCCGAGCGACAAGCGGGAAGTCGTCCGCTTGCTCGGCGGCAAGAAGAGAGGCCATTAATGCCGCGCGTCAAGCGTTCCGTCCACGGGCGCAAGAAGCGTCGCAAGGTTCTGGAAGCCGCAAAGGGCTACGTCGGGCTCAAGCACTCGACCTACCGCGCGGCGAAGGAGCAGGTCGAGCACTCGCTCGTCTATGCGTACCGGGACCGGAAGGCGCGCAAGCGCGACATGCGCAGGCTCTGGATCATCCGGATCAACGCAGCCTCGCGCGCGAACGGTCTTTCGTACAACCAGTTCGTCTCCGGGTGCCGCAAGGCGGGGATCGAGCTCGACCGCAAGGTCCTCGCCGAGATCGCTGTGGTCGACCCTGAGGCGTTCGGGAAGATCGCGGAGCAGGCGAAGGCCGCGCTCGAGAGCTGACGTCCGGGCTCGAGGGCCGCTTCCTCCACCAGGCCGAGCAATGCGAGCGGGCCGGTTCGCAGCTGTACGCACGGACCTGCCGCCGCCTCGCGGCTGATCCGATCGCGGCCGAGATCATCCCGGACGAGCGTTGGGACCGGCCGCTGCAGCTTCTCGGCGGGCTCCATCACCTGGCGCTGACGGAGGGGATCGACCCGTGGACGGACCCGGCGGCGGCCGTCTCCGAGCACGCCGACCAGCTGCGGGCCTTCCTTGCCGAGCACGGGGTCCAGACGAACGAGGTGCAGCGGAGCTGGATCCTGCTTCCCTGCTTCCTCGAGATCGCGCGCCGGACCGGCGTCGAGACGCTCGACCTCGTCGAGCTGGGCTCGAGCGCAGGCTTGAACCTCGTCTGGGACCGGTACCGCTACGAGTACGAGGCCGGGGAGTGGGGGCCGCAGGACTCACCCCTCGAGCTCACCGGCGAGGAGCGCCGTCCGGTCCCGGCCGACCTGCTGCGCGTCCGGCCGCGGATCCGGCATCGCCGCGGCATCGACCGATCGCCGATCGACGTCACCCGGCCGGACCAGACGCAGCTGCTCAAGTCGTTCGTCTGGGCAGACCAGACTGCCCGCCTCGAGCGGCTGGAGCGCGCGGTCGAAACGCTTCGTCCCGATCCTCCTGCGCTCGAGCAGGGAGACATCGCCGACCGTCTACCGGCGGTTCTCGCCGAGCGGCAGCTCGGGGCGCTCACTGTCGTCTACGCGACAGCCGTCCTCAGCTACCTCGGCGAGCGCCAGGGTGAGATCGTCTCGGCGCTTGAGGACGCCGGAAGGCAGTTTCCGCTCGCCTTCCTCTGGACCGGGCAGCCGAAGGAGGGGGAGCACGGCTACTGGGGCCTCTGGGCCCGCCTCTGGCCCGAGGACGAGGAGCTGCTCCTCGCACACGCGCCGTTCCACGGCCAGTGGCTCGAGTGGCTCGCCGACGGGCCGTGATCACGTCCGCCTCGAATCCGCGGCTCCGCCTCGTCCGCAGGCTCGCGTCCCGCAACCAGCGTGAGCGTCTGGGCCTGTTCGTGTGTGAGGGCGAGGATCTCGTCGAGGCGGCGGTCGCGGCCGGCCTCGAGCCAGTCGAGCTGCTTGTCGACGCCGAGCGCCCGGTGCCGGATCTCCCGCCCGGGGAGGCCGTCGAGCCGCGCCTCCTCGCCGAGGTCTCCACCCTGGGCCACCCGCCCCGGGTGATCGGGATCTTCCGCCGGTCAGATCTTCCTCTCCTGGACGCACGTACTCCACCTCCTGTCGGTCTCGCCCTCTGGCACGTTGCCGATCCCGGCAACATCGGCACGTTACTCCGAGCAGCGGACGGACTCGGGCCGTCGTTCGTCGCGCTCTCCCAGGGCTGCGCCGATCCGAGTGGACCGAAGGCGCTGCGGGCATCCGCGGGCGCGGTGTTCCGCGTCCCCACCGCCCGGTTCGACGACGCACCGGGACGCCGGATCGCCCTTGTGGCACACGACGGCAAGCCGCTCGACGAGCTCGAGCTCGAAGAGGGGACGACGTTCGTGCTGGGAGCCGAACGAGAGGGGATTCCGGACGACGTCCTGGCCACGTGTGACGAAATCGCAACGATCCCGCTCGCATCCGGCGCCGAGTCCCTCAATGTCGCGATCGCCGGCGCAATCGCGCTCTACGAGTGGCGCCGACGCGGCAGGTAGAGTCGAAAGAGATGGCACGGGTTGCTGGGCTCTGGACGTCTCCGGCCAAGGGCAGCGGCCGGATGGATCCGTGCGAGCGTGCCCAGGCGATCGAAGGGCATGGCCTCGAAGGCTGCGCGCACGCGCGGCCCGGCACGAAGCGGCAGGTGCTGTTCGCATCGGCCGAGCACCTGAACGCGCTCGGCGTGGAGTACGGACGCATCCGCGAGAACTTCACGATCGAGGGCGACGACGTCCATTCCTGGCCCGTCGGGCAGCGCGTTCGCGTCGGCGGGGCCGAGTTCGAGATCACGATGGTCTGCGATCCGTGCTCGAGGATGGACGAGATCCGCCCCGGGCTGCAGGCCGAGCTCGACGGGAAGCGCGGCATGCTCGCCCGGGTCGTCGAGAGCGGCGAGGTCGCCGCCGGCGACGAAGTCCAGCTCCTCTAGTCAGTCCCGGCGGCTGGCGACGAACACCATGTCCTCCTGGCGCCGGTGCGGCTGGTAGTCGAACCAGCCGTAGACGCGGTCCACCTCGAAGCCGGCGTCGCGGAGCGCCTCCTTCCACTCTGAGGCGGAGGCCCAGGCGAGCCGCATCGTCGACTCCCCGCCCGGCCCGCGGACCGAGAGTGTCAGCGTCCGCGCCTCGGAGTCCCAATCCGCTCGCTCGAAGATGCCGGGCTCGCGCTCGAGCCACCGTCCGTGCGTCGCCTCGATGTCGTCGCGCCTCGGGGAGAAGACGTCGAAGATCAGTCGTCCGCCGGGCAGGAGCAGCTCGCGCGCAGCGCGCAGGGCTTCCAGCCGCGCCGCCGAGTCGGCCAGATGCAGGTAGGAGCCGGAACGGACACGTGACGAGGGCGACGCGCTCGGTCACCGGCGGATCCGCGATGTCGCCCGAGCCGCAGGTCGAGAAGATCGGCCACGCCCGCCGTCTCGGCCTGCCTCCGGCAGACGTCGAGCATTCCGGCTGAGGAGTCGACGCCGATCACCGGAATTCCGGCGGCGGCCGTCGGAATCGCGATCCGGCCGGTGCCGACGCCGAGCTCGACCACCGGCCCGCCGGACTTGCGAGCTTCGGCGACGTAGAAGGGGATGTCCTCGGTGACGCTCCGGCTCCACGGGTCGTAGAGCTCCGCGATCGCGTCGTAAGGACTGGGAGGAGCTAGATCGGCTTTCGCGCGATCCACACGAACTCCCGGCTCGCCTCGTCGAAGGGACGCTTGTCGAACCAGCCGTAGAGCGCCTCGACCTCGAGGCCGGCGACGTCGATCAGGCCTTCCCACTCCGAGCGCGTCAGCCACCAGAGCTGGAGGGTCCGGCCGCCCTGTCCCGGCCGGTCGACGTAGGCCGTGATCTCGATGCGGTTGTCCTCGGGGTGGTGCTCGACGTACTCCCAGAGCGTCGTCGGACCCTCGATGCGGACGCGCCACGTCGGTCCATCGACGCCGCGATGTGGGGATCGAACACGAACGACGTTCCAGGCGAACCGTCCGCCCGGCTTCAGCGAGGCGGCCACGCGCTCGAACACAGTGCGCCGGTCAGCCCAGGTCGGCAGGTGGAGCAGCGACCGGTAGGGGCAGTAGATGAGCGCCGCCGGCTCGTCGAGCGAGAGCTCGCGCATGTCCCCTTCGCGGAGCTCGAGGTCGACTCCGGCTTCCTCGGCGGCCGCCCGGGCCTTCGAGAGCATCGCGGCCGACCGGTCGATCCCGAGCATCGGACGACCGATCGCTTTCGCCACCGGCACAGCCACCCGTCCGGTTCCGACGGCGAGCTCGACCACCGGCCCGTCCGCCTCTCGGGCGAGCTCGACGTAGAACGGGACGTCCTCCGTCATGTCGTCCGACCAGGCCTCGTAGATCTCCGCGAAGGGCGCGTAGGGGTCCACGGCCGCATTCTCCGTTATCGTGTGCGCGTGGCACGGAAGCGCCTGGATTCCCCGTTTACGCGGCCCCGGCTCGAGTCCGGGGACCGGCGCTGACGACAGAGCTGCCGACCCGACGACACTCGATCCGGGGCCGTCTTGGACGCTGAGGCTCTCGCGCAGGAGGCGCTGAGCGCCGTCTCGAGCTCGTCGACGACCGAGGAGCTGGACGACGCCCGCGTCAGGTACCTCGGTCGCAAGAGCGAGCTGAAACAGGCGCTGCGCGAGGTTCGAGACCGCGAGACGGGGATGGCCCTGAACGCCGCGCGCGAGCGGATCGAGGAGGCCGTCGCCGCCCGCCAGGCGGAGCTCGAGGGAGCCGAGCTCGAGCGGTCTCTCACTGAGGAGCGGATCGACATCACGCTCCCCGGCGAGGGGCATCCGCGAGGTCACCTGCACCTGATCACGCAGATCCGGCGCGAGGTCGAGGACATCTTCCTCGGCATGGGCTACGAGGTCGTCGAGGGCCGCGAGGTCGAGACGACTCGCTATCTCTTCGACGCCCTGAACATGCCGGCCACGCATCCGACCCGGTCACCGCTCAACACCTTCTATCTGAGCGGCGACATCGTTCTCCGCACGGAGACGTCGCCGTCGCAGATCCACACGATGGAGGCGCGGAAGCCCCCGATCTACATGGTCTCGCTCGGCCGCTGCTACCGCCGAGACACGGCCGACCCGACCCACTACCCGATCTTCCACCAGGTCGAGGGGCTCGCCGTCGACAAGGGGATCACGCTCGCCGACCTCAAGGGGACGCTGCAGCATCTCCTGCGGTCGCTCTTCGGCGAGGACCGCGAGACGCGCATCGCCACCCATTTCTTCCCCTTCACGGAGCCTTCGGTCGAGGCCTACGTGTCCTGCTTCCTCTGCGACGGCAGCGGCTGCCGGGTCTGCAAGCAGTCCGGGTGGATCGAGATCGGCGGGGCCGGAATGGTCGACCCGAACGTCTTCGAGTTCGTCGGCTACGACCCCGAGGAGGTCTCCGGGTTCGCGTTCGGCTGGGGCCTCGAGCGGATTGCGATGCTCCGGCACGGGCTTCCCGACATCCGCGCGACCTCTGGCAGAACGACCTGCGGCTCCTGGAGCAATTTTGAGGGTCCCGATTTCCTGGCTGCGCGAGTACGTCGACGTCGACGCGTCGACGCACGAGATCGCGGACCGGCTTGCGATCTCGACCTGCGAGGTCGAGCAGATCGTCCGTCTCGGGGTCGCCGACGAGAACGGAAACCTCGGCCTGTTCCGCGTCGGCCGCGTCGTCGAGGCGGGGAAGCACCCGAACGCGGACCGGCTCCAGCTCTGCCGCGTCGACGTGGGCGAGGGGGAGCCGCGCCAGATCGTCTGCGGCGCCTGGAACTTCGGCGCCGGCGCCACTGTGGCCGTCGCCCTTCCGGGAGCAGTCCTGCCGGGCGGCCAGCGACTCGAGGAGGTCAAGCTCCGGGGAGAGAGCTCCTCCGGGATGATCCTCTCCGAGCAGGAGCTCGAGCTCGGCACCGACCACTCCGGGATCATGGTGCTCGAGGACGGCCTGCAGCCCGGAACGCCGCTCGCCGACGTCCTTCCGCTCGGCGAGGAGGTGCTCGAGGTCGAGACCACTCCGAACCGAGGCGACCTGCTCTCGATCTACGGAATGGCGCGCGAGGTCGCCGCGATCTTCCGCAGTGAGCTCAAGCCGATGCCCGGGACGGATCCCGAGCGCAGACGCCGACGAGGCGGTCGACATCCGGATCGAGGACTTCGAGCGCTGCCCCCGCTACGTCGGCCGCACGTTCCGGGACGTCCGGATCGGGCCTTCACCGCCGTGGCTGCGAGCCCGGCTCGTGGCGGCCGGGATGCGGCCGATCTCGAACGTCGTCGACGCCACGAACTACGTGATGCTCGCTTTGGGCAGTCCGTTGCACGCCTTCGACCAGACGAAGCTCGCCGAGGGCCGGATCGTCGTACGCCGTGCAGCGCCGAACGAGGAGATCCGCACGCTCGACGGCAACGTCCGCGTCCTGACCCCGGAGGATCTCGTGATCGCCGATGCCGCCCGCCCGGTTGCGATCGCCGGGATCATGGGCGGCGAGGACAGCGAGGTCACCGACGAGACGACCGACCTCCTGCTCGAGGCTGCGAACTTCGAGCCGAGTGGGATCCAGCGGACCTCCGAACGCCTCGGCCTCCGCTCGGAGGCGTCCGGGCGGTGGGAGAAGGGCGTCGACCCGTACCTGGCGGAGCAGGCCGCAGTCCTTTGTAGCCAGCTCTTCGCCGAGTTCGCCGGCGCGCGTTGGGTCGGAGACGCCGACGCCAAGGACAAGCTTCCAGAGCCGCCGCTCGTCCACCTGCGCACCGAGCGGACCTCGGCCTTGCTCGGGCTCGAGGTTCCCGAGGATCGGCAGCGCGAGATCCTGACGGCGCTCCTGTTCGAGGTCGAGCAGGACTGGGACGTCCGCGTTCCGACCTGGCGGATGCGCGACGTGACGCGTGAGGTCGACCTGATCGAGGAGGTCGGCCGCATGAAGCTGGACGAGGTTCCGTTCACGCTGCCCGCGAGGCGGGAGATGTTCGGCCGCCTCTCACCCGAGCAGCAGCTCCGCCGACTCGTGGAGGATGCCCTCGTCGGAGCAGGATTCTCCGAGGCCTACACGCCAAGCCTCCTCGCGCAGGATCCGCGGCCGGACGCGCTGCGGATCCCGCAGCCGCAGTCGCAGGAAATGGCCGTGCTCCGCACGACGCTGCTTCCGACGCTCTTCGAGGCCGCCCGGTACAACCAGTCGGTCGGGAACAGCGGCATCGCGCTCTTCGAGATCGCGCACATCTATCTGCCGGCGGAAGGCCTGCCGGACGAGCGCGTGCACGTCGGCGGCGTCGCGGAAGGCTCCTACAGCAGGGCGAAGGGCGCGGTCGAGACGGTTCTCGGCGCCCTCGGCGTGCAGGCGGCGTTCGAGCGCGGCGAGCATCCGCTCCTCCACCCGGGAAAGACCGCGAACCTCGAGTTCGGTGTCGTCGGGGAAGTGCGTCCGGGTCGGCTCGAGGGCACGTGGAGCGCGTTCGAGCTCGACCTGGCCGCACTCCTCGCCGGTGTTCCCGAGCGCGTCGCCTACGAGGACGTCATCACCTATCCGGCTGTGCGGCAGGATCTCGCGTTCGCCGTCGACGAGGACGTGGCGGCCGGCGATCTGGTCGACGCGGCGCGTGAGGCCGCGGGGCCCGAGCTGCGAGAGATGACCCCGTTCGACGTCTACCGCGGCGAGCAGGCTGGGGAGGGGCGCAAGTCGGTCGCCTTCAGCGTCGAGTTCCAGTCGCCTGACCGAACGCTGACCGACGACGAGGCCGCGAGCCTGCGCGAGAAGATCGTCAGCGCCCTGAAGGCGAAGTTCGGCGCCGAGCTGCGGGCCTAAAGCTCTGGTTCGGGCGAGAGCCGAGCCGCCTTCGCGCTCATCACCTTGCTCTCGATCTCGGGCGAGCGGTCGAGCAGCGTCCGGAAGCTCCGGTCGGTGATCACGAGCGCGCGAATCGGCGTCTCGGCGACGACGGTCGCAGTCCGGGGCCGATCCTCGACCAGCGCGATCTCGCCGAAGAAGTCTCCGGCAGTGAGGCGGTTGATCTCCCGGTCGCCCTGCCGGACTGCGGCGTCGCCTTCGATGATCACGAAGAACTCCCGCCCCGGCTGGCCCTCGACCGTCAGCTCCTTGCCCTCACGCAGGTCGATCTCGTCCGCGATCGACGCCACCTCGTTGAGCTCCCGCTTGCCGAGCTCCGAGAAGAGCGGGACGCCCTTGATGAGCTCCACCTTCGCGTTCTTCCGAAGTGCCATGGTGCGAGTCTAAGAGCTTCTGACGTGCTTGTGCTCGTCGACGGGCCGCGATGGGCGGCGTGAGGCAAGGACGCAGGGAGCGTCCGTATCCGCAGCGATACGGGCGCGACTGAGGACGTCGGCCTCGCGCCGTGCCAGCGCGGCCCGGCGGCTCAGGCCCAAGTTCGTCAGAGGCTCGTAAAACCGTTCGGCGCATGAAGGACGTAGAGGGGGACATGACCCACCGCAAACGACTCATAGTGCTCGCCGCCTTCGCGACGCTGGCGGCGCTCGCATCGCCCACAGTCGCACTCGCTCAGACCAAGCTCATCGGCACCGTCTCGGACCCCGCGACCATCTCGCTCACGACCGAGAGCGGCACCGACGTCCATGACATCCCTGCCGGGACCTACACGATCGAGGTGCGGGACCAGTCGATCATGCACAACTTCCATCTCTCCGGCCCTGGCGTCGACCAGCGGACGGAGGTCGAGACGATCGGCACTGTGACCTGGACGGTCACCCTCCAGGACCGGGCCCGGTACACGTTCGTCTGCGACCCGCACAACACGACCCTGCGCGGTTCGTTCACGACGGGCGGTGGGCCACCCGCCCAGCCGCCTCCGCCGCCGCCGAAGATCCAGACGCTGACTGCGACGGTCGGTCCCGGTGCCACGATCTCGCTACGCACGCAGTCGAGGCGCGCGGATCACTCGGTTGAAGGCCGGCCGCTACCGGATCGTCGTCCGCGACAGGTCGTCGATGCACAACTTCCACCTGCTCGGACTGGGTGTGAACAAGAAGACCGGCGTCGGTTACCGGGGGACGACGACCTGGACGGTCACCTTCCGGAAGGGCAAGACCTACCGCTTCCGCTGCGATCCGCATGCAGCGCGGATGAAAGGGAGCTTCAGGGCGACGTAGTGCGCTGCCCTAGTGCGATCGCCGGGCCTGCTTCACGAGGCCGGCCTTCTCCCCGCCGGCTGCGTGGATGTCGGCCTGGCGATCGAGCTCCGAGTTCAGCTCCGCCCCGAAGAGCAGCGCGAACGCCGAGTAGTTCAGCCAGAGCAGGAGGATGATTCCCCCGGCGAGTGAGCCGTACGTCTTGTCGTAGGAGCTCGAGAAGCTGGTGTAGAGCGCGAAGAGGCCCGAGAGCGCGAGCCAGGCGATCGCGCCGACGAGAGATCCGGGCGTGATCCATTTCCAGCTCCGCTGATCCACATTCGGGCCTGCGTAGTAGACGAGGCTGAAGAAGACGAGGACACCGGCGAAGGCGATCGGCCAGCGGACGAGAGCCCACAAGAGGTCGAACGCTCCTCCGAGATGGGCCTGCTTGGCGATCGCGTCGCCGACCGGGCCTCCGAAGACGATCAGCACGAACATCGACGCGAACGCGAAGCCGCTGGCCAGGACGAGGACGATCGAGGTGATGCGCACCTTCCAGAACGGCCGTGTCTCCACCCGCTCGTACGCTGCGTTGACGGCCTTGATCACGGAGTTCATCGCGCCGCTTGCGGCCCAGACGGCGCCGAAGGCTCCGAAGACGACGGCGAGGGAGGACGCAGTGCCCTCTCCGGATGCGCTCTTCTGTGCGGTGTCGATCGCGTCCATGACGGCGCCGGGTGCGATCGCGCCAAGGAACTCCTGGAGGTCGTCGTAGGCGCCGATCAGGCCGAGCAGGCCGACCACGAGGATGACCGCGGGAAAGAACGCGAGGAGCGAGCTGAACGCGATCTGCTGCGCGTAGCCCATGCAGTCGTCGGCCAGGAACCCTCCGAACGCGCGCTTGAAGACGGACACCCACTCGCCGAGGCCCAGCCGCTGTGGCCCGCTGGGGACGTGTCCTACTTCGGCGTTTTCAGTCGCGGTCGACAAAGGAGAAGCGGCCGAAGCGGGCCTTTTCCTTCCCCTCGCGGCCTCTGCGTGCAAGCAGCCGCATCGTCGCGCCGATCCCGCCGGCGAGGAAGAAACCGACGCCCGCGGCTCCTGCTGCGATGACCGGCAGGTTCGCCTGGAGCTTCGAGCCGATGTCGGTCGCCTCTTTCACCTCGGCTCGGAGGGAGTCCACCGCCGTGGCGAGCTGCTCGCGCTCGGCCTCGAGCTCGTGCCGGACGACCTCGGGAGTTCGCGAGTTACCTGGCGCCATTGCTCTTCAGGGCCTGGGTCGTGAGCTTTGCCTCGTCGATCGCCTGCTTCGGCATCGGCGGGGTCCCGCGACTGACGTAGCGAATACCGAGATACCCGAGCACTCCGGCGACGGCGAACAGGAAGAGGGTGACGACGAGAAGCGAGAGCCAGATCGGCATGAAGGTCGCGAGCGCCGCCGTGATCGTTGCGAAGAGGAAGCCGATGCCGTACAGGGCGAGCACGAGGGCACCTACAAGCAGCCCGATCCCGATGCCGAGGGCCGCGACCTTCTTCTTGAGCTCCATCGTGGCGAGCTCGATCTCGAGCCGGGCGATCGCGCTTGCATGCTCGGCGACCCCCTTGGCGGCCGCGCCGAGGCCGGGATGGGTGCGGGGCTCAGTCTCTGGGGTGGGCATGGCCCCTCCAGTCGATCACTTTTGCGAGGACGATGCCGGTGAGCAGCGCCGCTCCGACGACGAGGAACGGGCTCGGGCCGCCCTTCTTCTTCGGCTTCGGCCTCTTGCCCAGCTGGGGCGCGGTCGGCGCGGCTGGAGCGCCGCTGCCGGCCGGCTGGTCGGTCGGCGCCTCGCCTTTCATGCGAGCGGCGATCAGGCTCGGCTTCAGCTTGCGAAGGAACGCGGCGTCCTCGGCGAGCGGCTGTGCCAGCTTGGCGGCGACCCCTCCCTCGGCGGCGGCGCGGTCGGCGAACTCGCGCAGGCGGTCGGCGGCGCGATCCAGCACCTGGTCGGCCTTGGCCGTCATTTCTTCACCGGAGGCTCTTCGCCGGTCACGAGTCGGTAGACCTTCGACGCCGCGACCCTGGCGCCGATCGCAGCGATCGCCCCGAAGAGGCCGTAGATGAGGGTCCAGGTCAGCTTGCGCAGCATTGCCAGGTGGAACTTACCTTTCAGCGGTAAGGGGAAACCTTGAAAAACTCCGTCGATGGAGAGCGACGCGCGTCCCTTCGGCAAAGCGCAGCGCCAGCGGCTGATCGCAAGCCTGGTCTCCCGGCGCCGGATCGGCACACAGCACGACCTGCTCGGGGCGCTCGCGGCGGAGGGATGCCGAGCGACCCAGGCGACCGTTTCGCGTGACATCAGGGAGCTCGGGCTGGAAAAGACGAGCGACCAGCTCGGCCGTCCGCGTTACGTCCTTCCGCAGGACGGGCGCCGGGCCGATCCGCGCGAGGCGCTGGCGGCCGTCCTCTCGGCGTTCGGTCTCCACGCCGCCGCCGCGCAGAACATCGTCGTCGTCCAGTCCGAGCTCGGCTCGGCTCCGGCGATCGCGCGCGCTCTCGACCGCATCGAGCATCCCTTGATCGTCGGCACCCTCGCCGGCGACGACACGTGCCTCGTCATCGCCGGCGACCGGGCGGGAGCGGCGTCGATCGCGAAGGAGCTGGGGGAGATCATTGGCTGAGGTCGGCGCCACCGCGAGTCGCAGCCGGAAGGTCACGGAGCGCGACATCGAGCTCTTCACGGAGCTCACCGGCGACCGCAACCCGCTCCACTACGACTCCGAGGCGGCGGAACGGTCGCGATTCGGCGGCCTGATCGTGCAGGGAGGCGTGACTTCCGGGCTCCTGAATGCCGTCGTCGCCGAGGATCTGCCCGGCCCGGGCAGCGTCTTCCTGCACGTCGACTGGAGCTTCAAGGCGCCGGTGCGGCCAGGAGACGAGATCACGGCGGAGGTCGAGGTGCTGGAAGCGCGCACTGACAAGCCGCTGACCCGCCTGCGCACGACGATCGTGAACCAGGAGGGGACTGTCGTCCTGGACGGAACGGCGCTCGTGTGGACCGAGGCGATTTCCTGAATCGCGGTGCCAGGAATATTCCTGGCACCGCCAACTGGAACGCGCTGGCGCTGCTCGCCGCGGCGCTCGTGCTCTCGATGACGACGTGGTTCTCGGCGACGGCCGTCGTGCCGCAGCTGCGCGAGGAGTGGGGGCTCGGGGACACCGCTTCCGCCTGGCTGACGATCGCCGTGCAGGTCGGCTTCGTCGCCGGGGCGCTCATCGGGAGCGCGCTCAGCATCGCGGACGTCTTTCCGCCGCGCGTCGTGATCCTCGTCGGTTCGATCGGCGCGGCCGCGGCGAACGCCCTGCTGGTGGCGGCGGACGGGGAGCTCGGGATCGCCGCCCGGGTCGCGACCGGCTTCTTCCTGGCCGGGGTCTACCCGCCGGCGCTCAAGCTCGCTTCGACCTGGTTTCAGCGTGGGCGCGGGACTGCGCTTGGGATCGTCGTCGGCGCCTTGACCCTCGGCTCCGCGGCGCCCCACCTCGTCAACGGCCTCGGCGGGCTCGACTGGCACCTCGTCGTCTGGGTCACGTCGGGACTCACGGCGCTCGGCGGGGTCATCGTCTTCGTCGGAGTGCCCGAGGGGCCGTTCCTGTTTCCGTCGGCCCGATTCGCTCCCCGCCAGGCCGGCCTCGTCTTGCGGAACCGCGGCGTTCGCCTGGCGTCACTCGGCTACTTCGGCCACATGTGGGAGCTCTACGCGATGTGGGCGTGGTTCCTCGTGTTCTTCGGGGCCGTCGCCGCTGACGGGCGGGAAGCGGCGTATGCGACCTTTGCCGTCATCGGCATCGGCGCCCTCGGATGCTGGGTGGGCGGGGTGGTGGGCGACCGCTGGGGAAGACCCGAGGCGACGGCCGCCGCGATGGCGGTGTCGGCCGCCTGCGCCCTCCTCATCGGGTTGGCCGGGGACGGGCCCGCTGCGCTCGTCGTCGGGCTGGGCCTGGTGTGGGGCTTCGCGGTCGTGGCCGACTCGGCGCAGTTCTCGACGCTCGTGACGGAGCACGCCGACCAGGCCTATGTCGGCACCGCTCTCGGGCTTCAGATGGCGGTCGGGTTCGCGCTCACCGTGCCGACGATCTGGTTGATCCCGTTCCTCGAGGACGCAGTCGGCTGGCGGTGGGCGTTCGCGTTCCTCGCGCCGGGGCCGGCACTCGGGATCCTGGCGATGCTGCGGCTGCGCGCCCTCGTCAGTCGGGCCTGAACTGCTCGGACGGCGGCTGGAGCTCATGGTCGTCGAGCCGGCCGACTTCGTCCTGCGAGAGATCGAGCTCGACCCGACCCTCGGTGATCGTCTTGACGCGCTCGGCCGCGACGTACTTCGGCTTGCTCCAGAGGCCGGTCGCGATCGAGAGGCCGTTGAAGATGTCAGACCCGGAATCGCCCACGATCTGCTCGACCTTGCCGATCTCGGAACCGTCGGCGGCGATCACCTTCCACCCGGGCTCGATCATCAGCCAGGAGACCGGATCGGCGCTCAAACTGCCTTGCCCTCGAGGTACCAGACCGGTCCCTGCGTGAGGACCGGCTTCGTGTCGGAGAGCGCGCGAAGGATCTCGAGTCGCGCGCCGATCCCTGCTTCGTCGAGACGCTCGAGGCAGCGGCGTGCCATCTGCGGCGCGGCTCCGTAGCCCGACTTGCCCACGCGGAAACGGAAGCCCACCGCGCCGCCGTAGCGGGCGGGGTTCAGCGGCCCGATCAGCAACGCGCCGGGGTCGAGGAAGTCGCTCGAGGCGAACTCGACCTGCGCGTAGATATCCGTCCAGTCCTCGGGGAGCCCGGCAACCGCGGCGTCCCACTGCTCCGCAGCCGGGGGCCAGGCGACGCGTGAGTCGGCCGCGACTTCGGGAACGCTGAGCGTCGAGGTCACGAGCTCGAGAGCTCCGGTGATCCCTTCGCGGTCGATCCGGCCGAGCATGCGCTGGATCTGCTCGAGGCGGCCGCCGCGCCGCGGGACGGAGAAGCGCACCTGCCCACCGACGCGGCCGGGGGCGAAGGGTGTGAGCAGCGAGGCGGCCCGCTCGGCGCGGCCGGTGTCGTCGACGTTCAGGACGAACCGGGCATCCGTCCAGTCCGCCGGCAGGCGCGATTCCAGCTCCCGGTACTGCTCGGCGATGGACACTTGCCCGAGTCTAGACTGGCGCTCGTGGCCAAGGTGGAGAGGAAAGGGGTCGTCTCGCCCGAGCTCCTGCGGGAGTTCTTCCGCGAGATGCTGCTCATCCGGCGCTTCGAGGAGAAGGTCGAGGAGCGCTTCCGCGCAGGCGAGCTGCCGGGCTTCCTCCATGTCGCGATCGGCCAGGAAGCGGTCGCCGTAGGCGTCTGCCGCGCGCTCGAGGAGGGCGACGTCATCGCCTCCACGCACCGGGCCCACGGGCACACACTTGCGAAGGGAACGCACCCGAACGAGCTCATGGCCGAGCTCTACGGGAAGCTCGAGGGCTGCTCCCACGGCTACGGCGGGTCGATGCACCTCTACGACGTCGAGCGCGGGAATCTCGGCGCCAACGCCGTCGTCGGCGGCGGGCTGCCTGCGATCGTCGGGGCGGCGCTCGCCTTCAAGTTCCGCGACGAGTCCCGTGTCGCCGTTGCGTTCTTCGGCGACGGGGCGACGAACATCGGCACGTTCCACGAGTCGCTGAACCTCGCGCAGCTCTGGAACGTCCCTGCCGTCTTCGTCTGTGAGAACAACCACTGGGCGGAATCGACACCGGCCAAGCAGCACATGCCGATCGAGGACATGACGAAGCGGGCTGAGGCCTTCGGGATGGAGGCGATGAAGGTCGACGGTCAGGAGGTCGGGAAGGTCTACGAGGCCGCAGCCAAGGCCGTGGAGCACGCGCGCTCCGGCCGCGGGCCCGTCTTCCTCGTCGCCGAGACCTACCGGCTCGTCGGCCACTACATCGGCGACCCGCAGGTCTACAGGCCGAAGGACGAGCTGCAGCACCTCAAGGAGACGCAGGATCCGATCGACAAGCTCCGTGCGGAGATCGAGCTTTCCGACGAGGAGTTCGAGGAGCTCGACAGCGAGGTCATCGAGCTCGTGGAGGCCAGCGTCGAGTTCGCGAAGGCCGGCACGGACCCCAAGCCGGAAGACGCGCTCAAGAACGTCTACGCGTAATGGCTGAGCTCTCGTACCGAGAAGCGGTCCGCGATGCGCTCGCCACGGCGATGCGCAAGGACGACGACGTCTTCCTCATGGGCGAGGACATCGCCGAGATGGGCGGGTCGATGGGTGTCACGCAGGGCCTCCTCGACGAGTTCGGCCCGGAGCGGATCCGCAACACGCCGATCTCGGAGATCGGAATCGTCGGCGCCGGCATCGGGGCGGCGATGCAGGGCATGCGGCCGGTCGTCGAGATCATGTACGAGGACTTCCTGACGCTCTCCGCGGAGCAGCTCGTCAACCAGGCGGCGAAGCACCGGTACATGTCCGGCGGGCAGCTGAAAGTGCCGCTGACGATCCGCACCCAGGGCGGCGCGGGCTGGTCGCCCGGCGCGCAGCACGCCCAGCAGCTCGAGTCCTGGTTCGTCCACATCCCCGGTCTCAAGGTCGTCTTCGCCTCGACACCGACCGACGTTCGCGGCCTCCTTTACAGCGCGATCTACGAGGACAACCCCGTGGTCTTCTTCGAGCATCGGACGCTCTACAACCTCAAGGAGGAGATGCCCGACGAGCTGGAGCCGATTCCGCTCGGCAAGGCGCGGGTGATCCGCGAGGGCGAAGACGTCACGGTCGTGGCGACCGGCCGGCTCGTCCACGAGGCGCTCGATGCGGCGAAGCAGCTGGAGGAGCAGGGCGTCTCAGTCGAGATCCTCGACCCGAGGACGCTCCAGCCGCTCGACGAGGAGCTGATCGTCGAGTCCGTGAAGAAGACGAACCGGTGCGTGGTCGCGCACGAGGCGGTCACGCGGATGGGCTTCGGCGCGGAGGTCGCCGCCGTCGTCCAGCACCAGGCTTTCGACTGGCTCGACGCGCCGATCGAGCGGGTGGGCGCGAAGTTCACGCCGATCCCGTTCGCGCCCGTGATGGAGGAGTTCGTCGTCCCTCACGCCAAGGATGTCGTCCAGGCAATTCAGCGCACGGTCCAGCGCGATGGCGACTGAGGTCAAGCTTCCCCGGCTCGGCCAGGGCATGGAGTCCGGGACCGTCGTCCGCTGGCTCAAGCAGGAGGGCGACAAGGTCGAGAAGGGCGAGCCTCTCTACGAGCTCGACACGGAGAAGGTGACGCAGGAGGTCGAGGCCGAGGCGTCAGGGGTCTTGCTGAAGATCGCAGTGCCGGAGGGCGAGGTGGCGGTCGGGAAGACGGTGGCCGTGATCGGCGAGGAGGGCGAGGCGGTCGCGCAGGCCGAGGAGCCCGAGACCAAGGAGACCGAGGTCGACGAGACCTCGCAGGAGGAGGGCTCGCGCGGGCCGGCGCGGGACGACGAGCGCGAAGAGGGCGCAGAAGCTTCCGGCCGCGGCGAGATGACGGAGCAGATCACCGAGGTGCGGGAGCCCCAGCGGGACGGGCGCGTGAAGGCGTCGCCGCTCGCGCGCCGGATCGCCCGCGAGCGCGGCATCGATCTCGCGCAGGTGCGCGGAACCGGGCCTGAAGGGCGGATCGTCGCCGAGGACGTCGAGCGCGCCGAGATCGAGCCGGGCAAGGCTGCGCCGGCGGCCGCTCCGGCGGCGGCGCCCGCCGACGTCGAGATCGAGCCGCTCACCTCGATCCGCAAGACGATCGCGCGCAGGCTGACCGAGGCGTGGCAGGCGCCCGTCTTCCAGATCTCGATGTCGGCCGACATGACGCGCGCGCTCGAGCTGCGGGCGAAGCTCGTCGAGCGAATGGCCGAGGGCGAGGCCAAGCCGACGATCTCCGACGTCCTGACGAAGGTCGCGGCCTCGGCGCTCATGCGCCACCGCCGGTTGAACGCAGAGTTCGTCGGCGAGGAAGTCCGCCTGCATCCGACCGCCAACGTCGGGATGGCCGTCGCGACCGACCGCGGCCTTGTGGTGCCGGTCACCCGGAGCGCGGAGCGGCTCTCGATCCAGGAGATCGCGGAGGAGCGGGTCCAGCTCGTCGACCGCGCGCGCAGCGGGAAGCTCCAGCAAGCGGATCTCGAGGGCGGGACGTTCACGATCTCGAATCTCGGGATGTTCGGCGTCGAGCACTTCATCGCCGTCCTCAACCCGCCGCAGGTCGCGATCCTCGCCGTCGGTGCCGTGGAGGAGAAGCCGGTCGTCCGTGACGGCGAGCTCGTCGTTCGGCCGCTGATGAGCCTCACGCTGACCTGCGATCACCGTGCCGTCGACGGGGCTGTCGCCGCCGAATTCCTCGCCATCGTCCGCTCGATGCTCGAAGAACCAGGTCTCGCGCTCTAGGATCAGCGGATGAGGGTCTGGTACCGCGTGCGAGACCTCGACTCTGCCCGTCGGTGGTACACGGGCAAGCTCGGCTTCGACGAGACGTACTACGACGAGCCGGGCAAGTGGGCGAAGCTCGAGCGGGGCGGCATGCAGATCGCCCTCGCCGAGGGTGAGCCCGAGGAAGGCGGCGTCGCCACGATCGACGTCGAGGACGTCAAGGCCGAGGCCGACCGCCTGCGCGAGGACGACGTCGAGGTCGGCACGGTGCTCGAGCTGCACGAGGAAGTCCGACTCCTGGACATCTACGACCCGGACGGGAACCGGGTGCAGATGGTCCAGGAGCTGCGCCCGTGATCCGCCGAGGCAACCGGCAGGACGTCCGGTTCCTCAAGGACATGCTCCGCCACGCCTTCTACTGGCGGTCGGGCGGCGCTGTCGAGGATGCGTCGCTCTGGCGCTACGTCTCGGGCTGGGGACGAAAGGGGGACTCGGCGGTGATCGCGCTCGACGGCGGGTTCCCGATCGGCGCCGCGTGGTACCGGCTCTTCTCCCGCGATGAGCCTGGCTTCGGCTTCGTCGACGAGCAGACGCCGGAGATCTCGATCGCGGTCGTCCCGGGCCGGCGGGGAAAGGGGATCGGCTCGGAGCTCCTCGATGCGCTGATCGAGCTGGCGAAGGAGCAGGGCCACACGGGCCTCAGCCTCTCGGTCGCCGACCAGAGCCCGGCGATGCACGTCTTCGAGAAGCAGGGGTTCGACAAGGTCGAGCAGACCGACGGCTCGTGGACGATGCGCATCAACCTGGCCTGATCGGCTACGACGAGTGTCAGACACTCGTCATGTCCGGAGCGGCCGTGTCCTCTGCTCCGCCAGTAGGATCGAGGCCGGAAATCAAACCGAGGAGCAGAAACGATGGAATGTGACGTTGCCGTCCTGGGAGGCGGCCCGGGCGGCTATACGGCCGCGATCCGCGCCGCCCAGCTGGGCGCCAAGACGATCTGCATCGAGAAGGAGCCCGAGCTCGGCGGCACCTGCCTTCGCGTCGGGTGCATCCCGACGAAGGCCTGGGTGCAGACGGCATTCGCGATCAAGGAGGCCGAGGAGACCTTCGCCAAGCTCGGCGTCCAGGTCGGCGAGCCGCAGCTCGACTTCGCGACCGCGAACCAGTGGAAGGACGGCGTCGTCAAGCAGATGACCGGCGGCGTGGCGCAGCTCCTGAAGGCGAACGGCGTCGAGTGGGTCAAGGGCGCCGGCCGCTTCAAGGACGCGAACACGATCGCGGTCGAGGGCGGCGAGGACGTCACCTTCCGTACGGCCATCGTCGCCACCGGCAGCTTCCCGATCCGCCCGCCGATCGAAGGGCTCGACTCACCGCGCTGCGTCGATTCGACCGGGCTGCTCGCCCAGACCGAGCTCCCGAAGCGCCTCGTCGTCCTCGGCGGCGGGATCATCGGTTGCGAGTTCGCCTCGATCTTCAGCCGCTTCGGCTCCGAGGTGACGATCATCGAGATGCTCCCCTCGCTGATCCCGCAAGAGGATGCCGACGCCGCGAAGGAGCTGGCCAAGCAGTTCGGCAAGCGCGGCATCACGCTCCACCTAGAGAAGCAGTGCACGAAAGTCGACGACAACGGATCGAGCCTCACGGTCCACTTCGGGGACGGAGAGACCGTCGACACCGACCTGATGCTGGTCTCGGTCGGCCGCGCGCCGCTCGTCGAGAACCTCGGGCTCGAGGAGATCGGCGTCGAGCTCGACCGCCGGAAGGGCATCGCCGCCGACGAGCATCGCCGCACGACGGTCGAGCACATCTACGCCGTCGGTGACTGCGCCGGCTACTGGCAGCTCGCCCACACCGCCTTCCGGGAGGGCGAGGTCGCCGCGGAGAACGCGATGGGCCACGAGGCCGTCGTCGACAACCGTGGCGTTCCGCGTCCGATCTACACGGATCCGGAGATCGCCGGCGTCGGCCTGACGGAGGCCGAGGCACGCGAGCAGTACGGCGACGACGTCGAGGTCGGAGTCTTCCCCTGGGTCGCGAACGCCCGGGCCGTGATGCAGAACGAGACGGTCGGCTGGGTCAAGTCGATCCACGAGAGCCGCTACGGCGAGCTGCTCGGACTGATCATGGTCGGGCCGCACGTCACCGACCTGATCGAGGCCGGAGTGGTCGCCATCGACTCCGAGTCCACGGTCGAGACGGTCGCGGACGGCATGGCCGCCCACCCGACCCTCTCGGAGGCGATCAAGGAAGCCGGTCTGGTCGCGCTGGGACGGGCGATCCACCTTCCGAACAAGAAACGCGCCAAAACAACCGCTTAAGCGCTCACAGCCAAAACGGCGTATCCGCAGGCGGCCTGGGTTCGTTCTACTCCGTGCGGGGAAAGCAACGCAAGGAACGAGCTATGGAGGCATCAACCGGAGAGCGATGAGCGTCGCAGTCCTCAACAAGCCGACCACGGAGCGAGCGTTCGAGCGGCTGTACAAGCGGCACGTCCACGACGTCTATCGCTACGTCCTGGCCGTCCTGCGCAATCCGGCCGACGCCGAGGACGCCACGCAGGCGACCTTCCTGAGCGCCTACCGCGCATTCCAGCGCGGCGATCGCCCCGAGCTTCCGCGCAACTGGCTCCTGAAGATCGCGCACAACGAGTGCCGCCAGCGCTTCCGGATGCTCGCGCGGCGCCCCAAGGAAGTCATCTGGGACGAGCGCGTCGCCGCGCCGCCGGTCGACGAGACGATTCCGACCGCTGACGAGATCCGTCAGGCGCTCGGCCACCTGAACTTCAACCAGCGCTCTGCGCTCGTGATGCGCGAGCTCGAGGGGCGCTCCTACAACGAGATCGGCGAGATCCTCGACGTCTCGGTCTCGGCTGTCGAAACCTTGCTTTTCCGCGCACGTCGTGCGCTGCGCGAGCAGCTGGAGGGAGGCCTGAGTTGCGGTGAGGCGGAGGCCACGCTCTCCAAGCGTCTCGACGGAACGCTCGCACCCACGGAGCAGCGCGCACTGAGGGCGCATCTCCGCGAGTGCAGCGAGTGTTCTGCCCTCGAGCGCAAGCAGCGCGCGCAGCGCGCGGCCGTGAAGCGGCTCGGCGTCGTGCAGCTCCCACCGTCGCTCGTCGGATTCTTCGGCGGCGGCGGCGCCGCGACCGTCGGGGGTGCGGTTGCCGGCTCGGGGATCATCGTCAAGGCCGCCGCGATGGTCGCGGCCGGCGTGATTGCGGGAGGAGTCGGTCACCAGGCGGTCGAGGCCGTCGCCGCCAGCGAGCCGGATCGCACGCCTCTTCCGGCGCTGAAGCGGCTTCCGCACACTTTCCCCAAGCTCTATGGAGCGAGCTCGGCGGTCTTCAGTGAGCGCGCAACGGTCAATCAGGACAGCGAGAACGTGGCAGCCACCGCTCCGGGCGAGGCTCAGGTTCGCGGCGCCGTTCGCGACGCGTTGGGACGGTCCCGCTCCGGTGCGCCCGCTCCCGGCGGCGAAGCGGGAAGTACACCGGATCAGGCGTCCTCGCCGCTCGTCACTGCACCGCAGCCGCCGCGCGCTCCGGCTCCCGTCGAGGCAGCGGTGAACACGGCGAAGGAGGTCGTGAAGGCGGCCCCGGCGCCGAAGCCACCCACGGTCGAGACGCCGTCACTTCCAGGGGTGCAGCCTCCGTCGCTGCCGCAGCTCCCGCTTCTTCCGCCGCCACCGCCACCCCCACCCCTGCCGAAGATCGGGGGCTGAGCAGCGGCAGGAAGGACCACCGACTCGAAAGTCATAGTCGGGTCGATCGCAAGTAATGGGGTCAGTTGGCATCAACAGGGACATGAGTCCCCTGCTCGCGCGGCGTCAGGAGCGGGCCTTCGAGCGCTTCTACCGGCGTCACGTCAGTGACGTCTATCGGTATGCGCTCGTCGTCCTGCGGGATCCCGAAGATGCCGAGAGCATCACTCAGGCGACCTTCGTCAACGCGTACCGGGCGCACAAGCGCGGCGAGATGCCGCGAAAGCCGCGGAACTGGCTGATGGGGCTGGCCCACGACGTCTGCCGTCGGTGTTCGGCGACGGGAGAGCCGCACCCGCCCGAGGAACTGTTCGACCATGAGGAGGCTCCGACGCCGGGTGATCTGCGCCGAGCCCTCCAGAGGCTCGGCTTCGACCAGCGCGCGGCGCTCGTCATGCGTGAGCTGGAGGGGAGGACGAACGGGGAGATCGCCGGCCTCCTCGACCTCGGCGTCGGCGAGGTCGAGAGCCTCGTCTTTCGAGCCCGCCAGGCACTGCGTGAAGGGCTGGAGGAATCGCTCACATGCAACCAGGCCGAACGGGCGCTCTCGCGACAACTCGACGGCCGCCTGACGCGTGCCGAGCGGAAGCCGCTCAAGGCGCACCTGCGCTCCTGCACGGAATGTGCGCGCTTCGCGCAAACCCAGGAGACGCACCGGGCAGCGCTCCTGTCCTACGCGTTCGTCGCCCCGCCCGCAAGGCGCCGGATCGCCGGCGGGACGCTCGTCAGGACCGCCGCCATCGCGGCAATCGCTCTCGTCGTGGGAGGCGTGATCGCGGGCGGGGTCGATCCGCGCCAGTGGGGCCAGGACGCGACGCGCATTGAGCCGGCCAGGGCGGCGACCGAGAAAGGCGCTCCCAGCAGGCATGCGCGTCCCGAGAAACTTCGCAAGCAGGGCACGCCGCCTGGTTAGCCGCCTCCCGGTGCGGGTAGGCTCAGACCGATGGGAATCCTGAACAAGCGGAACGCGATGCTCGGCTGGAGCGTCTGGCAGGTCGGCAAGCGCGTCGCCAAGCGAAAGGCCAAGAACGCCGTCCCGGGCCGGGTCGACGATTCGATGCGTCCGAACAAGGGCGCGATCGTCTCCGCCCTCGCCGCCGTCGGAGGAGCGCTCTGGTTCTGGCGCCGTCGCCGCAGCGACGACGGCGAGAGCTCCTAGAGCTCCCGCCGCCGCCGAGCAGCTGCGTCTCTAGGGCCTCGCCGTCCGAACGCGGACGAGCCGCCTGGACGAGACTCCGGCCAGGAGGCTGTCGCCGTCCTTCCGGGCGCGGAGGAACATGACCATCGATCCGCCCCGGACGAGCCGCAGGCGGGTGGTGGGCTGGAGCTGCAGCGTGGCCAGCCCGTCGACGTTCGTCCGGATCTCCTGCGGCGCGTTGATCCAGCCGAGCGGAACGCCGGTGAGCAGGACGATTGCGTCGCGGACGTAGTAGCCGCGCGTGTCGGTGACGCGGAAGCGGCCGGTGAACTCCTGCCGCGAGCGCAGGACGGTCGGGGCGAACTCGACACCCGAGACCACGAGCCGGTGCGGCAGGCGCACGCTCGAGGCGGGGATCGAGTAGCGGCCGTTCGCGAGCCTCGTCGCGCCCTCGGGTGGAGTCACCTGTGCGGTCGGCTGCGAATTGGCCGTCGAGGAGCCGGTCGTGTTCCTCGCCGTCACGCGGACGCGCAGGCGGTTGCCGACGTCAGGCGTCTGCACGTCGTACGTCCAGCCGGTCGCGCCGGCGAGATCTGAGCAGTTGAGGCCGTTCACGTCACAGCGCTGCCACTGGAAGGTGAACGTCATCGGGTCGTCTCCGGTCCAGGAGCCCTCGTCGACCGTCAGGGTGTCGCCGTCCCGGGCGGTTCCCGAGATCGTGGGCGGGGTGGTGTTGGCCGGTGCGATCTGAGCTTGTGCCTCGGCCAAGCCGGCGACTGCAGCGAGCGCTGTCAACGCCGAGGCCGCGGCCGCAGCCGCGAGTAGCTGGAGCTTTCTCATCAGTTCGGATTCCCCCTTCACGTGCTTCGTGGTCCGATGGAGGTATGGATACCCGCAGCAGTTGAGGTGAATCCACGGAGTCGGTAAGGATTGTCTGAACACGATGAGGAGAGTGGGCATGCGAGTAGAGAAGTCTGTAACCGCCGTCACATGGATTCCGTCCGAGGCGATCGAGGGAATGCCGAAGCTTCCGTTCGAGATCGGGATCACCCACTACGACCAGCCGCCGCCGGACCGCCTGGCGCAGGGGCAGATCGAGAAGCTGCGCGACAACGACAGCTTTCGCGAGGCCAATCAGCTTCGCGCCTGGATCGAGGTCGACGACGGGAAGATCGTGGACTCGGGCTACTCGGGCGGCGCGCTCGTCGGGACGACGCACGTGAAGGTCGGCCCGAAGACGATGGCGTTCCCGGGTGTCAAGTACCCGCTGATCCAGGCTGAGCCGGAGGTCGGGCCGGACTGGGTGAAGTTCGTCCAGAGCGCCGGCGGCCGGATGGGGCTTCCCGCGCCGCGCCGCGTCAGCGGCAAGCCGTTCTTCCAGATCTCCTCGGCCTCCGCCTGGACGACCCTCCAGCTGATCATCTACGCCGACGGGACCTCAAAGCACCGCCTCGTCGGGGCCTCGCCGTTTCCGCGCCACTGGATCTACGACGACGAGGGGGCGCTCGTCGAGAAGAGCGGCGAGATCGATTTCGAGCGCTGGTGGCGCGAGTCCTACGGGCCGAACACGCCGTGGGGCGGGGAGGAGAACCCGGCGCTCGTCGCGGCCGTCGAGACCGAGCTCGAGCGCGAGCTTTCCCAGCTCCTCATGGCCGACTCGAAGGGTCTCGATCGGCGCGAGCTCAAGGAAGGAGAGGCGCTCGTCGAGCAGGACGAGCCCGGGACGAGCCTGTTCCTGATCCTGGACGGGATCCTCGACGTCGAGGTCGACGGCGAAACCGTCGCCCAGGTCGGCCCGGGCGCGATCGTCGGCGAGCGCGCGTCGATGGAGGGCGGGATGCGGACGTCGACGCTCCGCGCCGCCACCAAGGTGCGCTCGGTCGTCATCCCGCTCGAGGCGATCGAGGCGGGCGAGATCACCGCGCTCGCCACGAGCCACCGCAGGGAGATGAGCTAGAGGACGCGGGGTCCTAGCGTCGTGGCTGCTTGACGGTCGTCTCGACCGTCGTTCGCTCCGCGAGCTGGACCGCTCTGAGCTTGAAGCGGATCTTCGCGCCTCGCTTGCGGTACTTCTTCGGGACGGAGCCTCGGACGACCATGTAGGTGGCGCCTCGCCGAACCGTGAGCCGGAGAGTGATGGGCTTCCTCGCCTTCGGCTTTTTCTTCGGCTTCGCCTTGTCGCTCGTGTCTGCGGAGGCGAGCGCGAACGCTCCAGACCCGGCCTGGACGAGCTCCGCTGTGATCGTGAACGAGGATCCCGGGGCCTCCCAGCTCAGGATCGCGTTGAACGACGAACTGGCGGGCGAGACGGGAATCGTCTGCGTCGCCAGCTGGTTCGGCTGCGTGAAGCTCGACGAGGCGTTGTTGGTCGCGGCTGCGCCGGCCGCCTGGCGGGCTTCGCAGTTGACCACGTCGCCCGTGCCGGGGCCCTGGCCACAGTCGTCGGTGTTGCGCCCGCCGTCGATGAAGTCGTTGCCGCCGCGCCCGTTGATCGTGTCGTTGCCGTTGTAGCCGCTCAGCTCATCCGGCCCGTCGCTCCCGTCGATCAGGTCACCGAACGGGGAGCCGACGACGATCTCGACGGACGAGAGCGTGTCGGAGCCCTCACCGGCGGCTGTTCCCGCGGCGAGATCGATCTGGACGGCGCTCGAGGACTCCTTGTAGTCGGCCTTGTCGTTGTCGGCTCCGCCGTCGAGCGTGTCGTTGCCGGACCCGCCGAGCAGCCAGTCGCGCCCGTCTTCGCCGCGGAGCTGGTCGTTGCCGCCGGTGCCGGCGAGCTTGTCGTGTCCGACGCCGCCGATGATCGTGTCGTCGCCCGCGCCTCCCTCGAGAACGGTGTCGTTGCCCGCCTCGCCGAGGATCAAGTCGTTGCCGTCGCCGCCGTCGGCGGTGTCGGCGCCGGGGCCGCCCTTGACGACGTCGTTGCCGCCCAGAGCGCTGATGCGGTCGTTGCCGCCGAGGCCGCAGATCACGTCGTCACCCGGCGTCCCCGACAGGGTGTCGTTGCCGCCGGTGCCGTTGATCGTGCACTGGGCGTTCGGGTCGGGCGTCGTCTGGCGCACCGTGATCGTGACCGTTGCAAGGTTCGACGTGAGCAAGCCGTCGGACGCGCGATACGTGAAGCTGTCGGCACCGGTGAAGCCGGCGTTCGGCGTGTAGCGAAGCTTGCCGGCCACGAGGGAGACCGTCCCGTTGCCGCCCTGGCCGAAGGGGCCGACGCCGAGCGAGGGGCCGTCGATGTCGGCGTCGTTGGCGAGCACGTCGATGTCCACCGCGACGCCCTGGTCGGTTGCGGCGGAGTCATTCGCGGCGGTCGGCGCGTCGTTCACCGGGGTCACGGTGATCGTCACGGTCGCGACGTTCGAGTCCGCCGTGCCGTCGTTCGCCTTGAAGCTGAAGGTCTTGGTGCCGTTGAAGTTGGTCGCCGGCGTGTAGGTGAAGTTGCCGTTCGGATTGAGCGTCAGGCCGACGAGGTGCACGCCCGTCTCCGAGTAGGTGAGCGCGTCGCTGTCGGCGTCGGTCGCGACGACAGAGGACGTCAGCGTTGTGTCCTCGGGCGTGCTCACCGAGAGATCAGCCGCGACCGGCGCTTCGTTGGGCTTGCGCACCGTGATCGTCACCGTCGCGAGGTTCGAGTCGGCGATCCCATCGGTCGCCCGGTAGGTGAACGAATCCGTGCCGTGGAAGCCGGCGTTCGGCGTGTAGCGAAGCTTGCCGGCGACGAGGGCGACCGTGCCGTTGGCGCCCTGGCTGAAGGAGCCGACGCCGAGCGAGGGGCCGTCGATGTCGGCGTCGTTGGCGAGCACGTCGACGTCCACCGCGACGCCCTGGTCGGTCGCGGCGGAGTCATTCGCGGCCACCGGCGCGTCGTTGACCGGATTGACGGTGATGGTGATCGTGGCGACGTTGGAGTCCGCGCTGCCGTCGTTGGCCTTGTATGTGAACGTCTTCGTGCCGTTGAAGTTGGCCGGCGGGACGTAGGTGAACGTGCCGTTCGCGTTGAACGTCAGGCCAGGGAGCCCGGTGACGACGGCGTAGGTCAGCGAGTCGCCGTCGACGTCAACAGCCGCCGGGACCGAGGAGCTCAGCGTGGTGTCCTCGTCGGTCGCCCGGCCGGCGTCGAAAGCGACCGGCGCGTCGTTGACCGGGTTGACGGTGATCGTGACGGTTGCCGTGTTCGAGTCGACGGTCCCATCGTTGGCCTTGAACTGGAAGCTCGCCGTTCCGTTGAAGTCGGCCGGCGGCGTGTACGTGTAGGAGCCGTTCGCATTGAACGTGAGCCCAGCCGGCGCCGATCCGACGAGCGCGAACGACAGCGGGTCGCCGTCGACGTCGGTCGCCGAGACAGACGCGCTGAACGGCGTGTCCTCGTCGGTGCTCTTCGAGTCATCCAGAGCGACCGGCGCGTCGTTGATGGGACGCACGGTGATCGTCACGACGGTCGGCGGTGTGGAGACGAGCGCGCCGTCACTGGCGCGGTACTGGAACGAGTCCGTGCCGTGGAAGTTCGCATCCGGGACGTAGCTGAACGAGCCGTCCGCGTTCAACGTGAGCACGCCGTTGAGGGGGTCGCCGCCGGGCTGGAGGACTGCCTGAAGCGCAGTGCCCTCAACGTCGCTGTCGTTGCCGAGGACGCCGGATGCGGCGACGTTGAGCGTCGTGTCCTCGTTCGTCTCGTAGGCGTCCGTCAGGGCCACCGGCCGGTCGTTGACGGGAGTGACGGTGATCGTGACCGTCGCGGTGTTCGAGTCAGTCGTTCCGTCGTTCGCCTTGAACTGGAAGCTGACGGTCCCGTGGAAGTTCGACGCCGGGGTGTAGGTGAATGCGCCGTTCGCGGTGTTGAAGCTGAGGCCGACCGGTGCTGGGCCGACGAGCGAATAGCTGAGCGCGTCGCCGTCCCCGTCCGTCGCCGAAACGGTCGAGGTCAGCGGAGTGTCCTCAGCCGTCGTCTCGGTGCTGTCGCTTGCGACCGGCGCGTCGCTCACCGAGTTGACGGTGATCGTGACCATCGCGAGGTTCGATTGCTCCGTCGCGTCGCTGGCCCTGTACTGGAATGTGTCGGTGCCGTTGAAGTTCGCCGCAGGCGTGTAGCGGAGCATGGCTCCCGCGAGCGCAACGCTTCCGTGGGCAGGCTGCGTGAACGATGCGACCGAGAGCGGGTCCCCGTCGGCATCGGTGTCGTTGGCGAGCACGTTGACGTCCACGGGCGTGTCCTCGTCGGTCGAGGCCGCGTCGTCTACCGCCACCGGTGCGACGTTCCCGTCGGTGATCGTGACCGTCGCCAGGTTGGAGTCGACGGTGCCGTCGTGCGCGCGGTAGGTGAACGTGTCCGAGCCGGTGAAGCCGACGCCCGGTGTGTAGCGGAGCTTGCCCGCCACGAGCGCGACGGTCCCGTTGGCGCCCTGGCTGAAGGTCGAAACGGTGAGCGTCGAGCCCTCGACGTCGGAGTCGTTCGCGAGTACGTCGACGTCCACGGGCGTGCCTGGGCTCGTCGCCGCCGAATCGTTGTTCGCGACCGGCGGATCGTTGACGGCGACGACGGTGATCGTCACAGTCGCCGTCGCGCATGCCCCGCCGTTGTCGCAGATCTCGTACGTGAGCGTCACTGCGCCGGAGGCGTTCGGAGCGGGGGTGTACGCGATCTTTCCGTCGACGACCGTGGCGGTCCCGGTCGCCGGCGGGGTCACGACTCGGAGCGTGGACGGCACGAGCGTGCCGTCGGAATCCGAATCGTTCGCCAGCACGTCCACGTTCACCGGCTGTGTCCTCGAGAGTCGCGGCGGTGTCGGATCCCGCGGTCGGCTTCACGTTGACGCCGCTTGTGCAGCCACCGACAGGCGTGACGCCGGCGAGGAGGTTGTCGACGAACGCGGCGGAATCGAGGATGTGGTCGGACGCGTCGAAGATCGAGAGGTAGAGGCTGTGGGACCCCGGTGTGACCGGGGTCTGGATTCGAATCGGGGGAGTCGAGCCGTCGTACTCGGTGCCGTTGTGCGTGACGACGCCGCCGAAGAGGACGCTGTTCACGCTCAGGATCCGTCCTCCGGCGTCGAGCGCGAAGTTGTTGGGCGCAGTGATCGTCGATCCTGCTACAGACCAGTTCGACTCGTCGAGCTCGGCGAGGAAGGCGTCGTTGAACGGCGAGCCGACGTATTCGGGGTACTCGTCCGACGCGAAGACCGCGTCGAAGCCGAGGCAGGTGGCGCCCTCCGGGATCTGGAGGTCGAGACGGAGGATGCTTACGTCGAATGCGCCTCGCGCCGCTGTGCCGAGGTCGGCGCCGGCGCCGTCCTCCGTATTCGGCGGCGCCGCGAGCGCAGCCGCCCCGGATGTCATCAGTGCGGCAGGCCCGGTTCGCGGAAGACCGGCCGGAGACAGCGTCGTCTCGTCGTGCGCGTCGGGCGAGGCGCACTCGACCCACTCCCATCCGGAGATCAGCGAGGAGCCGTTTCCGATCGCGCCCGTCAGGTCTGGGCACTCGGACACGAAGACGTCGACGGCGCTCGTCGCGGTCAACTCACCGTCGGTGGCCGTGTACTCGAAGCGGTCGATGCCGGCGAAGCCCGGCGACGATTCGTAGACGCAGACGCCGCCCTCGGAGCAATCGACGGTCCCGTGCGCCGGCGCCGTGTTCGAGACGAGCGTCAATACGTCGGTCGGATCGGGCTCCTTGTCGTTCGCGAGGACGTCCTCAGTCGCCGGCGTCCCCGACCCGGCCTCGAGCCCGTCCTCCTCGAGCTGCGGGCCTCTGTTCCGGACGTCGACCGACACGAGGCCGGTGACGACGTTCGCCTCGTCGTCCCGCAGCGTGTACTCGAAGCGGTCTCCTCCGCTGTACGCATCCTCCGGCGTATAGATGCAGACCCCTTCGGGCGAGCATGCGACGGACCCGTGAGCCGGATCGGTGTTCGCGGTCATCGTCACCGCTCCGCCGTCCGGATCCCAGTCGCTCGGCGGCCCGCCGACCTGGCCGGCGATGACATTGAAGCTCGCGGTCATCCCGACCTTCGTGAACATGTCGTCGGGTCCCGCGACCGGCGGGCGATCGTCGTCGACCACCTCCACCAGCCTCGTCATGGTCGCCGTCTTTCCGTCCGGGTCCGTCACCACGAGCCGTGCGCGGAAGATGCCCTCCGCCGAATACTCGTGCGCCGCCGTCGCACCGGTTCCACTTCCTCCGTCGCCGAAGCTCCATTCGTATGTGAGCGCACCTGCTTCGGGATCCGTGGATTGGGACGCGTTGAATGCCACATTGAGCGGGGGCCGGCCGCGCGCCGGTGTCATCGTGAAGGTGGCCGTCGGCGCTGCGTTCGGCTCGGCCGGGCACGAGCTCGCTCGGAACGACGTGATCCGCACCGACCAGTCTCCCGGAGTGGTCGACCGCTGCTCCTGGCCGGCAATCCAGATTCGGCAGTCCTCTGAGGGATCACGCGCCGCGGCGGTGTCGGGCCCGAAGCTCGAGCCGAGCGTCGAGACGGCCGCATCGGAGATCGATGCCCGCCTCAGGCTGCTCTCGGTGCCGAGGGAGTCGAACGTGTCGTAGTACGTCGCGGGGGCGGCAGTCGTGCTCGAGGCGTGCAGAGCGACGGCGTGTCCGCCGTGCCCGTCTGGAACGACGGAGGGCTGGAACGACTTGAGACCCGTGTCGCCGGCCGACACATCTCGGTTGGCGTCGATGCTGGGCGAGCCCAGCGGGTCGGCGATGTCGACCCAGTACGGCGTGTCGGTGCTGAGCGCGAGGTTGAGCCGAAGGTCGCCGTCCTCGTTGCGATAGATCAGGGGCCGCGTTCCGATACGCCCGAAAGCGATGTCGAGCAGCTCGCCGGGCGGCGGCTGTGCCGCGCAAGGCGCCTCGCACTCCGACGAGCTCAGAGGCGCCGACCCGTTGACGGGGACGGCGGTGCTCACCGTTGCGGAAGCGGGGTTGGCCCAGTCGATCGTCAGCTTGTAGAGAAGAAGGCCCGTAGGGCTGACACCCACGACCAGCGCCGGTGACGCAGGATCGACCCCGTCTGTATCGAGGTCTACGGGCGCCAGCGACGTGACGCCGTCGGCCGCGGGGAAGCCCCGGATCAGAGACGGAGCGGGTCCGCCCGCGAGGGCGGCGTCGCGGCCGAAAGCGACCACCGAGGTCGATGCCGACGCGAGATCCTCCGGCGGGCTGGGCTCCTCGTCGGTGGTAGGTGGCGGCTCGATCCGCGCGGTGTTGGTCGTCAGCAGGAACGAGCCCGGCCAGGACGCGAGTCGGACGTCTCTCGTAGCGAGCCCGGTTCCCAGAGGTTTGTCGTAGGCGTGCCAGGAGCCTGACGGATCTCCCGTCGCGGACACCGCGAGGCAGGCTCGAGCTTCTGTCTCTGCATCCGCAGAAGACGCTGTCCTGGCGACGACGAAGCGACCGGCATGCTCGTCGAAAAGGACGGCGACGCGCGCATCACCAAGTGCGTCCGCGCAGGGCCCGCCCAAGCCGGCCCACAGTTCTCGCGCAGATCGTGGCGCACCGATGCGGGCGCCGGTCGCCTTGTCGAGGACGTTGAGCGTCCCGCCGCCTGCGACGAGCAGACGATCGTTGCCCACTGCGAGCGCCGGTTCTGGCGGAGCGCGCGAGTCCGCGACTCCTTCAGCGGTCTCGGCCGCCGTGATTCCCTCGAAGCTCCGATCGTGGCTCGGCGCCGGCACGTCGTCGACGTCCGCGAGGTAACCGAGAGCCGCAAACGGGCCCATGTCCACGGGTTCCAGGTCGCGGCCCGACTCCGGCTTCGGCAGTCCGACCGAGGCGGACCCGCTCAGCGTTCCACCGGACGGCGCATCAGTCGCCCGCGCGTCGGCGGGGCGCGAGCCGAGCGGAACATTCCTGCACTGCTGCAAGAGAACGTAGTCCTTCACGTCGCTCAGCACCTGGTTGCCGGAGAGCCGGACGGTGTCGAAAAAGTCCGAGGCCTTCTTCTTCGTCTTCCACTTCTTGAACGGCCCCTTGCCGTACTGGCGCCGCCAGCTGATCTTGAAGACGATGCCGACGGTCGACGGCATCGTCTGCAGGTTGGTCACTTGCAGACCCTGCGAATGGAAGTTGAACGTGACGGGCTCCGTGCGCTTTCCACTCAGGAGCAGAGTGTTCTGCAAATTGATCTTGTTGCCGATTTTCACCCACTGAGGAAGGCCGAACAGGCCGCTCTCCGCATAGCCGACCACCCAGGCTTCGAGCCTGATCCAGGTGATCTTGTTCCCGCCGACCGCCTGTGCGACCACTTGCCAGCGTCCGTCGATTCGTCCTGCGGTCTGAAAGCCGCCTTCGAACGTCTGGGTGTAGGTGCAGGAGTAGTAGGGGTGCCACCACTGGTAGGTGGCGTCGCCGTTGTACGCGTGCGCCGGCTTCGGCCACACGACCACGGCAAGCGCGAGAGCGAGCACCACGAGCGCGAGCCTGAGAGCCCGGGCAGGTGAAAGCGATTGGCCGCAGCAGGCGCCCGCAGAACGCACCGCTTGAACCTATTCAGATTGCTTTCCTGGTTACAAGACCAGGATTCATGGGACCAGCCCTGGGCTACGCGCCGCCGAGATGCGGGGCCAGCGCGATCCATTCGCGCATCGACGCCGACGAGCCCGAGTCCTCGACGATCCGCTTGACGAACGTGTCGCGGTCGAACATCGGCTTCCGACGCAAGACAGCCAGATGGTGCTTCCGCACGCCTTCCGCCAATCGCTGAAACTCGTAGAACGACGGCTTGCGCCGCCCGCCGGCGGAAATCACGCCTGACTGCCAGCCGGTCTCGCGCAGCTCGTCCCGGACGAGGAACCACAGCATCATGCTGATGCGCGGATTGCGCCGGGCGATCGTGTACGCCTCGCGCATGTACTCCGCCTGCCGGTCCCAGGAGACGCCGAAGTTCCAGTCGGGCGGGTTCGTCTCGTAGCCGTACTCGGTGATCCAGATCGGCTTCTCGCCGTAGAGGATCGTGACCTCGTCGATCAGCTTCCCGATGTTCGCCATCGTGATCGCGCGCGGGTTGCGCGGGTGGGCACCCGGGCGGTACGCGGGGTCGCCGGCGTACGGGTGGTGGGCGTAGGCGTCCATGTTCCGCATCCCCGCCGCCTTCGCGGCACGGACGAAGCCGATGGGGGAGGTGGAGGGCCGCCGCGTCGCCGGCGCGTTGTTCCCTCGCGGCGAGGTCACGCCGCAGGCGACCATCTCGCCGCGCAGGAGCGTCAGGTGCACGCCGTCGAAGACCGCGTTGCAGATCCGTGCATAGTCGCGCGCGCTCTGGATCACCCACCGCCCGCCGATCTTCCGCCACTGCGGCTTCAGGCCGATCGGGAGGTTGGGCTCGTTCCAGGCCGTCCAGAGGGAGACGCGGGGGAGGACGGTCCCGTCGGGCCGGGCGTACCGGCCGCTGTAGCGGAACGCCGCGGCGTAGGAGAACTCCTTCAGCCGCTGGAAGTTCTGCGGCGCCCGGTTCTGCGGCTGGCCGCCGTTCGCCCACCAGGGTGTCCCGAAGATCGTGAAGAGCACCTGCACGCCGCGTTGCGAGGCCGCGATCACGGCGGCGTCGTACTGGTCCCACTCGTAGGCGGGATCCTCGGGGTTCGTGCCGTCCTCGGGACGCTCGCGGGCGACGCCCAGGACTCCGCCCCAGCTGAGGTTGATCCGGACGATCTGCGGGCGCAGCGTCCCCATCGTCGTGGAGAAGCGGCTCGTGTTCCCGATCGCCTCGGTCGTGTCCACGAGGCCGAGCTGAATCCACTCCGAGGCGCTGGCCGGAGCCGCGGCTACTGCCGCCACAACCATTCCGACCAGCAACGTGCGGCGCATCACAAGAGACGGTATCGGGTGCTTGTTAGGGCAGCTTGAAAGGGGGTAGGGGTGAAGGAGTCAATCGAAAGGGGTCAACCATGGCCGAAGTACATGAATCCGTCGAGGTGAACGTCCCCGTCTCGACCGCGTACAACCAGTGGACGCAGTTCGAGCAGTTCCCGCAGTTCATGGAGAACGTCGAGTCGGTCACGCAGATCGACGACACCCACCTGCGCTGGGTTGCCGAGATCGCCGGTAACAGCAGCGAGTGGGAGGCCGAGATCGTCCGGCAGGAGCCCGACAACGTCGTCGCGTGGAAGTCCGTCGACGGCAAGGGCACCTCTGGCCAGGTGAAGTTCGAGTCGCTCGGAGCCGATCGCACGAAGGTCGACGTGACCATCTCGTGGGAGCCCGAGGGCGTCATCGAGTCGCTCGGCGCGAAGATCGGCGCCGACACGCTCGGCGTCAAGAAGGACCTCGGGAGCTTCAAGGAGCTCATCGAGAGCCGCGGCGCCGAGACCGGCGCCTGGCGCGGCGAGGTCACCGCGGGCGAGAAGGTCGACTAGCTCGTAGGTGCGGTATCGGAGCGGGCGGGGCCTCGCTGGGACGCCCCGCCCGCTACCGGACTGAGGTAAAGCCGCACCGCCACGATCAGCGTCCAGAGCGGCAGGCCGGCGATGACGCCGAGCCAGCCGATCGGGACGATCACGAGGATCAGCGCGAGCGCCAGGCTGAACCAGGCGAGCCAGCGCGGGAGCGCGCCGAAGCGGAGGCCGACGAGCCCGGTGGCGGCGAGCATCGGGATCGCGAAGAGCTCGACACCGCCGAAGAACGCGTCTCCCATGTGCACCAGTGCGTCGACCGACGTGTCGGATATGTCACCCGAGTCGAACGCCGCCTGGGCATGGGGCATCACCGTGAACATCATCGAGACGGCAGTCGCGATGCCGCTTCCGAACACGATCGTCGAGAGCCGGCCCGTGCCGCCCTCGGCCGCGAAAAGCGCCGCTCGCAAGCTCGCGAGCATCCAGATGAAGAGGATCACGCCGAAGCCGAAGAGAATCGCGCCGGTGATGATCGTCGTGTCGTTCTTCTCGACCCAGGCGACGAACGCGGCCGTGTCCTTGCCCTCGGGGCGGTCGTCCTTCTCGAGCAGGAAGGTGCCGACGATCCAGAGGAGGACGGCGCCAATCCCTGTCAGCGGCGCGTTGCGCTCCCAGCGGGCCACGCCGGAGAAGCTACTCGTGGTCTCGGACGGCGATGCCTACCAGGACGTCGGCTTCTCCGGCCGGTAGAGCCAGACGTCGAAGAAGCGATCCAGATCCATGCCGGACACGCTCTCCGAGAGCGCGACGAACTGCGGCGTCGTGACGTTGCCGTAGCGGTTCTCCGTCGCCCAGTCGGCGCATGATCCGGAAGAAGGCGAAGTCGCCGACCTTCTGCCGCAGGGCCTGGAGGGTCATCCCGCCCCGGTAGTAGATCGTCCCGTTGAAGAGGAACGCCGGCGTGCCCGGATTCCCGGGCGGCGGCGTCCAGAAGGCCGTGTCCTGGGCGGGCGTGTTGTAGAGGTTGTCGAAGTACTTCTGCGCCGTCTTGTTGCCGGTGTGCTCGCTCCAGATCCATTCCGACCAGGTGGCGAAGCCCTCGTGGAGCCAGATGTCGGGCCACTGCGAGAGCGTGACCGAGTCGCCGTACCACATGTGGGAGAGCTCGTGGGCGACGGTCAGCTCGTCCGGCATCCGGTCGTAGACGGGCTTCGTCTGGGTCTCGAGCGAGTAGCCGACCTCCTTCGCGCTGTCGACGATCGACCCGACGGCGTTGAAGGGATACGGCCCGTAGATCGACTCGTAGAACTGGACGATCTCGGGCAGCTTGCGGAAGACGTTGCCGCTCGGGAGGGTCGGATCGATGGCGACGTACGAGGGGATGTTCCCGACCTTGGAGATGGTCAGGTCGAAGCGGCCGAGCGTGGCCGTCGAGAGGTACGGCGCCATCGGGTCGGTCTCGCGCCAGACCCAGGTCGTCCTGCCGGCCGTCGTCTGGTTCGAGACGAGGACGCCGTTCGCCATCACCGTCAGTCCTGCGGGAACCGTGACGCTGAAGTCGTAGCGCGCCTTGTCGCGCGGGTTGTCGTTGACCGGGTACCAGGCGGGGGAGCCCTGCGGCTCGCCGACGATGAAGGCGCCGTCGGGGGTCGGCACCCAGCCCTCGATCGAGCCGTCCGGGTCGGTCACGACGGCGGGCGTGCCCGCGTAGTCGATGGTCACGGTGAACGCGCGTCCGGCGCGAAGGCCCGCGGAAGGCGTGATCACGAGCTCGTGCTCGAGGGCGCGCGCATGGCTTGCGGGGGCGCCGTTGACGAGCAGGCGGGAGATCGAGAATCCGCGCAGGTCGAGGTTGAAGCGCGAGAGATCCTGGGTCGCGGTCGCCGTGATGACGGCGGTCCCGGTGAGCCGGTTCTGGGCCGGCTCGTAGCCGAGCGTCAGCGAGTAGTGCGAGACGTCGTAGCCGCCGTTGCCGGCGTTCGGGAAGTACGGGTCGCCGAGCCCCGCCGAGCCGGGTGTGAACGTGACCGCGCCGGCCGTGCCTGCGAGAACCAGAACAAGAACCGCGGCGCCGAGCGCACTGCGGATCAGTCGCTTCAACATGCTGCCCCTCCCTCGAATCGCCTGCTAAGTCCGGCCAAGCATAGGCCGATCCAGGAGGAGGTAGGGCGAGCTCGCCTAGCGCTGCTTGAGCTCGGACTCGAGCTCGTCGAGGGCGCTGCGCAGGATCTGGATCCGCTCGAGCACCGGAACCGCCTCGCCCGGCGTCAGCGACTCGCGCCGCTCGAGCTCCCGCGCCTCCTCGAGCGAGTTCAGCACGATCCCGATCAGGACGTTGATGACGACGAACGCCGCGACGAGGACGAAGCTGACGAAGAAGATCCACGACCAGGGATGGATCTCCATGCCTGCGTCCATCAGCTGCGGGAAGTCCTCGAGCGTCAGCATCACGAAGAGGGTCAGCATCGCCTCGCCGATGTTCCCCCAGCTTTCCGGCAGCTCGTCGCCGAAGAGCTGCCAGCCGACCATCCCGTAGATGAAGATGATCAGCGTCGTCAGGACGGCCATGCTCGCGAGCGGCGGCAGGCTGCGGATAACCGCGGTGATCAGGATGCGGACGTCCGGAAGCAGGTGGACGACCCGGACGATCCGCGCCAGGCGAGCGAGGCGCAGGATGGTGGTGTTCTCGCGCAGGCCGGGGACGAAAGCGAGGCCGACGGCGAGGAAGTCGAAGACGTTCCACCCCTCGCGGAAGTAGTTCCACGGCCGGGGGAGGTAGGAGGCGACGCGGAGGCTGATCTCGACGACGAAGAACGCGAGGAAGATCGTGTTGAGCAGGTCGAGCGTCCCGCCGTGCTCCCGGTCGAGCCCGGGGTAGGTCTGGAGCCCGAGCACGAGCGCGTTCGCCAGGATCACGGCGACGACGGCGGCCGTGAAGGCGGGGGAGTCGACGAGGCGGCGGAGAGCTGTCACGGCGCGGAATAGTTACACATACAGCACATGGAGTGATGTATACTCATGCGTGATGAAGCGGTTGCAAATCATGATCGAAGAGGAGCTCGACGAGGCGCTCGGACGCGAGGCCCGCAAGGAGGGTACGTCGAAGGCGGCGCTGATCCGCGGCTACGTGCGTGCGAACGTCAAGCCGCTGCCGCCGCTCGAGGAGGATCCGCTTTGGGATCTCGTTGGCATGGATAAAGGCTCGCCTGACGACTCGATGAGCGTCAACGACGTCGTCTATCCGCGTTGATCTTCGTCGACACGTCGTTCTGGGCGGCCCTCACGGGTACGGGGTGACCGCTGGCATTCGGAAGCGGTTCAACTATTCGAAACCCAGGGACTCCAGCCCCTCGTAACCTCGAACCATGTCCGGGGGGAACGTGGACGCTGCTGCGTCGTCGTCGCGGCCACCGAAGTGCGGTCGCGTTTCTCGACCGAGTTGACCGAACGGCGAAGCTCACGGTCGAACCTGTCTTGAGCGATCTCGAAGTAGACGCGCTCCGCTGGCTCCGCCGCCACGACGAACGCGAGTACTCGTTCGTCGACGCGACGAGCTTCGCCTCATGCGCTCGCTGCGGATCAAGGAGGCGCTCGCGTTCGACGGCGATTTCGCCGCCGCCGGCTTTGTCGAGCTCCGGCCGTAGCTCGGCTCGTTGTATACCTCTTAGAGTTGAGTGTGTCAGTTCTCGCTTGGTCGGTCCTTCGAGGACTCGTGGCATGGGCGGACCTGACGCAACAAGCCTGCCGAGGCTCGCCGCAACCGCATCACGCTTTGGGAAGATCGAGCGCGGCCGCGCGATCCGAGCCTCACCACCCTCCAAGAGCTGGTTCGCGCAGCCGGTCTTTGATCTTCGCATCATCTCGTCCCCGCGGGACAATCTCGACCGCCAACTGATCGACTCGATGCTCTCGCTTTCTTTACCGAGGACCGAGCTTGCGACCGCCCGAGCTGATCAGGCGCAAGACTTTTCCGACTCGCTGTTTCGCGTGCCGGTCCTAAGCCGCTGCCGGGCCACCTGTCTCTGCGTACCCTGTCAGATCCTCGCCGTACTCGAGCGCCACGGGTCCGCTATGTCGTCATGGAGGCATCGCAGCACGCATCTGGGGCTCCCCGCGGGCGACCGACGACCTCGACTGCAGCCGGGCATCCCGAAGTCCAACTACTGGGCAACCGATCCTGGTGGCATCGAGCAGGTCGGTTGCATCTACACGGCGCAGGGCTTCGAGTACGACTACGCGGGCGTCATCTTTGGCCGCGACCTCGTTTATCGGGCGGGGAAGGGCTGGGTTGGGCGACCCGAGTATTCCCATGACCGGATCGTCAAGCGGACGGCTCGCGACGACGCCGAATTTACGGCGCTGGTGAAGAACACATACCGAGTCCTCCTGACTCGTGGCCTCCGGGGGTGCGGTGTATTTTTCGAGGATCCCGAAACGCGAGATTTCGTGCTATCGCGTCTCGGGCCGACTAATCGTTAGGGTCATGTGGGAGCTGCGTCTGGCGAGCGCCGGAGTCCCAGCGGCCCAAGGGTGTCAGCTCACCGGGAGCGATGGCGCAACAAACTTTGTTGCGCTACTGTGAAAGGGTGCCCGTCGCAACCGCAGCCAAGGTGGAGGCGCTCAGCGTCGACTTCCGCTCGCAAGCCGCGCTCGCCGAGATCCTCGGCGTCAGCCGCTCGCGCGTCACTCGCTGGCTCAAGGGCGCCGGCATCGACCCGCTCAACGCTGAGAAGGTCGACCTGCTCGAGCTCGTTTGGTCGAACCTGCTCCGCGTCTACGAGCCCGAGGCTGCTCGCTCCTGGCTCTGGGGCGTCAATCCGCTCCTCGGTGACCGGCGGCCGATCGACCTCGTCCGCGCCGGGCGCGCGGAGGAGCTGATGCGGGCCATCCGCGCCGAGCGCGCGGACTCGTTTGCTTGATCCTCTACCGCTGCTTCGCCTGGAACGAGCGCGCGCGGGCCGACCAGCCCGACTCGCCGCTCTGGTTCCCCCGCGTCTTCCAGGGCGACGGCCGGCACGACAACCCCGAGGTCTACGGCTGCCTCTACCTCACTGACCGCGAGTCCTCCGGCGTCGTCGAGCAGCTCTCCCGCTTCCGCGGCCAGCGGCTGATCGAGCCGATGCTCGTCCGGCGCGGATTTCCGCTCGCCATCGCGGCGATCGAGCTGCCCGACAACTCCGAGCTGATCGATCTGGACGACCCCGTCGTGCTCCGGCGGCGGCGCCTTCGACCTTCGATAGTCGCGACCCGCGACCGCACTATCACCCAGCCGCAGGCGCTCGCCGCTTACCGGGACACTGAGGCCACCGGCCTGCGCTGGTGGTCGATCCACGAGTCGCTCTGGGCCAACTACACGATCTTCGACCGCGCGGGCCCGGGCCTCACGGTTCGGGACGTCCGCGTGCTCTCGCTCGAAGACTCGGCGGTCATAGAAGCCGGCGACTACCTCGGGCTGCCGAGGGTGGCCAGAACCTCGTCGTCTTGACAGCAACTGCCGCCTGAGTAGGATGTACGTACATTAGTCCGTACAAGGGGATCTGCCAATGCCATCCATCGGGATACGTGAACTTGGCCGCTCGCTGAGCGCCGTCGTTCGGGAAATTCGAGAGACCGGCGAACCCGCGGTCGTGACCGACCGCGGACGGCCCGTCGTGCTCATGCTCCCGATCGACGAGCAGCAGCTCGAAGACTTCGTGCTGGCCAACGCTCACGCGTTCGTGTCGGGCATGCAGGCGGCGGACGACGAGCTTGCGGCCGGGCAGACGCAGTCGCTTCAAGAGGTGGCCAGGGGCTCGACGGCGTCCTAGACGTCGAGTGTCCGCAGCGTCCGCTCTAGATCCCGCCTGTTGACGATCCGTGCAACGAGGTAGCCCTCTGCCTGCTCGCTGACCTCGAGGCGATGCAGCTCCTCTCGCGTGAGAGGGCGATAGATGATCCGCCAGTCACCCACTCGAAGGCGCATCCAGGGCGCCCGTCCTTGAAGAGCCTTGACGTCCAGGTTGCCGGGTGGGGGATCCGCCGTTAGCTGCTGCGTCAAGGCCTCCTCGAGCCGATCGACGACGTGTCTCATCGCCAGCGGTCAGCTGGGAGAGCTCGCCAGCACGACGATGACCTCGTCGCCGTAGCGCTCGAGCTTCGTCGGGCCGACGCCCGCGATCTTCGCCAGCTGCCACAGCTCTTTCGGGCGGCTGCGGGCGATCTCTTCGAGCGTCGAGTCGTGGAAGACCACGTAAGCCGGCACCTCGTCCTTTCTCGACCGCTCCAGCCGCCACGCCTTCAGCGCCTTGACCATCGGATCGTCGGACGCCGGCCGCTCCGGCTCCTCGACGCCGAGCTCCGCCAGGAATCGGCTCTGCTTGGCCGACCAGGTGATCTCCAGGTTCCGCTTCGCCCGCGTCATTCCGACGTAGAGGAGCCGCCGCTCCTCCGCCAGCGCCTCCGGGCCGCGCGCCAGCTTGAACGGCAGCTCGTTCTCCTCCAGCCGCGGCAGGAAGACGACCTCGAACTCGAGGCCCTTCGCCCGGTGGTAGGTCAGGAGATTGACGCCTCGCCCGGTCGCGGCCTCGCCGAAGCGGCCGTCGAGATCCGCGAGGAACTCCGCCACGGTGCCCTCGCCGAACTCCGCCGCCAGCCGGACGAAGCGGGCCAGGTCGCCCTGTCGTGTGATCTCCTCCTCGCCTACGCCTGCCGGGATGGTCGGCGTCAACCCCTGGGCCTCCGCGAGCTGGCGCACGACCCGAGCCACGCCGCTCTGCCCGCCGGAGCCCCTTAGCGCCCGGATCATCCCGCGCGCCGCCGGCCTGCTCAGAAACGCGCCGCCGCGCACCTGGTACGGGATGCCCGCCTCCGACAGGGCCTCCTCGAAGTCCTCGGAGCGCGAGTTGATCCGGTAGAGGACGGCGATCTCCTCGAGCGGCACGCCCTCTCGCTGGTAGGTCGCGATGTTGCCGACGATCGAGGCGACCTCCGCCGCCGTGTCCTCGCAGGCGCGCAGCACCGGCTCCTCGCCCGACGCGCAGGTCGCACGGAGGCACCTTCTCCGCGCCGCCGAGCTTCGGGACGAGGCGGTTCGCCAGCTCGAGGATCTCCGGGGTCGACCGGTAGTTCTCCTCCAGGCGAAAGACCTGGCCCTTCATGCCGAGCAGGTACTCCGGCGTCGCGCCCGTGAACGAGTAGATCGACTGGTAGTCGTCGCCGACGACGCAGAGGTCGTCCCGGTCGCCGAGCCACCGCTCCAGCAGCGACTGCTGGAGGAGGTTCACGTCCTGGTACTCGTCGACGGTGAACGCGCGGTAGCGCTGCCGGAAGATCTGCGCGGCGTCGGCGTTCTCGTCGTACAGCCGGACCGCGAGCTCGAGCAGATCCTCGAAGTCGATCCGTCCCTGCCGCTCCTTCTGTGCCTCGTAGCGCCGGAAGACGCTCGCCATCAGGTCCTCCGCGATCGGCGGCGTGTGCCCGCCCAGCCCCTTGAGATATGTGTCGGGCGTCAGGCGTCGGTTCTTCGCCCACTCGATCTCGCCGGCGAGATCGCCGAGCGCGCGGAACTTGTACGGCGGCGGCAGCGAGCGGCGGATCGGCTGCAGCGTCATCGCCTTCGAGGGGAGGATCTGGCCGAGCCGTTCGCCGACGAAGAAGCGGAGCTGCGCCAGGGCCGCCGAGTGGAACGTGCGCGCCTGAACGCCGTCGGCGCCGAGCGCCGCCAGGCGCTCGCGCATGACGCCTGCGGCCTTGTCCGTGAAGGTGACGGCGAGGATCTGCGACGGCTCGAAGGCGCCGGCCAAGACCTGGTTCGCGATCCGCCGCGTGATCGTCGTCGTCTTCCCCGAGCCGGCGCCGGCCAGGATGCAGACGGGGCCGCGCACGGCCTCGACGGCAGCGCGCTGCTGCGGGTTCAGTCCCTCGAAGACGTCCACGCACCGAGCCTACGCACCGGATCGGAACGCCTCTGTGCCGAAGAGCGGGATACTTCGCGCTATGAGTCAGCGCTTCGTCGTCCGTGCCCTGGTCGCCTGGGGCGTGAACGTGGTCATCCTGATCGTGATCGACTGGCTGTTCGACAGCGTCGCGATCGGGCGCTGGGGGCCGCTGCTGATCGGCGCGGCGGTGTTCGGGCTTGCGAACGCAATCGTCAAGCCGGTGCTGGCGATCCTGACCTTCCCGCTGATCATCATCACCCTCGGGCTCTCCTACTTCGCGCTGAACATGCTGATGCTCGCGCTGGCCGAGTGGATCGCGCCCGACTTCACGATCGACGGGTTCTGGACGTACGTCGGCGCCGCGATCGTCGCCTGGCTCGTGAACTGGGTGCTCCAGGCGCTGCTCGACCGCTAGCGATCGAGCGCCTCACGGAGCTCGCGGACCTCGGCTTCCAACCGCGTCACTCGCGCCTCCAGCGAGTCCACGTTCTCGTGCGGCACCTGCGGAGGCGCCTCGGCCTCGGCACCGAGCAGCTCCGTGTAGCGCTGCTCCTTCTGGCCGGGCCTGCGCGGGAGACGGGACACGAGCTCGCGCTCGATCAGTCCGTCCAGGGCTCCGTCGACCTCGGCAGGCGACTCGAAGCGGTGCAGCCGCTCCGTGCGCTGCTTCAGCTCGCCGGGCGTCTGCGGGCCGCGCAGCATCAACACGGCCAGCAGCGACACCTCGGCGCCTCCGACAGGCCGAGCGCGTCGTCGAACAGATGCCGGTACTTCACGGCCCGGCTGCCGCTGCCGCTCGCCAGCCGTACCCAGCCGCGGCGCGAGAGCTTGTCGAGCGCCGCGCGGATTGTCGGCTCGTCGTAGTCGACGACGGGATCGCGGTTCGTGGCCTGGTTGCAGGCCAGCCGCAGGGAGTTCAGCGAGAGCGGGTAGGCGTCCGGCGTCGTCCGCTGCTTCTCGATCAGGCAGCCCAGCACCCGGAGCTCCACCGCGTCTGCGTCCACGTTACGGAACGTCGCCCTTCCTGCCGGCGAGGTCCTCCCACTGGGCGAGCCGAGCGAGCAGGAAACGATGGTTCGGGTGCAGCTCGAGACCCCGCTTCAGTTCGGCGATTGCGCTCTCGTAGTCGCCTGCCTCGCCTGCGGGCCGAGCCGCGTAGATGTTCTCCCATGGGCCCGGCTCGTAGGGCTTTCCAGGCTTGGCGCCGATCGCGAGGACCGTCGTGCCGCCCTCCTTCGCCACGGCCGAGCGCTCCACCGCGGGGTCGCGGACGAAGATGATCGTCCCTGCGCGAGCCTCGATCTCCTCGCCGTCGAGCGTGAACGCGGCGACTCCGCTGAGGACGACGTACGCCTCCTCGTGCTCCCGCACCTTCTCGTTGTGCTGCTCGACGACGTCTTGCCCGGCCTCGGCCGCGATGAACGCGTTGACACCGAACGCGGCGATGCCGAAATGCCTGCGCACCGGCGTCCACTGGAGGCTGCCCGTGCTCGGGATCGCCTCGATCTCGGCCAGGTTCGCCGTGTCCCACGGCTTCACGGCCGACTAGGCGGGTGAGGGAAGACCCTCGATCGCCTGGAGCGCGCGCTGCATCTCCGCCTCGTCGAGCGCGACGTCCTCGAGCTTGCCGGCGAAGTAGTTGTCGTAGGCGGCCATGTCGAAATGGCCGTGGCCCGACAGGTTGAAGAGGATCGTCTTCTCCTCGCCGGCCTCGTCGGCGGCCTTCGCAGTCTCGATCGCGCCGTGGATCGCGTGCGAGGCCTCCGGCGCGGGGAGGATCCCCTCGCTGCGGGCGAACTGCACCGCAGAGGCGAACACGTCGGTCTGGAGGTAGGCCTCGGCGCGGATCAGCCCGTCGAGCACGAGCTGCGAGATCAGAGGCGCCACCCCGTGGTAGCGCAACCCGCCTGCGTGGATCGGCTCCGGGATGAAGTCGTGCCCGAGCGTGTGCATCGGGACGAGCGGCGTGAGCTTGCCCGTGTCGCCGAAGTCGTACGCGAAGAGGCCGCGCGTCAGCGTCGGGCAGGCCGCGGGCTCGCAGGCGAGCACGTCGATCTCGCGGCCGCCGATCTTTTCCCGCAGGAAGGGGAAGGCGAGCCCGGCGAAGTTCGAGCCCCCGCCGACGCAGCCGATGACGACGTCGGGAAAGGCGCCCGCCATCTCCATCTGCGCGATCGCCTCCTGGCCGATCACCGTCTGGTGAAGCAGCACGTGGTTGAGGACCGACCCGAGCGAGTACGCCGTGTCCTCCCGCTGCGCCGCGTCCTCGACGGCTTCGGAGATGGCGATCCCGAGGCTGCCCGGCGAGTCGGGATGCTCCGCGAGGACGTCGCGCCCCGACTGTGTCTCCTCCGACGGGCTGGCGACGATCGTCGCGCCCCAGGCCTGGATCAGCGAGCGCCGGAACGGCTTCTGGTCGTACGAGATCTTGACCATGTAGACCTTGCACTCGAGCCCGAAGAGCGTGCAGGCGAAGGCGAGCGCGCTTCCCCACTGTCCGGCGCCGGTCTCGGTCGAGAGCCGCGTCCGTCCCTCCTTCGCGTTGTAGTACGCCTGGGCGACCGCGGTGTTCGGCTTGTGGCTGCCGGGAGGGCTGACGCCCTCGTACTTGTAGAAGATGCGCGACCGGGTCCCGATCGCCTGCTCGAGCCGGTGGGCCCGGAAGAGCGGCGTGGGGCGCCAGAGGCTGTAGATGTCGAGGACCTCGTCGGGGATCGCGACCTCCGCGTCCTCGCTCACCTCCTGGAGGATGAGCTCCATCGGGAAGAGCGGCGCGAGATCGTCAGGCCCGACCGGTTCGCCTGTGCCCGGGTGCAGCACAGGCTGCGGCGGGTTCGGCATGTCGGCGCGGATGTTGTACCAGCGCCGGGGAAGCTCGGACTCGGCGAGCAGGAACTTGGTCTGCTCCGACTTCGTCTGTGCCATCTCGTCGAGGATACAACGACCTGCACCGACCTAGAACAACCGGTGGCTTTCCTTCTGTCGCGCCTCGGGGTCCGGGAAGCGCTTGAGCCCTACGCCGTCGATCGTCCCTCGGGCCGGATGCGTTGCGAATCGCGGCTCGAGCCGCTTGAAGTAGCCGCCGCCGAGGCCGACCCCGCGCTCCGCCGCCGCGGTCGCAGCGACCACGAGGTCGGCGCACTGGAGGCCGATCGAGTAGTGGCTCGGCCCGAGGAACAGGCCCTCCACGATCCGGTCGAGCTTCATGTACGGCGTGCCCTCTTCCTGTAGATCGCCGAAGAAGCGCCGCAGCCTCGTGTCTTCGTCGCGGAAGCGGCTGTCGACCACGATGATCCCGCGCTCGTCGTTGTCCGCAAGCAGGTGCTGGAACCGTTCGGCCAGGAACATGAGAGCCGTCGCGTAGACGTCCTCGGGCGAGCGGAAGTAGGAGTGCTCCGCAGTCGGGAAGACTTCCGGACCGCGATCGAGGTCCATCACCGCCACATACGCGGTCAGCGGCGCCCGGGCGAGGGCGGCGTAGACGTCGTCGGCGAGACCGGGCGGGACCTCGCCTTTACGGATCCCGTGCCACTTGACCTCCCGGTCGAGCGGCCAGCCGGCGCCGCGCAGCGCCTCCTGCCAGAGCTCCCTGAGCGCCGGCCAATCCGTGTCGCGCACCGCGATGCCGCCGAGCGCGAACGACCCGCCCTGGTCGAGCTTGCCGCTCTCGTCGAGAAAGAGGAGATACACGGCCAGGCCGGACACTAGCGCGGCGCCGGGTACTGTGCTAGCACATTGCTACCATGAGTGATGTGCCGGCTATTCATGTTCGAAACGTCCCTGCCTACGTCGTTCAACGGCTCAAGCAGCGTGCGAAACGGAACGGACGGTCGCTGAACGCCGAGCTCGTCGATCTGCTCGGAACCTCGGTGGAGAACGATCGGGAGCCTGGCTGGGTGGCCAGGCGCTTGGAGGAGCTGCATGGGAAGTATCCGCCCATCGATGAGCCGATCGACGCTGCCGAGCTGATCCGCGACGGACGAGAGGAACGAGACCGCGCAATCGAAGCATCACTCCGTCGTCCTCGACGCTAGTACCGTTGTTCGAGCGATCGTCGAACGCGAGCCTTCGGCGCTTGCGTGGGTGCGCCGTGTCGGCGAGCCAGGTCTGGTGACGATCGTCCCTGATCTCTTCTTCGTCGAGTGCGGCAACGCGCTCGCACGGCTCGTGCGGTCGCGTGTCATGGACAGGGAGCAGGCGCGAGATCACCTCGCGTTCGTTTACGGCCTTCCAGTCCAAGTGCGATCCCTCACGGATCTCGCCCGACACGCACTCGAGACGGCCTTGGACTTGCAGCTGACGGTGTACGACGCCTGCTACGCAGTCCTCGCGCAGGTAGAGGGTGCAGTGCTCGTCACAGCCGACGGGCCGCTTGCGGCGGCTGTCCCCGGCGCCGAGCTCGTGTAGCTACCCTCGGCCGTCCGTGGCCGACTACATCTTCACGATGATCCGGGCCTCCAAGTTCTACGGGCCCGAGCGCAAGGTGCTCGACGACATCACGCTCGCGTTCCTGCCGGGCGCGAAGATCGGCGTGCTCGGGCCGAACGGCGCGGGGAAGTCGACGCTGCTGCGGATCATGGCCGGCGTCGAGGAGCCCTCGAGCGGGCAGCGCCGAGCTCGCGACCGGCTCGACCGTCGGCTTCCTGCCCGCAGGAGCCCGACCTCGATCCCGCCAAGGACGTGCGCGGCAACGTCGAGGACGGCGTGCGGCCGCTGCGCGACCTGCTCGACCGCTTCAACGCAGATCTCGGCCGCCTTCGCCGAGCCCGACGCCGACTTCGACGCGCTCCTCGCCGAGCAGTCGCAAGGTGCAGGAGCAGATCGACCGGCACGGCGCCTGGGAGCTCGACGCGCCAGCTCGACCGCGCGATGGACGCGCTCCGGCTCCCCGACGGCGACCGCGACGTCACGACGCTGTCCGGCGGCGAGCGGCGCCGGGTCGCGCTCTGCCGGCTGCTCCTGTCCTCTCCGGACCTGCTGCTCCTGGACGAGCCGACGAACCACCTGGACGCCGAGTCGGTCGCCTGGCTCGAGCGGTTCCTCGCCGACTACGCCGGCACGGTCGTCGCGGTCACGCACGACCGCTACTTCCTCGACAACGTCGCCGGCTGGATCCTCGAGCTCGACCGCGGCCGCGGGATCCCGTACGAGGGCAACTACTCCGGCTGGCTCGAGCAGAAGCAGGCGCGGCTCGCGCACGAGGAGAAGAAGGAGTCGGCCCGCCAGCGCGCGCTCAGCACGCGAGCTCGAGTGGGTGCGCTCGTCGCCGATGGCGCGGCACGCGAAGTCGAAGGCGCGGGTCGGCGCCTACGAGCGGCTGCTCGCGGAGGAGCAGAACGTGAAGCTCGACCGCGTCGAGATCCACATCCCGGCCGGGCCGCGGCTCGGCGACGTCGTCGTCCAGGCCGACCACGTCGCGAAGGGATTCGGCGACCGCCTGCTCGTCGAGGACATGACCTTCTCGCTGCCGCCGGGCGGGATCGTCGGCGTCATCGGCCCGAACGGCGCCGGCAAGACGACGCTCTTCCGCATGATCGCCGGCGAGGAGCAGCCGGACTCCGGCGAGCTGCGCGTGGGCGAGACGGTCGAGCTCGCCTACGTCGACCAGTCGCGCGCCGGGCTCGTGCCGGAGAACAACGTCTGGAAGGAGATCTCCGGCGGCCACGACACGATCGAGCTTGGGTGGCCGTGAGGTCAACTCGCGCCAGTACGTCTCCTGGTTCAACTTCAAGGGCTCCGACCAGCAGAAGCGGGTCGGAGACCTCTCAGGCGGCGAGCGGAACCGCGTCCACCTCGCGAAGCTGCTGCGCTCCGGCGGAAACCTGCTGCTGCTCGACGAGCCGACGAACGATCTCGACGTCGACACGCTGCGCGCGCTCGAGGACGCGCTGCTCGACTTCGCGGGCTGCGCCGCGGTGATCTCGCACGACCGCTGGTTCCTCGATCGCGTCGCGACGCACATCCTCGCCTTCGAGGGCGATTCGCAGGTGACGTGGTTCGAGGGGAGCTTCGAGGAGTACGAGCAGTGGGTGCGCGAGACGCGGGGCGAGGAGGCGCTCGAGCCGCACCGGATCACGTACAAACCGCTCGTCCGGCCGGGCGCGTAGTCACAATAGGTTCATGGCCAAAGGCGCAGACAAACCCAAGAAGCTCGGCAAGAAGGTTGCGCAGAAGTCGCTCAAGGAGAAGCGGAGCGACAAGCGCAACAAGAAGAAGCACGGCGGGTTCGGCGACTCCTAGTCCGGGTCGCTGTCCGAGAACCCGCACTCGAGACAGACGAACCGCGGCTCGCCGTCCGTGGTGACGATCCCCTGCGTCACGCCGCAGGCGGGACAGATCGGCGGGCGGTCGTCCTCTTCTTCGTCAGCGTTGCGGCGCTGCGTCATGCGTCGAGGCTAGCCGCCTCGGAGACTCGCCGACCCCGAGCCGCGCCGCATCCTGATCCCAGATCTGGGTCAGCACGTCGATCTGCGACGAGCCGACGAGGAAGTGCCGGCCGCGGGTCGCGTACCAGCGAGCCGGCCCGTCCGCGAATCGTTCCGGGAGGACCAGGCTGGGAAGGGGCGGCGCCGCATGCCGATGCATGCGCTCTCTATCGGCAGCTTTCGCAACAACGCTGAGACCGCGCCGTCTTACAAGTTGGTGCGGGTCCTCGCGATCCTCTTGGTTCTCGCGGGTCTCACCGGGTGCGGCGGCGGCTCTGGCGCCGACAGCGGCGCGGCGTCAGAGCCGGCCACCCTCGAGGAGATCCACCAGATCGCGGCGCAGCGCTGCGTCCAGTGCCACTCGCCCCACCCGACGATCTCGGGCTACGAGCAAGCCGGGCTCCCCGACTTCACCGACGCGGCGAACCTCGAGGCGAACAAGGAGGCGATCTACCAGGTCGTCGTCGTCCAGAAGCGGATGCCCTTCAACGACAACGTCACGAAGATGACGCAGGAGGAACGCGACCGGGTCGCGTCGTGGGCAAAACCGCGCTAGCTAGGACCGGTGCGAGGCTGCGCCGGATTGCTGCAAGAGCTCAGCAGCGCGGCGCAGGTGCCGAATGACCGCGTCGGCGGAGCGGTTCATCTCTCGTCCGAGCCTCCTCGACTCTTCGAGGTGCTTCTGAACCTGATCGCCGGACTGCTTTCGCACAGCTCGCATCGTAGTCATCGTTCCTCGAGGCGGTCTACCCGCCCGCTGAAGCTGCCCAGGAAGGCTCTTTTGAGCTGACCATCAGCGCGGCCAGGAGGCCAATCACCAGGATTCCTCCGACGGACCAGGCCAGCGGGTGCGGTCGGTTGCCCATTCGGACAACTTAGCCGCTGGGTCTGATATCGCAAATCGGTGTCGTCACGCACCCCTGCCAGAATGGCTCGGCCTTGCCCGCTGACTTCGTCCACCTCCACGTCCACTCCGAGTTCTCGATCCTCGACGGGGCCTGCCGGATCCCGGATCTCGCCGCACGGGCGGCCGAGCTCGAGATGCCGGCCGTCGCCCTCACCGACCACGGCTCGCTCGCCGGCGCCGTCCAGCTCTACCAGCAGGCCGGGAAGCAGGGCGTCAAGCCGCTGATCGGCTGCGAGGTCTACGTCTGCGACGACGCGTCCAAGCAGGAGAAGGGCTACGCGCATCTGACCCTTCTGGCCGAGTCCAACGAGGGCTACGGGAACCTGATCAAGCTCGCCTCGGCCGGCTACCTCGAGGGCTACTACTACAAGCCGCGCGTCGACTGGGGCCACCTCGGGACGCACGCGAAGGGGCTCGTGGCGCTCTCCGGCTGCCTCTCCGGCCGGGTCTCCCGGGCGCTCGAAGAGAGCCGCCCGAAGGACGCCGCGGCCGACCTCGACCGGCTGACGCAGGTCTTCGGCCGCGACAACGTCTACGTCGAGATCCAGAACGCGGGGCTCGCCGAGCAGGCCCGGATCAACCCTGCCCTCGCCCAGCTCGCCACCGAGACCGGGCTGCCGCTCGTCGCGACGGGCGACGTCCACTACCTCCGCCACGAGGACGCGCGGGCCCACGAGGCGCTCCTCTGCATCCAGTCCGGAGACTCGCTGAAGAACCCGAATCACTGGAAATTCGACACCGACCAGTTCTATTTCAAGACCCCGGCCGAGATGGCCCAGGACTTCGCGGACTATCCGCAGGCCCTCCGCACGAGCCTCGAGATCGCCGAGCGCCTGAACGTGAAGCTCGAGCTCGGGCGAGATCCGGCTGCCGAAGTTCCCGACGCCGGACGACCGGGACGCATTCGACTTCCTCGTCGAGCTCTGCGAGAAAGGCCTGCAAAAACGGTACGGAACTGTGACGCCTGAGCTCCAAGAGCGTCTCAAGTTCGAGCTGAAGACGATCAAGGAGATGGGCTTCGCGGACTACTTCCTGATCGTCTGGGACTTCGTTCGCTTCGCCCGCCAGAACGGCATCCAGGTCGGCCCGGGAAGAGGATCGGCCGCGGGATCCATCGCCGCCTACTCGCTCGAGATCACGGACGTCGATCCAATCCGCCACGACCTCCTCTTCGAGCGCTTCCTCAACCCGGGCCGCAAGTCCATGCCCGACATGGACATCGACTTCGCCGTCGCGGGCCGCGACCGCGTCATCAACTACGTCAAGGAGAAGTACGGCCGCGACCGGGTCGCGCAGATCATCACCTTCGGGACGATGCTCGCGCGGGCCGCGGTGCGCGACGCGGGCCGCGTGCTCGAGATCCCGTACGGCCAGGTCGACCGGGTCGCGAAGATGATCCCGGAAGGCCCGAAGGTCTACCTCGACGAGTGCCTGAAGCCCGGCGCGGAGCTCAAGCAGGCATACGACTCCGATCCGCAGGTGCGCGAGATCGTCGACCTCGCGAAGCCGCTCGAGGGGCTCGTCCGCAACGACTCGATCCACGCCGCCGGCGTCGTCATCGGCGACCGGCCGCTCGTCGAGTACGTCCCGCTCCAGCAGAAGGGCCCCGACCAGGAAGTCGTCACGCAGTTCGGGATGTGGGACGTGGAGGCGCTCGGGCTCCTGAAGATGGACTTCCTCGGCCTCCGCAACCTCGACGTGATCGAGAAGACGTACCAGCTCGTCGGCGGGCTCTCGAACGAGAAGATCCCCCTAGACGACAAGAAGACGTACGAGATGCTCGCGAAGGGCGACGCGATGGGCGTCTTCCAGTTCGAGTCGTCGGGGATGCGGGAGGCGCTGCGGCAGGTGAAGCCGACCGAGTTCGAGGACCTGATCGCGCTCGTCGCCCTCTACCGGCCCGGCCCGATGGGCTACATCCCCTCGTACGCGAAGCGCAAGCACGGGCAGGAGCCGATCTCCTACATCGACGAGCGCCTGAAGCCGATCACCGAGACGAGCTACGGGATCTGCATCTACCAGGAGCAGTACATGGAGATCTCCAAGCAGCTCGCCGGGTTCTCCTCGGCCGAGGCGGACGATCTCCGCAAGGCGATCGGCAAGAAGATCCACGCGCTCATGGCGTCCCTCAAGGACAAGTTCCTCGAGGGCTGCGCCGCGAACGGCGTGTCGCATGGGGTCGCGACGCAGCTCTGGAAGGACACGGAGCAGTCACAGGACTACTCGTTCAACAAGTCGCACGCCGCCTGTTACGCGCTGATCGCCTACCGGACGGCCTGGCTCAAGGCGCACCACCCCTGCGAGTACATGGCCGCGCTGATCTCGTCCGTCATGAACACGAAGGACCGGGTTCCGCTCTACGTCAACGCCTGCGCGGAGATGGGGATCGACGTCGAGCCGCCGGACGTCAACTGCTCCCAAAGGGACTTCGCCGTCGTGGAGGGAAAAATCCGCTTCGGGCTCAATGCCGTAAAGAACGTCGGGGAGGCAGCCGCGGCGGCGATCGTCGCCGCGCGCGAGAGCGGGGGCTCGTTTGCCTCCCTCTGGGAGTTCACGGAGCGGGTCGACCCGACGGTCGTCAACAAGCGTGCGCTCGAGGCGCTGATCAAGTGCGGCGCGCTCGACTCGACCGAGGCGCCGCGGCGCGGGATGCTCGCCGTCATCGACCATGCGCTGGCGTGGGGCGGGCGGGAGCAGTCCGACCGGCTGCTCGGACAGGGGTCGATCTTCGACCTCGGCGAGGACGCGGCGCAGCCGAAGGTGCATCCGGTGATCCCCGACGGCGAGTTCGAGAAGGCGGAGCTCCTGGCGCTCGAGAAGGAGTCGCTGGGGATCTACGTCTCCGAGCACCCGCTCGAGGCGGTCAAGGATCAGCTGAAGCGGAAGACCGACTGCCGGCTTTCGGAGGTGCCCTCCAGGCGCGACGGCGACGTCGTCACGGTCGGCGGGATCGTCGGCTCCATCAAGGAGGTGACGACGCGCAAGGGCGACCCGATGGTCTTCGTCCAGCTCGACGATGTGACCGGGAGCTCGGAGGTCGTCGTCTTCAACTCGGTCTATCAGCAGTCGCGCGAGCTGCTCGTTCCGGACTCGATCCTCGTCGTCAAGGGACGGGTCGACCACAAGCAGCAGGGCGACACGAAGCTGATCGCGATGGAGGTCATGGCCTTCGCGGTCGCGCAGATGGCGACCGAGGTCACGCTGAAGGTCGATGCGCGGAAGGCGCCGGCGGGGATCGTCAAGGAGCTTGCGAGTCTCGTGCGCGACTTCCCCGGCGAGGCCGCGGTGATCGTCTCACTCGAGACCTCGTTCGGCCCGAAGGTTCTCGAGTTCGGCGCCGGCTTCCGGGTTCACCCCTCGCCTGCGTTCTTCGGCGAGGTCAAGGCGCTGCTCGGCGAAGCCGCCGTCGGATCGCTCTGAGCCAGCTCCGGCGGATCGCGCCGCTTCCGAGCCGGATCACGAACCAGTAGCGGCGGAACTTCCGGGTCGCTTCGGCGTCGGTGCCGACGATTCGGGTTTCGGTCGTGACGAGGCTCCCGCCTCTTTCAGGCGTGACCGTGAAGTTCAGCGCCGCCTTCGCGTAGCCCGGCTCGGCGAACGCACAGAAGTCGGGCGTCGCGACCGGCCTGTTGCCGGTCGGGCTCCAGAAGCGTCCGATCGCGCCGAGGACGACCTCTTCGCCCGCCCGCTCACCGAGCCTGACGAAGCCGATCTTCAGCATCTCTCCCAGGAGTGGCGCATCCGGGTCGAACACGCGCTGCGACCGGCCGAAGGTTCTGAGCCGCATCAACGGCCCGAAGAGACGGACCTCCCGTGCGGACACCGCAATCACGGCGCCGAATGCCTCGGACGGCTCGGCCGGCACCCAGAGCTCGTGCAGCTCGCGCGCGTCGTACTCGGGCATGACCTCGTCGAGGAGCGTGCTCATCTCCGTAGGATCGCGCACGAATGGCGAAGCTCACCGGACTGGCGCCCGTCCTGATCGTCCCGGAAGTGCGGGAGGCGCTGGACTACTACCGCGACAAGCTCGGCTTCGACGTCGACGGCTGGGAGCCGAATCCGGCCCAGTACGGCTACGCGACCCGAGACGGCTGCGACATCCACTTCAACCAGGGCGAGACGCCGCAGCCGAACAGCGAGATCGTCCAGCCAGACCTGTTCGACGTCTATTTCACCGTCGACGACGTGGAGGACCTCCACGTGGAGCTCCGGGACCGGGGCGCCGACCTCCTCCACGAGCCGATCGAGCGGCCCTGGGGGATGCTCGAGATCCGCGTCCAGGATCCGTTCGGCTACATCCTCGCCTTCGGCCAGCGCCTCTAGCCGGAACCCCACATAGCCGCCCGGTGTAGAAGGGGCAGTGGTGGGCCGGCCACTGACAGAAGCGGAGCTCGTCGAACGGGCAAAGCGCGGCGACCAGGACGCCTACGGAGACCTCGTGCACGCATACCAGGGAATCGCATTCAGGACTGCCTATTTGCTCACCGGCAACGCCGCCGACGCGGAGGACGCCGCACAGGACGCATTCGTGAAGGCGTTCTACGCGCTCGGCCGCTTCCGGCCGGGCGCCGAGCTTCGCCCGTGGCTCCTGCGCATCGTCGCGAACGAGGCCCGGAACAGACGCCGCTCGGCCGGCCGGCGCACCAGCCTCGCGGTGCGCGCCGCGGCGGACCCGCTCTCGGGGGGCGCGGCCCCGTCCCCCGAGGCCAATCTCCTCGCCGGGGAGCAGCAGTCCGCGCTCCTCTCCGCCGTCAACCAACTCCCCGACGAGCAGCGGGAGGTCATCGCCTGCCGGTACTTCCTGGAGCTGAGCGAGGAGGAGACCGCGGAGACGCTCGGCTGCCGAAAGGGGACGGTCAAGTCGCGCCTCTCGCGCGGGCTCGCCCGACTGCGGGAGCAGATGGAGGCGGACGATGCCTGAGCTCGAGCGCGCACTCCTCGCTGTCGGCCGGAATCTTGACGTCCCGGCTACCCCGGACCTGTCCGGCCCCGTCAGGCGGCGGCTCGAGGCGGGTGATCGGCCGCGGCTGCCGCTCCTGCGCCGCCGCGCTCTCGTCCTCGTCTTGGCCGTCCTCGCCGTCGCCGTCGGCGCGGTCATGGCAGTTCCCCAGGCGCGCAGCACGATCCTCGACTGGTTCGGGATCGGCAATGTGACGATCAGGTACGTCGAGGAGCTACCTCCTTCCGAGCTCGCCACCGAGGATCTCGGCCTCGGCGAGCGCATGAGCCTGGATGAGGCGCGCCGTCATGCCGGTTTCCGCGTGCGGGTGCCGACCGTCGACGACCTCGACGATCCGCCGAAGGTGTACTGGCGCGAGGATTCCGCTCAGGTCGGCTTCCTCTACGGCTCGGAGGACAAGCCGAAGCTCCTGATCACGCAGGCCGGCGTCACCGGCGCGCTTCAGAAGCTCGCCGGGCTCGGCACCGAGGTCGAGCTCGTCAACGTCGAGCCGGGAACTGCAGGCATCTGGCTGTCGGGTGAGAAGCACGGCCTCTTCTATCCGACGGGGAGCCCGGGGCACGAGGAAGAGCCGTTCAGGCTCGTCGGGAACGCGCTCGTCTTCGAAACCACCGGCGAGGTGACGATCCGGCTGGAGGCTGAGATCTCGAAAGACGAGGCGATCCGGATTGCCCGCTCGATGCGCTGATGGAACCTGCGGCGCGCGAGAGGTGTAGAACCTTCAGCAACCAGGAGGTGCTTCCAATGCGAAGACTGCTGCTCATCGTCGCCCTCGCCGCCCTCGCCGCACCCGCGTCGGCTCTGGCCGGCGGCTGGGCGACCGCGGGGCTCACTCCGCCCCAGGGCGTCGCCGCCGGTGACACGTGGAACGCGGACGTCAAGATCCTGCAGCACGGCCAGACGCCGCTTGCAGGCGTGATCCCGACCGTGACGATCCGGAACGTCGCCACGGGCAAGGAGAAGACCTTCGCCGCGAAGCCGACCGACAAGGTCGGCGTCTACCGGGCCAAAGTCGTCTTTCCGACCGACGGCAAGTACTCGTACAAGGTGTACGACGGATTCACCCAGTACGGCGGCGCTCAGACCCATTCCTTCGGGACGTTCTCCGTCGGAGCGGGCGGTGGCGGTGGCCTCCCGTTCTTCGCGATCATCGGGATCGGCGGGCTTGCGCTGGGCGCGACTGCGCTGATCTACCTGCTGACCCGGCGCGTCCGCGTGCGGGCGCCAGCTCCCTCGCACTAGGCAATTCCGTAGCGGGCGGCTCATCCGGGCCGCCTGCTCATTTCACCCCGAAGGGGGAGAACGCGGCCCGGCTCACCGCCGACGATGTGCGGGTAGACGACTACCCCGGAGGCACTGCGGAATGAGCCAGACCGAAGTCCACGTCCTTGAGGACACAGAGCTCGAGAGGATCGAGCGCTGGCGTGCCGAGGAGCTGGAGCGGGCCGGCTACGGGACACGAGCAGCCGGGCGGCTTGCGGCGCGCCACGACATCGACCTGCACTACGCCATCGAGCTGCTCGACCTCGGCTGCCCCCCCGAGCTCGCAATCAAGATTCTGCTGTAGGCCAGGCCCTTGCAGACACGTCCCGGTGCCAGGCACCGGGACGCGTCCGACGTGGACGGGCAGAATGCCGCTCGTGATCGCCTCGATCCCCTCGCCGTCGAGCGGCTTCTTCGAGCTCGGCCCGCTCGACGTCCACATGTACGGGCTGATGCTGCTGCTCGCGATCGCGGTCTGCATCGTCGTGACCGGCCTTCGCTGGACGAGGCGTCCCGAGGGCGGCGACTGGGATCTGCTCCTGCGCATCGCGGTGTGGGGCGTCGCCGCTGGAATCGTCGGTGCCCGGGCATACCACGTCGTCACCAGCTGGTCGGAGGTGCCCGACCCGAAATGGCAGGGCGTCTTCATGGTCTGGAAGGGCGGCCTGGGCGTCTGGGGCGGGATCTTCCTCGGAACGGTCGTCGGCGCCTACATCTGCAAGCGCGCCGGAAAGAGCCCGGTGGCGCTCATGGACGCCGCGGCCCCCGGGCTCCTGCTCGCCCACGGGGTCGGCCGCTTCGGGAACTGGTGGAACCAGGAGCTCTTCGGCAAGCCGACCGACCGGCCGTGGGGCCTCGAGATCGACCCGGCGAACCGGCCGTTCGAATACGCGGGGTCGGAGACTTTCCACCCGACCTTCCTCTACGAGTTCCTGTACGTGACCGCGGCGGCGGGCCTGCTGCTGATCCTCGACCGGTTCATCCGGTTCCGCCCGCCGGCGCTCTTCGCGCTCTACGTCTCGCTGTACACGTTCGGTCGCTTCTTCGAGGAGATGCTGCGGATCGACCCGTCGCACGAACTCGGGCCGTGGCGGCTGAACGCCTGGGTCTCGATCGTCGTCTTCGTTCTCTCCACGGCGTTCTTCATCTACTGGCAGATCCTGCGCGGCCGGGGGCGCGGCCTGCGTCGGCGGAGACAGGGAGCGCACGAGGTGCCGAAGGGCGCGCCGAAGATGGCGATCCCGAAGGGCCGCGTCCGACACTCCCGCTAGCTTCGGGCTCGTGCCAGTCCCTGTCCGGGAGCTCGAGCTCGACCTCGAAGCGTTCGAGGGTCCCTTCGACCTTCTGCTCGCCCTCGTCCTGCAGGGACGAGCTCGACCTGGGGGAAGTGGACGTCGCCGGCATCGTGCTGGCGTTCCTCGAGCGTCTGGCCGAGCGCGAGGAGCTCGACCTCGACGCGTGCGGCGAGTTCCTCGTCCTCGTGGCGGCGCTGCTCGAGCTGAAGGCCCGCGCGCTCCTGACCGGAGAGGATCCGGACCTCGAGGATCTCGATCCGGCCGAGGCCGCCGCGGAGCTGGCGCGGCGCCTCGCCGACTACCGGCGGATCAAGGAGGCGGCCGCCTGGCTCGTCGACCGGCTGGACGAGGAGGGCGACCGGTACTTCCGACTCGGCCCGGCGCCGCTCGCGCCGAAAGTCGAGCGCCGCCTGGCTCCGCAGGACCCTGCCGCTCTGGCCGCGACAATTCGGGCGCTGGCCGCCGAGCCGCCCGCCGTCTCGCTCGCGCACCTCGAGCTCAGGTTTCCGCCCGTGGAACAGTTCCTCGGCCGCTTTCGCGCGCTGCTCGCCCGGCGGACCCGCTTCGACTTCGACACGGAGGTGCAGGGACTCAGCCGCGTCGAGCAGGCGGTCGCCTTTCTCGCGCTGCTCGAGCTTCGGAAGGCCGGCGAGATCGACATCTCACAGGCCGCGCCCTTCGCGCCCATCCGCGTGCAGAGGAACGCAGAGCCTCAAAAAGAAAGGAACGAGACATGGACCGTCCGCTCCGCCTAGTCGCGGCAAATCCGCTCGATCGTCTTGCCCGGACGCTGGAGGCGTTATTGGTCGTCGCCAGCCAGCCGCTGTCGGTGTCCGAGCTTGCGGAGGCGGCCGCCGACGAAGCGGAGCGCGTCGAGATGGCGCTCGGCCTGCTCGGCGAGCGCTATGCGGAGGGCCGCAGCGGGATCGTCCTCGAGCAGGTCGCCGGGGGCTGGGCGTTCCGCGCTTCCCGCGAGGCCGCCGAAGCCTGCAGCCGGATGTTCGAGCGCCCCGTCGAGCGCGGGCTCTCGCAGGCTGCGATGGAGACGCTTGCGGTCGTCGCCTACCTGGGGCCCTGCTCCCGGCCGGAGATCGCGCGCCTGCGCGGCGTTGCAGTCGACTCGGTCGTGGCCGGACTCGTCGAGCGCGGGCTGATCGGGGAAGCCGGTCGCGAGGAAGGCGGAGCGGTTCGCTATCGGACGACTCCGCTCTTCGAGCGCGTCTTCGGGCTCGAGAGCCTTTCGGTCCTGCCGCGGCTGGACGACCTCGGCGACACCGAGGACATCCGCGAGCGGCTCGAGTCGCTCGCCGAGAAGCGTCCCGCCTAGCTCATCGCCGGCGCGAGCTCGCGGCCGATCAGCGCCACGATGTCCAGATCCTCGTGGACGACGTGCTGCAGCATCACGCGCTCGACGCCGGCCGCCTCGAACTCACGCAGCCCGGCGACGAGCTCCTCGGGGCCACCGGCCAGGCCGCGGCCGCGGAGCTCCTCGAACCACTCGTCGGCCGAGCCGGCATTCGGGAAACGCTCCACGAAGCGTCGGGCGTGGTCCCGGTCGACGAGAAACGGCGTCATCAGCGAGAACCGGAGGGACGACGGATCGCGTCCCCCCAGCTCGCACGCCTCGTCCAGCTTCTTCCGCCGCCTGGCCGCCTCGGCCGCTTCGACGCCGTAGGTGTTGTACTCGTCGGCGAACCGGACAGCAGGCGCCGCCGTTCCGCGGGCCGCGCTCCCGCCGACGATCAGCGGCGGCCGTGGCTTCTGGGCCGTGAGGAGATCCTCGCGGAGGAGACGGTCCACGACCTCGAGATGCTCGGCAAGCATGCGCACCCGCTCGCCCGTCTCGAGAAAGGGAAACCCGAAGCGTTCGTGCTCGAGCTCCATCCAGCCGGCGCCCATGCCGACCTCGACGCGGCCACCCGAGAGGTGGTCCACGGTCACCGCCGACTTGGCGACGACCGCGGGAGGCCGGAAGGTCACGGGCGAGACGAGGGTGCCGAGCCTGAGCTTCTCGGTGCGGGCCGCGAGGGCCGCGAGCAGCGTCCAGGCGTCCGTTGCGACGCGCTCGTCGGGCGCAGTCGTGGAGAGGTAGTGGTCGGAGCGGAAGAGCGCCTCGATGCCGTGCTCCTCGCAGGCCGCGGCGAGCGCGAGCCACTGGTCCCAGGAGACGCCTTCCTGGCCCTCCACCATGAGCGCGACGCGCATCGTGCAACCCTAGACGCATGCGATTGAACGCCTACCTGGCGCGCGCGGGGATCGCATCCCGCCGCAAGTCCGACGAGCTGATCAAGGCGGGGCGGGTGACCGTGAACGGCGAACCGGGCCAGCTGAACACCTTCGTCGAGTCCGCCGACCAGGTCGAGGTGGACGGGCGGCCGGTCGCTCCACAGCGGCTCGCGTACGTCCTGCTGCACAAGCCCGCCGGCGTCGTGACGACCGCCAGCGACCCGCAGGGGAGGCCGACCGTCGTGGGCCTCGTCGAGCACGAGTCGCGTGTCGTCCCGGTGGGACGGCTCGACGTCGACACGACCGGTGTCCTGCTCCTCACCAACGACGGGGAGCTGGCCCACCGGCTCGCCCACCCGAAGTACGAGGTGGAGAAGGTCTACGAGGCGGAGGTCGAGGGAGAGCCTTCGGACGACGCGCTCCGTCGCCTCGCCGAGGGCCTCGAGCTCGAGGACGGGCCGACCGCGCCGGCGGCGGCGCGGCGGCTCTGGCCCTCGGGCGTCGAGCTGTCGATCCACGAGGGGCGCAACCGGCAGGTGAGGCGGATGCTGGAAGCCGTCGGCCATCCGGTCCGCCACCTGCACCGAAGCCGCTACGCGGGCCTGACCGTCGAGGGCCTCGAGCCCGGCGAGTGGCGGGAGCTCACCGCAGCCGAAGTCGCCGGGTTACGGTCCGGCTCTTGAGGCGCGCGGCGACTCTCGTGTTCCTGATGCTGGCGCCGGTCGGCTGCGGCGGGGACGACGACGAGGCGCCGAGCGTCGCGGTTCCGGAGCGGATCGTCTTCGCCAGCAACCGAGACGGCGACTTCGAGATCTACTCGATGAAGCCGGACGGCTCGGACGTCGCTCAGCTGACTCGCAACGAGACGACGGCCGACACCGAGAACGACGACTGGGCGCCTTCGTGGTCACCCGACGGACGGATGATCGCCTTCACCAGCACGCGCGACCACGAGGGCGACGGCACCCAGTCGCAGGAGCTCTACGTGATGAACGCGGACGGAACAGACCAGCGGCGCCTCACCGATGAGGAGCCGAACGTCAACTCTGCGGGATGGACTGCCGACGGCAGGATCGGCTATCTGAGCTGCACCGGAGGGATCTCGGACTGCGAGCTGCGGGCGATCAGTCCCGAAAGCGGGGAATCCGAGGTCCTGCACCGGTCGAAGGGGCCGACGGAGTTCGTCTCCCTGACCCCTGACGGTGACCGCCTGGCGATCACCACATTCGATCCCGAAGCCTCGGCCCTCGCGCCCAGAGTGGAGCTCGCCGACCTCGACGGCGGCGACCGCGAGCTCTTGCTGGAGGACGGCGGAGAGCCCGACTGGTCCGCAGACGGCGAGCGGGTGGCCTTCGTCAGCTGGCGGGACGACAACGGCCACTGCCTCTTCCACGACTGCACGGGCTCCACACCGGAGGTCTACGTCGCCGACGCGGACGGAGGCGACCAGCGCCGCATCACGAGAACCGAGGGACAGGAAACCGGCCCGCGTTGGTCGCCCGACGGCAAGAAGCTGCTCTTCGCCAGGATCGACGACGAGGAGGACGACTACCAGCTCTTCGTCGTGAACGCCGACGGAAGCTGCGAGCGGGAGCTGACGAAAGACGACGACGGCTGGGACTGGATGGCCGACTGGATCGGGCCGGATGCCGGAGAAGCGCTGCGCTGCTGATCGCGGCGCTACGCTCGGCGCGATGATCGTCGACTACGCGATCTACCGGGACGGGCGCCGGGTTCAGGAGGAGATCCCGCTCGAGCGCACCTACGAAGCGAGTCGCGAGGAAGGATCGTTCGCCTGGATCGGGCTCCTCGAGCCGACGCCGGAGGAATTCGAGGCCGTTCGGAGTGAGTTCGGGCTGCACGAGCTTGCAGTCGAGGACGCGATCAAGGCGCATCAGCGGCCGAAGCTCGAGGTGTACGGCGACACGCTCTTCGTCGTCCTGAAGACGGTCGCGTACACCGACGATCTGGTCGAGTTCGGCGAGATCCTCGTCTTCGTCGGCGCGGGGTTCATCATCTCTGTGCGCCACGGCAGTGCAGATCTCCACGAGGTACGCCTGCAGATGGAAGGGCGGCCCGACTTGCTCGCGAACGGACCGGCTGCGGCCCTCTACGCGATCATCGACCACGTCGTCGACGCCTACGGGCCGGTGATCGAGGAGCTCGACATCGACATCCGCGAGGTCGAGATCGAGGTCTTCTCGCCTGAGGTCGAGAACCCCGCGGCACGGATCTACCGGCTCAACCGGACCGTGCTCCAGCTCCACCAGGCGGTGACGCCGCTCGAGCAACCTGTCGAGGATCTCGCGCGCGGTGTGCAGTCGATGGTGCCGGAAACGATGCGGCCGTACTTCCGCGACGTGAACGACCACCTGGTCAAGCTCGTCGGACGGATTCACGAGTTCCGCGAGCTGCTCACGAGCATCCTGTCGGCGAACATCACGCAGGCGAGCTACCGGCAGAACGAGGACGTCCGAAAGATCTCGGCCTGGGCGGCGATCATCGCCGTGCCGACGCTCATCAGCGGGGTCTATGGCATGAATTTCGACCACATGCCCGAGCTCGGCTGGCGGTTCGGCTACCCCTTCGCCCTGTCCTTGATGGCCGGGCTCTGCATCGCCCTGTACTGGCAGTTCAGGCGCTCGGGCTGGCTGTAGTCGCCTGCGACTAGGGTCGGACGAAGCCCATGCGCTCGTACATGGCCTCGAGCGTCGGGGCCGATTCCTCGTGCGCCTTGTCGGCGCCCTGGGCGAGCAGCCGGTGCAGCTCCGCGTCGTCGGCCCGCAGCTCCGAGTAGCGCTGCTGGATCGGGACGACGACTTCCACGACCGCCTCGGCCACATCGGACTTGAACTGGCCGTAGCCGGAGCCGTCGTAGCGTGACTCGATCGCCTCGGGCTCCTCTCCCGCGGCCACCGCGAAGATGTCGATGAGGTTGGTGATCCCCGCCTTGTCGGGGCCGCGCCGGACATCGCTACCCGAGTCCGTGACCGCGCTCTTCACCTTCTTGCGCAGCGTGTCCGGTGGGTCGAGCAGCCCAAGCGTGCCCTGTGGCGTCCCGAGCGTGGTGGACATCTTCCGCTCGGGCTCCTGGAGGTCCATGATCCGCGCCCCGGTCTCCGGGTATCGGCCCTCGGGCAGCTTGAAGGTCTCGCCGAAGCGCGAGTTGAAACGCTCCGCGACGTTCCGGGAGAGCTCGAGGTGCTGGCGCTGGTCGTCGCCGATGGGAACGACGTCGGTCTGGTAGAGCAGGATGTCTCCCGCCATCAGGACCGGGTACGTGAAGAGGCCCGCCGAGACGAATTCCTGCTGGTCGGACTTCTCCTTGAACTGCGTCATGCGGCGCAACTCGCCGAAGCTCGCAACCGAGCCGAGCAGCCAAGCCGCCTCCGAGTGGGCCGTGACATGGCTCTGGGCGAAGACCGTCGATCGCTCCGGGTCCAGGCCGGTCGCGAACAGCATCGCGGCGAGGTCGAGCGTCCGCTCGCGCAGGTCGGCCGGGTCGTACTCGACGGTGATCGAGTGCAGGTCGACGATGCAGAAGAAGGCGTCGCCGAGCTCCTGCATGGCGGCGTACTGGCGGAAGCCGCCGCTGTAGTTGCCGAAGTGCTTCGACCCTGTCGGCTGGATGCCGGAGAAGATCCTCATGCGTCCGATTGTGCCAGCGCCTCGGCCGGGCCTCCGAGGGCGGCTCGGAGGGAGCCGACGAACTCGTGCAGCGCGTCGGGGCCGTCCTCTGCCAACTCGACCGCGCGCGACCCGACGACGACGCCGTCGGCGAGCTCGGCCGCCTGCGCCGCTTGCGCCGGCGTCGAGATCCCGAAGCCGGCGTAGAGGGGCAGCTCCGTGGCTCGTCTTGCCCGCTCGACCAGGCCGGCGAGTGCGGGGGAGAGCGTGTCGCGGGCTCCGGTGGTTCCGGTGAGCGTGACGAGGTAGAGCCAGCCGTCGGTGTGCTCGGCCGCGAGCCGCAGCCGTTCGTCAGTGGACGTCGGCGCGACGAGCTGGATGCGCCGGAGCTCCGGGAGGTCACCCGCCGGGAGATCCGCCACGATCAGCGTGTCGGCTCCCGCCGAGCGGGCGTCTGCGGCGAACCGCTCGTAGCCGTAGGCCTCGAGGAGCGAGGAGTAGGTCATCGGGATCAGCGGGACGGCGACTCGCTCACGGGTCCGCGCGAGGCAGTCGAAGCAGGCTTCGGTGCGCATCCCAGCAGCGAGCGCTCGCTCGGCAGCCCGGCGGATCACGGGACCGTCGGCGAGGGGATCCGAGAACGGGAATCCGATCTCGACGATGTCGGCGCCGCCGGCGACTGCCGCCTCGGCCAGCTCGGGCGTGTCCCGACCCGCCATCAGGTAGATGACGAGCGTCTTCATTCGCCGAGGAGGAGGGAGTAGACGGTCATGTCCGCCCGGCCTCCCGACCGGCGTGGGAGCGAGCGCAGGACCCCTTCCCGGGTGAAGCCTGCGCGCTCGAGCACCCGCTCGGACTCGGGATTGCCGGTGAACACGCGCGCCTCGATGCGCTCGAGGCCGATCGAGAAGCCGTAATCGGCGAGGAAGCGGGCTGTGCGGGTCGCGATCCCCTTCCCGCGCGCGTGGGGGAAGAGCCAGTAGCCGATCTCGCCCTGTCCGAGGTTGCGGTTGATCTGGTGCAGGTTCCCGCCGCCGTGGATCTCGCCGGACTCGGCGTCCGTCACGACGACCGGGAGGAAGACGCCCTCCTTCAGACGCTCGGTCAGCATCGGCGTCACCGTTCGGAGGGTCCCCTCGTCGAACGTGGGCATGTTTGCGCGTCCGCCGATGTCGGGGTCCTGGAAGGCCGGCGCAAGTGCCGGCGCGTCGTCGCCGGTCGGAAGGCGAAAGAGCAGGTCGTCGCGGCGGATCCCTTCGGCAGGGAAGACGAGCGGCTGTGTGGGCGCGTCAAACATTCGCGAGATCCTTGTCCCCCCGGCCCGACAGGCAGAGGACGATGAGCTCGGCGTCGAGATCGTCGATGCGGGCGAGCGCATGCGCCGGCTCGAGGGCCGGGAGGATCCCCTCGGTTCGCACGAGGCGGCGGAACGCTGCGAGCGCCTCCTCGTCCGTCGCCGTCAGGTACCGCGCCCGGCCGGAGTCGCGCAGGAACGCGTGCTCGGGGCCCACGCCGGGGTAGTCCAGCCCGGCTGAGATCGATTCCGCGTCGAGCACCTGCCCGTCCTCGTCGGCGAGGAGCGAGGAGCGGGCGCCGTGGAGGACGCCGGGCCGGCCGCTGGCGAGGCTCGCCGCGCCGGCGGCTTCCACGCCGAAGAGCTCCACGTCGTCGCCCAGGAAGCCGGCGAAGAGGCCGATCGCATTCGAGCCGCCGCCGACACACGCGATCGCGGCGTCCGGCATGCGCCCCTCCGCCTCGAGCACCTGAGCCCTGGCCTCGCGGCCGATCACCGACTGCAGCTCGTGGACGAGCTCGGGGTAGGGGTGCGGGCCGACGCACGAACCGAGGAGGTAGTGCGTCGTCTCGACGTTGGCGATCCAGTCGCGGATCGCCTCACTCGTTGCCTCGCGCAGGGTGCGCGTGCCGTACTCGACCGGTACGACGTCCGCGCCGAGGAGGTTCATCCGCTCGACGTTCGGCCGCTGGCGGGTCATGTCCTCGGCGCCCATGTAGACGACGCACTCGAGGCCAAAGGAGGCGCAAACCGTGGCCGAGGCGACCCCGTGCTGTCCGGCCCCCGTCTCCGCGACGATCCGCTGTTTGCCGAGCCGCCGCGCAAGGACGGCCTGGCCTAGAGCGTTGTTCAGCTTGTGGGAGCCGGTGTGGAGGAGGTCCTCGCGCTTGAGGTAGAGGCGCTTGTCCGGGGCGAAGCGCTCGGCCCGGGTCAGGGGAGTCGGCCGGCCGCCGAATGAGCGCCTGAGCGCGTCGAGCTCGGTCTCGAAGGTGGGGTCGGCCTTCGCCTCCCTCCACGCCTGCTCGAGCTCGTCGAGCGCCGGGATCAGCAATTCCGGGACGAAGCGGCCTCCGTACGCGCCGTAGTTCAGCATCGGGCCGCCTCCACGAAGGCGCTGAACCTTCTCGTGATCCTTGATCCCCGGCCCGACCTCGAGGCTCGAGCTCGCGTCGACGGCCCACGGGCGGACCGTGGCGATCGCTTCGCCGACGTTCTCGGGCGAGAGGCCGCCGGCGAGGACGACGCGGCCGGTGGTCGCTGCTGCTCTCTCGAGGTGGTCGGGGTCCCGGTCCTCCCAGGGCTGGTCGAGCACCGTGGCGACCTGCCGGCCGGCGCGGAGGAGAACGCCGTTTCGCGCCCGGTGCCCGTTCTCGCGCTCGTAGAGCTGCGTGAGGTCGGCGCTCGTCTCCTGGGCCTCTCCGACGAGGACGGCAACGGAGAGCATCGTGTCCGGGAGGTCGAGGACCCGCTCAGCCCGGCGCGGGCTCTCCTCGGCGAGGATGAACCCGGCGAGATCAGCGCCGGCCTCCGCCGCGATGTCCGCGTCCTCCTGGCGCGTCAGTCCGCAGACCTTGACGAGCGGGCGGGCGATCAACTCCTCGAGTTTCGCCGCCGGATCGGGCGCCCGCATGAGAGTGCTTCCGACGAGCACGGCGTCGGCGCCCGCGAGCTCCGCCCCGGCTGCCTGCGCCCGGGAGCCGATGCCGCTCTCGGCGACGACGATTCGGTCACCCCCCGCCCGGACGACGAGCTCCAGCTGCGCTTCGCGGTCGATCGCGAAGGTTCCGAGGTCGCGCGCATTGAGCCCGATCGGGTCGGCGCCGAGTGTGATCGCGCGCTCGAGCTCTTTTGCGTCGTGGGCCTCCACGAGTGCGTCGAGCCCCAGGCGGTCGGCGGCTTCGAGGAGACCTTGCGCGGCCCGGTCATCCAGGTCGCGGAGCAGCAGGAGCACGGCGTCCGCGCCCGCCTCCTCGAGCTCCACGAGCTCTGATGCGTCGCGGAAGAACCCTTTGGCGAGGAGCGGCAACCGTGCCGCCCGGCGCGCCGCTCGCAGATCGTCGATCGAGCCTGCGAACTGCTCGTCTACGAGGATCGAGACGGCGGCCGCGCCGGCCCGCTCGAAATCCTCGGCAAGCTCGGCCGGATCCGCGTCGGGCCTGAGATCGCCCGCCGAAGGCGAGCGGCGCTTGACCTCGGCGATGGCCGCCAGACCCGGCCCGGCCAGGGCGTCGCGGAAGCGCCCCATTTCAGTGCCTCTCCAGGCAATACACGCCTGCTTCTGGCCCGCGATCACGCGGCGCCAGAATCCACGCTCGCCCTTGACAAGGCTGCCCAGCCTTGCCGCGGTCGACCGCGGCCTCTGGCTTGGTGCTCGCGACCCAGAAGCGGGGCAATATCACCTGAAGAGGCACTAGGCGGCAACCTCGGCGCGCGAGAAGGCGATCAGCTCCTGGAGCCGCGTGCCCGCGAGGCCCGAGTCGAGCGCCTCTCTCGCCAGGCCCAGACCGTCCTGGAGATCTTTCGCAAGTCCGCCGGCAGCGATTGCACCGGCCGCGTTCAGCAGGACTGCGTCCCGCCGGCCGCCGTTCGCGCCGGAGAAGATGTCGCGAATCGTCTTCGCGTTCTCCTCGGGGTCACCGCCGCGCAAGTCCTCGGGCGCGCAGCGCGGAACACCGAGCTCCAGCGGGTCGATCTCGCGGCGCCGAACCTCGCCGTCCACCACCTCGCAGACGAGGTTCGGGCCGGCCGGCGAAAGCTCGTCGACGCCGCCCGCCCCGTGGACGACGAATGCGCGAGACGCGCCGAGCCGCAACAGGACGTCGGCGATCGTCGGCACCAGCTCGGCCGAGTAGACGCCGACGACTGCAGCTCGGGCTCCGGCCGGGTTCGTCAGCGGGCCGAGGACGTTGAAGACCGTCCGCGTCGCGAGCTCCCGCCGGACCGGCGCGGCGTGTCGCATCGCCGGATGGTGGGTGGGCGCGAAGAGGAAGCCGAAGCCGAGCTCGTCGATGGAGCGCTCGATTCGTTCCGGAGGGAGCTCGAGCGAGAAGCCCAGCGCCTCGAGGACGTCCGCCGAGCCCGACGAGGACGAGACGGCCCGGTTGCCGTGCTTCGCGACCCCGGCTCCCGCAGCCGCCGCTACGAGCGCGGCCGCCGTCGAGATGTTGAAGGTGCGCGCGCCGTCGCCGCCGGTTCCGGCTGTGTCGACGAGGTCGCTGCGTCGGGGCCGGACGGGGAGGACGTGCTCGCGCATCGCCTCGGCACAGCCGGCGATCTCGTCTGCCGTCTCGCCCTTCAGCCGCAGCGCGACGAGGAAGCCGCCGATCTGGGCGGGCGTCGCCTCGCCGTCCATGATCGAGCCCATCACCCGCCGGGCCTCGTCCCGGTCGAGGTCGTGCCCGTCGAGCAGCCTTGCCAGCGCGTCTTGGATCACTGCGGATCCAGAGAGCTTCGGGCGAGGTCGGGGCTCACCGGCCTCCAACTGGACGGGCGGGAGTCATTCGCTTTGAGCGTACGGGGGGTGGCGTTCGTGCGTCAATAGACTGACCGGCCATGTCCGGGTACTGCTCGCCGAAGCCACTGGTCGTCCGCGAAGAGATCGGCTAGATGCGGATCGAGCCGGCGGCGGCCGTCGTCGGCCACATCGGGGTGCCCGGCGACAAGTCGATCTCGCACCGTGCGGTGCTGATCGGGGCGGTGTCCGAGGGCGAGACGAGGGTCGAGGGGTTCGGACGCTCTGCGGACACGGAGTCGAGTGTCGGGGCCGTGCGGGCGCTCGGCGTCGAGGTGGTGGACGAGGAGGTGGACGTCCTGGTCGTGAAGGGCGTCGGGCTGCACGGGCTGCGTCCTCCCGAAGGCCCGATCGACTGCGGGAACGCCGGAACGCTGCTCAAGCTCCTGATGGGTCTGCTGGCGGGACAGGAGGGAGAGTTCGTCCTCTCTGGAGACGAGTCGCTGCGCGGGCGGCCGGTCGAGGATCTGGCCGAAGCGCTGCGCGCGATGGGGGCGACGATCGAGACGACGGACGGGCGGCCGCCGGTGCGCGTCGAGGGCGCCGAGCTCCATGCAGTCGAGCACCGGCTCGACCGCGCGAGCGCGCAGACCAAATCGGCGCTGCTCCTCGCCGGGCTCCAGGCGAGCGGCGGGAAGACCGTCGTCTTCGAGCCGTACTACACGCGCGACCACACGGAGACGATGCTCAGGGCGGCGGGGGCACCGGTTCGGCGGTCAGGGCGCGCGGTGTCGGTCGAGCGGGTCGAGTCGCTTCAGCTGGGCCGGGTGGAGGTGCCGGGCGACATCTCGTCCGCTGCCCCGTTCGTCACGGCCGCGACGCTCGTTCCCGGGTCCGAGCTCTCGCTCCACGGCGTCGGCGTCAACCCGTTTCGTACGGGCCTGCTGGACGTGTTCGTGCGAATGGGCGCCCGGATCGCCGTCTTCGACCGCCGGCGGCTCGGCGGCGAGGCGGTCGCCGACCTCGAGGCGCGGTCCGCGGCGCTCACGGCGACGACGGTGAAGAAGGCGGAGGTTCCCCGGATGATCGACGAGCTCCCGTTGTTTGCGCTCGCCGCCGGCATGGCACGAGGAGAGAGCGTCGTGCGCAGCGCCGCCCAGTTACGCGAAAAGGAGACAGACCGCATCGAAACCGTGACAAATGTGCTCCGATCTCTTGGCGTGCGGATCACGGCGAGCGATGATGGCTTCAGGGTGAGGGGGGTCCCAACCCGCCCTAAGGGTGGGGGCGTGGTCCATAGTGGCGGCGACCACCGGATCGCGATGCTCGCCGCAGTCGCCGGCCTCGTGTCGCGTGAAGGCGTGGAACTCCAGGATCCAGAAAGCGTGGCAGCAAGCTTCCCCGGATTTTTCGACCTGCTCGAGTCGGTGACCCAGCGATGATCGTTGCAATCGACGGGCCCGCCGGAGCCGGAAAGAGCACGGTCGCCCGCCGGCTGGCCGAGCGACTCGGCTTCCGGTATCTGGACACGGGCGCGATGTACCGGGCCGTGACCTGGCTCGCGGTCGGTCGCGGCCTCGACCTGGAAGACGGCGCCGCGCTCGGCACGCTGGCGGAGGAGAACCTCGTCGACCTCGACGAGTCCGGCAGCGTCACGATCGCCGAGACGGACGTGACGGACGCGATCCGCCAGGCCGACATCGACCGCCTCGTCCCGGTCGTCGCCCGTCATCCGGAAGTGCGGAGCGTGATGCGACGGCGCCAGCGCGATCTCGCAGACCTCGGAAACGCGGTCATCGAGGGCCGCGACATCGGCACCGTCGTCGCGCCGGACGCCGACGTGAAGGTCTACCTGAACGCCGAGCCCGACGTTCGCGCCCGGCGGCGGCAGGCCGAGCGGCCGGACATCGGGGGGGACGCGCTGGCGACGGATCTCCGGCTCAGGGATGAGAGCGATTCGGCGCGCATGCACCCCGCCGAGGACGCCCACCGCATCGACACGACCGACCTCGACGTCGACGACGTCGTCGACCGGATCGAGCAGCTCGTGCGTGCCCGGGTCGCATGAAGAAGGAGGCCATGATCTGGGCGGCCGGGCAGGCCACGATCGGGACCGCCGTGCGCGCCCTTGCTCCGCTTCGCATCTACGGCGCGGAGCGGATCCCGCAGGACGGCGGGGTGGTGCTCGTCTTCAACCACTTCTCCTGGCTCGACCCTCCCGCCTTCGGCGTCGCGAGCTCTCGCCAGTTCTTCTTCCTCTCCAAGGCCGAGCTCCACGAGGTCCCGGTCCTCGGCCCGCTCGTCAAGGCCTTCGGCACGTACGCCGTGCGACGTGGCGAATCCGACCGGGAAGCTGTGAGACAGATGCGGCGCTGCGTGCAGGACGGAAACGCGCTCGGGGTGTTCGCCGAGGGAACGAGGCAGCGATCGGGGGTTCCGGGCGAGGTCAAGCCGGGAGCCGCGATGGTCGCGCTCAACGAGAAAGTCCCGGTCGTCTGCGCGGCCATCCACGGGTCGCAGTTCTGGAAGCCCGGAAACTTCCATCCGGTCTCGATCGCCTGGGGCCGTCCCTTCGCCTTCGACGGGCTGCCGGCGAACGGGAAGGGCTACAAGGAGGCATCGGTCGAGATCCAGCGCCGGATCCATGAGCTCTGGCAGTTCCTCGTCGACACGCATGCGCTCGGACGTCCACGGCACGCCGTTCCGCCGGAGTGAACGACCTCGTCGGGACAGTGGCCATCGTCGGCTTCCCCAACGTCGGCAAATCCACGCTCGTGAACCGCCTGACCGCCACTCGCGCAGCCGTCGTCCACGAGCAGCCCGGCGTCACCCGCGACCGCAAGGACATCGTCTGCGAGTGGAACGGAAAGCGCTTCATCCTCATCGACACCGGTGGAGTCGACCTGGCCGACCGCTCGGAGATCACGCGGCAGATCGCCGAGCAGGCCGGGATCGCGATCGCGGAGGCGGATCTCGTGCTCTTCGTCGTGGATGCGCAATCCGGCGTCACGCCCGGGGACGAGGAGGTCGCCGACCTGCTGCGCAAGTCAGGGCGCCCGGTGACCCTGATCGCGAACAAGATCGACGATCCGACCAGAACCGACCAGATCCACGAGTTCCACAAGCTGGGCCTGGGGGAGCCGATCCCGATCTCCGGCCTCCACGGCCACGGAACCGGAGACCTGCTGGACGCGATCCTCGACGGCCTCCCCGGCACCACGAAGCGACCGGAGGTCCCCGAGGACGCGATCCGCGTCGCCATCCTCGGCCGGCCCAACGTCGGCAAGTCGAGTCTCCTCAACGCCCTCGTCGGCCAGGAGCGCGTCATCGTCTCCGAGGTGCCCGGCACGACGCGCGACTCGATCGACACGGTCATCCAGCGCGGGAACCGGACCTTCGTGCTCGTCGACACCGCGGGCATCCGCCGGAAGCGCCGGCAGCGCCAGGGGATCGAGTACTACTCGGAACTGCGCGCGCTCCAGGCGGCCGAGCGGGCCGACGTCGCTCTCGTTCTCGTCGACGCCTCGGAAGGGCTCGTCGATCAGGATCTCCACATCGCCGACATCGCGCGCAAGTCTCAATGCGCCACGCTCGTGCTGCTCTCGAAATGGGACATCACCACGATCGGGATCGAGGACGTCCGCGACCGGCTCGAAGCGCACCTTCGCCAGCGCCCACCGATCGTCACTGTCTCCGCCAAGACCGGTCGTGGCCTCCACCGTCTCTTCGAGTGGATCGAGAAGCTGTTCGAGAAGTACACGACGCGCGTCTCGACGGGAGAGCTCAATCGCTTCCTCCAGGAGCTCCGCGCGCAGCGCGAGCCGCCGTCCCGCCGTGGCAAGCGGCTGAACCTCCTCTACGGGACGCAGACGACCGTCCGCCCGCCGCGCTTCCGCTTTTTCGTGAACGATCCAGGCCTGATCACGCGGGACTACGCCTACTGGGTGGAGAACAAGCTGCGTGAGCGCTTCGACATGCAGGGAATCCCCGTATCCATCGATTTCGTACGCCGCTCATGACTCGCCACTGGCCGGCAGCGGCTCCCACCGGGCGAAGCCCGGCTCCGCCGCTGCCTGACGCCGCTGGCGGCAGGATGCGGCGCCCTCGGCGCTTGTCCGTGCTCACGTGCACTGTCCTGCGCGCCGAGGGCTTGCCTCCTTTGCCAGCGACGCCCCAGAGGCGAGTCAACTGAAGGCGGCCGTCATCGGCGCGGGCGCGTGGGGCACCGTCTTCGGAGGCGTCCTGCGGAACAACGGGCACGAGGTCGAGGTCATGGGCAGGGAGCGCGAGAACGGCGTCGTCGAGGACGCTGAGCTCGTGGTCATCGCCGTTCCGAGCCGCTCGTTCGGCGATGTCGTCCGCGATCTGCCCGGCACGTCGCCGGTGCTCAGCCTGACCAAAGGTCTCGATCCCAGCACTGGCGGCCGGCTGACGGCTCTCGTGAGGAACCGGCCGGTCGCCGTCC
>CAVWHA010000009.1:0-86341 GCA_963754715.1 uncultured Actinomycetes bacterium | reverse complement strand
AATAACGTCGTCGTCGGCAGGATCAACGCGCGCTCCGCTCAATTTTGTTGCGCGGTCGCGTATTTGTCGGGCCAGAATTTCTGCCCGTCTTTTTTGGAATATGAACGTCTGTTGATGCCGGGCGATCCACTTGCGGCGGATCTCGTCGAAACGGTCAGCTGGCACTGGCATTGAGCACCTCCCCGGCGGCGGGCTCAGGTCCAGCGTAGAAGCGCTCCAGGCCTTGAGCGACGCCCATAAGAAATTCGCGCAGCTCTTTCGCCGTCCGCGCGACACCTACGGATTCGCCACGGAGTTCCTGGTCGATACCTGATGCGACCGTCGCCACCTGTTGTGTTATCGACATCGCAGGAGCGCCGCCGTCGAGTATTCGATGCGCCGAGCCCGGCTGCCACCCCAGTGCCAGCTCCAAGCGGGCCAGGGTGCGCTCGGTCGGGCGCCGCTCTCCGGCGACGCACTTGTACACCGTGGACGGGGACGGGCCACCTTGGGAAGCCAAAAACCCTCGCGCGACCAGCGCAGTTGCGCCAGTCGCTGCTCCAGAAAAAACAGCAGACGTCCTGTTCCGTCTTTCGGTATCGCGCTCACAATGCAGACGCTAACAATGGCCGAAACCTTTTAGCTATGGCCGTAGAAAACCCGTATTCGGCGCCTTTACGCTCAGCATCAGAACACCAAAGGAGTCCACGACGATGTTGAGAACCGCGCGCCGCGCTGGCTACGACGCCACCCAGAGCACCTCCCGTTCCCGCTCTTGCAGAGGCGCGGTAAGGGTTTGCCACAGCAGCGCCTCGGGAGTTGCCTTCGCAACATGACCGCACACGACGGGAGGACGCGATGACCGACAACCCGTGGGGCCGCTACCGCAGCACCCAGCAGTTCCTCGCCGAGCTCGACGACGAGGATCGCGGCCCGATTGCTGACGACGACGACCTCGGCGCTGTCGACCTGGACGACGAACCGATCGCCGGCGACCTCGGCCACGACGGACCGATCGCCGGCGACCTCGGCCACGATGGAACGATTGCCGGTGACCTCGGGTACGGCGAGGCCGGGTACGACGAGCCTGAGCATCCAACCACCCGCATCGAACACCGCGACTACCGCGACACCGACGGCGGTGACATCGACGAGCGTGACGGCGCGGCCACACCCGCATTCCCCGCCCCGGCCTTGGAAGACCTCCACCCGGACACCATCACCGTTGGCGGCGCTGACCCCGATGGTGAGGCGCTGACCGCACCGGACCTCTACGACCCGGCCACGCCGCCGGCCGACACCGACGACGCCGATGAGACCGAAGACTTCGGCGAGATCGGATCAGCCGGCAGCGAACCACGATTCAGCAGGCCCGTGGTGATCGGCTTCGTCGCGGTGGTCGCCGTGGTCACCCTCGGGCTGGCCGCGGCGATGGTCGGCATGCAGTCCAGCCCAACCGCGGCACCGCCCGAAGCGGGCTCGGCCACTCACGCCCCCGTCGTCCCGCCTCCGCCGCCGGCACCTGCCGCTCCGGTCGCCAATCCCGCCGAGGATGTGCCGATCCCCTTCCAAGCGCGCCCTCACCGTGCCCGCAAGCCGGCGGGGGCGCGGCGCAGAACGTCGCCAGCGACGATCCCGCCCGGGCGTGGGTCTGCATGCGCGATTCCGACGGGCAGGTTCTCACCCTGGACATGGGCAAGCCGATGAAGGCGACCGCGATCTCGCTGACGCCGGGATGGGTCGGCACGGACGCCAGCGGCGCCGATCAATGGATGCGGCACCGTGTCGTGACGCGCGTTCAGTGGATCCTGATCAACGGAGCGGACCGCACGGTCGTCACCCAAGACACCAATGATGCTCATGGCCCGGTCGTACAGCCGATGCTGTCGAACGGGCCGGATCAGGTGTGCTCGCCTCGAAGATCCAGATGATCATCCTGCAGACGTCACGGCCGCCCGCTGACACTCCGGCCACGCCAGGTCCCGGGGCCGCGGTCCGGCGACAGGCGGCGGCCTCTTGGACAGCGTTTTGGGCGCACCTCTGCCGGCGGACCCGCTGCACCCGCAAGGGAGGGCCCCAATTTCGCTGGCAGTGAGGGCAATTCCGATCCCGTCGACAACACCGTCGCCATTTCGTCGATTCAAGTAATCGGCCACCCCCCGCTGTGAGAAAGGCCTGACAACCATGTCCTCGTCAACGACAAGCTGGCTGACCAACACCTGGCGTCGCCGGCTCGACTCCGGCGGCTCCGCGATGCGCAGATCCCTCACCGCGATCGCCTTTGGTGCGTGCACCCTCGTAGCGGTCAGCACCATCTGGGGATGGTTCACTGACGAACCCATCGACGTCACCGGACCCGCCCGCGCGGCGGTCAACCGCACCGATTACGTCGTCAGCGGCTACGCCACCACGTGCGTGCGACTGTTGTTGACGGCCACCGAGTCACAACGTTCGGCCCTCAACGACTGCTGGTCGGCCGAGGAGCTGCGCACGCTACCCACCACCGCCCCGGTCATCGTGGACTCCACCGCGGTCGCGAAGATCGCACTCGCCGCGACCCACGACGACGTCGAGCAGTGGCAGGTCGTGGTGCGTGTCAACCAACGCGCCTACGCCAGCGCGACGCCGGAAACCACGCTGCGACAGGTCAATGTCTTGTTCAGCACGTACGGACTGCGCGCCACGGGACTACCGGCCACGATCAACGACAGCGGCAGCGGAGCCACCCTGCCGATGGACTACTCCCGCACGTTGGTTGTCGGCGCACCCGACGACAAGGGCCGCAACCGATCCACCTCCAGTCTGCCGTCCGACACGGTGTCTGGATTCCTGAGACGGATCTGACCCCGGTTGGCGGGTTGGAACGCTACGTCGCCGCTGGATCGGGAATCACCCCGGTCAACACCTTCCTCCCGACTCCCGCACACTGGGCTGCTCGCCACCCGCGCGGTCGACCCCGACCAACAGACCCCACCGGACGGCAGCAGCATTCAGGTCCTGGCCACCGTTAGTGAACTCACCAACCGCTACGCGCCGCAGACCGAGCAATACCCCCTGACCCTGAGCGTGCAGTCGGGCAGCTGGAGCGTCGCCCGCATCGACGCAGGTCCGCTGCTCGACGGGACTGCCCAGCTCACTCCCGTTGCCCCCAGTACGGGCCGACCGGCCCGGTAAACCCCACTATCGCAACGCAATCCGAGAGGGCATACCACCATGAACCACTACTCCGAGGCTGCCAGCGTGGTCGGCGCGCTTCCCGCCGACACCCGTATCCTGGCGGTCGCCGATCTGATCAGCGGATCGCAGGGGCTCTACACCATGAGCGTCGGCATCCTGGTGTTCTTCTTCCTGATAGCCGGGGCAATCCGAGGCTTGGGCGCCTTCGGGGGCGGCCGGATCGGGACGGCGATCGGCTGGGTGGCTCTGCCCGGCATCGTCTGCGCCGTCGTCACCGGCAGCGCCTACGCCATCTACGTCTCCACCAAGCAGACCGTCCACAACCATACTGGTGTCACGTCGGGGCAGTCCGGCTGATGGCCGACAACGCTCAGCTCTTCACTGGAGTTCCCCACGCCCACGCCCGTCTACACCAACGTCCTTTTCGACAAACCCCTTCGGGTGTGGGTGGCGGTCCCGGCAGTGGTGGGCACGGTCAGCATGGTCCTGTTGGCCGTCACCAACCTGGCTTCCGGACATGCGTTGGGCATCCTCATCGTCGGGGCGCTACTGACGGCGCAAGTTGACCCTGCTCGGGCCCCTTGTGCCGCGCACCCGGCCCAACACGGTGTTTCGCCTTCGCGCCATGAAAGCCGCACTTCGGCCATCCGTGCACACCAGATCCGACACCGCAATTCTGCAGCGGCCCAACCTCATCGAGAACCTGTGGTTTGGACCCGACGGATCGGTCTATGCCGTGTTTCTTGTTGGCAGGGTTGCCCTATCACCTGCAATCCAACCCACGCAAGACCGCAGTAGCGGACCTGCACATGCTACTCGGGCGCGAGCTCCCTGCCGACAGCTGGCTCTACGGCCTTGGCGTCGACCAGGACCAGCGCCAGCTTCTGCGGGCAATGGTGCACGGCTATCGCGACCGCGACGACTGGATGCGCAGTTGCGCGCAAGTAGCCGCGCAGTTGGCCGACGAAGAGCCCCCCACGACACGGCTGTACTGGCTGACCATCCCCGTCGACGCCGGCCGCGCCGGACACAGCCCGGTCGGCCAGCTCACCAAGGTCGGCGACTGGATCGCCGGCCGCGACAAAGACTCCGAGGCCTCCCTGGAGGCCTACCACCGGCTGGCCCACGACGTCATCACCGCCCTCCCCGAGGAATTCGCCCCGATCCCGGTCACCGACGAAATGGTCGACTGGTTCTGGCGGCACAACGCCTTTCGTGGGTCACCAACCGTGCGCCGCCGCGCCGCCGCGCGGCCCGGTCGACCCTCTCGCGCAGCCAACTGCCCATCGCCGAGTTCGACGAAGGCGACCAGGCGCACCGCCCGCGAGGTCCTGGTGGCTGCGCTGATCCCGTCGTTCCAAAAGGTGCTGCGGGTCTCCAACCCGTGACCTGATCCCGACAGCTACCAGGCCATCGTGCCCGTGGTCGATATGCCCCGCCAGGGCATCCAGTTTCCCGGCTCCGAAGTCTTGGCCGCCCTCGACGACCTCGACACCGGCGCCACTTTCGACTTCGCCATCCCCCTGGTGATGCGCAGCCGCGAGGTGGAGGCGGTGCGCAACGACCGCGCGAAAGAGAACATCAACGAGCAGTTCGAGATGCGTCGCGACGCCCGCGACGGTGACGCCGAGCTACGCAGAACCGGCCGCCAGCTCGCCGAGTACCAACGGCTGCTCTCCACCAACACCGACGAACGCCCCCTGCAGACAGGGTTTGTCATCGCCATCGGGGCCGCCGACGAACGCACCCTCGACTACAGCATCAAACGGCTACGCGAAGAGCTCAGCGGCTCGGGCCAAGTCGTGGTGCGCTACTATCGCGGCGCCCAACAGCGCCTATGGGCGGCGTTCAACCCCGGTGTGGCCCACCACAAAACCGGTGTCGAGGAGTTCGCTTATCCCACCACCACCGGAAAATGGTCGCGGTTTGTGCCGATCACGTCCTCACAGGTCGGCAACAGCCACCGGAGTTCTGCTGGGATTCAACCAAAGCAACGCCCTCAACAGTGCCGTCCTCGTCGACCTGCCCGGCACCGCCCGCCGCAACCACAACCCCTGCCTGGTCTGCGGCAGGCGCCCCCGGCTACGGCAAGTCCTACGCCGCCAAACGCCTCGTGCAGCGCCGAAATCCAGCGCGGCGCCCAGCATTCATCGTCGACCCAGACATCGCAGAATGGGCACACGCGCTGGCCGACATTCCCGACAAAGCCATCATCGACATGGGCGGCGACGAATTCGGCGTGCTGCCCGCTGCGCATCTTCCCCGAGAAAGTCGCCGGCGGATACTGGCTGGACTACATGGTGCCCATGATGGGCCTGGACTCGCGCAGCACCGCCGTGCAACGCTTGCGCCCCCTGCTTCACCGCGTCCGCACGCCGCCGACTCGGCATCACCAGCACCGCGGCGCTGATGAACTACATCGCCAGCATCCAGGCCCCGCTCACCGGCGCCGACACCCGACCCGACCACCTCGCCCAACTCGCCTCCGACCTCCAACCTGTGCTGATCGCGCTGCAGTCCTGGGCCACCTACGACTTCACCCAAGCCATCTTCGACGACACCCTGCCCGTCCCCGACCTCAATCCCTCGATGTCACCATTTGGCTCACCAGCAGCCTGGACCTGCCCGACGCCGAGGAGATGAGCACCCCGCACCTCTACGAAGCGCTCTCAGACCGCAAGAAAGCCTCCGTCGCCATCTACGGCATGCTCGTACGCCTAGCCCGAATCACCTTCTTCGCCAACAAATACCGTTCGCCCTGATCGTGCTCGAGGAAGCCGGCGGGCTGCTCAACTCGCGCGCAGGAGCCTCCGACGCGCACCTGATCAGCCGTCGCGCCCGCAAGCACTACACGGGGCTGGTGATCATCACCCAAGACCCCGTCGCCGACCTGAACTGATGGGCGACAAGTTCATCACCCAGCAGCTGATCATGCCCTTCGAATCCGACGAGCTCGCCCGAGCAAGTCGCGCGCCGCGCCGGAATCCGCGTCGAGGACTTCGACGACATCGAGGAGTACTTCCTTGCCGAGCCCTCACCGGAGCACATGCGCGACCCCACCGCGTTCGATGACGATTTCACCGCCGCCGTAACCGGCGCGCCCGATCGCGGCGATCGCGGAGGCGCGGCTTCTTCGTCGACGAGTTCCGCCGCCCCGCCCCGATCAGAGTGGCCGCCGAACCCGACGAACGTCTGCACCAGGCGTTTGACGACGTCGTCGGCGTCCCAGCGCTCGTCCGCGTCCAGGGGCATGAACTCGATGAAGCGCACGACGTACGGCTTCCGGCGGGCGAGCTCGGCGAGTGCCGGAACCTCCTCCTCCGTGAAGCCGCGAATCGCGACGCAGTTGACCTTGATCGGCCGCAGCTCAGCGTGCTGCTCGGCCGCCTCGAGCCCGGCCAGGACCCGGTCGAGCGCGTCGCGGCGTGTGATCTCCGCGAAGCGGACATGCGAGAGCGAGTCGAGGGAGACGTTGAGCCTGCGCAGCCCGGCCTCGACCAGAGGCCCCGCATAGCGGTCGAGCAGCACGCCGTTCGTCGTCAAGGAGAGATCGGTGACCCCCGGAATCGGCGACAGCATCGAGACGAGGGTGGGGAGGTCGCGGCGCGCGAGCGGCTCCCCGCCGGTGAGGCGCACCTCCTCGACGCCCATGCCCGCAAGCACGCGGACGACGCGCTCGAGCTCCTCGAAGCTCAGGAGCTCGTCCCGCCCGAGCCATTCGAGCCCTTCCGCCGGCATGCAGTAGCGGCAGCGGAAGTTGCACTTGTCCGTGACGGACACGCGCACGCTCTTGATCTCACGGCCCCAGCCGTCGGTCAGAGACTCCACATCGAGAGCCTACCCCGAGGTTTGAGGGTTGCCTCCTGGCGAAACACTGCGCGGACACACTCGAAAGGAGCAGGAGATGTCCGATTGGCAGCAGGAAGGCCAGGGTGGCGGCGCCGCGGAGGAAGAGACGCCGGCCGGCGGCACCGAGGAAGGCGGCTCCACGGACGGCGGCATGGAAGAGGGCGGCTCGATGGGCGGCGAGACCGAAGAGGACACAGGCGGCCAGGAGGCCGGCTGATCGCAGCCAGTGGAATTCCCGACGAGGGCGCCGAAACGGCGCCCTCGTCGTCAAAGGGCGGGCTCGCGAAACGGGCTTTGCCCGTTTCGCCTAACGAATCAGGTCCACGACCCGCGTCTCTGAGCGAACCACCGCGCCGCGCGCCGCGAAGCGGCGCCCGGCTTTCGGGAGCTCGCTGAAAGTCGCAAGACTTTCAGCGAAACTGGGCCGGTGGCGACCGCCGCCCTGATCTTGGTGACGGCGGTCTGGGGATTTACGTTCGTCCAGGTCAAGGACGCCGTCGAGCTCTATCCGCTCTTCGCGTTCCTCGCCGTCCGCTACCTGATCGCGGCCGCCGCGCTTGCACCGACCGCTGCCGCGGCGCGTCCGCGGACTGGGGCGGGAGGGGCTCCTCGCCGGCAGCGTCCTCGGTGCTCTCATCGCCCTCGGCATCGGCCTCCAGACGGCTGGGCTCGAACGAACCACCGTCACGAACGCCGGGTTCATCACCGGCCTCTACGTGCTCTTCACGCCGCTGCTCGGCCTTGCGCTGTTCAAGACGCGCATCCCGAAGGAGCTCTGGCTTGCCGTCGGTCTCGCGATCGTCGGTCTGGCCATGCTCTCGGGAGTGCCGCAGAGCTCGGCCGAAGGAGACCTCCTGGTGCTCGCGAGCACGGTTGCCCAGGCGCTGCAGATCGTGATGGTCGAGCGCTATGCGAACCGCTTCGACGTCTTCGCGCTCACCTGGGTCGAGGTTGCGGTTGCCTGCGCCGTCTTCCTGTCCATCGCCGTCGTTCGCGGCGACCTTTCGATGCCGCATGGGACGACCGTCTGGGCGGCGCTCATCGTCACCGGCCTGTTCGCCGTCGCCTTCGCGTACCTCGTACAGGTCTGGGCGCAGCGCCGGGTCAGCGCCACGCGGATCGCGATCATCTTCTCGCTCGAGACCGTCTTCGCGGGGCTCGCCGGCTATCTCTTCGCCGGCGACCGGCTCGGGGCGCTCGGCCTCGCCGGGTGCGCGGTGATCTTCGTCGGGATTCTGATCGCCGAGCCCGTTGCGGCCGCGACCCTCAGGCGCCTGGTCGGCCGCCCCGCGCCCGAGCCCGGGCCTCGACCTCTCGGATGAAGGGCGTCTTCAGCTCGGTGTAGGTGTCGCGCGAGTGGCCTTCGGCCGCGAGCTTTCGCTTGAAAGCGTCGTAGCGCCGCCGCTCATCGGGATCGGACCGGAGCGCGTCACGGAAGCTGAGCTGACGCTGCCAGTGGTCGCCGCCGTGAGTCACGACGTGGACGTGGTGCGTCCTCGGCTGCTTGCGGAAGAACAGCCGGCCAGGAAGGCCGTACTCACCGAGGTATTCGTAGCCGAGGGCTTGCATCGCCTCGATTTCCTCCTCCGAGAGCTCGAGCTCGCCGAGCCCTACGAGTACGTCGACGATGGGCTTCGCGCAGAGCTCCGGCACCGACGTGCTGCCGATGTGCTCGATCCCGACTACGCGCCCGCCGAAGATCGCCGAGATCCGGCCCTTCTCGGTCTCGAACAGCTCAGCCCAGGTTGGATCGTGCTCGACGAGCTCTACGCGATCAGAACTTCCACTCACCGTTTTCCTGAACGACTTCGCCGTCGCATTCGATCCGGCCGCCGTTCCGCAGGTCCTTGACCATGTCCCAGTGGACGCTGGACTGGTTCTTGCCTCCGATCGTCGGGAGGCTGGCGCCGACAGCGAGATGGATCGTCCCGTACATCTTCTCGTCGAAGAGCGTGTTCTTCATGTAGCGCTGGATCCCGGGGTTGCAGCCGATGCCGAACTCGCCGAGCCGCCGCGCGCCCTCGTCCCGGTCGAGCTTGGTGAGGAGCGCGTCCTCGTTGCTCGTCGCCGAGGCCTCGACGACCTTCCCGCCCTCGTACCGCATCCGGACGCCCTCGACGAGGTCGGGCTCCTGGTAGGCGGGGTACTCGATGAAGCTGACGACGCCCTCGGTCGAATCCTCGACCGGGCAGTAGAAGACCTCGCCGCCCGGCATGTTCGCGTGGCCGTCGTCGACCTCGCCGGGCCGGCCCTCGATGCTGAAGCGCAGGTCGGTCTCGGCGCCGACGATGCGGACCTCGTTCGCCGCGTCGAACCGCTCGCGGATCCGCTTCATCTTCTCGCCCTCTGCGTCCCAGTCGAGCAGCACGGCGCCGTAGAGGAAGTCCTCGAACGCCTTCAGGCCCATGCCGGACTCCTGGGCGAGCGAGGCGCATGGGAAGCGGCACGTCACCCACGGGATCTCCATCTTCAGTCGCCGCTGGAGGAAGCGGCGCGTGCGCCTCCGCCATGGCGTTGCGCCGCTCGGGGGTGAGGTCGGCCCCCTCGCGCGAGTTCTCGGGCGCGCCGAGGAGCATCCAGGCGTCGATCGAGTCCCAGACGTGCTGGTCGGCCGGCGCCGGCTTCCCGAGGAGCTCGATCGGTGCCTCCTCGGCCAAGAGCGTCACGAACGGGCAGCTGCTCCATCGCGTAGCTGAAGCGGACGAGGGGATAGGCGCCGCGCCGTGCGATCAGCCGGACGACCTCCTCGAGCAGCGGTCGTGCGGGAGGCTGCGAGATGACCATCACCTGCCAGCCCGGCTGGACGTCGATCGAGCGCTCCACCAGCAGGCGGGCGTATTCCTGGACGCGAGGATCGGCCACGAGAGCAGGATTCAACCAGCTTCGAGCCCGTCGTGAGACTTGCTACCATGAGGCTTAGATTTTCTCGTAAACACACACGAAACTTGGAGGACACCCACGCATGGCAAAGACGATCGGCATCGATCTCGGCACGACGAACTCCTGCATGGCGGTGCTCGAGGGCGGCGAGCCGACCGTCATCCCGAACGCCGAGGGCGGCCGCACCACGCCGTCCGTCGTCGCGTTCACGGGTGACGGCGAGCGGCTCGTCGGCGCCGCCGGCCAAGCGCCAGCAGGTGACGAACCCGCAGAACACGGTCTTCTCGATCAAGCGCTTCATGGGGCGCAAGCACGCCGAGGTCTCCGAGGAGATGAAGATCGTCCCGTACGAGGTCGCCGAGGACCCGAACGGCGACGTCCGCGTCAAGGCGGGCGGCAAGGAGTACGCGCCGCCGGAGATCTGCGCGATGATCCTGCAGAAGCTGAAGGCCGACGCCGAGGCGTACCTCGGCGAGGCGGTCACGGACGCGGTCATCACCGTCCCGGCCTACTTCAACAACGCGCAGCGCGAGGCGACGAAGGACGCCGGCAAGATCGCCGGCCTCAACGTCCTGCGCATCATCAACGAGCCCACCGCGGCCGCGCTCGCCTACGGGCTCGACAAGGAGGAGGACCAGACGATCCTCGTCTTCGACCTCGGCGGCGGGACGTTCGACGTGTCCGTGCTCGAGCTCGCAGAGGGCTTCTTCCAGGTCAAGTCGACCGCGGGCGACAACCACCTCGGCGGCGACAACTTCGACAAGGCGATCGTCGACTGGATGGTCGCCGAGTTCAAGAAGGACCAGGGGATCGACCTCGCGGCCGACAAGATGGCGCTCCAGCGCCTCTACGAGGCCGGCGAGAAGGCGAAGATCGAGCTCTCGTCCACGATGACGACGCAGATCAACCTGCCGTTCATCACGGCGACGGCCGAAGGCCCGAAGCACCTCGACCTCCAGCTCACCCGCGCGAAGCTCAACGAGCTGACGGCGGACCTGCTCGAGCGGACCGTCGGCCCGACGAAGCAGGCGCTCTCCGACGCAGGTCTCGAGGCCAAGGACATCGACCACGTCGTCCTGGTCGGCGGCATGACCCGCATGCCGGCCGTCGTCGACAAGGTCAAGGAGGTCGTCGGCAAGGACCCGCACAAGGGCGTGAACCCGGACGAGGTCGTCGCCGTCGGCGCGGCCATCCAGGCCGGCGTCCTCAAGGGCGAGGTCAAGGACATCCTCCTGCTCGACGTCACTCCGCTCTCGCTCGGCATCGAGACGAAGGGCGGCGTCTTCACGAAGCTGATCGAGCGCAACACGACCATCCCGACGAAGAAGTCGGAGACGTTCACGACCGCCGAGGACAACCAGCCCTCGGTCGAGGTGCACGTCCTCCAGGGCGAGTCGGAGATGGCGCTCTACAACAAGACGCTCGGCAAGTTCCAGCTCGTCGGCATCCCGCCGGCGCCGCGGGGCATGCCGCAGATCGAGGTCGCCTTCGACATCGACGCGAACGGGATCATCAACGTCTCGGCGAAGGACCTCGGCACCGGCAACGAGCAGCAGATCCGGATCGAGGGCGGCTCGGGCCTCAAGGAGGACGAGGTCGCAGCAGATGATCAACGACGCCGAGGCGCACGCCGACGAGGCGCGCAAGCTGCGCGAGCTCGCCGACGCGAGGAACCCGGCGGAGTCGCTCGCCTACCAGACCGAGCGCACGCTGAAGGAGCACCGCGACAAGCTCGACGAGTCCGACGCCTCGACGATCGAGGGCCGGATCATGGAGCTGCGCGGCGTGCTCGAGAGCGACGACGTCGACGAGATCCGCTCGAAGACCGAGGCGCTCCAGGAGGCCTCGCAGAAGCTCGCCGAGGCGTCTACGCCCAGGCGACCGCGCAGCAGGCTGCGTCGGCGTCAGGCCGGCAACGGCGCGACGGCGGCTCCGACGACGAGGTCGTCGAGGAGGCCGACTACGAGGTCATCGACGAGGAAGAGGCGAAGACCTCCTGATGCCCGAAGAGGTCGAGAACCGAGAACGAGGTCGAGGAGACCAGCGAGCTCGAGGAGCGCCTCGCTCCGAGCACGAGCGCGACGAGCACCTGGACGACCCTCCAGCGCCTCGCAGGCCGAGTTCGACAACTACCGCAAGCGGGCCGCGCGCGACCAGGAGAGCCTGGTCGCGCGCGCCGCCGAGCGGCTCGTCAAGGAGCTCCTGCCGGTGCTCGACGACCTCGAGCGGGCGCTCGAGGCGGCCGAGGCAGCACGAGGAGGCGAAGCTCGAGGAGGGCGTGCGCCTCGTTGCACCGCGTCTCTCGCGGACGTGCTCGCGGCGAGAAGGGCTCGAGGAGATCGCGACCGAGGGCAAGTTCGACCCGCACGTCCACGAGGCGCTGCTCTCGCAGCCGTCGGAGGCGGAGGAGGGCAGCGTGATCGAGGTGCTCCAGAAGGGCTACCGGCTCGGCGACCGCGTCCTGCGGCCGGCCCGGGTGGTGGTCGCGGCTGGCGAGGACGGAGCGGCGAGGAGCGATCTCGTACGAGCGTCCTCGGCGTCGCGAAGAACGCGTCCGCCGACGAGATCAAGAAGGCGTACCGCAAGCTCGCGCGCGAGCACCACCCGGACAAGAACCCGGGCGACGCCGCGGCCGAGGAGCGCTTCAAGGAGGTCCAGACGCCTACGACGTCCTCTCCGACCCGGAGAAGCGCAAGCAGTACGACGCGTTCGGCTCGGCCGAACGGCCGGCGGGGATTCGATCCGCGCGCAGGCGGGGCGGCTTCAACTTCGCAGGCGACTTCGACGTCGGCGATCTCGGAGACCTCGGCGACCTGTTCGGCGGGATCTTCGGGGCGAGGCGCGCGGCCGGCAGCAGCAGCGGCCCGCGCGCAGAGCGCGGCGCCGACCTCGAGGCGCAGGTCAATCTCTCCTTCGAGGACTCGCTGCGGGGGATCGAGACGCAGATCCCGGTCGAGGTCGAGACGGCCTGCCGCGACTGCGGCGGCTCGGGCGCGAAGCCCGGGACCTCGCCGAAGATCTGCCCGGAGTGCAACGGCCGGGGCGTCACGTCCGAGAGCCAGGGCCTCTTCGCGCTCTCGCAGCCGTGTCCGCGCTGTCGCGGCAACGGCACGGTGATCGAGGATCCGTGCCCTCGCTGCCACGGCTCCGGCCGCGAGCGGCGCACGAAGCGCTACTCGGTGAAGATCCCCGCCGGCGTCAAGGACGGGACGCGGATCCGCCTCAAGGGCAAGGGCGAAGCCGGGGTCTCCGGCGGCGCCCGCCGGCGACCTCTTCGTGGTCACGCGCGTCGGCCGCTCGCCGCTCTACGAGCGCCGCGGCGCCGACCTCGTGGTCGAGGTGCCGGTGACCCTCGCTGAGGCCGCGCTCGGCGCCGAGGTCGAGGTGCCGACGCCGGAAGGAGCCGTCTCGCTGAAGGTGCCGCGCCGGCTCGGAGGACGGCAAGCTGCTGAGATGCGCGGCCAGCGGCGCGCCCCAAGCTGAAGGGCGGAAAGGGCGATCCGTCGCTGGCGCGCGCTGGAAGCTGCAGAGGTGCCCGAAGAAGCTGAACGAAGAAGCGAGCGGCGCAGCGCGATCGCAGGCTGCTCGAACGGACTGGGCCTCGCCGCTCGCGCGGACTGCCGGAAGGGCAGCAGGCGGCGTGATGGACGACCGGCCCCGCTACATGATCTCCGTCGCCGCCGACCTCGTCGGCATGCACCCGCAGACGCTGCGGATCTACGAGCAGAAGGGGCTCGTCCGCCCGAAGCGCACCGCCGGGCAACACGCGCCTCTACTCCGAGGCCGACCTCGAGCGGCTGCGACTGATCCAGCGGCTGACGACCGAGCTCGGGCTCAACCTCGCCGGCGTCGAGCACGTGCTCCGGCTCGAGGACCAGCTGCAGCGCATGCAGCGCCGGATGCGAGCGGCTCGAGCGCGAGATGCGCGAGCGCATGCGAGACGTCCACCGCAGTACCAGCGCGAGCTCGTGCTCTGGCAGGACACCGACGCTTCCTGCCCGGAGGACCGCTGATGGACTTCAACAAGCTGACGCTGAAATCCCAGGAGGCCGTCGCGGCCGCGCAGGAGCTTGCGCGCCGGGCGCGGCAATCCCGAGATCTACCCCGAGCACCTGCTGCTCGCGCTCCTCGACCAGGAGCTGCCGCAGCAGCTGCTGTGCGCCGGACGCCGCCGATCGCTGCGCGCGCAGGCCGAGGCGACGCTCAGCGCGCAGCCCGGCCGATCCAGGGCGCGCGCACTGCAGCCGCAGGTCTCCGCGGCCTTCGCCAAGGTGCTCGACCGAGCCGTTCGACGAGGCGCGGCAAGCTCGAGGACGACTACGTCTCGACCGAGCACCTGCTGCTCGCGCTCGACGTCGTCCCGCGCGACCAGCTGCTCGCGAAGCTGGAGCAGGTCCGCGGCGGCCAGCGCGTCACGACGCCAGGATCCCGAGGGCACCTACCAGGCGCTCGAGAAGTTCGGCCGCGACCTGACGGAGCTCGCCGAGCAGGGAAAGCTCGACCCGGTCATCGGCCGCGACGAGGAGATCCGCCGCGTGATCCAGGTGCTCTCGCGCCGGACGAAGAACAACCCGGTGCTGATCGGCGACCCCGGCGTCGGCAAGACGGCGATCGCCGAGGGCCTCGCGCAGCGGATCGTCGCCGGCGACGTTCCAGAAGGACTGAAGGGCAAGCGGGTGTGGGCGCTCGACATCGGCGCCCTGCTCGCGGGCTCGAAGTACCGCGGCGAGTTCGAGGAGCGGCTGAAGGCGGTCCTGACCGAGATCCAGCGACTCCGAGGGCCAGATCATCCTCTTCATCGACGAGCTGCACACGATCGTCGGCGCGGGCGCCGCCGAGGGCGCGGTCGACGCCGCGAACATGCTCAAGCCGATGCTCGCGCGCGGCGAGCTGCGCGCGATCGGCGCGACGACGCTCGACGAGTACCGCAAGCACATCGAGAAGGACGCGGCGCTCGAGCGGCGCTTCCAGCCGATCTTCGTCGGCGAGCCGTCCGTCTCGGACACGATCGCGATCCTGCGCGGGCTGAAGGAGCGCTACGAGGCGCACCACGGCGTCCGCATCCGCGACGCCGCGCTCGTCGCGGCCGCCGTGCTCTCCGACCGCTACATCTCCGACCGCCAGCTGCCCGACAAGGCGATCGACCTCGTCGACGAGTCGGCCTCCCGGCTGCGGATGGAGATCGACTCGTCGCCGATCGAGCTCGACGAGGCCGAGCGGCGCGTGCGCCAGCTCGAGATCGAGCTCGCAGCGATGGGCAAGGAGTCGAAGGAGGTTCGCGAGCCGGTCGAGCGCGAGCTCGCCGAGGCCAAGGAGCGCCGCGACGAGCTCGCCGCGCGCTGGACGACGCGAGAAGGAGGCGCTCGAACGCGTCAAGGAGATCAAGGCGCGGATCGACGAGCTGCGCATGGAGGCCGAGCGGGCCGAGCGGGACGGCGAGCTCCAGCGGGTCGCCGAGATCCGCTACGGCGAGCTGCCCGCAGCTCGAGGCCGAGCTGGCCGAACGGGACGGCGCCGTCGTCGGAGAACCCGATGGTCAAGGAGGAGGTCGACGAGGACGACATCGCCTCCGTCGTCGCCCGCTGGACGGGCATCCCGGTCGACAAGCTGCTCGAGGGCGAGACCGAGAAGCTCATCCACATGGAGGAGCGGCTGCACGAGCGCGTCGTCGGACAGGACGAGGCCGTCGCGGCCGTCGCCAACGCGCTGCGCCGGGCGCGCTCGGGCCTGCAGGACCCGAACCGGCCGATCGGCTCGCTCGTCTTCCTCGGCCCGACCGGCGTCGGCAAGACGGAGCTCGCCCGCGCGCTCGCCGAGTTCATGTTCGACGACGAGCGGGCCATGATTCGCCTCGACATGTCCGAGTACCAGGAGCGCCACACGGTGGCCCGCCTGGTCGGAGCTCCGCCCGGCTACGTCGGCTACGACGAGGGCGGCCAGCTCACCGAGGCCGTCCGGCGGCGCCCGTACTCGGTCGCTCCTCCTCGACGAGATCGAGAAGGCGCACACCGAGGTCTTCGACGTCCTGCTCCAGATCCTCGACGACGGGCGCCTGACCGACGGCCAGGGCCGCACGGTCGACTTCCGCAACACCGTGATCATCATGACCTCGAACGTCCGCTCGGCCGATGCGATGCGCGATGTCTTCCGGCCGGAGTTCCTGAACCGGATCGACGAGATCATCGAGTTCCATCCGCTGACGCGGGAGCAGCTGGGCGAGATCGTCGAGCTCCAGCTCCGAAGGCTGCGCGACCGGCTCGCCGAGCGCGGCCTCGGCATCGAGCTGACCGACGCCGCGAAGGAGCTGCGTCGCCGAGGCCGGCTGGGACCCGACCTACGGCGCCCGGCCGCTGAAGCGGGCGCTCCAGCGCCTGGTCGAGAACCCGCTCGCGCTGCAGGCTGCTCGAGGGCGAGTTCGCCGAGGGCGACACGGTCCGCGTGGACGTCAAGGACGGCGAGCTCGTGTTCGAGAAAGCCCGAACCGCCGAGCCGGCCGCGGCCTAGCCTCTAGACCACGGAGTCGAGGATCTCGGCGTGCTCGCTCTCGGGCGGCCAGCCGTGGATGTAGAGCACGAGCTCCTCGCCGCCTTCGTTCTTGATCTGCAGCGCCGTCCCGGCCTCGACGTGGATGAGGCCGCCTTGCCCGACCTCCTGTCGCTCAGGCGGGTCACCGAGGTACATCGTCAGCGTCCCGCTGACGACGACGAAGGTCTCCTCCTGCTGCGGGTGCTTGTGCCGGCGGCCCTTCGCGCCCGGCTCGTAGCGCCACAGGTTGGCGCGGGCGTTCTCGTAGCCGGCGAGCTCGCTGAGCTGCGCGGTCCGGCGCTCGGGCTCCCCGGGCTCTGTCGGCCGCGTCGCCCACTCGAGCTCGTCGGCGCGGATGACCTTGAAGCCCATGCCGCGAGTCTATGTCGGCGGAAGATTCCGGCGTCGTCCGCCGTCTGGTCGATAGTGACATAGCGAACGAGGAGGCGGTTTCTATGCGCAGGAAGATCATTTGGATCGTGGGGGTGCTGGCCCTTGTCGCCATCCCCGCGATCGTCGGCCTCGCCCTGGTTGGCGGCGGCGACGACCGCCGGGCGGGAGCTCTCACCCAGGTGGGAACCGGCGGCTACCAGCTCGAGGTTTCCGGGCTCACCCCAGCGGGGCAGGCGGCCGAGGTCCTCTCCTACTCGTGGGGCGTCACGGCGAACGCCACGCTCCTCTCGGGCACCGGTCTGGCCGCAGGGAAGGCCCAGTTCAGTGACCTGCAGGTCACGAAGAAAGTCGACAAGACGTCGCCGCTCTTCATCAAGGGCGCGGCAACCGGACAGGTCTATCCGACTGCCACCCTGCACATCTTCAAGGCCGGCGAGAAGCCCGTCGAGTACATGACCTACCAGATGACGAACGTGCTGATCACGACGGTGCAGCACGGAGGCTCGGCCGACGACGTGCCAAGCGAGAACGTCTCGCTTGCCTACGCGAAGCTGCAGGTGACGACGAAGGATGTCGAGAGCGGCGCGGTGGTTGGTCAGGCGACCTATTCCTACGACCTCGCTGCGGCGAAGGGGTAACCGAAGAACTACCAGGGCGTCCCGGGCTTGGCCCGGGACGCTCGCGTCTGCGGAGCCAGCTCGGCCGGGAAGAACTTGAGGCCGGCCTCCGTCTGGTCAATAGTGATCTAACTCACGAGGAGGTTGCTCTCAATGCGGAAGAAGGCTCTCTGGGTCGCGGCGGTGCTCGCGCTGATCGCGGCCCCCGCGCTGATCGGGCTCGTCGCGCTGCGCGGCGACGGCGACGGCTCGAGCAGCTCGGCGCGTCGCTCCGGCGCACTGGTGGCGCCCGGCGGTACGACGGCGTACCAACTGCAGCTCACACAGGCTCTCGCGACTAACCCCGCACTCAAGGAGGCGATCGTCGTCGAGTCCTTCGCGTGGGGCGCGGAGACCCCCACGACGATCGGCAGCGCCACCGGAGGAGCGGGTGCGGGCAAGATCGCGTTCAACGAGTTGCACATCACCAAGAAGGTCGACAGGGCTTCGCCGTTGCTCTTCAAGCAGATGGCCAGCGGCGCCCACTACAAGACGGTTGTCCTGACTCTCCGAAAGGCCGGAGAAAAGGAGCCGTACATGACGTTCACGATGGACACGGTGTTCGTCAGCAAACAGGACTACAGCGGCGGCAGCCCCGAAGTCGCGAACGAGGAAGTCACGTTCGTCTTCGGGAAGGTCGTCGTGCAGAGCAACGACCGAAACGCCGACGGCACGTTGGCCCCGCCCGTCCAGATGGGCTGGGACCAAGTCACGAATACGAGCGCCCCGTAGCCGTTGCACTCATGCGCCTCGGGCCCTAGCGGCCCGGGGCGCACCCTCGGGGAGCGGCTAGCTCAGCCGGAAGCCGTCGACGTCGAAGCTCGTGCCGCCGAGGGCGGCGATCACGCGGATCGAGAAGACGAGCTTGGTGTCCTTCGCCGTCGTCCGCGTCTCGACCCGAAGCCGCTGCCAGCCGGTGGTCGCCGCGCGGCAGCGCTCGGTCGTGATCGGGACGAGCGTCTTCGCCGTGCCGAACTCCTCCACGCGGAGACAGACGAACATCCCAGGGCTGACGCTACGCACGAGCGCGCCGGCGCGGTAGCGCGCGCCTGCCTTCGGGCTTGCGACCGGCTTGCCGGCGACGATCGCGAAGGCGTCTCTCGAGTTCGCCCTCTTCACTCGAACCGCCTGGCCCTTCAGGCCGCGGACGAGCGTCAGTGCGCTGTTCGAGCCGTGCCAGCCTGCCGCGGAGTGGTCGAAGCCGCCGTTGGGAATCGGGCTGGCGCTCGCATCCGGCGCCGGGCTCGAGCTGCCGGTCGAAAAGGCCGCGGCCTCGGGCGCAGGAGCGAATCCTTCAGCGGAGCCGCTGACTGCGCCACCCGAGTGGGAGGCGGGAGCGCCCGGCATCGGCTCGACCCAGGTGCTTGCCGGTCCGGGTGGTGCGAACGGTTCCGTCGGTGACAGCTCGTTGTTCGCCTCCTGGCCCGTGGCGGTGGTGGGCTCGGAGCTGGTGGGACCCAACGCCTCGATCGGCGCCGAAGGCTCGGGAGCAGGCTCGACCGGCTGGGGGGCCGGGGGCTCTGGCGCGGGAGGCGGAGGCGGAGGAGGCGGAGGAGGCGCAAGGGGTGCCGGCGGCGCCGGAGGTGGAGGAGGAGGCGCCGGCGGGGGAGGTGGTGGCGGTGCTGGGGGAGGCGCAGGGGGCGCCGGGGGTGCCGGGGGCGACGGAGGGGGCGGAGGAGGTGGCGGAGGCGCCGGGGGTGCCGGTGGGGGCGGAGGAGGTGGCGGAGGCGCCGGGGGTGCCGGCGGGGGAGGAGGAGGTGGCGGAGGCGGAGGCGGCGGAGGTGGAGGAGGCGGCGGAGGCGGAGGGGGTGGCGGTGGCGGTGGCGGTGGCGGTGGGCACTTCTTGCCCTTGCAGTCGTCGTCGTCCTTCTTGAAGAAGCCGTAGGTCGGCGTCGTCTGCTTCTTCGCCGCCGGCCTTGGCTTGCCCGGGCGCAGTTTCGCACCGACGTCGCCGGCTCCGCTCCAGAGGATGAGCGTGCTCGCAGCAACGACGACTGCAAGCAGCCGCATGGTCATTCGGGTTTTCGAGTACGCCGCAGACACCGCAAATCGCCTTTCCGCGTCAAACGATGTGCCCGTTTCGGGGTACGAGCGTCCCCCGGAAAGGGGAACACCGATACGGTTGGCGGGTGCCCGAGCTCCCCCCTCCGGCGCCTCCGGAGACGCGGACGGCCGGCCAGCTCGTCGCCGAGGCGATGCGCCTCTACGGCCGCCGTTTCTGGGCGGCCCTGGCGCTTGGGATCGGCCCAGTCGTGGTCGTCGTGGCTGTGAATGCGCTGCCGTGGCGGATCGGCTTGCTCTTCGCAGCGACCGGAGGCGCGCTGCTCCTCACGCTCAGCTACGTCGCCGCGAGCACACTCGCCGCGGACGTTCGCCCGGGTGGGCGCGCGCTTCTGACAGCGGTCGTCGCCGGAGTGCTCGTGTTCGCCCCGGTCCCCTTCCTCACCGTCTCCCTGATCTTTCCGGGCCTGATCTGGCTGGCGGTCTTCGGGCTCACAGTTCCGGTCGCATTGATCGAGAAGAAGGGTCTGCGGCAGTCCGTCCGACGCTCTGTCACGCTCGCGCGCGCGGATTTCGTGCATGCGCTCGGCTCCCTCGCCGCGCTCGTGATCGTGGGCCTGATCAGCGCGCTCAGCCTCGCGTTCCTGCTCGGCCAGTTCGGAGAGCAGAGCCGCACTCTGGCCGCCCTGATCCCGCTGGTGCTCGTCTCGCCGCTGCTCTTCCTCGGTTCGGCCCTGCTCTACTTCGATCAGGTGGCCCGCGTCCGTCCGCAATAGAGTCACGAAACCGAGCATTTCTGAAAGGAGAACCCGATGCCGACCTACATCCTCCTCACCTCCCTGACGGCGCAGGGAGTCCAGACGCTGAAGGCCAACCCCGAACGCCTTCGCGAAGTCAACAAGGACGTCGAGGAGCTCGGCGCCAAGGTTCTGCACCAGTGGGCGACGCTGGGCCCGTACGACTTCATCAACGTGGTGGAAGCGCCTGATCCGGCCACGGTCGCGCGGGTTTCCGTCGCGCTCGGTGCGCGCGGAAGCGCCAAGCTGCAAACGCTGACGGCACTCTCGATCGACGAGTTCCTGGGCGCGGTTTCATAGGCGTTCTAGGCTGAGCCGGTGTACCGGCTGAGCTTCGGGGAGTTCCTGGTCGTCACCGCGATCGCTGCGGGGGCGTCGATGGCCGTCTTCGCGCACGCCGAGAGGCACGGCAACAAGCACGCGACCGCCTGGGGGATCGCGACGTTTCTCGCCCTGGGGATCGCCGTGCCGCTCTACTTCATCCGGTACTGGCTTCGGACTCGAATCCGGCGCTAGGCAGATCGCGATCTCCGCGGGAAGATCGTCGGTGTGATCTCCGTCTAGTTCCCGGAGGTGTTCTCAGATGAAGAGGACGTTGCTCGTACTAGCAGTGGCCCTTCCGTTCGTCGTTATCGGAACAGTCGGCGTCTGGCAGCTGGCCGGAGACGACACGCGGAGGGTGGGCGCGCTCGGGCCATTGAGCGAGCCGATCGCCCTGGCATGGCGGGGTGAATGGAGCCCAGACGCGAAGTATGCGCCCGGGCAAGTCGTCGCATATGACGGTTCGGCGTATGTCGCCGAGACGGAGACGGATCTCAGCCCGGATCCGACTCAATGCGAAAAGGAATGTCCATGGGTGTCTCTTGCGATTGGCGGAGCGGGCACAGCCGGCCCTCAAGGCCCTAAGGGCGACCCTGGGGCGAAGGGAGATCCGGGTCCGAAGGGTGACCGTGGACCAGGTCCTGGGCTGACGGGACGCCAGATCGTCTCGGCCCAGTCGGCTCCTTCAACCTGCCTCGGTTACTCCACGAACCAGCTAACAGGTCAGAGGACATGCACCGGCTGGACGCATCCCGAGGTGACCGCAACCTGTCCACCTGGGAAGGTCTGGGTCTACGGTGTGACAAGCGAGGGCTATGGCCTTCAGCACTCAGGCCAAAGCTGGACTGTGGCGGCACGGAACGACAGCGTTGCTTGGATCCAGTTGACCTGTTTCGACGGGGGCTGAGTCGCGATTCGCTAGGGATCGACGCAGCTGAGCACCGCGTCCCACGCCAGCTCTGAGGCGATAACCCCGAGGCTCATGCTCGTGAGCTCGGGGTTCTCGACCTCGTTCGTCGAGACCGTGTAGAGCACGTCGCCGTCGACGAGGGCGTGGAAGGGCTGGATCGCGCGACCCATCGATCCGTGGACCTGGACGCCGAGCTGTCGTAGCTCGCGCCGGGTCAGCTGCTGGTTCGTGATGACGAGCGTGAGCGTCGTGTTCCCGGGCGGCGCCTGCGGCAACTGGGCCTCGAGTCCCTCGACGAGCGGTGTCCGCGTCCCGCGCTCGGGATCGAAGTGGCCTCGGACGACGTTTCCCTTGCGATCGACGATCGCACCGAACGCATTGACGACCGTGAAGACGGCGACCTTCGTCGGGCCGACCTGGCGAAACGCGCCGCCCTGGCCTGCGAACTCGCCCTGCTCGAGCCCGAAGGTCTTTCCGACGGTCACCGAGCGGCCCGCGCCTCGCCGCCCCACGGGAAAGACGCCCTCCTGTGCGGCGCGAAGCGCCGTGCGGCCGAGGTCAGCGTCCGGATAGATCGCGTTCTCGCGCCGGCCGAAGTCGTAGACGATCGCGCCGAGGACGAGCTCGATGTCCGTCCAGCCGACGGTGTTGCCGCGCATCGCCATCAGCTCGGCGGCGACCCCGCAGGCGGCTTCGAGCCCGTAGAGCGAGCCGCCGGCGAAGCAGACGGCGTGCGCCCACTCGTAGTTGCCGATCGTCCCGGGCGAGCCCCCGCGGATGTCGACCGAGCAGGCGGCGCCGCCCGGCGGCAGGTGGAACACCGTGCAGCCCGTCGGGCCCTCCTCGTACTCGCCGATCCCCACGCGCAGGCCCGGGAAGTCGAAGCGCAGCTCGCGGCTCATGCGGCGGCCACCGCGACCTCGGCCGCCAGACCGGCGTTGGCTGCAGCAAGGTCGCGATTGACCTCGAGGGTTCGGCCGTTGCTGCGCTCATGGAGCCGGGCGAGCACGAACGGGGTCACGTCCTGGCCGCGAATCCCCTTCGCCTCGGCTTCGGCCAGCGTCTTCTCGATCAGGTCGTCCACGTCGATGCTCTCGTCGGGCGGGCGGGCGAGCAGGACGCCGCAGCCTCCGAGCTCCCAGTGGAGCTTCGCGAGTCGCACCGCCTCTTCGGCCGACTCCACGCGTTCGGTCACCGCCGGCCCGCCGGCGGCGTCGTAGAAGCGCGGCATCGTGTCCGTCCGCCAGCCGAGGACCGGGATGCTCAGCGTCTCGAGGAACTCGGCGGTCGCCTCCACGTCGAGGATCGACTTCACGCCCGAGCTGACGACGACGACCTGCGAACGCGACAGCTCGATCAGATCGGCGGAAACGTCCCAGCGCTCTCCACGATGGACGCCGCCGATGCCGCCGGTGCCCATGAAGCGGATTCCGGCGGCGCGGCAGACGGCGAGCGTCCCTCCGACGGTCGTCGCCCCGACCTCGCGACCCGCGACACATCCGGCCAGCTCGCGTGCGCCCGCCTTGCGCGCCGACGAGTCGAACCGCTCGAGCTCTGCGTCGGTCAACCCGACCCGGATCTCGCCGTCCAGCACCCCGATCGTCGCCGGGACCGCGCCCGCCTCGCGCACCCTCCGTTCGCACTCGAGCCCGACAGCGACGCCCTCACCCGCTGGGAAACCGTGCGCGACGATCGTCGTCTCGAGTGCGACCACGGCGTCCGCCTCGCGCACCTCGTCCGAGATGCGGATCACGGCATCGTTCCGAGCCGGCCGACGCAGCGCGCGGCTGCCTCCATCGCAACCTCGGCGCCGCCGACCAGATATCCGGCCGCGAGCGCATCGCCCGCGCCCGTCGTGTCGACCACCTCGCCCGGGACCGGCTGCAGGTCGCGGCCGTCGATCGTCGCGCCGCGCGGGCCTCGCTTGATGATCCGAATGTCGCTCGGCAACGGAAGCTCCTCGTGCTCGGCCTCGTTGCCGAAGACGACATCCGGCTGGATCCGCGCGAACCGCGTCCCGAGCTCCTCCCGGCCGAACTCGCGGATCAGATTGACGGACGACAGGTCGACGCTGATCCTCCCGCCGGCGGCGCGGGCGAGCTCGACGGCCCGCTCGGCCGCGGATCCGATCGGCTCGCCCATCAACGAGTAGCCGGAGATGTGCAGCCAGTCGCAGTTCTCGAACCACTCGGGCTCGAGCTCGCCGGGTGCGAGCTCGGGCGCGACGCCGCGGTCCGACACCATCGTCCGGCTGCCGTCGAGGTCGACGAGGGAAACGACGACGCCGTTGCGGCCCACAGGCGCCGGACCGACGACGTCGACGGCGCGCCGCAGGAGATCCGCCTCCACGAGCTCCCCGGCGCCGTCCGCTCCACGCTTGCCGATGAACCGCGCCTGCGCGCCGAGCGCGGCCGCCCACGCGGCCACGTTCGCCGCCTGGCCGCCGGCACCGGCGCGAGTCTCGCCGTTCGTGTCGTCGCCCTCCGCCAGCGGACGGTTGAGCTTGACCACGACGTCGAGCAGGAGATCTCCAAGGGTGCAGACGATCGCCACGCATAAAATCGTCTCATGGACGGTGAAGCCCAGGTTCGAAGGCTGCGTTCCTTCCTCATCGGCGGGGCGGTCGGCGCCTCGGCGGCGCTCGCCGCCGCCCGGCGACGGCGGCGCAGGACGAATCGCGATCCGGTCGGGCTCGCAGCCTTCGAAGGCGCGCCGTGCTACCAGGAGACCCTGGAGGAACGAAAGCAAGCGTCCTCCTAGGGCGTCGCTATCCTCCGAAGAGGTGCCGATCTACGAATACAAGTGCCCGAGTGGGCATGTCTTTGAGCTTTTTCACGGCATCCACGAGCCGCAACCCGAGGCGTGCCCGACGTGCGGAGAGGGCCCGCTGATCCGGGTGCTCCACCCGGTCGCCGTCCACTTCAAGGGGTCGGGTTTCTACTCCACGGACTACGGCCGGGGACGGAAGTCCGCCCGCGACGGAGACAAGAGCGACAAGAGCGACTCCGGCGACAAGAGCGACAAGGCGGACAAGAAGGAGCCCGAGAAGAAGGCTCCCGCCGCCGAAGCCTCCTAGTGCACCGCTAGCTCCTAGATGGGCGTGGCGATCGGGCTGCCGGGCGCCGAGATGACCCAGTCGTGGAGAAACGACAGGATGAACAGCACGATCACGACGACGGCTGCGATGCCGGCGACGAGGTCGAGCCAGTCGGGACGGCGGCGGGATCCCGGGTCCGGCATTGGGCGTGAGCCTAGTAGGGACGGCCGCGGATTACGACCGTCTACGTCAGCGGGCTTCCGCGAAGGCAGCCGGCGCCGGAGATCGGGCTCGGCGGCTGAATCGCCGACCGACCGCTGAACATCAGGAGAACGGCGGCGTTGTCGTCACCGTCTCCCGTCACGCCGAGCCGGCAGTAGACCGTCGTGTCGTCCGAAGCGCGATAACGCAACCACGCAAGCTGGAAGAGCTCGCCGGCGGAGAGGTCGGTCGTGAGCGGGCTGACCAGGTCGTCGCCGATGAACGGCAGCCGCACGTACGTCCCGACGCTGACCATCCCGTCGAGGGTCGCCTGCAGGACCTGCTGCTGCCGGCCGACGCGGTTGAGGTCGGTCTCGGCCGGGTTGAGATCGTTCTTGCGGATCCTCGAGTAGATGAGTGCGCGCCGTCCGTTCATGTGCTGCCGGCCGCGGCCGAAGCGCCAGCCTCCCCAGCGCGCGCAGCGCTCGGCGCTCTTGTACGGGCATTCGACCTTCGTCACGGCCGGCTTCTTGACGTCGACCTCGATCCCGCCGAGCGCGTCGATGACGCCGCGGAAGGACGGGAAGTCGAGGAGGATCACGTGGTTCACCTCGATGCCGAGCGACTCGCGGATCGTCCGGATCGAGAGCTGCAGCCCACCGAGTGGAAGCGACGAGTTGATCCTTTCGTGGCCGTAGCCCGGGACCTCCACCTCGAGGTCGCGCGGCACCGACAGGTACGTCATCGAGTGGTGGTCCGGATCGGTGCGAAGGAGCATGATCGAGTCCGCGAGCCGGTTACCGCGGCGCGTGGGGTGGAGGGAGTGGTCGCTGCCGATGATGAGCGTGGTCGCGGGCTTGGACAGCATCCATCCCTCCGCCGGCGCGAGCTGCGCCTTGGCCCTCTCGCCCAGGCGGTCGTTGGCTTCCTTCATCCCGCTCCGCACGGCGAGGAAGCCCGCCACCGTCCAGCCGATGACGAGCAGGATCAAGGCGAGCACGGAGAGGAACACGATTCGGCCAGGCCCGAAACGGCGCGGACGCTTGGCAGGCCCCGGGCCTGCATAGCGACGCGGCGGCTCGGCCTGCCGGGGCGGCTTTTTCCGGCCCTTCGGCTTCGGGAGCCTCGGCAGCGTCGGCACGCCTCCCGTCGCCCGGCCGCCGCGGTAGACGCGGTACGGCTTGTCTTCGCGGGCCATGCGGCGGGGTATGGTAGCCGCCGCTCGTGAGCGGCAACCGTGCCATCGGGGTCGACGTCGGCGGGACGAAGATCCTCGTCGGTGTACTCGACCGCAGCGGCACGGTCGAGCGGCGCGAATCCCGGCCGACACCGGTCACTTCGCAGGAGGACCTTCTCGCAGAGCTCGACTCCCTCATCGAGCCGTTGCTCACCGACGACGTCGCCGCCATCGGCTTCGGGATCCCGTCCACGATCGACCAGCGCTCGGGCCGCGCCGTCATGTCGGTTCACGTCCCGCTCGTCGACATCGACTTCCGAGAGCGGATGGGCAGTCGCTTCGGCCTCCCGGTCGCGATCGACAACGACGGCAACTGCGCAGCGATCGCCGAGTGGAAGCTCGGAGCCGGCCGGGGAGCTTCCCACCTCGTCATGCTGACGCTGGGGACGGGAATCGGCGGCGGCCTGATCCTCGACGGGAGGCCGTATCGCGGCTCGATCGGAGCGGGCGCGGAGCTCGGACACATGGTCCTCGACTACGGCGGCGAGCCGTGCGGCGGCAACTGCACGGGGCACGGCCATTTCGAGGTCTTCGCGGCCGGGTCTGCTGCAGACGAGGCGGCGGTTCGGCGTTACGGCGCGGGAAAGAACGCGCGTGACCTCGTAGACGCGGCCGAGCAAGGCGACGACGGGGCGATCGGGGATCTCGCCAAGCTGGGGCACCGGCTCGGCGCAGGGATCGCGACGCTCGTCAACATCTTCAACCCGGAGCTCGTCGTGATCGGGGGAGGATTCGCGGACGCAGGGGAGCTGATCCTCGGCCCGGCTCGCGAGACGCTCGCCGTCGAGGCGCTCGCCCCGGGCCGCGACCTCGTCCGGATCGTTCCCGCAGAGCTGGGACGCGACGCCGGGATGGTCGGAGCGGCGCTCGTCGGTTTCGAGGCACTCGACTCGGGGGAGTAAATGCCGCTCGCCGTCTGTGCGACGCCGATCGGGAATCTCGAGGACATCACCCTCCGGGTTCTGCGCGAGCTCGGAGAAGCCGACGTCGTGCTGTGCGAGGACACGCGCCACACGAAGGGGTTGCTCGAGCGCCACGGGATCAAGGCCCGCCTCCTCAGCTACCACGAGCACAACGAGTCGCGGAGGACCGCCGAGCTCCTTCCACGGCTGGCAGCCGGCGAGCGGATCGCGCTCGTCTCGGATGCGGGCCTGCCGGCGATCAGCGACCCGGGCGCCAGGCTGATCGCGGCAGCACGCGAAGCGGGGATTCCGGTGACGGTGCTTCCGGGTCCTTCCGCGGTCGAGTCCGCACTCGTCGCAAGCGGGTTCGAGTCCGAGCGCTTCCAGTTCGTCGGCTTTCTCCCGCGGTGCGCGTCAGCTTGCGGACCCTCTGGGGAGAGTTGGCGCAATGGCGGCACGCTCTTGTCGCATTCGAGTCCCCGCAGCGGCTCGCTCGCTCCCTCGCGAGCCTCGCCGAAGCGCTCCCTGAGCGGCCCGTCGCCGTCTGCCGCGAGCTGACGAAGCGGTTCGAGGAGGTTGTCCGAGGGTCGGCGTCCGAGGTCGCGGAGCGGTTCGCCGATGGGACAAAGGGCGAGATCACGCTGGTAATCGGACCTTTTCCGGTTGCTGAGGAAATCGCGGACGAGGAAGAGGCTCTTCGGGCCGTCGCCGAGCTCGTCGCGGCCGGGACACCCCGCCGCACCGCGGCCGACATCGTCTCCCGGCTCTCCGGGATCCCGCGCAATCGGCTCTACCGCGCTTCGTTGTAGTCGTCTTTGACAACAGCCGGACGCCTTGCTAGTTTGGCGCGTTCCGATGTTCTCCCGTCTGACAACAGCTCTCGCGCTTCTCGCACTGGCAGCTCCGCCCGGGGCGGCTGCGTGGAGCTGGCCGACCGACGGCGAGGTGCTCCGGCCCTTCGACTACGGCGGCGGGACCTACACGGCTTCGGGACATCGCGGCATCGACGTCCGCGGAGCCGCCGGTTCACCCGTGCGCTCGGCCGCCTCGGGCCGGGTCTCCTTTGCGGGATCGCTGGCGTCGAACGGCCGAACGGTCACGATCCGGACCGATGACGGCTGGTCCGTCACGCTCACGCATCTTGGCTCGATCGCCGTTGCGGCCGGCGACGGCGTAGCCGAAGGTGAGGCGGTCGGGACGGTCGGGCCGACGGGAGAGGCCGAGCACGAGGAGCCGCTATGTCCACCTGGGCGTTCGTCGGGCAGACGATCCACACGGCTACGTCGATCCGCTGGCGCTCCTTCCGCCGCGTCAGGCTGCGCCGGCCGTTCCGGCGCCGGCACCCTTGACTCCGCCATCCGAACCGCAGGCAGCTTCGCCGGCCGCGGTGGCCTCGGCGGAGGAGGCGGGCCCGCCGACCGAGACGCTCCGGAGACAGGCCCCGGCCGGGATTTCTTCGGTCGCAGCTGCTGCACCGGCACGATCGGCGAGACGCACGGTTCAGGATCAAGCGCCTACCGGGCGTGCGCCGGCGCACCGGCGCGCCGCGATCAAAGCGAGCGGCGTCCGGCGCCGGGCGACCCAGGACACTGCTGCGACGCTCGTGGCTCCGGTTGGTGCGTCCGGCCGCTCGCAGGCCCGCCGGACCGTGCGTCCGCAGGTTCTCGCTACGACGGCTGTGCAGCCTGCAGAGGCAGAGGTGAAGCGCCCTGTGACGGAGTCGCTGCCCGAGCGAGATTCAGGGCCTCCGTGGGAGCTTGCGGCCGCGGCCCTCCTCGCGCTCGCCGAGTCTTTCCATCGTCTCCGCTGAGGGCCGTTCGAGCCCGGGCCGGCGGCCCGGTTGCCCATGAGCCGGCGCCTATCATGGACGCCGATGACCTTCTATCTGACGACACCCATCTACTACGTCAACTCGACGCCGCACATCGGGCATGCATACACGACGCTCGCGGCGGACATCCTCGTGCGCCAGCACCGGCAGCGCGGCGAGGACACGTTCTTCCTCACCGGCACGGACGAGCACGCGTCGAAGGTCTATCGAGTCGCGGAGGAGCAGGGTCTCGACCCGAAGGTCTACGTCGATCAGATCGCGGAGAAGTGGCGCGCGGTCCCTGAGCTCGTCGGTGCCGAGATCGACTTCTTCATCCGGACGACGGACGAGGAGCACAAGAAGTTCGTCCAGGAGTTCGTCCAGCGGATCTACGACAACGGCGACATCTACGAGGACACCTACGCCGGCCTCTACTGCGTTGGGTGCGAAGCCTTCAAGACCGAGGACGAGCTGGTCGACGGCAAGTGCCCCGAACACGACACGGTTCCGGAGTGGATCGAGGAGAAGAACTACTTCTTCCGCCTCTCGGCCTATCAGGATCGACTGCTCCAGCTGTACGACGAGCGCCCTGACTTCGTGCTGCCTGACTTCCGGCGCAACGAGGCACGCAGCTTCATCGAGAGCGGGCTCCAGGATTTCAGCCTGAGCCGAGCGGGCCAGCCGTGGGGTGTGCCCGTGCCCTGGGATCAAGAGCAGGTCGTCTACGTCTGGGTCGACGCCCTGATCAACTACCTGAGTGCACTGACCTATGCGCGTCCCGGCGAGGACTTGCGCGACAGGTACTGGCCGCATGCCCGCCACGTCATCGCGAAGGACATCCTTCGCTTCCATTGCGTTTTCTGGCCGGCTCTGCTGCTCTCCGCCGGGTTCGAGGTGCCGCGGCGGATCTTCGTCCACGGTTACCTGACGCTCGACGACCGGAAGATCTCCAAGTCGCTGGGCAACGCGATCGATCCTCTCGGCCTGGTGAACGTCTACGGGTCGGACGCCGTCCGCTACTGGGCGACGCGGTCGGTGCAGTTCGGCCAGGACGGATCGGTCTCGATCGACACGCTTCACGAGCGCTACGAACGCGAGCTCGGGAACGACCTCGGCAACCTCCTTTCGCGCACGACGGCGATGCTGGCCAAGTACCGCGACGGGCGGATCCCGCTCGCGCCGGGGCACGGTGACCAAGCCGCCCTCGAGCGGCTCGCGACCGAGGTTCCTCAAAAGCTCGACGACTTCGACCTCACGGGCGCGCTCGATCTGATCTGGGAGGCCGTCCGGAGCCTGAACAAGTTCGTGACCGACACGAAGCCGTGGGAGCTGGCGAAGGACGAGGCGAACGCGGAGGAGCTCGACCGGGTCCTCTACGCGCTCGCGGACGGGCTACGCGTCGTTGCCGTCGCGCTTCACGCGTATCTGCCGGAGACGACGCCGCAGATCCTGCGCGCGCTCGGACAGCCGGAGGACTTCGACTGGTCCCGGGTCGCCCTGGGTCTGACTGTGGAAGGCGAGGGCATCGAGCCCGCCCCACCGCTTTTCCCTCGCATCGAAGCTCCCGCCGCGGCTGCGTGATCGACACCCACGCGCACCTGCATGCGTGCGCGGATCCGGCCGAGGAGCTGGTCGGCCGGGCCCGCGCTGCGGGGGTAGACCGGATCCTCGAAGTCGGTGCCTGGCCCGAGTCGTGGAACCAGGTCGTCAGCTTCTGCGCCTCGGAGGACGGTGTCTTCCCGATCCTCGGGATCCACCCGCATCAGGCCGGCGATGCAGATCCGGCCCGGCTCGAAGAGCTTCGTGAGCTCGATCCCGTGGCGGTGGGGGAAACCGGCCTGGACTACTACCGCGACTACGCGCCTCAGGACGCCCAGCGGCAGTTGTTCCAGGCCCACCTGGCCGTCGCCGAGGAGCTCGCCAAGCCCGTCGTCATCCACTGCCGCGCCGCGGAGGAGGACGTCGCCCGCGCGCTCGCCGACTACGACGGGACCGTGGTCCTGCACTGCTTCTCCTCGCCGACCCTCCTCGGACCGGCCCTCGACCGTGGCTACTACGTGTCCTTCGCGGGAAACGTGACGTACCCGAACGCCGACGAATCTGAGGGCCGCGGCGCGCGCGATCCCCGCCGAACGGCTGCTGGCCGAGACCGACTGTCCGTATCTCTCCCCGCAGCCTCGCCGCGGGCGCCCGAACGAGCCGGCAAACGTCAGCTTCACCATCGCGGCCCTGGCCGAGACCAGAGAGGAGGACGCGGGCGAGCTCTCGGCGCAACTCGACCGGAACGCGACCGTCGCCTTCTCCCTGCCGTGAACAGGCTTCCCGCGCCCAGCAAGGAGCTGGGGCAGCATTTTCTCGTCGACGAGAACATCGTCCGCGTGATCGGCCGGCTCGCCGAGCTCGGGCCAGACGACGTGGTCCTCGAGATCGGACCAGGGCAGGGCGTGCTGACCGCGTTTCTCGCCGAGCGCGCCGGACTGGTCCACGCCGTCGAGCTCGACCACCGTTTGGAGCCTCATCTCGCGGAGCGGTTCGGAGCGGCGGAAAACGTTCGGCTGCACTTTGCGGACGCGCTCGACCTCGACATGGCCGCGCTCGACCCTCCGCCGTCGAAGCTCGTCGCCAACCTGCCGTACAACGTCGCCACACCGATCGTCGTCGAGAGCCTCGAGCGCCTTCCGACCGTGACCTTCTGGTGCGTGATGGTTCAGCGCGAGGTGGCCGAGCGCTTCTTCGCCGCCCCCGGGACGAAGGCGTACGGCGCCGTGTCGGTCCTGATCCAGCTCGCGGCCGAGCGGACCGGATCCCATGCTGTGTCCCGCGAGGTCTTCCGCCCGCGGCCGAACGTCGACTCCGCGCTCGTCGCCTTTCGGCGGCGCGAACAGCCGCCTCCCGTCCCGTGGCCGGAGCTCAAACGGGTCGTGGAGGCGTCCTTCGCGCACCGCCGCAAACGCCTGCCGAACTCCCTCGAGCTCGCCGGCCTGGTCGACCGCGACCGAGGGGAGTCGGCGCTGGCGCAGCTCGGCCGGCCGCCGACCAGCCGGGCCGAGGAGCTCTCGCCGCCCGAATTCGTCCAGCTCGCCGGGGCGCTTCGAGTGAGCGACGCTGCTCGCGCACGCCAAGCTCAATCTCGCCCTCGTGGTCGGGCCGAAGCGCGGCGACGGGAAGCACGAGGTCGCCACCGTGCTCCAGCGCATCACGCTCGCCGACAATCTCACGCTCGAGCCTGCGCTGGAGCTCCACAGTCGAAGGATTCCCCGAGGACAAGCTCGTGACGAGTGCGCTGGAGAGCCTTGCCCACCGCACCCGCGCCAGGCGACGCTGGCGGGTCACGATCGAAAAGAACATTCCCGTGGCGGCCGGCCTCGGCGGTGGGAGCTCCGACGCCGCCGCGGCACTCAAGCTCGCGAACGCCGGGCTCGACGAGCCGCTCACGGACCGCGACTTGCACGAGATCGCCGCGGAGCTCGGTGCGGACGTGCCCTTCTTCCTGACGTCCGGACCGCAGCTCGGCGAGGGAGACGGGACGCGCCTGACCCTGCTCGAGCTCCCGCAGGACTACTGGATCGTCGTGGTGCTTCCGAGCGGAAAGCACAAGGAGTCGACCGCCAGCGTGTACAAGGCCTTCGACCGGCGCGAAGGGGGAGCGGGGTTCGAGGAGCGCCGGGCCGCGTTGGGCGAGGCCCTGGCGCGCGGCGATCTCGCCGCGCTGCCGTCCAACGATCTGGCCTCGTCTCCACTTGCCGCAGAGCTGGTTGAACGCGGCGCTTTCCGCGCCGACGTCACCGGCGCAGGACCGGCCGTCTACGGCCTGTTCGCCGAGGAGTCGGAGGCTGTTACCGCCCAGGCCTCATTCGCCTCGCGCGGGGAGGTCTGGGTCGCGGGACCCGCGTGGTAGCGTCCGGCCGCGATGGTCTTCGGCCGCCCCGAGCTCGAAGGGCCCGTCCTCGAGCACGGGACCACACGAACAGGACGCTGGCTGCGTGCGAACCGCACGAGGATCGCGTTCTGGATCGCGGTCGCCGAGGCGATCATGCTCGTCTTCGGAGCCGTCAGCCGCCCGGGCGCGCTGCTCGTCGCCGTGCTCGTGATCGTCGGGTACTTCTGGCTCGGCCGGCGAATCAATTCGCCGCTCGCACGTGACATCTTCTGGATCGCAGCGGTCTCCCAGGCGCTCGTCGCCCTCGTTCCGGTTCTGCTCTTCGTGGTCACCGCGGTCGCCGTCGTCGCCGTCGCGATCCTGGCCGTCGTCGCCCTCGTCGTGCTGCTCAGCGGCCGCCGGTAGAATCTGCTGTGGTCGGCGCCACTAGATCCCTCAACCTCGGTGGGGCGTAGCCAAGTGGTAAGGCAGCGGGTTTTGGTCCCGCGATCCCAGGTTCGAATCCTGGCGCCCCAGCCATTGCGCGAAACGCATCTGTGAACGGATCGCAACTCGCAGCCGTCGTCCTCGCAGGGGGCATGGGTACGCGCATGCGCTCGTCCACGCCCAAGCACCTTCACCCGCTCCTCGGCCGACGCCTCGTCGACTGGGTGGTCGAGGCCGGGCGCGCGCTCGGCCCCGTCCGTCTGGTCGTCGTGACCTCACCGGACTACGAGGATGCGTTCGACGGCGTCGATGTCGCCGTGCAGCCCACGCCGCGGGGAACGGGTGACGCCCTCGCCGCAGCGCGTGAGGCGCTCGGCGGGCACGACGGCGACCTCCTCGTCCTCTCCGGCGACGCTCCGCTGCTGACGCCGGAGTCCCTGAACGAGCTGTTGGAGACGCACCGGCGGGAAGGAGCGGCCGCGACGGTGCTGACCTTCCGCCGACCGGACCCGGGCAGCTACGGCCGGATCGTCCGCGGCGAGGACGGAGCGATCCGGGCGATCGTCGAGGCAACCGATGCCGGCCCCGAGGAGCTCGCGATCGACGAGCTCAACTCGTCCATCTACGTCTTTCGAGGGGACGCCGTCTGGCCGGCGCTCGAACGGCTCGAGCCGGCGAATGCGCAGGGAGAGCTCTACTTGACGGATGCAGTCCGGCTACTCGTCGAGGCGGGAGAGCGCGTCGTCGCCCACGAGGCGCGCGACTCGTCGGAGCCGGAGGGCGTGAACACCCGGGTCGAGTTCGCGGCGGCGACCGCCGCGCTTCGCGACCGGATCAACGAGGCGCACATGCTCGCCGGAGTCACGATCGTCGACCCGGCGAGCACATGGATCGACCCCAGCGTCGAGATCGAGCCCGACGCCGTCATCGACCCCTTTACCGTCCTCCGGGGACGGACGACGGTCGGTGAAGGCGCGCATGTCGGGCCGCACGTGGTCGCCGTCGACGCCGAAATCGGCCCGCGTGTGGCCGTTGGCCCGTTCTGTTACCTTCGCCCCGGCACGGTTCTCGAGGCGGGCGCGAAGGCGGGCACGTTCGTGGAGATCAAGAACTCGCGAGTGGGCGAAGGCACGAAGGTGCCCCATCTCTCCTACATCGGCGACGCCGACATCGGCGAGGGGACGAACGTGGGCGCCGGGAACATCACGGCGAACTTCCCGCACAAGGCCGGACTCCCGAAGAATCGGACGACGATCGGCCGGAACGTCAGGACCGGCGTCCAGAATGCATTCGTTGCTCCGATCGAGATTGGCGACGGCGCTTGGGTTGCGGCGGGATCGGTCATCACGAGGGACGTCCCTCCCGGAGCGCTCGCCGTCGCCCGCGCGCGCCAGGAGAACAAGGAGGGATACGCCAACCGTGGAGCCGACAGTGACGACGACTGAAGTCGCCCCGTTGCCGGGCCTGGAGGCGCCGTCGGACAACGCCGAGCCGCAGCGGCAGCACTGGCTGGAGCGCGGCCCGCAGAAGCGGCTGATGCTGGTCTCCGGGCGCTCGCATCCGGATCTCGCCGCCGACATCGCCGGACAAGCTCGGGGTCGAGCTCAGCCCGGTCGAGCTGAAGACGTTCGCGAACGGCGAGGTCTACTGCAAGTACGAGGAGTCGATCCGCGGCGCCGACCTGTTCATCGTCCAGTCGTGCGCGGGGGTCGGCAGGTGAACGCGCACGTCATGGAGCTCCTCGTGATGATCAACGCAGCCAAGCTCGCCTCGGCGAAGCGGATCACCGCCGTGATGCCGTGGTTCCCATATTCCCGGCAGGACAAGAAGTCCGCTCCGCGCGAGCCGATCACGGCCAAGCTTCTGGCCGACACGCTCGAGAAGGCGGCAGGCGTCGACCGCGTGCTGACGATGGATCTGCATACCGGCCAGATCCAGGGCTTTTTCACGATCCCGGTCGACCACATGACCGCGCTGCCGCTCTTCGCGCAGTACTTCCGGGACAAGGGCCTGTCCGGCGAAGACGTCGTCTCGGTCTCGCCGGATGCGGGGCGGGCGAAGCTCGCTCGGCGCTTCGGCCAGATGCTCGACGCCGACCTGGCGATCATGAACAAGACGCGGCCGGCGCACGATCAGGCGTCGATCACCGAGGTCATCGGCGACGTCTCCGGGAAGATCGCGCTGATGGGCGACGACATGATCCTCACCGGCGGGACGCTGCTCGCCGGCGCCAAGGCGCTGAAGGAGGCCGGGGCGAAAGAGGTCTACGTGTTCGCCACGCACGGCCACTTCGTCGGCGACGCCCTCGAGAAGCTCTCGCAGTCCGACCTCGACCGAGATCGTCGTCACCGACACCGTGGCGCTCAGCCCGCTCGAGCGACCGGCGAACATGCGCGTCCTGCCGGTCTCGGGTCTGCTGGCCGACACGATCATGAACGTCTTCGCCGACGAGTCCGTCTCGGCGGTCTTCCACGGCGCGAACCAGCTTTTCTAGAGGAAGACTCCTCGCTGCCGGGTCGGTCGCTGCGGCCTGCGGCCTGCTGCTGTACCGGCTGGCGCCCGACGTCCGAGGACAAGCCGCTCTACGAGGACGAGGCCACCGCCGGCCTGATCGCGATGCGTCCGCTCGGCGAGGTGCTCGACACCGTCGTCCTCGACCGCGGCGGAGCGCCGCTCCACTTCGTCCTCGCGCACGCGGTGTTCTGGATCGACGCAGGCGCCGACGCGCTGCGCTGGCTCTCCGTCGTCTGCGCCGTCGCAGGCGGTGCCGCTCTGCTTCGACCTGGGTCGGCGGCTTGGCGGCGTGTCCGCCGGGATCGTCTCGGCCGCGATCGTGGCCTCGTCGACGGCGCTCGCAATCTACGGGAGCTTCGGGCGCATGTACGCGCTCTTCATCCTGGTCGCCGCGCTCGCGGCGGATCTCTTCGTGCGCGCCGTCCAGCTGCGCACCCAGCGGGCGGTGATCCTGGCCGCCGCCGCCGCGTGGCTGCTTCCCGCCGTGCACCCGTATGGCCTGATCCTGGCGCTCGCGGAGCTGGGGGCGGCCGCCGTGCTCTGGCGGAGACGCCAGACTCGCGATGCGGTGCCCGTCCTACTGATCGCTGTCGCGGCGCTGCCGTTCCTCGTGGCCGACCTGCGGCTCGCCGATCGCGCCCAGGTTTCGTCCGGCGGCGGCGAAGCGCTCGCCTCGCCCGGCGATGCCTGGGGCGAGCTCGTCGCGGCGCTGTCGGCGTTCGCCGGCGGCGACGGCATTCCGTTCCTTGCGTTCATGGGCCTGGCCCTCGTGGGCCTGGCCGTGCTGGCGCGCCGCGAGCCGGCCGTAGCCGCCGTCTCGGCAGCGGTTGCCGTTCCGCCGGTTCTCTTCCTCGTCCTGCGCGCCGGGAGCGCGCCGGATCTCTCTCCGCGCCACCTCTTCTACGCCCTTCCGCTGTGGGCGGCCGCGATCGGCGTGGGTGTCTCGTGGCTCGTCCGGCGCTTGCCAACCAGGGTTGCCGCCGGGGCGATTGCCGCGATCGCCCTTGCGGCTGCAGCGTCACCGGCCAGCGCCCTGCGAGACCCGCGAGAGCTCGGCCTTCTACCGACTGCGATCGATGTGTCCATTCGAGCTGGGCCGCACGACCTCTTGGTCCCGTATTCGACGCCCTTCCTGGCCGAGCTCGGCGAGGTCCGGGCGGGAGTCGCTCTCCCGCAGGGCCCCGGCGACCTGATCCTCGATGCTCTCGAGAACGCCGGAGACCAGATCTCCACTGTCTTCGTCGCGTTTCCCGGGGAGAACAGTTGGACGGTGATGACGTTCGAGGGGCCGTTCGACGAGTCCGCGGCACTGTTCGCCGCGGTGGAGGCGATCGCCACCACACCGCACTCGCCGAAGCTCGACTGGTGGTACGACCTGGTCGAGCGCGGGCTCTGCGAAGCCCTGGCGAAATTAGGCCCCCGTTGCCCCGGCTAGCTACACTCCCGCGCCGTGGCAGGTGAACGAGTCAAGCTCGAGGTCGCGGAGCGCGAATCGCGCGGCTCCGCCGACACGCGACGGCTCCGGAAGCGGGGTCTCATCCCGGGTGTCCTCTACGGACGCGGCAATCCGCCGCATCCGTTCTGCGTCCCGGAGCGCGAGCTTCGCCGCGTCCTGACGGGCCCGTCGGGCCTGCACGCGATCCTCGACGTCGTCCTGGAGGGGCAGAAGACGACCCATGCGTCGATCCTCAAGGACTACCAGCAGGACGTGATCACCGGCCGCATCGCGCACATCGATCTGCACGAGGTGCGCCTCGACCAGACGATCCACGCGCAGGTGGTGATCGAGCTCGTCGGCGAGTCCGCCGGCACGAAGGAGGGGGGCGTCCTCTCGCAGGTCACGCGCGAGATCAACGTCGAGGCGCTGCCGATGGAGATCCCGGACCGAATCGAAGTGGACATTTCGGAGATGCACATCGGCGACACGCTCCGCCTGGTCGACGTCGCCCAGCAGGAGGGTGTGACCTTCCTCGACGATCCCGAGGAGACGGTCCTCGCCACCGTGACGGTCCCGACCGAGATCGAAGAGCCGGAGCCCGAGGAAGAGGAGCTCGAGGAGGGCGAGGAGGGTGCAGAGCTCGCCGAGGGCGAGGAAGCACCGGAAGGCGCCGCCGAGGGCGAGGCCGAGCCGGACGCGGATGCCGGCTCCGGCGAGTCGGGCGAGCCCGGAACCACCGAAGGCTAGGCCATGCGTCTGCTCCGTCGGGGCGAGCGCGCCTCGACGCTGGACCTGCTCGTCGCCGGCCTCGGGAACCCGGGCCGCGAGTACGAGCGCACCCGCCACAACGCCGGCTGGCTGGTCGCGGACGAGCTCGCGCGCCGGCACGGTGGCTCCTTCCGCGGGAAGTTCTCCGGCCAGCTCGCCGAGACACGGCTCGACGACCTGCGGCTCGCTCTTCTGAAGCCTGAGACGTACATGAACGAGTCAGGCCGGTCGATCGGCGCCGCCCGGAAGTTCTTCAAGGTCGAGCCTGGCGACCTGCTGGTCGTCCACGACGACGTCGACCTCGAGCCCGGACGCCTCCAGGCTCGGCTCGGCGGCGGGCTCGCCGGCCACAACGGGCTGCGATCGATCGCGCAGGCGCATCGGAACGAACGACTTCCTGCGACTTCGCATCGGCGTCGGGAGGCCGGGGCGGGGAGACCGGCGCAGCGTCGCCGACTACGTCCTCACGACTTCGAGCCGGAGATCGACGCCGGCGCCCTGATCGCCCGCGCCGCGGACGCAGTCGAGACGATCGCCCGAGACGGGCTCGAGGAAGCCCAGCGCCGGTACAACTAGGGCGTGGGCGATCGCGTCTTCGTACAGGTTGGTGACGGAGGCTGGCCCCCGCAAGCGCGAGGGCGTGGCACCCGGGCCGCGGCGGGGCCGAACCTGGTGGGAGGTCATGCATCCCGAGGGGTCGCAGGGCACCTGGCGCGACCTGCCGCAGCTGCTTGCTGACTCGCTGCGGCTCGTGTGGTCGGCCGGCGCGAAACATCTTCCTGCTCACCGCGGCGCTCCAACTCGTCGCAGCCGTCGGCGTCGCCGTGCAGCTCTTCGTCGGCAAGGCGGTGCTCTCTGCAGTCCTCGGCGCGGGTGGCGAGCTCCAATTCGGCGAGCTCGCCGTGCCGCTGGCGGCTCTTGTGGCGATCACCGTGGCACTCGACCTGGCCCAGGCGGTCCAATCGGAGCAGAGCCGGGTGCTTGGCGAGCTGGTCGGCCGGAAGGCCATTGACCGGGTGCTCGACGTCTCCACTCGAATCGACCTCCTCGCATTCGAGTCGCCCGAGCTTCTACGACAGGCTGCAGCGGGCTCGAGCACAGGGACAGTTCCGTGCGCTGCAGACGGTCAACGGCCTCCTCGGGATGGTCGGAGCCGCGGTCGCCTCGGTCGGGCTCGTGGCCGCGCTGTCCACCCTCCAGCCCTTGCTGCTCCCGTTCGTGCTCGTCGGCTACGTCCCGCTCTGGATCGTCGCGTCCCTGAACACGCGTGACCTCTACCACTTCAGCCGCGGCATGACCCCGGCCGACCGGCAGCGGAGCTACCTCCAGAACGTCCTCATGGGCCGTAACTCTGCGAAGGAAGTCCGCGCCTTCAACCTTGCGAGCTTCCTGCGCCAGCGGTACGACCGGCTCTACGACGAGCGGATCGCCGAGCTCCGCGGGCTCGCGAAGCGGCGCACCGCCCGCTCGCTCCTCGGCTCGCTCGCCTCGTCGGCAGTCACCGTCGGGACGATCGGGATGCTCTCGTGGCTGTACGTCAGCGGCCGGATGAGCCTTGCGGCCGCCGGCGCCGCGATCTTCGGTCTCTACCAGCTCGCGAACCGCCTCAATGCACTGCACTTCAGCGCAACCTCGCTCTACGAGGCGACGCTCTTCGTCCGTGACTACTCCTCGTTCCTCGAGTTGGAGCCGGAGGTCGAGGCGGCGGTGGGCAAGCGGCCGGCGCCGCGAGGGCTTCGACACGCTGTCCGTCGAGGACGTGTCGTTCACATATCCGGAATCCGACCGGGCGGCGGTCGACGGAGTCTCGCTCGAGATCCGCAAAGGCGAGATCGTCGCGCTCGTCGGCGAGAACGGGTCGGGCAAGACGACGCTCGCGAAGATGCTCGCCGGCCTGTACCGGCCGGAGCAGGGACGATCCGTTGGGACGACGATCGATCTTGCGCGAGGTCGATCGCGGACGAGCTACGGCGGTCTGTCGCAGTCATCTTCCAGGACTTCGAGCGGTATCTGCTGCCGGCACGGAGAACGTCGGCACTGGGCCGGAAGGAGCGCATCGAGGATCTGGAGGCGATCGTCGAGGCGGCGGGGCGGGCCGACGCGAACGATTTCCTGGCCGGCCTGCCGGAGGGTACGAGACGATGCTCGGGCGCGAATTCTCCGGTGGCTTCGACCTCTCGATCGGTCAGTGGCAGCGGGTGGCGCTGGCGCGTGCTTTCTTCCGCGATGCGCCGCTTCGTGATCCTCGACGAGCCGACCGCATCGCTGGACGCGCGCGCCGAGAGCAACCTGTTCGAGCGTATGCGCGAGCTCCTCCACGGCCGCTCCGTCGTCCTGATCTCACACCGGTTCTCGAGCGTTCGGTCGGCGGACCGCATCTACGTGCTCCACGAGGGGCGGGTCGTCGAGGAGGGCTCGCATGAGGAGCTGATGGCGCGGGACGGTCTCTACGCCGAGCTCTTCACCCTGCAGGCGCGTGCTTATGTCGACCGGCCCGAGCCGGCGCGGGAGGAGCCCCCCGAGGAGCCGATGGAACAGGTCTTCTTCGGCGCTCCCTGATCCTCTTTCGGTTCACGATCGGCACAGTTGCGTGCGGATTCGCCGCGTAACGTTCAGACCCCCGTGGGTGGGTGGGGGTTAGGGATGGGCGGCCCGCCACCCGCAATGACCTGCACGCGTAGCATTCACCGCCCCGGAACTTGACCGTTCCGGCGTTCGTCGTGGACCGGCCGGTGCTACATGTCGTCGCTCGCGAGCTCGCCGACAGCGAGCGTCTCGAGGCGTTCGCAGACGAGCTCTGCGGCCACCCATCAGGGCCTCGCCGTCGAGGCGGCCGACCGCAAAGGCCCGCGCGCACGGGTCTCCGAGCCGGCGCTGCCCGCTGCTCCTCGCCGCTCTCCACCTGCGCCTCCAGCGGGGCCTCGTCGTCGTCCTTCCCGAGGATGCCGACGCACGCGACGCCGCCGAGGCGGCCGGCTGGTTCCTCGGCGACGAGCACGTCGCGCTCCTCCCGAGCCGCGGCGTTCGCTGGGGCTCCGGCCTCGATCCGGCGCCGCACCTCGTCGGCGAGCGGGCCAGGGCGCTCGACGTGCTCGCGGCGGGAGGGCTCGTCGCGGCGTCTGCTGCGGCGATCGCGGAAGGGATGCCGCCGCCTGCGGAGCGGCCCGAGCCGATCCGGCTTCCCGAGGACGCCGGAGGAGGACCTGCCGGAGCAGTTGGCGCTCGCCGGCTACGAGCGCGTCGAGCGCGCCGAGGAGCGTGGGCAGTTCGCTGTCCGCGGGGGGATCGTCGACGTCTTCCCCACGACCGGCCGAGAGCCGTTGCGCATCGAGCTCTTCGGCGACGAGATCGAGTCGATGCGCGCCTACTCGCCCTTCACGCAGCGAACGCTGCACGCCGTCGAAGGCGCGGTGATCTACCCGGCGGCGGAGCGGCTCGCAGACCTGTCCGAGCCCACGCTGGCCGATGACGGCGCACCCACCCCGGCCCCGGCCGACTTGGTCCCGCCGCTCGGCCGGCCGCCCGACTTCGTCTGGCAGCCCGACGCCGTTCGCGAGGTCTGGGCGAGGAGGGCCTTCCAGCCGCAGCCGCTGGAGGGCGCCGCAGAGCTCGATCCGTTCCCGACCGGCCAGCCCATCTCGTTCGAGGCCCAGCGACCCGCGATCGCGGCCCGCGGCCTCGCCGAGGCCGAGCAGGAGCTCGGATCGCTCGTCCGCGCCGGGCTCCGCGTCGTCGTTGCGTTCGCCCACCGCGGCGAGGCGCTCCGCAACCAGAACCTCCTCAGACGGGTCGACGCCCGCGTGCTCGAGCCGGGCGACGAGCTGCCTGACGACCCCGAGCTGCTCTACGCCGTCGCGCCCGCCCGCCGTGGCTTCGTGTGGCGCGACCTCGGGATTGCGGTTCTGCCGGACACACAGGTCTTCCGCCGGAAGCCGCGTCGCTCCGAGCACCGAGTCGGTCGCGCGCTCCAGTCCTTTGCCGACCTTCGAACAGGCGATCACGTCGTCCACGAGGACCACGGCGTCGGCAAGCTCCTCGGGTTCGACACGAAGGAGGTCGCGGGCGTCACGCGCGACTACCTCCTGCTCGCATTCCGCGGCGACGACCGCCTCTACGTCCCGCACGAGCAGCTCGGCAAGGTCTCCCGGTACGTCGGCGTGGACGGCGGCGCGCCGGCGCTCTCGAAGCTCGGCGGCAAGGCCTGGCAGCTGCTCAAGAGCCGTGCCCGCGAGGGGATCCGCGAGCTCGCCGGCGAGCTGCTCCGCCTCTACGCGGAGCGCCAGCAGGCGCCCGGCGTCGCCTACGACCTCCGGCACGAGTACCTCGAGCAGCTCGAGGCGAGCTTCCCGTACCAGGAGACGGACGACCAGCGCGTGCGCGATCGAGGCCGTGAAAGAGGACCTCGAGGCGCCGCGGCCGATGGATCGCCTCGTCTGCGGCGACGTCGGCTTCGGCAAGACCGAGGTCGCGGTTCGCGCGGCGTTCGCGGTCGCTCTGAACGGCAAGCAGACGCTGATGCTCGTCCCGACGACGGTGCTCGCCCAGCAGCACTGGAACACGTTCCGCGAGCGCTATCGCGACTTCCCTCTGCGCGTCGAGATGGTCTCGCGCTTCCGGAGCGCGAAGGAGACGAAACAGGTGCTGGCCGATTTCGCGGACGGCAAGGTCGACGTCCTGATCGGGACGCACCGGGTCCTCTCGCGAGACGTGATCGCGAAGGACCTCGGGCTCGTGATCGTCGACGAGGAGCAGCGCTTCGGCGTCGCCCAGAAGGAGCTGCTCCGCCAGATCCGCCTCGAGGTCGACGTGCTAGCGCTGACTGCGACGCCGATCCCGCGCACCCTGCACATGTCCCTCTCGGGCCTGCGGGACATCTCGATCATCGAGACGCCGCCCGAGGGCCGCCGCCCGATTCGCACGCACGTCGGCGAGTTCGACGAGGACCTCGTCAAGCAGGCCCTGGAGCGGGAGATCGCACGAGGCGGCCAGGCGTTCTACCTGCACAACCGGGTCGAGACCATCGAGGAGCGCGCCGCCTTCCTCCAGGGGCTCTGTCCGGACCTGCGCTTCCTCGTCGCTCATGGACAGATGCGCGAGAAGGAGCTCGAGGACCGGATGCTGTCGTTCCTCCGCGGCGACGCCGACGTGCTCGTCACGACGACGATCATCGAGTCAGGCCTGGACATCCCGCAGGCGAACACGCTGATCGTCGACCGGGCCGATGCCCTCGGCCTCGCCCAGCTCTACCAGATCCGCGGACGGGTGGGCCGATCGGATCTCCTGGCCCACGCGTACCTGTTCTATCCAGAAGCGTCCGAGCTCACCCCCGAGGCCCGCGCCCGCCTCGCCACCCTCGCCGACCACACCGAGCTCGGCGCCGGCTTCGCGATCGCGATGCGGGATCTCGAGATCCGAGGCGCAGGCGACCTGCTCGGCGCGGAGCAGTCGGGCCACGTCGCGGCACTCGGCTTCGAGCTGTACGTCGAGCTCCTCGGCGAGGCAGTGGCAGAGCTGTCAGGCGAGCGTCGCCCGACGGCTCGTCCCGTGCGGGTGGACGCCCGCGTCGACGCCTTCGTCCCCAACACCTACGTGAACTCGGAGGCGATGAAGATCGATCTCCACCGGCGCCTCGCGCTCGTCGAGACCGAGGACGAGTTGCGGGAGCTCGAGGCGGCGACCGTCGACCGTTTCGGGCCGCTTCCCGAGCCGGTCGAGAACCTCTTCGCGATCCAGGAGGCTCGCATCAAGGTCGCCAAGCTGGGGGCGGATTACCTGGTCTTCAGGAGCGGTCGGGCCACCGTCGGACCGCTCGTGCTGGGCTCCGGCGAGCTGCGCGAGCTGCGCCAAAAGGTCGACACCGCGATCTACACGACAGCCCGCAAAGAGGTCTCGTTAAGAGACGATGTATTTACCGGGGCGATCCGGTTAGTCGATGCTATCCTCGATACGCGCCGCGCAGCGTAAGCGGGCGCTTTTTCATGAAACGGGTCTTTCTTCCAGTACTTCTTGCCTTCGCGGTCGCGATTTTCGCTGCTGCTTGCGGTGGCGACGGCGGCTCCGGCGCGGTGCCGTCGAACTCGGTCGCGGTCGTCGGCGACCAGTCGATTTCGAAGTCCGAGTTCGACGACCTGATCACCTACGCGAAGAAAAGCTACGACGCGCAGAAGCGCGAGTTCCCGAAGGTCGGCACACCCGAGTACGTCCAGCTCCGCGACCAGGCGATGCGCTTCCTGATCCAGCGCACCCAGTTCGAGGTCAAGGCCGACGAGCTCGGGATCGACATCAGCGACAAGGCCGTCGACAAGCGGATCGACCAGTATGTCAAGGAGCGCCACCAGGGCGACAAGAAGAAATTCGCCGCCGAACTCAAGACACAGGGTCTGAGCGAGGACCAGGCGCGCGACATCATCCGCGCCAACCTCATCCAGGAGGCGATCTTCAACAAGGTCACGAAGGACGTCAAGGTCTCGGACGACGAGGTCAAGAAGTACTTCGACAAGAACAAGGCGCAGTACGGGACGCCCGAGACGCGCGTCGTCCGCCATGTTCTCGTCAAGCCGAAGGACAAGGCTCTCGCCGACCGCCTCTACGGTGAGCTGAAGGCCGGCGGCGACTGGACGAAGATCGCGAAGCAGTACTCGCAGGATCCCGCGTCCAAGAACCAGGGCGGGAAGATGACGGCCACGAAGGGCCAGCTCGTCCCCGAGTTCGAGCAGGCCGCCTTCACGATCGGCAACAACGGGATCTCCAAGCCGGTCAAGACCCAGTACGGCTGGCACATCATCCAGGCGCTCGGCCCCGTCAAGAAGAGCCAGGCGACGCCGTTCAACCAGGTCAAGGAGTCGATCCGCCAGCAGCTCCTCCAGGAGAAGCGCAACAAGGAGATGGAGAAGTGGGTCGCCGGCATGCGCAAGGATCTGAGCGACGAGACGACGTACCAGGTCGGGTACAAGCCGAAGCCCCAGGCGGCTGCGACCACCCCCACCGGCTAGTCAGTTCGCTGGCCGAGCCGCCCGACTCACTCTCACACGCACTCCTCGATCTCCAGCGCCTGACGGAGCGCCTGCGCCGCGACTGCCCCTGGGACCGCGAGCAGACTGCCAAGACGATCGTCCCTCACACGATCGAGGAGGCCTACGAGGTCGCGGACGCCGCGCTCGCGGCTGACGACGCCAAGCTCGAGGACGAGCTCGGCGACCTGCTCTTCCAGACCTACTTCCTCGCGCTTCTGCTCGAGGAGCGGGGCGGTGGGTCACTCGAGTCTGTCGCGCGCGGGATCCACGAGAAGCTCGTCCGCCGCCACCCGCACGTCTTCGGCGACGTCGAGGCGCGGACCCCCGGCCGCGTCCGCGAGAACTGGGAGCGGATCAAGGCCGACCAGGAGGAGCGCGAGGGGATCTTCCACCACGTGCCCGAGACGCTGCCGGCGCTCCTGTACGCAAGGAAGCTCCAGCGGCGGGCCGCCGCAATCGACTTCGAGTATCCGGACGCGGCCGCCGCTCTGGCCGATCTCGACGATGAGCTCCGAGAGCTGCGGGAGGCGCTCGCCGAGGCGGGCGAGCCTGCAGCCGAGTCCGAGCCGGACCCCCACGTCTTCGAGGAGCTGGGCGACGTTCTCTTCGCTGCCGTCAACGCGTCACGCAAGCTGAACGTCGATCCCGAGCTCGCCCTCAGGCACGCGTCTAGGCGCTTCGCCGAGCGCGTTGAACGCGGGGAGCAGCTCGCGCAGGCCGACGGCAAGGTCTTCACCGAGCTCACGCTCGAGGAGAAAGACCGATACTTCGACGCCGCGAAAGAGGAATCCCGTTGAGCAGCCCGATCAAAGACGTCCACGCGCGCCAGATCCTCGACTCCCGGGGCAACCCGACCGTGGAGGTCGACGTCGAGCTGGAGTCCGGCGCGTTCGGCCGGGCGGCCGTGCCGTCCGGTGCGTCGACCGGCAAGTTCGAGGCGGTCGAGCTCCGAGACGGCGATCCGGCGGCCTGGCTCGGGAAGGGCGTGTCGAAGGCGGTCGAGAACGTCCGGTCGGAGATCGCGGCCGCGATCCGCGGTATGGACTCGGCGGATCAGGCGGGGATCGACTCCGCCCTCGTGATGCTGGACGGGACGAAGAACAAGGGCAGGCTCGGAGCGAATGCGATCCTCGGCGTTTCGCTGGGGGTGGCGAAAGCCGCCGCCGCGGAGGCGGGCGTGCCGCTCTACCGGTGGATCGGAGGCGCCGACGCGCATGTCCTCCCGGTTCCGATGCTGAACGTGATCAACGGGGGCGCGCACGCGCGCAACTCGCTCGATCTCCAGGAATTCATGATCGTCCCGGGCGGTGCTGACACCTTCTCGGAGGGGCTGAGGATCGCCGTCGAGGTGTTCCACACGCTGAAGTCGCTGCTGGACGAGCGCGGCCTGTCGACCGCGGTCGGCGACGAGGGCGGGTTTGCGCCCGATCTCGGCTCGAGCGAGGAGGCGATCGACGTGATCCTGGAGGCGGCCGACCGAGCCGGCCATCGCGAGCGGATCGCCGTCGCGCTCGACCCGGCGCTGACCGAGCTGTACGGCGAGGACGGGATGTACCGCTTCGAGGGCAAGGAGCTGACGTCGGAGCAGCTTCCGGACTACTGGGGATCCCTCGTCGGCGCCTACCCGATCGTGTCCATCGAGGACGGCGCCGCTGAGGACGACTGGGCGGCCTGGAAGGCCATGACCGAGAGGCTGGCCGATCAGGTCCAGCTCGTCGGCGACGATCTCTTCGTCACGAGCTCCGAGCGGCTCCAGCGCGGGATCGAGACCGGCGTCGCGAACGCGATCCTCGTCAAGGTCAACCAGATCGGCACGCTGACCGAGACGCTGGAGACGATCGCGCTCGCGAAGTCCTCGGGCTACGCCGTCGTCATCTCCCACAGGTCGGGCGAGACCGAGGACACGACGATCACCGACCTGGCTGTCGCGACGAACGCGGGCCAGATCAAGACCGGCGCGCCGTCCCGGACCGATCGCACGTCGAAGTACAACCAGCTCATCCGGATCGAAGAGGAGCTTGGAGGCGACGCCGAATATCCCGGTTGGAATGCGTTTCGCGCGCGTCCTTAGTCTCCTGACCCTCGCGCTCGTCCTCATCGGGTGCAGCACCGACGGCGGGACGAAGACGGTGACCGTGCGCGAGACAGTCACCGCCGCATCGTCGGTCCCCGACGAGGCGCCCGCGCTGGTGACCTTGTACTTCCTCCGCGAAGGAAAGGTCACACCGGAGGTCCGCGGCATCGTCTCCCAGCCGAGCATCGCGACGGTGACGATCCATCAGCTCTTCGAGGGGGCGGAGTCGGAGCTGACGACCGCGATCCCGGCCGAAACCCGGCTCAAGAGACTGACGATCGCAGAAGGTGTCGCGTCGATCGAGCTGACCCCGTCTCTGGACGATCCCGAGGCGCTCGCGCAGATCGCCTACACGCTGACGCAGTTCGACACGGTCAAACGGGTCTCGTTCGACGACGAGCAAGCCGTCGGCCGTTCGGACTTCGAGCAGCAGACGCCGGCGATCTTCGTGGAGGCGCCTCTACCCGGCGAAGAGGTCGAGTCCGGGTTCCAGGCCGGCGGCACGGCGAACACCTTCGAGGCGACCTTCCAGTACGAGCTGAAGGACGCCGCCGGCAAGATCCTGACCAAGAACTTCGTCACCGCGACGTCGGGAAGCGGCACGCGCGGAACCTTCCGCTTCACGGTTCCGTACGAGCTCGATCGTCCTCAACAGGGCAGCCTCGTGGTCTTCGAGAGCTCTGCCGCCGACGGGTCGCGGATCAACGAGGTCACGATTCCCCTAAAGCTAGGCTGAGTCGCGTGGCCTCCACGGTGCCCCGCCGCACCAAGATCGTGGCGACGCTCGGACCGGCGTCGAGCACGCAAGAGCGCGTGACCGCCCTGGCCGGGGCGGGGATGGACGGCGCCCGGCTGAACTTCTCCCACGGGACGCAGGACCAGCACGGCGAGTACGCCCGCATGGTTCGTCAGGCGCAGGAGGACGTGGGTCGCCCGATCGCGCTGATCGCCGACCTTCAGGGGCCGAAGCTCCGGATCGGTGAGATCGGGAGCCCGAGGCGCCTCGAGGAGGGCGAGGAGATCGTCGTCACCGGCGACGAGGCGCGGAACGGCGAGCTTCCCGTTCTTCCGGCCGTGATCGGCCAGGTGCTCCAGCCCGGCCACGAAGTCCTCATCGACGACGGCCTCGTCCGGTTGCGCGTCGAGGAAGTCGAGAGCGGGAGAGCCCGCTGCACGGTGGTGGTCGGCGGAACTGTGTCTTCGCACAAGGGCGTGAACGTGCCGGGTGTTCCGGTCCCGATCCCGGCCCTGACCCGCAAGGACATCGAGGACCTCGAGTTCGCCCTCGGCCTCGAAGTCGACTTCGTGGCGCTCTCGTTCGTCAGGTCGGCGGCGGACGTCCGAGATCTGAAGGGACTGATCAAGCAGGCCGGGGCGCACGCCCATGTGATCGCGAAGATCGAGAAGGCCGAGGCCGTCGATGCCCTACCGGCCATCCTGGAGGAGGCCGACGCGGTCATGGTCGCGCGCGGCGACCTCGGCGTCGAGATCGGTCCGGCCGTCGTCCCGCTGCTGCAGAAGCGGATCATCAAGGAGTCCCTCGACGAGGGCAAGACGGTGATCACGGCTACGCAGATGCTGGAGTCGATGGTCCACCAGCCCGAGCCGACTCGCGCCGAGGCGAGCGACATCGCGAACGCGATCCTCGACGGGACCTCGGCGCTCATGCTCTCGGAGGAGACGGCCATCGGCGAGTACCCGCTCGAGGCGGTACGGATGATGGAGCAGATCGCCCGCACCATCGAGCCGAGCATCGAGTATCGGCACCAGCTTCCGCAGCCGGGCGACGAGCCGACGGTGGGTCAGGCGATGTCGAATGCCGCCTGCGATCTTGCGGAGATGCTGGGGGCGAAGGCGATCCTCGTGCCGACGTTCACGGGCCGCACCGCCTCGGTGGTGGCCCGCCTACGGCCTCGCCGCCCCGTCATCGGCCTCTCGCATCACCGCTACGCGCTTCAGCACATGGCGCTGGAGTGGGGCGTCACGCCGGTTCGCATGCCGGAAGCTGCGGACGTGGAGGAGCTCTGGGCGAGCTCCCTCGAGGCGGGGCGCGAGACCGGTCTGCTCGAAGCAGGCGACCTCGTGGTGCTGACGGCTGGGACCGCGGTGAACATCCCCGGAACCACCGACATGATCAAGCTGGCCTACGCCTAGCGGCGGGAGGAGCGGGCCGAACTTCCGCGAACCGACGGTGCATGCCGCCTCGCGCGAAACCGAAGCGATCCCGTCGCCGCCCTCCCATCATGCGCTGGCTCGCGCTCGGGACGCTGGCCGTCGTCGCCCTTCTGTACTACCGGCCGCTGAAGAGCTACGTGGAGACCAGGTCTGCGCTCGAGAACCGTGCGACCGAGGTCCGCTCCCTGCGCGCGGAGCGGGACGCGCTGGCGCGCCGCCTCGCCGATTCGGACACGCCGGAGGCGCTCGCCCGCCGTGCCCGCCGACTCGGGCTCGTGAAGCCGGGCGAGCGGCTGTTCATCGTCAAGGGGATCGACGAGTGGCGCCGCCGCCACGCAGGTACCGGCAGCGGCACTAGCATCGGAGACGGTGGATGACCGGGCGATCGTCGAGCGCCAGCTGGGCCGTGAGCCGCGCGCGTTCCTGCGCGCCGTCGCCCGCTGCCCGTTCGGCGCGCCGGCCGTAACCGAGCAGGCTCCCTACGACACCGCCGGCGATCCTTTTCCGACGACCTACTACCTGACCTGCCGCTACCTCGTCGCCGCCGTGGCGCGCCTCGAGGCGGCCGGGGGGATCGAGCGCTGGAGCGAGCTCGCGGCAGCGGACGAGACGCTCTCGACCAGTCTCCAGCGAGCCACGGAGGATCAGCGCGTCGTCCGCCGCGAGCTTGCCGCCGGGCGGGTGGGACGGGAAGGCGGCACGTCCCTCGACCTCGGCATCGGCGGCACAGCGCGGCCGGAGCGCCTGAAGTGCCTCCACGCTCACGCGGCCTTCGCGCTGGCTCGCCCGGGATACGAGCTCGGCGAACGAATCCTCGCCGAGATCGTGCCGAGTTGGCCCGACCGGTGTTGCAGTCTCGACTCCACTGGATAGAAGGCGAGACGTGGCGAGCTATCTGGATGCAGCGCGTCAGCAGTGGGCGGAGGGTGACAGACGACTGTCGGCCCAGGTCTCCGACGCCGACGCGTTCGAGGCGCTGATGGAGCAGGTGGAGGCGGTGACCGAGGCGCTGCGTCGTCGCATCGGCGAGCGCTTCACCCTCGACGAGCTCGCCGACGTCTACGGGGCCGCCGACAGCTGGGTGCTCGAGGCCGTCGCCGAGCGGGCACAGCGTCCCGGCTGGGTGGGCAAGCTCTCCGTCGCCCAGGACGCCGCCTTCCACCGGTACGCCCGCGGCGCGACGGACTACTCGCCGTGACTCGGGGCTCGGCCATTCAGCGCAGGCGTCTTCTCCGGTGGCTGTGTGGAGCCCTGGCCGCGGCCGCACTCTTCGGCGCCGGCGTGGCCCTGGGTCAGGCGTTGCAGGATCGTCCGGAGGCGGCCAAGCCGGTGACGAGCGTCGCGACGATCAAGCCCTGGACGCAGACGAACCGGATCACGGAGACCCGCACCGTCACGGTGACGACGCCCTGACTGGCAAGAAAGTACAGAATTGTTTAGATTCCGCCCGTGGCCGAGGCAGGGGGCAAGGCGCGGCGTCAGCCGCCCGGGGATGACACGACCGATTGGCTCACGCTGGGCCAGGGCGCACGCCATCTGGGCGTGGCTCAGAGCACGATCCGAAAGTGGTCGGACCAGGGCCGCCTTCCGGCGTTCTACACGCCCGGCGGTCATCGCCGGTACCGCCGTCGTGACCTCGACGCCTTCGTGGCCGGGTCGGGAAGCGGCCCTAGCCCGCGAGTCCGCGGGACACCGCTCGTCCTGATCGTCGACGACGACGCTCGCATTCGCGAGTTCGTCCGGGTGAACCTCGAGATGGACGGCTACACGGTCCGCGAGGCCGGCAGCGCCGACGAGGGGCTCTCCGTGCTCGACGACGAGCCGCCCGACCTGATCCTGCTGGACGTGATGATGCCGGGCGTGGACGGCTGGGAGATGCTCCGCCGCGTCCACGAGCGGCACGGCATGGGCTCGATCCCGGTGATCATGTTCAGCGGGCAGGCCGACAGCACGAACGACGATGCCGTGGCGCGGGGCGCGCAGGGCTTCCTCGGGAAGCCGTTCAACCCCCAGGACCTCATCACCCGCACCAAAGAGCTCCTTCGGACTTAGCTTCGCGTTCGCCGGCTCCGGGACGGTTCCGACATTCGGGTGGCGACGATCAGAGTTCTTCAGACGCGCGCAGTAGGCCTGCGACGATCACTGCCACGGCGGCTATCAGGCTGATCCAGAGGCCGATGCCACGGCTTGCGGGCTGGAAGTCCTCGGGAATCGAGATCACGCGCAGGAGCACGAGGACCGTGGCGAGCGATCCGAGCACGATCACGACCAGGCTTTCCGGAACCGTTGCCGGAAGATCGATCCCCGCGGAATGCAGCAGATGGAGCGCCACGACCGCGAGCCCGAGCAGCAGGACGATCTTCGCGATCGCGCCGGTGTGCCACCCGATGACCGCGACGGTCGGCTCGCCCGCGCTGACGTACCAGCCCATGAGCGTCGACAGGCTGAGCACGAGCCCCGCAAGCCACGTCAGCCTTTCTCCCGCGCCCCAGAGCCAGGCGACGTCGGGCGCATAGCGGTCGAGGACGTCGTCGGCCTCGTAGGGCTCGGGTGGGAGAGACTCTGGCGTCTGCACGGCGCGAAGTATGGGCGATGAGGCCGGTTAGAGGCGCCGACATGGTGACGCTTCGTCGCCGGGGTGCGCTGGACGAACCGAGCCAAGGACGCAAGGAGCACGCATATGCAGCGTCATATGGGTGCGACTGAGGACGCGGGCTCGAGGCGTCCAGCGCGGCCCGGCGGCACAAGGCTCACCGTGTTGGCGCCTCTCTAGAGGCCGAAGAGGTGCTCGATCTGACGCCAGACGACGAGCAGGACGTATGCGGTGAGGACGAGCAGCGAGAGCGTCACTGCGATGAATCGCAGGCGCGCGAGGGCCCGCTCCTGCTTCCGCTCCTGCCGGAATCGGCGACGCGCCTTGTGAAATCGGTACGTGCGCTCGACCGCGACTGGATCTGGAAGCGGCGGCTCGTCGACGGCTTCAGGGCGCCGGGCCGGCTCAGCCATGCGCGGCACTCTATAAGACGTCCGCGATTTGGCTCCTACACTTGGCGCGATGATCCCCTCGGCTGAGCAGGGAGTCTCCCCGGCAGCGCTGCAAAGCCTCGCTGCTGCCGGGCGGGAGCTCACGCAGGCCGAGGATCTCGACGGCGCGCTCGAAGCACTGGCTGCGGCGGCCGCAAACGGCACCGGAGCCACGATCGCCGTCATCCGCGTGTCCGATCGGGCCGGGGTGGACCTTCAAGCCCGAGGCGTGTTTACGGCTTCGCCGGCCCTCGGTGCCGAGCTCGAAGGCTCTCGGCTCCCCGCCGACGAGCTTGGCACCTCGGAGCTGACGGAGGAGGACGATCTCCCGGAGCCGATCCGCCGGCTCGCCAAGCGGGGGGAGCCTCGGGGGTATTCGTCTGCCCGGTCGTCGCCGTCGGCCAGGTGGTCGCGAGCCTCGAGCTGGCCCGCGCAGGGGCGCCGTTCTCCGGTTCCGACATCCTGCTCGCGCGAGTCGTTGCCAATCACGCGGCGCTGCTCGTCCGCGCGCTCGATCCACCGAATGGCCATGTCCCGACCAATGGCCGAGCCGCAACGCTCGAGCTTGCCGGCCGCGCGCTCGCCTCCGTCGCCGAGGCAGGCCCGGAGCGGCGAGCGCATCGCGCGGCTCGCGCTCGAGGCGACAGGCGCGCGTTCCTGCCTACTCTGGCGATCGGCAGCGGGGGAAGCCGAGCTCGTTTCCGCCGTCGGCGAGGCGGAGGATCTGACCGATCCTGCCTCGGCGGTCCGGGACGCCGACCAGGCCCTCAGCGCACATGCGTCCGTGGCCCTCGACCATGGGGTCGTCCTCGTCAGGCTGGGCGAGCCGGCCGTCGGCGGGCTGCGCTTCGTCTTCGAGCCGGGGGAGGAGCCGACCGCAGACGAACTGCGTTCGCCTCGCCGCCTTCGGCGCGCGCGCCGCACATGCCTTCCGCGTCGGGGAGCGCACCGGCAACCTCGAGCAGGAGCTGGAGCGCAGCCGCGCACTTCTTGCGGTCGTTGCGCAGGCGATCGCAGAGCTGTCGCTCTCGCACACGCTCGAGACGGCGGCGGCGCGCGTCGGCAGCTGCTCGGCACCGACCGCGGTGGCCGTCTATCTTCGCCAGGTCGGCGGGCTCGAGCACGGCGGTCGAGCGCGGGCTCGCAGGCCCGCACCCGAGGGCGGAGCGGCCGCTGGCGTCGCGCTGGGCCGGCTGCGCTCGCGCCCGGTCGTCGAGGCGCCGACGCGGCCACGGAACCGTGGCTCTCCTCGGTGCGGGACGCCGTCTCCGAAGCCGGCATCGAGGCCGCCGTCGCGTTCCCCTTCGCTCCGCTCGGCGACACGATCGGTCTGCTCGTCGCCTACCTCCCGCGGGGCCGACGACCGACCGAGGACGAGACGGCGCTGCTGGTCGCACTCGCGGCGCAGCTCGGTGTCGCAGTCCAGAACGCGCGGCTGCACGAGGAGGCGATGCAGCTCGGCGCCGAGCGCAAGCGGGCGCTCGACTCGGAGCGGCGCGCCTCACGCCGGCTGCGCGCCTTCTACGAGGTGAGCCAGTCCTTCACGAGCAGCCTGTCCCTGGACGAGACGCTTGAGGCCGTCGCCCGTACGGCGCACGAGCTGATCGACGCAGATGCCGGCGTCATCCGCACCTACGACCGGCGCGCAACTCCAGTTGACGGCACGAGCGATCTACATCGCCGACGAGCGGCTGCGGGCCGGTGCTGGAGCCGACCCTCGCCCGGCCGCACCGCCTCGACACCGAGCCCGTGCGCCAGCTCGTCAACGCCCGCCGCGCCGGTGCTGCACACGCGCTCGCTGGCGGAGGGTCTCGGCGGCGCCTCGAGGTGTTCGCGCCGTTCCTCGACCATGGCGCCTCGGCAGCGATCGTCCCAATCGCGACTGCGGGCGAGCTCGTCGCGGTGCTCACGTGACCTCCATGGACGCGGAGCGGCCGATCGGCGCGGACTCGCTCGAGGCCGTCGCGTCCCTCGCGCGCACGCGGTGCTCGCTGTCGACAACGCGCGCCTCTACCAGCAGCAGCGGCACTTCCTCGAGTCGATGCAGCGGTCGCTGCTCCCCAGCTCCCTGCCCGAAGTGGCCGGCCTGGAGCTCGGCCACGTCTACGAGTCATCGGCGCGCCTCGAGGTCGGCGGCGACGTGTACGACTTTCTCCCGCTCGGCGAGGACCGGCTCGCGGTGATTCTGGGCGACGTGACCGGGCAAGGGGTGGACGCAGCGGCGGACATGGCGATGGCCAAGTTCGTGTTCCGCTCCCTCGCCCGCCGCACCCGAGCCGCCCGGCGCCCTCCTCGCCGCCGCCAACGCAGTCGTCGTCGAGGAGATCGCGGTCGGCAAGTTCATCACCATGACCGGATCCTCGTCAACGGACAGACCGGGGAGGTCCAGTGCGCATCCGCCGGCCACCCGGCGCCGCGCGTCGTCCGGAGCGACGGGAGCGTGGAGGAGCTGGCCGCGCGCGGCGTCGCGCTCGGGATCGAGCCGGACAGGAATACCCCGAGGAGACAACCACGCTCGCGCCCGGGGACGGCGTCGTCCTCTACACGGACGGCGTGGTCGAGGCGCGCTGGGAGGGCGAGCAGTTCGGCGTGGAGCGCCTGGATGTCGTCCTGCGCGAGGGCGCCGGGCTTCCCGCCGCCGAGCTCGCGGCGGCCGTGCTCGAGCGCACGCGGGAGTTCGCCGGCGGCGAGCTCGTGGACGACTGTGCGGTCGTCGTCGTCAAGCGGACAGGGACGCCTCCGCCTAGTGGCTGCTCCCGAGACGGCTTCCCCGCGCGACAGGGAGGCAACTGTCGCCGCGCCGGGAGCAGCAGAACCGGACGCCGGCCGCGAGCAGCCGGTCAGCCGGCGCGCGCTCGGCGTGCTCGTCTTCATCGCAGGCGTCGGCTCGCTCGCGACCGAGATCGGCGCCTCGCGCCTCCTCGCCCCGTACTACGGCAACTCGACGATCGTCTGGGCGAACGTCATCGGCCTCGAGCTCGCCTCGCTCTCGCTCGGCTACTGGCTCGGCGGCCGGCTCGCCGATCGGAGGCCGACCCGCGCCGCCTCGGTGCCCTGGTCGTGACCGCCGCCGGCCTGGATCGCCATCGCCACGTTCGCCGCTCGCCCGATCCTCGACCTCTCGGTGGAGGGGCTCGATCGCGTCTCGGCCGGAGCCGCGATCGGCTCGTTCTTCGGCGTCCTCGTCCTCTTCGCTCCGCCCGTCACGCTCCTCGGGATGGTCGCGCCGTTCGCGATCCGCCTGCGATCACCGATCGTCGAGAGCGCCGGGCACCGTCGCGGGCCGGCTCTATGCGCTTCTCCACGGTCGGCAGCCTGCTCGGCACGTTCCTCTCGGCTCTGGTCGACGATCCCGGCGTTCGGCACGCAGCGAACGCTGCTGCGAGTGCGGCGCTGATCGCGGTCGGCCGGAGCCGTGCTGCTCGGCGCCCGCTGGCTCGTTCCTTGCCGGCCGGCCTCGCGGCGCTGCTGCTGATTCCGCCCGGCGCGGTCAAGGCGCAGAGCGGCCTGATCTTCGAGGACGAGTCCGCTACCAGTTCATCCAGGTCGTCGAGCGGGACGGCGTGCGCCGCCTCTACCTCGACGAGGGCACTCGCGACGCACTCGGTCTGGCGCAGGGACGAGGTCCTCACCGGCGGCGTCTGGGACACGTACCTCGCGGTTCCGCGACGCTCCTCGGCCGACCGCCGGAGCGAGTCGGCGTGCTCGGGAACGCCGCCGGCACGGCTGCGCGGGCCTACGAGCGCTACTACCCGCTCGACGAGAGTCGACGGCGTCGAGCTCGACCCTGCGGTGAGCAGAGGCTGGGCCGCCGGTTCTTCGGTCTGGGCGACATCGGGACGCTCACCGTCCACGACGCGGACGCACGGTCGTTCCTCCGGCAGACCGACGACGCGTACGACGTGTCATCGTGGACGCCTACCGCCCTCCCTACGTGCCGTTCTACCTGGCGACGAAGGAGTTCTTCGAGCTCGTGCGCTGAGCGCCTCGCGCCGGGCGGGATCGTCGCGCTGAACGTCGCGACCACGCCTGACAACCACGACCTCGCCGGGAGCATCGGCGGCACCCTCGCATCCGTGATCCCGAAGGCGATGGCCTGGCAGCCGCTCCGCTTCAACCAGATCGTGATCGGCCTGAACGGCGAGCCGTCCGGCTGGAGTCCGACGCGGCGCGCCGGCTCGACGTGGAGCCGCTCGTCGAGGCTCTCTCGGGCCAGCATGCGTCCGATCGAGGCGTCAAATGACCCGTGGACAGACGACCAGAGCGCCCGTCGAGTGGATCACCGACCGCATGATCGTGGAGTTCGCGGCCGAGGGCGGGCGGTTCGAGGAAGCGCCGCTTCCGACAGCCCCGTAAGCAGGGTTTTTCCCTACACTGAGCCGCGATGAGGCGTGGGGTCTCGATCGTCATGGGTGTGCTTGCGTGCGCGGTAGCGGGCCTGTTCGCGGCCGCCGTCGTGGCCACTCCAGGCCTCTCACAGCTTCCGATCACGACCGGAACGACGGCGGCCACCACCACTACGACACGCACCGTCGAGGCCGATCTGATCGCGGAAGGCGTCTGGGTGGGACGGGTCGAGGTCGGCGGCCTGACGCCCGAAGGCGCGAGGGCGCTCGTGCAATCCGAGTTCGACGAGGCCCTTCGGCTTCGCTTCGGGCATCTGACGATCCTCGTCACGCCGCAGCGCCTCGGCGCGACGGCTCGAGTCAAGCTGGCGATCGACCAGGCTCGCCGTGCTGAGCCGAACACCAGGCTCCCGCTGTTCGTCAACCTTCGCGCAGGCGGCGTGGCGCGCTACGTGAAGGCGCTCGGCAGGAGGTTCGACCGGCGCGGCAAAGAACGCCGAGTTGCAAGGCCTGCGACAGCAGCGCCCGTAGATCACGAAGGAAGGCGTCGGTCGCATGCTTCGCCAGCGTGCAGCAGTGCGCGAGCATCGTCGCGGCGCTGCGCACGCGATCAACGAGCCGTGCTGCGGATCCGGGCGGACACGCATCGACCCGGCAGTCGACGCGCGCGCGCTTCGGCCCGATCATCGTCATCCGCCGCGACTCGAAACGCCTGAGCCTCTTCCGCGGCATGCGCCTGTGGAAGCGGTTCGGCGTCGCGACCGGCCAGTCGTCCTACCCGACCCCGACCGGCCGCTTCTCGATCGTCACCATGCAGCGCAATCCCTGGTGGTACCCGCCGGATTCCGACTGGGCGAAGGACGAGAAGCCCGTTCCACCGGGCCCCGGCAACCCGCTCGGCACCCGCTGGATGGGCATCAGCTCCCCGGGCGTAGGCATGCACGGGACCCCCGACGCCGCCTCGATCGGCTACTCGGCCTCGCACGGCTGCATCCGGATGCGGATCCCGGAGGCGGAGTGGCTGTTCCAGCACGTCCGGGTCGGGACGCCGGTCTTCATCGTCGCGGCGTAGCCTCTAGGTCATGCAAGGCCCGCTGAAGCTCGCGGCCCAGGTTCTCGCACTCGCGCTGGTCGCCGCGCTGTTCGGCCTGCTCGTCTGGAAGGTCGCGCGGCAGGACGATGGAGCATCGGACAAGCTCGGCCGGGGGCAGACGCCTCCGGCGCCCTCGTTCCGCCTCGACCGCCTCGACCGGCCCGGCAAGCTCTCCCTCGCCACGTATCGCGGCCGCCCGATAGTGATCAACTTCTGGGCGTCCTGGTGTGACCCTTGCGAGGAGGAGGCGCCGGTCCTCGAGAGCGTCTGGAAGCGGTACCGATCCCGGGGCCTCGTTGTGCTGGGAATCGACGCAAACGATCTCAAGGGAGCTGCACGGAGCTTCGCCGAGAAGAACCGGATGAGCTATCCGATCGGCCACGACGGTCCCGGCGAGACGCTGACCGACTACGGGGTCGCCGCCTTCCCGGAGACGTTCTTCGTCGCCCGGAGCGGAAAGCTCGTCTGCGAGCGGCTCCAGGGCGGCGTCCATCTCGATCGCAACCGCGACCGGTTCGACGCGTGCGTCGAGGAGATCCTCTCGGCGTGAGGCTGCTCGCGGTGATCGTCGTCGCTCTGGCCATAGCCTCGCCGGCGGCCGCGGCCTGTCCCACCCTCGCGGACCTGGAGGGCAAGCTGATCTGCCCGACCTGCAAGACGACGCTCGACCAGTCCGACGCTCCTGCTCGCCCGGCAGATCAAGGATTACGTCCAGCGCCGGGTCGATGCGTGCGCCTCGGAGCAGCAGATCAAGGACGAGCTCGTCGCGGAGTACGGGCCGGCCGTGCTCGCTGCACCGCCGAGGAAGGGCTTCCACTGGCTCGCCTGGCTGCTGCCGTTGGCGGGCCTCCTCGCCGGCGCCGCCGTCGTGTCGACGCTCGTCTGGCGCTGGAGCCGACACCCGCCCGCCGGCCGAGCCCGCGTCGGACTCGAACGGACGCGGGCTCGACCCCGAGCTCGAGCGGCGGCTCGACCACGAGCTCGCCCGCTTCGATGGCTGAATTTGCTCCCACTGCCGCGTTCCTCGCCGGCCTCCTCTCGATCGTCACGCCCTGCGTCCTGCCGCTCGTCCCGGGCTACCTCTCCGCCGTCTCCGCCGTCGAGGCCGACCGGCTGGGCGAGTCGGGAGTGGAGTGGCGGATCGCGCGGTCGAGCATCCCGTTCATCCTCGGGTTCACGGCGGTGTTCGTCGTGCTCGGCGCGGGTGCGGCGGCGCTCGGCGGGACACTCGACGCGAACCGCCGCGCCGAGCTCGCCGGCTTCGTTCTGGTCGTCCTCGGCCTCGCCTTCCTGGGGCTCCTGCCCTGGCCGGAGCGCATCGCTGGCGCCGGGGCTGCTGAGCGGCGCTCGCAAGCGCGGCTCGAACGCCCTCCTCGGCGCGGCGTTCGCCGTTTGCGCGGCGCCCTGCATCGGCACCGTCCTCGCCTCGGTGCTCGTCCTGGCCGGGAACGCGGACACGGCGGTCCGAGGATCGCTGCTCCTCGCCGCCTACTCGGCGGGGCTCGGCGTCGCATTCGTGCTCGCAGCCGTCGCGTTCGTGCGCGCGATGGGGGCGTTCCGGTGGCTCCGCGATCACTACGTCGCCATTCGCATGGTCAGCGGGGCGGCCCTCGTCCTCCTCGGGCTGGCGTTCTTCTTCCATCGGGACGGCTGGATACGCGTAGTCCTCGACAGGGCGCTCGACCTCGTCGGTCTCGGCGGACTCTAGAGCGGTGCGGACAGGTCCAGCGACCCCGATTCGACGGTTCGCCTAGCCGCTGCGACTGACAGGAGAATCGCGGCGACGTCGACTCCGCGGTGCTCCGGCGCGAACGGCCCGAGCCGCCGCTCCGCCTTCGCCAGCTGACGCTCGCAGCCAGGCCGGTTCCCGCGGCCGGCGTGGTGCCAGGCGACTGCCACGTGGACGAGTCCCTGGAAGAAGCCCTTCTCCGCGGGCTCGGCCGCGCGCCAGGCGTCCTCAAGCGACTCGTGCGCCTCGAAGTACTCGCCGCACCGGATCCGTTCGAGCCCTTCCCGCAGCCACTCGTCCATAGAGGAGAGTGTTACGCTCGAAGCGGCGTGGCGACGATTCTGCTTGCTGGCGTCGACCTGTTCATCCGCGGCAAACTCGAAGCGACCCTCCAGGGCCACCGCTTCGTGACCAGGGAGAGCCTCGACCCGCCCGACCTCGTGATCGCGGACCTCGCGCGCACCGACCCGGAAGAGGTCGCGGACACGTATCCGGATGTCCCGATCCTGGGCTTCACGAACCACACGGACACGGCCGGCCTGCGCCGCGGTCACGAGGCGGGATTCGACCAGGTCGTGGCCAAATCCGCACTGGCGGAAAAGGCGCCCGAGCTCGTCCAGGCGCTGATCTCCCAGTACGCTAGGCTTCCGCCGCTGTGACGTACATCATCGCCGAGCCGTGTATCGACATCAAAGACCGTTCGTGCGTCGACGTCTGCCCTGTCGATTGCATCCACGAGTTCAACCGGATCCTGATCATCGACCCGGAGGAGTGCATCGATTGCGGGGCGTGTGAGCCGGAATGCCCGGTGGAGGCGATCTTCCCGGAGGACGCGCTGCCGGACAAATGGGAGCCCTTCATCAAGATCAACTACGCCTACGGTGAGGGGCCCGAGGTCGTGGACCCGCTCGTCGACGCCTACGCGACCGAGCACAACGTGCAGAACCCTCCCCTGGAATAAGCCACGCGCTGAGCGGGTAGGCGTTTTCCGGTCTACAAGGAGGGTCTGATGCCACAGCAGGCGTGGAGCAACAAGCGCGAACGGCAGTACGAGCACATCAAGGAGAGCGTCAAGGAGCAGGGCGCCTCGACGAAGAAGGCCAAAGAGATCGCCGCCCGGACCGTGAACAAAGAGCGGGCGCGATCCGGTGAGGCGCGCACCTCCTCGCGGACGTCCAAACAGGACATCTCGTCCGGCCGCCGCGGCGGCCTGCGCTCCGGCACCAAGCGTCCGAGAGGACGCACGAAGGAGCAGCTCTACAACGAGGCCAAGCGGATGGGCATCGAAGGGCGCTCGAAGATGAACAAGCAGCAGCTCCAGCGCGCGGTCGATCGCAGGAAGTAATCACCTTCGGCAGCACGGGGCTGGGGGAGCTATCGTTCCCGGCTCCCGTGCGTCCGAAGACTCTCGACCATGTCGCGTTTTGGCTCGGTGACCGGGACCGCGTCGCCGATTTCGTCACCTCGCATCTCGGCATGCACGTCATCGAGCAGACCGACCGGTTCACCCTCGTGGGCGCCGATGCCCGCCGGGGGAAGCTGACGCTCTTCGACGCCGAGCCACCCCGGGAGCAGGGAGCGCTGAAGCACGTTGCGCTGCGGGTCAACCACCTCGAGGCCGCGCTGGAGGAGATTCCGGGCGATGTCGACCGCCAGAACGGCGCGGCGTTCTTCGACGTCGTCGGAGGGAGTGCGCCTCGGTCTGGTCGAGGCGCCGACCGACAGCGACTACGACCTCGACCACGTCGCGCTCTACTCCGCCGACCCCGAGGCTACAGCGGCCCGGTACCGGGATTACGGGTTCGCGGCCGCGGAGCCGGGCGCCGGCGGCGTCCCGCGGGTAGAGGTCTCCGGCGCCTTTGTCGAATTCCACGAAGGCGATCCCGGTGACCCCGAGCGGCCGCTCCTGAACCACCTGGCGGTGCTCGTGGATTCGGCCGAGGACCACCGGGTCGGCGCGGAGACGCTCGAGATCGAGGTGCAGGACTTCGTGGACGCTCCGAACACGCTGGCCGTCTTCGTCTGGCTGCCCGAGCGCGTCCGGCTCGAGTACGTCGAGCACAAGCCGACGTTCTCGCTCACATAGCGAAGCTCGTCATCGCAGGGGCCGGGATGGCCGGCCTGGTCGCCGCAGCACGGGCGCGCGAGCTCGGCGCCGAGCCCGTCGTCTTCGAGAAGGGCACCCGCCCCGGCGGCTCGATGCTCCTGTCGAGCGGGTTCGCTTGGCGCTACAGCTCGTTCGAGCTCTTTCGCGAGCAGTGCCCCGGCGGCGACCCGGTTCTCCAGCGGTTGATCGTCGAGCAGTTCGACGACGCGCTCGACTGGCTCGAGTCACTCGGCGTCGAGCTGCTGACTCGCGAGACCGGCAACCCGCTGACGGTGGGCGGTCGGTTCGATCCGCGACAGCTCGTGGACGTGCTCGGCCGCGAAGTCCGTCTCGGCGAGACCACGGCCGAGCCGACGATCCTTGCCACCGGCGGCTTCCCGGTGCGGCTGGCCCGCGAGCAGGGGTTGATGCTCCGCGCCAACCGCTGGAGCGAGGGCGACGGCCTCGATCTCGCCCGCGAGCGGGGAGCGGCGACCGCCGGGGATCTCGACGAGTTCTACGGCCGGGCGATGGCCGCGGTCGACGACATCCAGGAGGAGGACTTCGTCCGGCTGACGCAGCTCTACGGCCGATATGCGACTGTCACGTCTGAGGACGGCGAGCAGCGCTTCGAGGGCGAGCCGAGCTGGTCGGAGGTCGATCTCGCCCAGCAAATCGCGCGGTGGCCCGGCGGCTGCGGCTGGTACACGGTCGAGGCCGCGGCTCTCGACGAGCGCATCCGGGAGCGAACGGTGCGCGAGATGATCGAGGCGGCGAGGGAGGCCGGAGCTCCGGTACGGGACGAGGACGGACGAGTCTCGGTGCTCGTCAGAGCCGGCGTGACGCAGACGCTCGGCGGCGTTCGGGTCGACGAGCGGGCACGAGCCGCCGAGGGCCTTTACGTGGCGGGCGCGGATGTCGGCGGGATCTCGACCGGAGGCTGGTCGAGCGGCCTCGCGACCGCGCTCGTCCTCGGCCGCATCGCCGCCGAGTCGGCTGTCGGCTAGCCCGGGAGGGGCTGGAGATACGCGGCGCGCCGGTCGTCGCCGGGGAGTGGGGAGGAGGCGAGTCGGTTGACCTCCTGGCGGCCGCCGTCGTCGTCGAGCTCCACCACGCTCCCGACCGAGGGCGGCTCGCCGTCTCGCTCGCGGAGCTCGTACCCGGTCGACTTCCAGACGAAGAGCAAATGCTTCTGCGGCGTCGACATCGCGGCCGAACCCTAACCGTGCGCCGTGTAGGGCGGCAGCGTGATTCGCACCGCAGTCCCGCCCTCGTCCGAGCTCCGGTCGACGTCGACGCGGCCCTGCAGCGTGTGCGCTCGCTCCTCGAGTGCTTCGAAGACCCGCCGCCGGCGCTCGCCGGAGCCGTCGTCGATGATCACCGTCTCGACGTCCCCGCCGTCCACCTCGGCGATCGCAACCGAGATCCGCGTCGGCGGGCCCCGCCGGATCGCGGCGTCGAGCGACTCGCGGATCATCTGGTAGAGGACGATCTGCGCCCGCTCCGCGAGCGCGTCGCCCGCGTCGACGTCCAGGTCGATGCGGAGTCGGTGCGACTGGCCGACCTGGTCGGCGAGCGCCTGCACAGCAGGCCCGAAGCCCTGATCGCGGAGAACGACCGGCTCGAGCGCGAACGAGAGGTCGCGCAACTCGCGGATCGTCTCGCGCTGCCGGTCGACCGACTTCCCGAGGATCTCCTTCGCGTCCTCGAACCGGCCCTCGTCGATCGCTGCGACGACGCCGTCCAGCATCAGCGCGATTCCGGACATGGCTTGGACGGGCACGTCGTGAAGGAAGAGTGCGAGGCGGCGTCGCTCGTCCTGTTCGGCGGTGATCAGGTGGTCCGAGAGCCGCGCTCGCTCCGCCTCCTTCTCCTGGCGCTGGAGGAGGTCGACCGAGAGCAAGGCAGCCGCGACGATCGCAACCGCGAGCCCGCTGAAGGTCAGGACGGGGGACGCGGCCGCAAGCCCCGCCAGCGCGACGAGCGCCGCAGCAGCGACGCCGGCGACGAGCAGAACGGACCTAGTCGATGATCGCTTCGCGAAGCGCAATCGCCACCGCGTGCGTCCGCGTGTCCGCCTCGAGCTTGGTGAGGATGTGGCGCACGTGGCTCTTGACGGTCTCCTGGCTGATGAAGAGGCGGGCCGCGACGTCCGCGTTGGACATGCCGTCGGCGAGGAGCTGGAGGATCTCCCGCTCGCGCCCGGTCAGCATGTCGTCGCCCTTGCCCGGGAGGAAGGCGGGCATCAGCGCGGGATCGACGTATCCATCTCCGGCCGCGACCTTCTCGATCGCCTTGACGAGGCTCGCGTGCGGAGCCTCCTTGAGGATGTAGCCCTTGGCGCCCGACTCCAGCCCCCGGCTGAGCAGGCTCCGCTCGCTGTACGCCGTGAAGATCAGCACCGCGGTCTCGGGCACCTTCTCGGTGAGGAGCTTGGTGGCCTCGAGCCCGTCCATGCCCGGCATCCGGACGTCCATGATCACGACGTGCGGCTTGCGCCGTTCCGCGAGGGAGACGGCCGACGCGCCGTCCGAGGCTTCCCCGATCACGCGGATGTGCGGCGCCCGCGAGAGCGACAAGCGGAGCCCTTCACGGACGACCTCGTGGTCGTCGACGATCAGGCAAGTGATCTCGGGGCGACCGTCGTCGCTTTGTTCCTCAGCCACGGGCGCTGAATTCTAGGCCGCGCGTAGGAAGTCCTGTTAAACCGCGAGTGTCAGCTGCTCGTCGTGCCTTGTGCCGTCGAGCCGCCATCGGCGGCGATCGCGGATGCCCAACTCCTTCGAAAAAGCGGCAACCTGGTGCTTCACCGGCTTCGTTTCGGCGCTCGGCAGGTAGGCGCGACCCTTGTAGAGCTCGAGGTAGTGCGGCAGTTGCTCGGGGAAATCCTCGGCGACGTGCTCGAGGAAGTGCTCCCGGGTCCCGGGCCGCAGGAAGAGCAGGTTCGTCCAGACGCCGGTTGCGCCGGCCTCGCGGGCCGCCTTCACGACCTCCCGAAGCTGCTCCGGCCTGTCCGAGATGCCGGGGAGGATGGGGGCCATGCCGACGCCGACCTTGATGCCGGCGTCAACGAGCTCCTTCAAGGCCCGCAGCCGCTGCCGCGGATGAGCTGTGCTCGGCTCTGTCTTCCTCCAGACCTCCTCGTCGAGCGTCGGGATCGAGAACGTGATGCTGACCTTCGCCCGCTTGGCGGCCTCCACCAGGACGTCGACGTCGCGGACGACCATGGGACCGCGCGTGATCAGCCCGAACGGGTTGGAGAACTCGGCGAGTGCCTGGATGCAGGCACGCGTGAGCCGGTACTTGCCCTCGGCCGGCTGGTACGGATCGGTCGCGGCGCCGATTACGACCGACTCTCCCTCCCACGAGGGCCGGGCCAGCTCTCTGCGGAGCACCTCCGCGATGTTTGTCTTGACGCGGATCGACGTGCCGTAGCGGTCGTCGGCCGGACGATCCGCCCGGCGCTCGAACGCCCGGACGTAGCAGAACGTGCAGCGATGCACACAGCCCATGTACGGGTTCAGGGACCACCCGAACGCCATGCCCTTGACCCGGTTCATGGCGCCCCGGCAGGGCTCCTCCCGGTATTCGACGGCCATTCCTGGATTCTAGAGAACATATGTTCGCCACGGCTACGTCAGGCGCGTTCCTATAATCCGAAAACTTCCTTGGACGACGACCGACCGCCTAGTACCCACGCCCCGGAGAGCGGGGCGTGAGCGATTTCCTCCGAATCGTCGTGGTTCTCCTGATGGTGCTGGGGAACGCGATCTTCGTAGCCGCTGAATACGCGCTTGTCACAGCGCGGCGTAACCGCCTGCAGGAGCTGGCCGAGGCAGGCCGCGCAGGCGCCAAGCACGCGCTCGAACTGATGGACAACCCGGTGCGGTTCATCAGCACCGTCCAGGTCGGGATCACGGTCGCCGGCATCGCGATGGGCGCCATCGGCCAGCCACTCGTCTCCCACTGGTTCGACTTCGTCAAGTCGGACACGGTGGCGTTCCTGATCGCGTTCCTCTTCCTGACCTTCCTGAGCGTCTCGCTCGGAGAGCTGGTGCCGAAGTCGATCGCGCTCCAGCGAGCGGAGCGGCTGGCGATTGCCCTCGCCTGGCCGATCGACCTCCTCGGACGAATCACCCATCCGCTCGTCTGGCTCCTGCAGACTTCGTCGAACGCCGTCGTCCGGCTGTTCGGGATCCAGCCGGCGCCGGCCGGTGTCGTCGTCCAGACGCGCGAGGACGTGCGCGCCTTCCTCGCCGAGGCGGGGCAGAGCGGCGCCGTCGAGGGTGTCGAACAGGAGGTGCTCTATGCGGCCTTCAAGTTCGCGGAGAAAGAGGCGCACGACGTCATGGTCCACCGGCCCGAGGTCGTCGCGATCTCGGTCACGCTGCCGCCTCGAGAGTGTCTGGCCGCCGTCATCACGTCGCCCTACACGCGCTATCCCGCGTACCGCGACTCCCTCGACCACATCGAGGGGATCCTCCACGTGCGCGACATCTTCTCGGCGCTCTATGAGAAGGGGATCGACAACGTCGTGATCGAGGATCTGCTGAGGAAGCCGTACTTCGTCCCCGAGACGAAGGACCTGGCGCCGCTCCTCGCGGAGTTCCGCGCGCAGAACCAGCACATGGCGGTCGTCGTCGACGAGTACGGATCGATGCAGGGAATCGTCACCCTCGAGGACCTCCTCGAGGAGATCGTGGGCGAGATCGAGGACGAGTACGACCTCCCGGACGAGTCTCTCGAGCGCATCGACGAGCGCACGATCCGGGTCGACGGGACCTTCCCGATCGACGACTTCAACGAGCAGTTCGACGTCGCGATGCCTGACGACGACTACCACACGCTCGCCGGGTTCGTCTTCGGCCTGCTCGGGAGAGCGCCGGAGGCCGGCGACGAGGTCGGGTGGAACGGGCTGAAATTCCGGGTCGTCGAGGTGGAAGGCACGCGGATCGAGAAGCTCCAGATCGAGTTCCTGCCGCCGGAGGAGGTCGAGCCGGCCTCAGCGGAGTCGGCCTGACGCCTCTGCGCGGCTTCGCGGGCGCCGACGCGCCCCCGTCCTGGCCGCGCCTCCCCGGAGCTCCCCGCCCCGAGCGGCTGGAGCTGGGTCTCGACACGCTTCCCGGGGTCGGGCCTGCGGTGAAGAAACGGCTCGCCGCTCTGGGGCTGCGCACGATCCGCGACGCGCTGGAGTACCGCCCGCGCCGTTACGAGCCCGCGGCGCCAGAGCGCTCGATTGTCGACCTGTTCGGCGAGGACGAAGCCGCGATCGCGGGCGAGGTGCTCAGTGTCCGCGTCCAGCGTGCTCGCCGGCTCCAGCTCGTCAAAGCGAGGGTCGCGGACGAGACCGGCGAGATCACCGCCGTCTGGTTCAACCAGGCCTGGCTCAAGGACCGCCTTCAGCCCGGGACGCAGGTCCGGCTCCGTGGGAACCTCAAGGGCAGTGAGTTCACGGTCAAGTCTTACGACCTGAACGGGGTTGCGGCGACCGCGGACTTTGCCCCGGTCTATCCGGCGAGCGAGGAGATCACGGTCAAGAAGCTGCGGGAGATCGTCGGCAAAGCGCTCGAATACGCGCGGGACGTCGTCGATCCGCTTCCGGCGGGCGTGAAGGCCGGGGAACGGCTCCCGGGGCGGGCTGACGCCTTCGTCGCGCTCCACCGCCCGACGGACGAGGCCGTTGGCGAGCTCGCGCGTCGCCGTCTCGCCTTCGACGAGCTGCTCGCGCTTCAGGTCGGGCTCGCCCGGCGCCGGGAGGGGCGGGACCAGGAACGGGCTCCGGCGCTCGGTCGGCCGGCCGAGCTGGTGGCGCGGTACCGGGAGGTGCTTCCCTTCCAGCTGACCTCCGACCAGGAGAGCGCCATCGCCGAGATCGACGCCGACCTTGCCGGCGAACGCCCGATGGAGCGGCTGCTCCAGGGCGACGTCGGCTCCGGCAAGACGGTGGTCGCTCTCTACGCGCTGCTCCGCGCCGTGGAGGCCGGGAAACGGGGCGCGCTGATGGCGCCGACCGAGACGCTCGCCGAGCAGCACTTCCTCACCCTCGACCCGCTCTGCGCCGAGCTCGGAGTCCCGTTGGCGCTGCTGACGCGCTCGGTGAAGCAGGACGTCGGCGCCGCGCAGATCGTCGTCGGAACGCACGCGCTGATCCAGGAGGGCGTCGACCTCGGCGACCTCGGCGTTGCCGTCGTCGACGAGCAGCACCGCTTCGGCGTCGAGCAGCGGACGGCGCTCACCACCGGCCGCCGCCCGCACGTCCTCCACATGACGGCGACCCCGATCCCTCGGACGCTGGCGCTGACCGTCTACGGCGACCTGTCCGTGACCGAGATCGCGAAGCCGCCGGCGAACCGAAAGCCGATCGAGACGGCCTGGGTGACCGAGGACCGCTCGAGCGCGGCCTACAACCGCCTCAGGAAGCACCTCGACGCCGGCCGCCAGGCCTACGTGGTCTGCCCGCTGATCGAGGAGTCGGAGACGAGCCTGGCGCGGGCGGCCGAGCGGGAGGCGGAGAGGCTGCGGAAAGGCGAGTTGCGCGGCTATCGGGTCGGGCTGCTTCACGGACGGCTCAAGCCCGACGAGCGTCGCGGTCTCATGGCGCAGTTCAAGGCGCGCGAGCTGGACGTTCTGGTCGCGACGACGGTGATCGAGGTCGGCGTCGACGTCCCGAACGCGACGATCATGATCGTCCAGGAAGCCGACCGGTTCGGGCTCGCCCAGCTCCACCAGTTGCGCGGGCGGGTCGGGCGCGGGGCGGAGCAGTCGTATTGCCTGCTCGTCTCACGAGCGAAGGAAGAGCTGACCGACGCCGCCCAGGCAAGGCTCGAGGCGCTGGTGCGCTCGACCGACGGCTTCGAGCTGGCCGAGGTCGACCTGGAGCTCCGCGGCGAGGGCCAGCTGCTGGGAACACGCCAGGCGGGCCTGTCGGAGTTCCGCTTCACGCGGCTGCGCGCCGATCGCGACCTGCTCGAGCGAGCCCGCGAGCTCGCCGAGACGCTCGTCGACTACGAGGGCCCCCTGAACGACGAGGTCGATCGCCTCTTTGCGGATCGCGACTTGGCTGCGTGAGGATCATCGCGGGGGAGAAGCGGGGTGCGAAGATCGTTGCGCCGAAGGGCCACGACACCCGACCGACGGGCGACCGGGTCCGCGAAGCCGCCTTCAACCTGATCGGCCCGGTGGACGGCGCTTCCGTCCTCGACCTCTTTGCCGGATCCGGCGCCTACGGCCTCGAGGCGCTTTCGCGCGGCGCGGCGTCCGCGGTCTTCGCCGAGGCCTACAAGCCGGCGTACGACTCGATCCGGCAGAACCTCGCCAAGCTCGGCTTCACCGGTGCGACCGTCCTGAACCGAGACGCGATCCAGGTGCTCGCCGAGGAGGCGGGGGCGGGCAGGCGTTACGATCTCGTCCTTCTCGATCCGCCCTACCGGATGTATTCCTCACTGCAAGACCGCATCTCGACCTATCTCCCTGCCGTGCTGGCGGAGGACGGGCTTGCCGTCCTCGAGACGCACGCGAAGGAGGAGCCGGACCTCCCGTTGGAGAAGCGGACGAGCCGCAAGTACGGCTCCGCGCGCCTGACCCTCTTCGAGCTTCCTCGTCGCCCTGGCTTCTCGTCTGGCGGCATGGCGCCGGAGGGGACAGTGTGAGCAACACGGCCCCGGAGAGCGACGTGGCGCCAGCGAGACGAGCCGTCGGCGGAGCCGGGCTGTGCCCGGCGGGAGCCGAAGGCGGCCAGGAGGACGAGGATTGATCACCGCCATCTATCCCGGAACCTATGACCCCGTCACGAACGGGCACGTCGACGTGATCGGGCGAGCGGCAGGCATCTTCGACCGCGTCGTCGTCGGCGTCGTCGGCAACCCCGCCCACAAGCAGCCGATGTTCCAGGTCGAGGAGCGCGTCGAATTCCTCCGCGAGGCGCTCGGCGGGATCGAGAACGTCGAGGTGGACGTCTTCAAGGAGCTCGTCGTCGACTTTGCGCGCCGGTGGGACGCCAAAGTGATCGTCAAGGGACTTCGCGTGATCTCCGACTTCGAGTGGGAGTTCCAGATGAACCAGCTCAACCGGACCCTGGCCCCGGAAATCGAGACCGTCTACGTGATGGCCAGTCCGGAGGTCAGCTTCGTGTCCTCCAGCGGCGTCAAGGAGATCGCGGCCTACGGCGGCGCCGTGGACTCGCTGGTGCCGGAAGCTGTCGCTGTCCGGCTGCGCGAACTGTACGGCGACGGCCGGCCCGGAGCCCCCGTCTCACCCTCTGAGTAGACTTCCTTCTATGGACGTCCTCGTACTCATCGACAAGCTCGACGACCTCGTTCACAACGCCAAGGCGGTCCCGCTGACCGACCAGGTGCGCATCGACCGCGAGGAGATCTACGAGATCCTCGACCAGATGCGGGCGACGATTCCCGAGGAGATCAAGCAGGCCCGGTGGATCGTCAAGGAGCGGCAAGAGATGCTCGCCGAGGCCAAGCGCGAGTGCGACCGGATCCTGGGCGAGGCCCGGGAGCAGGCGGTTCGCGAGGCGTCACAGACGGAGATCGTCAAGCTCGCCGAGCGCCAGGCACAGGAGATCATCGACGAGGCGCGGCGCACGGCACGCGAGACGCGGCTCGAGATGGAGGACTGGGCCGACAGCATCCTCTCGACGCTCGAGGTCAACCTCGACAAGTTCCTCGGCGCCGTCAAGCGCGGCCGAGAGCGGCTCCACGAGCGCTCGCAGGAGACGGTCGTGGCCGGTATCGCCGCCCCGGGCTCCTCGAACGACGACCAGCCCTACGACGCTTAAGCGCGTCGCCGCGCTCTACGACGTCCACGGCAACCCTGCCGCGTTGGAGGCGGCTCTCGCGGAGATCGGGGACGACGCCACCCTCGTCTTCGGCGGCGACATGGCGTGGGGGCCGATGCCGGTCGAGGCCGTCGACCGAATCCGGGAGCTAGACGCGTTCGCGATCCGAGGAAACGCCGACCGGGATCCTGGGGACAGATGGGTCGAGGAGCAGCTCGGTCCTGAACGTCTTCGTTGGCTTCAGACACTGCCCGAGCAGATCGAGCTGGAGGTCGAAGGGCTCGGACGGGTTCTCTTTGTGCATGGCTCGCCACGAAGCGACGAGGAGATGCTGTTGAAGACGGCTTCCGACGAGCGTCTCGCGATGATCCTCGAGGGCGTCACCGCCGATGTCGTCGTCTGCGGCCACACGCACATGCAGTTCGACCGCGCTTTTCGCGACCAGCGGGTCGTGAATGCCGGCAGCGTCGGGCTGCCGTACGGCGCGAGCGGCGCCCATTGGGTCGAGCTCGGCCCGGACGTGCGACATCGCCGGGCCGTGTACGACCCGTCCTCGCTCCGCGCCTCCAAGTGGCCCCGAGCCAACGAGGTCGTCCCGGTGATCGAGTCGCCCCCGAGCGAAGAGGAGGCCATCGCCGAGTTCGAGGAGCTCATAGCGGCGGGTCACGACGCTACCCTCATCCAATGACCACGTTCGACCTCAGACAGGCCAAGCTCCGACCCGGCGAGGAGTACCGCGACGAGCAGGACATCGAGCTCGCGCCGTTCGACCTCGGCGGTCAGCGGTACATCCCCGTGCCCGAGGAGGTGCCGGCGGAGCTCGTGATCAGCCGCGGCACGAGCGGGACGACATTCGAGCTGCACTTCCGGGTGCGCCTCCACGGGCCGTGCGTCCGCTGCCTGAAGGACGCCGTCGTCGATCTCCCGATCCACGGCCGCGAGTACCAGGCCACGAGCCCCGGCGACTCGGACGAGCTCCGAACCCCGTACGTCGCCGAGAACCGCATCGACCTCTCGGCCTGGGCCCGCGACGCCGTCGCGCTCGCCCTTCCCGAGCAGATCCTGTGCCGGGAGGACTGCGCGGGCCTCTGCGCCGTGTGCGGCGAGGATCTGAACGAGAACCCCCACGAGCACGACGAGGAGCGCAGCGACCCGCGCTGGGCCGCCCTCGAAGCCCTCAAGGAACAGTTGTAGAGACAGCAGTTTTCGAGAAGACAGGGCGGCGCTCCCCGATTAGCTTGGTCTCCGACCATCCACGAGATCGGAGGACAACCATGCTCAAGCACACTTTCCCACGTCGGCGTCTGGGTTCACGACCAGGAAGAGGCGCTCGCCTTCTACACCGAAAAGCTCGGGCTCGAGCTCCGCGAGGACGTCACGGTGCCCGAGATGGGCAACTTCCGCTGGCTGGCCGTCGGCGTCCCCGGCCAGGACGACGTATCGATCACGCTCCTCACGATCCCCGGCCCGCCTGTGTTCGACGAGGAGACGCAGGCTCAGCTCCAGGCGCTGTTGGCCAAGGGAGCCGGGAACGGAGGCCTGTTCTTCCAGGCCGACGACATCCAAGCAACCTACGAGGACTTCAAGGACCGCGGCGTCGAGATCACGCAGGAACCGGCGGAGCAGCCGTACGGCGTCGACGCCGGCTTCAGGGATCCGTCCGGGAATCACTTCCGCATGGCGCAGAGGTCCGACTGACCGATACTTGGCGCGTGTTGGCGATCCAGCCGCCCGCCCGCCACCTGCTCCGCGCGAAGGACCTGATCGACGCGCGCTACCGCGAGCCGCTGGACGTACCGACGCTGGCTCGCGCCGCACGCCTTTCGCCGGCGCATTTCAGCCGCGAGTTCCGGTGCGAGTTCGGCGAAACACCACACCAGTACCTGCTGACGCGGCGGCTCGAACGGGCCGCCGCGCTGCTCCGCAACACCGATCGCTCGATCTCCGAGGTCTGCTTCGCGGTGGGGCTGCACAGCGTCGGCTCGTTCACGACGAGCTTCGGCCGGGCGTTCGGGATATCTCCGGGGGCGTACCGAGCCGCACACCCCCCGGCGGTCACGCGGGCGCGAGTCCCGACCTGTGTGATCCTCGCCTGGGCGCGGCCGCCGTCGGGTCAGGTTCGAGCGCCGGTCGCTATAGTGGCGAGCCGCAATGGCAGTCCCCAAGAGGAAAACCTCTAAGGCGCGCCGCGACAAGCGTCGCGCGACCCACAAGCTCGAGGCCCCGAGGGTCAACGAGTGCCCGGTCTGCCATCGCCCGAAGCGCCCTCATCACGTCTGTCCGACGTGTAAGACCTACCGTGGACGCGAAGTCGAGCCATTGCGCTCTCCGGTCCCGTAGAATCGGCGCGCTCTCAGTCCACAACAACGCAAGCGAGGTGACATGGCAGCGTCCCGCGACGAAGTCTACGAGCGCATCAGGGAAGTCCTGGCAGAGCGCTTGTCCGTCGAAGAGGCGGACATCACAGAAGAAGCGAATTTCCAGGAGGATCTCGGCGCCGACTCGCTCGACCTCGTCGAGATGATCATGGAGCTCGAGGATCAATTCGGGATCAAGATCCCGGACGAGGACGCCCAGGGAATCCAGACGGTCGGTCAGGCTGTCGAGTACGTCACCTCGCACCAGTAGCCACGCGCCTCACGGCGCCCCCGATCAACTCGTCCGGCTGATCGAGGGGCTACCCGCGGAGCGGGCCGACAACGCCTTCACGCACCCCTCCTGGGCTCCGGACCGGTCTTCCTCGTACGAGCGCCTCGAATTCCTCGGCGACAGCGTCCTCGAGCTGGCCGTGGCGCGGGCCTTGTACGAGCGCTATCCGGACCTCGCGGAAGGGAAGCTGGCCAAGATTCGCTCGCACGTCGTGTCGCGGGCGAGCTGCGCCGTTGTCTCTCGGGAGCTCGGGCTGGGCCAGCGGCTCGTCGAGAAGGGCGGGGGAATCGTCCCCGACGAGGAGCTCGACCGACTCTCTCGCAACCGGAACGTCCTCGCTGCGCTGCTCGAGGCCGCGCTCGCCGCGCTCTTCCTGCAGCACGGGTTCGAGCCGATCGAGAAGGCGATCGTCGAGGCTTTCGGCGGGCGGATCGAGTATGCCGCCACGACGCATGTGGACTACAAGACCGAGCTCCAGGAACAGCTCGCGGCGCTGGGCCGGCAGGTGAGCTACTCGGTGCTCGATGTCGAGGGCCCGCCGCACGACCGGAAGTTCACGTCGGCCGCGGTGATCGACGGCGACCATGCCGGGGTCGGCGTGGGCGCGTCCAAGAAGGCGGCCGAGCAGGAGGCGGCGAAGCAGGCGCTCGAAAAAGTGCGCGCGTAGCGGGAAGATGGCGGGGCTCTGTCCCGTCTAGTGCGCGAGGTGCTCGAATGGTGAACAAGCTCCTGATCGTTCTCGGCGTCGCCGCATTGGTGGCGGTCGGCTCCGTCGGCGCGTGGAAGCTCTCCGGCGCGGACCGCAGCGTCGGAGCACTTGGCCCGCTCGAGAAGCCCGTGCCCCTCGCGTGGCGCGGCAGCTGGACCCGAGACATCGATTACCAACCCGGTCAGGTCGTTTCGTACGGCAACTCCTCATATGTCGCCGAAGTGGCGACTGCGGGGCAGACCCCGAACGCGAAGGAAGGCCCATGGGCGCTGATGGCAGCCCAGGGTGCGGTAGGAGCGCAGGGCCCGGCAGGGACGTTCGGCGGCACGCTTCAGAGCCCCGACGGGAAGTACACCCTGTCGGTCACGAACGCCGGGATCGTGGCAACCGGTCCCAACGGGCAGGTGACGATGGACGGCGGCGGTCTCGTCCTCAAGAGCGGGACCACAATCGTGCTCGACGCGGATACGAGCCTCGACCTGAAGGCAGCGGCCTCGGCCACGATCCGCGGTTCGGTCACCCACCTCGGATGCACCGGCGGCACGCAGGTTGCACGCGTGGGCAGTCAGATCCAGGCCTCGGGCAACGGCGTTGTGGGGCAGGGCGGCGGCAGCTTCACCGTGAACTCGACGGGTGCGGTGCAGCAGGGCTCGCCGACGGTTCTGGTCTGCTAGCGCCATCCGCCTGACCCACTAGCGTTCGGCCCTGCGTGCATCTGAGCGCGATCCGCATCCGCGGCTTCAAGTCCTTCCCTGAGCCGGTCGAGGTTCGTCTCGAGCCTGGCGTCGCCGTGGTCGTGGGGCCGAACGGCTCCGGGAAGTCGAACGTGGCCGACGCGCTGCTCTGGGCGTCAGGGAGCCTCAGTCCGAACGAGCTGCGGGCCGAGAAGCCGGACGACGTGCTCTTCGCCGGCTCGGGTGGCCGGCAGCCGGTTCGCTACTGCCAGGTGGAGCTCGTCCTGGACAACGGTGACGACACGCTCCCAGAGTTCCCGGCCGAGGTCTCAGTCATGCGCCGCCTCCATCGGGGCGGAGAGGGCCAGTACCTGATCAACGGGACGCCGGTGCGCCGCACTGATCTCGTGGAGCTGCTCGCGGACGTCGGGCTGGGCGGCGCGGCCGGATTCGTCATCTCGCAGGGCAAGGTCGAGCAGATACTGGCCTCGAAGCCCGAGGAGCGGCGCGCGCTTGTCGAGGAGGCCGCGGGGCTCGGAAAGTTCAAGCGCCGACGCCACCGGGCCGAGCTGAAGCTCGCGCGGGTCGCGACAGGACGTCGCCCGGGCGCGTGACATCGAGGCCGAAGTCAAGAAGCGGCTCCGGCCGCTCGCGCTGCAGGCGAGTGCCGCACAGCGGGCGGAGAAGCTCGGCGGGGAGATCGCCTCGCTCGAGGCAGGCATCGCGACCCTCGACCTGGCGGCGATCGACGAGCGCATCGGCGAGGCGTCGGAGCGGCGCTCCGCTGCCGATCACGCGAAGCGGAGAACCGAGTCCAAGCTCGAGGAGCTGCTGGCCGAGCGTGCACCGGGCCGAGGAGGAGCTCGCGGACGCAGCCGGTAAGCGCGAGGCGGCGACGGCCGCCCTCTACCGGCTCCGAAGCGCAGGCGAGCGAGTGATCTTGAGGCGCGAGAGCGCGGGCGCGCTCGTCGAGTCGCTTCGTCAGGCCGCGAGTCGCCCACGGCTGCGCACCGGCCCCCGTCTGCCGACCTGATGCGTCAGAAGCTTCGCGAGGAGGCGGGGCTCGCGCGCGAGCGGCTCGTGGCGCTGGAGCGCACTCTGGCGGAGCGTGAGGGAGTTCCTCCCGCGGCGAGGGCGCTGGCCGAGGCAGGTCATGAGCTCCTCCTGTCGCGGCTGGACGTGGCTCCGGGAGACGAGCGGGCCGTCGCCGCCGCGCTACGCGGTCGCGGCGCCGCGATCCTCGCGCCGGACGAGGATCGGCGCTGGGCTGCGTCGAGGAGGCTCGGGCCCGGGGCCTCGGCAGCCTCCACGTCGTCGTGGACGACCGGGTCGACGAGTTCGAGATCGTCGAGCGGGACGAGCTTCTGTCCCAGGACGGCCTGGCCGTCACGCGCGAGGGCATCGCGTACGACCCGCCCGCCGCGAGGTGTGGTTCGCGGGCGAAGCGGCCGAGGCGGTCCTGCTCGAGCTCGAGGCGCGGCGTCGATCCCTCGCAGAAGAGGTCGAGGGTCTGGAGCGGCAGGCCGAGGCGGTCGAGGACGAGCCCGAGCCGGTCGGCGAGGCTGACGACGGCCGTTACCGGCCGCTGATCGCAGTCGCTCAGCGCCTCGAGCGGACGCTGGCCGCGGCGGGATCTGCAAGTGATCGCTGGGAGCCGACGCTTCGCGCCCGGGCCGATGCCGGCACCACCCGGACAAGCGAGCTCGCCGCAGACCTTCGCCGGCTCGGTGGCGCGGAAGCCGAGATCCGGCGCGAGGCAGGCGAGGCGTCGGCCGCCGCCGGCGCGGTCGACGTGGAGTTGGCGCGACTCCAGGCCGAGCGGGACGAGGCGCAACGCCGCCTCGACGCGGCCGGCGCGGAGCCGTCCGAAGGAGATGACCGCGAGGCGCTCGTGGACCGGCTCGACAAGCTCGAGCGCCGCCGCGAGGAGCTCGGCCGGGTCAATCCGCTCGCCGCGGAGGAGTACGAGCGCGAGAAGGAGTCGCTCACCGAGCTAACCGCCCAGCGAGAGGACCTCGAGCAGAGCCTCGACGAGCTCGCCAAGCTCAGGGACGACCTCGACCGCACCGTCGAGCGCCGCTTCGCGGAGACGTTCGGCGCGGTCAGCACGCACTTCGAGGAGGTCGCGTCCACGCTCTTCCCGGGTGGTCACGGCCGCCTCCGGCTGACCGGCGAGAGCGAGGGCGACGACGAGGACGCCGCGCCCGGGATCGAGGTCGAGCTGCGTCCCGCCGGCAAGCGTGTGACCCGCCTCTCGCTCCTCTCCGGCGGCGAGAAGGCGCTCGGCGCGATCTCGTTCCTCTTCGCGCTCTTCCTCGCCCGGCCCTGCCCCTTCTACTTGCTCGACGAGGTCGAGGCGGCCCTCGACGACGCCAACATCGGGCGCTTCGTCGAGCTGCTCCGTCGCTTCGCCGACCGCGCGCAGTTCATCGTCATCACGCACCAGAAGAAGACGATGGAGGCGGCGGACATCCTCTACGGCGTCACGATGGGCGCCGATGGCGTCTCGCAGGTCGTCTCGCGCCGGCTCCCGCGCGAAGCGGCCGCCGAAGCCGCCGCGTAGCCCTTCCAGCCACGTCCCGGTGCCTGGTACCGGGACGCGGCCGATTGAGGCAGGTGCGAGAACGCCGGTCGACTTGAGCCGGCTGGCAGCCGGGCTAACTTGGCCGTTCGGCCACGTCCGCGTACCTGGCACTGGGACGTGGCTGCGATGGACAGAGACGCGATCCCGCTAGCCTGCCGCGATGGCCAGGAGCTGGGCGAGTTTCTCGGCGACACGGAGACGCCGGACGAGACCGAAGCGGAGCAGGAGGGCTTCTTCTCGCGCCTCCGCGACTCGCTCGGCAAGAGCCGCCGCGCGCTCACCGAGCAGCTGGCTGCGGCCGCCTTCGATCCCGGCGACGACGAGGCCTGGGAACGCCTGGAGGAAGCGCTGATTGCCGCCGACGTGGGTGTCCCCACGACCGCGGAGCTCGTCCAGCGGCTCGAGGCCCGCGGCGATGTCGGCGAGCTCGGCGCCGCGCTGAGCCGGGAGGCGACCAACCTCCTCGGCGACCCAACCCGCCTGGACCTCGCCGACCGCCCCACGGTGATCCTCGTCGTCGGCGTGAACGGAACCGGGAAGACGACGACGATCGGAAAGCTGCGCCAAGCGCCTGACGGAACACGGCCACTCGGTGCTCCTCGCCGCCGCCGACACCTTCCGCGCGGCGGCGGAGGAACAGCTGGAGATCTGGGCGACGCGCTCCGGCGCCGACTTCGTCGGCTCGGAACGCGGAGGCGACCCGGCCGCCGTCGCCTACGACGCGATCGAGGCGGCCGCGGCGCGAGGCCGCGACGTCGTGATCGTCGACACCGCCGGCCGGCTCCACACGCAGACCAACTTGATGGAAGAGCTCGCGAAGGTGCGGCGCGTCATCGAGCGACGCCTACCCGGCGCCCCGCACGAGACCTTGCTCGTTGTCGATGCGACCACCGGCCAGAACGGGCTCCAACAGGCTCGCCTGTTCGGCGAGGCGGTGGAGGTCTCCGGAGTCGCGCTGACGAAGCTCGACGGCTCCGCGAAAGGCGGCGTGGCGCTCGCGATCGCCCACGAGCTTGGTCTCCCGGTCAAGCTCGTGGGCGTCGGAGAGGGGCTCGACGACCTGCGGCCGTTCGACGCCCACGACTATGCCAAGGCGTTGCTCCTCTAGCGCTCGATCGCGAACGCGATGTTCACGGTGGTACGGAACTCCGTGATCTTGTCGCCCTCGACGACCGCGCTCATCGAGACGACGTCGGCGCCGTGAATCCCGCGCAAGGTCTTCGACGCCTCCTGAACAGCGACGTCGGCCGCCTTGGCGAAGCTCTCCGGCGACGACCCGATGATCGTGATGACTTTCGCGATATCTGCCATGTATCTCCTCTCGTTGAACCTACGGCCGCAGGATCACCCGGTACTCGTGAATCGGGTTGCCCTTCTTGCGCACTTCGATCGCCTCGATCACCGCCGTGTGGTTATCCGGCTTGTCCGCCAGCGCGGCGACGACCGCTTCCTTGAAGGACTCCTTCCACTTGTCTTCACCAGCCATGAGACACCTCCTGAGGTGGGCTCGTGTCGGTCGATCCTATGACGAACCGGCGTAGGCACCGTGTACTCCCACAGCTGCGCGCTGTCCTCGACCCGTCGTGCGGCAGCGCCAGCACCAGTTGATCCTCGTCGTCGCGCTTGGCCGTCACCGCGATGTCGTGCTTGATGCGCCGACGCAGCACCACCACGCGGCGCGCCTTGCTCCAGCCACTGAGCTGATGCTGTCTTCGATGGCCTGCCAGCCCTGGCTGGCCTCGCTCGCCCGGCTCCAGTCCTCGCGCGTGAACAGCCGCTCGATCAGCCGCTTGACGTTGGCCGTCTTGCGCAGCCGCAGCAGGTAGCGCCAGGTCGCGCTGCTCGCACACGTCGATGATGTCTTCGTTGCCATAGCCGCAGTCGCCTCGCACCAGCGCCGGGCGCGCGCTCGCCCAACTCGTCGAGCAGCCGGCCCAGCGCCGCCTTGGCATGGCCCGAGGTGTGCTGCTTGCCGGAGCTGAGTAGCGCATCGAGCACCAGGCGCAGGTTGCCGATCCAGAAGGTGTGCAGCACGTGGCTCGGCCGTCCCGGCTTGTGCGGGTTGTAGCCCACCTCGGCGCCTTCCTGGTGACCGTACAGCGGCTTGATCGTGGCATCCATGTCCAGCACCCAGGGTCGATCCAGCGCATCGCGCACGCTGCCCATCAGCGCCTGCGCGCATCCACGCTTCGCTGGCCGCGGCCATCCATCGCCTTGAGCGCCACGGCGCACCGAGTCTTCGCTGACCACGCCGCTCATGCCCAGCGCCTGCGCGGCCACCGCGTCGCCGCGAACGCCGGCAATGTGCGCATAGCGCTTGCTGCCCGCCAGGATGCCCAGCATCAGCGTGCCCAGCACGTCGCGCTTGCGCGCGAGGCGTTCGGGCTGCTGTAGCTCAAGGGGCATGCTCGACCCAGCGATCGAACACGCCGGCCGTGGCCAGGAACTCGGCGAAGAACACGATCTGTCCATGCGGCGTGGCCTGCGCGGTCTCGTCCCAGCGCACGTGCATGCGCCCGCCCATCGTCTGCGCCACCATCGCGTCCTCGCTGGCTTGCGCCAGCGCGGTCTTCTTCGCGTTTTCGGCTTCACCCATCCGGTGAGTGTGCTCGAACCCACGCAAACCCGCGCCGGGGCTGACGTTGCCGCACCCTGCGTGCAGTCATCTGCCGTTCTTAGGATGAATCTTTGCCCAGTCGACTCTGGTGAGTAACGTGAGTCTTCCAGTCTATCTCTAACGTCCGCTTGACCGCCAGGTTAGGCCTCCCGATGCAGGAATAGCTCAATGGTTCGAACAAAAATGAACCCAAAAATGCAAAGCGCCCACGTTAGGACAACGGCGTAAGGGCCGACACTCGGCGGGAAGGGGATTCCTGCGACGTTGAGCCAGAGTCCCGCAACCGCGACGGTTGAAACGGCGTAAACGATGACGACCCATGGGGGAAATCGGCCCGGCTCGACCATACGGCGACGGCGGAATTGGATCAGAAGACGAAAGTAAAGATCGAAGCGGCGGCCGCGCTGGACACCGGCCAAGTGACGGTGTCAGGGATATGAAGGAGGTTTAGAAGTGTGGGAACCAAAGCCAGAGCGGTGACCAGGAGGCCACCTTCAATGTAGAGCGCACGAGGCGGAGGTGCCGATCGGAGAGCTCGCCTCCCAGAGCACCCCGGAGTGTGACAACCACTGCCGAAAAACCGACAAATGACAACGAGAGGCCTGCGAGGCGAAGAAGGTAGTCAGATTCTGCCGATGTCACGATCGCATCCTCATAAGTACGTGTCTAACGCAGATTGGACCAACAGCGTCGGTCGCCGGAGTTGGTCTAAGCGTCGTCCTGTCCATCGCTCGTCCTTGCCTTGCCTGCCAATTCCCTCGGAAGAGGAGATCGCTGGCGACTTAGGCCGCCTACATTCGTCGGCATGACAGCTCGCGACGTTCCCCTCGCCACCCGGCCGACCAACCCAGTTAATATCCACGAACGCAAATTACACCGGCGTCATCTCTCGCGGATGGAGACTCAGATACTCGCGCACTTCAAGTTGCATGCGGTCAATTTCCGTGAGAAACCCTGACACTGCAGCGCGATAGTTGATGGGGTTGGCCTCCGTATTTCGCAGGTGCGCGACTTGAGCCTGGAACTTGGCAATACGGTCCAGCGTTACTTTGAGCTCTTGATCGTCGGTAATCATGGCTGTGCCTCCGTAACTTCCACAATGCCCCTCCGCGTCCCGTCGCGCTTGAGTTCCCGACTCCCGTGACGTGGCTAAGGTCGAACGCATCGTTCATGACCAAGAACACATCGACGTCGTTGGGGTCGGCTTTTGCAGTCACGAACGAGCCGAATACGATGAATCGCTTCACGTGACCCGTTGCGGCGGCCAATTCGTAGACCCGCCGAGGCGCATCCCGACCAGCTTGCGCTGCACTGTGCTTTGACCGAACTGGCCGAAGACCTCATGCCAGGGCGCACGATGCACGCCTTGCGGTAGGTCTCCGCTCTCCGCGATCGATGGCAGAGGCATGACTGACGGCGACTCGGGACGATGGTGATCAAGACTGTATCGCTGCCCCCTGCTCACGGTGGGGCTAAGGTTACGGCCGTCAACGCCGGTGCCATCTTCGCCCGCCGGCCCTCGGCCAACGTCACGGCGACCGTCGAGTTGCCTGATCGCCCTTAAGCAGTAGCCGGGCACGGCGGCCTTTCGCCTTTCGTGTAGTGGTGGGCGGCGGCCCGTTGGGCTTTGCCCCAAGCTCGGTGATCAGGCGTCCACCGGCTCCGCGCCCGTGCGGCTGTTCGGTGATGGATGCGCGCCGATGACATCGGCTTGGCGCAGCGCGTCGATCTCGGCATCGCGGTAGCCCAGCTCGCGCAGCAACGCGCCGGTGTCGGCGCCGAGCGCGGCGGTGGCCGGCGCAGCGGCGGGCGCTGGCCGTCGAGGGTGAGCGGCAGCAGCGCGGTGCGGGTCGTGATCGCGCGGCCGGCGCCGCTCGAGTCGGCCGGCAGCGTGACCTGCGCGAGGCCGCCGGTGGCGATGAAGTGCGGATCGTCGAACAGGTCCTGCGGCTTGGTGATGGGCGCGAAGGGCAGCTCGTTCTGCTCGAACACGGCGGCGAGCTCGGCCGCGCTGTAGCCGGCCGAGGTGCGAGCGCAGCATCGGCATCATCCAGTCGCGCGCGAGCACGCGGTCGTTGTTGGTCTTCAGGCGCGGGTCGGCCAGCATCTCCTCCAGGCCGAAGGCCTTGCAGAAGATGGTCCACTGCTTGTCGCTGACGGCGGCCAGGAAGATCTGCTCGCCGTCCTTGACGGTGAACACGTCGTACACCGCCCAGGCCGAGATGCGGCTGGGCATCGGGTCGGCCGCCTTGCCGGTGGCGGCGAACTGCATCATGTGCTGCGCGACCAGGAAGATGTTGTTCTCGAACAGCGCCGACTGCACCTCGCAGCCCTCGCCGGTCTGCTCGCGCTGGCGCAGCGCCGCCATGGCGCCGATGGCGCCGAACATGCCGCCCATGATGTCGTTGACGCTGGTGCCGGCGCGCAGCGGGTCGCCGGCGCGGCCGGTCATGTAGGCCAGGCCGCCCATCATCTGCACCACCTCGTCGAGCGCGGTGCGGTGGTCGTAAGGGCCGGGCAGGAAGCCCTTGTGGCTGACGTAGATCAGGCGCGGGTTGAGCTTCCGCGAGCTTCGCGTAGTCGAGGCCCAGCTTCTTCATGGTGCCGGGCTTGAAGTTCTCGCTCACGATGTCGGCGGTGGCGATCAGGCGCAGCGCGGCCTCGACGCCCTCGGGCTTCTTGAGGTCGAGCGCGATGCTCTTCTTGTTGCGGTTGAAGGTCGGGAAGAAGCCGGCGCCGGAGCCAGCAGGCGGCGCGTGGCGTCGCCCTCGATCGGCTCGACCTTGATGACCTCGGCGCCGAGGTCGGCCAGCAGCATGCCGCAGGTCGGGCCCATCACCATGTGGGTGAACTCGACGACGCGGATGCCGGCGTAGGGCAGGGTTGCGTGCTCGCGCGTCAGACATGTAGCTTGCCCGGCGACGGCTCCTTGGATGAAGCCCTTGGGCAGGCCGGCCTCGGGCGTCATGCCGTAGACCGGCTCGCCCGGCAGGCCGGCCATGAGCGGCGCGCGGGCCGCGATGAGCTTGTCGATGTCGATGCCGGTGCGACGCCCATGGCCTCGAACATGAAGACCAGGTCTTCGGTGACCACGTTGCCCGAGCGCCGGGCGCATAGGGGCAGCCGCCGAGGCCGCCGAGCGAGGCGTCGAAAGTGCGCACGCCCTCTTCGTAGGCCGCGAGGCAGTTGGCGAGGCCCAGGCCGCGCGTGTTGTGCATGTGGGCGGCGCCGGCCTTGTCGCCGAGCTCGGCGCGCAGGCGCCTGAAGAGGCGGCGCACCTGCGCCGGATTGGCGTAGCCGACGGTGTCGGACAGGCCCGATTCGTCGGCGCCGGCGGCCGCGCATTGCGCGGCCAGCCGGATCACTTCGTCTTCCGGCACCTCGCCCTGCAGCGTGCAGCCGAAGGCGGTCGAGATGCCGGCCTCGAGCTTCACCTGCGGCGCGATCTCGCGGCGCAGCTCGGCGATGGCGCGCACCTCCTCGACCATCTCCTCGCGCGTCTTGCGCACATTGGCCAGCGAGTGCGCGGCGCTGGCCGACACCGGCATCGTGAGCTTGTGCACGCCGGCCTCGAGCGCGGCCTGGCGCCCTTGCGGTTGGGCACCAGCGCCATCACGGTGAGGCCGGGCAGCGTGACCGCATGGCGCACCACCTCGGCCGCGTCGGCCATCTGCGGCAGCAGGCTGGGCCGGCACGAACGAGGCGACTTCGATCTCGCGCACGCCGGCGGCGTAGAGCGCATCGATCCAGCGCAGCTTGTCCGCCGTGGGCATGGTGCGCCTTGACGGATTGCAGGCCGTCGCGCGGGCCGACCTCGCTGATCAGGACATCGGGGCATTTGGTCTCCGGTTTGAATGTTCTGCAAGTGTGCCTGTATCGGATCGACCTGAACCCAGGCCGTGCGTGACCACACGAAGGCGGGCGACCTGCTTCCTCTCGATCCGCGGCGCCACCGGTCGCCGTGGCACTTCGGCCTCAGTGTTCCAGCGTGAACCGATGAATCGTTCGCCCCCGTGCATCCACCGCCACCGTCACCGGGAAGTCTTCAGTTCGAACTCGTGGATCGCCTCCATGCCGAGGTCCTCGAACGCCACCACGCGCGCGCTGCGGATCGCCTTCGAGAGCAGGTAGGCCGCGCCGCCGGTGGCCGCCAGGTACGCCGCGGCATGCCGGCGGATCGACGCCGACCGCATCGCTGGCCGCGCTCGGCCTTGCCGATCATCGCCAGCAGCCCGGTCCGGGCCAGCAGCGTGCTCGACGAACTTGTCCATCCGGGTCGCCGTCGTCGGCCCGGCCGGCCCGACCGCCTCGCCGGCCACCGCGTCCACCGGACCGACGTAGTAGACGACGCGACCGCGCGAGATCGACCGGCAGCGCCTGCCCCGCTCGAGCAGATCCACCAGCCGCTTGTGCGCGGCATCGCGCGCGGTCAACACGCGGCCCGACAGCAGCAGCGTCTGCCCGATGCGCCATGCGGCCACCTGCGCCCGATCGAGCCGATCGAGATCGACCTTGATCGCCCCGGGCGCGTCGAACCGATCGGCGATTCCGTCCCACAGCTGCCGGCGATGGCGGCTCGAACGATGCCGGGCCCGGAGCCGTCCAGGCGAAGCGCACCCAGCGCGTCGCGGCGCAGTTGGGCATGAGCGCGAGCGGAATCGTCGCAGCGTGACACGGGGCCGTCGCCACCTTGACGTCGAGCACCGTGCTGAGCCCGCCGAGGCCTTGTGCGCCGATGCCGAGCGCGTTGATGCGCTGGTGCAGTTCGAGCCGCAACGCGTCTTCGGCATTGCCGGGCCGCGCGGCGCAGCTCGTCGATGTCGATCGGCTCGAACAGCGACAGCTTCGCCAGCAGCATCGCCTGCTCGGGGCTGCCGCCGATGCCGACGCCGAGGACGCCCGGCGGGCACCAGCCCGCGCCCATGCCGGGCAGCTGCTCGAGCACCCAGTCGACGACACTGTCGCTCGGGTTGAGCGTCGCGAAGCGCGCCTTGACGTCGCCGCCGCCGCCTTTGGCTGCGACCAGCACCTCGAGCTCGTCGCCGTCGACGATCTCGGCTTGCACGATCGCCGGCGTGTTGTCGCGCGTGTTCCGGCGCTGCGCCCAGCGGGTCGCGCGACCATCGAGGCGCGCAGCGGGTTCGACGGATCGCCATAGGCGCGCCGCACGGCATCGTCGAGCACCTGCTGCAGGCCGCTGCGGCGCCGCGCCGTCGCGGCGGCTCCACTGCAGCGCCGGCGCCGACACGCAGGAACACCTGTACGACGCCGGTGTCCTGGCAGATCGGCCGCCGCCCGAACGCGGCGAGCCGGCTGTTGATCAGCAACTGCTCGATCGCCGCCTTCGCCGGCGCAGACGTTTCGGCGTCGTACGCGCGCCTGAGCGCACGGACGAAGTCGGGTGGGTGATGGTGGCTGATGAACTGCAGCGCCTCGGCCACGCTGTCCGTCAGGTCTTCCTGTTCGATGCGACGTGCCATGTCAACCACTCTTATGCGTTCAGTCGAGCGTGATCTTCGCCTCGGCCGCGACCTTGCGCCACTTCTAGATTTCGGCTTGGGTGTGCTTGCCGAACGCCTCGGGCCGTATTGCGCTTCGGGCAGCAGGCGGATGCCCTGCTCGGCCATCTTCTCTGTCCACGCCTTGTCGCTCATTGCCTTCAGGTACGCCTGATGCATCTTCTGCGATCACTTCCTTCGGGCGTCCCCTTCGGCGCATAGAGGCCGTACCAGGTCGCGGCCTCGAAGCCGGGCAGCGTACTTGCGGCCAACGGCGGCACGTCTGGGAACTGCGCCATCGGCTGCGTGGAGGTCAGCGCGATCGCCCTGAGGCGACCGCCCTGGACGTGCGGCAGCGCCGTGTTCGTCTGGTCGAACATCGCATCGACCTGGCCGCCCATCAGGTCGTTCATCGCCGGTGCTGCGCCCTTGTAGGTACCGACACCACTTCGATGCCGGCCTTGCTCTTCGAACAGGGCGGCGATCAGATGCGAGGTCGAGCCCGCGCCGGCGTTTCCGAAGTTGAGCTTGTCCGGGTTCTTCTTCGCGAAGGCAATCAGGTCGGCGGCGGTCTTGTGGGGCGACGCCTGCGGCACCAGCAGCACCATCGGCGTGTCGGGAAAGCGAAACACCGGCTCGAAGTCCTTCACCGGGTCGTAGGTGAGTTTCTTGTAGAGCGACGGCGCCGCGCCCATGTAGCCAAGGTGGCCGACCAGGAACGTTGTAGCCATCGGGCTTCGCCTTTGCGGCCTTGCCCGCGCCGAGGGTTCCGCCAGCGCCGCCCAGGTTCTCGATGATGATCTGCTGCCCGATTTCCTTGGCGACGCGGGCCGCTATGTTGCGGGCCATCGCATCGGTGGGTCCGCCTGCGCGAACGGCACGAGCCAGCTGACGGTCTTGGCGGGCCAGGCCTTCGGCCTGGGCGGCAGTCGCGGCGGCGAACAACGACGGCGGCGGCACGGTGGTCTTTGACGAATTGCATCGGAATCTCCTTCGGTGGATTGAAGCGGTTCAGGGACAGGGTTTCGGGTGATCAGCGGGCATCGGCGGCAGGCCGACAGCGCCCGAGCGCGCGTCGACCATCGCGGCGCGGCGCCGAGTATTGGCCGGGTCGGTAAGGCGATCGATGGCGGCACGGTCGAGGTGCGGGTGACCTCCGGCCGGCGGCCAGCACTTCGGCCAGCCTGCCCCCTTCTCGTTGACCCTGCGGCAGGCGGCGTAGACCATGTCGTGCGCCTGCTGCCGACCGATATGCGGGGCCAGCCCATCATCACCGCCTCGGCCTCGATGAGCCCCGTGGCTGATGTCGAGGTTCTTGCGCATCCGTTCGGGTCGACGACGAGGCCACCCAGCACGAACTTGGCCTGGTTGAACGCGCCCGCGTGAAGATGAAGCTATCCGGCAGGGCGATCCATTCGGCGTGCCACGGCCCGTGGCGCGCTCGAATCCTGGATCATTGCGTCCACCATCAGCCCGCGTGTTGCCGCACCGCCTTGGCGGCGGCGAGCATCAGCTCGCTACGAGATCGGGTTGCGCTTCTGCGGCATCGTGCTGCTCGCGCCGCGCCCCTTGACGAAGGGC
>CAVWHA010000008.1:0-75421 GCA_963754715.1 uncultured Actinomycetes bacterium | reverse complement strand
TCGGCGCCCATTGATGGCACGGACACGCACGGTCCGATTTCTGGCTGGGCGGGACGCCCTTAAGGACAAGCTCAGCAACCCGATCCCACTCCCAACAGCGTTGCACGGCAATGCGGAGCAGGCCGGGTGGTGTTTTCATAAAGGAACCATCCAGAATGCAACCAATAACAATCAGTCCTGGATTACCGGATGTGGACGCAACATGGCGCGCTTCGATGACGATGCGATCTCTTCCTTGGCGAATTAGCCTTGATCCAACCGGGTGGCGCGGCTGTCGCCGATATCGGTGCATCTCGGAAGGTCCAAACCAAAGATCCCGGATGCCGCAGACGCGTTCTTCCTAGCGTTGCAGGACCCAGGCACACGACATTTGGGTCAGCTCGCCGACACCCGCTTATGGCGGCTGCTCGACGGAGTGGACTTCGAAGTCGAACCCACCGTCAAGAACTTGATTTTCATGTCCAGAATTTCTTCCGGCTATCTCGAGATGCCGGTGTGGGTTGGATCGCCTAAGAAGATGAGGGTTACGCTGCCGGGGCAGGCGGATCTCCGTGAACATTTGACGTGGTCGTCCGGGAGCAAAGGGTGATCGGTTGCAGTTACCAGACGGGCGATCGTCACGCTACGACAAGCCAGCGGCGTGCCCGCGCGTTGGAAGATCATTGCCAAATCCAAGACCCGATGCGCAGGGCAAGGCCGCGCTGACGCTCCGAGGCGCCGCCGTTGGTCCGCTGGAGATCACGGTGAGCAAACAGGGCTACATCCCGTTCTATGGCAATGGTGCCGTGGTGTACATGTTCGCTCGGAGTGTGAGCGTGTCGTCGCGATCCCGAAGATCACACCACCACCATCGCGACAGACCCGGCTATTACACCCAACAAATAAGGTCTTCTGGATCCAGCGGTTCCGGCCGGAGGCAAAGGGGAATGACAGCCACCGTGGCCGACTCGTGGCACGCATGGCATCGATCGGCGAGCGACGAGGTGGGACTGTCAGGTCGGCGTGAAGAGCGCGGCGGAAGCGGAGGGAGCGGGGGCGCGCAGCAGGTCACCGAGAATCGGAAGTGGGTCGAGCCGCCGTTGCGGAACTGGTTCGCAGCAGCGTGGCGAGGACTTGTTGCGCGTAGGCGCCGTGCCAGGTGCGATTCCCGCCGGAGACCTTGCGGGTCACCACGGCCGGGCGAATGGCCTGTTCGGCGCGCCAGTTCGTCGCGTCGATGGCGGGGTCGAGGAGAAACGTGAAGACGCCGGGTAATTCGCAGGCGAGGTGGGTGGCGAAGCGCTGGCCCCGGGACCCAGAAGGAGCGCCACATCATCATGCTCAGGAGGAAGGCGATGAAGCCGACGATCATCAGGATCACGCCGACGGCGTCGACGTTGAAGTCGGTGCTCTCCTTGTTCACGCCCCAGACAAGGATGGCTCCCACCGCGATCAGGATGAGGCTGACGACTAGGCCCACGCCGAGAGAGTACCCAGTTGGCCCAGGACTAATCCGCCTTTGTTAGCTAAGGCGTTGTACCTTTGCGGATCCGATGGACGTGTTCCTCGATCCGAACGACCGTTTTCGCCAGAGAAGGCAGCAGGCGAGGCAGCGGCGCAGGCTCAGACGAACCATCGGTGGGATCGCCATCCTCCTGGCTCTGGCGGCCGTAGGGGCAGGAGCAGGAACCCTGCCCCGTGGCGGCGGAGACGCCGGGGAGAAGGCAGTGCCGAAGGCGGCGGCCAAGAAGGTCTCGCCGCGACGCACCGGACCGCCGGTGCCGAAGGAGATTCGCGGCGTGCACGTGACGATGGCGCTGGCCTCGATTCCCGGGAAGCTCGAGGAGTACACGGCACTCGAGGGCCTGAACACGATCCAGCTCGACGTCAAGGACGAGAACGGCGAAGTCGCGTTCCACACCCGTGCGCCCACGCTCGCGAAGCAGGTGGGGTCGGCGATGCGCTACTACGACCCCGTCGAGGCCGCGCGGAAGATTCATTCCCAGGGCATCTACCTCATCGGCCGCGTCGTGTGCTTCGAAGATCCGATCCTCTCCGAGAAGCGCCCGGACATGGCGATCCAGAACGCGGGCGGCGGCGTCTGGCGCAACCACGCCGGCCTCGGATGGACGAACCCGTACGACAAGCGCGTCTGGGACTACAACCTCTCGATCGCAAAGGTCGCCGCGAGAGCGGGCTTCGACGAGATCCAGTTCGACTACGTCCGGTTCCCGAGCGACGGCCCGATCGAATCGGCCGTCTTCCCCGGCAAGAGGAAGGAGCCCATGGCGATCACGATCGCGCGGTGGGCTCACTACGCGACCACTCGGCTGAGACCGATGGGCGTCCGTGTCTCGCTCGACGTCTTCGGGCTCTCGGCGACGCGTGATCTTGGGATCGGCCAGTCGCCCCGCCGTCTCGCCAAGATCGTCGACGCGATCTACCCGATGGTCTATCCGTCGCACTACGGGCCCGGGGAGTACGGACTGAACAGCCCGGTCTCGGTGCCCGGAAAGACCGTGGGGCGCTCGCTTCGGGATTTCCGCCGGCAGATGAAGCGCGGCAAGGCGCAGCTCATCCCCTGGCTCGAAGACTTCAGCTTCACCGGTTCGCCTACCCTCGAGCACGTTCAGGACCAGATCTACGCCGCGCGGAGGTGGAAGTCGGGTGGCTTCTTGCTCTGGAATGCCGCGGGCGTCTACACGACAGGAGCGTTGACCACACAATGAGCCACGAAGCCAAACTGGCCGAGCTGCGAGAGCGGATCGGCGAGATCCTCGACCTCAAGCGCGCGAGCGCCCTGCTCCAGTGGGATCAGCAGACGATGATGCCGCCGCAGGGCAACGAAAGCCGCTCGGATCAGCTCTCGACCATCGACCGTTTCTCCCACGAGCTGTTCGTCTCGGACGAGATGGGCAAGCTGCTCGACGAGCTAGAGGCCGGCCAGGGCGACCTCGATCCGGAGTCGATCGACGCAGCCCTGATCCGCGTGACGCGGCGCGACTGGGACAAGGCCAAGCGTGTTCCGCCGGAGCTGCAGGCCGAGATCACGCGGGCCGAGGTCATCGGCGTCATGGCCTGGGCCGAGGCCCGTAGGAACTCCGACTTCGAGGCCTTCTTGCCGCACCTGGAGAAGAACATCGACCTCAAGCGGCGATACGTCGAGTGCTTCAAGGACAGCGGCAAGTCGGACTACGACATCCTGCTCGACGACTACCAGGAGGACGCCAGCAGCGAGGAGATCACGGCGATCTTCGAGCGGATCAAGGAGGTCGTGATCCCGCTCATCCGCGAGGTGGCCGCGGCCGAGCCGGTCGACGGGAGCTTTGCTCATGGCCACTTTCCGGTCGAGAAGCAGGAGCTCGTCGGGCGCGAGATCCTCGAGCGCCTCGGGTACTCGTCCGAGGCCTGGCGGCTCGACCCGACGGTGCACCCGTTCGCGACGTCGATCTCGGTGGACGACATCCGCCTGACGACGCGCTACTCCGAAAACGACGCAGAGTCGATCTTCCACACCGCGCACGAGTTCGGGCACGGGATCTACGAGCATGGGATCGACCGCGCGCTCGAGCGGACGCCGCTCGTCGAGCTGAACTCGATGGTGCTGCACGAGTCGCAGAGCCGGCTGTGGGAGAACCTCGTCTGCCGCAGCCGTCCGTTCTGGAGTTTCTTCTTCCCGAAGCTCCAGGAAGTCTTCCCCGACCAGCTAGCCGGGGTCACGGACGAGATGTACTGGCGCTACGTCAACCGGGTTGAGCCGGACTTCATCCGCGTCGAGGCGGACGAGATCACCTACGGCATGCACATCATCCTGCGCTACGAGCTGGAGCAGGACATCATCGCCGGCCGGCTCGAGCTGCGCGATCTGCCGCAGGCGTGGAACGAGAAGATGAAGGAGTACCTCGGGCTGGACGTGCCTGACGACGCGCGCGGAGTCCTGCAGGACGTGCACTGGTCGGGCGGCTCCTTCGGCTACTTCCCGACCTATCTGCTCGGGACGATCGCCTCGGTGCAGATCTGGGAGAAGGTGCGATCGGAGCTGCCGGATCTCGACTCGCAGATGGAAGCGGGCGAGTTCGGGCCGCTTCGCGAATGGCTCGGCGAGCACATGTACAAGTGGGGGCGGCGGTTCCCGCCGAACGAGATGCTCGCCCGGATCGTCGGCGGGCCGCTCGATGTCGAGCCGTATCTCGCGTACCTCAAGTCGAAGGTGGAGTCCATCTACGGGGTTCGCGTCTGATCGAGGCGCACGTCGAGCGCTTCAACCAGGGCGTGCGGACGGGCGACTTCGGTCCGATGGTCGCCGCGTTCTCAGAGGATGCGGAGTTGGTCTTCGAGGGAATCCCGGTCGGGCCGTTCTCCGGCCGGGATGCGATCGGCGAGGCGTACACGGCCATGCCGCCGGACGACGAGATCGTCCTGCTCGACGGCGACGGCACGTATGCCTGGGCGAAGGAGCCCGAGATTCCGGCCGGGCAGATGTTCCTCACCGAGCGCGGCGGCGAGATCGCGCGACTCGTGATCCGCTACGACCGCTAGCCGGTTTCGCGCGCAGGGAGGCCCGAAGCCGCGGTCGGCTCATTCTCGCCGTCGAGCCGAGAGGGACTGTCCCTCGTGCGGCCCGTTGGCGCACATTCGTTGCGAAGGACAGGGTTGTTCAGGCCAGGAGAGAGAAGCCGCCGTCGACGATCAGCGTCTGGCCGCGGACCATGTCCGCCTCTTCGGAGCAGAGAAAGACGACGGCTCCGGCAATGTCGCTCGGTACCACCATTCGCCCGGCGGGGGTGCGTTTCTCAGCCGACGAGATCATCTCCTCCTTGTTCGGGAAGTGCTCGAGCGCGCCGGTCTCGACCACACCTCCCGAGACCGCGTTGACGCGGATCCCGCGTGGCGCGAGCTCTACGGCCAGGTACCGGACGAGGGACTCGAGCGCCGCCTTCGAGGTCCCGACGAGCACGTAGTTCTCGAGCACGCGGATCGAGCCGAGGCTGGAGATCCCGACGATCGACGAGCCCTTGGGCATGTCTGGCGCAGCGACTCGGGCCAGTGAGAGGAACGCACGCGCGTTCGCGCCGAGCGTCCAATCCCAGTGCTTGTCCTCCGTCTCGAGAGCCGGACGGATCACACCAGTCGCTGCGTTGTGGACGACCACGTTCCACGGCCCGTGGCTCTTCACCTCGGCAAGGACGCGCTCGGAGGTGACGTTGCCGCGGATGAGGAGGGGCTCGGCGCCCAGTCCGCGCAGGTCGTCGGCGGTCTGCTCCGCAGCCGTGTCGTTGCGCATGTACCCGACGCCGATCTGCTTCGCGCCGAGCTCCGCGAAGCGCATCGCGATCGCCTTGCCGATTCCGCGCGAGCCCCCGGTGATGAGCACCGAAGCTCCCTCGAAACGCGTCATCCCTTCGGCGGAAGCGGGTGATCGGCGGGCGCCGAGCTCGGGATCGTCTCCCACCCGATGCGCGTCCGGGCCTCCGGCGGAGAGTCCTCGGCCTTGGAGGACGCAAAGCCAAGCCGGTCCAGCAGCTCGATCTTCTCCTCGCCGTACTGCCGGACCGGATGGTCGTCGGGCAGGCCCTCGATCAGCTCACGCACCCGCGCCCGAATCTGGTAGGCGAAGTGCGGCGTCGCCGGCCCGACGAGCGCGTCGATGTCCTCCCTGGTCGGCTCTCCCTCCACCGCGCCGAAACTTACCGCCCCGGGCGCCGATAGGCGCGCACCACGACCGACCCGTACGTGCGGAAGTCGACCAGGTCCCACACGATCTTGTCTTCCAGCTCCGGGAAGATCCGCTTTCCCGACGCGAGGATGACTGGAAGGACATCACCCTCAGCTCGTCGACGAGGTCATGTCCGAGAAGGCCGTGGACGAGCATGTTGCTGCCGTGCACGACGATGTTCCCGTCGATCTGCTCCTTGAGGCGCGGAACCGACTCCGTGAAGTCGCCCTCGAGCACCGTCGTGTTGTTCCACTCCGGATTCTCGAGCGTGCTCGACACGACGTACTTCGGCATCGCGTTGAACTTGTCCGCGAAGCCGGTGTCGTCGGTCCGCTCCGGCCAGGCTGCCGCGAAGCCCTCGTAGGTGACCCGCCCGAGGAGCAGCGCCTCGGACTCTTGGAGCTCCTCGTTCTTGTACTCGTACTGGCCCTCGTCCGGAAACTCGAACGTCCAGCCCGTGTGCTTGTAGCCCTCCTCGCCGCCCGGCGCCTCCATCACGCCGTCGATCGATACGAACTCGGTGACGATGATGCGTCCCATCCCGTCGCTCCTCTCGTCGGTTTCTCGTTCAGACTGACGCGGAGTCAGGATCTAACCGGCGTGAGGCTCTGGCCCACCAGGCCGTTCGGCTTCTCGACTGCCGCCCACACGCTCATCAAAGGGTCGCTGAACCGGGGCTGATGCGCCGGCGACGGGGGACCCAGCGAACGCGTGCAGGACTTGAGGACGAAGGTGCACGCGGGCGCGCCCCACTGGCCCCGGAACGCGTTCCAGCTCACAGGCCGCCCGTCGAATGCGGAAGGAAGCTCCTCCAGGCAGCCGCAGAAGAACCCGATCGCGTTGTTCAACTGCCAGTCCTCGGTGCCGTCGTGCTGACCGTCCGGAAGCGGAACGTGGAAGCCGGCCAGAGGGTGCCTGAAGTCGAGCTGGAAGCAATGGCGCGGACACCGCTTGGGGTAGGACGCATGGCTTCCAAACGCGACGTACACAACGGGGTGCGTGCCCTTCGCGGTGCTGCCCTGCCCTCGCAGTGTCTCCCAGCGGTAGCGGTATCCCGGCCAACCGTGGCCGGTGTAGGAGACGAAACCACCTTTCGTCCCGGCGCCGTCCTTGTTGACCAGCGACACGGTGATCCCCTCCCAGTCACCCTGATGGTCGAAGCAGGAGCCTTCCGCGATCGACAGTCCGGCGAGGCACATGTAGTCGCCCAGGACGGGAGAGACGTTGTAACGGAAGAACCACCAGTACTCGATGTTCACGATGTCTCCGCTGCGGCTCACGCGGTAGTACATCCGCTGCGGAGAGGACCGGTCGTCTGTGGGTAGGTCGCGCCCGCCTTGCTGCTCCCCTCCGAGGCGGAGGAATCCGTCCTTGCCCTGAAGCAGCGGGGCGGACTCGATCCTTTCGCAGTCGTCCGGCCGGAACGCCCGCGGCCGGCAGAGCTTCGGCTTCTCCGTCGCGATGAACTTCGTCACGTCGAGGGGCCGGAACCGCTCGCGGCGGTCGAACTTGAGATACGGCCGGTACTGCTCCGCGAGCAGGAAGTCCTGAAAGTAGTAGCGGTTGAGCGACAGTTGAGCGACCTCGTCGAAGATCGAGCGGCCCGTGTAGCTGCCGAGGTTTCCCCCCGCCCTGCGCGTCCAGGCGAGCCACTTGCCATAGAGCGGGCTCGACGCCTTCTGGAGGTACCAGATGGACACCGACGGGCGGCGGATAGCTTCGGGCTGCGCAAGCTCCGCAAGCGCCCTGCTCGAGGGTTCCTGGCTCGGCAGGGCGTTCGTGACGAATGCGATCGTGTGCGCGGACCCCGGACGCCAGCGGGCCCGGGGAGTGCGGCGGTCTGCGAGGTCGATCAGCGCGCGATCGAGAGAGCCGGCTCCAGGTTGCTTCGAGGTCGGCCGGATGGACGCAAGTGCTTTGAGGGTCGCCGTTCGATCGAGTGTCGGCCGGGAAACGAGCGTCCACGCTGTGTCGCTGCCGCGGACGTTCAGGACGGCAAGTCCGAATGCCACGTCGGTGCCCCAGCTGTGCAGCGCCTTCGGCGCGATTTTCGAAGGGCTCGTCCTTGCTTGCGAAGTCAGAAACCGCACGTAAGGGTCGCTCGGGTCCATGAGAATCACGACGTCCTGCGGGGTCGTCGGCAACTGCGGTTCCGTGAACTCGACCGGCATGGGCAGCGGCGGTTGGGTCAAGGCGACGCCGGCGACGACGAGTACGGCGAGAGGGGCGGCGAGGATCCAGCGCGCAATCGTCCGGTCCCAGTGGCGAGCTGCGATCTGGATCGCGGTCGCAAGCGCCGCGACGACGGTGAGCAGCGCGGCGACGACACCGACGTACGCCCAGACCGACGCGGTGCCGAACGGGACCTTCGCCGTGGCCTTAGAGAAGGTGAAGAGGACGAGCGCCGCAACGACGAGGACTCCGAGCGCGGACAACACGGAGTACGCCGTCCGGCGCGCGAGGTCTGCGCGGCGCGACATCTGGCCTAGCAGGGTTTCAGGCCGAGCCCGCTTTTCCAACTAGACCTTTGGGAGGGTGTTCCACCGGTTGACCGCGCACTACGGTGGGCCGATGAAGAAGACGCTCCTTCTCATCGGACTGGGCCTCCTACTCATCGTGCCGTTCGCGCAGGCCCGCTCCACCGTCGTGCCCTATGCCGGGTTCTACGACTGCCGGGGTCGCGATCTCACCTACATCAACGACTTGCTGCTGCGGGTGAACGGAACGTATGTCATGGGCTTCACCGACAGGTCGGGCCGGCGGTTCAAGAGCGTGATCGGCTCCGGGAAGTTCAGCCGGACCGGCAGCAAGCTCACGTTCCGGAGTGGGCCCATGCGCAGCATGTATGCCGTTGTCAAGACGCAGCGCAAGTTCGGCGTCTGGGTCTACGGCGAGCGCCTCTACAGCCGCTACTGCTACTACAACGACTAGCGGCCGCGGCGCCCCGTGCACGCCCGAGTCACGAGGCGACGCCTTTTCACGTTCGGCGGAGTCTTGGGCGCGATCTTTGCGATCCAGCTGGTCGGGACCCCGACGCTCGTCGTTGCACTGGCGATCCTGCCGGTGGTCGTCTACGTCACGATCACGCTCTGGCTCGACCGCTTCGAGCCCGAGCCGTGGTGGATGATCGGCGGCGCCTTCCTCTGGGGCGCGTCAGTCGCGACCCTCGTATCGGGCATCGTCAACTCGACCGGATCTCAGCTTGTTTCCTCGGAGCTCGGAGCCACAGCCGGCGATGCCTACGGCGCCTCCGTCTCGGCCCCGTTTATCGAGGAGATCACGAAGGGCCTGGCACTCCTCGCCGTCTACCTCTGGCGGCGGCGCGAGCTCAACGGAATCCTCGACGGCATCGTCTACGCGTCGATGGTGGGGCTGGGGTTCGCGATGACCGAGAACCTGCAGTACTACGGCGAGGCGCTGCAGGCCGGAACCGAGTCGCTCGGCCAGACCTTCGTCCTCCGCGGCATTGTCCTTCCGTTCCTCCACCCGCTGTTCACGTCGATGACCGGAATCGGGCTGGTGCTGGCGCTGCGGGCCAAAGACCGGCGGACGAAGATCGTCGCGGTGGTCCTCGGTCTCGGTGCCGCGATGCTCCTCCACAGCGCCTGGAACACCAATCCGGTCATCTTCGGGCCGGTTCTCGTCCTGCCCGTGTTCGTGCTGATGCTGATCCTGATCCGCCGCTCGATCCGGCACGAGTCGGCGGTCGTACGCGAGTACCTCCCTGAGGGGACCGTGCCGGCCGAGGACCTCGAGCGCCTCGCGTCCATTCGCGCCCGCATGGTGGACGCGATCCGCGCCTTCACAAAGGGCGGCTTTCGCGGCTGGGCTGCGCGCGAGGAATCCATCGGCGCGTTGAGCCGGCTCGCCTTCAGCCGCTACTCCGCGGCGACCGCCGGCGAACAGCAGGGTGCCGAGCGCGAGGGCTTCCGGCAGCTGCTGGCATCGTTGCGCCGCGAGTGGCGCCAGCCGACGACCAGCCTCTAGTCCTCGGTTAGGTTCGCGGGCGTGCGCCGCCCGAACGCCGCCGAGGTCATGTTGCTGGTGACGGTGACGATCTGGGCCTTCAACTTCACCGTCACGCGCTACGCGGTCACCAACGGATTCCACCCGCTCGCCTATTCGGCGCTTCGGTTCACGGCGGCGGCGACCATCGTCTCAGGGATCACCTACGGCTTCGAGCGCTCGTTTCGATTCAAGCGCCGGCATGCCGCGCTGCTCGTCGGCTCCGCGATCGTCGGCATCTACGTCAACTCGATCTGCTTCATGTACGCGATCGAGCTCACCAATGCGTCGACCGTCGCGCTGATCTTCGGGAGCCTGCCGATCGTGACGGCGATCGTCGCCTTCGCCCTCGGCGTGGAACGGCTGCAGCGGCGCTTCTGGATCGCCGCCGGAATCTCGTTCTTCGGGGTCGTCCTCGTCGCCGCCGGCTCGGCCACCGAGGTCTCGGGGAACCTCGTCGGGAACCTGCTGGCGTTCGTGGCGTCGGCGACCTGGGGCTTCTACGCCGTCGCGATCGTGCCGCTCCTTCGCCAGTACTCGGTGTGGCGGATCAGCGCCGGGGCGCTCGCCGCTGCATCCGTCCCGCTGGTGATCACGGCCGTTCCGCAGCTGCTCGACCAGCGTTGGGACCTCGAACCGCTCGTGTGGGGCGCCTTTGCGTTTGCGGTCATCGGGCCTCTCGTCCTGACGAACTTCCTCTGGTTCTCCGCGATCGAGCGTGTCGGCCCGTCCCGGGCCACTCTCGTCACGAACCTCCAGCCTTTCCTCGCAGCGCTTTTCGCCGTCGCCTTGCTTTCCGAGGAGCTCTCGTGGCTGCAAATCGGCGGAGGGATCGCGATCGGCATCGCGCTTCTCCTCGCGCGGCGGCGACCCGCGCTCGAATCCGCCTAAGATTCGAGAGATGAGCGCCACCGACTTCATGCCACTCAAGGGCTGGGACCACGTCGAGCTCTGGGTCGGGCAACGCGAAGCAGGCGGCGTACTTCTACGAGCAGGCGCTCGGCTTCACGCGGACGGCGTACGCGGGGCCCGAGACCGGTGTCCGCGACCGCGCGTCCTACGTCGTCGAGCAGGGCGAGGTCCGTTTCGTCCTGTCGAGCGGCCTGCGCGGCGGCAGCGAGGTGACGGAGTTCGCCTGCAGGCACGGCGACGGCGTCAAGGACATCGCGCTCCAGGTGCCGAGCGCGGACGAGGCCTACCGCCAGGCCGTTCAGCGCGGCGCCCGCGGCATTCGAGAGCCGGAGTGGGTCGAGGACGAGTACGGCCGCGTCGAGCTCTCGGCGATCGGCACCTACGGCGAGGTCATCCACACCTTCGTGAACCGCGAGGAGTACGCGGGGCCGTACCTCCCCGGGTATCGCTCGACAGTCGAGAACGGCAACCCGTCCGCCGGTGTCGGCTTGAAGATGCTCGACCACGTCGTCGGCAACGTCGAGCTCGGCCGGATGGATCACTGGGTCGGGCTTCTACGAGCGCGTCTTCGGGATGACGAACATCGTCCACTTCGGCGACGACCAGATCCAGACCGAGTACTCGGCGCTGATGTCGAAGGTGATGTCGGACGGGAGCGGGAAGATCAAGTTCCCGATCAACGAGCCGGCCGAGGGGAAGCGCAAGAGTCAGATCGAGGAGTACCTCGAGTTCAACGGCGGGCCGGGCGTCCAGCACATCGCCATGCAGAGCGAGGACATCGTCCGCACCGTCGAGGCGATGAAGGAGCGCGGAATCCCCTTCCTCGACACCCCGGACGCGTACTACGAGGAAGTCGAGGGCCGGGTCGGAGAGATCACCGAGGACTACGCCGATCTGAAGCGGCTGAAGATCCTCGCCGACCGGGACGAGGACGGCTACCTGCTCCAGATCTTCACGAAGACCGCGCAGGACAGGCCGACGGTCTTCTTCGAGGTCATCGAGCGCCACGGCGCGACGACGTTCGGCGAGGGCAACTTCAAGGCGTTGTTCGAGTCGATCGAGCGCGAACAGGCACTGCGCGGCAACCTGTAGTCCTCTTTCGTTCCGTAGATTGCCGGGGCCGATGGCGGAACCCCGACCCTGGAGCCTCCTCGACGCTGTGCAGGCGCCGGCGAGGCAGAGCGCCGCGCTCGAGCACATCGAGCACCGCCCTTGGCCGCTGCCCCAAAGCTCGTGGATCATGGGACAGACCTGGGAGGACCTTCTCTTCGCGCACTGGCGCGCGCCGGCCGACCAGCTGCGGGCGCTTCTCCCCGGGGGGCTCGAGCTCGATCTCTACGAGGACGAGGCGTGGATCGGCGTCGTCCCCTTCCGGGTCAGCGGCCTTCGGGCCCGCGGACTGCCGCCGCTGCCCTTCGTCTCGTCGTTCGTCGAGCTGAACACGCGGACGTATGTCACAGCCGGCGGGAAGCCGGGGATCTGGTTCTTCAGCCTCGACGCTTCCAGCGAGTTGGCCGTGGAAGCCGCGCGCTTCGGCTACAAGCTTCCGTACTTCCGCGCGGAATGAGCGCGGAGTGGCGGGACGGGTCGGTGGCGTTCGAGAGCAGACGGCGCGATTCGCGCGGCGCGCCGGCCGCGTTCCGTGCCCGTTACCGGCCGATCGGCGAAGTGCTCGATGCCGACCCACGCTCGCTGGCGCACTTCCTCACCGAGCGCTACTGCCTCTACACGAGCGTGGAGGGCAGGCTGAGGAGGATGGAGATCCACCACGAGCCCTGGCCGCTGCAGCCGGCCGAGGCGGCGATCGAGGAGAACACGATGGCGCCGCGCGGGGTCGAGCTCATCGATGAGGAGCCGCTGCTCCACTTCTCCGCGCGCCAGGACGCCTTGTTCTGGCCGATAGACGATGCCTGACGCGGTCGTCGTCGGCTCCGGGCCGAATGGCCTCGCAGCCGCGATCACGCTTGCGCGCGAAGGTCGGTCCGTCGCAGTCGTGGAGCGCGCGGACACCGTCGGTGGGGGGACCCGCTCGGCGGAACTGACGGAGCCGGGCTTCGTTCACGATGTCTGCTCCGCCATCCATCCGCTCGCCGTCGGGTCGCCGTTCTTCTCCGAGCTGCCGCTGGCGGAGCACGGTCTCGAGCTCGTGCAACCTCCCGCGCCGCTCGCCCATCCGCTCGACGACGGCACGGCCGTGATGCTGGAGCGTTCGGTCGAGGAGACTGCCGCAGGGCTCGGAGCGGACGGCCGGACGTACCGGCGTCTCTATGCACCCCTCGTCGAGGATAAGGGACGGTTGCTGCCGTTCCTCCTGGGCTCCCGGCCACTTCCCGCGGCACCCGCTGACCGCTGCCGGATTCGGCCTGCTCGCCCTTCGCTCGGCGACTCGGCTCGCCGGCCGGTTTCGCGAGCAACGGGGAAAGGCGCTCTTCATCGGCCTCGCCGCACACTCGATGCAGTCGCTGCGCCGAAGCCCCACCGCGTCGTTCGGTCTCGTGCTCGGCCTGCTCGGCCACGCCTACGGCTGGCCGGTTGCGCGCGGCGGGTCACAGTCGATCGCCGATGCGCTCGCGTCGTACTTCCGCTCGCTGGGCGGTGACATCGAAACGGGACGCGAGATCGAGTCGGTCGACGATTTGCCTTTCGCCCAGGCGACGCTGCTCGACCTGACGCCGAGACAGGTGGTCGGCGTGGCCGGCCAGCGGCTCCCGGCCCGCTACCTGCGCGCGCTGCGCCGCTACCGCTACGGCCCCGGCGTCTTCAAGGTCGACTGGGCGCTCGACGGGCCCGTCCCGTGGACCGCGGAGGGCTGCTCTCGGGCCGGGACGGTGCACCTCGGCGGGACGGCGGAGGAGATCGTGGAGTCCGAGGACGCCGTCTGGCGCGGCGAGGCGCCCGAACAGCCCTACGTCCTCGTCGCCCAGCAGAGCCTCTTCGACGAGACCCGGGCGCCCGAGGGCCGGCACACGCTCTGGGCCTACTGCCACGTGCCGAACGGGTCGACCGTGGACATGACCGAGCGCATCGAGGCTCAGATCGAGCGCTTCGCGCCCGGCTTCCGCGACCGGATCCTGGCGCGCAGCACGATGGCGCCGAGGGAGGTCGAGGCGTACAACCCGAACTACGTGGGCGGAGACATCAACGGCGGCGTCCAGGATCTCCGGCAGCTGTACACGCGGCCCGTGATCCGGCTGAACCCGTACGCGACTCCGGCCGAAGGGCTCTACATCTGCTCGTCGTCGACGCCGCCGGGCGGAGGCGTCCACGGGATGTGCGGCTACTTCGCGGCCCGGGCGGCAATGAGGGAGCTCGAGTGAGCCCGCTGCGGCGGACCGCGCTCGTCTCCATCTTCGCGGCGCTCGCGCTGATCGCGCTCAAGCTCGGTGCCGGGCTTGCGAGCGGGAGCCTCGGGCTCGTCTCCGAGGCGATCCACTCGGGGACCGACCTCGTCGCGGCGCTCCTCACCTTCTTCGCGGTCGGCGTTGCCGGACGTCCGGCCGATCCGGGCCATCCCTACGGCCACGGCCGGGCGGAGCATCTCGCCGCCCTCGCCGAGGCGACGATCCTCGTCCTCGCCAGCCTCTTCATCTCCTACCGGGCGCTCTCACACCTGGTCGGGTCCTCCGACCCCGACGTGAAGGCGACGTGGTACGCGTTCCTCGTGATCGGAATCGTGATCGTGGTCGACGCCAGCCGGACGCTCGTCTCGCTCCGCGGATCGCGTCGCTACTCCAGCGCGGCGCTCCAGGCGAACGCGCTTCATTTCGCGAGCGACTTCGCAGGCTCGATCGCGGTGCTCTTCGGCCTCCTGCTCGTCGCGGCCGGTTATCGGAGCGCGGACTCGCTGGCCGCGCTGTTCGTCGCCGTGCTCGTCCTGCTTGCTGCGGCACGGCTGATCCGGTCGAACGCGGACGTCTTGATGGACCGGACGCCCGACGAGGCCCAGGAAGCGGCTCGTGCGGCGATCGCGGGGCTCGAGCCTCCGGTGGAGCTGCGACGCCTCCGAATTCGCCAGTCGGCCGGGCGGCATTTCGCGGACGTCGTCATCGGCGTCCCGCCCGGGGCGGCCGTCGGCCAGGGTCATGCCGCGGCCGACGCCGTCGAGGATGCGGTCCACGGAGTGCTGCCGGACTCGGACGTCGTCGTCCACGTCGAGCCGCGGACCGACGACGAGGCATTGCGGGAGCGCGTGCTCGCGGCCGCGCTGGCCGTCCCCCGGGTGCGCGAGGTGCACAACGTCCGGGTTGTGACCGTGGGCAGCGGAGTGGAGGTCGGCCTCCACATCAAGCTGCCCGGGGACCTCCCCTGGCGGACGCGCACGATGTCGCCTCCGAGGTCGAGCATGCGATCGGCGCTGCCGTTCCAGCCGTGGTCTCGGTGCGGACGCATCTCGAGCCGCTCCGGGAGGAGAAGCCGGGCGAGCGGCTACGGCAGCACCGGACGAGCGCCAGATCGTGGAGGTCGTCCGCGAGCTGACCGGCGAGCCCCCGCGCGAAGTCCGATTCATCCAGACCGACGAGGGCCTGCTCCTGTTCGTCACCGTTCGCGTGTCGGGCGCCTTGCTAACCGAAGCTCACCAGCAGGCGAGCGAGATCGAGGAGCGGATTCGCGCCGATCGTCCTGAGATCGCCGACGTCGTGGTGCACACCGAACCATGACACGTCCGTTGCAGCCAACACGAGTGTCAGACACTCGTCATGTCTCGCGGGGACACCTCCCGTGAGGCTCGTCATGTTCAGCCCGAAGGGGAAGAACCTGCATCGCGGGTGGCCCGGCCGGATCGAGGGTGACCGCGTGATCCAGCTCGCGGCGCAGACGCTCCAATCGTTCTTCACCGGCGGCGGGAAGGCGAGGGAGCACGCTGAGTACCGCCTCGACGAGGTCGATCTGCGGCCCCCGGTCCTCAAGCCGCCCTCGGTCCGCGACTTCTATGCCTTCGAGCAGCATGTGAAGACGGCCCGCGCCGGCCGCGGCCTCGAGGTGCCGGAGGAGTGGTACAGGATCCCGGTCTTCTACTTCTCGAACCCGAACGCGATGTACGGGCCTGAGGACGAGATCCCGTATCCGCAAGTGACGAGCGAGCTGGACTACGAGCTCGAGGTCGCGGCGGTCATCGGGGCCGAGGGCAGAATCGGCGGCTTCACCGTCATGAACGACTGGTCCGCGCGGGACCTTCAGCGCGCAGAGATGAAGGTCGGCCTCGGTCCGGCGAAGGGGAAGGACTTCGCGACGAGCATCGGCCCGATCGTCGTCACACCGGACGAGTTCGACGGGTCGTCGGCCGTGATGACCGCCCGCGTCAACGGCGAGGAGCGCTCACGCGGGAACCTGGCCGACATGCACCACTCCTGGGAGGCGATCGTCGCCTACGCCGCACGCAACACCGAGCTCTGCCCCGGCGACATCCTCGGCTCCGGCACCGTCGGAACGGGCTGCATCCTCGAGCTCGGCGACGAGCGGTGGCTTCAGCCGGGAGACGTCGTCGAGCTGGAGGTCGAGGGGATCGGCGTGCTCAGGAACACCGTCGGCCCGCGCTAACCTTCCGCCATGCCGACCTACCAGGTTCGCGGCGACGTCCCGCGCAAGCGCCACATCCAGTTCCGCGACAACGGCACCCTCCTGACCGAAGAGGTCATGGGCCTCGAGGGGTTCTCCGGGAACGAGTCGATCCTGTACCACCTCACCTCGCCCTGCCGGATCAAGGAGCTCGGCGACTTCCAGCCGATCAAGCGCGACGAGTGGGTGCCGGACGCCCACGCCCACCGGCACCTGAAGACGATCGGGATCGAGCCCGAAGGCGACGAGATCTCCGGGCGAAGGCTGCTGATGTGGAACAAGGACGTCGAGATCTCGCTCGTGCGCCCGTCCGAGTCGATGGACTACTTCTTCCGGAACGGCGAGGGAGACGAGGTCTACTTCGTCCACGAGGGCACCGGGACCCTGCACACGACCTTCGGAGACCTGCCCTACAAGGAGGGCGACTACGTCGTCATCCCGCGCGGGACGACTTACAAGTTCGAGCCGTCGGGTCCGCAGCGCTACCTGCTCTTCGAGACGCCGGGCCTGATCGAGATCCCGAAGCGGTACCGGAACCAGTACGGCCAGCTGATGGAGCACGCGCCGTTCTACCACCGGGACATCCACCCGCCGACGGAGCTTCAGACCTACCGCGACCGAGGCGAGTTCCAGCTCAAGATCCGCGTCCGCGACGGCTACCAGGACTACGAGATCGACTACCACCCGTTCGACGTCGTGGGCTGGGACGGCTACCTCTACCCGTGGACGTTCAACATCAACGACTTCGAGCCGATCACGGGGCGGATCCACATGCCACCGCCGTCACACCAGACGTTCGCCGGCCCGAACTTCGTCATCTGCTCGTTCTGCCCGCGCAAGCTGGACTACGACCCGCAGGCGATCCCGATCCCGTACCACCACTCGAATCTCCAGAGCGAGGAGATGATCTATTACGTCTCCGGCAACTTCGGCTCGCGCAAGGGCATCGAGGTCGGCTCGGTGACGCTGCACCCGTCCGGGATTCCGCACGGCCCGCATCCGGGTCTCGCGGAGAAGTCGATCGGAATGGCGGAGACGCACGAGCTCGCGGTCATGTGCGACACGTTCAACCCGCTCAAGCTGTCGAAGCTGGCGAAGAAGCTCGACGACGGGAAGTACGCCTACTCCTGGTACACGGAGGACGGCGTGTCGGGGTCGTACGACGCCGACCCCGCCGGGGCGACCTCACACTTCTAGCTCGGCCGCGTCCCTCGGGCCACCATGGGTCAGGAGCAGACGCTCGGGGCGGAGCTCGAGCATCGCTTCCGCGCGAGCCCGGAGCTCGTCCATCGACTCGTGCTTCTCCAGCCAGCTCGGTGGGCAGAGCTCGGCGCGTCCGTCGTACCCGAGGATGCTGTCGCCTAGGACAACCGCCTTGTGCTCGGGAAGCCAAAACGCCGCCTCGTTGCTTGCGTGCATCGCCAGCGCCTGGACGCCGCCCGGAAGCTCATCGCCGGGCTTGAAGGTGTTCGTGTACGCGACACGCTCGGCGACTGACTCCGCCGCCTGATCGTGGGCCCAGATCGACGCGCCGTCATAGCGATCGGCGATCTGTTGTGCGCTCCGCACGTGCCAGAAGACGGTGAGGAGGATCGCGGGCGGGCCGTGGTCCGCGACGTCCCGGTCGAGCGCCTCCCAGAAAGCGGGTTCCTCGCCTTCCGGAGTCAGCGGGTCGAAGAGGACGAGGCTGTCGGCGGCCGCGAGTGCGTAGGACGAGACGTCTTTCTGCCAACCCTGTCCGTTCTCGAAGGAACCGGGCTTCCAGTCCGGGTGCGGGGCCGTCCAGTGCCAGAGGTGGGGTGCGATCTGCTCGACGTCCATCCCTCGTAGACGGTAACCCCTCTACGGATTCCTAACGGGGTCCTTACGGGACGCGTCCTTGTCTCCTTACGGATGCCGCCCACCGTTTGGTCTGGCACCCAAGGCGCCGGGCCCCCGGCGCCGACCAAAAGGAGGTCGGCCGGCTTGTCGGTCGACCGCTAGCAAGGAGGCACCCCCCAATGCTCAAGAAGACCCTCCCCCTGCTGGTGCTTGCGGCGCTCCTCGTGCCTGCTGCGGCACAAGCGAAGAAGATCGAGGTCGACGGTCCGGCTTCGATCCTCGGACGGGGCCCGGTTCACGGCGGCTTCCACGCCGAGAGCCAGGCCACCGTCAACTTCCGGTTCCGTGCGGCGATGATCCGCATCACCGGCAAGGCCGACGACCTGAAGGTCACGTGCAACGGACGCCGGGCGAAGACGCTCGAGCGGACGAACAGGCGCGGCATGAAGGTCGTGGGTTGCATCGGCCGTGGACTGCAGGTCTCGATCACCGCGACCCGCTTCCGCTTCGCGGCCCGCTCGCACGGCGCCTACGGGATCCAGGTCCCCGAAGGCATGAGCGGCGTTCTCTACGGCAACTTCCGCCGTGGCGAGGAAACTGCAAAGCCGCAGCGTCCCGCTCCGGAACAGCAGCCGGCCGACGATCCGGCGCAAGACGAGGCCGACGCCGAGGAGACCGAAGCCGCCGCCGACTCCGACTCGTAGACCCTGCCCAGAAACGGCGTGGCCCGGTGCCAGGCACCGGGCCACGGCCGCTCCGGACACGACGAGTGTCTGACACTCCCTACTGCTCGTGGCTTCCCGACGAGCCGCGTGGCCCTCGAGGACCGGTCCCCGTACCTGGCACCGGGACCCGGCCAATACGGTGGTGGGATGGCCTTCCTGGCCGTGCCCCAACCGTTTGACTTCGAGCTGACGACCGAGCGGTTTCGCGCGTTCGGGCCGGATCTCGCCACCCTCTGGCTGGACGGGGCCCTCCATCGGGTGGTCGGGGGACGGGAGGTGCGAATCGGGCCGGCCGCCGGTGGTGTCGACGTCGATCCGCTCGACGAGGAGACCAAGCGCGTCGTCCTCAAGCTCCTCGGTGCCGAATTCGATCTCGAAAGCTTCACGCCTGACGACCCGGTGCTCGCCGCGGAGGCCCTCCGGCTCCGCGGCCTCCGCCCTGCGCTGGCGCCGGATCCGTTCGAGATGCTGGTCGGGGCGATCACGGCGCAGCAGATCTCTCTGCGGGCGGCGTTCGCGGTGCGGAACCGCTTCGTCGAGCGGTTCGGAGCCCGCGCCGAGCATGCCTACGCCTTTCCGGCGGCGGAACGCGTCGCGGCCGCTTCGCCGGAAGAGCTGACAGGGCTCGGCTTCTCCCGGCGGAAGGCGGACTACGTGCTCGGCCTGTCCCGCGCCGATCTGGACTACGCAGCCCTCGCGGAACTCCCCGACGACGACGTGAAGGCAGAGCTCATCCGGCTGCCGGGGATCGGCGAGTGGACGGCCGACTGGTTCCTCGCGCGCCACCTTGCCCGGCCGCGCGCGTGGCCGGCCGGAGACCTCGCGCTGCGCTACGCCGTCTCCGCCTTCTATGGTGACGGCCGCGTGCTCTCCATCAAGGAGGTGCGCGAGCTCGGCCCGCGCTTCGATCCCTTCCAGAACCTGACCGCCCACTATCTCTTGGCCGCCAACAGGAACCCCGGATGAATGTCCGCCGCGAGGGCGACGGCTTCGTCGCGGAGGAGGAAGGCGAGGTCGTCGGATCGCTCCGGCCGGAGTCCGACGGAGGCGTCGTCCTGCGCCTCGGCGAGCCGCGCGAGGGAGTCGCGCTGGCGCTGCTCCGTGCGCTGGCGGCGGAGGCGCCGGCGGAGGCACCGGACGAGCGGCTGCCGTCCTTCGGCTCGGTCCACCTGCAGACCGACGACCAGGGAGCGGTCGTCAAGCTCGTCGAGCGCCTGGTGCCCCGCGTGAAGGCCTCGGGCGTGACCGTCGTCTCGCCGGCGCGTAACGGTTGGATCGCGGTCTATGACGAGGTGGCGGACCGCGATCCGGACAAGCTGAGGGCTCTCGGCCGCGAGCTCTCCAGCGGCTCCGGCTACGTGACGCTGACGACGGGCGTCGAGTTCGGGCTGATCGTCCATCTGATCGCGATGGAGCGGGGGCGGCTGATGGACGAGTATGTCTCCGTGCCGAGCATTCGCCAGGTGGCGCCGGGCGACGCGATTGCGCTTCGAGCCAACCCGACCGTCCTCGCGCGCCTGACCGGCGCCGACCCCGCTCGGATCAGAGTCGTGGCGCGCACCGCTGAGTCCCCGGGAGAGCTGCCGCCGGCCGAAGAGCTGATTGCCCAGGTCGCCGAGGCTCTCGGGATCCAGGGGGCCGACTACGGGTTCGAGCGGGCGCGGGAGATCCCGGGTGCCGTGATCGTGGAGCAGGCATGAAGGTCGTCCTCCTCCACGCCTTCCCGCTCGGGCCGGAGATGTGGGCGCCGCAGCGTGACGTCCTCGCGGGCCGCGACGTCGTCGCCCCGAACCTCTACGAGCTGGGCGGGAGCTCGATCGACGACTGGGCCGAGCAGATCTTCGACGGGCTCGATGGAGAGTTCGTCGCCGTCGGCGCCTCGATGGGCGGCTACGTCGCCCTGGCGCTGGCGCGGCTTGCTCCGGAGAGCCTCCGAGGGCTCTTCCTCGCCGGCTCGCGCGTGGGCGCTGACGACGCCGACCGCCGGGCGGCCCGCGACCAGGCGATCGACACGCTTCGCGAAGGGGGGATCGAGGCCTGGGCGCCCAACGCGCCGGCCCCGCCGCCGCCCGAGCGCACGGTCGAGGAGCTGATCCGGGCCACCGAGGCGATCCGCGACCGCCGGGACTCGACCGGCGTCGCCGCCGGCTTCGAAGGCCCGCTCTGGATCGTGGTCGGAGACGCCGATCCGTTCCTCCCGGTCGACGAGGCGGTGCAGATCGTCGCCTCGGCGCCCAACGGCCGCCTCGAGGTGATCGAAGACGCCGGCCATTTCACGAACGTCGAGCGGCGGAACCGCTTCAACGAGCTCCTGACCGAGTTCCTGGATACCGCCTGACCTAGAGAGCTACGCCGGGACGCCGGCCTCGGCCAGCAGCTGCTTGAACTGCTGCGCGTTCACGGCCGCCTGCGCGACCCAGCCGCCGTCCGGGCCCGGGCGCGCGGTTGTTGTTGTTGAAGACGGCGTAGGCGTTCTCGGCCTTCTCCGCCAGCTCGCGGACGGGCTCGACCCACTCGCGGAGCTCCTCCTCGGAGTAGAGGTAGTCGAAGCGCTCCGCGGCGCTCTTGCCGCGCACGTTCCACGTCCCGGCGTTGCGGCCGTGGAAGCGGATGTAGAGGGTCGGCGAGGTCAGCGCGAAGAGCGTCCGCGGGACGTTCTTCGCCTCCACCTTCGGCGCGTCGACGACGACGAGCGACATCCCGTTCTCCTCGAGGAAGGAGAGAACCGCGTCGCGGGCGTCTTCCTCGAACCAGCTCGCATGACGGAACTCGACGAGCATCTCGTCGCCGCCCATCTGCTCCCTGGCCCAGGCCAGGTAGTCGAGCGACAGGTCCTTGTAGACGACGTACGAGGGGAACTGGAAGAGGATCCCGCCGAGCTTCCCGGCCGAGCGCAAGGGCTCGAGCGCTTCTCGGAAGCGTCGGAAGACCTCGGCGCGGAACTCCCGCGGAGGCCGGTCGATGCGGCCGCGCTCGTCCACCGGCGCCTCGTCGCGAAGGTCGGTAGGCAGCTGCTCCTTTTTGACGGGATGCCTCGTCATCACGCCGAAGGCCTTGACGTGCATGACGAACTCGTCGGGTGTGTTCTCCGCCCAGCGCGCGGCCATCGACTCGACCGGCAGCCGGTAGTACGTCGAGTCGAGCTCGACGGTGTCGAAGTGCTCGGCGTAATAGCTCAGCCGCTCGCCGGCCGGGAGACCCGGGGGATAGAAGTACTTCGAGAGAGCCTCGTCGGCCCAGGAGCACGTTCCGACTCGGAGCCTGGTGGCCATGAGCCAGAGGATAGAAGTGAGGCCCCTCTCGGGGCCCCGCTTCGGAGGTTCTACCGACGCATTCGGAGCGTGTTCCGGCTGAAGGCCGGGCCGATCACCGGCGCGTAAGTCGCCGAGGTGCAGCGGGCCGGCGGCCCTCCCGGTGTGGCGGAGAGCGGCGGCGTGCAGCCGGGCGACGCTGTGACGTCGCGGTCGGGGATCGAGGTGCTCGCCCGAAAGTACGTCACCCTGTTCTTCAGCTGGATCAGCACGGTCGCGCAGCCGCGCGAGTTCGTGCGGGCCCGTTTCACGCCCACGACGCTCCGTGCGGTCCTTCCAGCGGCGAAGTTGACGGTCACGCCGCGGACTCCGCGACCGGCCTCCTTGACGCAGCCGGTGACGCGGGCAAAGCGCTTCTTGCCGCGCTTGATCTTCTTCGCCGAGATCGCCAGCTGCACCGGCAGGCGCGCAAAGGACGTGCTCTGCGCTGCGTTCGCCGGGTTCTCGGTGGCGGTCCCGCTCGTGTACGGGGTGAACAATGCGTTCCACGGATACGACCCCGCCGTGCTTGGGTTCCTGAAGACGCCCTGGACCGAGAAGGCGGCCACGAGCAGCGACGCACCCGAGACCGAGCCTGTCGGCGGCGGGACGTACGGCGAGGCGAAGCAGACGCGGATCCGGAGAGACGCGAATGCCGCTTCGGCGCCGGTCGTGACCCGGTCGACGTACATGGGGAACTGGACCGCGGCCCCGTTGACCGTCGCATCGATCGTCCAGACGGCCTCGTGCGCGCCCGGGGAACACGAGTTGCTGAGGAACTGGGCGGGATCGCGCGCAGTCACGGTGCCCTCGGCCGGGACCGCAGTCACGATGGGCTGACGCACGAGGATGCGGGCGTCCACGTCGCCGATCTTCGTCCCGGGCGTCTGCCCGAGTGTCACGCCGTAGCCTCGCGGCGCGTAGATCGTGATCGCGGCCGTGGCGTCGTCGGCCTGATCCTGGCCGACGCCGATCACCATCGGGCCGCTACCGCCGGTGGCATGGTTCGTGGCGGCCACGAGCAGCGACGGGTTGTAGGCCGCGAACGCTGAGCCGGCGAAGGCGAGCGTCGACGCGCACACCGAGCAGAGCAGGATTAGACGAGCTGTTCTGGTCAAGGAGACCCCCCTTTCAGTGGGGTGAGACGCAGATTCGATCGATGAGTTGCGGCTTTTCCCGGCGGGCGCCGGGCGCAATCCTCTCAACGGGAGACCGGCCGCCGCAGGACGGGGAGCACGACTCGGGGCTCGACGAGCGTCAGACGCGCCCTCCAGTCGGGGCTCGAGAGGTAGAGGAGGTTCGCCGGATTCTGCGCCGTGGAGGTGCCGGCGAGCGTGAGGCGGAGGCGTGATCCGCGTGGGATCGTCGTCGCCTGGCTCATGAGCCGGATCGTCACCAGCCGGCCGGTCGAGGTCAGCGTCGACGTCGGCACGCCGCCCTCGCTGACCACGATCTCTCCCTGGGGCGTGAGCGCCGAGAGCACGGCGACGAGATGCGGCCAGCCGGTCGGGGTCGAGACCTTCACCGAGACGAGCGCGTGGCCGAACGTCTCGTTCAGCCGACGCGTCGGCGCCGTGGTGCGGATCACCTTGCCGAGCCCGGTGATCGTCGCCCGGCCGCGAAAGCGGAGGCGGAGCACGCGCCGGGCCGGCGCGATTTTGCCCTGGTACGTCCTTGCGCGCCAGGGATCGGGTGCGAATTCGAAGCGGCGGCCGGGTGTCGATTCCGTTCAGCTGGCCCCTGAGGAAGCGGTCGAACCACATCCGGACCTGGCCGAAGTAGTACGTCTGCTCGGCGGCGGGATTCGTGGCCGGCGTGTGGCCCAGGTCGCCGAGGTAGAGCCGCTTCGGCCCCTGGAGCCGGGCGAACGCGCTGAGAGCCTCCTGCATGTCGAACGCGAAGTCGCGCCGTCCCTGGATCATGAAGACAGGCGTCCGGATCTTCCCCAGGTCCGGGCGCACCGAGCGCGTGCCGGCGAACTCGCGGATGCCTTCCAGGTTCCGTCCCTGCAGCGCGTCGTCCTTGAGCGTCGTGACCTCGGGAGCCCAGCGCTCCGGGGGGAGCAGGCTGTGGAAGTAGGTGACGAGACCTGACTTGACGAGGCCTTGCGGGAGCAGCGAGTCGTAGAGGCTCGTCCATGTCATCACCGGGACGGCCGCGGCGAGACGGGCGCCGGGAGCAGTCAGCAGCTTCCAGACCGAGCCGCCGCCGAGGGAGACGCCGAAGGCTCCGACGAACTTGTCGCTGACGCCCGGCCGGCGCGCGAAGCCAGGCAAGCGCTGCGGCGTAGTCGGCGACCTCACGCGGCCCGACGAGCGACGACTGGCCTCCGGAGGCGCCGTGCCCTCGGGCGTCCACGGTGAGGACGGCGTATCCGTACGGGGCCAGATGCGTCTCGGCGGCAGCGTTCATCGAGCTGCGCTCCCCGCCCAGCCCGTGGAGCATGAGGATCGCCGGCCAGCCGGTTGGCGGCGGCGTCGCCGTCCGGCGTGTAGAAGGTGGCGGCGAGCGAGACGCCGTCGCCCATCGGGAGCGAGAGGTCGGTCTTCGTGTACGCCTGTGCGGCGCCCGGCCGGCAGCAGGAGGAAGACGCAAACGAGCAGGAGAAAACGGCGACCCACGGCGAAAAAGGGTAGATGCAAGCTCGCGGCTCCTACAATCGCGACGTGGATCCCCGGCCGGTCGGCGTCTTCGACTCGGGCATGGGCGGGCTCACCGTCCTGCACGAGTGCCTCGTGACCATGCCGCACGAGGACTTCGTCTACCTCGGCGACGGCGCTCGGCTTCCGTACGGGCCGAGGCCGCTCGACGAGGTGCGCCGGTTCGCGCTCGAGATCGCGGGCTACCTCGAGGCCCAGGGGGTCAAGCTGATCCTCGTCGCCTGCAACTCGGCGACCTCGGCGGCGCTGCCCGATCTCCAGGAAAGGATCTCGGTGCCCGTCGTCGGCGTGATCACGCCCGAGGCGCACGCCGCCGTCCAGGTGACGCGGAACCGGCGAATCGGGCTGATGGCGACCGAGGCGACCGTCCAGGCCGGCCGCTACGCCGACCTCGTTCACACGCTCGATGCCGGAACGCAGTTCTTCCCCGTCGCCTGCCCGCGCCTCGTTCCGCTGATCGAAGGAGAGGAGCCGTTCGGCGCCGAGACGACGGCGGCCGTGCGCGAGTACGCGCAGCCGCTGAAGGATGCGGAGGTCGACACGGTCATCCTCGGGTGCACGCACTACCCGCTGATCCGGCCGATCTTCCAGCGCGTCTTCGGCCGCGACGTGACGCTCGTCTTCTCGGCGGACGAGACGGCCCGCGAGGTCGCGGAGACGCTCAGCCGGAAGGGGATCGAGAACGACCGTGCGCGGGAGGGCAGCTATCGGTTCCTGACGACGGGGGACACCGACCGCTTCCGGGAGCTCGGCCAGCGATTTCTCCAGCTGCCGCTCGAGGGAGTGGGGAGGTCGAGATCGCCGAGCTCGAGGCGGCTGCCGCGTGAGAGCCGACGGCCGGCGCCCGGACGAGCTGCGGCCGCTCGAGATCGAGGTGGACTACCTCGAGCAGCCGAACGGCTCGGCGCTGATCTCAGCGGGCAAGACGCGCGTCCTCTGCACCGCGTCGATCGACAGAAGGCGTTCCGCGCTGGCTGATGGGCAAGGGCAAGGGCTGGATGACGGCCGAGTACGGGCTCCTTCCGGCTTCGACCGGCGAGCGGACCCAGCGCGAGGCGAGCTCGGGCAAGCAGAAGGGGCGCACGGTCGAGATCCAGCGCCTCATCGGCCGCTCGCTCCGCTCGGTCACCGACCTCGGCGCTCTCGGCGAGCGGACGCTCTGGATCGACTGCGACGTCCTTCAGGCCGACGGCGGGACCCGCTGCGCGGCGATCTCCGGGCGCCTACGTCGCCGCCCGTCGGGCGCTGGACCGCTTCGGGCTCGGCAAGGCGCTCACGGACTCGGTCGCCGGCGTCTCCGCTCGGGATCGTCGACGGCGCGGCGCTGCTGGATCTCGACTACTCGGAGGACTCGCGGGCAGAGGTCGACCTCAACGTCGTCATGAGCGGCGACGGGAGGCTGATCGAGGTTCAGGCGACGGCCGAAGGCGAGCGCTACACGCGGGACCAGCTCGACGAGATGCTCGACCTGGCCGCCACGGGGATCGAGACGATCGCCGAGGCCCAGCAGCGCGCCGTGGAGACCGTCCTTGCCTGAGCTCTCCTCGCTCGACATCGTCCTCCGCGTCGTCCTCGCCGCGGTGCTCGGGGGTGCGATCGGCCTGGAACGAGAGCTGCGCGACCGGGAGGCCGGGCTGCGGACACACCTGCTGGTCTCGGTCGGCGCGGCGCTCTTCACCATGGTCTCCGCCTACGCGTGGACGGACTGGCAGTTCTCGCAGCGCGACGGGCTCGTCTTCGATCCGACCCGGATCGCCGCCCAGGTCGTGACCGGGATCGGCTTCCTCGGCGCCGGCGCGATCATCCGGCAGGGGCTCTCGGTGAAGGGACTGACGACGGCGGCGACGCTCTGGGTCGTCGCGGCGATCGGGATGGCCGCGGGCGTCGGCTACTACGAGGCGGCGCTCGTGACGACCGCGCTCGTCCTCGTCTCGCTCTGGCCGCTCAGGATCATCGCCTACCGGCTCTCCTCGGGCATCCGTCCGGAGGAAGGCCACCTCGCAGTCGACCTGCCGGCCGGCGCGAGCGCCGTGTCGGTGCTCGATGCGGCAGAGAAGGCGGGCGCCGAGGTGACCTCGCTCGAGTTCGAGGAGGAGGGAGACCGGCGCCGCATCGACCTGCGCGTCAGGCTCGGTCGGGGCCGGTCGCCCGCCGGGCTGATCGACGCCCTCACGCAGGTCGAGGCCGTTCGGGGCGCGCGCTGGAATCCCTGAACGCGATCCTGGCTTCTGCAAATCCGGGGAAGCTTCGCGAGCTTCGCGCGGCCCTCCCAGACTGGAAGATCGAGCCGCTCGACGCCGACGACTACCCGCCCGAGGTCGGGGACACCTACTACGAGAACGCTCGCGGCAAAGCCGTCTTCGGCCGGTCGCGTCGACCAGTCGGACGCCTGGATCCTCGGCGAGGACTCCGGTCTGGAGGTCGAGGGCCTCGACGGCGCGCCGGGGATCAAGTCCGCGCGGTTCGCGGGCGGCATGCACGTCGAGCGGATGCTCGCCGAGCTCGAAGGCGTCGAAGGAGAGGCCGCCGCGCGCGCTACGTCTGCGAGCTCGTCGCCCTCTCCCCCGAGGCGACGAGTTCCGGGGCACGGGAACGCTCGAGGGCCGGATCGCCGAGGAGCCGAGCGGCTCGGGCGGCTTCGGCTTCGACCCGGTCTTCCTACCGGACGGCGAAGAGCGGACCGTTGCCGAGCTCGGCGACGACTGGAAGCGGACGAACTCGCACCGGGCCCGCGCCGCGGCCGCGCTCAGCGCAAGCCCTGGAACCGCGTCCCGATCCTCCTGGCGACGCCGGGCGGTGAGCCACCAGTTGAGCTCCGCGCCGAGCACGATCGCGTTCGCCATCACGTAGAGCCAGATCAGCAGGATCACCGGCGCGCCGAGCGCGCGCAGCGTCAGCACCTCGCCCCGCTGGGACAGCGCGCACGTACAGCGGCAGCGCCTGGAAGCTGACCTGGAGCAGGACGCTCGCGAGGACCGCGCCCGGGAGCACTTCCCGGTAGTGCAGCTTCTCGTTCGGGAGCAGGTAGTAGATCGAGAAGAGGAACGTGAAGACGGCTGCGGTGGAGAGCACCAGGGAGAGCACGTAGGCGACCCAGCGGTTGCCGACGAACCCGGGCGCCGCGTCGTGGAGAAGCTGGAAGCCGACCGTGCCGATCACGAGCCCGGCGAACAGCGTGAGGAGCGTCCCGAGCATGACGACGGCCGCGACCCCCTTGCCGTGGAGGAACGACCGATTGGCGCGGCCGTAGACGATGTTGAGCGCCGACTCGAGGACGCTGAAGAGCGAGAGCGACGTCCAGAGGAGGAAGATGCCGCCGATCACGCCGAGCGTCGTGGCGTTCTCCTGGATCTGGCTGATCACGTTGACGATCTGGGAGATGGACGCCGACGGGAGCACCCGCTTCAGCTCGGTGACGAGATAGGTCTCCTCGTCCACCCGTCCGAAGAGCCCGAGCAGCGCCAGCGCCAGGAAGACGAACGGCACGAGCGAGAGCAGCGCGAAGTAGGCGATCATCGCCGCCAGGTGAGGCCCGCGGTCGGCGAAGAACTTGGCCAGCGGCTCGCGCATCGTCGCAGTATGTTCCCGGCGTGAGCGGAGATCAGGCCCTTAAGGAACTCCTGGACGTCTCGGAGGACGTCGTGGCGGCCGTCATCCTCGACCGTGAGGGCGAGCCGGTCGCGGCGTCGGTGGGGGACGACGAGGCTCGTTCGGCCGCCGCGATCGCCGCGGCCATGCTCGCCTACGCCGACGCTCTGCGCAGCGGGGCCTCGGCTGGGCGACTCGAGGCGGCAACGTCGCAGGGCAGCGTCTTCGTCGTCCGTGAGGGAGACCGGGCGATCGTCGCAGCGACGGGGACCGACCCGGTCGCGGGACTCGTCCTGCACGACCTCCGCACGGCCCTGAAGAAAGCCGGCCGACGGACCCGGGAGAAGGCGAATGCTTCGTCGTAGGACCGTCCTGCTGCTCGCGGCCCTCGCCGCCCTCCTGTTCTGGCGCCGCGCCCGGCCCGAAAAACGCGTCGAGGTCGTCTACGACGACGGCTCGGTCCTGACGCTCGACGGCGGCGTCGAAGCGGACGACCTCCTCGACGACGCCCGCGAGCTGCTCGCGATCCTGGCATGACCGACGAGGAGCTCCAGTCCGCGCTCCGCGAGCACGCGCTCCTCGAGGGCGACTTCGTCCTCCGCTCGGGCCGCCGCTCGACCCACTACTTCGACAAGTACCGGTTCGAGACCCGGCCGGAGCTGCTCGAGGCGATCGGCGTCCGGATCGCGGCGACCGTCGCCGAGCACGAGCCTGAGACCGGACGCCTCGCAGGGCCCGAGCTCGGAGCCGTCGCGCTGGCCGCCGCCGCCTCGCTCGCGTCGCGACTCCCGTTCCTCATCGTCCGCAAGGAGACCAAGGACTACGGGACCGCGAACCGCATCGAGGGCGCGTTCGAGGCGGGCGAGCGCGTGTGCCTCGTCGAGGACGTCATCACCTCCGGAGGGGCCGCCCTGGCTGCGGTTCAGGCGCTCCGCGAGGCCGGCCTCGAGTGCCGAACTGCGGTCTGCGTGGTCGATCGCGAGGAGGGCGGAACCGACGAGCTCGCGCGCCACGGAGTGCGGCTTCGGGCCCTTTTTCGGGCAGGAGAGCTGGTCTCCGGCTAGAAAACCGCCGCAAACCGCATGGTTGAGCGGAATCAGGATCGCTGTTAGGGTCCTGCAAGGCACTGGTTACTGACGTCGAGGGGAGGAGATCCTTTCGTGACAAAGCAAGAATTCGTGGATCGAGTTGCTTCGAAGAGCGGCCTCAGCAGGCGGGAAGCCTCTGAGTCCGTCGATGCGTTCCTGGACTCGATCACCGACGCGCTGCGCAGCGGTGAAGAAGTTGCGTTCACCGGCTTCGGCAAGTTCTCCGTGCAGGATCGCGCGGCCCGGCAGGGCGTGAACCCTCGCAATCCGACGGAGCGCGTGCACATCCCCGCAACGAAGGTGCCCAAGTTCTCGGCGGGCAGCCAGCTCAAGGCGGCCGTCAAGAGCTCGATGTAGACGGCGCGATTCCGAAGGTTCGAACGGGGGCTCCGATTGGGGCCCCCGTTCTGCGTCTGACGCCGTCTGTAGCCTCAGCGCAGGAGTGGCCTCGGAGCTGGAGACGACCGTGCAGGTCGGTGGGCTGACGTTCGGCGACCGTGTGGCCGAGGCCGTCGACCGCAAGCAGTCGCAGATCCTCGTCGGGCTCGATCCACGGCCGGAGCTCTTCCCGGTCGAGCTTCGTGGGGAGCCGCCGGCCGAGGCGTCGGCACGCTTCTGCCGCGGGATCGTGGACGCCGTCGCGCCGTACGTCGTCGGCGTCAAGCCGCAGCTCGCCTTCTTCGAGGCGCTCGGCCCGCCGGGGCTCTCGGCGTTCGAGGAGGTGTGCGAGTACGCGCGTGCGGCCGGCCTCGTCGTCCTCGCGGACGGCAAGCGCGGCGACATCGGCTCGACGGCGCGCGCGTACGCGGCCGCGTACCTCGAGCCGAAGGAGGAGGGCGGCGAGCCCACCGCCGACGCCCTGACGGTCAACCCCTACCTCGGACGCGACTCGGTCGAGCCCTACCTCGCGGCCTGCCGGCGCCACGGGCGCGGGATCTTCTGCGTCGTGCGCACGTCCAACGCCGGCGGCGGCGAGATCCAGGAGCTCGTGCTCTCGGACGGGCAGCCGCTGTGGCAGCACGTCGCCTCGCTCGTCGCCGAGTGGGGAGCGGACCTCGTCGGGCAGCGGGGGCTTTCGAGCGTTGGCGCTGTGATCGGAGCCACGCATCCTCGTGCGATCGCCGACGCCCGCCGCCTGCTCCCTCAGTCCGTGCTTCTTCTGCCCGGCATCGGCGCGCAGGGAGCAAACCCGGCGGATGTCGCGCCCGCCTTCACGAGCGGACCGGCGAGCGCGCTGGTCCCCGCCGCGCGCTCGGTGATCTACGCGTTCCGCGAGGGCGAGGAGGACTGGCGCTCCGCCGCCGCCGCCGAGGCTGCGCGGCTTCGCAGCGAGGTCTGGGCGGCAGCCGGATGGTGACGATCCCCTGGTGGTTCGTCCGCTACGGCTTTCCGGTCCTGGCTCTGGGAGCCGTGACGGCGATCGTCGTGTTCGCTCGTCCTGCTCTCCACGGCGGTGACGGCGCGAAGCCCGCTCCGGCTGCGCGGGTCGTCCAGCCGGCGCCCAAGAAGGCGCGCACGAAGAGCGCGCGGGCGACGGCGTACTCGGTGCGAAGGGGCGACACCCTCGGCGTGATCGCCGAACGTTTCGGGACGAGCGTCGAGCGACTGATGCTGCTGAACCCGGGGATTGATCCCCAGGCGCTCCGCGTCGGGCAGCCCATCCGCGTCGGCTAGCCTCCGGTCGATGCGCTGGGTCCTCGTCGCCCTTGCCGTCCTCGTCCTCTGCTCTCCGGCGGCCGCCGCGACCCCCGAGGTCGATGCTCGCGCCTACCTCGTCCTGAACCCGCAGACGGGCGAGGTCCTGCTTGCGCGCCACGCCCACGACCGCTTGCCGATCGCCAGCATCACCAAGCTCATGACGGCGCTGCTGACGACCGCACACTCGAAGCCGAACGAGGTGGTGGCGGTCGATCGCGACGCCGTCGGAGTGACCGGGTCGACCGTACGGCTCCGAGTCGGTGAGCGGCTCCGCGTCCGGGAGTTGCTGGCGGCCGCGCTGATCCAGAGCGCCAACGACTCGGCTGTCGCGCTCGGTGAATTCGTCGGAGATCGGGTCGGGGCTCCTTTCCCGACGCTGATGAACAACACGGCCGAGAGCATGGGTCTCGACGACACGCACTTCGTTCGGCCGGACGGGCTGGACGTCTCGGGTCACTACTCGAGCGCCTGGGACGTCACGAAGCTCGCTGTGGTCGCCATGCGCGAGCCGGTGATCCGTCAGCTCGTGCGCCAGGAATCGGCCACGATCTCGGGCGGCCGGTCGCTGCACACCTGGAACGACCTGCTCGGTGAGTTCCCGGGAGTCTTCGGCGTCAAGACTGGTCACACGTCGAGCGCCGGCTGGAACGAGGTGGCGGCGGTGCGCGGCAACGGGGTCACGCTCTACGTGACGATCCTCGGTAGTCCCGCGCGGTCGACGCGGAACGCCGACCTCGAGGAGCTTCTCGCCTGGGGGCTCTCGCGCTACGCGCTCGTCCCGCTAACGCCGCTGGATCGGGTCTACGGCCGCGTGCCGGTGACGTTCGACGGCGAAGCGGTGCCAGTCGTGGCCACCCGGCCGGTGCGCCGGCCGGTCCGGATCGGGCGGCCGCTCGTCGAGCAGGTCGTCCTCCCGAGCCTGCTCGAGCTGCCGGTGCGCCGAGGCCAGGTCGTCGGCGAGGTTCGCGTCCTCGACCGGAAGCGCGTCGTCGGCCGCTCGCCGCTCGTCGCAGCCGAGTCGCGGGATGAGCCGGGCCTCCTCGACCGGTCGGGCTGGTACGCCGGCCGCGCCGTCGACCACGTAGGCGGGTGGTTCTCCTGATCGTCACGGTGACCATGAACGCCGCACTCGACCGCACGCTGACCGTCCCAAACTTCCAACCGGGGCAGCGCCATCGGGCGAGCGCCGGTCTCACGCTCGCCGGTGGAAAGGGCGTCAACATCGCCCGCGCGCTGAAGCGGATGGACGTCCCGGTCGTGGCAACCGGCCTCGCCGGGGGGCGCACCGGCGCGCGGGTCGTCAGCGAGCTGACGCGGGAGGGGATCCTCAACGACTTCGTCCGAATCGCGGAGGAGTCGCGGACGTCGACGGCGGTCGTCGACCCCACCGGCGGCACGTATACCGAGATCAACGAGTGGGGCCCGAACGTCCAGCCCGACGAGCTCGAGCTCCTGCTCGAGAAGCTGCGCTACCTCTCGCGCGGCGCGGACATGGTCGTCTTCGCCGGGACCCTTCCGCGGGGCGTGGACGAGGGCTTCTACGCCGAAGCGATTCGCGAGCTCGACCGCCGCGGGATCCGAGCCGTGCTCGACGCGGAGGGGCAGCCGCTCCGCCTGGGGACCGAGGCCGAGCCCTTCCTCGTCACCCCGAACGAGCGCGAGGCCGAGGGGCTCGTCGGCCAGGAGTTCCACGATCCGCAGGACTTCGTCCAGGCCCTGGACCACATCGCCGACCTCGGCGCAAAGAACGTCCTCATCACGCTGACCTCCGGCTGCTACGCACTGCTGCGCGAGGAGCGGGAGGCCGAGCGGTTCCACGCGGCGGTTCCGCAAGTCGCGGCAGTCTCGCCGGCGGGATCGGGCGACGTGCTGCTCGCGGGCTTCATCGCGGCGAACGTGGACGAGCTCTCGCCGGAAGAGGCGCTGGGCCGGGCGGTGGCTGCAGGGGCCGCTGCGGTCCAGGAAGTCGGCGCGGGGCGCTTCGAGCCCCGGGAGCTCACGCGGCTCGCCGAGGGCGTGAAGGTCGAGAAGCTCGAGCCGGTCGCGTCCGAGCTCTGAGCGGCGGCTGCGGGTGCCCGTGTGTCGTCTAGGCCCGTTGTTACCATCGACTCTCGATTGAGAGTCCGTGACTCAGAGAAGTCTTTCCGGCCCAGGCCAACCGCGAGGAGCCTGGGCTTTTCTGCATCTAGAGGGGTGGTCGCGTGGAAGTAGAGATCGGGAAAGGGAAGAAGGCGCGCCAGGCCTACGGCTTCGACGACATCGCGATCGTCCCGAGCCGGCGGACCCGGGATCCGCAGGACGTCGACATCGGCTGGAAGCTCGGTCCGCACCTGCTCGAGCTGCCGCTGTTCGGCTCGGCGATGGACGGCGTCATCTCGCCGGAAACCGCGATCAAGCTCGGTCAGCTCGGAGGCGTGGGCGTGCTCAACCTCGAGGGCATCTTCAGCCGCTACGAAGACGCGGACATCCAGCTCGCCAAGATCGCCAAGCTGCCGAAGGAGAAGGCGACCAAGGCGATGCAGAAGATCTACGAGCAGCCGGTCGAGCCGAGGCTGATCGCCAAGCGGATCGAGCAGATCAAGGCGAAGGGCCAGCTCGCCGCCGGGTCGCTGACGCCGCAGAAGGTTCGCGAGCACTACGAGATCGCGCTCGCCGCCGGCCTCGACATCCTCGTCATCCAGGGGACTGTGGTCTCGGCCGAGCACGTCTCCTCGAACGGCGCCGCTCTGAACCTCAAGGAGTTCATCTCGAAGATTCCGATCCCGGTGATCGTCGGCGGCTGCGCGTCGTACCAGACCGCCCTGCACCTGATGCGGACCGGGGCGGCGGCAGTCCTCGTCGGCGTCGGGCCGGGAGCGGCGTGCACTACGCGCGGCGTCCTCGGTGTCGGCGTCCCTCAGGCGACGGCGATCTCAGATGCGACTGCGGCCCGGGTCCAGCACCTGCTCGAGACCGGGACGTACGTGAACGTGATCGCCGACGGCGGGATGCGGACCGGGGGCGACATCGCCAAGGCGATCGCCTGCGGCGCGGACGCGGTGATGATCGGCTCGCCGCTTGCTCGGGCGAAGGAGGCTCCGGGGCTCGGCTACCACTGGGGCATGGCGACGTTCCATCCGACGCTCCCCCGCGGCGCCCGCGTCCAGGTCGACCAGGTCGCGACGCTGGAGGAGATCGTCATCGGGCCGGCGACCGAGAACGACGGGACGTTGAACCTGATGGGAGCGCTCCGGACCGCCATGGCGACCTGCGGCTACGAGTCGATCCACGACTTCCAGAAGGCCGAGGTCATGCTGGCGCCGGCGATCAAGACCGAGGGCAAGGGCCTGCAACAGGCCCAGCACATCGGGATGGGCTGATGGCCGAGGTCCTGCCTTTCGAGAGGACGGAGGACAGGGCTGAGGACCGTCCGGTCCTCGTGGTCGACCTCGGCGGCCAGTACTCGCAGCTGATCGCGCGCCGGGTCCGCGAGTGCCGCGTCTACTCGGAGCTCGTCTCGCACCGGACGCCGGCTCAGGCGCTGCGGGCGCGGAACCCGCGGGCGATCGTCCTCAGCGGGGGCCCGGCGTCGGTCTACGCCGACGACGCGCCGCAGGTCGACCCCGGCCTTTGGGAGCTCGGCGTCCCGATCCTCGGGATCTGTTACGGCATGCAGCTGATGGCCCGGGACCTCGGCGGGACGGTCGAGCGGACGGGTGCCTCGGAGTTCGGCCGCACCGACCTCAAGGCCGGCGGCGGGGCGTTGCTCGAGCAGACCCCCGAGGAGCAGGTCGTGTGGATGAGCCACCGTGACTCCGTGACGGCCCCACCTGAGGGCGCAGAGGTCACCGCGTCCTCGCCCTCGACCCCGATCGCCGCCTTCGAGGCGCCGGAGCGCGGCCTGTACGGCGTCCAGTTCCACCCCGAGGTCGTGCACACCGCGTTCGGAAACGAGGTGCTGAAGAACTTCCTCTACGGCGTTGCCGGCGCGCCGCCCTCCTGGACCGCGGCCGCCGTGATCGAGGAGCAGGTCGAGCGGATCCGCGCTCAGGTCGGCGTCGAGCGCGTGCTCTGCGCTCTCTCCGGCGGGGTCGATTCGGCCGTCGCCGCGCTCCTCGTCCACAAGGCGATCGGAGACCAGCTCACGTGCGTCTTCGTGGACCACGGCCTGCTGCGCAAGGAGGAGGCGGCGCAGGTCGTCGAGACCTTCCAGGGCCATTTCCAGGTCCCGCTCATCCACGTGGACGCCGAGGAGCGCTTCCTCAAGCGCCTCGAGGGCGTCGAGGATCCCGAGGAGAAGCGCAAGCGCGTCGGCGAGGAGTTCATCCGGGTCTTCGAGGAGGAAGCGAAGCGTCTGGGACGCATCCGCTACCTCGTCCAGGGAACGCTCTACTCGGACGTGATCGAGTCGGGCGGGACGGAAGGCGTCGCGGCGATGATCAAGTCGCATCACAACGTCGGCGGGCTTCCCGAGGACGTCGACTTCGACCTCGTCGAGCCGCTCCGGCTGCTGTTCAAGGACGAGGTGCGGCGAGTCGGCGAGGAGCTCGGGCTGCCGGAGAAGATGGTCTGGCGCCAGCCGTTCCCCGGCCCGGGCCTCGCGATCCGGATCATCGGCGAGGTCACCCGCGAGCGGCTCGAGATCCTGCGCGAGGCCGACGCCATCCTCCAGGAAGAGGTGCGTCGCGCGGGTCTCTACCGGGATCTCTGGCAGTCGTTCGCCGTGCTGCCGGCGATCAAGTCGGTCGGTGTCCAGGGCGACGAGCGCACCTATGCCTATCCGATCGTGATTCGCGCGGTCACCTCAGAGGACGCGATGACGGCCGACTGGGCCCGGCTCCCCTACGACCTCCTGGAGACGATCTCGAGCCGGATCATCAACGAGATCCCCGGCGTGAATCGCGTCGCGCTCGACATCTCGTCGAAGCCGCCCAGCACCATCGAGTGGGAATAGCGTGATCTACAGGTTCCTGGGCCTGTGGGTGCTCAGGAGGGCCTTCCGGATCCTCACGGCCAGCGGCGGGGGCCCGTTGCGCGCGCGGCTGACGCGGGAGGCGCGGAAGATCCTGCTCGGAGCCGCGATCACACTCGCCCTGCTCGTCGCGGGCGTGATCGTCCTGATCGTCGTCCTGATCGCAGCCGTGACCTAGGGTCCTGCTCATGGAATTCGGCGACGTCTTGACCCGTCGGCGGAGCGTCCGCACCTACACCGACCGGCCGGTTCCGCGCGAGGTGCTCGAGCGGGTCGCGAATGCGGCCGTCGTCTGGGCGCCGAGCGCCGGGTTCAGCCAGGGCCTCCGCATCGTCGTCGTTACGGATCCCGAGACCCGCAGGCAGATCGCCGTGGCCGCGATGGAGGACGAGCTCGCCGCGCAGGGACGACCTCGCTGGAAAGCCGCCGCGCCGGTCCACATGGTCGTCCTGACGCGGGAGGACGACTACCACGACCGCTATCAGTCGGCCGACAAGCTGAAGATCACCCGCGGGCGGGAGATCGACTGGCCGGCTCCGTACTGGTACGTCGACGCAGGCGCCGCCGCGATGACGCTCATGCTGGCCGCGATCGACGAGGGGCTCGACACGGCCATCTTCGGCGTCACCGACCTGCCGGCGCTGTACGAGTCGCTGGGGCTCCCGGAGGACGTGCGCTTCGTCGCCGTGGTGACGATGGGCTACCCGGCCGAGGGCGCCGACGGGTCGAGCTCCGATTCGAGCGTCTTCACCCGACGGCGGAAGTCTCGCGAGGAGGTCGTGCGGTGGGAGCGGTGGAGCTGACCTACTCGACAGCGAAGGCCGGGTACCGCGCTCGCACCTCGTCGACGTAGTCGGCGAGCCGGTTCGCGATCGGGGAGTCGGTGAACTCGAGGACGTTCTCGGCGTTCATCTCACCCGAGCGCGAGAGGTTGTAGCTCCCGACGAACACGGTGTCGTCTGCGACCGTGACCTTCGCGTGCATGAAGTCGTGAAGCGTGCCGGTGCCCCAGGGCGTCGAGCGCTTCCCGGAGAACGGCGCCTGCATCACGCGCTCCAGGAGCGGGAGCTTCCAGGCGATGTTGCCGTTCATGCGCCACTGGTAGATGACGCCACGCACCTGCGGCTGGTCCACGCATCCGGCGATGTCGAGCCGGCCTTCGGAGACCTTCTCCGCCAGGGTCGAGAGGATCGGCGCGGCTGTGATCACCGGCGAGGCGATCCGCACGCGGCGCTTCGCCCGGCCGATTGCCTTCCCGATCCGATGCGAGAGGTCCTCGCCGTGGCCCGGCGTGAACCAGGGCCGAACCTGGAGACCGCCCACAGCGACGGGGCTCGACTCGACGAATCCGCTCCGCTCGACCGAGCCGGTCTCCCACAACTCGTCGAAATCCTGCGTGAACCGGCCGGCGAGGTCCTGTGACGAGGCCAGCACGATGACGTTTTCCTGCCGGGACCAGGACTCGTCCGTCCAGTTCGTCGAGCCCGTCCACACCGTCTCGCCGTCGCGGACGACGAACTTGTGGTGCATCAGGTCGGGAACGCCCGCGATCGCCCGCACCGGAACGCCCAGCGATTCGATCAGCGTGCCGTCGGGCTCGGGCGGAGGCGGCACGGGGATCGGGTTTCGGTGATCGAGGTTGTAGATGAACCGAACGGCGACGCCCCGCACTGCGGCCGCTTTGACGGCTTCAGCGACGACCGACGCAGTCTCGGCGCCCAGATGAAAGTCGTAGTGGGCAAAGTCGAGCGACGTCCTGGCCGCGTCGACGAACTCGGCCACCTGCCGGGCGATCTCGAGCGGCCTCTGGCCTCCGTCGGTCAGGGTCTTGACCTCCAGCACGCCGGGATCTTTGCCAAAGATCAGAATCGAGACATGCGGACCTTCGTCGATGCGCTGGCCGGCGCACGAATCGGAACGACCTTCAACCAGTACGCGGGCTCGGACTTGCGGCAGGCGCCGGGCGATCGCGGAGCGCCGGTCTGCGGCGGTTCGGCCGCCTTTCGTGAGGGCGTCCTGCTATCCCTACGCGTATGAGGAACGCGCTGATCGCCGCCACCGCGATTGTCGTCGCGATCGTGCTGTTTGCAGTCCTCCGGCCGAAGGGCGACAACGACGCGACCACGACTCCAACGACGTCCACAGCGCCGACCACGCAGACGACGCCCACCGTCACGACTCCCGTCGTCCCGCAGCCTCCGCAACCGCCTCCCACCGCGCGCGTCCGCGTCACGATCAAGAACGGCCTCCCCCAGGGCGGCCCAGCCCGGATCACCGTTGCGAAAGGACGGCGCGTCGAGCTCGTGGTCAGATCCGACGTTGCCGACGAGGTCCACGTCCACGGTTACAACCTCATGCGTGACGTCGCTCCGGGCGATCCGGTGACGATCGCCTTCCGCGCGACGATCGTCGGGACCATCGAGGCGGAGCTCGAGGGCCGCGGCGTGCAGATCGCCACCATCACCACCAAGCCGTGAGCCTCACCATCCCCCTCGCGCACGGGATCGGCCAGATCCAGGACCTCCCGATCCCGCGCTGGCTCTTCTACTACGCGGCCTCCCTGACCCTGATCCTCTCGTTCGTCGCGCTGGGAATCCTCTGGCGCGAACCAAGACTCTCGAACCGCGAGGCGGGCAAGCCGCTGTCCGAGCCCTGGCAGCGTTTCCTGCTCTGGCCCGGCTGGCGGATCCTCCTCGGAGGCGTCTCCGTCGGGCTTCTGACCGTCGTCTGGCTCGCCGCGCTCGTCGGGAGGCCCGATGCCGGCGACAACATCGCGCCGGTGTTCGTCTGGGTCATCTTCTGGCTCGGCCTCGTCCCGATAGTCGTCGTCTTCGGGAACCTCTGGGGCGTGATCAACCCCTGGGGGGCGGTGGCCGACGCTGTCGCCTGGACCTGGGCGAAGCTGGGTCGGACGTGGGAGCCGGCGGCCAAGTACCCGGAGCGGCTCGGGCGTTGGCCCGCAGCGGTGCTCCTGCTCGCCTTCGCGACGCTCGAGCTCGCCTGGCCCCGATCCGCCGAGCCGCGGACGCTCGCGCTTGCGATCGTCGTCTACAGCTGGATTGCCTGGGCGGGGATGCTGATCTACGGCCGCCGGGCCTGGCTCGACAACGGCGAGGCCTTCGCGGTCTACTTCGGGCTGTTGTCGCGGATCTCCCCGTTCGCGGTGCGCGAGGAGAACGGCCGCCGAGTGGTCATCCGCCGCCCGCCGCTGGCCGGGCTCGCTGCCGGAGACTCCCGTCCCGGGACGGTGGGGTTCGTGGCCGTGATGCTCGGGTCCGTCGCCTTCGACGGCCTCAGCCGGGCGACCTGGTGGCAGGACCAGCTCTACGAGCTCGAGGCCCGCTACATCGTCGACTCACCGACGAAGGCCGACTTCGTCTCGCTCGGTTTCAGCTTCCTCGGCCTCCTGGCCGCCGTGGTGGCGATCGGCGTTCTCTACACGCTGGCGGTGCTCGCTGCGAAGGCGATCGGCCAGACCGACGTCGCGCTCGCCGGCGCCTTCGTGGGCAGCCTCGTCCCGATCGCGCTCGCCTATGCCGTCGCCCACTACTTCACGCTGCTGCTGAACACGGGGCAGGACATCGTCTACCTCGCGTCCGATCCGTTCGGCAAGGGCTGGGACCTCTTCGGGACGGCTGACTTTCGCCCGAAGCAGAGCGTGATCTCGCCCAACATGATCTGGTACGTCCAGGTCGGCGTGCTCGTCACCGGACATGTCCTGGGGCTCGTCCTGGCGCACGACCGCGCGATCTCGCTCTTCTCGTCCGCTCGCACCGCGGTGCGGACGCAGTACGCGATGCTCGCCCTGATGGTTGCCTATACCTGCACCGGACTGTGGCTGCTCTCCTCGGGCTAGTTTTTGCGCACGGCGGTGTCGCCGGCGCCGTCATGGAGGTCTCGGGGGCGCTCCTGATCGTGGCGATCGCGCTGGCGGCGTGGGTCGGAGGGCGCAAGGACCGCGAAGAGCCCTGATTCCGTGCCGTTGCTATCCTTCGACGCCGGCGGGCCGGGTGTCCGCCACTTTTCCGTAGACATGCAGAAGACCTGGAACGCAAAGCCCGGCGAGATCGATCGCCGCTGGTACATCGTCGACGCCGACGGGCAGACCCTCGGGCGTCTGGCGACGCGCATCGCCGACACCATCCGCGGCAAGAACAAGCCGCAGTACACGCCTCACGTCGACACCGGCGACTTCGTCGTCGTCGTGAACGCCGAGAAGATCGCGGTGACCGGCAAGAAGCTCGACGAGAAGATCTACTACCGCCATTCCGGCTACCCGGGCGGCTTGCGCCAGAGAACGCTTCGCGAGCAGCTCGACCGGCGTCCCACCGAGGTGCTGCGGAAGGCCGTCAAGGGGATGCTCCCGAGGAACCGGCTTGCCCGCGCCCAGATAAACAAGCTGAAGATCTACGCCGGGCCGAACCATCCGCACGACGCCCAGTCACCCGCGCCTCTTCCGGAGGACTCGTAGTGGCCGCGGCTGCGCAGTACCGGGGAACCGGTAAGCGGAAGACGTCCATCGCCCGCGTGATCCTCCGCCCCGGCGACGGCGCGACCTGGATCAACGGACGGACGATCGAGGAGTACTTCCCGCGCGCCACGCACCGGACGTCACTCCTGGCCCCGTTGAAGGTCGCCGGCGCCGAAGGAACCTACGACCTCCGAGTCCGCGTCGAGGGCGGCGGCCCGACCGGCCAGGCCGAGGCGATCCGCCACGGCATCGCCCGCGCGCTCGTCGAGGCCGACCCTGAGGTCCGCGTGGCGCTCAAGCGCGAGGGCTTCCTGACGCGCGACGCCCGCATCGTCGAGCGGAAGAAGGCGGGCCTCCACAAGGCTCGTAAGGCCCCGCAGTTCTCGAAGAGGTAGCCTCGCGCGCCGTGCGGCGCTACTTCGGCACAGACGGGGTGCGCGGGATCGTCGGCGAGGCGCTGACGCCCGAGCTCGTCGAGCGGCTGGGCCGTGCCGCGGCACTGTGGTCCGGCGGCGGCCGCGTCTTCGTCGGACAGGACACGCGTGCATCCGGTGAGGAGCTGACCCAGGCGCTCGCGCGCGGCATCGCATCGGCCGGGGGAGAGGCATTCCTCGGTGGAGTCCTGCCTACGCCGGCGGTCGCGCTGCTCGCGCTCGACCTCGGCGCCGTCGTCACTGCGTCGCACAACCCGCCCGAATACAACGGCGTCAAGTTCTTCGGCGCCGACGGTCAGAAGCTGACCGATGCGGCCGAGGAGGAGATCGAGGCGCTGCTGGACGAGGAGCCACGGGATTCCGAGCCCGGCCGGATCCACACGGTCCAGGTTGCGAGGGACAGCTACATGGAGCACGTGCTCGAGCGCTTCGGTTCGCGCCTCGACGGCCTCAAGATCGTCGTCGACTGCGCGAACGGCGCGTATTCCGGGATCGCCCCGGCCGCGTTCGAGCGGCTGGGCGCCGAGGTCGTGGCGTTCGCCGACCAGCCGAACGGCACGAACATCAACGTCGGGTGCGGCGCCACCGATCTCGCCGCACTGCAGGACGAAGTCGTCGCGAGCGGCGCCGACCTGGGAATCGCCTTCGACGGGGACGGCGACCGGATGCTGGCCGTCGACGCCGGCGGGGAGGCGATTGACGGCGACCAGATCCTCGCGATCCTGGCGCTGGACCTGAAGGTCGACGCGGTGGTCGTCACCGTGATGACGAACCTCGGCTTCCACCGGCTGATGGCCGAGCACGGGATTCGCGTGGTGACGACGGACGTCGGAGACCGCTACGTCCTCGAGGCGCTCGGGCGCGAAGGCGCCATCCTCGGCGGCGAGCAGTCCGGTCACATCATCTGCCTCGACGGTCACGTGACGGGCGACGGGCTCGCCGCGGCGCTCCTCCTCTGCCGGGCGCTCGGCGGTCGGACTTTGGCGGAGGCAGCTGCCGTGATGCCCCGGTTCGCGCAGGTCAAGGAGAACCTCCAGGTGCAGGTCCGAGAGCTCTCGGACGACCTCCTGGCCGAGGTCCAGAGGGTCAACGACGAGCTGGATGGAGGGGCCCGCGTCCTCGTCCGCCCGTCGGGCACCGAGCCTTTGGTCAGGGTCCTCGCCGAGGCCGAAAACCAGCAAGAAGCAGCGACTCTCTGTGCTAGGATCAGCGCTCTCGTTCGTCGAGAGCTCGGCTAACCGACCGCGAAGAAGGGGTCGGCAGGGGCCGGGCTCTTGTGCGTTTTCGAGGGGATAATGTCCGCGGCCAGCGTCGAAGGAGGTCCCGAGTGTGCGGCATCATCGGATACGTCGGGCCGAGAGCAGCAAAGCCGCTCCTGATCCAAGGCCTCGAGCGCCTCGAATACCGGGGCTACGACTCGGCCGGGATCGCGCTCCTGGAGCACGACGGCCTGGACTACACGCGCACCGTCGGGAATCTCCAGTTCCTGAAGGACGCCACCTCCTCGAACGGCTCCTCCTCGAGCACCGGCCTCGGCCACACCCGCTGGGCGACGCACGGCGGCGTCACGGTCGGAAATGCGCACCCGCTGACCGCGTGCGAGGACGGCAAGCTCGCGATCGTCCTGAACGGGATCGTGGAGAACTACCGAGAGCTCAAGGCTCGCCTCCAGGAGGAAGGGCACTCGTTCAGCTCAGAGACCGACGCGGAAACCGTCGCTCACCTCATCGAGACCCACTACGAGGGCGACCTGACCGACGCCGTCGTCAAGGCGTTCCGCGATCTCGAAGGGCATTTCACCTTCGTCGTCATCCACTGCGACCACCCGGATTTGCTGGTCGGCGCGCGCCATCAGACACCGCTCGTCGTCGGCCTCGGCGAGGGGGAGAACTTCCTGGCCTCGAACGCCGCGGCGTTCCTGAGCGAGACCCGGCAGGTCATCTTCCCGGACGACGGCGACGTCGTCGCGATCACTCCCGACAGCGTCAGCTTCGTTCGCGCCGACGGGGAGCCGGTCGACCACGAGCCGCTCGAGCTCGATTGGGATGACGAGAGCGCAGAGAAGGGCGGGTACGAGACGTTCATGCTCAAGGAGATCTACGAGCAGCCCGAGGCTGTCGCCGAGACGATCGGCGACCGCGCGCGTCACGGAACGCTCGTCCTCGAGGGCCTGGGCATGGACGACGACGACCTCCGCCGGCTACGGCGGATCGTCATCCTCGCCTGCGGAACGGCCTACCACGCCGGCGTCGTTGGGCGCTACGTCATGGAGGAATGGGGCCGCATCCCCGTCGAGCCGGACATCGCCTCGGAGTGGATCTACCGCAATCCCGTGATCGACGAGGAGACGCTCGTCATCGGCATCTCGCAGTCCGGCGAGACGCGCGACACCGTCGCGGCCATGCGGCTCGCCCGCGAGAAGGGCGCTCACACGGTCGCGATCACGAACATGATGGGCTCGCACATCACGCGTGAGGTCGACTCGTCGCTCTACACACGGTGCGGGCTCGAGGTCGGCGTCGCCGCCTCCAAGACGTTCACCGCGCAGATCGCCCTGCTTTACCTCGTCGGCTTGAAGATCGCCCAGGTGCGGGAGACGCTGCCGCCCGACGAGATCTCCTACATCACCGACCAGGTCTACACCCTCCCCGAGAAGATCGCCCGTTTCCTCGACGGCGACCACCCGATCGACGAGATCGCGCAACGGACCTACGAGCAGTCGTTCTTCCTCTACCTCGGGCGCCACATCGGCCTGCCCGTGGCGCTTGAAGGCGCGCTCAAGCTGAAGGAGATCTCCTATATCCCGTCCGAGGCCTATTCCGCGGGCGAGATGAAGCACGGCCCGATCGCGCTGCTCGAGCCGGGGACGCCCGTCGTCGTCGTCGCGACGAACATCCACGTCTACGACAAGATCGTCTCCAACATCCAGGAGACACGGGCGCGCGGCGCGCACGTCATCGCGATCGCGACTGACGGCAACGAGGACATCCAGCACCACGCGGACGACGTGATCTACGTCCCACGCACGCCGGCCTTCCTCCAGGCGGCGCTCGCCGTCGTCCCGCTCCAGCTGCTCGCCTATCGCATCGCCCGGCTCCGCGGCCTGAACGTCGACCAACCCCGAAACCTCGCTAAGACGGTTACGGTCGAGTAGAACTCAGCGTCGGCGGCGGCGCTCGCTTTCGCGAAAAGTCTTGCGACTTTCCGCGACCTTTCGGAAGCCGGGCGCCGCTTCGCGGCGCGCGGCGCGGCTGCCGCGGTGAAGTCGATGGCGATGCTCGGTTGCTGGTGAGCGGAACCGGCCAAGCCGGTTCCGCGGGGATTGGGTCTTTACCCCGTTTGAGGGACGCCCGGGGGCGGCTCTTCCTCGAAGCTTGGGTTGTGCCTGCGGCATTTACTGGGCGACAGCTGCTGCTCGCTGCTTCTGGAGCGTCGTATCCGCTCGTCTTCGTTGCCTTCCTCGTGTACGAGCGTCCGGGCCTCGGGATCGCGCACTTCTTCTACCTCTCCATTGCGACCACGGCGATCGCGACCGGTCCACGCATCGGCGCGTTCGCGGGACTGGGCGCAACCGCGCTCTACGTGCTGGCCGTCGTTCTCAACCCGCTGATCCCCTCGACCGAGGTCCTCACCGCCAGCACCGCGATTCGCGTCGTCACCTTCGTGTCGATCGGCTTCCTCCTCGGCTGGTTTGCCGGGCGGAACCGGCTCATGCTCGAGGAGCTTCGCATCCTCGCCGAGCGCGACATCCTGACCGGGCTCCCGAACACGCGGGCCTTCGAGGCGGCGATCACCAAACGGTTGGAGGCCGGGCGGCCCTTCGCGCTGCTCCTCGCCGACATGGATGCGCTCCAGGAGATCAACCACGAGGCCGGCCCGGGCGCAGGCAACGAGGCGCTGCGCCAGGTCGCCGACCGCCTCTCGAAGTCGCTCTCACCCGAGGATCAGGTCGCTCGCGTCGGCAGTGACGAGTTCGCGGTGCTCGCTTCCTGCGGGACCCTGGATGAGGCTTCCGAGCTCAGCACCCGGCTCGAGTGGATCCTCTCCGCGCAGGGGACGAAGGCGACCTTCGGCTGGGCCGTGCACCCACAGGAGGGCGAGAACGCGCTCGCGGTCTACCGGGCCGCAAGTGAGCGTCTCTATGCGCGCAAGGTCATGCGCGGGTACGTCCGCGGCGTACAGCCGCCGGCCAGGCCTCGCGCCGTCTCCTAGTCGGCCGGGGGCCGGCGGAGCTGCTTCGTTCGGCTGCGACGACGCTTCGCGTCCAGCCGTCGTTCTCTCGCTGCCGGGGTCGGTTTCGTCGGCCTCCTTCGACGTTGCACCTTGAGGGCCTGACGAAGGGCCTCGACGAGGCGCTCGACGGCGAGCTCGCGGTTTCTCGCCTGGCTCCGCTCGTCCTGAGCGACCGCCCGCAACACCGAGCCCGCCTTGCGAACGACGCGGCTCTTCTGGACGGGGCTGAGGGCGGCCGACGCCTCCACGTCGAAGATCGCCTCCACGCGCGTCTCCGTCTTCTGGGCGTGCTGGCCGCCCGGTCCGCTCGACCGTGAGAAACGCAGTTCGATCTCCGAAACCGGGATCGCCACCGATCTGGTCACCTGAATAGACTCGCCGTCCATGGCGGCCATTCTCCTGGACATCGACGGCGTCCTGCACGTCTCCGGCGAGGCGATTCGCGGCGCTCCCGAGGCGGTTCGGCGCCTCCGCGCCGACGGACACCGGCTGCGTTTCGTCACGAACAACACGACGCAGTCCCGGCAGATGCTCGCCGAGGATCTGCGCGGCCTCGGCTTCGAGCTCGCCGACGACGAGCTTCAGACGACCGGGCGCGCCGCGGCCCGCGAGCTGGCGGGAAGGCGGGTGCTCGCGCTCACGATGCCGGCGGTGCTCGAGGATCTCGGCGACGTCGAGCTGGTCGGCGAAGACGCCGAGGCCGTCCTTGTCGGCGGAGCCGACGAGACCGAGGAGACCAACCGCGTCTTCTCCTACATGAACCTTGCCCGCGCCTTCCACGAGCTCGAGGCCGGTGCCGAGCTCTACTGCCTGCACAAGAACCGCTGGTGGCAGACCTCGCGCGGCCCGCTGCTGGACTCCGGGTGCTTCGTCGCCGGGCTCGAATACGCGGCCGACGTCGAGGCGACCATCGTCGGCAAGCCGAGCGCGCTGTATTTCGCCGCGGCGCTGGAGGCGCTCGACGCCGACGCGGAGATGACCTGGATGGTGGGCGACGACATCGAGGCCGACGTCGAAGGCGCCCAGAAACACGGCCTCAAGACGGCCCTCGTCCGCACCGGAAAGTTCCGTCCCGACGCCGTCGAGCGCGGGACCACGAGCCCCGACGTCATCCTCTCGTCGATCGCCGACCTGCCGGACTGGCTGGAGGGCCAGCACTGACCCGGGTCGGCGTCGACATGATCGAGATCGGGCGCATCCGCGAGGCGCTCGAGCGATACGGCGGCTTCCGCGACCGCTGCTTCACCGCGGCGGAGCAGGAGTACTGCGACGCCCGACCGAACCCCGCCCAGCACTACGCCGCCCGCTTCGCCGGAAAGGAGGCCGTGGGCAAGGCGCTCGGCCTCGGCGTCGCGCGCCTGTTCGCCTGGCGGGACATCGAGATCGCCGGCCGGCCGAAACCCTCGGTGCGGCTGTCCGGCCGCGTCGAGCGGTGGGCCAAGAAGGTGGAGGCTGGGAGCATCGACCTCTCGATGTCGCACTCGCGCGAGCTGGCGAGCGCGGTCTGCGTGGTGGCCGAACGGGATGCTTGAGCCGCTCTACACCGCGGCCGAGATGAAGGCGGCGGAAGAGGGCCATGACGTCGAGGAGCTGATGCAGCGGGCCGGCGCGGCGGTTGCGGACGAGGTGCTGAGGCGCTTTCCCGACGCGCGCTCTTTCGCCGCGGTCTCCGGCGGCGGCGCGAACGGCGGTGACGGGCGGATCGCTGCGGAGCTGCTCCGCTCGGCGGGCTGGGAGGAACAGTCGCTCGGCGAAGCCGACGTCGTGATCGACGCGCTCTTCGGCACCGGATTCAGGCCGCCGCCGAGGGACGAGGCGGCCGCCGAGATACGTGCGATGAACGTGGCCGGCCGCCCGATCGTGGCCGTCGACATCGCATCGGGTGTGGACGCCTCGACGGGGGAGGTTCCGGGCGAGGCGGTCGACGCAACGCTCACTGTCACCTTCCACGGCCGCAAGGTCGGTCACGAGGTCGCCCCCGGCCGCTCCCAGGCCGGGGAGATCGTCGTCGCCGACATCGGGCTCGCACACCGCCACACCGAGCATGCGCTCGTCACGCCGGAGATCGTTCGGCTGGTCCCGCGGCGCAGCCCGGGCGACACGAAATACACGGCCGGCTCTGTGCTCGTCGTCGGTGGGTCGCCCGGCATGACAGGCGCTGTGTGCCTGACGGCGGAGGCGGCCTTTCGCGCCGATGCGGGTTATGTCACCGTCTCCGCGCCGGCCGAGTCGCTGCCGGTGATCGAGACCCGTCTGCTCGAGGCTGTCAAGCGTCCGCTGGAGGAGGTCTGGGACGCCGTCGACCGGGCGGGGGCACTCGCGATCGGGCCCGGCCTCGGACGGGAACGGAAGGACCTCGTTCGCCGGCTGTTGGAGGAGACTGAGCTGCCCGCTGTGGTCGACGCCGACGCGCCTCCACGAGCTGGAGCCCTTCGACCGCAAGGCGCCCACGGTCCTGACGCCGCATTCGGGCGAGCTCGGCCGGCTGCTCGGAGAGGAGTCCTCCTGGGTGGACGCACACCGGCTGGAGGCGCTTCGCCGGGCTGTCGACCGGTTCGGCTGTGTGGTCGTCCTCAAAGGCCAGGGCACGCTCGTCGGCTCGCCGGGAGATGGCGCGCTGGTGGGGGGCGGTGCCGCGCCGCTCGCGACTGCCGGCACGGGCGACGTCCTCACCGGCGTCGTGGCGTCATTCCTCGCCAAGGGCATGGAGCCGCGGCTCGCAGCCGCAGCCGCGGTCCGGGTTCACACCGACGCCGTGCACGCGTCGGGCCGGCGCTCCGGGTTGATGGCGAGCGACCTGCTCGATGCACTCCCGCGCGTCCTGGATGCATAGGTCGGAGCTCACGATCGACCTCGGCGCCGTGCGCCGCAACGCGCGCCGGCTCCTCGAGATCCTCGGCGGCTCGGCGCTCTGGGCCGTGGTCAAGGCCGACGGGTACGGGCACGGAGCGATCGACGTCGCCGGCGCGGTTCTCGGCGAGGGAGCCACTGCGCTGTGCGTCGCCACGGTTGCGGAAGGGCTCGAGCTGCGCGACGAGTTCCCGGCGGCGCGGATCGTCGTGATGGGGCCGTCCGCCGGCCGAGAGGTCGCTCTCGCGAGGGACGCCGATCTCGAGCTGACCGTCTCGGAGCTCCCGGCCCCCGAAAACGTTCGTGTCCACGTGAAGCTCGACACGGGGATGGGACGGTGGGGCCTTTCCGAGCTCGTCGAGGCGCCCGCCGAGGTGGTCGGCCTGATGACCCATCTGGCGACGGCGGACACCGATCCCGACTTCGCCCGCGAGCAGATCGCCCGCTTCGAGGAGGCAACCGCCCGCTACTCGCACCTCGTCCGACACGCCGCCAACAGTGCCGCGGCGCTCCGGCTGCCGGAGTCGCGCTTCGATGCCGCCCGCTGCGGGATCGCGCTCTACGGGCTCTCGCCGTTCGGCTCGGATCCTTCGGAGGACGGCCTCGAGCCTGCGCTTCGCTGGGAGAGCCGCCTCGCGCAGGTCAAGCGACTGTCCGCTGGGGAGAGCACGGGCTACGGCCGCAGCTTCGTGGCCGAGCGCGACACCTGGATCGGAGTCGTTCCGGTCGGATATGCGGACGGCTTCCGGCGGGACATGACCGGAACCGAGGTCGCCGTCGGCGGCGAGCCGCGCCGCGTCGTGGGCACGGTGTCGATGGACGCGGTCGCAGTCGAGCTCGAAGCCGAGCTTCCGGTCGACACGCCCGTCACGCTGATCGGCGACGGCGTCCTTGCGGAGGATCACGCACGTGTGGCTGACACGATCAACTACGAGATCGTCTGCGGGATCGAGTCGTGCCCGACCCGCGCCAGGCGGACAGTGATCGATGCTTGAAGAGGCCCGAAAGGTACTCCAGGGGCAAGAGGCCTGGGTCGTCGGCGGCGCCGTGCGGGACGAGCTGCTCGGACGTCCGATGGTCGACCTCGACATCGCCTGCGCCGACCCGGAGCAGGCTGCCCGCGCCTATGCCCGCGGCTCCGAGGGCGCCCCGTTCCCGCTCTCCGAGCGCCACGGCGCCTGGCGTGTCGCGCTCTCTGACGAGCGGACCGTGGACTTCACGCCGTTGCCCGACGGCATCGAGGCGGATCTCGCGACCCGCGACTTCACGATCAACGCCATCGCCCGCCCCCTCGCCGGAGGCGACCCCCTCGATCCCTTCGGCGGGCTCGGAGACCTCGACCGGCGCTTGCTGCGGGCTGTCGGGCCGGCGATCTTCCAGGACGATCCGCTCCGGCTTCTGCGCGCGGTCCGGCTCGAGGACGAGCTCGGATTCGAGCTCGACCCTGAGACCGAGCGGCTCGTCCGCGCCCACGCCGGTCTCGTGACCCGGCCGGCCGGCGAGCGGATCCTCGCCGAGCTCGCACGGCTCTCGACCGCCGGTTTCGAGCGGCTCGAGGAGATCGGCCTGCTCGCTCCACTCGGAGGCTCCCTCGACCGGCTCCGGTCGCTCGACGACACGACGGCGGAGCTTCGCCTCGTCGCCGTGTTCGGCGAACGCCTGGGCCAGCTTCCCGTGTCGAACGAGCTCCGCCGCTACGCGGGAAAGCTGTTGCGGGCCGAGCTGCCGCCGGACCTCTCTGCCCGGGCGATCCATCGCTTTCGCCGGGAGACCGAGCCCTGGGCCACCGATGCCGTGCGCTTCGCGGGGGGTGACGACGAGCTCGTGCACGCGATCGAGAAAGCGCGGGCGACCGATCCGCCGGTTCCTCTCGTCCGGGGCGACGAGCTGGGCCTGCCGCCCGGCCCCGAGATCGGCGAGTGGCTCGAGCGGATCGCGGAGGAGCGTGCTGCGGGAACGATCTCCACGCGCGAAGACGCGCTGGAGCTCCTGCGCCGCGGGCGCTGACCCCATTTTGAACCCGCCCTCGACCCAGTAACGATCGTGGGTCTCTCGTACGAGGCGATGGGCCGTTCGGCCTATTGTGGCTACCGGTCCCGGACTGAAAGGGTGCAGCTTGGTAGCTGCGTCGCGAGGGAGGGGCCTTTCTGCGCCACAACATCGTCAGGGCGGCAACCTTCGCGGCTACGGTTGTCGGATTGTTCGCCATGACGGCGTCGTCGCAGGCTGTCGACGCAAGGGCCCACGGCTGCGATCCCGTTACGCATACCCTCTCGAACGGGAACCCGCTCACGACCGAGGGCGCTCTCAAAGTGACGGTCGACGGCCTCGGCAGCTTCGGGAAACCGAAGGTGGGCGATGCCGTCTTCAACCCCGTCGGCCCGGATGGAGCCGCCGGAACCGTTTCCTCCTCCAACCTCTATCTCAGCTCCGCCCACGCGTTCCTGTGGGACTGTGGAAACGGCCACGAGGCGAAGGAGATCTCCCGCACCGCAGGCTCCCTGGTCACGCGAACGACGGTCGGCTCCCTTCGGATCGACCTCGAGCAGCGCCTCGGGCCGATCACCCAGGGGCGCTCGACGCTGACGCAGACCTACGAGCTCGAGAACGTCGGCGGGTCGGCCGTCCCGCTACGGCTCGTGCGCCACATCGACGCCGACCTGAACTTCGACGGCACCATTCTCGACGGCGGAGCGGCAACCGACGACGGCGCGCTGCTCTACCAGTTCGACCCGGGTGACAACCGGATCGCCCCCAGCACCTTCGTCGGCATCGCGGGCGCGCTCGACGGCGACGCCAAACCGCACAAGTGGACGATTCAGAAGTTCGACTACCGGGACGAGATCCGCTGGCCCAACGGGATCCGGTCCGAAGACCATCGCGAGGTCCACAACGACGCCGACGGCGACCACGTGGTCGACACCCCATTCGACGTCACGCTGAGCCAGCAGTGGCAGGTCCCCTCGCTGCCGCCCGGCGCCTCGACCAGGTTCGTGACCGAGACGCGGTTCGGAGGTCCACCGCGGACGAACAGGGCGCCCGACGCGGTCGGCGACTCGCTGACGACAAGCGAGGACTCGGCGAAGACGCTCGACGTCCTGGCCAACGACACCGATCCCGACGGCGACACCGTTTCAGTGATGGAGGCGACCAACGGCGCGCACGGGGCGGTGGCCTGCGAGGCCGGGCTCTGCACCTACACGCCGGCTGCCGACTTCAACGGCGCCGACTCGTTCAGCTACACGATCGCCGACGGACGCGGCGGAAGCAGCAGCGGCGCCGTGAGCGTTACGGTCACGCCCGTCAACGACGCCCCGGTCGCGGGGGCCGACAGCTTCGCGACCGACGAGGAGTCCGCGCTCGTCGTTGCGGCTCCCGGCCTGCTTGCGAACGACACGGACGTCGACACGGCGGCCGCGGGGCTTTCAGCGGTCAAGGTGACCGAGCCGGCAGCGGGCTCGGTGAGCGTCGCTCCCGACGGCTCGTTCACCTACTCGCCGAGCGCGAACTTCAACGGCAGCGACTCGTTCACGTACCGCGTCGAGGACGGCGCCGGCTCAGACACGGCCACGGCGACGATCGGCGTCAGGCCCGTGGACGAACCGAGACAGCGGATCTCGGTGACCAAGATCGGTAACGCACGCATCGTCAGCATCCCGGCCGGGATCGACTGCGGCGGCGTCTGCACCGCGGAGTTCGACCAGGGGACGGTGGTCACGCTCGTCGCGACACCGGATCCGGGCTGGACGTTCTCCGGCTGGGACGGCGCCTGTCACGGCAGCGAGACGTGCGTCCTCACCGCCGACGGCGGCAAGTCGGTGACGGCGGCCTTCGCGCTGCCGCCGCCGACGCCGGCGCAGACCGTCAACGCGATCCCGGTCGCGGGCGACGTTCTCGTCAAGGTGCCCGGCAGCGACCAGTTCGTCCCGCTCCCGAGTCCGAGGCAGGTGCCGGTCGGCTCGCAGTTCGACGCAACCCGCGGCCGCGTCGAGCTGACCGCCGCCCGCGCCGGCGGCGTCATCGACACCTCGACCTTCTACGAGGGCGCCTTCGAGCTCTCCCAGAGTGGACCGAGGGCGATCGCCGAGCTGCGGCTCCTGCACGGCGACTTCACCGCCTGCTCGCTGCCGTCGTTCCAGGCGGCGGACAAGAACCGGCGGCCGGTGCGGCGCCTCTGGGGGAGCGGCAAGGGCAAGTACCGGACCAGCGGGCGCTACAGCTCCGCGACCGTCCGAGGCACGATCTGGAAGACCGAAGACCGCTGCGACGGGACGCTCACCCAGGTCCGGGAGGGCTCCGTGACCGTCCGCGACTTCGGCCGCCGCCAGGATGTCGTCGTCCGCGCCGGGAAGAGCTATCTCGCCGAGCCGCTTCCGTCCGGAATCGCGAGCCTCGGCTGCACGATCATCGGGACCTCGCGGCGCGACGTGCTCCGCGGGACGCGGCGGCGGGACACGATCTGCGGCCTCGGCGGCAACGACGTCATCCTCGGGCTCGGAGACAGCGACCGGCTCTTTGGCGGCGATGGCAACGACCGGCTCGCCGGCGGCCGCGGGAACGATCTTCTCAGCGGCGGCCGGGGACGCGACCGGCTCAGCGGTGGACCCGGCTCAGACGTTCTTCGCGGCGGGCGCGGCGCGGACTTCTTCGTCTCCGCCGGCACGGCGGACCGGGTCCAGGACGGGCCCTAGCGCGCAGCACGTCCTCCAGCAGGTCGCGCGCCTCCGGGTGCGAGGGACAGCCCGCCCACCACAGGAACTCAACTGTCACCCGCGCGAGATTTACCCCCGCCGGGCCAGCAGGCGACTGACAAGTCCGGGCGCGACGGCCTGGGCAAGGGCCGGCACGCGATACCAGCCCGGGACATAGATCTCCGGCCGGTTGCGCTCGACGGCGGAGACGATCTTGCGAGCAACGTCCTCCGGTTCGATCACGGTGCGGTCCAGCAGCCGGCTCCCGAGCTTGCCGCGCTGCGGGAACCCCGGTGTCTCGACAAGGCCGGGGTTGACGGTGTGGACGTGGATCCCCTGCGCCGGCAGATATGCGGCGAGCGAGCGGGAGAACGCGACGAGCGCGTGCTTCGTCGCCGAGTAGAGGCCCGGCGGAACCGCGACGGTTCCGGCGACCGAGGCGACGTTCACGAGGTGTGACGGACGGGCCGCCTCCAGCGCGGGCATGAGTGCGCGCAGGCACCACACCGCGCCGAGGAAGTTGATCCGGAAGAGCTCCTCGATCCACTCGGGATCGGTGTCGATGAAGCCGCGGCGCCGCGGCTCGGCCGGCGTCCGGCCCGAGAGCCCGGCGTTGTTGACGAGGAGCTTGATTGCGGGATGCCGCTCACGGACGGCCGCGGCCATCCGGTCGACGGCCTCGCGGTTGCCGACGTCACAGACCTCGTACTCGCCGTCGATCTCCTCGGCCAGCGCCTGCAGTCGTTCCTCGTTCCGAGCGACGAGGACGCAGTGCCACCCCTTCTCGGCCAGGCGCCGGGCGAGCGCGGCTCCGATCCCGGAGCTCCCGCCCGTGACGACGGCTACTTGCACACGCGAACGACGCGTGACGCCTCGAGGCGCTTGCCGCCCACCCGGACGACCGCGCGAAGCGTGTGCCGGCCCTTCTTCGCTCCACGGGCCTTCCACGTCGTGGAGTAGAGCCCGGCGACTCCCTTCTTGAGGACGCGCAACTGCCGCTTTCCGTCGAAGAAGCGCGCCGTTCGAGCCGTGTTGGGCGGGCTCGCGACGACGAGGAGCTGGACCGAGCCGCCGACGCACCGTCGCGGCAGGGGTGTCAACCAGGTCAGCGTCGGGCGTCGGACGACCCGGAGGCGCTTGGCCGAGATGCGCGTGTTCGGCATGAGGTCTCGCCCGTAGACGTCCGCGTTCTTGGCCTCCTGGTAGTCGGAGGCGAGGAAGGTCATTCGCAGCCGTCCGGCGCCGAGCCGCGGCGCCCCAGCGGGGAGCGGGAACAAGGCGACGCCCGAGAACGGGTCGTAGGCCGCCGCGGCGACGAGCACCCGTCCGTAGCTGAGCGCGAGCGAGTACGGATCGACTCCCGCGCCGCGGTCGAGGACCTGGACGGCGATCGTCGGCCGGCCCGTGGTCACCCGCGTCGTCAGGACTTGGAGAGTCGGCGGCCGCATGTCGTTCACCCACGAGCGGAGCCGGAACGTCCCCGCCAGTCTGCGGTTCGTGAACTCGTCCCGGCCGGAGTCGACGGAGACGTAATACGTCCCAGCCTGCGTGAAGACGGAGCCTGCGGCGCCGACCGGAAGCCGGTAGCCGAGCGTCAGGCCGTTGATGTTCGTCGGCGTGCCGACGTAGCCCTCGACGTCGTTCTCGTCCTTCGAGCTGAGGAAGAACGGGTCGATCAGCGCGCCGCGCGACGAGGTCACGACCGCGGCGCCGACGTTGACGACGCGCCGCCTCAGACGGATCGAGTAGAGGCGCTCCGCGCCGTCCTCGCGCATGTCAGGGCCGACGCCGTAGTCGGGCGAGTGCCCGAAGGGCGCGGCCGGGAAGCGGTAGCGGTCCGCGAACGACTGCCCGGTCTTGGTCGTCCCGCTCTGGACGCGGCGCAAAGTCCTGGCGGGGACGTTGGCCAGGCCCGGGCGGGTGACGAAGAAGGCGTAGGGGATGCGACGGGTGACCGTGCCGCGGCGAAGCACGAGGAAGCCGTAGTTGTCCCCTCGCGGAGCATTGGCGTCGGCTCGGGCGGTGACCGGGATGTCGGCCTGCCCGCCCGGCGCGAGCACGACCGTCGAAGGGACGTCGATGTTGGCGCTCGCGGTCGCGGACTGTGGCCGCAGCTCGACCGTCCAGGCGCCGGCGCCGCCCCCGGCGTCGCGGACCGAGAGCAGGAGCTGCTTCGAGGTGACGTTCGCGACGAGGTTCAGGTCGGCGAACGAGAGCGACCCCGGCTCGGTGAAGATCTTCGGGTCGTCGGCGGCCGGGACGTTGACGAGCCCGGCGCCCTGGAGCAGGACCGACGCTTCCTGCGTCCGTGCCGTGTTCCCCCAGGCCGGGCCGGCCGTCGACATCAGCGCGGACTTCATCTGGCGCACCGTCCAGGTGCGGTGCCGCTCTCGAAGAAGGGCGACCGCGCCGGTGACGTGAGGCGCTGACATGCTCGTCCCGTCGAAGGACGCGAACGGGGAGCCGCCCGTGAACTGGCGCAGCGTCGAGGAGAGGATCTCGCCTCCCGGCGCTGAGACGTCCGGCTTGAGCGCATGGCCGAAGGCCGTCGGCCCACCGGCGGAGAAGCTCGTGATCATCCCGCCACGCCCCGTCTCGATCTCGGTGACCCCGGGGCCGACGCGAATCGGCGCCCTGCCGGCTCGGGTCGCCAGATAGGCGCGGAGGTTGGCTCCGTCGAGGTCGGAGATCATGCCGCCGCGGATCGGCAGCACGAGCGGGATCTGGTTGGGCTCCCCGACCCGGTTGTCGATGATGACGATCCCGGAAGCGCCTCCCTCGATCGCGCGCACCGCTTTGGAGAAGAACGTGCAGTGGCCGCGGGAGATCAGCGCGAGCTGGCCGGCGAGCGCGCCGCGCGGCAGCGGGTTCCGGCCGGCGTTCGGGTCGCGCCCGATCCCGCAGAGGTGCGTCTCGACCGGGCGGCCGTTCGTCCCCGTGATGGATGTCACGTCGACGAGCGAACGGTCGGAGGTGCCCCAGGACGAGGGAACGCCGAAGGCGTCGGCGCGGAACGGGAACCGGCGGACGCTCGGCGGCGCGGCCGGGTCGCTGATCGTCAGCGCCGGCGCGAAGACATGCGTGTTCGACGTTGCCGCGACGCCGATGGACTCGGGTGCGGTCGAGGGCGAGCCGGTCGAGCCGAAGCCGAAGTCGTCCCGGTCGTTCCCGGCGGACGCCACGACGACGACCCCAGCCTTCGTCACGTTGGCGACCGTCTCGATCATCGCGTCGGAGCGCGGATCGATTGCGGGAGAGCCCCCGGAGTAGTTGATGACGTCCATGCCGTCTCTGACCGCCGACTCGAACGCCGCCACCGTCTGCTGCGTGGTCGAGAGGTGTCCGGCCGGCGACGGCACGTTGAAGACCCGGTAGTTCCCGATCCAGGCGCCGGGGGCGACGCCGCTGAGCCCGGCGGTCGGCGGATGGTCTCGTCCGCCCGGTGAGCTCGTCCCTGAGCGCCCTGCAGCGATTCCCGCGACATGCGTCCCGTGGAACGACGCCAGCGGATCGACCGGCAGGCTGCTGCGCTTCCCCGAGCCCGGCGCCACGAAGCTGCGGGCGACGATCACCTTCGGCGTCGTGTACGCGCGCTGTCCCTTCGGGAACCCGGGCGGGTAGACGAAGCCGCTCGAGTTGAAGAACGCATTCGTCTGGTCGATCCCGTCGTCGACGACCGCGATCTTGACGCCGGCGCCGCTCGCGCCGGTCGCGGCGGTGTACGCGGGCGCGCCGATGATTGCCGGGCTCCGGTTGAGCTTCATCAGGAAGCGGACGCTGGGATAGACGCGGCTGATGGTCCCGAGCGCGTGGAGCGCCGGGAGGCGTGTGACGGGCAGGTCGACCGTGATCCCGTTGAGGACGACCTGGAAGCGGCGGCCCAGCCTCGCCCCAGGCACAGCCGCGCGAATCGCCCGCGCCGCTGCGGCCTGCTCGGCCGCGACCCGGTACAGGTAGGCGCGCGACGGCGAGCTCGTCGCGTCGAGGCGGCTCGCTCCGAGCGCCGCGAAGAAGCCACCTCTTGCGGCAGCGAGCGGGGGGAGCCTCAGCGTTGCGATGACGGTGACGCGGCCCGAGCGGTGCTCCGCCGGGACCCGGATCGTCCCCTCCCGGACGCGCGGCACCGTGATCTCACCGAAGGTCCGGTCGATGGGCCGGAGGGCCGCGGAGGCGGACGCGGTCAGGGCGAGCGCCGCGATCGGCAAGAAGAGCACGAGGTGGCGGCGCAAGACGAACAGAGTAGCCGCGCTGTCCGCTGTACTGGCAAAGCCAGCACAGCTTTTGGTCGGCGCCGACGAGTCGGCCGCCTTAGGATCGCGTCATGGCCAGATTCGAGGGCAAGCGCGGACTCGTGGCAGGAGTCGCAAACAAGCGGTCCATCGCCTGGGCGATCGGGCGCCGCCTGGCCGAGGAGGGCGCGCAGCTCGCGTTCACCTACCAGGGCGAGCGCATCGAGAAGAACGTTCGCGAGCTGGCCGAGACCGTCGACAGCCCGCTGATCACCTCCTGCGACGTCCGCTCCGACGAGGACGTCGATCGGGTGATGCGCGAGGTGGGGGAGACGTTCGGCGGGGAGCTCGACATCCTGGTCCACTCCGTCGCCTTCGCCGCGGCCGAAGACCTCGAAGGGCCGCTTCACCGACACGCCCCGCGACCGCTTCTGGCTCGCACTCGACGTCAGCGCCTATTCGCTCGTCGCGCTCGCGCGGGGCGCCGAGCCGCTGATGGAGGCGGCCGGAGGAGGCTCGATCCTGACGATGACCTACCTCGGCGGCGAGCGCGCGGTCCCGCACTACAACGTCATGGGAGTCGCGAAGTCGGCGCTGGACTCCTCGGTGAAGTACCTCGCCTGGGACCTGGGCGAGAAGAACATCCGCGTGAACGCGATCTCCGCGGGACCGGTCCGGACCCTTGCGGCCAGGTCGATCGCCGGCTTCCCGACGATGGAGGCGATCGTCGAGGAGCGCTCACCGCTCCATCGCCCGATCGACGCGGACGACGTCGGTGCGGCAGCCGCCTACCTCCTCTCGGAGGAGGCGGGGAATGTCACCGCCACGACGTTCTACGTCGACGGCGGCTACCACGCGATGGGCATGTAGACGGAGCCCGGTCCGGGTTCCCGGCGCCTCTTGACGAGACGCGCCTGATCTGGTCAAATGGATTAGTCAAGTGACTAATCTTGTTGCAGAGAAAACGCCGGCGCGTTTCGCCGCCGAGGAAGCGCTGCTCGACGCCGCGGAGCGCCTGCTCGTCGACGTCGGCCATGCAGGCATCACGACCCGCCGGCTCGCCGAGGAGGCAGGCGTCAACCACGGGCTCGTCCACTACTACTTCGGCTCGAACGAGAGCCTGCTCGTGCGCGCGCTCGAGCGGTTCACCGAGCGGCTGCTCGCCCGGCAACGGGAGCTCTACGCCGCCGACATGCCCTTCGTCGAGAAGTGGAGGACGGCGATGCGCTTCTTGCTGGGCGAGGACGTCGCCTACGAGAAGGTGTGGCTCGAGCTGCAGGCGCTCGCCTGGAACAACGCCGACCTGCGTGCGCGCCTCGTGCGCGTGAACGAGGAGTGGCGGGCGGTGCTCACCGAGGCGTTCGAAGCGCCACACCGCGAGCTTGGAATCCAGATGCCGCTCGAGGCGCTCGTCTCGCTCGTGGTGACGTTCAACCTCGGGATCATCGTCGAGCGCCTGGGGGACATCGACACGGGGCACGCGGAGCTCCTCGACTGGATCGACGGATGGCTGTCGAGCTGACCGCGCCGGCACCCGAGCAAACGCGGGCGCGCTACCCGGACGACTCCGGCTACGTCGAGCGCGACGGCGTGAACCTCTACTACGAGGTCTACGGCTCCGGCGAGCCCACGGTGTTCCTCCTGCCGACGTGGTCGATCATCCATTCGCGCCACTGGAAGATGCAGATTCCGTACCTCGCGCGGCACTGCCGCGTGATCACGTTCGACGGGCGCGGCAACGGCCGTTCCGACCGGCCGCAACATCCGGAGGCCTACAAGGAACGCGAGTTCGCTGCCGACTCGCTGGCGGTGATGGACGCGACGGGCACCGAGCGCGCGGTCCTCGTCTCGCTCTCGCTCGGCGCGCAGCGGGCGCTGCTCCTCGCCGGCGAGCAGCCGGAACGCGTCGAGGCCGCGGTCTTCATCTGCCCGGCCGTCCCGATCGGGGAGGCGATCGCGGAGCGAACGCACTACAGCTGGGACGAGGAGCTCGACACCGACGAGGGCTGGGCGAAGTACAACCGGCACTACTGGCTGCGCGACTATCCCGCCTTCCTCGAGTTCTTCTTCTCGCAGATGTTCACCGAGCCGCACTCGACGAAGCCGATCGAGGACTGCGTGGGCTGGGGGTTGGAGACGACGCCGGAGACGCTCGTGGCGACGCAGCGCGGCGGACTCGACAAAGAGACGACTCGCGAGCTGTGCAGCCGCATCCAGTGCCCGGTGCTCGTGATCCAGGGCGCCGAGGACGCGATCACCGGTCCCGGCCGCGGGATCGCGCTGGCCGAAGAGACCGGCGGCGACCTGGTTCTGCTCGATGGCTCCGGCCACGGTCCGCACGCGCGCGACCCGGTCAAGGTGAACCTGCTCCTGCGCGAGTTCGCCGCGCCGCCGAAGCCGACGCGCTGGGTGCGGGGCAAGTCACGCCGCAAGCGCGCCCTCTATGTCTCCTCCCCGATCGGCCTCGGTCACGCGCAGCGAGACGCCGCGATCGCCGACGAGCTGCGCAAGCTGCACCCCGACCTCGAGATCGACTGGCTCGCCCAACACCCGGTCACCGCGGTGCTCGAGGCGCGCGGCGAGCGCGTCCATCCCGCGAGCGCCCACCTCTCCAACGAGTCGACGCACATCGAGAGCGAGTCGGCCGAGCACGACCTGCACTGCTTCCAGGCGGTCCGGCGGATGGACGAGATCCTGCTCGCGAACTTCATGGTCTTCCACGACCTCGTCCGCGACGAGCATTACGACCTCTGGATCGGCGACGAAGCCTGGGAGCTCGACTACTACCTGCACGAGAACCCGGAGCAGAAGAGCGCCGCTTACGTCTGGCTGACGGACTTCGTCGGCTGGCTGCCGATGGACGACGGCGGCCCGCGCGAGGCCTTCGTCACGGCCGACTACAACGCGGAGATGATCGAGCACATCGCGCGCTTTCCGCGCGTGCGCGACCGTGCCGTCTTCGTGGGCAACCCCGACGACATCGTCCCCGAGGCTTTCGGCCCCGAGCTGCCGCAGATTCGCGACTGGACTGAGCAGCACTACGACTTCGCCGGCTACGTCACGGGCTTCGACCCGCTCGATCTCGGCGACCGCGGCGCGCTCGGCTACGGGGACGACGAGCGCGTCTGCATCGTGACCGTCGGCGGCTCAGGCGTCGGCGCCCACCTGCTGCGCCGCGTGATCGACGCCTTCCCCGAGGCGAAGCAGCGAGTGCCGGACCTGCGCATGATCGTCGTCGCCGGCCCCCGAATCGATCCCGAGAGCCTGCCGCGGCACGACGGTCTCGAAGTCCGCGCCTACGTCCACGACCTCTACCGCCATCTCGCCGTCTGCGACCTGGCGGTCGTCCAGGGCGGCCTCACGACGGCGATGGAGCTGACCGCGAACCGGCGCCCCTTCCTCTTCTTCCCGCTCCGCCACCACTTCGAGCAGAACTTCCACGTGCGCCACCGACTGGAGCGCTACGGGGCCGGGCGCTGCATGGACTTCGAGTCCGACGGTCCCGCCGAGATCGCCGCAGCGATCGCGGAAGAGATCGGCCGCGAGGTCGACTACCTGCCGGTCGAGACCGACGGCGCCGCCCGCGCCGCCGAGCTGATCGCCGACCTCCTTTGACGCGCGGCCCCGGCTAGGCCGGGGCCTTCACCTCGGCGGCGCGCGGGGGCTCGCTCTCGTGCGGCGGCTCCACGGTGAGGTTCGGGAGCAGGCGGTCGAGCCAGCGCGGGAGGTACCACGATTTCTCGCCCAGAAGCGTGAGGAAGGCGGGCACAAGCGTCATCCGCACGATCAGCGCGTCCGTAAGGATCGCAACCGCCAGCAAGAGCCCGAACTCCTTCGGGATCCGATCGGCGCTGAGGATGAAGGCCGCGAAGACCGTGCCCATGATCACCGCCGCGGCGACGATGACCCGGCCGATCGCCGAGATCCCGTGCCGGACGGCGTCGTAGGTCACGAGACCGTGGACGTGCTCCTCCCGGATTCGGCTCATCAGGAAGACCATGTAGTCCATCGAGAGCCCGAACAGGATCGCGAACGCGATCGGTGGGACGAAGGTCTCGATCGGGCCGGTCTTGTCGAGCCCGGTGAGACCGAGCAGGTGGCCCTCCTGCACCACGAGCGTCAGTACGCCGAAGCCGACGAACGCCGAGAGCAGCGTCGTCACCGCCGCCGTCGCCGAGATCACGATCGACCGAAACGCCATTGCGAGCAGGATCAGGGTGACGCCGATGATGTAGAGCAGGAAGATCGGCATCCGCCTGAAGATCTGGTCGGCGATGTCCTTGAACGCCGCCGTCTGGCCGGAGACGTAGGCGATCGCATCCCCGCCCCCCGTCGCCGCCGGAACGACGTCGTCTCGCAACCGGTCGACGAGCTTGTCGGTCTCTGCGTCCTGCGGCGCGGACTCCGGGGTCACGAAGATGATCGCGACGGTCTTCTCGTCGTTGAACTGCGGTTCGCCCACGGAGGCGATGTCCGGGAGGCCCTGAGCACCGTCGTGGATCTTCTGGGGTGCCTGCGGGTCGTCGTTCACGTCGACGACGATCGGGATCGGGCCGTTGAAGCCGGCCCCGAAGCCCTCGGCCAGCAGGTCGTAGGCCCTGCGGCTCGTCTGCTCCTTCGGCTGCGTCCCCTGGTCGGCGGCTCCGAGCCGGACGAGCGTCGACGTTGCTGCCATCCCCAGGATCAGCAGCAGCACGACCGGGAAGACGACCCGGGCGTGCGCGGTCACGAACCGCCCCCAGCGCGCAGTGAGGGTCTTCTCGCGGCCTGCGTCCGAGTCGTCGATCGGGCGGATGAAGGGCACCTTCAGCCGGTCGATCTTGTGGCCGAGCAGCGACAGCACCGCCAGCAGCAGCGAGTTCGCGATCAGCACCGTGGTCAGCACGCCGAGGGCGCTGCCGATGCCGAGCTTGGTCACGAAGTCCAGTCCGATCAGGGCCAGGCCGCTGACCGAGATGGCGACCGTCAGGCCGGCGAAGAGCACCGCGCGGCCTGCGGAAGCTCCGGCTTCCGCGGCGGCGTCCTGCGGCGACAGCCCCTCGTGAAGGAGCTGCCTGAAGCGCGTGACGATGAATAACGAGTAGTCGATGCCGACACCCAGGCCGATCATCGAGACGAGGATCGGCGTGATCGTGTTGATGTCCGTCAAGCCCGGCGAGGATGAACAGCAGCAGGAACGCCGTCGCCAGCGCCGTGATCGCCAGCATGATCGGGATCAGCATCGCGACGAAGGTGCGGAAGACGATGAGCAGCACGATGATCGCCGCCAGCAGGCCGAGGCCCTCCTCCGTCCCCTGCTCGATCGGTGGGAACTCAGCCTCGCCGTTGTACTCGACGGTCACGCCGACCGGCTCGACGGCCTCGCGCACGGCGTCCTGGACTGCGACGACCTCCTCGCGGTCCGCCGGCTCGATCGTCTGGTCGAACTGGACTTCCATGTAGGCGATGCGGCCGTCGTCGGAGAACGTGTCCTTGCTGAACGGATCGCCGACGCTCGTCACGCCCGCCTTGCCGTCAGAGGGCTTGAACTCCGAGGACTCGAGGCGCCTGATCGCCCTCTGGATCGCCGCTTTGCGATTGGGTGTGTCGAGCCGCTCACCGGGCGGCGCGGCGAACACCACGTTCAGCACGGCGCCCTGCTCGGACGAGAACTCCGCCTTGATCAGGTCGGTCGCTTTCTGCGTCTCGGAGCCGGGGATCTCGAACTCGTCTCGCAACGAGCCACCGACGGTCACGACCAGGACGATCAGCAGGACGACGAGCCCGATCCAGCCGAAGACGACGCGCCAGGGATGTGTGGCGCAGGCGCGAGTCCAGCGCGCAAGCGCGCCCGTCGCGAGTCGTTCGTGGGCCGCGCGCCGCTGGGAATTCGGGTTCTCCGCCATGGTCTATTGACTCCTTCGTCGGTGGGTTCCACTTAGAGACTGGCCAACGTCCCGGAACTCATCGGTCCAGGATTTCGGACGCCTGCTGGCAGTAAACCGGAAGAGGCTCGGGTGAGGTCAAGTCGGGCGCGTGAAAGCTGCGCGGGCGCGCTCGGCCGGCTCGCGGGCGTCGCAGCCGTCGAGGTGGTCGTTCACGAGACCCATCGCCTGCATGAAGGCGTAGACGGTCGTCGGCCCGACGAAGCGCCACCCGCGCTGCTTGAGATCCTTCGCGAGGGCCCGTGACTCGGCCGTCTGGGACATCTCGAGGAGTGCGTCCCAGGTCAGCCGGCGCGGTCGGGAGGCCGGGATCCGGCTCGAACCGCCAGACATAGGCGGCAATCGAGCCCTCCTCCTCCACGAGCTCGACCGCACGGGCCGCGTTCGAGATCGCCGCCTCGATCTTGCCGCGGTGGCGGACGATCCCTGCGTCGCCGAGCAGCCGCTTCACGTCCCGCGCGCCGAACCGAGCGACCTGCTCGAAGTCGAAGCCTGCGAACGCCTTTCGGAAGTTCTCCCGCTTCCGGAGAATCGTCAGCCACGAGAGGCCTGACTGAAAGCCCTCGAGCACGAGCTTCTCGAAGAGCCGGCGGTCGTCCGAGACCGGGACGCCCCACTCGGTGTCGTGGTAGGCCTGGTACTCGGGGGCGGAGGCGCCCCAGAAGCAGCGGACGACGCCGTCTTCACCCTTGACGAGGCGCTCCATCTACCTTCTATAGCTGGCGATGCCGCTTCCGCGGGCCAGCAACCGGCCGGGGGCCGGGCAGAGCTCGATTCCGTGCACGGTGACGAGGCGGACGCCCAGCTCGTCGAGCTGACTCGCGCTGGGACACCGCCCCAGGCGTCGCAGCACAAGGGCAGCCTCACGAGGGGCGACCGTGGAGTACCCGGCGGGGCGCTCGCGCGGCGCCTGCATCGCGTAGTAGAGGTACACGCTGCCTTGCTGTTCGTCAGGGGCGACGATCGGCAGCTCGAGCATCCGTCCAGGCCCGGCGGCGCGAAGCGCGGCATACGCGCGGTTCCCAGGATCCGCAGCAGCCGGCCCGTAGGCGGTCACGCCGACCCGGAGGTCGACGGCGATCAGGAGGAGGACGACGAGCGGTGCCCAGCGCCAATGGATCCGTGAGACGGCCAGCGCGGCGAGCCCGGCGAGCGCCAGGCAGGCGATCGGCATCAGCCGGCCGGGCACTCGCGTCGCGCCAAGCCCGGGCAACGCAGTCCACAGCGATTCGTAGCCCGGCAGGTTGGCGCCCAGCGCGAGGAGCATCACGATGCCGGCGGCTGCTCCGAGGCCGGCCGCCAACCGCGACCGCGCCAGCAGCAGGCCGGCGACCGCCAGCAGCGGCACGAGCCACCCGACGAACACGAACGCCTCCAGCCCATGCCGCGGGTCGCGCGAGACGAAGTCCGCGAGGTCGGCGGAGTAGCGGTCGACCTGCGCGAACGAGCGTGAGTCCCCGATCGAGCCGCGGATCGAAGACGCCCACACGAGCAGTCCTGCAGCCACAGCAGCCGCCACGCCCGCGGCCGCCCATCGTCGGCTGCCGCCGCGCACGAGAGCGTAGGCGGCGAAGAACGGGATCGCGCCGAGCGCAAGATGCACCTGCCCCGACAGCGGAATCGACGCGACCGCCGCGGCGCTGAGCCAGTACCACCGCCGTTCCCACGCCCAGAAGGAGAGCGGGAGCAGCATCGAGATCCACGCAAGCAGGTGTCCGGCTCCGGCCTGCGCTGCCCGGTACGGCGCCAGGGCGAAGACGAGCCCCCCGACCGCCGCGGCTCCGACGCCGAGGCCGAGAGCGCGCAGCCACAAGAACGTCAAGGTGCCGGCGCCGAGGTATCCGAGCAGCACGAAGACGTTCCACGCGACGACCGTGCCGAGCAGCCGGTGCATCGGGCCGAAGACGAGCCCGAACGGCCACCCCGCGAAGTTCGGTCTGGGGTCGACCTCCGGCCGGAAGCTGTACGGATCGACCCAGGGCCGAGCACCCCGGCCCAACTGGTGGCCCGGGAGCCAGAGCTGCCAGATCGTCTGCAGGTGGTCTCCCGACGGCACGACTGTCTCGATCGGCCGCCCCCTGTCGGCCTCGGCCATGAATTGCGAGCGAGCGTCGAGCACCGCCGGGAAGGTCGAGACCACGCCGGCTGCGAGAAAGAGGGCTAGGACAAGGCCCGCGCGGCCGAGAGCAGCTCGTCCAGGTCCGGAACTTCGCCGTCCTCGTAGGCCCATGCGCCGCGGACCGTACCGCCGGAGTCGATCAGGAACGCCGAGCGCTGCGCGACGTCGCTCATCCCGCGGTAGTCCCGCGCAATCCCGAATCCGCGGACGGCGTCGCCGTTCCAGTCCGAGAGCAGCAGGAAATTCAGGTCGAGCGCCTGGATCCAGGCGACGTGCGACCACGCGGAGTCGCGCGACGCCGCCATGACCCTGACGCCCGCTTCCTCGAAGTCCCGGCTCCTGTCACGCAGGAGCTCCATCTCGTTCGTTCAGGTGCCCGACCAGTCGAAGAGGTAGAAGAGGACGAGGACGGGCCCCTCGGAGACCAGGTCGTGGAGCGAGACGCTCTCGCGCGGCGCGAGCCACGTGTGGACGTCGGGGGCCTGGTCGCCTGCCGCGAGCACGCAGCAACCCTAACCCGGGCAGCACCAGCCTTCGATCTCGGGAAACTTTCCGGCGCCGGTGCCGCCGGGGTCGAACTGCTGCGCGAGGCTCGAGACCGCCTTGATCTTCTCCACGTCGGTCGAGCGGATGAAGAGCCACTGGTCGGCGCTCTCCCACCCGAGCAGCATCCACCGGCCGCCCGGGGACCATGCGACGTCGCTGAACTTGCCCTTGCCCGTGAACACGGGCTCCTGCCGCCGGATGCTGTCGCCGTCGACGACGAGGAGCTCGCTCGCCTGGCCCTTCTGGCTCTGCGTCCCGCGGACGAGCGCGATCCGGTGATCGTTCGGCGCGAATGCGGCTGCCGCGAAACTGCCTGGGAAGACGAGCGACTGGAGGCGTCGGCCACCCTCGCCGTAGACCGCGAGCAAAAACCCGTTTCCTTCGAGGGGGCTGATGGACAGGAGGCGGCTTCCGTCGGCGCTCCACTCGAGGTGCAGCGGTGTCGCCGGCTGGCGGGCGGTCCACAGCGTTTGCGAGTCATCCGTCTGCATCAGCGTGAGGCTGTTGCCGCGAGCCACATAGGCGAGGACGTGCTCGTCACCCGGGCGCCAGGCCGGCGCGACCCTGGCGGCCGAGTCGACCCGCCGGTCGCCGGTCTTGTCACCCGCGACCACCCGCAGGTTCGCGCCGCTCAGATACGCGAGCCGGAACCCGCTCGGCGACCAGCGGGCATCGTGGACGCGAGGGCGAGCAATCGCCCAGCGCACCTCGCCCTGGGGGGTCAATGCCACCAACTGGCTCCGGCTCGAGGCGACGACGTGGAGGCCACGTGGAGACCACGACGCCGCGTCGTAGCGGCCGAGGTTGCGCCTGGAGCCGTCAGAGTTCACGACCCAGATGCCCGTTGGTGCGGTTACCAGCACCCTTCCTTCGGCGGGCAGCGAGAAGAGGGCCTGCTTTGCCTGCGGAACTCCCGCGACCTTTTCCGTGCCGATCGCCTCGCGAACGTCCTTGATGACGGCGCGTCCGGGAGAGCTGAGGACCGCCGCGACGACGGCGAGCCCGGCTGCCGCCGCGATCAGCGGGCGTGCGTGCCGGCGGGGCCAGGTCAGGGGCTCGCGTTCGTCGAACGCGGCTCTCACGACGCCCCAGGCCCGACGCTGGGCGCCGATCTCGTCCGGCTGGGGAATGACGAGGAGGGCTCTGCGGAGCTCGCGGTCGTTCACAGCGTGTCCTCCTCGACCTCGAGGCGGTCGGCGAGCTCGTCGAGCCCGCGGCGCAATCGCGAGTTCACGGTCCCGCGCGGCAGCTCGAGCATCCGCGCGATCTCGCCGGGCGTGTACTCCAGGAGGTGGCGCAGGACGATCACGGCGCGATGTTCCGGCGCGAGCTCCGCCAGCGCCGCAAGCACGGGCTGGGAGTACGGCGTGCCGTCGGCGGTCTCGCCCGCCGCGAGCTCGAGCGCCGGCTCACCGACCTCGGCTCGAAGCGCGCGGGCCCGAGCCCAGTCGATGGCGCGGTTGACGACGATCCGATGGAGCCACGGCCCGAACGGGCGGCGGCGGTCGAACCGGTCCAGCGTCCGGATCGCGGACAGGAACGCCTCCTGTGCAATGTCCTCGGCGGCTGCGGCGTCGTGCACGACGAGGTAGGCGGCGCGGTACGCGCGTGGCCAGTGATCCTTGAACAGCGCTTCGAGGTCGGGCAGCGAGCCCGCCTGGGCGCCCCGGATCCAGGCGCGCTCGTCGGCTCGCAAGCCCGCCATGGCGCGCTTGGTATACGCGCGGCTGCGGCGCGGAGGTCCATCCCCGGAACTACGAGCCTCAGAGGGCCCGAGGTCCCGAGCTAAGCGCGGCCTCATGGACGTACTTTGACGGAGTTGCGCTCAGGTAGCGGGTTCGCCGCCTGCTTCCGTCGCATCGGCTATTTCGCGGGCCACTTCGACGATGTCTTTATTGGCGTTGTAGACGCGGAGCTGGCGGTCGGCCCCGTTGCCGTTGCTCAGGATTGCGCCGATCCCTTCGAGCTCGCGGTCTGAGCCGAGCTCCTTCGCGTGCGGCACGAGCTCCTTCAGCCGCCGCCGGACGAGCTGCGCGATGACGACCCGGTTCCGCGCGCCGGTGGCGAGGTCCATGATCGGCGCGTCCAGGCCGTACCGGATCGCAAGCCACTTGTTCTCGGTCGTGAGGATCCGGTGGTAGCCGGGGATGCCGCCCTTCTGCTCCGAGAGCTCGCAGTAGTACTTCACGAGCGCCTGGCAGAACGCCGCGATCGCGACGGCGTCCTCCACCCGGGTGACCGAGTCGCAGATCCTGATCTCGACCGTGCCGAGTCGGGGATGCGGCCGGATGTCCCACCAGATGTGCGTGTAGTCCGCGATGCACCCCGTCTTCTCGAGCTGTCCTACGACCGAGGCGTAGTCGTCGTAGTCGCGGAACCGCGGCGGCGGGCCTGAGCGGGGGAAGGCCGCGAAGATCGGCTGGCGGGTCGACTGGAGGCCTGTCGGCTCTCCCCGCCAGAACGGCGAGCTCGCCGAGAGGGCGAGCAGCAGCGGGAGGTCGACGAGGATTCCGTTGACGACGTGGATCGCCTTGTCCGGGTGGTCGACGGCGACGTGGACGTGCAGCCCGAAGATGAGCTCGCGCCGGGCCACGTACTGCATCTGGTCGACGAGAGCTCGGTAGCGGTCCCGCGCCGTGATCTGCTGCCGCTCGAAGAGGCTGAACGGATGGGTTCCGGCCGAGCCCACGCGCAGGCCGTTCTCCGAGGCGATCGTGCGGACGGCGTTCCGGAGCCTTCGGAGCTCCCGGTCGGCCTCGCCGGCGGTCCGGCAGACGGGAGTTGCGACCTCGAGCGTGGACTGCATGAGCTCCGGCTTCAACCGAGCCTCGTCCTCGTGGCCGACGAAAGCGGCGAGGACCGTGTCGACGCGCTGGACGAGGTCGAAGGTCTCCGGGTCGAGGAGCATGTACTCCTCCTCGATCCCGAGGGTGTACGCCTCGCCCTGTCCGAACTTGTGGTCGAGGACGCTGCCGCTCGGGGCTGACCCCTCCACTCCCGTGATGGACGACGGCCACGCCTGGTTCATGCGCGTCAGTCTGACAGTACGGCGAGCGCCTCGATCTCGAGCAGCCACCGTGGATCGACCAGCCCGGCGATGACCACCGTGGTGTTCACGGGGCGGATCTCGCCGAAGATCTCGCCGTGAGCGCGGGCCATGTCGTCGAAGGCCCCCGGGTCGACGAGGTAGACGCGAGTCTGGACGACGTCCTCGGCTCCGGCGCCGGCGCGCTCCAGCGCACCGAGGATGATCTCGAAGCAGAGCTTGGTCTGTTCGTAGGCGCCCTCGGGCGGGGCGCTCCCGTCCGGTGGGATCGGCGCCGTCCCGGCCACGAAGACGTGGTTCCCAGCAACGACGGCGCGCGAGTAGCCCATGACCGGTTCGAACGGCCCGTAGCCGGAGATGCGGCGGTGCGCCACGCGCCTAGTATCCGCCGCCGTGGATGCCCTGCGCCAGGTCGACGCGTGGCCGGCCGAGAACGTCGCCGTCGGGGCGGTGTCGGCCGGTCAGGTCGTCGCGGCGCATGGCCCGCTCGACCGCGAGTTCCGCTGGGCCTCGGTGACGAAGCCCGTCACCGCACTGGCGATCCTCGTGGCCGCCGAGGAGGGAACGATCGACCTGGACGAGCCGGCGGGGCCGCCCGGCTCGACGATCCGTCATCTGCTCTCGCACGCCTCCGGTCTTCCGTTCGAAGGGCGGGAACCGATCGCGAAGCCGGCGGCGCGGCGCATCTACTCCAACAGTGGCTTCGACGTGCTCGCCGAGCATCTGGAGGCCCGGTCAGAGATGGCTTTTGCCGACTACCTGCGGCAGGCGGTACTCGAGCCGCTCGGAATGCGGGCCGAGCTGCGAGGCTCGGCCGGCTCGCACATGTTCGGCTCCCTCGACGACTTGCTGCGGGTGGCCCGGGAATGTCTCGCCCCCACGGTGGTGGCTCCGGAGACGTTCGAGGAGGCGACGTCTGTCCAGTTCCCGGGCCTCTCCGGCGTGATCCCCGAGATGGGTCGCTTCGACCCGAACGACTGGGGCCTCGGATTCGAGCTGCGGGACCGGAAGCCGGGCCACTGGTCCGGGACGTTGGCCTCCGAGAGAACCTTCGGCCACTGGGGCGGAGCCGGCACCTTCGTCTGGGTCGACCCGGACCGGGGTGTCGCCCTCGGCTGCCTGACCGACCTCGACTTCGGCGACTGGGCGAAAGAGGCCTGGCCGCGCCTGTCCGACGCCGTGGTCAGGGACCTCAGCGGCGACTCCAACGTCAAGTAACAACTTGTCACTAAACCGCTGAAGCGGCTCGCCGGCGGGCGCGCGGGCCAAGTAACAAGTTGTTACTTGGCGTCTTAGGGGCGGACGCGGAGGGTGGCGCGCATGCCCTTCGCCCGGTGGTCGGCCACGGCGCACCAGAGTCGGTACGTGCCGGGGCGGAGCCGGATCGCGAGCGTTGCCCGCTGGTCCGGCAGGATCCTCGCGACGCGCCAGGTCCTCGTTCCGCCGACGCGGCGGACGAAGAGATCATGCTCGTCCTCGCCGTAGTTCACGAGCTCGATCAGCGCCGGGCCCTGGCGGACCGAGAGGCGCGAGAGCCGGTACTCGAACTCGAGCGCCGAGACCTGGACGCGCGACGGTCCGCGGACCGCCATGACCGGCGCCGCGGCGCCTGCGACAGCCAGGAGGGTCAGCGCGAGAAGCGCGAGACGCCTCATCGGACGAGCTCGAGTCGCCTGTAGGCCTTCGCGTTCGGGATCGCTCCGCGCCGCGTCGAAGTCGAACCACTGCTCGAGGAGCGAGGAGTAGATGCTTCGGTAGTCGACGGTGGGCTTGAGGTTCCCGTCCCTGTCGAGCGCGTCCTTGAGGTTCGGGAGCTCACCGATCATCTTGCCGCGCACCCGGGTGCCCATCAGCATCGTGACGCCGGCGGCGCCGTGGTCGGTGCCCTGGGAGCCGTTCTCCTCTGCGCGACGGCCGAACTCGGACCAGACGAGGGTGAGGACACGGTCGGCCAGGCCACGGGCTTCGAGGTCCCGCTGGAAGGCGAGCAGGCTGTCGCCCGTCAGCTTGAGACCCTGCGCGAGCTGGTCGGGCTGGTCAGCGTGCGTGTCGTACATCCCGTAGGCCCGCAACGCGACACACCGGAGCGGAAGGCCTCCCGCGAGCAGCGCGGCCAGGCCCGCGAGACGCTGGGGGAAGCCGCTGCGGTGCTGGGGATAGGCGACGGGGCTCGTCAGGCTCTTGCCGTTGAAGGGGGCGAGCTGGTGCCGAAGCCGGTGTGCCTGCTTCGAGATCTGGGCCACCGTTGCGAGCGCCCTGTCGCCGGAGCCGCGTCCCGCGCCGAGCGGGCCGAGCGTCTCCAGCATCTCGTTCTCGACCTCGCCCCAGACGCCCGGCGCCCAGAAGCGGTAGCCGTCGGCTCCGCGCAGCGCCGCAACCGGCGCTTTCTGGGTCGCGAGCGGCGGAGCGAGCTCGCCGTCGAGGCTGAGCCCTTGGAGCGGATTGTCCGGCCGGCCGACCTTGTCGAGATACCGCCCCATCCAGCCGGTGCGGAGTCCCGGGTTGGTCGATCCGACCTCCCAGTAGTGCCGGGAGGTGAAGTGAGACTGGTCGGCGTCCGTGTACCCGACGGTCGGGAGGACCGTGAGCTTGCCTTCGAGGTGGAGGGTCCGAAGCGCGGCCGCCTCAGGGTGCCAGCGAAGGCGGGGATCCTCGGCGAAGGCGAGGCCGGAGTCGGGAAGCGCGAGCTTCGGGCGCAGGCGCCTGTAGTCGGGGTCGGCGACCGGCGCGAGCAGGGAGAGCGAGTCTGCGCCCCCGTCGAGGAACACGCTGACGAGGACGGGCTGGCTCGGAGCGGCTTCGGCGGCCTCGAGGATCCCGTCCTCGAAACCGGGTAGTCCCAGAGAGCCGGCGCCGTAGACCGCCAGCGCGAGCCCGGCCGAGCGGAGCAGGATCTCCCGCCGGTCCAGGCCGGTCCCGGCCGGAACCGGCATCCCCGACTCGATTGCGGGGAGGCCCGAGCCCGCTTCGGCGACCGCGCGATGGAGGAGGGAGGAGCGGGAGAACTCGTTGCAGCAGCGCGACATGGGCCTCAGCTCGTTTGGAGGTCGGGGGAGACGGCGATCAGGTGGCGCAGGGAGTTCTCGATCAGCGCCGGGTAGCTCTTCTTCTTCCAGCTCGAGTTCGCGGTGGCGAGCGCACGACCCGTGTAGCCGCGTAGGACGCGGCGGGTGCCGGCCGAGAGCGGCGGGTCGCCCCAGAAGCCGAGTGCCCGGTCGAGGAGCTTGTCGGCGTCGAAGGGCGCCTGAACCTTGTTGGGATCGAGGGCGGCAGGGCGAGTGACCCGGCCGGCGATGTCCCAGCGGGCCAGGTAGGTCGCCGTGTCGAGCCAGCGCTCGTCGTTCCACCCGGAGACGTTCGGCGGGTAGAAGAGCTGCTGCCCGGCGTTGGCGCAGAGCCAGGTCCAGGACTCGGTGTCGATTCCCCGCCCGGATGCGCGGAGGAGGCCGGCCGTGTAGACGACCGGCGGCTTGACCATGCGCGGGCCGTCGTAGAGGAGCGGATGGCGGAGAATCGCCTCCATCACCGGGCGGACGGCGTACCGGTTTCGGACGTAGAGCTGCTCGAGCGCGAGCTTGGTCGCTCGCGGCGGCGCGACCGGGATGAAGTAGCTCCAGAGCTTCGGGACGAAGAAGGACGGATGCGCGGGTGGGTGACGCAGAGGCGCACGGCGTCGCGCCAGTCGAACCGGCCGCGGCGGCCGAAGACGCGCTTGCTCCCGACGTCGTGGCGCTCGCGATCGAAGCGAAACCGTGTCGGGCCCACGCCCTCGCGCCAGTCGTTGCGGAAGCCCGTCAGCGCCCGGGCCTGCTCGCGGACGTCGCGCTCGGTGTAGCCGCGGCCGGCCCCGAGCGTGAAGAGCTCCATCAACTCCCTGGCGTAGTTCTCGTTCGGGACCACTTCGAGTTGTCGGTGCCGGAGAGCCAGAGGAGCATGGCCGGATCCCGGGTGACGGCGGTGGCGAGCTGCTTGAACGAGCCCAGCCAGTAGCGGCGGAAGAGCGCGTTCTGCCGCAGCATCAGGTTCGTGGAACCCACGCCCTCGTTCGACGTGGCGAACCAGTCGTGCCAGACGAGCGTCATCCGCTCCATCAACGGCCGGTTGCCGCGAACCATCCGGTCGAGCCACCAGAGGTGGTCATGGCCCCACGCGTCACGTGGTGCAAGTCGGCGGCCCTTCTCGTCCTTTGCGACCGGGCCGACGAAGCGCTGGCGGCCTGCTCGGGTCAGAGCGTGGACGGCGCCGTCGAGCCCGCGCTTCGCGAGCGCCTCGGCTTCACCGCGGCGCGGGCCGAAGCCGGCGCGCCAAAGCAGTCGCTCGGCCTGTTCTGGACCGAACGAACCCCGGTAGACGGGAACTCTGGCTGCGGCTTGCGGCAAAAACGATGACCCCTACGGGGTCAATTCGGCCAATTTCGGCTACCGGGTATCCCTCGATCGAGGGATACCAGTTTCAAGTAATACGGCTCTGGGTACCGATTGACACGAGATGGAGATCGCCGGACTCGGCCTTGCAATGATCGTCGCCAGCATCGTGCTCCTCGTGATGGCGTTCCCGCGGCTCCCCAATCGGGCGCCTGCACGACGCACTCGATCTAGCACTTAGGCGGCCGCTCAGACAGAGTTCACCCGGTGACCCAAGGTCGCTGGCGACTTCGCATCCTTCTCTTCCTCGCCGTGGGACTCGGTTCGACCGGTCTGTGGCTGGTCGCCTACGGAACCGCGATCTTCCGCGAGCTCGATCTCAACACCGTCGACGCGAGGTTCTCGCTTCGGGGTGAGAAGGCCGCCCCGACCAATCTCGCCGTCGTTGCGATCGACGACGTCACGTTCAGCGACCTCGACCGCTACCCGCTCCCACGCAGGTTCCACGCACGCGTCATCGAGCGCCTGAAGGCGGATGGCGCGAAGCTGATCGCGTACGACATCCAGTTCAGCGAGCCGTCCGACCCGGAGAACGACAACGCCTTCATGGATTCGGCTCGTGCGGCAGGGAACGTCGTCTTCGCGACCACGGAGGTCGACGACCGAGGGAACGGAGCCTTCCTCGGAGAGCAGGAGGGCATCGAGTACGCTCGGACCCGGGTCGGGAACGGGAACTACCGGACCGACCCCGGCGGGATCATCCGCCGCCTCGCGTACAGGATCGACGGCCTGAAGAGCTTTGCGGTGGCGACCGCGGAGCGTCTCACGGGACGGCCGGTTCCGCCCTTCGGCGACGACGCCACCTGGATCGACTACTTCGGGCCTCCGGAAACGGTCCCACCTACTCATTCTCCGACGTCTACCGCGACAAGTTCGAGCGCGGCTCGTTCCGCGGAAAGATCGTGGTCGTCGGCGCCTCCGCGCCTACCCTCCAGGACCTCCACCCGACGTCGTACGGCGACGACGAGATGTCGGGGCCGGAGATTCAGGCCAACGCGATCGCGACCGTTCTCGACAGGCTGCCGCTCAAGAGCGCGCCCGGGTGGATGAACATCATGCTGATCCTCGTCCTGGGCATGCTCGTGCCGGTGGGGAGCCTGAAGCTCGCGCTCCGCGGCACGCTGATCCTCTCGCTCATTGCGGCGGCCGGGCTGATCGCCGGCACGCAGCTGGCATTCCTCACGGGCTGGATCAACACGTTCGTCTATCCGACGGGAGCGCTTGCGATGTCCTCCGTCGGAGCGCTCGGCGCCCACTACCTGCTGGCGGCCTTCGAGCGCGAGCGGGTCCACGACATCTTCGCCCGGTTCGTTCCGCCGCAGTCGTGGACGAGCGTCCTCGAGCGGACCGACGGCGACCTGCGCCTCGGCGGCGTCGCGCTCGAGGCGACCGTGATGTTCACCGACCTCCGCGGTTTCACGACCTTCTCCGAGGCGCTGCCGGCCGACGAGGTGATCCCGATCGCTCAACCACTACCTCGACGAGATGACGCGAGGCGATCCTGGACCACGGCGGCACGCTGGTCACCTACATGGGCGACGGGATCATGGCCGTCTTCGGCGCGCCGATCGAGCAGCCCGACCACGCCGACCGCGCCCTCGCCGCGGCGCGCGAGATGCTCGAGGTCCGGCTGCCGCGCTTCAACGAGCTGGCTCGCGGGAGCGGCGATCGGCGAGTAGCTTCGCATGGGCATCGGCCTGAACAGCGGCGACGTGATCTCCGGGCAATGTCGGCTCGGAGCAGCCGGCTCGAGTACACGGCGATCGGCGACACGACGCAACACCGCCTCGCGGCTCGAGGGAATGACGAAGGGGACGCCGCACTCCGTGTTCATCTCGGACACCACGGTGGCGCTGCTTCAGGAGCAGGTGGAGGATCTCGTCTTCGTGGACGAGATGGAAGTGCGGGGCCGCCAGGCGAAGGTGAAGCTCTGGTCGCTCCCCGTCGGCGTGAAAACGACGACGTACGCGAATTAATCCTCTGCGAAGAGCGGGCGGATGAACTCGTCGAACGTGGCCTGGTCGCAGTTTGCGAAGGTCCCCGGCGTCATCGCGGAGACCGAGGCCGTCCGTGGAATGTCCATCGCCAGGGACACCTCGCCGAAGTAGTCGCCCGGCTTCAGCATTCGCCGCTCGCCCCGCTCCGCCTGGTTCACGGCCAGTAGCCCGTTGAGAACTACATAGAAGCGGTCGCCGTCCTCGCCTTCGACGATCAGCGGCTTGCCCGGAGCGACCTCCTCGCGGCGCATGCGCTGCGCGAGCTCCAGCAGGAGCTCGCCGGGCAGCTCCGCGAGCAGCCCGATACGGGAGAGCTCGGTCACCGACGCAGGCACGTGGCGCATCGGCCCTATTGTTGCGGCCCGTGGGAGAGCTCGACAGATGGAGGCACTGTCCGGTCTGCGCCACTCCGGTCAAGCCGGAGGGCGGCAAGGTCGAGTGCCCGGAGTGCGGCTTCGTCGACTACGC
>CAVWHA010000007.1:0-178936 GCA_963754715.1 uncultured Actinomycetes bacterium | reverse complement strand
CTTGGCGTCCTTCCACATCCGCCACCAGGTCCAGCCGGTCGCAAGGACGAATGCCGCGCCGGCGCCGATCGCCGCCTTCTCCGCGTTCTGACCGGTCAACAGGAGGAACCCGAACCCGACGACCGCCAGCCCGCCGTAGAAGAGGAACGCGGACCGGAACGGCCGCTCGGTGCCCTTCGGCCTGGCGGGCCGTCCGTTGTGCTGCTCCGTCACCGCAGCACCCCCGCCTCGGCCTCGACCGCGGCGAGCAGCGAGCCGTCGCGGATGACACCCGCGACCGCCTCGATGTCCGCGCTCAGAGGCCGGTCCTCGACGACCCGCGCCGAGAGCGTGCGGATGAAGCGCCGCGCAGCCTCTGAGCCGCCGCCCGGCGCGAGCGGCGCGAGGAACTCGACCGCCTGGGCACCAGCGAGAAGCTCGATCGCAAGAGCGCGCTCGGCATTCCCGACCACCTGCCAGGCCTTCAGGCCGGCCGCGTTTCCCATCGAGACGTGATCTTCCTGCCCGGCGCTCGTCGGGATGGAGTCGACACTGGCCGGATGGGCCAGCGCCTTGTTCTCGCTGACGAGCGCGGCTGCCACGTACTGCGGGATCATGAAGCCCGAGTTCAGCCCACCGTCCGGGGCGAGGAACGCCGGAAGCCCGTCGGAGAGGCTCGGGTTGACGAGGCGCTCCGTCCGCCGCTCCGAGATGCTCGCAAGTTCGGACACCGCCATCGCCAGGATGTCGAGCGCGAACGCCACCGGCTGGCCGTGGAAGTTGCCGGCAGACACGATGTCGCCCTCATCGAGGAGCACGAGCGGGTTGTCGGTCGCAGCATTGAGCTCGACGCGCGACGGTTTCCTCGATGTAGCGGAGAAGGTCGCGGGACGCTCCGTGCACCTGCGGCGCACACCGGAGCGAGTACGCGTCCTGCACGCGGTCGCACCAGCGATGCGAGTCCATGATCGCCGAGCCCTCGAGCAGGCGCATGACGTTCTCCGCGGACTCGGCCTGGCCCCGGAGCGGACGCAGGGCCTGCACCGCCGGAGAGAACGCAACCGCGATCCCTGCAAGGCCTCGAGCGAGAGCGCGCAGGCGATGTCGGCGGCCGCAGCGAGGCGCTTCGCCCTCACCACGCCCGAGGGCGCAGAACGCTGCCATGAACTGCGTGCCGTTGATGAGCGAGAGCCCCTCCTTCGCGCGCAGCCGAAGCGGCTCGAGCCCGGCCCGCGCCAGCGCCTCTCCGCCCCCCAGCAACTCACCCTCGAACCAGGCCTCGCCTTCGCCGATCAGCGGCAGCGCGAGATGAGCAAGCGGCGCGAGGTCTCCGCTCGCACCGACGGATCCGCGACTCGGAACCCGCGGCAGGATGCCCCGCGCCAGGCACTCGAGCAGAAGCTCGGCGACCTCCACTCTCGTCCCGGAGTGGCCGGTCGCGAGCGCGTTTGCCCGCAGCAGCAGCGCCGCCCGCACGATCTCGTCCGGGTAGGGCTCGCCGACGCCGCACGCGTGGCTCCGCAGCAGCCGCACCTGGAGCTCCTCCGCGTGCTCGGGCGGGATGGTCTTCGTCACGAGCCGCCCGAAGCCCGTGTTCACGCCGTACGTCCGCGACGGCGAGGCCACGGCCCGGTCGACGATCTCCCGCGCCGCGCGCATGCGCTCGCGTGCGCCGTCCGACAGCTCCGTCGGGGCGCCTTCGATTGCGACGGCCCAAACATCCTCGACCCGAAGGTCCTCGCCGGTCACCGCCTGCGCCTCGACCACGCGGGGGATGCTAGTCCTCGAGCAGCCGTGGCTCGATCAGCCGTGTAGCGTCGAAGCCCTCGATACGAAGAGCCGCACCGGCGGCTGCGGCTGCTGCGCCGGCCGGCATGAGCCCGACGAGCTCCGCCCGCTCCACAGCTGCTCCGAGTGCAGCGGCCTCGGACTCGACCCGGGCGACGATCTCGTGCAGCATCGCCGCCTCCCAGTCCTCGACGTTCATGCTCACCTGGACTCGGCCGGAGGTCGGGAGCTCGAGACCGAGCGCTCGGACGCCCGGGAAGCCTCCGTCACGCTCTCGGATCGCCGACGCGATCACGCGTGCGTCGTCGAGCGTCGCTCCCCGCAGGTCGACGTTGAACGCGATCAGCGGACGCCGGGCGCCGACGATCACTCCTCCCGCCGTCGGATGGAGCTCGCCCGGGCCGAAATCCGGCGTCAGGCCGTCGGCGAGGCGCTCCGCGAGCTCCTCGGTCCCGCCGCGCCGGAAGTACGCGGGGCCGCGGCCCTGCGCGAGCTCCCCGTAGAGGAACACCGGCAGGCCCAAGTCCCCGATCCGCTCCGCCACCTCCAGCGCCGCAGCCTTCGCGCGCTCCATGAGCTCCGGCCGGAGCGCGACGACCGGGACGACGTCGGCCGCGCCGATCCTCGGGTGCGCGCCTTCGTGGCTGCCCAGGTCGATCCGGTCCCGCGCGACCTCAACCGCTGCCACCAGCGAGTCCACCAACTCGGTGTCCTCGCCGACCACGGTGAAGACCGAGCGGTTGTGATCCGGATCCGTGTGGACGTCGAGCAGGCGCACGCCCTGGGAGAGCGCCGCGCCGATCGCGTCGATCGTCGCCCGGTCGCGCCCCTCGGAGAAGTTGGGCACCGACTCGAGCGGCAGCACGTCCTTACTCTAGGGGCGTGAGGGCCTACTACGAGGCGAGGGCGCACGAGTACGACGATTGGTGGCGCTGGCACGTCGACGAGCACCCCGAAGAATTCGCCGAGCTCACCCGGGTCGTGGCGTCGCTGGAGCCCGTTCGCACGCTCGACGTCGCCTGCGGAACGGGGTTCCTGACGCGTCACCGTCCAGGGCGAGGTGGTCGGCATCGACCAGAGCGCAACGGTTCTGGAGATCGCCGCGCGACAGGCCCCTGATGCCGAGCTCATCCAGGCCGAGGGGCTCGAGCTTCCCTTCGAGGACGCTTCGTTCGACCGCGTGTTCACGAGCCATTTCTACGGCCATCTCGACCGGGAGGAGCGGCAGCAGTTCCTCGACGAGGCGCGCAGGCTCGCACCCGAACTGGTCGTCGTCGACTCGGCGCTCCGACCCGACCGTCCGGAAACGCTGATGCAGGAGCGGGTTCTGAAGGACGGCTCCCGCTGGGCGGTCCTCAAGCGCTACTTCAGCGGAGAGAGCTTGAGGAGAGAGCTCGGCGGAGGCGAGCTGCTGCACGAAGGCGAGTACTTCGTCGTCGTGCGCGCTTGACCCGCCGGTCCTCCTACCGCTCGATCACCTCGCTCCAGCGCGACAATCGCGTCTGCCGCGCATGCGCCGAGGCCGGCTACCCGATCGAGTCGCTCCCGATCGTCCAGCCCTACTCGGGCCAGCGCGCGTACGTCTACGGCCAGGCGCCCGGCGTGGTCGAGGGACAGCAGCGCCTCCCCTGGCGCGGCCGAGCCGGCAAGACGCTTCGCCGCTGGCTCGAGATGGACGAGGACGAGTTCTACGGGACGTTCTACTGCGCGTCGGTCACGCGCTGCTACCCCGGCAAGGCGCGATCGGGCAGCGGCGACCGGACGCCGACGCCGCGGGAGCAGGAGCTCTGCTTGTTCTGGCGCGAGTGGGAGCTACGCCTGATCCGGCCGGAGCTGATCCTCGCCGTCGGCGGCCTCTCGGCCAGGCGCATCCTCGGGATCACGAACCTCGGCGACTCGATCGGCCGCCGCTACGAGCTGGACGGCGCGACGGCGATCCCGCTGCCCCACCCGTCAGGAACGTCGCGCTGGCTGAACGCCCCGGAGAACCGCGAACGGCTCGCCGGGGCGCTCGACGTCGTCAGGCAGGAGCTTTCCCGCCTTCGAACTGCGCCTCTTCGGTCGAGCCCTTGAGGGCGAGCGTCGACGACTCCCCGCCCGAGATCGTCTGGGCGACGGCGTCGAAGTAGCCCGCCCCGACCTCGCGCTGGTGGCGCGTGGCCGTGTAGCCCTCGTCCTCCAGCTCGAACTCGCGCTCCTGGAGCCGGACGTAGGCCGGCATGCCTTCCTCGACGTAGCCGCGCGCCAGCTCGAACATCGACGCGTTCAGGGCGTGGAAGCCGGCGAGGGTGATGAACTGGAACTTGTAGCCCAGCTCGCCGAGCGTGGTCTGGAAGCTCGCGATCTCGTCGTCGCCCAGGTGCTTGCGCCAGTTGAACGACGGCGAGCAGTTGTAGGCCATCAGCTTGCCGGGGAACTTCTCGTGGATCGCCGCAGCGAACTCGCGCGCCTCGCCCATGTCCGGCGTCGATGTCTCGAACCAGACGCATGTCCGCGTAGGGCGCGTAGGCGAGCGCGCGCTTGATGCACGACTCGAGCCCGCCGCGAACCTTGAAGAAGCCCTCCGGGGTCCGCTCGCCCGTCAGGAACTCGTGGTCCGCCGCGTCGACGTCGCTTGTCAGAAGCGTCGCGGCATCGGCGTCGGTGCGCGCGATCACGATCGTCGGCACGCCCATCACGTCCGCTGCGAGCCGGGCCGCTTTCAGGGTCCGCGATGAACTGCGAGGTCGGGACGAGAACCTTGCCGCCGAGGTGGCCGCACTTCTTCTCCGATGCCAGCTGGTCCTCGAAGTGCACGCCCGCGGCGCCGGCCTCGATCATCGCCCTTCATCAGCTCGAAGGAGTTGAGGTTGCCGCCGAAGCCGGCCTCGGCGTCGGCGACGATCGGGACGAGCCAGTCGCGGGAGACACTGCCTTCGGCATGCTCGATCTGGTCGGCGCGAATCAACGCTCGTTCAACCGCTTCACGAGCGCCGGGACGCTGTTCGCGGGGTAGAGGCTCTGGTCGGGATACGTCTCGCCGGCCAGGTTCGCGTCAGCCGGCGACCTGCCAGCCGCTGACGTAGATGCGCCTTCAGCGCCGGCCTTGACCATCTGCACGGCCTGCGAGCCGGACAGCGCGCCAAGCGTCGGGAGGTAGTCCTCGGTGTGGAGGAGCTCCCAGAGCCGTTCGGCGCCGCGGCGCGCCAGCGTGTGCTCGATCTGGACCGAGCCGCGCAGCTTCTCGACGTCCTCCGCCGTCCAGTCGCGCTGGATGCCGTCCCACCGCGTGCTCGTTCCGTTTCCGTGTCCGTTGCCGTTTCCGTTGACGCTCATGCTCGTCCCCTTCAGTCGATGTAGTCGTAGGCCGGAAGCGTCAGGAACTCGACGAAGTCGTCGCTAAGCGCCACCCGTTCGAAAATCTCCCGCGCTTCCTCAAACCGTCCGCCCTCGGGCGTCTCCTCGGCGATCACCCTCTGCACCTGCTCCGGCGTGAACTCGCCGTGCTTGACCCACTGCCAGACCTGCGAGCGCGAGATCTCCGCAGTCGCTGCGTCCTCCATCAAGTTGTCGATCGCCGCAGCTCCGACGCCGCGCAACCAGGACTCGATGTAGCGGATCCCGACGCTGACGTTCTGGCGCAGGCCCTCTTCCGTGACCGCGCCTCCGTCGACGCGCAAGTCGACGAGCTCGTCCGCCGAGACCGAGACGTCGTCGCGCTGCCGGTCGAGCTGGTTCGGCCTGTCGCCGAGGACGCCGTCGAAGACTTCCGTTGCGACGGGGACGAGGTCAGGATGGGCGACCCAGGTTCCGTCGAAGCCGTCCCCGGCCTCGCGCACCTTGTCTTCGCGAACCTTTCGCAGGGCCGTCTCGTTCACCTCGGCGTCGCGCCGGCTCGGGATGAACGCAGCCATCCCGCCCATCGCATGCGCGCCGCGCCGGTGCGTCGTCTTCACGAGCAGCTCGGTGTAGGCGCGCATGAACGGCGTCGTCATCGTCAGCTGTCCGCGATCGGGAAGCACGATGTCCAGCGACCGCAGTCGTTTGATCAGGCTGAACAGGTAGTCCCAGCGGCCGGCATTCAGGCCGACGATGTGCTCGCGGAGCTCGTAGAGGATCTCGTCCATCTCGAACGCAGCCAGCACGGTCTCGATCAGCACGGTGACCTTGACCGAGCCGTTCGGGAGGCCCAGCTCCTCCTCCGCGAAGTCGATCGCCTCGTTCCAGAGTCGCGCCTCGAGATGGCTCTCGAGCTTCGGGAGGTAGAAGTACGGCCCCGTCCCGCGCTCGAGCGAGCGGGCGCCGTTGTGGAAGACGTAGAGGCCGAAGTCGAAGAGCGAGGCCGAGATGGGCTCGCCGTCGACTTCGACATGGCGCTCGACCAGATGCCAGCCGCGAGGCCGGACGACGAGCACGGCCGGGTCCTCGCCCAGCTCGTAGCTCTTCTCCCCGGTGTCGAGCGAGATCGTCCCCTCGACTGCGTCGCAGAGGTTGACCTGCCCCTCGACGTTGTTGGCCCAGGTCGGGGAGTTCGCGTCCTCGAAGTCGGCCATGAAGACGCGGGCGCCCGAGTTGAGCGCGTTGATCACCATCTTGCGGTCGACCGGGCCGGTGATCTCGACTCTCCGGTCCTGCAGGTCCGGCGGAGCCGGGGCCACGTGCCAGTCGGCTTCGCGGATCTCCCGAGTCTCCTCGAGGAAGTCCGGCCGCTCGCCGGCATCGAGTCTCGCCTGGCGCTCGCCGCGCGCTGCGAGCAGCCGCCTACGCTCGGGGTCGAAGCGTCGATGGAGCTCCGCCACGAAGGCGAGCGCCTCCGTGGTCAGGATCTCCGCAGCTCGGCCCTCGACCGGGCCGAGGACCTCCGCCTTATTCGTTTCCGTGGTCGCGCTCACAGGGCTCCGGACAGGTGCATTCCGCATGCTCGCTCCTCAGGAAGAGGGGCTTCTGGGAAGCCTGTTTCACCGGCTTTTGCCGTTTGCGCCGCTTGAAAAGGGTCACCGCTTGCCTCCTTCGGGGTCTACGACCCTCTTTACCCTAGGAGGGCGAGCTATAAACGCCAAGCACTTACTTCGATCCTATCGATAGAGGTTCTCTATACTGAACCATTGTGCGGCTCGAGCAACTCGACGCGTTCGTGGAGATCCACCGGCGAGGAACCGTCAGCCAAGCGGCGGAAGCGCTCTTCGTCACCCAGCCGACCCTCACGGCGCGCCTGAAGGGCCTCGAGCGAGAGCTAGACGCAGTTCTGTTCATTCGTTCAGGCCGCGGAATGCGCCTTTCGGAGGCCGGTCGCGCCTATCTCCCCTACGCGGAGCGCACGCTCGACGCCGAACGAGCCGGCCGGCGGCTGCTCGCCGAGCTCGCACGCGGTGAGAGCGGCCACCTCGCGCTCGGCGCGGCGCCGGCGGTCAGCACGTACGTGCTGCCGCGGATCCTCACGCGATTTCGGCGCACGCACCCGAAAGTCGCCCTCGCCGTCCGGACCGGACACTCCGAAGAGGTGCTGGAGCTCGTGCTCCGCGAACAGGTCCAGATCGGGCTCGGCCGGGCTCTGCGGCATCCCGACGTCGAAGCGATCCCGCTCTACGAGGACGAGCTCGTGCTCGTCGTCGATCCGGCCCACCGCTTCGCGGAGGCAGGCGCGGTCGGCACCGAGGACATCAGCGACGTCCAGCTGATCCTCTTCGACCGGACGTCGAGCTACCACCGGCTGACGAACGAGTTCTTCCGCGGTGCCGGCGCCGTCCCGCGCGCGGTCATGGAGCTCGACAACATCGACGCCGCGAAGAAGATGGTCGAGCAGGGGCTCGGCGTGGCGCTCCTCCCCCACACCGCGGTCGCGGGCGAGCTCGAGGCCGGGGCGCTGAGGGCGGTCACGCTTTCGGACGCACCTGCGCTGAGGCGCGAGATCGTGATCTTCCGGCGGCGCGACGCGGGGACAGCGTCAGGCGCGCTCGAGGCGTTCCTCAACTGCCTCTCCGACCTGAGGCCGACGCTCCAGTCGGCCGCTCAGCGCTCGACGGCGTAGAGCCGCCACTCGCCGGGCACGCCCTTCAGCTCGGCCGCGCCGCGGTCGGCAAACGCCAGGCCTGAGCCGGCGACGAGGTCCTTGACCGTGCTCGAAACGAGCACTTCGCCGGCCCCGGCCTCGGCAGCGACCCGGGCGCCGATGTGGACCGCGATGCCTCCGACCTTGCCGTCAACCACCTCACACTCGCCCGTGTGCAGGCCGGCGCGAATCTCGATGCCGAGATCGCGGACGGACTCGGTCGCGGCGCAGGCGCAACGGATCGCCCGCGCCGGCCCGTCGAACGTGGCGAGGAACCCGTCGCCGGCCGTGTCCACCTCGCGGCCGCGGTGACGCGACAGCTCGCGGCGGATCCGCTCGTGGTGTGCCGCCAGGAGCTCGCGCCAGCCGCGGTCGCCGAGCTCGGCGGCTTTCGCGGTCGATCCGACGATGTCGGTGAAGAGGACGGTGGAGAGAATCCGGTCCGGCTCCTCCGGAATCCCGTGCCCTACCTCGGCGATGAAGTGCTGGAACTCCGCGAGCAGGCTGGCCGGGTCACCGACGACCGGGATCTGGTCGCGACCTGGAATCTCCACGAGTCGCGCAGTGGGGATGCGGTCTGCGAGATAGCGGCCGGTGTGCGTGATGGTTCCAATCGCCTCCGAACGAACGAGAACCAGTGTCGGGACTCGAACCGTGGGAAGAATCCCGCGGATGTCGATGTCCGCGTTCATCCGTAGGTACTGCGCCATGTTTCCGGGACTGACGCTGAGCCGGATCGAGCGTGCGAAATTGAGGCGCTCCTCGCGGGTTGCGAGCGACGGCGAGTGCCCCATCATCTCGTCCCAGAAATCGGGCTCTCCCCATCGCCTCGCCGTCTCGTCGACCCAGGCTGCGTAATCCTCTGGACTCGGGAGCCAGGGCATGTCCGGCTTCCGCACGGGATTCAAAAAGACGTTGCACAAGATCAGGCCGAGCGTCCGTTCTGCGTGTGTCGCCGCGAAAAGCACACCCAGCGGCCCGGAATCGCCCGCGACCGCGATGACGGCGCGGTCGACTCCGACCGCATCGAGCACCGCGCGAATGTCGTCCATGCGCACCTCGAGCGGGGGCGAGCCCTCCACCCGGTCGGAGAGGCCGGTCCCACGCTTGTCGAGCAGGATCACGCGCGCCAACTTGGCGAGGCCCTCGAACCAGGCACGACGGTTCGGCTCCTCCCAGCTGAGCTCGATGTGCTGCGTGAAGCCCGGGACCCAGACGAGCGGGACCTCGCCGTCGCCGAACACCTGGTACGCGATGTTCACGTCGCCGCTACGGGCGTAGCGCGTCTCCGGCATCTCGAGGGGCACGGCTAGATTCTGACGGTGAGCGAGGCTCCGACCTACCGCCATACCTTCGCGCGCCTGCTCGGCTTCCTGAAGCCGTACAAGTGGGGGCTGATCGTCTCGATCTTCCTCGCGATCGGATCGCAGGGCGGCGCCGTCGTGATGGCGTTCCTGACCGGAGACGGCCTCCAGCGCGCGGCGACCGACGGGAACCGTGAGGCGATCTGGTGGATCGCCGCCGGGATCCTCGCCGCCGGTCTCGTCCGGGCGCTCCTGATGGTCGGGCCGACGGCTGATCTCGGGGAGGCAGGCGCTGGCCGTCGAGTTCGACATGCGGAACGCGCTCTACGCGAAGCTCCAACGGCTCTCGTTCGGCTTCTACGACCGCCACCAGACCGGCCAGCTGATGTCCCGGGCGACCGTCGACCTCCAGGCGGTCCGCTTCTTCCTCGGCTACGGGCTCATCTTCTTCTTCCAGCACGTGACGACGATCGTGGGCGTCACCGCGGTCATGTACTTCGCGAACTGGCGGCTCGCTCTGGCAGCCACGGCGATCACGCCGCTGATCGTCGTCGTGGCGTACCGGTACTCGTCCGTCTCGCATCCGATCCTGCGCGACGTCCAGCAGAAGATGGCCGACGTCGCGACCGTCGCCGAAGAGGGCATCGTCGGCGTCCACGTGGTCAAGTCCTTCGCGCAGGAGCGCGAGGAGGCGACGAAGTTCGCCGACCGCTCGGAGCGCGTGTTCGACCAGAGCGTCCAGGCGAACAGGCAGCGCGCTCTCTACGTGCCGCTCCTGTCGTTCCTCCCACTGGTCGCGCAGGCGATCGTGCTGCTCGCCGGAGGGAGGATGGTCGTGCACGGCGATCTCTCGCTGCGCTCGTTCATCTTCTTCAACGTCCTCGTCGTGATGCTCGTGATGCCGCTGCGGATGCTCGGCATGTGGATCGGCCAGGCGCAGCGGGCAACGGCATCGGGTGAGCGGATCTTCGAGGTGCTGGACGAGCCGGAGGACGTGACCGACGGGCCGGACGCGGTCGAGCTTCCGCCCGGCGACGGCCGGGTCCGCTTCGAGCAGGTCATGTTCGGCTACGACCTGGAGCGGCCGGTGCTCCGCGACATCGACCTCTCGCTCGAGCCCGGCCGTACGGTGGCGCTGATCGGGCACACCGGCTCGGGCAAGACGACGCTCGCCGGCCTCGTCCCGCGCTTCTACGACGTGACGAGCGGTCGGATCACGATCGACGGGGTCGACGTCCGCGACCTCGGGCTCGTGTCGCTGCGGCGGGCGATCGGGATCGTCGCCCAGGACCCGTTCCTCTTCTCGGACACGGTGCGCGAGAACATCGCGTTCGGCCGCCCCGACGCCACGCAGGAGGAGGTCGAGGAGGCGGCGCGCCTCGCGCAGGCGCACGACTTCATCGCCGAGCTACCCGACGGCTACGAGACGGTGATCGGCGAGCGCGGGATCACGCTCTCGGGCGGGCAGCGCCAGCGGATCGCCATTGCGCGCGCCCTGATCCTCGACCCGCGGATCCTGATCCTGGACGACGCCACAGCGTCGGTGGATGCGACGACCGAGGCGAAGATCCGGCTCGGGCTCCGCGCAGGTGATGCGCGGCCGGACGACGATCATCATCGCCCACCGCCTCTCCACACTGGCACTCGCGGACGAGCTCGTCGTCCTCGACCGCGGCCGGATCGTCGCGAGCGGAACGCACGACGACCTCATCGAGTCGAGCCCCGTCTACCGGGAGATCTACGAGCACGGACTCCTGGAGCGCGAGTTCGCGGAGCGGGTCGAGCAGCGGGCGGAGGCGACGGCGTGAAGGTCTGGCAGCCCGGCAGCCACCTCTCGGCGCAGCGTGACGCGCAGGTCGAGGACTGGTCGTGGCAGCGGACGGTTCGGCGGATCTCGACCCTTGCCCGCCTGACCGCCCCGTACAAGCTCCAGACGACCTTGGCGATCGTCACGCTGCTCGCTGCCACCCTGACGGCGCTGGCGCCTCCCTTCCTCGCCAAGCTCGCGCTGGACGACGGAATCCGTCAGCGGGATCTCCACGCCCTCACCGTCATCGTCGGGCTCTTCGCCGTCGCCGGCTTTGCGAACCTCGTGACGAGCGGCCTGCAGACCTACTTCACGGGCTGGACGGGCGAGCGGATCCTCGCCGACCTCCGGAACAAGCTCTTCCGGCACATCCAGGGGCTCTCGCTCGGCTACTTCGAGCGCAACCGGGCCGGCGTGATCATCAGCCGGCTGACGAACGACGTCGAGGCGCTCGACCAGCTGGTCACGGACGGCGTGACGACGCTCGTCCAGAACACGCTCATCCTCGTCGGCTCGGCGGCGGTGCTCTTCTACCTCGACTGGCGCCTCGCCCTCGCGACGCTGAGCGTGATGCCGGCGATGGCGATCGCGACGGCGATCTTCCGGATCCGGTCCTCGCGCGCCTACCGAGCGGTTCGCGAGCGCCTCGGCCTCGTCACGGCGACGCTCGCCGAGGACATCGCGGGGATGCGGGTCGTCCAGTCGTTCACGCGCGAGGACTCACGGCGCCGGAACTTCCAGGAGATCAACGCCCACTACCGCGAGGCGAACCAGCAGACCGTCGTCGCCAACGGGCTCTACTTCCCGTTCGTGGACTTCCTCTCGGCCGTGTCGACGGCGGTCGTCCTCGGTTACGGCGGCTACCTGCTCGCGGGCGGCCAGGTCTCGGTCGGGACGCTCTTCGCCTTCATCCTCTACGTGTCCAACTTCTTCGACCCGATCCAGCAGCTCTCGCAGCTCTACAACACCTTCCTCGCCGCAGTGGCCGCGCTCGACAAGATCATGGACGTGATGGACGAGGAGGCGGAGGTCCGCGACCGGCCCGGCGCCGAGGCGCTGCCCGAGATCGACGGGCATGTCCGCCTGGAGGGCGTCCGCTTCGCCTACCGCACCGGGCCCGAGGTGCTCCACGGCATCGATCTCGACGTGCCGGCCGGAACGAGCGTCGCCTTCGTCGGGCACACGGGCGCGGGCAAGTCGACGATCGCAAAGCTCCTCGCACGGTTCTACGACCCCGAAAAAGGACGGATCACCGTCGACGGGATCGACCTGCGCGACATCACCCAGGAGTCGCTGCGGCGCCAGCTCGGGATCGTCCCGCAGGAGGGCTTCCTCTTCGCCGGCTCGGTGCGCGACAACATCGCCTTCGGCCGGCCCGACGCGTCGATCGAGGACATCCGGGCGGCGGCGACCGCGGTCGGCGCGCACGAGTTCATCATGCGGCTCGAGGACGGCTACGACACGGACGTCCAGGAGCGCGGCTCCCGGCTCTCGCTCGGCCAGCGCCAGCTCGTCGCCTTCGCGCGTGCGCTGCTCGCCGATCCGCGGCTCTTGATCCTCGACGAGGCGACCTCGTCCGTCGACATCGGCACCGAACGGAAGATCGAGACCGCGCTGCGGACGCTGCTCGCCGGACGGACGGCGTTCGTGATCGCGCACCGCCTCTCGACGATCCGGGGCGCCGACCTCATCGTCGTGCTCGAGCACGGCCAGGTCGTGGAGCAGGGAACGCACGAAGAGCTCATGGCGCGGAAGGGGCTGTACACGGCCCTCTACGGCGACTGGGCATCCGACGTCGCCTAACGCGTGATCGGGGAGGTCGTCGGCGAGGTCTGGCGCCTGTTCCTGACGCGGTTCTGGCGGACTCTGGTGCTCGTGACGCTGCTCCTCGCTCCCCTCGAGCTCGTCGTCCTTCTGCTCGACCCGGGATTCGACCTCGGCGCTCGCTGGTGGGCGTGGGTCGGGCTGACCTCAGCGATCGGACTCGTCTTCTTTCCGTGGGTGATCGGCGCGTTGATCCACGACGCCGACGAGGGAGACCCGACCGTGGTGGACGCCTACCGGCGCACCGCCGGCTCGCTTCCTGACCTCGCGATCTCGGCGCTCGTCACGACTCTCGGGATCGTCCTCGGGACTCTCGCGCTCGTCGTCCCGGGCCTGATCCTCCTCTCCCGCTGGGCGCTCGTCGTGCCGTTGATCGTCCTCGGCGACGCCTCCTGGCGGGAAGCCCTGCGCCGTTCCAACGAGCTGGTGCGCGGTCGCACCTGGGAGGTGCTCGGCGTCTTCGTCGTCCTCACCCTGATCGGCGCCGGGGTCGTCGCTGTTCCCGTCGCCGTCGGCTATCTGGTGGTCGAGGGCGTCCTCGGAGCCTGGCTCGCGACGCTTGCGATCGACACCGTCGGGATCGCGTTCTACTCGTTCGCCCCGCTCGTCCTGTACCGCCGATTCACCAGGTAGGCGGCTACACTTCGAGCCCCGTTGCGGGGTCGTCTAATGGTAGGACGCTCGGCTCTGGACCGAGTAGTCTAGGTTCGAATCCTAGCCCCGCAGCCTGTAGGAAAGGGCCGCAAATCGCGGCCTTTTTCCGCTAGGCGGCTGCGCCCAGCAGCGCCACGGCGCCGATGCACACCGCGATGAAGGCCGCAGCGAACGCCAGTTTCAGGCTTGCGATGCTCTCCCTCTCCACAGTGCGGGAGCGTGACAGGCGAGGCAACGAGGTTCAATAGGCCGTTCGGCCTATTCCGAAAGGCAGCGGACCTACCCCGATGCGGGCTGGAGCCGGGTGAAGACGTAGTCGCGGCGCTTCGCCTGGACGTGGCAGCCGGTGCAGATGCTGCCCGAGGCGACCCTCTCGTACCGCGCTCTCCGGCTCGTCCTCGTGTACTCGACCATGACCCAGTCGTTGTGCGCTCGATTGGCCCCGCGAACCTTGCGCATCGCCGCCACGAGAGTGTGGAAGCCCTGGTTCCGGCGTGTCGCGCTCTTCACGATCACCGTGCCGTAGGGATATGGATAGCGCTGCCGCCCTCCCGGCGCGATCCGACTCCGCGGCTGGTTGACGTAGACGTTCTTCGTCCCGAAATGAGGATCGGAGGCACGCGGTGGGATCGGCAGCCGGTTGAGCCGCAGCCAGGACTCGAATCCGGCGGTGTAAGCCGGGAGGCCGGGAAGCGGCTTCGCGTCGATCCTGCCGGGAGCCGTCGCCGCCGCCGAAATGAGCACGGCCGCGAGGGGGGCAACGAGCGCGACGACCACGAAGCGCACCGGTCCACCGTACCGGTGCCGTCCGATCTGCTCAATAGCCTCCGCGCCGTGATGGACGTCTTCCGTCGAGCCGCCGCGGAGTTCGTGGGGACTTTCGCGCTCATCTTCGTGGGCGCGGGCGCCGTCCTCGTCGCTGCCCCTTCGGCCGGTGCCGGGAATCTCGAGGTCGCGCTCGCGCACGGCCTCGTCATCGCCGTCATGGCCTCCGCCGTCGGCCACATCTCGGGCGGCCACTTCAATCCGGCCGTCACGCTCGGCTTCCTCGTCACGGGCCGCCTCTCACCGATCCTCGCAGGCGCCTACTGGGTCGCCCAGTTCGTCGGCGCGATCGCCGGCGCGGCGCTGCTCAAGTGGATCTTCGTCGGCGAGCTTCAGGCGACACTCGGCGCTCCGGCGGTCGGCCCCGGCATCGAGCCCGAGGCGGCGCTGATCCTCGAGGCGATCCTGACGTTCTTCCTCGTCTGGGTCGTCTTCGCCACGGCCGCCGACCCGCGCGGGACATTCAAGTCGATCGCGGGCCTCGCGATCGGCCTCACCATCACCTTCGACATCCTGCTGGCCGGCCCGCTCACCGGGGCGATGATGAACCCCGCTCGCGCGTTCGGGCCGCAGCTCCTCGGGAACAACTGGGACGACCTCTGGATCTGGTACATCGGACCGCTCTCAGGCGGCGTGCTCGGCGCTATCGCCTACGAGTGGCTGTACCTCCGCCCGCTCCGGCCGCCCGTCGTCGGGCCGCCCGAGACGGGCGTCGTCGAGCCGCGGCCCGGCGACACCGCCCTCTCCTAAGCTTCTAGGGCAAGTGGGGAGCGCGGGGACCCGCGTTGTGCGGGCCCCACGCCTGGGAGGCGTGCTCCCCTCTGTGCCTTAACGGCTCCGAACGGAATTCCGTTGCGATTAAGAGAAACGAAATTGCGCGCGTAAATTGACTGACTAATCAGTCGACCGCATTTTTCCCGGAGAGACCACCGACGAGCAGGCTGACCACGTTCCGTTCCGCCTTGGCGATGTCCTCGTCCTTGTCCGGCAGCTGCCCGAGGACCCAGCCGGTGAGGATCTCGTCCAACGCCCCGTAGAACACGACGGCGCCGAGGCGCGCATCGAGACCGGGGTTGAACTCACCGTCCTCCTGACCCCGCCGGATGATTCCCTCCAGCGCCTGCATCGCCTGGGTGATCTCCTCGATCTCCTGCTGGACGTGCGGGCTGCGCGTGACCTCGCGGACGAGAACGCGCACGAGGTCGGGATCGCGACGCCAGGTCCGCAGGAGGAGCGCAGTGACCTGCCGCACCTGCTCATGCGCCGCCACGCCGGATGCCTCCACCTCCCGGACGCGCGCCAACATCTGGGTCCAGGTATCGCGGAAGATCGTCTCGAGAAGCTCTTCCTTCGACTTGAAGTAGTGGTAGACGAGGCCGTAGGCGACACCCGCCTCCTCAGCGATGTCCCCTACCCGGGACGTGTGGAAGCCGCTGCGGGCAAAGACTTTGACGGCCGCGTCGAGGATCTGCCGGCGGCGGTCGGCCTGCCGATCAGCGCGCGCGGCCACCCGCGCAGTGTAAAGCGGATGCGGCGGCCGAGCCGCCACATCCTTAACGGTCGGCGCCGCCATGTCGGCGCCTTGGGCCCGGAAATAGCGCGGGGGCGGACGGGACACGTGCCCCCATCCGCCCCCGCTTCCGTGTCACCCGCCCGGGGGCACGGAAACCTTCGTCGTCTCCCTTAGCTCACGAAGAGCCCTACGTCGTCGAAGGTGACCGTTCCCCTGGTCGTCAGATCCGTCGGCGCGAAGCCGGTCAGGACGACGCGAACCTGCGTCACCAGGGGCGGGATGGTCACCGACTGCTCCAGTGCCTTGAAGCCGTCGGTCTGGAGCGGAGCGCTGAGCACCTTGACGGTGTTCAGCACCTGTCCTGCCGCCCCGAGGTAGACCAGGCTGAGCGACGGTGCCGACGACAGGCCCGAGGCCTTCACCGCTGCCGCGACGTCGTAGACCTGTCCGGCCTGGACGCTCACCGGAGCGCTCGTCCAGGTGGGAGAGCCCGACGCCGCGGCGTTGCCGCCGTTGCCCTTCATCTGTGCTCCGTTCGAGCCGTCGCTCCCCCCGGTCGAGGTGGAGGACGCCGTGCCGGCGCCGGTGCTCTGGCTCGACCACGCCGCCGGCTGGCCCGAAGCATTCTGCTGCTCGAAGTCGCCGTTCTCGAGCTTGTTCCCGTGGACGGTGAACGTCCGTTGCCCGGCGTTGTTGCCCTCGTTCTCCTCGGCCACGGCTCCCGGCTTGTCGGCTGTCGCCTTGACCACGTGCTGGCTGTTGCCGTTCGCCGGCCTCCACTGCACCGACACCTGGGCCGACTGGCCGGCGTTCAACGCCGGTGTGCTGACCAGCCCGAGGACCGTGGTGCCGTTCAGGAGGAACTCCGTCGTCGATCCCGGAGACCTGCCGGGGCCGGCGTTGAGGATCGTCGCCGTCACGGCAACCGGGGTTCCGCCTTTGAGCTTCCCGGCGGGTGCGGAGACGTTGGTGACCTGCAGGTCCGGCCCGAGGACGGTCACGGTCACCGTGTCCGTGCCGGAAAGGCCCTGCGAGTCGGTCACGGTCAGCGTCGCGTCGTACGTCCCCTTCGCGGCGTACGCATGCGTGGCGGTCGCACCCGAGCCGGTCGAGCCGTCGCCGAAGTCCCATGCATAGGTGAGGTCTTCGGGCGAGTCGACGTCATCGAAGGAGCCGGCCGCGGAGAACGTCACCGTCTCTCCCGCGGCTGCCGTCTTCGGATCAGCCGAGGCAACCGCGGACGGTGCCGCGTTCACCGCGCCCGACCAGTACTCGAACGCCGAGCACCCGCTGCCGGCCGAGATCGTCGCATTCGCGGTGAGGTCGGACGGAAGCGCCTCGGTGTTGCCGGTGTTACCGGCCATCGAGGTGACGTTGAGCGTCAGGCAGCCGTAGTCGAAGTGCCACAGACCATCCGCCGACGAGCTCGTCCGCAGAAGTTGTCGATCCAGCCGACATCCTGGAACGTGGCTGTCGCCGGCAGCCGCGGTGAAGGCCGCGTCCTGGCAGCGAGGAGGAGTCGAGCGCAGCAGGCTCGGGGTCGATCCTCCGTGAGGTTGTCGCCGCAGTCGTAGCCGGGCTGTGGCTGCGAGTCGAGGTAGTGCTGGCGCGGCGGCGGCCGCCGCCGGTGTTGCCGTAGCCGCGGATCTCGTCGGTGTACTCGACGAGAACGCCCGGCGCCCACCCGATCAGTCCCGCGATCGGCCTGGCCGCGACTCGTCGAAGTCGAAGCCCGACCGGTCGCGCAGCTCGAGGTAGTAGGCGTGGTCGAGCGCCGACGGCTGGTCGGCCTTGATCCGGCTCCAGCCGTCGGTGCACTTGGCGGCGACCTTGCGGCCCGCTTCGCCACAGCCGCCCGGGAAGAGCCGGAGCTCGTCCTCCTCGGAGAAGTCGCTCGAGTAGATGACCTGGTCGCCGGCCTTGACCTCGAGGTCGTCGATGAACCAGCCCGGCCGGTCGAGGCCCGGGTCGGTGAAGTACGAGAACCGCAGCACGACGCCGCACTGGCCCGCGAACGTCGGAGAGGTCGTACTCGTCGTCGACGAACGGCGAGCCGCTCGCGTAGCTCGAGGCTCGCGCGATCGGTCGCGACCTGCGCAGGTGCCGCCGGCGTAGGAGCCGCTCGTGCCCGTCAGGCCGTTGCCGAAGTTCCGCTGGCACGCCGACGTTGTTCGGGTTCACGGCGTTGGTGGTCGTGTAAGCCTTCGCCGACGGCAGCGACTGTGTACGTCGCGCCGTCTCGGTCGTGACCGATGCACGAAGCCGTAGTCGAAGTCCCACTCGATGTCCCAGCTCGACTTGAAGCTCACCGTGACCGGCGTGTCCCGTCGGGAACCGACTCGAGCTCGGGCAGCGCGATGTCGAGGTTGTGGCCCGCCTTCGGCGCGCAGCCGAAGTCGTTGCCGCGCCCGGACCACCAGACGTACGGGGCCGAGGCCTGCGTCTCCACCTTCGCCGGATCGATGACCAGCTTGCCGCGGCAGCTTCAGCGCGTACGCCTGGCCGTTGTGGACGTTCTGGTCGCCGTTCGCCGCCGACAGCGTGTACGACTGGCCACCCGGCGTCTCCCACTGTGATCGCTGCCGGTGTCGTTCTTGATCTCCTCCCAGTCCGAGACGTTTCGCGTCTCGCCCGGCTGGAGGAACTGCGGCACGACCCAGCCCAGCTCCTGCTTGCTGAAGATCGTCATGTGCTGCGAGTAGTCCGTCGCCATGAGGTTCCAGTCGTTGTAGGCGCTGTAGGCGGTCGAGTAGTAGTCGGGGAGCCCGAGGTGGTGGCCGTACTCGTGCGCGATCACGCTCGCCTGGTCGATGGCCGTCTCGGGGTTGACGTTGTACGGGCCGACGCGTACGTAGGCCGGCAGGCTGTCGAGGCCTGCGCCGCCGCTCGCCTGGCAGTCGGCAGACTCCGAATAGCTGTCGTCGGTCCAGCACTGCGGCGTGCCTTCGAGGTCGGTCAGCTGGTCGTCCGAGATGTAGCCCGAGAGACCGGTCGCCTCGTCCGGTGTACGAGAACTCGAGGCTGGACGAGTGCGGCCAGATGTTGTCGTAGGGCGGCGCTCGCATCGACCTGCGAGGCGCCGTTACCGCCCAGGCCGACGAAGACCATCATGAAGAAGTCGACGACGCCGTCCTTGTCGCGAGTCGAACTCGTTGTAGTCGATCTCCGGGTCGGCGATCACGGCGGCGTCATAGACGGACTTGCTCGTGTCGCCGCAGGCCGAGTCGATCCCGAAGGCGGTGGTCGCCGTGAAGACCGGGAAGTCGCCGCCGTAGTACTCGGTGTCGCCGGGCAGCTGGTACCAGCCGTCGCGGATCCGCTCCGGGTAGAGCGGCGTGCCGCGCACCTGCTCGACGTTGCTGTAGCTCACGCCGCGGCAGGTCGGCTTCGTCACGTCGCGCTCGCTGAACTTGAAGCCGCCGGGCGTAGTCGAACCCGGCCGTGGCGATCCCGACGGACGGCACCGTCGCCGAACGGGTGGAGCTGGCCGTACGACATCTCCTGGTAGAGGTTGAACGTCGAGCCCGGGACATCCGGGCGAGTTGACCTTGCGGGCCAACGCGTCGCCGCTGTGCCTCGTCTCGTGGCTCCGGTCGGTGTAGTCCACCGGGACGATCGGGAAGGGCTTGTCGCCGTAGCGGGCGGTCTCGAAGCCGCCTGTCGGCGGGATCACCTTCGGGCCGTGGCTTTCTGCGCTCAGCGAGCCCGCATGCCCGGCGTACGTGAGGGTCGCGGTGCTGGAGAGGTCCTTCCAGACGATCCGCGGATCCTGAGCCACCGAATCAGCCTTCGCCTCGACGACGAGCGTCGCGGTCGCGCCGCTCGCAACGGACGGGATCGACCACGTGACCCCGGAGCCGCCGATCGACGCCGTGCCGGCGCCGCCCAGAGGCATCACCTGGGTGAACGTCACACCGTCCGGCGCAGGGATCGTCACCTGCGCGTTCGATGCCGCGCTCGTCGTCTGGTTCTTGACGTTGACGCGGAACGGATAGCCGTCACCCGGCTTCACCCAGCCGAGCGAGGACACGTAGGAGTTCTCGATCAGCAGTGCGTCAGGCGGCGTCCTGACGACCACCGGGCCCGCTCCGAAGCCGGCCCAGCGTCCTGACGTCCTGTTCAGAAGCGGTGCGTCGCGCGTGTCGCCGCTGACGAACGGCGTCGGGTCGTCATACGTCGCCGTCGCTCGAACCGCGAGCTCGAGCTCGAAGTTCGTGTCGGCTCCCGCCTGAAGACCTGCCGTGGCCGAGCCCGGGAAGCTGACGGAGAATTCGCCGTCGGCGTTGGCGGTCGTCGTCACGGGACCGGCCAGTTGCGCTCCGTCGGGGCCGTGCAGCGTCGCCGTCACGTTCGCAGGGACCGGTGCCCGGTTGTCGACGCAGCAAGTCAGGCTGTCGAGCTCGGTGACGGTGCCGGCCGCGTTCACGGCCTGGCCCGGGGCGTGCGTGCCGCTTGCGAGAACCGTGACCTCGAGCGGGTTCAGCGTGAACCTCGCCTCGCCGGTACCGGAATCAGGGGCCGCAACGGTCGCGCGGACGGTGATCTCGCCGGGATCCCAGTTCTGATCCGGGAGGATGTTGAACTGGACCTGCCCCGTCGCGGTGCTGGTCAGATTCTGGGTGTCGACCACCGTGCCGTCGCCGTCGATGAACTCGACCTTGACGGCCTTGCCCACGGTCGCAGGCGTCAGGAAGACACGGCCGAAGCCGCAGTCCTGCCGCCGGAGCAGCTGCTTCGGGTAGCCGACGCCGGTGCAGGCGGGCTGGCCCTGGATGTACTCCACGATCTGCCAGCCGCCGACGACGAACTCGGCTCCATTCGAGGCGGCCGGTGCCGCGCCCGCGTTGATCAAGAGAGTGCTCGTGCCCAGCGCTGCAATCGCCAACTGAGCGACGCGCCACAACCTGCGTTTCATTCCGATACCCCCGGGCTCTGAGTTTTTTCTACCGGGCTCGCGAACCGCTGCTGAGCCGCGAGGTTGGTATCACCGTTTTTAGGAAATTGTCAACATCGAATTTCGGGCGCGCATTTCGACGAGATTCCGATGGTTTTTCCGCCCCGAATCTGTCCTGATTGACGTGTCAATCGCGACAAGCTTTTTGGTTGACTTGTCAGTCAGTTTTGTGATCGAGGTCACGACGCTCCTCGACGGAGAGGTTTTCCTGGGGTGCGCCGCCCGGTCCGCTCATGGTCGTTCCGCCCTGTTCGACGAGGTCGCGCGGGTCGGCGTGGCGGTACTCCTCGCTCTGCGCGCCGCCCCTGGGATCGTCCACGACGGACGGCTCGTCGCCGCCGCCGAAGAGCTTCTTGAGCCAGTTGGCCACGGCGCAGTCTTACCCGGCCGTCGCTACAATCAAGCCTCGCCGGGCGCATTCGTCTAGTGGCCTAGGACACCGCCCTCTCACGGCGGCGGCACGGGTTCGAATCCCGTATGCGCCTCTACAGACTCGGTCGTTACGGTCCGGAGATCGAGTCCCGAACGAACAGAATCCTTCGCGCCGCGGCTGTCGTCCCGAGAGGTCGCTGGACTGCGTACGGAGAGATCGGGATGGCAGCGACCGGCACCAGGAGAGCGGCTCGCGCCGTCGCACGGTCGGCCGCCCGCAACCCGGCGTTCCCGAATGCGTGGCGCGTGATCTACGCGGACGGTGCGATTCCCGACGGCTGGGGAGCCGGCGACGGCGGGCCTGAGCGATGCCGTCGCCTGCTCGAGGCCGAGAATGTGAGGTTCGTCAACGGGCGCGCGGATCCGGCGAAGAAGCTCCTCTGGGAGGAGATCGAGCTGCTCCTCGCGGGCTAGCCGTTGCCAAAGTCGAGGGTTTTCCCTCTTATGAGGATCTCGGCGCGCGCGTACCGTCGGTGTCGTGATGAACCGGCTGCCACTCGCGCTTTCGTCCGCGGCTCTGCTCGTGGCGGTCTTCGGCAGCACTCCACTCGGGAATGCGGCCGGCTCGGGCGTTGACAGTCTCGTCCAAGCAGTTGACAAAGCCTCTGCCGGATCGCTGAGAGCCGCCCAGGCGGCACGCCGCGGTCCTCCCGGCCCGCGCGGCCCTCGGGGACCTCGTGGTCTTCAGGGCGATCCAGGACCGATCGGTGCGCAGGGATCCGCAGGGGAAGCCGGACAGCAAGGCCCGCCCGGGGCCAACGGGAAGGATGGAGCCAACGGGAAGGATGGAGCCAACGGTGCGGCCGGCCCGCAAGGTCCGCCCGGCCTGTCGAACGGCCCGGCCGGCGGCGACCTGTCCGGCAGCTACCCCAATCCGTCGATTGCGGAGGACGCATTGACGGGCGCGGAGGTGCTCGATGGCTCGATCAAGGGCGTCGACATCGACATAACGACCCTTTCGCAGGTCGGGTCCGCCGCGACCGCCGACCGGGCAGGCAATGCCGACAGATTCGGTAACCGGCCCCCTGAGTCATACGTCCAGCAGTGCGCACCCGGCTCGGTCATGGGATTCGTTCGCATCGCAGGGAGCTCGACCTATCCGGCCTCCTGGACGGAAGTCTCCGGGTGGAACTGCGGACAGGACAAGATCTTCGCCCGCCGTTTGGGGCAAGGCAACTACGAAATTTCACTCCGCAACAATCCTGCGGCGCTCGGACTCCTCTCCGTCTCCGATTCCGAGGCAACAAGCACCGTCGTCTACCTGCCAGCGGGCACATTCCGTGTCCAGATGCTCTACCAGAACTCTGGCTTCCCCCGCGACGCTGCGTTCTCACTTCTGGTCATCTAGGGCGAGCCTAAGTTCACGCCTAACAGTGCCGGCACGCTGGTGGCGCGCCTCAACTTGAACCTCTGAGCCCGCCGGTGCCTCCACCACCCACTCCGCCTTCGCACGGTCGCTCGTCGCATCGTTCGACGCCCACCAGAGCAGGGAGCGCCGGTGGACGCGCCCGTCGAGCTGGCCCAGCTCGACCTTCTTCTCGCCGCCCACGACCCGACCGCCCTCTGGCAGCGTGATCTCCGCCTCCAACGGCCGCACCGCCTTCCGCTCGACCGCCTTCTGAGACACGCTCGTGGGTAGCCAACCGGTGTTCTCCACCACCAGGCGCACGAGCCACGAGCCTTCGCCCAGCGACTCGGCCTCCAGCGAGCGGATCTCCAGCCGCGGCGAGATCAGCAGGTGCCAGATCGCGAGCTCGGAGTGCGGCGCGATCTCGCGCTCGAGGAACTTCGGCGGGACGTTGCCCCACGCGTACATGAGGTCCCAGCCGCCGAGCTCGACCTCCCCCAGCTGGTCGTGCTCGAAGGGGTACCAGTCGATGTAGCCCTTCCCGTCGAGCTGCTCGTCGCTCCAGCGGAGGAGCTTCAAGTCGTCCTCCGGCGGGTGCTCTCGTAGCCACTCGATGTACTTCACGTCCTCGATCCCGGCCTCGCGCTGCGGGCTCCAGAACTCCGTCGTCCACGAGAAGAGACCGAGATGGTCGTAGAGCCAGTCGTTCGCCCCGCCCTTGACGGTCTGCTTCGGGTCGTACTTGAAGTCGTGGTAGATCGAGATCGCCGGATAGCCGGTGATCTCGGTCGCCTTCTCCCCGAGCAGCTCGTAGGTGCGGAGGTCCGGCGTCGGGTAGTGGTCGTCGGCATAGCTCGAGTACGGCCGCAGATGGACCCCGCTGAACGTGTGGTAGGCGATGTGCCCGGTGATGTTCGGCCGGTCGACGATCGCCTGCACCATCGCGCGGATCTCGGGCTCTGACGTCGGGTACGGGCCGGCGCCGTGCTGTTCGGCTTCGACCGCCCACTCCATCGGGAAGTTCCGGTTCAGGTCGAGGCCTTCGAGCGGGGGCGCGATCTTGATCGTGACTCCGTCGTAGTTGCGGATCCGCCCCTCCCAGAGGACGCGGTAGAAGTCGCCCTCCGTGTCGTCCGGCTCGCGGCGGACGAGCATCCGAGGCTCCTCCGGGTGCGGTTTCCACGAGCCGTTCGGATCGCGCATGCGCATCATCAGGATCCGCCCGTCGCCGTCGAGATCCTCTTCGTAGAGACCGTCGATCTCCTCCGCCAGCGGCCAGGGACGGGTGCTGGAGCGGATGAACCTCGGCCGGTCGGCCAGCGCAAGCTCCGGCCCGTCCGGGTTCAGGCGCGGAACGACGTAGAACGTTCGGGTGTCGAGGACGCGCGTGACCCGCTCGTCCTTCCCGTATTCCGAGAGCAGGCGGTCGATCAGATGAAGCGCCGCCGTCGTGCCGGTCACTTCGAGGGCGTGGATGTTCGCCTCGATCAGGAAGCCGGGCTTCTCGAGCGCTGGCCCCGTCGCGGTGTTCGTCAGCGTGCAGAGCCAGATCTCGCGGCCCTCGAAGCTCTGGCCGATCGAGCCCAGCATGTACAGCTCGGGCCGCTCGTCAGCCCAGCCCTGAAGGATCTCTGTCAGCTCGTCGTAGCGATAGAACCGATCGAACGCCGGTCTAGGCACCTGACCTAAAGCGTCAGGCGCCGAGCTCGTGAAGGAGTGGCCCGGTGTCGTGGGGGTCGTAGCCCAGGCGGCCGGCGATGTCCTCGCTGGACGGCCGGGTGCCCTCGGCGAAGAGCGACCGGAGGTGGTCGCCGGTCGCCTTGTTGCGCCACCAGTCCTCGCCGACCTCGTTCGTCAGCCACTGCCGGAGCTGGGCCGACCGGATCCAGGCGCGGAGATAGTCGGCGGAGTAGAAGCCTGCGTCCATGTCTGCCAGGTAGGCGTCCGGCCGGTACGAGATCCCCGTCGCGGAGGTCAGCAGCCGGTGGTAGTGGTCGGGCCCCGCGCCGCCGTCGTTGAAGTTGCCCCAGAACTCGATCTCGAACTCGAGCTTGGCGGTGTAGCGGCGGTACAGCAGCGCCTCGAGGAAGACGGTCGCCTCGGCGTTCTCCCGCGCCTCTTCGTCCGAGAGCCCGAAGTGCTCGGCGTGCCAGCCAGGCTCGCGCGAGATCGCCTCGAAGATGTACGAGTAGATCTCGGTCAGCGCGTGGTCGCGCGAGAGGTTGCGGAAGGTGTACGGCAGGTTCGGGTCGCAGCCGCCGTAGTGCAGCGCGTGGCCCGCCTCGTGGAGGAACGCCTGGTAGTCGTGCAAGCCGCCCTGGGCGCGGGTGATCAGGTGGACGACCTTCGGCGGGTCGGCTGCGATCACGCAGGCCCTCGGTGACTTCTGCGGCCGGTCGTCGAGGTCAAGCTTGATGTTCGGCTCCTTGTCGAGCTCGAAGCCCAGGGCTCGGAGCGTCTCGAGACAGACCTCGGTCGCGCGATCCTTCGTGTAGGTCGACTCGAGCGGCGACAGTCGCCGGAGCCAGGCGACGTGGTACGAGGTCGGCACCTCGGGCCGGCCCTCCTCGAGGAGCTTGTCGAACCACCTGGCGGAGAGGCGGCCGTAGACGTCGTCTGCGGCGCGACTTGCCTCCGTCAGCACGCGAGAGAGCTCACGGAGGGAGATCCCCTTCTCCTCCTCGTTGCGTGCGACGGGATCCGGCTCGCCGGAGAGCTCTGCGTCCAGCTCCTCACGTGCGCTGGAGCATCTCCATTCGCTGGTCGTTGAACGCCGCGGAAGCGTCACCCTGCAGCTCGCCGAGCTCTTCCCGCTCTGCATAGCTCGTGAGCACCGCCAGCTGTGCCTGCGCGAACGAAGCGGCAGCTCCTCCCCGCGGTACTGACGCGCGCGGCGAGGATCGCGTTCTCGAGCGCATCCTCGCGCTCGCCGAGCTCGACCTCGACGAGACCCGACTCGCAGGTCTTGCGCAGCCGGTACAGACGCTCCCGCTCGTCGTCGGAGCCGCGCCGTCCTCGGCCTCCCGCAGGGCGTCGAGCTGCTCGCGGGTGAAGAGCTCGCGAGTACCGGGCGACGATCTCAGCGCGCTCGGAAATCTCCTTCTCGCCGACCCGGACGGCGCGCCCTTCCTCGGCCCGCTCGTAGAGGTAGCGCTGGAGCTCGTCCTCGAATTCGGCGGGGGTCCTGACTGCAGTGGTGCTCATCGCGACTGGAGAATGTACCTACGACCCGGCGAGACGACGAACGGTCTGGCTGAGCTCGTCGATCGAGAACGGCTTGCCGATCACGGTTGCATCCTCTGGGAGCAGCACCCCGGGGCTCCCGGTCAGCAGGGCAACGGCGGGGCCGTGCTCCTTGATTGCCGGTAACAGCGTCAGTCCGTCCTGGTTTCCCAGGTGCACGTCGAGGAGGATGACGTCGATCTTCTCCTCCTCGAGCGCCTTCCGAGCCGTGTCCAGGTTCTCCGCCTCGACGACGCGATATCCCTCGAGCTCCAGGTTGACCCGGCAGAGGAGCCTGAGCGAAGGATCATCGTCGACGACGAGCACCGTCGCCCGCTTCTCTCCCACGTTTCCGAGTGTATCCAGAGGTTCAGCCGTACCCAGATCGCCGGTTCGTTCGTTTACAACTTTGAAGTGGGAAATTACCAGGGGTCAAAGGCGAAATCGCCGTTGCAGCACACATCGAGTTTCGGGGAGCTACCGCGTCCTACGCCCGACGTTCCGGCGCCGGGCGTGGCTGGAGTTCCAGCGCGCGCTCGACCCGCTTGCGCCGCCTAAGCCGCTGCGCCGCGAGCAGCCGCGAGGCGTCTGAGGGTCTCGTCGCGGCCGACCAGCTCGAGGCTCTCGAACAGCCCGGGTGAGATCTTCGAACCGGTGACGGCGAGCCGGATCGGCTGAAATGCATCGCGTGGCTTGAGCTCCAGCCGCTCGGCCAGCGCTCGAAGCTCCTGCTCGATCGGCTCCGCTGTGAAGGGCTCGACCCCGGTGAGGGCCCGCTCCGCCTCCTCCAGAACGGGCGCACCGCCGTCGAGCGGCTTCACCGGTGTGACCTCCTCGAACAGAAAGCGCACATAGTCCGGGAACTGGTCCATCGTCTCGATCTTCTCCTGGACGAGCGGCGCGGCTTTCCGAACGAGCTCCTCGTCCCAGCCGATCCCCTGCTCGCGGAGATAGGTGACGATCCGAGCGGCGTACTCCTCGGGCGGCAGGTTGCGGAGGTGCACGCCGTTCAGCCAGGCGAGCTTCTGGTAGTCGAAGACCGCCGGGCTCGCAGAGACGCGGTCGAGGCTGAACAGGCGCAGGACGCTCCTCGCGTGAGAAGACCTCGGTCTTGTCGTCGTAGGCCCAGCCAAGCCGGGCGAGGAAGTTGATCAGCGCCTCGGGGATGTAGCCCTGCGCGCGGAAGTCCTCCACCGATTGCGCCCCGTGCCGCTTGGAGAACTTCTTGCCGTCGGGGCCGAGGACGTCTGGGGCGTGCGCGTAGACCGGCGGCTCGGCGCCGAGCGCGCACAGGATCTGGATCTGCTTGGGCGTGTTCGAGATGTGGTCCTGGCCGCGGACCACGTGCGTGATCTCGTCGAGCATGTCGTCGACGGGAGAGGCGAAGTTGTAGGTCGGCCGCCCGTCGGCCCGCAGGATCACGAGGTCGTCGAGATTCTCGTTCTCGACCTCGATCCGGCCGCGGATGACGTCGTCCCAGCCGGTCGCACCCTCGTCGGGCATGCGGAACCGGACCGCTCCCTCGTCCTCGTACGCCTTGTCCTCCTCGACGAGCTGCCGGGCCAGCCGCTGCGCGTCCTCCATCCGGTCGAGCTGGAAACGAACGTCGCCGTCCCAGTCGATTCCGAGCCACTCGAGCGAGCGCTGGATCTGGTCCGTGGCCTCGGCGACCTCGCGGCCGGTGTCGGTGTTCTCGATCCGCAGAAGCGACTCGCCGCCCTGTGCACGGGCGAAGAGCCAGTTGAAGAGGAAGGTCCGAACGCTTCCGATGTGGAGGAAGCCGGTCGGGCTCGGGGCCATGCGGACGCGGACGGACATCGCCTCTCTATCGTAGGGCCATGCTGTTCGGCGGCCATGTTGGCGGCGGCGTCAAGGCCGCGCCGGAGCGCGCCGAGGCGATCGGCGCCGACGCGCTTCAACTCTTCGTCCAGAGCCCGAGGGCCTGGCGGTTTCCGGATCACGACCCCGAGGTGCTCGGCAGCTTCCAGGAGCGGGCGCGAAAGGCCGGCGTCAAGTCGACGCTCGTTCACGCCATCTATCTCTGCAACTTCGCGAGCCCCGACGATGTGATCTACGAGAAGTCGGTCGCGACGCTCAGCAACACCGTCGACGCAGCCTGCGCGATCGGAGCAGAGGGCGTCGTCTTCCACGTCGGGTCCCACCTCGGCTCCGGGTTCGACGCGGGCCTCGAGCGGGTGCTCCCGGCGCTGGAACAGGTCCTCCAGCGCTGCTCCGAGACAACCTGGCTGCTGATCGAGAACACGGCAGGCGCCGGCGACACAATCGGGCGCTCCGTCGAGGAGCTCGCAACGCTCATCGACCGCGCCGGCCGGCATCCGCGGCTGGGAATCTGCCTCGACTCGTGCCACCTGTGGGCTTCGGGCTACGACGTAACCGATGCGGCCGCTCTCCACGCGCTGCTGGACGAGGTTGACGAGACGATCGGGCTCGACCGGCTCCGCGCGCTCCACGTGAACGACTCCGCGACGCCGCTCGGCTCGAACCGCGACCGCCACGCGAACATGCTCGAAGGTGAGATGGGCAAGGGCATCGCGACCTTTCTCGGAAACGAGCGCCTTCAGCACCTCCCGGCGGTGCTCGAGGTTGCGGGCAGCGACGGCCACGGCCCCGACGCGGCCGAGGTCAAGAAGCTGCGGAAGCTCTGGGAGAGTGGTAGGCCAGCTAAGCCGGCTCGGCGCTCGGCGACCTGTGCAAAGACGCGGAAGCTCGGCTGCCCGACGGGCAACTCGCTGAACTCGGGATTGACGCAGCCGAGCTCGTCGACCCGGGCCGCGTAGGTGCTCTCGACCTCGGCGCGGCACATCGGCAGCGGCTTGCGGTTGGCCCGAACAGCACCGAAGCCCGGCGCTCGGCCTTCGGCTTCCTGCAAGAGCTCGAGATCGATCTCGACCGAGAAGATCCGTTGCATGCACCCGACGTACGTGCGACCGACCTCCTCGAACGCGTAGAGGAACGGGCACGAGCGGGCCACGCAGGCCGACGGGTAGACGACCTTCTCGCAGTGGACCTCGCACCGGCGGCACTCGACCTCGTCCTGTGGACGGAGGGGAAGCCTCCGCGGACGGGTCGTCTGTTGTGACGCCATGACCGGATTGTGGGTCACGGATCGCAGCCTGCGCAAGACTTGACAGAGCGGCCCGATCGCGCTAGGAGGGCTTGGCCGAACGTCGCTCGTCGCGGGGGTGCGATGGTCGTTCCGAGGCAAGAACGCAGGGAGCGTTCGTATCCTCGCGATACGGGCGCGACTGAGGACACAGCCTCGGGGCGATCAGCGCGGCCCTGCGGCACAGCAGGCGTTTGGTCAAGCCCTCCTAGTCGCGTGGGTCGATCAGGCGGTCGACGACGTTCAGAACGTCCATCTGGGTGAACGCCTGGAAGTCCGGCTCGACCTCGACCTCGACGTCGTCGGCCCGAAACCAGAGCGCCTGCACGGTCTGCATTCCGACCCGCGAGGCGCCGAGCACGTCGGCATCGAGACGGTCGCCGACGAAGAGCGCCTCGCCGGCTTGCACTTCGAGCTCGGCAAGGGCGCGCTCGAAGATCGCCGGGTGGGGCTTGCGCTTCCCGACCTCGGACGAGAGCACGACGGCGTCCAGCCTCTCGACCAGGCCTTGACTCTCCAGGACCGGTTGCAAGAGCCACTCAGGGCTCGCCGTGTTCGAGACGAGTGCGAGACGGAGCCCGCGATTCCGCAACGCCTCGAGCAGAGCGTGCGTCGAAGACGCGAGCGAGTAATACGAGGCCCAGACGTCGTGGATCGATCGGAGGAAGAGGCGGAGGTCGTCGTCGGTGAGATCCACTCCTTGCTCGGCGAACGAACGACGCATGACGGCCGCGATGTCGATCTCGTCCTCCCCCGCCACGGGAAAGTTCTCGGTGGCGTGGCGCGTGAACTCCTCAGCCGTCGGAAGGCCGTCCCGCCGAAGGGCGGCAAGGCCCGCGGTGTGCCCTTCCAGGGCGATCTCGTCGCTCCACGCCTCGTCCATGAGCGTCCCGCCCCAGTCGAAGAGAACTGCCTTCAGCACGCTGGGTAGGGTAAGCGCCCAATGGCGCGTCGCATCCTCTGGGGCTCGCTCGCGCTCGCGCCGGTCACGATCCTCCTGCACTACGCGGCGGACCTCGGCGACACCGTCGAGTTCATGCTCGCCTCGGCGGCGCTCATCCCGCTCGCGTGGCTGATCGGCGAGGCCACCGAGCAGGCCGCGCACCACACCGGGCCGGGAATCGGCGGCTTCCTCAACGCGACGTTCGGAAACGCCCCTGAGCTGATCATCGCGCTGCTTGCCGTCCACGAGGGGCTCACCGAGGTCGTTCGCGGCTCGCTTGACGGGAAGCGTCGTCGGCAACCTCCTCCTCGTCCTCGGCTTCTCGCTGCTCTTCGGTGGCCGTGGTGAGCTCGACCGGGAGTCGAGCCTCCTCTCGATCGGGCTCGTCGCGCTCGCCGTCCTCCTGTTCCTGATCCCGGCGGTGCCGGGCTGGGACGGCGACCCGGAGCGGGACTCGATCGTGAATCTCTCCGTCCCGGTCTCGATCGCGCTGCTGATCGTCTACCTGGCTGCGACGTGGCTGGCGCTCCGGCGCCACCGGCGGATGCACATCTCGGACGAGTCACCGGACATGCTCGGCTGGACGCTTCCGGACCGCGCTGATCGTGCTCGGCGTGGCCACCGTCGTCACGGCGCTGATCGCGGAGGTCGTCGTCGGGCTCGATCGAGACGTTCGCCCACAAGGCGAACCTATCCGAGTTCTTCGTCGCCGCGGTGATCGTCGCGATCGTCGGAAACGCCGCGGAGCACGGTGGGGCCGTCGTCGTCGCTGCGCGCGGGCAGATCAAGCTCGCGGCCGAGATCGCGCTCGCCTCGAGCGCCCAGGTCGCCGTCTTCCTCATCCCTGCCGTGACGCTGCTCGCACTGCTGATCGATCCGCTCGCGCTTTCGTTCCGGCCGGTCGAGATCGCGGCGCTCGCCTTCGGCGTCGCTGATCACGTTTGCCCTGCTGGTGCAGGGCGCGTCGAGCCGCGCGCGCGGAGTCGTGCTGATCGCCGGATACGTCGGCCTGGCCGTCGCCTTCCTGCTCGTCGGCGACCGCTAGCTCGCGGTCGTCTTCGACGCGCGCGAGAGCGGATACGTGGCGAAGTAGAGCTTCGACCGGAGCGCCCGCCCCGTCTCTCACGATCCGGAGCAGCTCGCCGCGCTCGTAGCCGCGGACGATGCGGTAGAGGTCGTCCCCCTCCTGCTCGTACTGCGAGCGGCCGAGATCCAGGCGCGCGTCCGGGAACACCGACTCGAGCTTCCCGCCGCGGAAGGAGAAGACCACCTGGTGACCTTCCATCCACCAGGGGCCGAGGATGCCCTCGAGCTCGTGCGGCGGCGCCTTCGCCCGGCCGCCATTCGTCGACCGCGGGCGGAAACGCCTCGGCCACGGCACGTGACAGCTGGATGCCCAGTGCGGAGATCGTGACGCCGGCTCCGTCGTTCGTGAGCACGGCTGCACCCGTGCGCTTCGACGGGAGACACGAGACGTGGGCCAGGAACCCCGCATGGGCGCCGTCGTGCCCGACGAAGACGTCGTCCTCCACCCGGTAGAGCGCGAATCCGAGCCCGTAGCCCAGTCGCCACTTCGTCAGGTCGACCATCGACTGGAACGTCCTCATCTCCTCGACCGTCTCCGGAGCCAGGACCGCCGGATCCGGAGCGGCGATGAACGCCGCCCACCGGCAGAGATCGGACGGGGTGCTCCACAGCTGTCCGGCCGGCGCGGTCGCCCCGTCGTCGATCACGGGCTCCTGCCGAGGCACGTCGGCGTACGGGTGGACGAGGTAGCCGATCGCCGCGGGCTGCTTGGCCGTCCAGGTCGTCCTCTTCATCCCGGCCGGGCCGAGCACGTTCTCCTCGAGGTACTGCTCGGCCGGCTGCCCGGTCAGCTGTGCAACGACCTCGCCGAGGAGCGCGAACGCGAGGTTGGAGTAGTGCCAGTACGCGTTCGGGGCGAGTACCTGCGTCCGCCTCGCCCAACCGGGGCACGAGCTCCTCCCGCGTCGGCATGTCGAGCGTCTCCCAGACCTCGCCCGGGACTTCGCGCTGGAGGCCCGAGAGATGCGTGAGGAGGCTGCGGATCGTCGGGCTCTTCGGCGCGTCCGGCAGGTGCCGGTCGAGGGGGTCGTCGAGCGCGAGCTTGCCCTCGTCGCGGAGGCGCATCACCCCGACCGCGGTGACGGTCTTCGTGATCGATGCGATCCGGTACTGATGCTCGGGCGTCGCCCGCTCCCCGCTCTCTGCGTCGGCGAGACCGACCGCTTCGCTCCAGATGATCTCGCCGTCGTGGACCGCCGCGGCGCTGACGCTCGGCAGCCGCCTCTCAGCCTGCGCCTCGCGGACGATCCGCGAAAGCTCGGCCGTCAGCCCCTCAGGCGTGCGCAAGCGTGCCCAAGGCCCGTGGAAGGAGGTCGATCGCCTGCTCGATGTCGTCGTCGTCGACGTCCAGGTGCGTGACGGCGCACGGAGCCGGCTCTTGTGGACGGTTCCGGAGATGCCCACGCCCGCCTGGTGCGCCCGCTCGAGCGCCTCCGGCTTCGACAGGCCCAGCGGCTCGACGTCGATCTGGACGAAGTTCGTCTCCACGTCGTCGGGCGTCACCGGCAATCCGGCCTCGGCAAGCCCCTCCGCGAGCCTCTTCGCCCGTGCGTGGTCGTCGGCGAGCCGGTCGATGTTGTGCTCGAACGCGTAGACGCCGGCGGCCGCGACGATTCCCGCCTGCCGCATCGCGCCGCCGAACATGTGCTTGAGGCGTCGCGCGCGAACCATGAGCTCGGTCGAGCCTGCGATGAGGGCGCCGAGCGGGCAGCCCAACCCCTTCGAGAGGCAGATGGTCACCGTGTCGGCCCTCCCGGAGATGCGCGGCAGGAGGCACGCCGAGCGCGATCGACGCGTTGAAGAGCCGAGCGCCGTCGAGGTGGAGCTTGAGGTCGAGCTCGCGGCAGCAGTCGACGACGGCGTCGATCTCCTCGAGCGGCCAGACCCGGCCGCCGGCGCTGTTGTTCGTGTTCTCGATCGAGACCACGCGTGTCCGCGGCGTGTGGACGTCGAGGATCGGATTCGCTGCGGCGCGGATCTGCTCGACCGAGATCCGGCCGGCCTCTCCGACGAGCGGCCGGGAGAGCAGTCCCGTGAAGACGGCGGGCCCGCCGAGCTCGGAGATCAGGATGTGGGAGTACTCCTCGGCGAGGAGCTCGTCGCCCGGCTCGCCGTGGAGCCGCAGGGCGATCTCGTTGGCCATCGTCGCCGTCGGGAGGTAGACGGCCTCCTCCTGTCCGAGGAGCTCCGCGGCGCGCTGCTCGAGGAGGTTGACGGTCGGGTCCTCCCGCTTCTGCTCGTCGCCGACCTCGGCCGACGCGATTGCGTCGCGCATGCCCTGGGTCGGCCTCGTGGTGGTATCCGAACGGAGATCGATCACGGTCCTATTGTTCCTGTCGAAAGTCGGCGACGGTCTTCCCGTCGTCGGTGACGGCGTCCCCGTCGGCCCCGCGCTCGACGAGGAGCGCCCGGAGCTCGTCGTTCCCGTTCTGAGCCGCGGCGTGGATCGGAGTGAAACCGCCCTCCAGCCGTGCGTTCGGGTCGGCGCCGTGGTCGAGGAGGGCGCGGACGATGCCGGTGTGGCCTCCGGCCGCAGCGCTGTTGATCGGCTGGACGCTCAACGCGTTTCGCGAGACGGCGTTCACCTCCGCCCCTCGCCTCAGCAGCTCGCGAGCGATGTCCTCGTGTCCGAAGAACGCGGCCAGATGGAGCGCGGTGAAGCCGTCCGGCGACCACTGGTCGACGAATCCGCCCTCGAGCAGCAGCAGCTCGTGAACTCGAGCCGTCTCGCCCACCGCGGCGGCCTCGAAAATCGTCAGCTCGTGGGAATCCCCGAGTTTCGCCTCGACGGCGTCGGAATCGCCCTTGTAGAGCGCGTCGAGGAGCTCGGAGCCCGGACTCGGCATCTCGCTCATGCACGCATTCTCACCAGATGAGGGATGCACGGCCAGAAACAGCCGCCGATGCACTCGGGAACGAAAGGAGAAGCGGCATGAACACAGCAGCAGCTTCTCTGTGGCAGCTGGTCAGGGACGACTACCTCGTCCGTCGCGGCGCATGGATTGCCCTCGGAATCGTCTGGCTCGCGGCTGCCTGGGCGGACCTCCGCATGCTCCTGTTCATCCCGGCAGTCGCCGGCGTGACCTGGATCCTGATCCGACGCCGCGGAGAGCTCCCGGACGAAACAGACCTCTTTTAGCGCCCCTCCTCGCTGAAAGTCTCGCGACTTTCAGCGACCTTCCGGAAGCCGGGCACCGCTTCGCGGTGCGCGGCGCGGCCGCCGGTGGGCCCCGAGAGGCTAGACGCCCTTTGGTGCTTCGGCAGTTGTGGCCGTCGTCGGTTCGGCGCTCAGGTCCGGGTGGTCCTCGAAGCGGTAGCTGACGATCGCTCGCTTCGCGGCCTTGACCTCGTCCAGGCGCCCGACCGGACGCTTGTGCGGGGCGTTCTTCAACGTCTCCGGCTCCTCCGCGGCCTCGCGCGCGATCGCGAGCATCGCTTCGGAGAAGGCGTCGAGCGTCTCCTTCGTCTCCGTCTCGGTCGGCTCGATCATCAGCGCCTCCGGGACGATCAGCGGGAAGTAGATCGTCGGCGGGTGGAAGTCGTAGTCCATGAGGCGCTTGGCGACGTCGAGCGCCGTGATCCCGTGCTCGCGCTTGAGGTTGCGGGCCGAGAGGACGAACTCGTGCATGCAGAGGCGGTCGAAGGGGAGCTCGTATGCGTCCTTCAGGCGCGCCAGCAGGTAGTTCGCGTTCAGGACCGCGTCCTCGGACATCGTCCGTAGCTCGCGTCCCCACGCCAGCATGAAGGCGTAGGAGCGGACGAACACGCCGAAGGGGCCGGTGAAGGCGCGCACCTTGCCGATGGACTTCGGCCGGTTGTAGTCCAGCCGGAAGCGGTTCTCGTCGCGGATGACGGCGGGCACCGGCAGGTACGGCTCGAGCCGGTCGCGCACTGCGATCGGGCCGCCGCCCGGGCCTCCGCCGCCGTGCGGCTGCGAGAACGTCTTGTGCAGGTTGATGTGGACGATGTCGAAGCCCATGTCGCCCGGCCGCGAGATCCCGCACACCGCGTTCAGGTTCGCGCCGTCGTAGTAGAGGAGCGCGCCGGCCTGGTGGAAGATCTTCGAGACCTCCTCGATGTGCTCGTCGAAGAGACCGAGCGTCGAGGGGTTGGTGAGCATCAGGCCGGCCGTGCGTCTCGTCGACCTTCGTGCGGAGATCCTCGAAGTCGATGTTGCCCCGGGCGTCCGTCGCCACCTTCTGGAGCTCGTAGCCGGCCATCGTGACGCTCGCGGGATTCGTCCCGTGGGCGGTGTCGGCGACGACGATCGTCCGTCGCTGCTCTCCCTCGCCGCGGTCGGCGAAGTAGGCGCGCATCAGCATGAGGCCGGTGAGCTCGCCCTGGGAGCCTGCGGCGGGCTGAAGGGAGACGGCATCGAGCCCCGTGATCTCGGCGAGCATCTCCTGAAGGTCGTGCATGAGCTCCAGCGCGCCCTGAGCGCCCTCCTCGTCCTGATGCGGATGGAGATCGCGAAAGCCCGGCAGCGCGGCGACCCGCTCGTTGACGCGCGGGTTGTATTTCATGGTGCAGGAGCCGAGCGGATAGAAGCCGGTGTCGATTCCGAAGTTCCGGGTCGTCAGCTCGGTGAAGTGCCGGACGAGCTCGACCTCCGGCGAGCTCGGGCAGGCGCGCGGGACGCTCGCGGCGGAGCCCAGCGGGAACCGCCGGAGGCAGTGACCTCGGCCGGCCTCGGGACCCGGCCGGCGCGGCGTCCAGGGCGTGACTTCTCGAAGACGAGCTTCATTCGGCCAGAGCCTCCGCCAGCATCTCGATGTCGTCGAGCGTCCTGCGCTCGGTCACGGCGACGAGGATCGCGTCGTCCATGCCCGGGTAGTCGCGGCCGACCGGGTACCCCGGGTTGACACCGCGGCGTCCGCGCTTCGCGGATGGCGTCCTGCGCCGACCGTCCGACCCGGATGCCAAACTCCTTGAATGTTGTCTGTTCGGGAAACAAGAGCGGAAGGTCGAGACGCTCCTTCGCGTGCTCGGCGAGGGCCATGCAGGTCTCCGCCTGCTCACGAAGCCCCTCGGGGCCGAGCCAGCACAAATTGATCAGGCCGCCCAGCGCCAGCAGGGTCTGGTTGGTCGTGATGTTCGACGTCGCCTTCTCGCGCCGGATGTGCTGCTCCCGCGTCTGGAGCGTGAGGACGTAGCCGCGCTGCCCGGTAACGTCGGTCGTCTCGCCGACGATCCGTCCGGGCATGCGGCGCGTGAACTCCTCGCGCGCGGCGATGAACCCGTAGTGCGGTCCGCCGTAGGAGAGCGGGTTGCCCGCCCCCTGCCCCTCGCCGATGGCGATCGCGCACCCGTAGTTGCCGGGCGCCTCGAGCACGCCGAGCGAGACCGGGTCGACGTGCGCGACCGCAAGTGCCTCGGCGTCGTTCGCGGCCGCCGCCAGGTCCGGCGCGGGCTCCAGGCAGCCGAAGAAATTCGGCTGCTGGAAGATCACGCAGGCGGCGCCGTCGGCGGCCGCGCGGAGCTCGTCCGGGTCGGTGACCCCGTCGCGGTGTGGGACGTCGACGACCTCCATCCCGAAACCGGGGGCATAGGTCCGGACGACCTGCCGGATCTGCGGGTTCATGGTCTCGGCGAGGACGATCTTCGTCCTGCCGGTCGCGTGCTTCGCGACGAAGCAGGCGTCCGCGGCGACGGTCGTCCCGTCGTATCCCGACGCATTCGAGACGTCCATCCCGGTCAGCTCGCAGATGACCGTCTGGTACTCGAAGATCGCCTGGAGGATCCCCTGGCTCATCTCCGGCTGGTACGGCGTGTACGCGGTCAGGAACTCGCCGCGCTGGAGGATCGCGTCGATCACGGCCGGGACGTAGTGGTCGTAGACGCCGGCGCCGACGAACGAGATCTCCTCGCCCGCGTGGACGTTGCGGCTTGCGAGCTCTTCGAGGCGCTCGACGATCTCCTGCTCGGTGAGAGGATCGCCGAGGTCGAGCGGCCGGTCGAAGCGGACTCCCGCCGGAACGTCCCGGAACAGGTCCTCGACGGATGAGGCGCCGATCGTCTTCAGCATCGCCTCGCGATCGGCGTCGGTGAGGCAGACGTAGGTCACTGTTCGGCGAGCAGCGCCTTGTACGCGTCGGCGTCGAGGAGGCTCTCAGCCTCGGACGGGTCGGCAAGGCGAATCCGGATCAGCCAGCCCTCGCCGTACGACTCGTCGTTCACCGTCTCGGGCGCCTCGACCACCTTCTGGTTCACCTCCAGCACCTCGCCGGAGAGCGGGGAGACGAGGTCGGAGACCGCTTTGACGGACTCGACCTCACCGTAGATCCCGTCCTTGGCAATCGTCGCTCCCGCCTCGGGCGGCTCGAAGTGGACGAGCTCCCCGAGCGCGTCCTGTGCGTACCAGGTGATGCCCAGCACGGCCTCATCGCCCTCGATGCGGGCCCAGTCGTGCTCGGAGTGGTAGAGCAGCTCGGTCGGGTAGCTCTCGGCTGCGGCCATCAATCCTCCTCGCGCTTGTAGATCGGCTTCTTGACGACGCGGGCCCGGCGAGAGCGACCACGCACGTCGATCGCGAGCTCGGTGCCGTCCTCGGCCTGGTCGACGGGGACGTACCCCATGCCGATGCCCTGGTCGAGCATCGGCGAGTGCGTTCCGGAGGTGACCTCGCCGCCGCCGTCGATCGCCATTCCCTGGCGCGGGACGCCGGCGTCCTCCATCACGAAGGGGACCAGACGGCGCTCGGGTCCTTCTGCCTTGATCCGTCGCAGCTCGTCGGCCCCGGTGAAGTCCTTGTCCAGAACGCAGACCCAGCCGAGGCCCGCAGAGATCGCGTCGGTTTCCGGTCCGATGTCGTTCCCGTGCAGCGGGTAGCAGACCTCGAGGCGGAGTGTGTCCCGGGCGCCCAGGCCCGCGGGCGTGACCCCCCGGGCGAGAACGGCGTCCCACAACCTCGAGCCGTCCTCGGCCGGGACGAGCAGCTCGACGCCGACCTCGCCCGTGTAGCCCGTCCGGTTGACCATCAGCTCGATGCCGTCGATCTCCTCCTCGGAAAACGTGAAGGCCGGTGCCTCGTCCAGGCCGAGCCGCTCGAGCGAGCGCGGGCCCTGGACCGCGAGCAAGGCGAACTCGTCCGAGATGTCCCGGACGTCGGAGCCGGGAAGCTCCCGCTCCTTCAGCCACTGGAAGTCGGCCTCTCGGTTCGAGGCGTTGACGATGAGCAGGTAGCGGCCGGGCTCGAGCCGGTACGCGATCAGGTCGTCCACGATGCCGCCGCGCTCGTTCGTGAGCAGCGTGTACTGGGCCGCACCGGGCTCGATCCGGTCGAGATCGTTCGACAGCACGGTCTGGAGAAACTCGTGCGCCTTCGGGCCTTCGACCTCGAGCTCACCCATGTGTGAGACGTCGAAGACGCCGGAGTCGGTGCGAACCGCCCGGTGCTCCGGGATCACGCCCTCGTACTGCACGGGCATCTCCCAGCCGGCGAAGGGCACCATCCGCGCACCCAGAGCGGCGTGTCGCTCGTAGAGCGGCGTTCGGCGCAGCGTCTGCACGACGCCGGATGCTACCGCCGAGGTAGCGGCCGGCTCTTGACTAGTCGCGGAGGAACGAGGGCACTTCGAGCTCCTCGTCGGTGACTTCGAAGCGCTCGCGCTGCTCTTCCGTCTGCGTCGACGGCGCTTCCTCCGGCACGACCGCGCGCCGACGGCGCCTGTGGCCTGCTGGGCCGAAGCCTGTCGCGATCACCGTCACTCGCACCTCGTCCTTCAGCGACTCGTCGATGACGGCGCCGAAGATGACGTTCGCGTTCTGGTCCGCAGCGCCGGTGACGACCTCCGCCGCCTCGTTGACCTCGAAGAGGCCCATGTCGGCCGGGCCGCTGATGTTCAGCAGGATCCCGGTCGCGCCTTCGATCGACGACTCGAGCAGCGGCGACGAGACCGCCGTGTGCGCCGCCTCGGCGGCGCGGTTCTCGCCCGAGGCCGAGCCGATTCCCATCAGGGCCGATCCGGCGTCGGTCATGATCGCCCGAACATCCGCGAAGTCCAGGTTGACGATCCCGGGCACCGTGATCAGGTCTGTGATCCCCTGGACGCCCTGACGCAGGATGTCGTCGGCCATCCGGAATGCATCCACGATCGACGTCCGCTTCTCGACCACCTGAAGCAGCCGGTCGTTCTCGATCACGATCAACGTGTCGACGTTGTCGCGGAGCTCCTCGGTTCCCATCATCGCCTGGTCCGCGCGCTTCCGGCCCTCGAAACCGAACGGCTTCGTGACGACGCCGACGGTCAGTGCGCCGAGCTCGCGTGCGATCTCGGCCACGATCGGAGCACCGCCTGTTCCCGTGCCTCCGCCTTCTCCCGCGGTGACGAAGATCATGTCTGCGCCCTTCAGCGCGTCCTTGAGCTCGTCGCGGCTTTCCTCCGCCGCCGTGCGTCCGACTTCGGGATTGGCGCCTGCACCCAGGCCGCGCGTCGACTCGGCGCCGATGTGGATCTTCATGTCCGCATCGACGGCAAGGAGCGCCTGAGCGTCCGTGTTCGCCGCGATGAAATCGACCCCGGTCAGGCCGGCATCGACCATTCGGTTGACCGCGTTCGATCCCCCGCCGCCGACACCGACAACCTTGATGACGGCCAAATAGTTCCCTGTCTGATCGCGTACGCTCAATGTCCCTCCACCTCAAGCTCGACTGTAGCTCGCGGCTTCACGAGCCACGGCAACGCCCCAGCGTAAGGACCGCCAAGCCGCCTGTCAACGGGACTTAGCTGCGCGATGTCTCAGGCTCAACCTGAGAGTTGAGACTTTCACCGACCACGGGGCGCTCAGGGACGCTGACATCGAGGTAGGCCGCCGTGTCCCCTTCCCGGCGCAGCGTCGAGAGCACGCGGCGTGCGACGGCGAGCTTGAGGGCGAGATCTTCGCCGGCCCCGAGACGGATCTCGAAGCGGTCGCGGAGGACCGCGGTGACCGCCCCTCCCTCACCAACCTTCACGTACCAGACGCGGCGCCCGAGAGCCGGGTCTGCGACCCGCACTTCTGCCAGGGTCCGGACGGCGCGAGCAGGTTCGGCCGCCCGGATCATCGCCCCCACCTCCGGTTCGATCGACCGTTCGATCCACACGACCGGCAACGGCCGCCGCAGCGGCTGCTCGAGAGGGCGCAGGACGCGGCCTTCCGCTGACACGAGCCAGCGCTCGCTTCCGCGGCGGAGGACCGCCGCCGGCCGCTCGACGCTCACCTCGACCCGGAGGCCGTTCGGGAATTCTCTGTCGTAGCCGAGCAGGTGAACGTGTGGCAGTTGTTCGAGGCGCTGCTGGATCGCGTCCTGGTCGATCCGCAGGAGACTCGTTCCCTCGAGTCCGGCAAGCGCGCGCCCGACCAGACGTGACTGAGCCTGAGTGGCGGAGGTGACCTCGACGTCGTGGACGGCGAACATCGCCGTCTGCCGTGCCCCGGCGTACAACGCGAGGGCCGTTGCGAGCAGGCCGAAGCCAACCGCGAGCGATCGTCCAGAGGGGACGACTTTGAGCGCAGGGGACGCCGAGACGGCCGAGCGGGCCACGACGCCCACTTCGCCGCGGCCGACGCCGCTCCTACACGCGCCCGCCGGCGAGCGGAAGCGCGATCGGACCGAGCAGCTGAACCTCGTGCTCGAGCTCGACGCCGAACTCATCGAGTGCCCTCCGGCGCGCCTCGACCATGAGCGCGATCGCATCGGCAGAACGGGCGCCGTCGGCGTTCTCGATGAAGTTGGCGTGGCGGGGAGAGATCTGAGCGCCGCCGATCCTGAAGCCGCGCAGGCCGCACGCCTCCAGCATCCGGCCCGCCGAGAGCTCGTGATCCGGGTTCTTGAAGACGCTGCCGAACGTCCGCTTGTTCGTCGGCTGGGCCGCCTTCCGCGCCGCCTGCATCTCCGCGACGGTGGCCTTGATCTCCTCGACCGGCCGAGGTTGGAGCCGGAATTCGGCCTGGGCGACGACCTGGCCGGGCACCAGGGAGGAGCGTCGATACTCGAGGCCGAGCTCGGCCGGCGTCCGCCAGCTCGCTCCCGTCGCATCGGCGACCAGCGCCCGCTCCAGGACCCCGGCGATCTCGCCGCCGTAGGCGCCGGCGTTCATCCAGACGCCCCCGCCCACGGTCCCGGGGATCGCGCACGCGAACTCGAGCCCGCCGAGGGCGGCGGCCCGGGCGCGGTGGAGGCAGACGGCGAGCGATGCACCGCCGCCGGCACGCACGGTCTCCCCGTCGACCTCGACGGCGGCAAGCTCGTCGGCGAGCTTCAGAACGAGCCCGTCCACGCCGTCGTCTGCGACGAGAAGATTGGAGCCGAGCCCGACGACGGCGACGGAAAGCTCCTGCGCGCTAGCCCACTCGAGCGCCTCCGCGAGCTCCTCGACACTCTCGGGCTTCGCGAACCACCGAGCCGGCCCTCCGGTGCCCAGCGTCGTGAACCGAGAGAGCGGAACCTGCTCCTCGATCGTCATTCGAGCTCCTCGAGGACGAGAGGCGCCGCGCGATCGACGTCGCCGGCTCCGATCGTGACGACCACGTCCCCGGACCGGGCGCGAGCGGCGAGAAACCGCGCGCCGTCCTCGACGCGCGGGGTCCACCCGACCGGCATCCCCGGGCGAAGCTCGGTGAGCGCATCGACGACGAGCTTGCCGGTGACGCCTTCGATCGGCTCCTCGCGTGCCGCGTAGACGTCAGTGACCGCGACGATGTCCGCCTCCGCGAGCGCCGCGGCGGTCTCGCGCGCCAGGTGCCGCGTCCGCGAGTAGAGATGCGGTTGGAAGAGGGCCAGGATCCGGTCGGCACCCTGCTCGCGCAGCGCTGCGAGCGTCGCTCGGATCTCAGCGGGATGGTGCGCGTAGTCGTCGACCACCCGAACGTCGGCGGCCACTCCCACTTCCTGGAGCCGCCGACCGGCGCCGCGGAACTCCCGCAGGACGGGCCATGCCTCCCGACCGTCGACGCCGGCGAGCTCGAGCGCCGCCAGCGCCGTCGCCGCGTTCCGGCGGTTGTGCTCCCCCGGAAGGTGCAGCTCTCCGTCGTAGGGCTCGAGTTCATCTCCGCGCACCGTCTGCGGCACGCCGGCAAGCCAGCGCTCGAAGAGCCCCTCGACTTCGGCGTGGGACGAAAACTCCGCGTGGTGGTCGAGATCGACGTTCGTGAGCACTGCGATCTTCGGCCGGAGCTGTTCGATCGTCCGGTCGGACTCGTCACCCTCGACCACGAGCCATCCCGAACCGGCGCGCGCATTTCCGCCCAGCTGCGGGACCTCGGCGCCGATCAGGAAGCCGGGGTCGCGGCCGAGCCGATCGAGGACGAACGCGATCATCGCTGCGGTCGTGGTCTTTCCGTGCGCGCCCGCGACGACGATCGAGTCCTGGAGCGCCACGAGCTCCGCCAGGAACTCCGCCCGCGACCGCCCGGGGAGATGGCTGACGAACGCCGACGACACGATCGCCTCGGCGTCGCCGGGCGGGTCAGGCTCGTCCGAGACCGTGACCGTGATGTCGGGCGGGAGATGCTCGAGGTAGGGCGTGTCGTACCGATCCCAGCCCGAGACGTCGGCGCCCCAGGCATGAGAAAGCAACGCGTAGCCGGACAGGCCGGCGCCGCCGATCCCGACGAAGTACAGCTTCCTACCGGCGAGCGGTTGCAAGCTCCATCAACTCCTCCGCGATCCGCTCGGCGGCATCTCCTCGGGCGAGCCGCAGCATTGCCTCCCGCATCTCGTCCAGACGCGCATCGTTCGCAAGGAGAGATTCCACCAGACGCGGCGCACGCTCCAGCTCCGACTCGGGGACGATGACAGCGCCGCCGCCCCGCTCGAAGAACCGGGCGTTCTTGGTCTGATGGTCGCTCGTGGCGTGTGGATAGGGGACGAGCACCGCCGGAAGCCCCGCAGCAGCCAGCTCCCAGACCGTGCCACCGGACCTCGACAGGGCGAGATCCACGGCCGAGAGCGCTGCGCCGAAATCGTCCACCGTCGGCAGGAGGTGATAATCGGACCGCTCGACCCGCGGACGCAGGGACTCGTAGTCGCGCTCGCCGGAGAGGTGGAGCACGACGGGGCCGTCCCTCCCCCAGGTCTCGACGGCGAGCTCGTTCAGGCTCTTCGCCCCCGCGCGCGCCCCGAAGACGCCGAGGATGAGCTCGTCCGCCGGCAAGCCGAGGGCGGCTCGAGCCTCCGCGCGAGGCTTGGGTCGGGACCGCCTGGGAATCGGCCGTCCTACCACCCGGTACTTCGGCGGTCCGCGCCCGTCCAGCTCGTAGGCGAGGAAGACCCGGCGCGCGAAGGGCGCGGCGAGTCGGTTCGCAAGGCCGAGGTGTGCGTCGGCCTCCGTGACTGCCGCCGGAATCCGCATCGAGGCCGCGGCGAGCACCATCGGGCCCGCGACGAAGCTGCCCGCTCCGAGCACGACGTCCGGCCGCCTCCGACGCAGGATCCTGCGGCACTCGCGGACCGCGCCGCCGGCACGAAGAAGCGAGCGCGCCAGCTCCACGCCGGGACGCCTGGGCAAGGCCGCCACCCTGAACGGGTCGAACTCGAATCCCGCCTCGGCGACGAGTCTCGCCTCAACGCGATCCGGCGACCCGGCGAACGTCACGTGGGCGCCGCGCTCGCGGAGCGCTTCGCCGACTGCGATCGCCGGAAGCACGTGCCCGGCTGTTCCCCCGGCTGCGATCAGACACGCGTGTCCTCGTTGCTCGGCCATGGTCGCCAGCGATGTTAAGGAGGATGCCGACACCGGCGAGGCCGACGACGAGACTCGACCCCCCGTACGAGACGAAGGGAAGGGTGATCCCGGTGAGCGGCGCGACGCCCATGACGGCTGCGATGTTGATCAGCGCCTGACCGCAGACGAGGGTCGTCACGCCGGCGGCGAGTCGCTTTCCGAACGCGTCCTTGCAGGCGAGCGCGACCCGAAAGCCCGCGTACGCGAAGCCCGCGTAGGCCGCGATCAGCGCCGTGGTTCCCACGAGGCCGAGCTCCTCGCCGACGACGGCGAAGATCATGTCCGTGTGCGCCTCGGGCAGGTAGGAGTACTTCCCGATGCCCTCGCCGAGCCCCGAGCCGACGATTCCGCCCGAGCCGAGGCCGAGCATCGCCTGCACGGTCTGGTAGCCGGTGCCTTGCGGGTCGTCCCAGGGATTGAGGAAGCTCAGAAGACGAGCGCGCCTGTAGGGCTCGAACCAGGCGGCCGCGAGCACGAGCGCGATCGCGAGCCCCCCGGCCGACGCAAGCAGACGGCCGGGCGCACCGGAGACGACGAGGATGCCGGCGATCATGAGCACGACTGTGATCGCCGTCCCCAGGTCCGGCTCGACGAGGAAGAGGACGCAGAAGACGCCGACGACGAGGCCGATCGGCTTGAAGAGCTCGCCGAGAGTCCGCGGCACCGGGTGCCGGGACAGGTATGCCGCCACCCAGATGAGGAGCGCAAGCTTCGCGAGCTCCGAAGGCTGGAAGACGGCCGGGCCGAACTGCAGCCATCGCTTCGCGCCGTTGATCTCGGCGCCGATCGCAAGGACGACGACGAGCAACCCGAGGCTGACGACGAGGAGCGTCGGCGCCAGCGGACGCAGGGCGCGGTAGCTCGTCCGTCGGGCAAGCACCAGCAGCACGACGCCGACGAGCGCGTACAGGCCCTGCTTGCGGAGGTAGTACGACGCGTCTCCGTTGCCGAGCGTCGCCTGGCCGGAGGTCGCGCTGAAGACCATCACCAGGCCGAAGGCGACGAGCGCCAGGGTGATCAGGAGCAGGAGCTGCTGCTCGAAGACGCCTTTCTTCACCGGAGCTCCTCGACGAGGCGGCGGAACTCGTCGCCTCGCTCCTCGAAGTCCCTGAACTGGTCGTAGCTCGCACAGGCCGGAGACAGCAGGACGATCTCTCCGGGCTTCGCAACCGCGGCCGCCACCCGAACGGCGGTCGCGAGGTCACCACACAGCTCGTACTCGTCCAGCGCAGCCGCCAGCTCGTTCGCCGCGGTTCCGATCAGATAGGCGTGCGCCCCGCGAGCACGCATGTCCGACGACGAGTCCGACGTAGCTCTCGTTCTTGCCGAGCCCCCCGAGGATCACGTGCAGCGGCTCGTCGAACGCGGCGATCGCCCGACGGGCGGCGGCAGCGTTCGTCGCCTTCGAGTCGTTGACGAAACGGACGCCGCCGATCTCCGCCACCTCCTCCAGGCGGTGCGGCACGCCCGGGAAGATCCGCAACGCCTCGGCAATCTGCTCGTCGGCGATCCCGGCGGCACGCGCGGCCGCAGTCGCAGCCGCCGCGTTCTCGCGGTTGTGCGCTCCAGGGATGCGAGGCTCCGCCGGAAGCTCGTCGTCGGCCGAGAACTCGATCCGCCGTGCCTGCCCCGGCACCTCCCCGAAGCCGCGCGGCAGGACCGCCACGTCCTCCGGCCCTTGATTCTCGAAGACCCTCAACTTGGCGTCTCTGTAGGCGTCGAACGTCCCGTGCCGATCGAGATGGTCCGGCTCCAGATTGAGGAGGACGGCGATTCGGGGCCGAAATTCGTGGACGTCCTCGAGCTGGAAGCTCGAGAGCTCGCAGACGATCCAGTCGCCGGCGCCGACCTCGCCGTCGAGCTCCGTCAGCGCCCGGCCGACGTTGCCTGCCACCGGCGCTTGGAGCATCTTCCCGAGCAGCTCGCTCGTCGTCGTCTTTCCGTTCGTTCCTGTGACACCGAGGATCGGATTGGCAAGCAGCCGCGAGCCCAGCTCGACCTCGCTCCAGACGGAGATTCCACGCTCACGCGCGGCGGCCACGAGCGGTGCCTCGGCGGGTACTCCGGGGCTCTTGATCAGGACGTCCACTCCCTCCAGCAACGAGGTCTCCTCGGTTCCGAGGTGGATTTCGACACCCGCCTCCGCGAGCCTGCCGGAATCCGCGTCAGCCGCCCGGTCGACGGCGACGACTCGATCACCGCGCCCGGCCAGCGCCAGCGCCGCCGCCCGGCCCGACCGCGCCAGGCCGAGAACGAGATAGGTCACGAAACCAAGTCGGGCCGGAACCCGGGGAAGTACCGGTAGTAGAGCGCGAACGCCGCCCCGCAGAGGATCGCCGCGACGATCCAGAAGCGCACCATGATCTTCGTCTCCGACCACGCCTTCATCTCGAAGTGGTGGTGGATCGGCGCCATCAGGAAGATGCGCCTGCCCCAGTACTTGAACGAGGCGACCTGGAGGATCACCGAGAGGGCATTGATCACGAAGATCCCGCCGATCAGCAGGAGCAGGAGCTCGCTGCGGCTCATGACCGCGAAGCCGCCGAGCGCGCCGCCGATCGCCATCGAGCCCGTGTCGCCCATCATCACCTCGGCCGGGAAGGCGTTGTACCAGAGGAATCCGATCGCGCCGCCGATCAACGCCGCCCCCAGTATCGCCATGTCCAGTGAGGCGAGGTCCTGCTCGGGCTGGAACTGCCCGGACCGCGTGTAGCCGACCACGTTGATCGCCGTGAACGTGAGCAGGGCGATGATCCCGACGCCGGCAGCGAGGCCGTCGATCCCATCCGTGAGGTTCGCCCCGTTCGCCGCTCCGGCGACGATGAGGAAGAGGAGGGCGTAGAAGCCGAGCGAGAGGCCGATCCTCCAGTCCAGGACCGGGACGTACACGTCACTGGGTGCGTTCACCTCGTCGACTGCGAATGCGAGCCCGACCGTGATACCGGCGAGCAGTAGAAGCTTCCACCGCCCTGCAAGCCCCAGGGAACGGCGGTGGCGGAGCTTCGTGTAGTCGTCCGCGAACCCGACGGCGGCACAACCGAGCATGACGAGGAAGACGGTGATCGCCTCCGTCGTGTAATGACTGAGCGTAAGGAAGGCGGCCGACGCCGAGAAGACCATCAGGAGCCCGCCCATCGTCGGTGTCCCCTGCTTGACCTGGTGGCCCGCCGGGCCCCTCCTCCCGGATGTGCTGGCCCATCTCGTTGCGGCGCAGGAACTCGATGAACTTCGGGCCGGCGACGATCGAGATGAGCATGCTGAGCAGGCCCGCGGCGAGAACTCGTTCCATTAGGACGTGAGTTTCGCTGCAACCGCCTCGAGGCCTACCGAGCGCGAGCCCTTCACGAGCACGACGTCGCCCGGCTGGACGAGCTCGACGAGCCGCTCCGCCGCCTCGTCCGCGTCCGCCACCCAGTCCTCCGCGCCGTAGTCGCGGGCGAGCTCGCCCACGGCGATCGTGTGGTCGACGTCGGAGAGCAGCCTGCCGATCTCCTGGTGGTAGCGGGGACCCTCGGGCCCGAGCTCAGCCATGCCTCCGAGCACCGCCAGCCGCCGCCCGCCGTTCCTTCGAGAGACGAGGTCGCGCAGCGCCGCGGTCATCGAGACCGGGTTTGCGTTCCAGCAGTCGTTGATGAGGAGTCCGCCGCCGGAAAGCTCGATCTCTTCCCCGCGCAAGCGCGAGAACTCGATGTCGGCTGCGCCCTCGTGCGCACGGGCGAGCGGCAGCCCGAGGGCGGCGTAGACCGCGAGCGCGACCAGCGTGTTCTCCGCCTGGTGGCGCACCCGGAACGGCGTGGTCAGCTCGACTCGCTCGCCGAGGACCTCTGCCTCGAGCCGGCCCTCCTCGAAGGCGACCAGGCGGACGTCCTCGCCCACGCGGATGACGTTCAGGTCGGCGCGGAGGTACGGCCCCAGCTCGGGCACGCCCGCCGGAACGACGGCCGTCGCTCCCTGCGGAAGGGTTTCGAGGAGCTCCGCCTTCGCCTTCGCCACTCCCGCGACCGTCTCGACGAATTCCAGGTGCACGGGCCCGATCGCGGTGATCGCGCCGAGCGTCGGCCGCGCGATCTCGCAGAGCTCGCGGATCTGACCGAAGCCGCGCATGGCGAGCTCGGCGACGAGCAGCTCGGTGTCGGGCTCGAGACGGGCGAGCGTCAGCGGGACGCCGAGCTCCGCGTTGTAGCTGGCCTCGGCCGCCACCGTCCGCCGGTGCGGGCGGACGAGCGCGGCGAGGATGTCCTTCGTCGAGGTCTTCCCGGTCGAGCCCGTGATCCCCACGACCTCGCGCGCTGCTGCGGTTGCGGACGGCGAGCCCGATCGCGGCCATCGCGGCGAAGGCGTCGTCGGGGACGAGCGTGGCCGCTGCACCGCGTGCCCGTGCGTCGTCGAGGTACTCGACGCCGCCGCCAACGGCGACGAAGAGATCGCCCGGACGGATCCGCTGGGAGTCGATCTGGACGCCGGTCACCTCGTCGGCAGTCGCCTCGAGCCGGCCGAGTCCTCGGAGCTCTTCGACCGGAAGCGGGATCACGCCGGAGCCCCCAGGCGCCGGATCGCCTCTCGCGCCGCCTCTCGATCGTCGAACGGAACCTTCCGGTCGGCGAACTCCTGGCCCTGCTCGTGGCCCTTGCCGGCGATGACGACCACGTCGCGCTCCTTCGCCTGTTCGACCGCACGCGCGATCGCCACGCGACGGTCCGGCTGGACCTCAACCTCCCTCGAGACGCCTGCGAGGATCTCCTCGATGATCGCGTGCGGGTCCTCGCTCCGCGGATTGTCGGAGGTGACGATGGCGACGTCTGCGAGCTCGCTGGCGATTCGCCCCATCTCGGGACGCTTGCCCCGGTCGCGGTCCCCGCCGCAGCCGAAGACGCAGATCAGCTGCCCGCCGGTGAGCTCGCGGGCTGTGCGCAGGACGTTCGCGAGCGAGTCCGGAGTGTGGGCGTAGTCGACGAGCACGGTGAACGGCTGGCCCTCGTCGACGGACTCGAACCGGCCGGGGACGCCGGCCAGCCGCGCCAGGCCCTCCTCGATCGCGGCGGCCGGGACGGCAAGTAGCCGCGACACCGCGACGGCGGCGAGGATGTTCTCCTGGTTGAACCGTCCGTGCAGGCTCGTCTCGACCTCCACGTCGCCCCAGCGGAGCTCGGCGTCGTCGACGAGGCCGTAGGTGAGAAGGGGCGCCCTGTCCAGGGCTTGCAGCTCACCGGCCAGCCGCCGACCCCACTCGTCGCCGACGTTGACCGCCGCGGCCGGCGCGGGCTCGTGCTCTGTGAACAGCCGGCGCTTGGCGTCGAAGTAGTCGTCCATCGACGTCGTGGAAGTCGAGGTGGTCCTGCGTCAGGTTCGTGAAGGCGAGCGCGTCGAAGCGGACGCGCTCCAACCGGCCGAGAACGGATCCATGCGAGGTCGCCTCGATCACGCAGCTGCGGTCGCCCGCGTCGAGCATCGCGCGAAAGGTCCGCTGGAGGTCGATGGCCTCCGGCGTCGTGCGCACCGCCGGACGGGCCTCACCCCCGACCCGCGACTCGATCGTCCCGATCAAGCCGGGCCGCATCCCGGCCGACTCGAAGATCGCGTGGATCAGGTACGCGGTCGTCGTCTTCCCGTTCGTGCCCGTGACACCGGCGACCACGAGCTCCTCCGTCGGCCGCTCGAAGAACTCGTCGGCGGCGACGGCCATCGCGGCCCGCGCGGACGGGACGATCAGCTGCGGGACCGAGAGGTCGAGCGGCCGCTCCGCGACGAGGGCCGCGGCACCGCGCTCGACCGCCTCCTCGGCGAAGTCGTGCCCATCCGCCCGGTCCCCCGGGACGCAGAAGAAGAGCGCGCCCGGGACCACCTGCCGCGTGTCATACGCAAGGTCGGCGATGTCTGTGGGAGCGCCTCCGCGGACCTCCAGGGGCCCCAGCGCGGCGATCAGCCGCTCGAGATCCATCGCCGCAGGAGGCTAGCGGAGCCGGCCGGCTAGGGAAGCGCGTCGGGGGGGATCTCGAGGTACTGGAGCGCGAAGTGCGCCATCTCCTGGAAGGCCGGCGCCGCGACGCTGCCACCCCAGATCGTGCTCGGCTCGTCCACGGTGACGAGGATCACTAGCCGGGGGTCGCTCGCCGGGACGACGCCGACGAACGACGCCACGTACTTCGAGGTCGAGTAGCCGCCGCGCGGATCCGGCTTGGCCGCGGTGCCCGTCTTCCCGGCGACCTGATAGCCGTCGACGGCCGCCTCGGTGCCCGTCCCCTCGAGGACGACGTCCGCGCATCATCGACATCAGCTGGTCGGAGACACGGCGGGAGATGACTCGGTGCCTCTTCGCAGGGCTGTTCAACAGGAGGTGCGGCTGCCTCCAGACGCCGCCGTTCGCGACCGCGGCGTAGGCGGCCGCCATCTGCACGGGCGTGACGGCGATGCCGTGGCCGATCGGGAGCGTCCCGATCGTCGAGCCGGACCAGTAGCTCGGGAGGATCCCCTGCGACTCGCCGGGGAAGTCGATTCCCGGTGCGGCGTCCGAACCCGAAGCGGGCGAGCCACGAGGTGAGCCGGTCACGGCCGAGGAGCTGGGCCAGGGTGACGGTTCCGACGTTCGAGGACTGGGCGAGGATCTCCGCAACCGTCATCCGCTCGGTCCTCGTGCGATGAGCTTCGTGGATCACCCGGTCGGCGACGTGGATCTTGGGCTCGAGCGTGAACGACGTCGAGGGCGTCACCAGACCGTCGGAGAGCGCGCCGGCGACCGTCACGACCTTCAGCGTCGAGCCGGGCTCGTAGGTGTCCGTGACGGCGCGGTTTCGCTGGACGTCCTTCGGCGTCTCGGGGAAGCGGTTCGCGTCGAACCCCGGCTGCGCGGCCATCGCGAGGATCTCCCCGCTGTGCGGGTCGAGCACGACGGCCGTCGCGGCGCGCGCCCCCCAGCGGCGGACGGACCGGAGCAGGACCGACTCCGCGTTGGCCTGCAGCGTTGCGTCGAGCGTCAGGCGGACATCGCGGCCCTCGACGGCCGGGACGGCGTGGATGACGTCGATCGCGCGGCCGAACGGATCCCGGACGACCGTCTCCTGCCCGGGCCGCCCGGCGAGCGTCCCGTCGAGGGCGAGCTCCAGCCCGGATAGCCCCTTGTTGTCGATCCCTGCGTAGCCGAGGACGTTCGCCGCCACCGGGCCCTGCGGATAGACACGCCTCTCCTCCGGGTAGAAGCCGAGCCCCACGATGCCGCGGCGCTTGAGCAGATCGGCCCGCTTGGCATCTGCCTTACGCGCGACGTAGACGAACCCGCGGGACTGGTCGGCGAACGGGCCGTAGAGCTTGTCGGGATCGACATGCAGGTCTCGGCCGACGGCGACCGCGGCAGCGCGCGGGTCGGCGATGTGGCGGGGATTCGCGTAGACGGTCGTCGCTCGGCGGCCGATCGCGAGGTCGACCCCGTGTCGGTCGACCATCGACCCTCGCGGCGCGGGCACCGTCACCGTCGCGTGATGCTGTCCTTGCGCGAGCCGGTCGAGCCCCTGGGCGTGGACGGCCTGGAGCCAGACGGCGCGGCCGAACGTCGCGGCGAAGGCGAGCGTGAAGAGCGCGAGGAGGAGCCTGATCCGCCGGTTCGGAAGGCGGCGGCTCACCGATTCCCGAGATCCAGGTAGGTCGTGGTCGACGGGTCGGCGGACACGTAGCCGAGCTGCCGGCGCGCGAGGCTACTCGTTCGCGGCGAGGCGGCCCGGACCGCGAGGTCGGACGAGAGCTCGGCCTTCTCGGCGCGGAGCTGATCTCGCTCCTTTGCAAGGTGGTCGAACTGGAGGTTGAGCCGGAGGACTGCGACGTTCAGCGCAACGACGCCGGCGAGCAGGAGTCCCATGAGAACGATCCAGACCGCGCCGCCCGCGGTCCGTGCGCTGCGTGGCCGCCCGGCGTCTCGGCCGTGCGGCGGTCCGCTGGCGAGCAACGGCGACGGCCATGGCTACGCCTTGACCGCCGCGCGGAGCCGCGCGGACGCGGCTCGCGGGTTGGTCGCGATCTCCTGCGCCGTGGGCCGCACCGCCTTCCGCGTCAGGACCCGCAACGACGGCTCGCGGCCGCAGACGCACACCGGGAAGTCCGGCGGGCACGTGCAACCGTGCGCCTCGCTCCGGAAGAACCGCTTGACGATCCGGTCCTCGAGCGAGTGGAAGCTGATCACCGCGACGCGGCCGCCGGGGCGCAGCATCTCGAGCGCGGCGGGCAGCGCAGCCTCGAGCGCGCCCAGCTCGTCGTTCACGGCGATGCGGAGCGCCTGGAAGACGCGCCTGGCCGGGTGGCCTTCGCCGAACCGGGCCGGCGTCGGGATCGCGGACTTGATCGCCTCGACGAGCTCGGCGGTCGTCTCGAAGGGTTGCCGGCTGCGCTCGCGGCCGATCCGCTTCGCGATCTGCCGTGCGTACCGCTCCTCGCCGTAGCTTCGGAAGATCTCTGTCAACTCCCGCTCGCTCGCCTCGGTTCACGAGCTCACGCGCGGACATCTCGGCGGAAGGGTCCATCCGCATGTCGAGCGGCGCGTCGGCCGCGTACGAGAAGCCGCGCTCGGGCCGGTCGAGCTGCATGCTCGAGACACCGAGATCGAAGAGGACGACGTCGGCCTGGCGCCCGTTGTCGGCGAAGCGCTCGAGCACGTCCGCGAAGTCCCCGCTCAGGAACCGCGCCTGGACGCCGGCGCGCCGCCGGAACGACTCGAAATACGGCTTGACGGTCGGGTCCCGGTCGATGGCGACGTACTTCCCTTCGCCTCGCAGGTCCTCGGCGAGCAACGCCGCGTGGCCGCCGGCCCCGAAGGTCGCATCGACGACGGTCTCTCCCGGCTGCACGTCGAGCAGGCGCCGAACCTGTTCGGCGAGGACGGGGACGTGATCAGTCGCGTTTGGCTGCAAGACGCTCGGCAACATGCTCCGCACTCCCTTCGACCTCGTTGAGCTCCCGCCGCCAGGTTTCGCGATCCCAGATCTCCAGGTGATCGTGGATCCCTGCGACGACGACATCCCGCCCGAGGCCTGCGTAGCGGAGCAGGGCTGCTGGAATCATGATCCTTCCCTGCTTGTCCGGCTCCGCCTCGGCCGCGCCGGAGAAGAAATGGCGCTGCAGCTTCCGGCCCTCGCTGCTGAGCGGGTCGAGATCCGCGACGCGCGACTGGAAGCGCTCCAGCCAGTCGGCACGCGGATATGCATAGAGGCAGCCGTCCATGCCGCGCGTGACGACGACGCCATCGGACATGGCTTCGCGGAACCGGGCCGGAAGGGTGAGCCGGTTCTTGTCGTCGACGGTGTGTTCGAACTCTCCAAGCAGCATGAACGGGCCATCAGTGTGCTCCCACTTTCCCCCACTTTAGACCACTATTCCCCACCGCGTCAACCCGCGGATGGGACGGTCGAGGCGATTGGAGAGCTAGGGGGCTCCCTGGACGCCGCGGCGAGTCATCGCAAGCGCGCCCCGCTCGGCCGCAAACGCGAGTGCCTGGGGAAGGGCACGGCCCTCACCGAGGGCGAAGGTCAGCGCGGCCGCGAAGCAGTCTCCCGAGCCGTACATGTCGGCGATCGGCCCCGGCGCAGGCACGGCCTCCCAACGGCCCTCTTCGCCGCCGGCGGCGGCGAACCGTCCCCCTTCGGCACCCTCGGTCGTGACGACGAGCCTCGGGGCGGGGTCGAGATTCCCCGGCTCGTACTGCTCACCGCGATCCCGCGCGCTGTGGACGAGCACGTCGAGCTCCACCCCACTCTCCGCCAGTGTCGGGAGCTCCCGCGCCGTCGCGACGAGAATGCGCGCGCGACGGGCGTGGCGGAGCGCTCCGGCGTCGCCGCCGGTGAAGTAGACCGCGTCAGTGGTGTCGAGCTCGTCCCACGCGAGCGGATCGTCCGCATGCGGGTGCAGCTTCTCGCCGAGCACCGTGATCGTCCGCTCGCCGCCGGCGTCGACATAGGTGAAGCCCCGCCGCTGCGGCGCAGCCCGCAGGGCCAACTCCAGACGAAGACTCCACGTGCCGAGCGTTTCCGCCGTGCGCCGGCCGAGCTCGTCGTCACCGACGGCGACGAAGAACGCCGTGTCCGCGCCGAGCCGCTGCAACTCCAACGCCGCGACCGCTCCGCCGCCGCCGGGCTCGCCCCAGTTCTCGACCGTGGTCACGATCTCGCCGGCTTCGGGCACATGCTCGACCGGCACGAAGTCGATCCACTCCACATGGCCGACGACCGCGCATCTCACAAGCTTCTCCGCCATCGACGTTGAAGAGGATGATGGAGGCGATGTCGGTCCCGCCGTTCGAACGGTTCTACGTCGAGCACCGCGACGCGGTGTTCGGGCACCTCGTGCGCCTGGTCGGGCGGCAGCGCGCCGAAGATGCGTTCCAGGAGACCTTCCTCCGCGCGCTCCGCGGCTACGACACCCTTCAGCACGGGCGATACCTCCGCGCCTGGGTCTTCACGATCGCGACGCGCGTCGCAGTCGACGAGGGACGGAGGCGGCGCCCGGAGCCCCACCCCGAGCTCGACGGAGTGACGGCCGACGACCGGCCGGAGTACGCGCAGATCGAGCACCTCGCGGACGAGCTGCCGGAGAAAGAGCGCGCCGCGGTCGTGCTCCGGTACGGCTACGACCTCTCCTACTCGGACATCGGCAACGCGCTCGGCTCGAGCGAGGAGGCAGCACGTCAGGCCGCCTCTTCGGGGGTCCGGCGCCTGCGAAGGAGGCTTTCATGACCACCGTTCCCAACACCCTCGACCGCAAGTTCCGTGAGGCGGCCGCCGAGGCGGGGCTCGTCGACGTCTCGTTCGACGTCGCCGACTCGCCGATCGGGCCGCTCCTCCTCGCCGTTACCGAAACCGGGCTCTGCCGGATCTCCTTCGACCCCGAGCCTGAGCGGGAAACCGAGGAGCTCGCACGGACCTTCGGCGTGCGCGTGCTCAGAGGCCCGAGGGCGCTCGACCGAGTCCGCCGTGAGCTCGATGAGTACTTCGAGGGCCGGCGCCGCACGTTCGACCTGCCACTCGACCTGCGCAGCCGGACGGGTTTCTCACGCGAGATCCTCGACCGCCTCGCCCGTGTCCCTTATGGAGAGGTCACGACCTACGGCTCGCTGGCGGCCGAGGCGGGAAAGCCACGCGCTGCCCGGGCGGTCGGGACGGTCATGAACCGCAATCCGATCCCGATCGTGCTGCCCTGCCACCGCGTCGTCGGCTCGACGGGGAGCCTCGTCGGCTACGGCGGAGGGCTGCACCGGAAGCGCCAGCTGCTCGATCTGGAGGCCGGCCGACCAGGGCTTGACATCGATCAATAGTAAGCCTATGCTTACGGTAAGTGGAAGCTTACGCAGTAGCGATGAACGCGCTCGGAGATCCGACTCGTCGCACGATCTTCGAGCGCCTCGCAGTTCGGCCGATGGCCGTCGGCGAGCTGGCGGGCGAGCTCCCCGTCAGCCGCCCCGCCGTTTCCCAGCACCTCAAGGTGCTGAAGACGGCCGGCCTGGTTCGCGAACGAGCGGAAGGTACGCGCCGGGTCTATCGGGTCGACCTCGACGGCGTCGGCGAGCTCCGCAACTACTTCGACCGCTTCTGGGATCAGGCCCTCGCCGACTTCAAGGCTGAGGCCGAACGCAGGGAAAGGAGCAAGAGATGAGCACCACCGAGGCGCTTACCGCCATCAACAAGACGATCACCGTCGATGCGTCCGTCCAGACGGCCTTCGAGACGTTCACGCGAGATGTCAGCCACTGGTGGCCGCGCCACAACCACACGATCTTCGGAGAGCAGGTCGACGCGATCGTCTTCGACGAGCAAGAAGGCGGCCGAGTCTACGAGCGGGCCGCGAACGGCGAGGAAGCCGACTGGGCCGACGTGCTCGCGTGGGATCCCCCGAGCCGGTTCGTCCTGCGCTGGCGCGTCAATCCTGAACGCGGGCCGACCGAGGTTGAGGTCAGGTTCGCTCCGCAGGACGGCGGGACCCGCGTCGAGCTCGAGCACCGAGGGTGGGACCAGATCGGCGACGCCGAGGGCCGGGCCAGCTACGACCCGGGCTGGGACTTCGTCCTCGGCCACTACGTCGCCTCGTTCAAGAGCGAGTAGCCGACACCCCAGACGTTCCGCACGAAATCCCCGCCTGCGGCCGAGAGCTTTCGTCGCAGGCGGGAGGCGTGCGAGTCGAGAGTCCGGGTTCGGCCGAGGGAACGGAAGCCCCAGACCTCGCGCAGCAGCTCTTCCTTCGTGAACACGCGGACGGGATCGCCTGCCAGCTTGACGAGCAGGTCGTACTCCTTCGCGGCAAGGACGATCGGGACGTCCCGAATGAGGACGCGTCGCGCCGCCCGGTCGATCGTGAGGTCGCCGACCTCGAGCCGGTCCCGCTCCGGCGGCGAGACCCGGCGGAGCACCGCGCGAATCCGCGCCAGCAGCTCCTCGTAGTGGAACGGCCGCGCGAGGTAGTCGTCACAGCCGCCCGCGAAGGCGCGAACGCGGTCGACGGCATCCGCGTCCGGGCGGCCGATGACGATCACCGGGACGTCTCCGACGCGCCGGCACAGCTCGAGCGCGAGCGAGTCGGACGCCAGGACGAGATCCAGCCGGCGAATGTTCCGCCAGCTCCAGCGCCTCGCCCTCACCCGCTTCGACGACCTCGAAGCCGTCCTGGCGAAGATGACGCTCGAGGAACCCTCGCGTCGCGGTCTCCGGCTCGGCGAGAAGCAGCGCGTTGGTCATGGCGGCGAAGCTAGCAACGCCTGGCCGGCTCGACCAGATGTCCTTTCGCACAGATCTGCGACGAAAGATCCAGAGCCGCCCGAAGCGGCCCAGTGCCTATGCGACGAGCTGGAGCGCGAGCTCGGAGCGCGCTTCGAGCAGGGCTTCGACGACCGCCTCGTCGAACTGCGTGCCTGCGCAGCGCCGCAGCTCGGTGATCGCATCGTCGGGCGCCATGACCGATCGGTAGGGGCGATCTTCGATCATGGCGTTGAAGGCGTCGCAGACCGAGACGATGCGCGAGGGCAGCGGGATCTGGTCGCCGATCAGCCCGTCGGGGTAACCCGTTCCGTCGACGCGCTCGTGCGTGGAGCGGACGATGGGCGAGATGCGCGCGAGCGAAGGCGCAGACGAGAGGATGCGCTCGCCGATCACGGTGTGCCGGTGCACGAAGACCCACTCGTCTTCGGTCAGAGCCTCGGTCTTGGACAGGATCGAGTCCGGAATCGCAAGCTTCCCGACGTCGTGGAGCTCGGCTGCGAGGACCAGCTCCTGGAGGTCGGCCTCGGGCATGCCGAGCCGCTCGCCGACCGCGCGGGCCAGCCGTGCGACGGAGGAGAGATGACCGAGGAGGCTCCCGTCTCGCTCGTGGAGCGCGCTCAGGAGCACCTCGCGGGTCTGGCGCCCCGCCGAGGCGCGCCGGCTGTCCTTGTTGCCGTAGAGCCGTGTGTCGGCGATGCGAAGCGCCTCGGAAAGCTCGGTTGCCTCGTCCGGGAGGATGGCCGCGCCGTAAGCCGAGCCGATCTGGAAGCCCTCGCCCTCGTCGCGAAGCGCGCGCAGCGCGGCGACGACGATCGGGCCGCGATCGACTCCCTGGCCGTCGGCGATCACGCAGAACTCGTCGCCTCCCATTCGGTACGCCCTGCCGAATGGCTCGGCGGCCTCGCCCAGCTTTCCGGCCAGCCGGTGGAGCAGCGAGTCGCCGGCCGGGTGGCCGAAGGCGTCGTTGTACGACTTGAACCCGTCGAGATCGAACAAGAGGAGGATCGTCGGTACGCCGGCTTCGATCCGGGACTCCAGGTCGAGCAGGAGCCGTCGCCGGTTCGCAAGGCCGGTCAGAGCATCGGTCTCGGCGTCGCGGCGGCTCGTCTCGAGCAGCGCCTCGTTCCGACGGAAGGTCATTGCCATGCGTGCGATCACGGCGGCGATAGCGCACGTGGAGAGGACGAGCGCCACGTTGTTCACCGGCCGGAAGTGGTCGTAGACCAGAATGCTGAGCGCAAGCGCCCCGAAGATGGTCGGCAGCACGAAGACCCAGAACCCGTCGACTCGCACCGACGCGATCGCCCGCCGCGGTTGCCACGCCGCCACACCGACGAGCACGATCCCCGCGACCCAGCCCGCGTCGACGATCGTCCCCTCGACGTAGGTGCCGATCGCCGTCTGGTAGAGGTAGGCCGTGTCGGCGATGCCGAAGACGGCGCACCCGGCCAGGATGCATGCCCAGGTCCTGTCGACGTGCCAGCCGGTCATGGCCAGGACAACCGTGACGACGCCGATCAGGCCGAGATCTGCGAACGGATAAGCGAGGTTCGTGGCGATCTGCAGCGGGTCGCCGCCCGTCACGTCCACGATCACACCGAAGACGAGCGCGGCCGCGAGTGCGGCCATGGTCAGGCCGGCGATGATCCCGTCGACCCAGAGGTCGCCGCGCATGCCCTGCAGCCGACTCCGGAGAAGCAACGCGAGGCCCACGTAGACGAACGGATAGAAGGCGAGATAGAAGGCGTCGGCGAGCGACGGGATCGGAACTTCCTCGAGATCGGCGAGCGCGAGGGCGTAGTAGATGTCCCCCACGCCCCACGCCAGCAATCCCATGCCGACGAGGCCCCATGCGAGCCGGTCGCTTGATCCCACGACGAGTGCCCGCGCCGCACAGAAGAGTGCAGCGGCGACGACGATCCCGTTGTAGATGTAGGTGTCCCGGAGCTCCTTGAAATCCGCGCCGCCCAGGTCGGTCAAGACGATCGCGACGTAGAAGCCAACCGCGGCCAGCAGCACGGCCGAACCCAAGCCAGGGGTCACCAAGCGCGCAGGCGAGCGGAAACCGAGCCGCATAGAACTCATATCAGCGCTAATCGGCCTCCACCGCGTCCCTCGATCGAGGGAGCGCGTCTCTAAGTTGACCGGTTCAGAGTCGTCCTGAGCGGAGCACGCCCCAGAGCAGCCAGAGACCCAGGATCCCGGACAGCAGGAAGCCCAGGACCGAGAGGACGTGCAGACCGAGTAGCTGGGGCCCGTCCTTCGCGAGGATGCCGATCAGGCTCGAGCCGATCAACCCGCCGGCGACGACGAGAGCCATGACAAGGCGGTTGAAGACGACGTCCATGCGGTGCATGAACTCGTCGAGCCCCTTGTGGACGAACCCCACTTCGATCTGGCCGTCGCGCGCCTGCTCGAGGATGTCGTGGACCTGGTACGGAACTTCGGTGGCGATCTGGGTGAGGTTCCAGGCCTCCCTCCGCGCCCTCGACGCGAGGCGGGCAGGTGTATAGCGGCCGAGCATCAGGCTCCGCGCGTACGGCTGGGCGACCTCGAAGACGTTGAAGTCCGGGGAGAGCTCGACGCCGACCGACCCGAGCGTCGCGATCGCGCGATCGAGCAGGACGAACCGGGTCGGAAGCCGGAGGTTCAGCCGGTAGATGACGCCGAAAACCTCTCGGACGACCTGCATCGGGTCGATCTCCTCGAGCGTCGCGCCGTAGTAGCGGTAGAAGAGGTCACGGAGCTCGGCGACGAACTCCTCCTCCCGCTCCTTGGGGTAGCGGACCCCGAGGTCGCCGAGCCGCTTCGGCAGCGCTTCGACGTTCTCGTTCGCCACGTCGATGAAGAGGCGGGTCGACTTCGAGACGTCCTCGTCGGTCAGGCGCCCGGCCAGGCCGAAGTCGACGAGCCCGATCTGGTCGGGCGCCAGGACGAGGATGTTCGCCGGATGCGGGTCGCCGTGGAAGAACCCGTGCCGGAAGATCATCGTCATCCACGCCTCCGTGAGCACCTCGGCGAGCCGGCGGTGCTGGTCGGGCGTGTAGCCGAGCTCCTGCACGTCGGCGAGCTGCGTCCCGTCGATGTACTCGAGCGTCAGCACCCGCGGGCGGGTGTAGCTCCAGTAGACGCGCGGGACCTTGACGTGCGGGTGCCCGGCGAAGTTCTTGCGGAAGGTCTCCGCGTTGCGCGCCTCGAGGCGGTAGTCGAGCTCCTGACGGATCGAGCGTGCGAACTCGTCGACGAGACCTCGTGCGTCGATGAAGTCGAGCGCGCGGACACGTTCCTTCGCGAGGCGGGCGGCCTGGTACATGAGGTTCAGGTCGGCCTCGATCTGGCGCGGCGCGCCGGGCCGCTGCACCTTGACGGCGACGCGGCGACCGTTCGGGAGGATCGCCCCGTGGACCTGCCCGATCGAGGCAGCGGCCATCGGGACGGGATCGAACTCGCGGAACAGCCGCTCGAGCGGTTGGCCGAGATCCTCTCGGATCACCGCCTCGGCCTCCTCGAACGAAAACGGCGTGACGTCGTCCTGCAATCCGCGGAGCTCGGCGATGATGTCCGGCGGCAGCACGTCGGGCCGCATCGAGAGCAACTGCCCGAACTTGACGAAGGTCGGGCCGAGCTCGTCGAGCAGCTCGCGAAGATGGCGTCCACGCTCGGACGGAGCCTCGCCGGGCCCCTGCCCATTCCCCGGGACGAGGTCGGTGAGCCGGTTCCGGTGGAAGAAGTAGCCGAACCCGTGCCGAACGGCCACCTGGGCGATCTCGGACATGCGGCCCAGGCTTCGCGGAGGCGCCTCTGGCATGGAATCAGTGTTGCACGGGGTTGGAGGAATCCCTCGTTTCGGGCTCCTCCAGCAGCTTCAGGCGGTGCTCCAGCTGGGCGATGCGCAGCTCGAGATCCTCGACGTCGTCCTTCGTCACCAGACCGACTTCGCGGAAGAGGCCGTCGAGCGTGGCACCTGCCTTCTCCCCCAGGCGCGTCGCGTCTCCGCGCCAGCGGGCCGAGACGTCGTCGATCAGCGTCCTGGCCTCGTCGCGGCGGACGAGGCCCCGGTCGGCGAGCTCCTGGGCGAGCGCGTCGGCCCGCTCGGCCGTCAGCGCGACCGCGCCGACCGCGGCGAGCGCGATCCGCTCGAGCAGGTCGCGCGCGCCGTTGTTATCGGGCTCGGCCATGCGGGCGGGCCCTGCGGCGCTGGCGCCGGCGCTCTCGCTTCGACGCGTCTCCGCCGGGTGTCGCGACGGGTGCCGGCGTCGGCACGACGGCGGCACCGTCCCCGTCTCCTCCGTCCTCTTCGGCCGCCGCGACTGCGTCCCGAGCGGGCAGCGGCCGCTCGATGGGATCGTCGAGGCTCCGCCGGCCCTTGTACTCCGGCGCCCGCTCGAGCAGGACGGCGAGGAACGGCGCGGCGATGAAGATCGTCGAGAACGCGCTGATGCCGATGCCGATGAGGATCGCGAACGCGAAGTCCTGAAGCACCTCTCCGCCGAGGAAGAAGAGGGCCGTGACGGGCAGCAGCGTGATGATCGTCGTGGCCAGCGACCGGCGGACCGTCTCCCACAGCGACGTGTTGACGATCTCCTTGATCGACGACCGGCGCATGAGCGGCAGGTTCTCGCGCACGCGGTCGAAGACGATGATCGTGTCGTAGATCGAGTAACCCATGATGGTCAGGAACGCCGCGACCGTCGACGCGCTCACCTCCCGGCCGGACAGCGAGTAGATCCCAACTGCGATCACGCCGTCGTTTCCGATCGTGCGCAGGATCGGGACCGCGAATCGCCACTGGAACCGCAGCGAGATGTAGATCGTGATCAGGATGAACGAGATCAGCACGGCGTAGATCGCACCGCGGAGGATCTGCTTGGAGAAGCTGGCAGAGACGTTGCGAACACCTCGCTGCTGGGCGTTGAACCGCTCCGTCATCCCCGCCGTGATCGTGCGAACCTGGTCCGGGTCGAGCGGCTCGGTGCGAACGGTGAACTCGCGGAACCCGCCGCCGACGGCCTCTTTCCCACGCCCCTGCACGATCGCGTTCGGCTCCTTGAGCGTCCGCATCTCGGTCTGCACCTGGTCGGCCGCCACCGGACGCTCGGCCACGAAGGTCATCTCGGTGCCGCCACGGAAGTCGATCCCGAGGTTGAGGCCCTTGAAGTAGAGCGAGGCCGCCGAGACGACGATCGTGAGAGCGGCGAGCGAGAACCAGATCCGGCGCTTGCCGACGGCGTCGAACATCTGCCAGCGCGACATCGTCTGCTGCGTCGCGCCCATGAACTTCGGGTTGTCGAACCACTTGAAGCCGGCGAGCATGCCGAGCAGGGCACGGGTCGCGAAGACGGCCGTGAAGATCGAGATCACGGTGCCCAGCAGGAGCAGGAACGCGAATCCGCGGACTCCGCCCGTGGCGACGGCGAAGAGGACCAGGGCCGTGATCGCCGTGACGACGTTGGCGTCGATGATCGTCGAGAAGCCCTTCCTGTAGCCGTTCGCGATCGCGGCACGGACCGATTTCCGGTCCGCGGACTCCTCCTTGATGCGCTCGAAGATGACGATGTTCGCGTCGGCCGCGACCCCGATGGCGAGAATCATCCCCGCGAAGCCCGGCAGCGTCAGGGTGACGTTGAAGAGCACCATGACGGCGTAGAGGAAGATCGCGTTCAGCGCGAGGCCGATGATCGCGACGAGGCCGAGGAAGCGGTAGACGAGGAGCAGGAACAGCGCGACGACCGCCAGGCCGACGAGCGACGCGACGATCGCCTGCCGCAGCGACTCCTTCCCGAGTGTCGCGGAGACCTCGGTGAAGTCGATCTGCTCGAACTCGTACGGAAGCGCGCCGCTGCGGAGGACGAGCGCGAGGTCCTGCGCCTCTCCGGCGTCGCCGATTCCGGTGATCTCGGCCGAGCCACCTGCGATGCCGTCCGGGTTTCGCTTCCAGTCGATCGTCGGCGCCGACTTGATCCTCCGGTCGAGGACGATCGCGAATCCCTGGAGCGCCGCGTCGTCGCCGACCTGGCCCGAGAGCAGCTGGCCGCGCTGGGCGATCTTGCGCGTGATGTCGTGGAACTTGTCTGCGCCCTTGCCCGTGAACTCCATGAGCACGATCGGGCCGTCGGTCTGGCTGAAGTCGCTACGCGTCCCGTCGAGCTTCAGGTCGGCGCCCGTCATCTCGGGGACGGGCTTCTCCTTGTTCTCGGGGTCGAACCTGAAGAGGAAGAAGTAGTCCCGCTGCGGCGGAGCCTCGTTGACGCCGGGGCAATACCGCTCGGTCGTCCCGCAGGTGAGGATGATCGTCTTCTCGGGGATCCCCAGGATCTGGAATCCCTTCGGGACGGCCTTGCCGGTGCGCGTGCGGTACGCCTGGCGGATCCGCTGCTGGGAGTCCTCCGCAGTGCCGACGACCTTCTTCGTCTTGGGGTCGGTGAGGTAGTACTCCTGCGGCTGGCCTCGCTTCGTCCGCGGTTGGAGCTCCTTCAGCAGCTTGTAGAGATCGGTCGAGGGAACGGGGAAGCCGTTCGGATCTCGAGTCGGGTCGAGCGTGTTCTCGTTGACGTCGAACAGCCAGAGCTGCGCCGTCGTCCCGATCAGCTTGACGGCGCTGTTCGGATCGTCGATCCCCGGGAGCTGGACCGAGATCTGATCCTGCCCCTGCTTTCGAATCTCCGTCTCGGCCACGCCCAGGGCGTCGACCCGGTTGCGGATCACCTCGACGGCAAGGTCCATGTTCGTGTCGGTGATCTCCTGGCCCTTGGGCGGCACCGCGCGGAGAACGAGCTCGACGCCTCCCTGGAGGTCGAGGCCGAGCTTGATCTTCTTGTTGATCGGCGACTGCGGGATCGCGAGCAGGGCGACGCCGACGAGCATCGCCAGGACACAGCCGAGCAGGGTGAGGTTTCCGCGCCTGGTGGCCACGCGACCGCCTAGATTAGCCGCGCTCGTCCGCGGCGGGCGGCGGCTCCTCGTCCTTGGGGACGATCGTGGCCACAGCCCCCTTTGCGAGCCGGATCTCGGTCCCCGGAGCGATCTCGAGCAAGAGATAGTCGTCGGCGATCGATCGAACCCGGCCGAAGACGCCGCCCGACGTGATGACCTCGTCGCCGGGCCCCAGCTCGGAGACCATCGCCCGGTGTGCGGCCGCCCGCTGCCGCTGCGGGCGGATGAGCAGGAACCAGAACACCGCCCCCATCGCGGCGATGAAGATCAGCGGTCCCGGATCCACGTGGTCTCTTCTGGCACGGCAGAAAGGCGCTCGAGTGCGCGCGCCTTGAAGGATGCCAATTCGCCGTCCGCGATCGCAGCCCTTGCACCGGCCGTCACGTCGAGCACGAACCGGAGGTTGTGCAGGGTCAGGAGCCGCAGGCCGAGCAGCTCCTGCTGGTTGACGAGGTGGCGGATGTACGCCCTGGAGAAGCGGGCGCAGGCCGGACAAGCGCAGTCCTCGTCCAGCGGGCGGGGGTCGGTGGCGAAGCGGGCGTTCTTGAGGTTCAGCCGCCCTTCCCAGGTCAATGCCGCGCCGGTGCGGGCCGTCCTGGTCGGGAGGACGCAGTCGAACATGTCGATCCCGCGCTCGACGACCTCGAGGATGCCCTCGGCGTCCCCGATCCCCATGAAGTAGCGCGGCTTGTCCTCAGGGAGGAGCGGCGCGGCCCAGGAGGTTGCGTCGAGCGTGAGCTCTCGCGGCTCGCCGACCGACAGACCGCCGAGTGCGTAGCCGTCGAAGTCCAATTCGGTGATCTCGGCGATCGAACGGCGGCGGAGTTCGGGATCGGAGGCTCCCTGCGTGATTCCGAAGACGAGTTGTCCGGTAGCGCGGTCGGCGTCGCGCTGGCGCTGCGCCCAGAGCGTGGTGCGGCGGACCGCGTCCTCCAGCTCCTCCCGAGGGACACCCGCCGGCGGGCAGACGTCCAGGCACATCGCGATGTCGGACCCGAGGTTGGCCTGGATCCGTGCGACGGACTCGGGCGTGAATCGCGCCGGGGATCCGTCGTAGACCGAGCGGAACGTCACCCCCTCGTCGTCGACGCCGAGCAAGGTGTCTCGGAGAGAAAAGACCTGGAAACCGCCGGAATCCGTGAGGATCGCTCCGTCCCAGCCCATGAATTCGTGGAGGCCGCCGAGCTCTGCGATCAACTCGTCTCCGGGACGGAAGTGCAGGTGGTACGTGTTTCCGAGGAGGATGGCGGCGCCGGTTTCGCGCACCTCGTCCGGGTGGAGCGTCTTGACGGACGCCTTCGTCCCGACCGGCATGAAGGCCGGCGTCGGCACCTCGCCGTGGGGCGTCTGGACGATCCCGGCGCGCGCCGCGCCGTCGGTGGCGGTGACGCGAAAGCTCACCGGATCAGCATCGCGTCGCCGAACGAGTAGAAGCGGTAGCGCTCGGCGATCGCGAGCTCGTAGAGCTCTCGCGTCTCCTCCACTCCCGCGAAGGCCATCACGAGCGCGAGCAGCGTCGAGCGCGGCAGGTGGAAGTTCGTCAGCAGCGAGTCGACCCGCCGGAACTCGAACCCGGGCGTGATGAAGAGCCCCGTTCTGCCTTGTAACAAGTTGTTACTTGGATCCCCCCGGCCCGAAGCCTCTGAGCCAGCCGCATCCGGAGAGCCCGAAAAGGCTTGTAACAACTTGTTACTTGCCAGCGTCTCGAGGACGCGGACGGTTGTCGTTCCCACCGCAAGCACGCGCTCGGCGTCGCGGATCCTTTTCCACGCACTGGGCTCGACCTCGTAGCGCTCGCTGTGGATCGGATGCTCTGCGACCGTCTCGGCCTCGACCGGGCGGAACGTGTCCAGCCCGACGTGCAGGGTCACCCGCTCGACGTCCAGGCGCTCGAGCAGCTCCGGCGTGAAGTGGAGGCCCGCCGTCGGAGCGGCGGCCGAGCCCTCCTGCCGGGCGTAGACGGTCTGGTAGCGCTCCGGATCCTCCAGCGCCTCCGTGATGTACGGCGGCAGCGGCGTCTCGCCGGCCGGCTCGCCCTCGAGCCGGAGGCGCCAGCGCCCTTCGCCCAGCGGCTCGAGCAGCTCGACGGGACCGAGCCGCTCTCCGGCCCGGAGCCGCCGCGAGGGCCGCGCCAGGCCCTCCCAGATCCCGTCAGGCCCGACGTGCTCCAGCAGGAGCACCTCCGCCTCTCCCCCGCTCGGCCGGCGAAGGCGCAGCCGCGCCGGGATCACCCGGGTCTGGTTGACGACGACGAGCTCGCCGGGCGAGAGCTCCTCCTCGAGCTCCGAGAAGCGCCGGTGCCGGACGTCGCCGCTCGCCCGCTCGTAGACGAGGAGCCTGGACTCGTCCCGCCGCTCGGCCGGCCGCTGGGCGATCAGCTCCGGCGGGAGGTCGTACTCCAGAGCCGAGGTCTCCATCCGAAGCCAACGCTACCGTTGCCCCATGGATTACGACGCTGTCGAACGAGCTCGAGAGCGGCTGGAAGCGGCCGCCAAGTCACGCACCCAACCGAGCGACGTCGAAGCCGCGCTCGAGCGGGCCCGCTCACAGGTGGAGGAGCTCGGAGAGCTCGCCGCCCAGCTCGAGACCTCACTGCCTGCCCGGGTCGGCGAGGCGGTGCAGGACGGGATGCGCGCCGAAGCGCTCCCGGTCGCCCGCCAGCTCGCCGAAGTGCGCGGCCTGGCCGGCCAGACGATCCGCAGGCTCGAGCGCATCGAGGGAGACGCCCTCGCGGAGCGCCATTCACGGATCGACGACCTCGCGCTTTTGGTCGACCTGATCTCGTCGGGCTGGAAGAGCGTCGACGAGCGCCTGAGCCGGATCGAGACCGCTGTCCAGGAAACGAGCGGCGCGATCGTCTACCGGATCGAAGACGCGCAAGAGCGCCGCCAGACCGGCTAGCTAGACCACCGTCAGGATCACAGCGGAGGTCACGGCCCAAGCGGCGATCGTTGCCAGGATCGGGACGTCTGTGAGGAGGACGCTCTCGGGCTCCTCACCGAGATCTTCGCGGTGCATCAGCTGGATGTAGCGGAAAAGCCCGTAGACGACGAAGGGGATCGTCGCCATCATCGCGCTGCCCTCACGAGCCTCGAACGTGTAGAGCCCGTACGCCACGATCGTGCAGGCGGCGACGATCGAGACCAGTTGGTCGACGAGCGCGAACGAGTAGCCGGAAAGGACCGGCCGGCCCGGACCGTCCTCGCCGGTCGACGCCAGCTCTCCCCTGCGCTTGGCGAGGGCCAGGAAGAGCGCGAGCAGCGCCGTGCAGATGAGCAGCCACGGCGAGATCGGAACGTCGACCGCCTCGGCACCGGCAGCCGCCCGGATCACGAACAGCCCAGAGATCGCCATCACGTCGATGAGCGCGACGTGCTTCAGCCCGAGGCTGTACGCGACCTGAAGCCCCATGAATCCGGCCATGTACGCGAGCGAGCCCCAGCCGAGCGGAGCCACGATCGCAAAGGCGAGCGTCGCGAGGATCCCGGCGACGTTGAGCGCCCGGTTCGAGCGAACCGCTCCGCTCGCGATCGGCCGGCTGCGCTTGAGCGGATGCAGCCGGTCGTGCGGCGCGTCGCGAACGTCGTTGTAGATGTACGCCGCGCTCGAAGCCAGGCAGTAGGCGACGAACGCCGCCGTCGCCTGGATCCAGCGATCCGGATCGTCCAGCTCCGCCGCGAAGATGATCCCGGCGTAGAGCAGCAGGTTCTTCGTCCACTGCCGCGGCCGCATCGCCGCAAGGAGGCCGCCGGAGGCGGCGCGTTCAGCTTCCGTCATCTCGAGGAGCCACCGGCAGGACGAGCTCGAACCGCGTGCCTTCGCCCAGGACGGATTGCAGGACGATGCGCCCGCCGTGCGCGACGGCGAGCTCACGGGCGATCGCCAGTCCCAGTCCAGTGCCCGTGCCGTCCCTCGTCCAGAACGGGCGGAAGATCCGTTCCTGCTCCTCGGGAGTGATCCCCGGGCCCGAATCCTCCACGGCCACCGACACGATGCCGTTCTCGGCGGCCAGCTGAAGCTCAACGCGGCCGCCGTCAGGCGTCCATCGGAATGCGTTCGAGAGCAGGTTCGAGATGATCTGCAGCACACGGTCTCCGTCGGCCACGATCACGGGGCGGGCCGAGATGTCCTGGCGGTAGTCGATGTCGCGCCGCCGCGCTTCCTCGGCAAACGCGCTGTAAGCACGCTCGAGGAGGTGTCCCATGTCGACCTCCTCGTGAAGCAGCGTGAAGCGCCGGGTATCGAGCTTCGCGAGGTCGAGCACGTCGCCGACGAGCCGCTCGAGGCGTCCCGCCTCCTGGGAGATCACGTCGAGGGACTCCTTCCTCGTTTCCTCGTCTTGCGCGACCCCCTCTCGCAGTGCCTCCACGTGGCCCCGAATCGCGGTCAGCGGCGTCCGCAGCTCGTGCGAGACGGTCATGAGGAAGTTGCGCTCGAGCTCCTCCGCCTCGCGGAGGCGCGCTGCCATCTCCTTGAACCGGTCCGCAAGGTGTCCGATCTCACCGTGAGCCCTGATCTCCGGGACGTCGTAGACGCCGGCTGCGATGTTGTCGGCGGCCTCGGCCAGCGCCTGCACGGGCTCGGTGATCCGCCGCGACAGGTAGAGGGCGAGAGCGCCGGCCACGACGATCCCCACCAGGCCCGCGAGCGCCAGCCGCTCGATCAGCGTCTGCCAGCGGTCCCGGAGCTCGGCCCTCGGCTTCGCCACCACGATGGCGCCGAAGTACGGCCCCTTCCTGTCCAGCCGGAGCGGCGACGAGACGGCGATGAACTCGCGCTTCGCGTCGGGAGGGGTGAACTCGAAGACCCGCACCCGTCCGTCCTTCCACTGCACGGCGTCCTGATCCAGCGGCCGCAGGCGCGTGGTTCCCTTGAAGATGATTCGGAGACCGACGTAGTAGATCCGGCTGCCGCTCGCCTGCTCCAGCCGCTCCGGAGCCACGAAAGGAAGAGGCCGTTCCTGGTCTTGGGCGCGGATCGCCTGCTGGGCGTAGAGGCTCGAGAGACCCCGAGCTTCCCGCCGGAGCTCGGCGACGAGCCGGTCCTGTGTGTAGTCCTGGAAGAGGCCGAGCGCGATCAGCGTCGAGACGAGCCCCGCGAGCACAGCGCCCGCCAGGAAGAAAGCCGGCAGGCGGAAGCGCAGCGACCGATAGAAGGCCATCTATCTAGTTTGGCTCAGGCGCTGACGGTGTCCTTCGAGGCGTCCTTGGCGGGAGCCGCCTTGTAGCCGACGCCCCACACGGTGACGATCGGCGACGCGTCCTCGAGCTTGCGCCGCAGCTGCCGGATGTGGACGTCGACCGTCCTCGTGTCGCCGGCGAAGGTGTAGCCCCAGACTCGCTCCAGCAGCTGGTCCCGCGTCAAGACGAGGCCGTTGTGGTCGAGCAGCTCCCAGAGAAGGTCGAACTCCTTCGGCGCGAGCTGGACCTCCCGCCCGTCGACGTGCACCTCCCGCCGACCTGAGTCCACGAGCAGCGGCCCGTGCTTGATCTGCGTCGTCATCGCTTCCTTCCGCTCGGGTGTGGACCGGCGGAGAATCGACTTGACGCGGGCGACCAGCTCGCGAGGGTTGAAAGGCTTGGTGAGGTAGTCGTCGGCGCCGACCTCGAGGCCGACGATCTTGTCGACGTCCTCGTCTCGTGCGGTCAACATCAGGATCGGGACGTCGGAGGTATGCCGCAAGCGCCTGCATACCTCGATCCCGTCGATGTCCGGGAGCATCAGGTCGAGGATGACGAGCGAAGGCGACTGAGACTCCGCGAGACTCAGCGCATCCCGGCCCGAGGGTGCCACTTTGACCTCGTAACCGGCGTTGCGGAGGTACATCGCCACGAACGAGGCGATCGACGCCTCATCCTCGACAACGAGCACGGTTTGCGCGTCGGCTGATGCCATCGCGCTGCTCAGGATGCCAGAACCCCCGGACTCAGCCGCCGCCGGACGGCTGAACCGCCAGCGTGAACGGCAAGCGCTCGTCGGGCAGCGACTTGTAGGCATCGCCGTTGAGCGAATAGGTGCCGTCGAAATAGATCCCGTCCCCAGGGTCGCCGCGGCCGTCGAGCCAGCCGTCCCCTCGGCCGACCACCGAGAAGTTGATCCTCGTGGCTTCGACCTTCACGACGATCCGCTTGTCGGCACTGATCCGGAACCGGATATTGGTGCCCGAGTAGACGGTCGTCCGCGGAGTGATGTCACGCGACCGCTCTTCGCCTCGGACGACGATGGTGTTGGCCCCGTCGTCGACGGCGTCGGTCACGGTCAGCTTCCCGCGGGCGAACCGGCCGATGACGCCGCCCTTCATCCGGAGCAAGACCGCGCCGCGGGCGTCGCGGACCGACAGCGTCCCGTCCTCGACGGGACCACGCGCAGCTGACGCCACAGCGGTGGCCGCAAGAACGACGACGGCAGAAGCCGCAATCAGCAAAAGCCTGGAAAAGCGCACGCCCCAAGTATCGCCCCCCTGGGTGTGACCTTTCTCAGCGATCTGTAAGGAATCGGTTAGCCCAAGCTCCCGATTCGGCTCAGTAACTGAAAAAGCCCTCGCCGCTCTTTCGCCCGAGCGTGCCTTCGCCCTGCATCCGGAGCAGGCGCTCGGGCGGTGCCATCCGCTCTTCGCCGAGCGCGGCGTGCAGCGCCTCCGACGCGTGGTTGTGGATGTCGAACCCGACGAGGTCGAGGAGCTCGCACGGCCCCATCGGCCAGCCGGCCCCGTTCGTCATCGCCTTGTCGAGGTCCTCGGGGGTGACGCCGGCTTCGTCCAGCACCCGGACGCAGTCGTTCAGGAGCGGGATCAGGACTCTGTTGACGATGAACCCGGGCGTGTCGTTGCAACGGACGGGCTGCTTGCCCGCCTGCTCCGCCCATTCGTAGGCCGCGTCAACCGCGTCGTCCGAGCTTCGCTGCGCGCGGACGATCTCGACGAGCGGGAGCAGCGGCGCCGGGTTGAAGAAGTGCATCCCGATGACGCGATCTGGATGCTCCACGGCCTCTGCGATCGCCGAAACCGAAAGCGCGGACGTGTTCGTGGCGAGGACCGCGTCCTGCGTGCAGATTCGCTCGAGCTCCGCGAAGAGCTCACGCTTGGGCTCGAGCTCCTCGACGATCGCCTCGATCACGAGGTCGCAGTCGGCGAACGCCTCGAGCTCGGTCGTGGTAGTGAGCCGCCCCACAGCGGCCTCCTTGTCCTCGGCCGACATGCGGCCCTTCTCGACAGCCCGGGTGAGGAAGTGGTCGATCTTCGAGCGGGCCTGCGCTCCGAGCTCCTCCGTGACCTCACGGCCCACGACCTCGTTGCCGGCCTGAAGCGCGACCTGCGCGATCCCCGCGCCCATCGTCCCCAAACCGACCACGCCTACGCGACGAATCTCCATCGGCGGCGGACTCTAGGGAAGAAAACAGCCGGTCGGCGCGTCTAGGAGCGATGAGGAGGAAAAGAATTCTTTTGGGACTGGCGCTGGCGGGGCTTCTGGTACTTGCCCTGGTCGGCGCCGTCTCCCAGCTTGCGCGAGGAGAGCGGCCCGCGCTGCTCGCTACTTAGGCGGCCCTAGGGTTTCGAGCAGCGCGGCCTCGCGTATTCGCGAGGTCCACAGCAAACCGGCTTCAAACTCGCTCGATGACGCCCGCGATCGCCTGGCCGAAGCCGATGCACATGCAGGCCACGCCGTAGCGCTCGTCCCGGCGCTCCAGCTCGCCGAGCAGCGTCGCCGTTACCCGCGCGCCGGTCGCGCCAAGGGGATGACCGAGCGAGATCCCACCGCCGTTGGGATTCACGTCGCCGCGCCGGTCATCGAGCCCGGCGTCGCGCAGGAACTGGAGGACGACCGACGCGAAGGCCTCGTTGACCTCGACGACGGCGATGTCGTCCCAGCCGAGGCCGGCCCTCGCGAGCGCCTTCGCGCAAGCCTCGGGGTTCCCGTGGAGCATGCGGTGCGGGTCGACGCCGGCGAGCCCGAAGGAGACAAACCTGGCGCGCGGCTCGAGCCCGAGGCGCGAGACGGCCTGCTCCGAGGCGATCAGCACCGCGGCGGCGCCGTCGCAGATCTGGCTCGAGTTCCCGGCGGTGACCCTTCCGTCGGGACGAAACGCCGGATCCAGAGCCGCAAGCTTCTCCGCCGAGGTGTCGCGCCTCGGCGTCTCGTCCACTCCGACGAGCACGCCTGTGTGCGGGTTGTTCACCTCGACCGGGACGATCTCGCGCTCGAAATGACCCGCGTCGATCGCTGCGACTGCCCGCCGGTGCGACTCGAGCGAATAGGCGTCGAGCTGCTCGCGCGACAGGTCCCACTCCTCGGCGATCACCTCTGCTGAGATCCCTTGCGGGACGATCTCCCAGCGCTCGAGCAGCTTGTCGGAGAGATCGCCGCCGTTCGACCCCATCGGGACGCGGGACATCATCTCGACCCCCGCCGACACCACGACGTCGAGCTGGCCGGACCAGATCGCGGCAGCGGCGTTGAAGTTCGTCTGCATGGACGAGCCGCACTGGCGGTCGACCGTCGTGCCCGCGACCGTCTCGGGCCAACCGGCGACGAGCGGCGCCATCCGGCCGATGTTCCAGCCCTGCTCGCCGATCTGGGTGACGCAACCCATCTGGACGTCCTCGACCTCGCCCGGGTCGAGCGAGTTTCGCTCGACGAGTCCGTTGCAGGACCTGCGCCGCGAGCTCGTCGCCCCGGATCGACGAGAGCGCGCCGTTCCGCCGCCCGATCGGGCTGCGAACCGCATCGACGATGAAGGCCTCAGGCATCGACAACACAGTAAAGCCGCCACGAGCCCACGCCTTTGAACTCGTGCTCGGCACGCGTTTCAGGCGCCGACGGCATAGAGCCTCCATTCGCCGGGGACACCCTTCAGCTCGTGAACGCCCCGATCCTCGAATGCGATGCCGGAGCCGGCGACGAGGTCTTTGACTGTGCTCGAGACGAGCACCTCACCGGGTTCGGCGGCGCCGGCGACGCGAGCGCCGACGGGAACTGCGATTCCGGTCAGCTTACCGTCGTGCCGCTCACACTCGCCGGTGTGAAGGCCGACGCGTAGCTCCAGACCCAACGTGCGCACGTCTGTCACCACCGAGCGGGCGCACTCGATCGCGCGTCCCGGGCCGTCGAACGAGGCGAAGAACCCGTCGCCGGCCGTGTCGATCTCCTCACCACGAAACTGCGTGAGCCGCCGACGGATGACGGTGTGATGGCGGTCGAGCAGCTCCCGCCAGGCGCGATCCCCCAACTGCGACGCTCGTTCGGTCGAGCCGACGATGTCCGTGAAGAGCACGGTCGCGAGTACGCGGTCGCCACGAACGACAGGCGCCTCGACGGCCGCAAGCTTTCGCGTCTCGCGCATCGCGACCTCGTGCGCATCGTCGTCGATCCAGTGGTAGATGCTCTGCAGGCTCGCCGGCAGCTCGACGAGCCGCGCTCCTGGAATCTGCTCAGCGAAGTACTTGCCCGGCCCTCGTTCAGCTTGGCTCGAGAGCACGACGGTCGGGACGCGGACCGAGGGAAGGACCTCGCTCACGTCCGACTCCCTCACCATCTGGAAGAACGCCATGGCCGAGCCGGGACTCAGGCCGCGCCGCATGTTCGCCAGAAACCAGGTTCGAAACGCCGGGTCGTCCTGCTTGCTCGGCGCCCAGTCCGCGAGCCGCCGCTCCAGGAAGTCCGTACGGCCCCATCCGTCGCGAACCTCATCGAGCCACGAGGACCACTCGTCGTCCGTCGGCGCCCATGGGTAGTCGGAAGTCCGGTGCCCCTTGGCCGTCGGGTCGAACAGGACAAGCCCCGCCGTGCGCTCCGGATAGGTCGCGGCGAAGAGCGTCGCGAGTCTGGCGCCCTCCTGCGCCGTCCAGAGGATCGCCTGGACAGAGCCGATTGCGTCCATGACGGCGCGGAGGTCGTCCATCCGCGTCTCGAGCGTCGGAACGCCTTCCACCCGATCCGAGAGACCCGTCCCGCGCTTGTCGACGATCGTCATCCGTGCGAAGGCGGCCATGTCCTCGATGAAACGGGTCATCAGCGGCTGCTCCCAGACGGCCAGGAGGTCGCCCGCGAAACCGCGCGCCATGACGATGTCGACGGGACCGTCGCCGACGGTCTGGTAGGCGATCGCGACCTCGCCGCTTCGCGCGTACTGGACGTCTGGGATCTGCACTGCAGGTTCAGTCTCCTAGACTCTTTGCGTGGCGACAACAGCAACCGAGAAGCGACTTCTCGTGGCCGGCGAGTGGGTGGAGACCGGCGAGTGGCAGGAGGTCCGGTCGCCCTACTCCGGCGAGGTCGTCGGACGGGTGCCGACGGCCGGAGCCGACGAGACGCGCCGCGCGATCGACGCCGCTCACGCCGCCATGCAGGATCCGCTTCCGGCCCACAAGCGGGCCGAGATCCTGGTTCGCGTCGCCGGCGCGCTCGGCAAGCGCCACGACGAGGTCGCGCGGCTGATCTCGGACGAGGCAGGCAAGCCGATGAAGGCTGCTCGCGTCGAGGCCAAGCGCGCGATGTCCACGTACACGTTCGCCGCCGTCGAGGCTCGCAAGCTCGCGGGGGACATGGTTCCGATGGACGCATCGCAGGCCGGCGAGGGCAAGCTCGCCTTCACGCTGCGCCGACCGCTCGGTGTTGTGGGGGCGATCAGTCCCTTCAACTTCCCGCTCAACCTCGTCGCCCACAAGATCGCCCCGGCGCTGGCCGCGGGCTGCGCGGTCGTGTTGAAGCCCGCCGGACAGACCCCGCTCTCCGCGCTCCTGCTCGCAGAGCTCGAGACCGAGGCGGGACTTCCTCCGGGCTGGCTGAACGTCGTCGTCGGACGCTCGTCCGAGATCGGAGACGCGCTGGTCGAGGACGAGCGCGTGAAAGTCCTCACCTTCACGGGCTCGAGCGGCGTCGGCTGGAAGCTGGCTGAGCGCTCCCCGCGCAAGCGCGTGAACCTCGAGCTCGGAAACTCGACGCCGCTCATCGTCGAGGCCGACGCCGACGTCGGGGCCGCTGCCGCCGCGACCGCTCAGAACGGCTTCGCGTTCGCCGGCCAGAGCTGCATCTCCATCCAGCGCGTCTACGTCCAGGACGACGTGTACGACGACTTCGTCGCCCAGCTCATCCCGAAGGTCGAGTCGCTGAGCCTCGGCGACCCGGCAGACGAGGACACCGACGTCGGGCCGGTGATCGACGAGGACGCACGCGACCGGATCGTCGAGTGGATCGAGGAGGCGAAGACGGCGGGCGCGGAAGTCCTCGCCGGCGGCGTCCTGGAGGGCGACCTGATCCAGCCGACCGTGATCGCGAACGCAGGCGTCGAGCTGAAGGTGTCCTGTGAGGAGGTCTTCGGCCCGGTCGTGACCGTCAACCGGTACGGCACCCTCGACGAGGCGATCGAGCTTGCGAACAGCACCAAGTACGGGCTCCAGGGCGGGATCTTCACCGGCAACATCCGGAATGCTCTGAGGGCCGCTTCCGAGCTCGAGTTCGGAGGGATCACGATCAACGAGGCGCCGACCTTCCGCGCCGACCAGATGCCCTACGGCGGCGTGAAGGAGTCCGGGAACACGAAGGAGGGCCCGGCGTACGCGGTCCGGGAGCTGACCGAAGAGCGCCTGGTCGTCATCGACCTGTAAGAACTCGCTTCACAATGAAGCCTGAGCCGTCTCGCCGCGCTCTGCGGCGCAAGTCCATGTCCTCAGTCGCGCCCGTATCCAGCGGATACGAACGCTCCCTGCGTCCGTGGCCTTGCATCCACAGATCGCACCGAGCCGACGAGGCACATTATGAAACGAGTTCTGAGAGCCCCGGCGCCCGCCCGCGCCTCCCGCGGAGCAAGAGCACCCGACTCGTTCGCTAGGGTCGAGTCCCAATGGCAGGACTGTGGCCGTTCGGCCGGACCCGCGCCGCGGGGACGGAGCCCCGCCGTGCCTCCACCCCTGGCGCCCTCAAGCGTGAGCGGAGGGCGCTGACGCGCGAGCGAAACCAGCTCGTCCGCGACCTCGGCGGGATCGTCTACGAGATGTACCGGCTCGACCGCTTTCGGGTCGAGCTGGTCACCGATCGGTGCAGGACGCTCGCCGGGCTGGACGAGCGGATCGACGAGATCGACGAGATCCTCTCCTCGGCCACGCGGCGCGGGCCGCGGTGCGAGTGCGGCGCGCCGATCCCGTGGGGCGCCCACTTCTGCCAAAACTGCGGGCGCCCGGCCGGCTCACGCCCCGTCATCGCCTGCGCCCGCTGCAGCGCGCCGCTTCCTGCGGGCGTCCGTTTCTGCAGCAGCTGCGGAAGCCCGGTCGAGCTCACGCCCGAGCTTCCCGCCGACACCGAGCCCGGCGGTGAGGCGGTCGCATGAGCAAGCCGGAGGCCGAGACGCAGTGCCCGCGCTGCGGCGCAACCATCGAGCCGCTTCAGGAGTACTGCGTCGACTGCGGGCTCCGCATCCGCGGAGCCGGCGTCGTCCCGGCGCTTGCAACCGGCTGGCAGCGGCGCCTCCACTGGTACCCGGGAGACTGGGTCTGGCCGTCGCTTGTTGCGCTCCTTGTCGCCACGGCCTCTGCGGCCGGGGCGATCTGGTGGACGCGGGACGCGAACAGCGCAGCCGGCACCACCGTCGTGGGCGACACGACCGAGCTGCCGACGGTCGCTACCACCGAGAGTGTCGCGACGACGGCGCCCGAGCCAACGGTTCCGACCCAGACAGCCCCGACGAAGCCGCCGCCTCCTCCTCCGCCCGCGCCGCGGACGCTGACCAACTGGCCCCAGGGCAAGAGCGGGTGGACCCTCGTCCTCGCCTCGCTCCCGACCTCGGCCGGAAAGCCGGCCGCAGCCGCGAAGGCGCGCCAGGCGCTACGCGCCGGCCTTCCGGATGTCGGTGTGCTCGACTCCTCGAAGTACTCGAGCCTGCACCCGGGCTACTACGTCGTCTTCAGCGGGATCTACGACTCGATCGGCGACGCCCAGGACGCAGTCTCAAAGGCCGCAAACTCGGGTTATGCAAACGCCTACGCCCGGCGGGTCACTTCGTGACCCTTTCGCTGAAAGTCTCACGACTTTCAGCGACCTCTCGGAAGCCGGGCGCCGGCTCTGCCGTCGCGCGGCGCGTGAGTGGCTGGAGTACGGACGCGAGATTCGGTCGCTCTTAAGCGGAACGGGCAAAGCCCGTTCCGCGGCGTCGAGCTTTAGGCGGCTGCGTCGGCCAAGTGCTGGTGCGACGGGCAGTACTCGCGCTCGGGTAGCGGGGTGCGCTGGCACGGCTTGCCCTTGCGCGTCGTCGCCCGGCAGCGGGGGACGCCGCCGTCGAAGGCGCCTGCCTCGATCTGCTCGGTGATGAAGGCGACCGCCGCCGCAACGCCTTCCTCGACGGCCCAGGCGACTTGCGCCTGCGCGCCGATCGGGAAATAGCGCCGGATGTCCTGGAAGAGCGCGCGCTCGGGCTTGGAGAAATACATCGGGTCCCGGGCGAGCCGTTCCATCGTGTCCTCGCAGGCGGCAAGAACGTCCCGCCGGTACTCGAGCTGGGTCTCACGCGAGACATGCGGATCGATGAGATCCTTGATCGAGCGATAAATTGCGCGTGAGTACTGATACATACGGTTCTGAATCGCGAGCTTTTGAGCGTCCATCGTTAGGTATCAGCTCCTCGATTAAGCACCCGCAAACGTCTGTTAACCACGGATTAACAGCCGCCTGCCCTCCCGACCTGGCGGGGAGCATAACGAGTTTCGGCGGTTGTTACAAAGTCGGTACCCAGGTTGCCGTGGACGACAACAGGATGCAATAGGCAAGAATAGGCCGCCCGTGTCGCACGACACCGACAAGCTCATCCGTCAGCTGTCCCTCGTCGCCTTCCTCATGGCGGAGAGACGAGCGCTGACCGCCCGCGACGTGAAGGGAAACGTCGAGGGCTACTCGGAGATGTCCGACGAAGCCTTCGCGCGCCGGTTCTACTCCGACCGCGCAGAGCTGCTCGCGCTCGGCGTTCCGCTCGACTCCCAGCGGGACGAGTTCACGGGAGAGGAGCTCTACACGCTGCGCTCGGAGCGCTACTTCCTCCCCGAGCTGAAGCTGTCCGACGACGAGCTCGCGGCGCTCCAGACCTGCTTCTACCTCCTCGAGGGCCATTTCGCGTACGCGGAGCCCCTGCGCCTGGCCTTGCAGAACCTCGCCCTGGGCCGTCCCGGCCTCGATGAGTCGCGAAGCGCGACTGCGGATCGAGTGCAGGTGCACGACCCCGACTACTCGCCCGAGATGCCGGGCCGGCTCGCAAAGCTCGAAGGGGCGATCTCAAAGCAGCGCACGCTCAAGTTCCGATACTGGGCGATCGGCCGCGACAAGGAGAGCGAGCGGACGGTCGATCCCTACGCGCTCCTCCTCGACCGCGGACGCTGGTACGTCATTGGGCGAGATCACGCGCGGGCCGACACCCGCACTTTCCGTGTCTCGCGCATTCGCGGGGAGATCCGGCTCGCGACCCGCCGTGAGCGGGACTTCAGGCTGCCGGAGGACTTCGACGCTGAGGCATTTCGCGGCCGGCCCGACTGGCAGTTCGGGGAGATCGTCGGCGAGGCGCGGATCGAGGTCGCGGGAGACACGGCCTGGTGGGTCGAGCGCGTCTACGGCCGGGTCGGCCGTCTGGAAGACGGGTCGTTCGTCACCGCGTACGCCTCGCTCGAGCCTCTGGTGCGCTGGATTCTCCGGCAGGACGGCCGAGCAGTCCCTCAGTCGCCGCCCGAGCTTCGCCGCGCGGTCAAGGGCGCGCTCGAACTCGCACGCGAGCGCCACGAGGCGGATCCGCCAGAGCTGGCGAAGGTGAAAAGGCGCGCTGCGGCCGAACCGCTCGAGCGGCCGGGATCGCCGGTCGCGCCGGAGCGCTTCGGGCTGCTCCAGGCCCTCCTGGCCTATCTCCTGGACCGGTGTGGCGACAACTCGAGTACCGACATTCCCGCGGCCGAGATCAGCGAGCGCTTCCGAATCCCACCCGAGGCGCTGGAGGAGCACCTCTCGCTCCTCAACCTCGTCAACTTCGGAGGCGGCTGCTACGCGGTCTACGCGGAGCTGCGCAGCGACCACGTCCACGTCGACAAAGAGCTCTTCGGGGACACGTTCCGCGCGTCGCCCCGCCTGACGCCGCTCGAGGCCAGGGCGATCCGGCTTGCCCTCGAGTTTGTTGGTCCGATGATCGCCGCCGACGCCCACACGCCGCTCGACCGGGTGCGGAAGAAGCTGGAGGACACCTTCGGAGAGTTCGAGCTGGCCCAGACGCCCTCGCCGGACGTCCCGCGCGCCGAGGAGGACCTTGTCGGCACCTTCAGCGACGCGATCGACCAGCGGCGCCTGGTCGAGATCGAGCATCTGAAGGAAGGCGACAAGGGCTCCACGACGCGCACGGTCGAGCCGTATCGCCTCGAGCGGCGGCTGCCCTACTGGTACGTCCATACGTGGGACCGCGACAAGGACGGCGAGCGCAGCTTCCGGCTCGACCGCATCCGCAGCGCAAAGAAGCTTCGCGAGAGCTTCGAGCCACGAGAGGGCTTCGACCCGCACGGATTCGAGGGCATGCGCCCGGTTCAGGTCTGGTACTCGCCCGAGGTCGCCCGCTGGGAGGTCGAACGCGGCGCGACTGCGCTCTCCGATGGGTCCGCGGTACGAGAGTGGATCGCAGGCGAGGAGTGGCTCGTCGGCGAGATCCTCTCCTACCGAGGCGAGGCCATCGTGCTCGAGCCCGACCTGCAGAAGCGGGTCGCCGGCCGTGCGAAGGAGCTCGCGCGCGAGCTCGGTCTTACCCGCGTCGCCGCGGCCGCGCGCTAGACCGGCAACGACAGCCTGAAGGTCGCGCCGAGCTGGGGCGCCGACCGGACCTCGAGGGAACCCCCGTGCGCCTCTGCGATCGAGCGCGCGATGAAGAGCCCGAGCCCGGTTCCCGGCTTCGCCGCCTCCCCTACCTGGACGCGACCGAACTTCTCGAAGATGACGCGCTGGTGCTCCGGCGAGATCCCGGGGCCCGAGTCGCGAACCTCGATCACGACGCGCCCGTTCGAGCTGGCCGCCTCTACCTGCACCTCGTCGCCGGGCGCCGAGTACTTGACGGCGTTGTCGATCAGGTTCACGAGGACTTGCCGCAGGCGGTCGCGGTCGCCGCGTACCACGGGAAGCGGATCACGGACGAGAGCTTTGACGGCAACCTCGTCCTGCCCGTGCTCGGCGGCGGTTGCCGAGTCGCGGACGAGCTGCGCGAGGTCGACGTCCGCGAAGGAGTAGCTGAAGGTCCCGGCCTCGATCCGCGAGGTGTCGAGTACATCGCCGATCAGCTCCGCGAGCCGCGAGGTCTCGTGGGCGATCAGGGCGAGGAAGGACTCCCGTTGCTCCGGTGAGAGCTCGCGCCACCGCTGCTGGAGGGTGCGGGCGGAGCCGATCACTGACGCCATCGGGCTGCGCAGCTCGTGCGAGACGAGCGAGACGAAGTCGGCCCGCAACGCCGACAGCTTGCGTAGCTCTTCCACCGTCGCCCGTTCGGCTTCGTAGGCGCGGATGTTCTGCACGGCGCTTCCGACGAGCCGGCCGAGCAGGCTCAGGAGCTCCACCTCGCCCGAGCGGAAGGCGTCCGGCTCCCGGCGCACGATCGAGATCGCCCCGATGGTCTCGGCGCCGGCGAGAAGCGGCGCGACGACGCGCGAGTGGAGCCCCAGCGCGAGGAAGTCCTTCTCCTCGTCGTACTTGGGCTCGGACATGTCCTCCCGGTAGAGGGTCTGGCCGGCGCGGACGACGTCCTCGACCACCGAGCCGGCGATGGACGCGATCGAGCCGGGTGGAAAGACCCTGTCGGCGGCCTCGCCCGCCGCTGCGAAAACGCGCAGGTGCCCGTCCTCGATCAGGACGATCGCCGTCCGCTCGAATTCGACGAGGCCGCGGAGCTCCCGGATGAACGCGGCGAACGCCTGCTCGAGATCCAGGGACGAGCTCAAGGCCCTGGCGCACCGGTTGGTGGCGTCGAGCACGTCGGCCCTACGGCCCAGCTCGTCCCTGAGCCCCTCCGCCTCTGACGCGCGTGAAGACGCGCGTGCGCGCTCCTCCCGAAGGCGGTTGACGAGCGAGCCGACGATGACGCCGAGGATCAGCTGGATGCCGACCGGAAACGTGACCCGGTCGATCTCGAACTGCTGCGGCGGAAAGCGGTCCTCCCTCCACCACTCCGCCAGCGCCAGCGTGGCCGCGGAGAATCCCGACATCGCGATCCCGCCGAGGAGCCCGTAGCGAAGCGCCGCCTCGATCAGCGGGATGAAGACGAGCTGGCGGATCGGCGTGCCCGGCTCGAACGTGAAGGCGAAGATGTAGCCGTAGGCGATCGCCGTGTCGAACAGGAGGGCGGCCAGTCCGATCCGACGCCAGGTGGGGCGGGACCGGACACGGTAGGCGGCCAGGAGCAGGGTCAGGGCACCGGCCGCGAGCGCCGCAGTGATCACCCAGGCCCAGCGCTCGTAGCCCGGCGGGTAGTCCTCCTTGAGGAGGCCAACCTCGACCAGCGCGAACGGAACGGCGAGCAGCCGCACCCACGCCATCCAGACCTCGGTCCGGGAGGGTCGTCTTGCGTCCTCGGACAAATCCCTACGAATTGTGCCGTGCGTCCAGGCGGGCAAGCGCCCATTGGCCGTGCTCGCGGAGCAATTCGTCATCCGACCGTGCGTAGCGCTCTACGACGCCGCGAGTGGCGGGATCAGGCCCGCCGCAGTTGCCGAGGGCAACGAGAGCGTTCCGGCGCAGGTAGCGCGGCTCGTTCCGAGGCACGAACAGGCGGTCGTAGCGGACACGGAGCTCCGCGTCCTCGGCCTCGAGCCAGTCGACGAGCGAGACGTGAGGCTCGGCGTCTCCTGCTGGGACACCCGCCCTCCGCTTCTCGACTCCGCGGTTCCAGGGGCACACGTCCTGGCAGATGTCGCAGCCGTAGACCCGGTCCTCCAGAGCGACCCGGACGGGCTCTGGGATCGTGTGCTTCGACTGCGTCCAGTAGGAGAGGCAGCGATTGACGTCCAGCACCCCGGCTTCCTCGAGCGCGTTCGTCGGGCAGGCATCGATGCAGAGCCGGCACGAGCCGCAGTCGAGACCGAGCGGCGGCGTCGGCTCCAGCTCGGCGGTGGTGACCAGCGTGCCGAGCACGACCCACGATCCGTGCTTCCGGGTGATCAGCATCGTGTTCTTGCCGTAGAAGCCGACTCCCGATCGGGCCGCCGCTTCCCGGTCGACGTGCTGGTTCGCGTCGACGAGGACGCGGAACTCGGCGCCGAGACGGCGTCCGAGCTCGTCGAGCCTCTCGCGAAGCTGCTCGTAGGCGTCGGTCCAGGTGTAGCGCGGCAGGCGTCCCTGGCCCGACGTCGGCTCCGGAGCGTCGGCGTAGTAGCAGAGGGCCGCCGAGATCACGGTTCTGGCACCGGGAAGGAGGCTCTCGGGATGGCACGAGACCTCCGGCTGGGCCATCGTGAACTTCAGGTCGGCGAAGAGGCCTTTAGCCCTGCGCTCGGCGATGTGGCGCTCGGTGCCGGCGTAAGGCTCGGCCGGCGCCGCGCCGACCGCGTCCAGCTCCAGCTCCTCGGCCAGCCGTTCGAGTTCAGCGGCCGTCATGGGCTGATTGTGCCTAGAGTCGGCCCAAATGAGGGCGATTCGCATCCACGAGGACGGCGGGCCTGAGGTTCTGCGCTACGAGGACGCGCCGGATCCGGACCCCGGCCCCGGCGAGGTTCTGATCCAGCTCCGGGCGGCCTCGCTGAACCGCCTCGATCTCTGGGTTCGCGCGGGGCTCCCATCCGTGCCCAAGCCGCGAATCCTCGGCGCGGACGGCGCCGGCCTGGACGAGTCGGGCCGGCGGGTCGTCATCAACCCCGGGATCGAGCACGGAGACCGCATCAGCGTCGTCGGCGAGCACATGGACGGGACGCACGCGGAGCTGGTCGCCGTGCCGGCGGGGAACGTCTACGAGATCCCCGACGAGCTCTCGTTCGAGGAAGCCGCCGCCTTCCCGCTGGTCTTCGAGACCGTCTACCGGATGCTCGTGACCCGGGCCGGGCTCCAGGAGGGCGAGTGGGTGCTCGTCTGGGGTGTCGGAAGCGGGATCGGGACGGCGTCGCTGCAACTGGCGAAGGCGCTCGGAGGACGCGTGATCGCAACCTCGTCGAGTGACGCCAAGCTCGAGCGGGCGAAGGAGCTGGGTGCTGAGGCCGTCGTGAACCACGAGACCGGAGACGTCCTCGAGGCGGTCAAGGAGGCGACCGGCGGACCGGGTGCCGACATCGTCGTCGAGCACGTCGGCGAGGCGACCTGGCAGGCATCCCTTCAGGCCGTCCGGGCGCATGGCCGCATCGCCGTCTGCGGTGCGACGACGGGCCCGAACCCGAAAGCTGCGCTCCACCGCATCTGGTGGAAGCAGCTGACGATCCTCGGCTCAACAATGGGGACGAAGGCCGACTTCGAGGGCGCCTTCGAGCTCGTCAAGAGCGGCAAGGCGAAGCCCATAGTCGACTCCGTCTTTCCACTCGCCGAAGCCAGCGCCGCCCACGAGCGGATGGAGTCCGGCGAGCAGTTCGGCAAGATCGTGCTGCGGATCCCGGAGTAGCCGCTACCGCCCGACCGCGCCCGGTGTCTGGCGGCGCGCCACCGCAACACCAGCATGCCAACCGGGAGCGCGCCCACCCGCTGGCGGGTGCACCGAGTCGATGTCAAGGCCGGAACCCGCTATCAGCCAGGAGATCACCGAGTTGGAGTTCCACATCTCGCCTGCCCGGAGCTCGTCGCGCCCCCAGACCGGCGTGGGCACATCCGGCACGAGGTCTAGGAAGCGCTGCGCCAGGACTGGGTCGTCTGTTAGCCGCAGCGGGCTGTCGACAGCCTCGTCCACGTCCGGAATCACTCCATCACGCCAGCATCGGATCTCGTACCGAAAGATGCGAAGCCCGCCGGCCCAACGGCTACCGACTGCGCCCCCGGCAACAACGCCGCGCGCCTCCCCGCTCCCGCGACCCAACGGTGCCTGCTCGATCACGAATTGTCCGTCCGGCACTCTGACCACGAGCGCGGAGTGGTAGAGATCCAGAGTCGACCGTCTCTCGAGCTTCGCCACTACCGCTTCGAAGATGCGACCGTTCAGCCGTACGGAATGACCACCGGCTCCTAGCGGAAGCCAATAGAGATCAACGCTGCTTGAACTGCGATCAAGCACCTGCCTCACGACGGCCGGCGCAACTTCATCTGCAGCATCTAGTCCTCGGGCGTGACGTAGGCAGCCGTGAGGCCGCCGTCGACGAGGAACGTCGCCCCGTTCACATACGACGACTCGTCGCTCGCCAGGAAGAGCGCGGCGTTCACGATCTCGCGCGGCTTGGCCAGCCGGCCCATCGGCAGGTGGATCCGCCGCCGCTCGTACGCCGCGGGGTCGTCGCCGAAGATCCGCAGCAGGAGCGGTGTCTCGACCGGGCCGGGGCAGAGCGCGTTCACCCGGACTCCCTGTCGCGCGAACTGCACGCCGAGCTCCCGGGACATCGAGAGCACCGCGCCCTTCGAGGCCGTGTACGAGATCTGCGACGTCGCGGCGCCGACGAGAGCGACGAACGAGGCGACGTTGATCACCGACCCTCCACCCCGCTCCAGCAGGTACGGGATCCCGTGCTTGCAGCACAGGTACACGCCCTTCGTGTTGACGTTCTGGACGCGGTCCCAGGCCGCCTCGTCGGTCTCGAGGATCGAGTCGTCGTCCGCCGGCGAGATCCCGGCGTTGTTGTAGAGGACGTCGATCCCGCCGTACCGCTCCGCGGTCGCCGCGTACATCGCCTGGACGCTCTCTGCGTCGGCCACGTCCACCTGCTGCGCGAAGGCGTCACGCGCCTCGGACGCGGTCTGCTCGGCAGCCTCGAGGTTGACGTCTGCGACGCAGACACTCGCGCCCTCCTCCGAGAAGAGGATCGCCGCATCCCGGCCCATACCGCCGGCGGCGCCCGTGATCACCACGACCTTGCCGTCGAGCCGTCCCACCGCCTACGCGTCCTCCGTGGCGACATAGACGTTCTTGATCTCGGAGTAGCCGTCCATGGCGTGCATCCCGAGCTCCCGGCCGAACCCGGACTGCTTGAACCCACCGAACGGCGTCGAGACCCGAACGGACGTATTCGAGTTGACGGAGAGGACGCCGGTCTCCACCGCCCGCGCCATCCGCATGGCCCGCACTACGTCGCGGGTCCAGACCGAGCCCGAGAGCCCGAACGGGGTGTCGTTGGCGATGCGCACCGCCTCGTCCTCGTCTGCGAAGGGGATCACGGCGGCGACCGGGCCGAACACCTCCTCGCGCGCGATCCGGTCGTCGTTCGTCGCCTCCACGACCGTACAGGGGAACCAGAAGCCTGGATTACCGGGTGTGTTTCCACGGAAGACAACGTTACCGTCGACGTAGGACGACACCTTCTCGCGATGGTCCGCCGAGATCAGCGGCCCCATCTCGGTCGCGTCGTCCTCGGGATCCCCCAGGCGAACCCCGGCCGCACGCTCGACCAGCAGCTCCAGGAACCGGTCGTAGGCGGTGCGCTCGACGAGGATCCGCGAGCGGGCACAGCAGTCCTGTCCGGCATTCCCGAAGACCGCATACGGCGCCGACGCAGCCGCGGCTTCGAGGTCGGCGTCCGCGAAGACGACGTTCGCCGACTTGCCGCCGAGCTCCAGCGTGACGCGCTTGATCGTCTCGGCGGCGGCCTGCATCACGCCCCGGCCGACCTCGGTCGACCCGGTGAAGCCGATCTTCGCGACATCTGGATGCTCGACCAGCCGCTGCCCGACGACGGACCCCGACCCGGCCAGGACGTTGAGAACACCCTCAGGGATTCCGGCCTCGAGCGCGAGCTCGGCGAGGCGCAGAGCGGTCAGCGGCGTCAGCTCGGCCGGCTTCAGCACGACAGTGTTCCCACAAGCCAGCGCGGGGCCGAGCTTCCAGCTCGCGATCGCGATCGGGAAGTTCCAGGGCACGATCAGCCCGACCACTCCGAGCGGCTCCCTGAAGGTCATGTCCACACCGCCGGCGACCGGGATCGTCTCGCCGAAGTGCTTGTCCACGGCGCCGGCGTAGTAGTAGAAGACCTCGGCCACCATCCCGACCTCGCCGCGGGAGTCGCTGATCGGCTTGCCGACGTTCCGCGTCTCGAGGCGCGCAAGCTCCTCGGCGTGCTCCTCGACGAGCGTTCCGAGCTTCCGCAGCAGGCGCGCCCGATCCGACGGGCCCACCGCTCGCCAGGCGGGAAACGCCCGACGCGCGGCCTCGATCACCTGGTCGGCCTCCTCGGCGGTCGCGCCGGGGACCTCTGTGATCGTCTCCTCGGTCGCCGGGTTGACGATGACGGTCAACCGCGTTCCTCCCGGTAGCGCCGCGCCTCCTCGACGAGACCCTTGAAGAGCGCGAAGTCCTCGCCCTCCTCGGGATGCCAGAGGACGCCGACGGCGAAGCGCTTGGCCGGATCCTCGAGCCCCTCGACGACGCCGTCGTCGGCCCACGCCACCTCCCGCAAACCCTCTCCGATCCGTCCCATGCCCTGGTGGTGATGGGACTTGACGGGCGCGTGCCCGCCGACGAGTTCGCCGAGCTTGCTGTCGGACGCCACCTGGACGGAGTGATCCGAGTATGCGCCGGGCTCGTGCTTGTGGCGCTCGTGGCCGACGACCTCCGGCAGGTGCTGGACGAGGTCGCCTCCGTGTACGACGTTCAGGAGCTGGGAGCCGCGGCAGATCGCGAGCACCGGCATGTCCCGCGCGAGCGCCGCCTCGAGCATTCGCATCTCCGCCTCGTCCCGCCACGGCTTCGGCGTGTCCGTCTCGCCGTGCGGCTCGGCGCCGTAGAGCCCGGGGTCGAGATCGCCGCCGCCCGAGAAGATGACGCCGTGGAGCGCGTCGAGCGTCTCCTCCAGCCCTTCCTCGACCGGCGGTATGACGAGCGGGCGTCCGCCCGCATGCTCGACGGCTCGGACGTAAGCGAGCGGAACGACCGCGGCCTCCTCGGTCCAGACGCCCATCCGGACTTCCTCCGCGTACGACGTGATCCCGATCAGCGGTCTCATCCGCGCTCGAACATCCGCTCCCGCTCGTAGCTCGTCACGACCTCGTCGAAGAGCCGCTGCTCGGTGCGCGCGTAGTTGAGGTAGTGGTCGACGACCTCGCCGCCGAGGGCCTGCCGCGCGATCGTGCCCTCCTCGAGCGCGGCGATCGCCTCGCTCAGCGAATGCGGGAAGCGCTCGGAGTCGGATTCGTAGGCGTTGCCTTCGAGTGGCGCCGGCAGCTCGAGCTCGTTCTTGATCCCGTGGATCCCGGCCGCGAGTAGTGCCGCGAAGGCGAGGTATGGGTTGACGTCGCCGCCGGGGATCCGCGTCTCCGTCCTCAGAGCCGGGCCGTGGCCGACGATCCTGAAGCCGCAAGTGCGGTTGTCGTGGCCCCAGGCGAGCGTCGTCGGCGCCCAGCTTCCCGCGGCGAAGCGCTTGTACGAGTTGATCGTCGGGGCGACGAAGATCGCCAGCTCCTTCAGCGCGGCGATCTGGCCGGCGAGGTACTGCTTGAAGACGTCGGACTCGCCGGCAAACGCGTTCTCGCCGTCGCGCCAGAGGCTCGAGTGGATGTGGCAGGAGCTCCCGATCCATGTGTGGTCCGGCTTGGCCATGAACGTGATCGAGCATCCGTTCAGGTGCGCGATCTCCTTGGCGCCGTTCTTGTAGATGACGTGGTTGTCCGCCATCGCGACCGCGTCCGCGTAGCGGAAGTTGATCTCGTGCTGGCCCGGCCAGGCCTCGCCCTTCGAGGTCTCGACCCGGATGCCGGCGCCGTGCATGCCGTTGCGGATCTGGCGGATGAACGGCTCGTCGTAGGTCGAGGCGAGGATGTGGTAGTCGAGGATGTACGGGACCGACGGCGTCAGGTCGCGGTAGTTCTTCGCGTGCGCCTCTTCGTAGGTCTCCTTGAGGAGATAGAACTCGAGCTCGGAGCCGAACATCGGCGTGTAGCCGAGCGCCTCGGCGCGCTCGACCTGCGCCTTCAGCACCTGGCGCGGCGAGGGCTTGACGTCGGCGCCGTCGTGCGACATCACGTCGGCCAGGACGAGCGCGGTCGACTCGAGCCAGGGGATGCGACGCAGGGTTCCCATGTCCGGCACGAGGCGGAAATCGCCGTAGCCCTGCTCCCAGCTCGCCAGCGCGTAGCCCGGCACCGGATCCATCTCCATCTCGAGCGCCAGGAGGTAGTTGCAGCCCTCCACCCCGTGCTCGACAGCATCGTCGAGGAAGAACTCCGCGTGCAGGCGCTTGCCCATCAGACGGCCCTGCATGTCGGTGAAGGCGACGACGATCGTGTCGATGGCGCCGTTCTCGACGTCGTTCCGCAGTTCGTCGAGCGAGATCACACGTTCGAGAGTAGTCGTGCGATCAGGTCTCGATCAAACCGGTGCGCGATCTCGTCGGCCTCGGAAAGGCGCTCTGCGGGGAGCGTGGTCGTCACGGCGGCGGTGTAGAGACCGGCTGTCTTCGCGGCCGCGACCCCTGCCTCGGAGTCCTCGACTGCGGCAGCCTCGCTCGCCTCGATCCCGAGCAGATGGAGCGCGATCAGGTAGCCCTCGGGGTCCGGTTTGCTCCGTGTGATGTCGTCGGAGGAGACGACCAGGGTGATTGCGTCGGTCAGCCCGGCCGCTTCCAGCACGGGCTCGATCTCGGCCCGCGCCGAGCCGGATACGACCGCCACGGCGACGGCGTCCGCGGCGTCGCGGACCGCGGCGCGCGCCTCGCCGTCGACCGTGGAGCCGTCGGCGAGCTCGCGATAGCGCTCGATCTTCCGCTCAACGAGCGCGGGGTCGTCGCGACCGAGCCACATCCGGACGATCTCGCGATCGGAGAAGCCGGCCAGGCGGTCGTAGTACTCCTCCTCGGGCAGCGGCTTCCCCTCCTGCGCGAAGAGCTCCTCGAAGATTCGGAAGAGCACCGGCTCGTCGTCCGAGATCGTGCCGTTGAAGTCCAGCAGGAGGGCTTTCACGCGAGCAGCTTAGGATCGTCCGGTGCGCGCGGAGGAGATAGCGGCGCGGGTTTGGCCCGGTCGCGAGGTCCAGCTCGAGCCGCTGGGCGGCGGGATCACCAACCACAACTTCGTCGTCGACTGCGACGGGGAGCGCTTCGTGCTCCGGATCGCAGGGGCCGACACGGAGCTGCTCGGAATCGATCGAAACGCCGAGCACGTCGCCGCACAGGCTGCCGCCGATCTCGGGGTCGGCCCGCCGGTGGTCGACTTCGTCGAGGGCTCCCTCATCACGCGGTTCGTCGACGGGCAGCCCGTTCCGGTCGAGGAGATGCGGCGGCCGGAAGCGCTGGTAGAGACCGCGGAGATCCTTCGCCGGGTGCACGAGGGGCCGGTTTTTCCGACTCGGTTCGACTCGTTCCGCGTCGTCGACGCCTACCACGAGATCGCGGTCGAGCACGGCGTCCGGGTGCCCGCCGCCTACCGCGAGGCGAAGTCCAGGGCCGACCAGATCGAGGAAACCCTCGGTTCCCGGCCCGAGCAGCCCTGCCACAACGACCTTCTGAATGCGAACTTCATCCGCAGCCCGGAGGGGATCCGCATCGTCGACTGGGAGTACGCCGGCATGGGCGACGTCTTCTTCGACCTCGCGAACTTCTCCGTCAACCATGAGCTCTCCGAGGCCGAGAGTGATCTGCTGCTTCGCGCCTACTTCGGCGAGGTGCGCGAGGAAGAACGCGAGCATCTTCGCCTCATGCGCTTCATGTCCGACTTCCGGGAGGCGATGTGGGGCGTCGTTCAGCAGGGGATCTCGGACCTCGACTTCGATTTCGAGGAGTACGCGACACGACATTTCGAGCGGGCACTCGCATGACCGACCGCGCGCGGGCAGTCGTAATCGGCGGCGGTGTCGGCGGCTGCGCCGTCCTCTACTGGCTCACGAAGCTCGGCTGGGACGACGTGGTGCTCGTCGAGCGAGCAGACCTGACGAGCGGCTCGACCTTCCATTCGGCCGGGCTGGTCGGCCAGCTGCGCGGCTCACTGAGCCTGACGAAGATGATGATGAGCTCAGTCGATCTCTACCGCTCGCTCGGCGACGAGGTCGGGCTGGAGACCGGGTGGCGCGAGGTCGGCTCGCTGCGCCTGGCCTCTTCAGTGGAGCGGATGGAGGAGCTCGCCCGCCAGGCCGGCTGGGCCAAGACGTTCGGGCTGCCGCTCGAGCTCGTGTCGGCGGAGGAGGCGCAGCGGCTGTTCCCGCCGATGACGACCGACGGCGTGCTGGGAGCCGCGTACCTGCCGACGGACGGGTACATCGACCCGAGCCAGCTGACCTTCGCCCTGGCCGAGGGCGCGAGGCGCGGCGGCGCGGAGATCCGCACGAACACCCGTGTGACCGGGATCGAGGTGCAGCACGGCCGGGTTCGCGCAGTCGAGACGGACGGCGGCCGCATCGAGACGGAGACCGTCGTCAACGCCGGCGGGATGTTCGCGGCCGAGATCGGACGGCTGGCGGGGGTCGTCGTTCCCGTCATCCCGATGGCGCACGAGTACCTCGTTACGCGGCCGGCCGGGCTCCCGCTCGACCTGCCGACGATGCGCGACCCGTCGCTGCTCGTCTACTTCCGTGGCGAGTCGGGCGGCCTGATCATGGGCGGGTACGAGCGCAACCCGGCGCCCTGGGGCCTCGACGGCATCCCGCAGGACTTCAACGGGCGGCTGCTGGAAGAGGACTGGGACCGCTTCCAGGAACTGATGGAGAACGCGATCGTCCGGGTGCCAATGCTTGCCGACGCCGAGGTCGTGCGGCTCGTGAACGGCCCGGAGGCGTTCACGCCCGACGGTGAGTTCATCCTCGGCCCCACCGACGTCCGCGGCTTCTGGGTCGCGGCAGGGTTCTGCGCGCACGGGCTCGCCGGCGCCGGCGGAATGGGGAAGCTCGTGGCCGAGTGGATCGTCGAGGGGATCCCGAGCCTTGACGTCTGGGAAATGGACTCGCGCCGCTTCGGCCGCCACTACCTGAGTCGCGACTACACGCTCGCGCGCACCGTCGAGGTCTACTCGACCTACTACGACGTCAAGTACCCGGGCCACGAGCGGCAGGCCGGACGCCCCCTCCGCCTCTCTCCCGCGTATCCCAGACTCGAGCAGCTCGGCGCGGCCTTCGGCGAGAAGTCGGGCTGGGAGCGCGCGAACTGGTTCGAGCCGAACGCCGCGCACGGGGACGAGAGCCTGCGGCCCCGCGGCTGGGCGGGACGGCTCTGGTCGCCGTCGGTCGGCGCCGAGCACCACGCGACCCGCGAGGCGGCCGCGCTCTTCGACGAGACGTCGTTTGCCAAGATCGAGGTCTCGGGCGAAGGAGCGGCCGACTTCCTGGAGCATCTCTGCGACAACAATGTGGCGCGCGACGTCGGCGCAATCACGTACACGTCGATGCTGAACGAGCGCGGCGGAATCGAGTGCGACTTCACGGTCACGCGGATCGCCGAGGACCGGTTCCGCATCGTCACGGGGACGGCGTTCGGCCAGCATGACCTCGCGTGGATCCGCTCCCACGCTCCGGAGGACGGCTCCGTGCGCGTCGAGGACCTGACGTCGCAACTGGCGTGCCTCGGGATCTGGGGCCCGAAGTCCCGGCAGATCCTCGAGCCGCTTTCGGGGCCGCTCGACTTCGGCTACATGCGAGCGCGCGAGATCGCGGTCGGGCCGGTTCCCTGTCTCGCTTTGCGGGTGACCTATGTCGGTGAGCTCGGGTGGGAGCTCTACTGTCCCAGCGAGTTCGGCCTGCGCCTGTGGGACACGATCTGGGAGGCCGGACAGGAGCATGGCCTGGTCGCCGGCGGCTACAAGGCGATCGACTCCTGCCGGCTCGAGAAGGGCTACAGGGTCTGGGGCTCCGACATCACGCCCGAGGACACTCCGTGGGAAGCCGGGCTCGACTTCGCAGTCAAGCTCGACAAGGGCGACTTCATCGGCCGGGAAGCGCTGCTCGAGAAGCGAGAGCCCGAGCGCCGCCTCGTCTGCATCGTCCTCGAGGACCCTCGGTCGGTCGCGCTCGGCTCTGAACCCGTCCGAATCGAGGGCGACCTCGCCGGGCGGGTGACGAGCGGCGGCTACGGCTACACCGTCGAGCGCTCGATCGCGTACGCGTACGTCCCCGCCGGAGACGCCGAGGTCGGCAGGCTGGTCGAGGTCGAGATTTTCGGCGAGTGGATCGCCGGCGAAATCGCCGCAGAGCCGCTCTACGACCCCAAGAGCGAGCGGGTCCGCGCATAGGCGAATTGACACGAACCCCGAAAAGGTGGGTCAATTGCCGGTACACGGCATCGACGAACGGAGGCTGCGTTGAGCACGGACCCTGCGGCTGACACACGCGGGCGGCACGACGACGACGAAAGCTTGCTGCACCGGCTGGGCTATGCCCAGGTGCTGTTCCGGGGGATGGGCGGATTCGAGAACTTCGCCATCTCCTTCACGATCATCTCGATCCTCGCCGGATGTCTGACCTCGTACTACATCGCGTTCGGCCAGGGAGGCCCCGTCGCGGTGACCTGGGGCTGGCTCCTGGTCGGAGCGATGAGCATCATCGTCGCGCTCGCCATGGCAGAGATCGCCTCCGCGTACCCGACTGCGGGCGGCCTCTACTACTGGGCGTCGAAGCTCGGTAGTCCCGCCTGGGGCTGGTTCACCGGCTGGTTCAACCTCATCGGCCAGATCGCCGTGACTGCGGCAATCGGGTACGGGCTGGCGACGTTCGGAACCGCGCTCCTGAACTTCTGGTTCGACTACCCGAACGAGAAGGAGTACATCTACCTCCTCTACGCGATCTTCCTCGGAGCTGCGGCGGTGCTCAACCTGATGAACGTTCGCGTGACCTCGCTCCTGAACAGGGTTTCCGCGTACTGGCACATCGCCGGCGTGCTCGTCATCGTCGGGATCCTGATGATCGTTCCCGACAACCACCAGTCGCTGGGCTACGCCTTCGGCGAGACCGTGAACGCAACCGGGTTCGGATCAGGAAACGAGAACTTCGGAAGCTTCCTCTTCATCTACGTGTTCCTCACCGGCCTCCTGATGGCCCAGTACACGATCACCGGCTTCGACGCCTCGGCGCACCTGGCCGAGGAGACACACGACGCCTCGCGCTCGTCGGCGGTCGGGATGTACATGTCCGTGGTCGTCTCGGTCATCTTCGGCTTCATCCTGCTCGTCGCCGTCACGCTCGCGATCCCGAGCACGCAGGGAGCGATCGACAACATCGGTTTCCTCGTCCCCTGGAGCTGGGCGGAATCGATGGGCCAGGGGTGGGCGGAGTTCCTGCTCTTCATCTGCGTCGTTGCACAGTTCTTCTGCGTCACCGCCTCGGTGACATCTGCTTCGCGGATGCTCTTCGCGTTTTCGAGGGACGGCGCTGTTCCCGGCCATCGGCTCTGGAAACAGGTGGGACGGAACCGAGTTCCGCAGACGGCCGTTCTCGCGATCATCATCCTCTCGGCGCTGATCATGGTCCCGGCGTACTGGAACTATCTTGTCGGGTACCTCGTGGGCACCGGAATCGCGGTGATCGGCCTCTACATCGCGTTCATCCTCCCGGTGATCCTTCGCTTCCGCATGGGCGACCGCTTCGAGCACGGCTCCTGGAGTCTCGGCGCGCATTACAAGTGGATCGACCTGGTCGCGATCGTCTGGGTCGCATTCATCACGTTGATCTTCCTCCTGCCGCCGTACAAGTCGAGCGTCCCGTGGGAGGACGAGTTCACGTGGGAGGCGCTGAACTACGCGCCGATCCTCGTCGGCGCCGCGCTGCTGCTCTTCGGCGGTTGGTACGTCCTCTCGGCCCACAAGTGGTTCAAGGGGCCGGTCCGCCAGGGGACCGAGGAGGAGCTCGAGCGCATCGAGCGCGAATACGAGTCAGGCGGGACGGCCACCACGGCCTCGCCCGCCCGCTAGCCTCGCGTCGTCCTTTCGGAGAGAGCGGGGCTTCGGCCCCGCTCTTGCCTTGTGAGATGTCCAACCGCGCCAGGTCCAGGTGCCAGGCACCGGGACCTGGTCGAAAGGGCCGCGTCTGGCTGCTGAGGCTTAGCCGAAGCCGAGGATGAACTTGGCGTCGTCGGACATCTTCTCCGGCGACCAGGGCGGGTCCCAGGTCAGCTCGGTCTCGACCTCCTCGACGCCGGGGACGGCGCGGGCGACCTCACCGATCTGCTCGTCGATCATGGGCCCAACCGGGCAGCCCATCGAGGTCAGGGAGTAGATGACCTTGACCTTGGAGCCCTCGACCTCGACGTCGTACATCAGCCCGAGATCGACGATGTCCATCCCGAGCTCAGGGTCCTCGACCTGGCGAAGGGCCTCGACGACGTCTTCGCGAAGAGCCATGCCGTCAATGTACCCGCGGAGTGACTTCCAGCCGCAGGATGTCAGGGCGGTGGTAGTGGCCCGCGGGGTCGAACCGCTGCCGCTCTTCGAGGAGGCGAGCCGGATCGAGCTCCGCGTAGAGGATCGCCTCCTCGTCGTAGACGGGCCCGGCGAGATACGAGCCGTCGGGCGCCAGGATCGCGCTCCCTCCCCGCCCAATCACGTCAAGGCCGTCGAGCAGGTCGCGAAGCGGAAAGTCGTCCGGGTACGCGGACGCCCGCTGGAAATGGCTCGGAGCGACGACGAACGAACGCGACTCGCGAGCGATGTGCACGAGCGTCGCCTGCCAGGCGTCGCCGTCGTCGGCGGTCGAGGCGAGATAGATCTCGATCCCGGATTCGTAGAGGGAGAAACGCGCAAGCGGCATGTAGTTCTCCCAGCAGATGAGGCCGCCGAGCCGCCCCAGCGGCGTCTCGAGCGCGCGCAGGCCCTCACCGTCGCCCTGCCCCCAGATCAACCGCTCGTGGTTCGTGGGAACGAGCTTTCGGTGCTTGAGCGCCAGCGAGCCGTCGGGGGCGTGGTAGAGCAGCGCGTTGTACACGGTGCCGTTGCGTCCCGGGTCGACCTCGTTCACGCCGGTCACGAGCCAGACGCCGTTCTCCCTTGCGATCGCGCCAAGCCTGTCCGCCGCCGGCCCCGGGATCTCCACGGACTCCCGCGCGAGCGCGGCGAACGCGGCCGCTGCTCGGGGATCACCCCAGCCGGCCAGCGCTTTCGCCCACGTGGAGGACGGGTAGACCGAGACGAACGTCTCGGGAAAGACGACGAGCTCTGCGCCTTGACCCGCCGCCTCCGCGGTGAGGGCTGCGAGCTTCTCCAGGGTTGCTGCGCGGTCGAGCACGACCGGCTCAGCCTGGACGCAGGCGACGTTCACGGGAGCTTGCATTCCGCCAAACCCTCCTAGAAGCCCGGAAGCCGGACCTCTTCGCGGCGCTCGCGCTGGAAGAAGTGGATGCCCTCTGTGAACCGGACCCAGTTGCACTTCGTGCACATCACGAGCGTGTGCGTCCAGGCGCTGTCCGCCCGAAAGCGGACGCCGCGGAGGAGGTCGCTGTTCGAGACGCCTGTGGCGCAGACGATCGCGTCCTTCGGAGCGAGATCGTCGGTCGTGAAGATGCGCTCGACGTCCTCGATGCCCCGCTCCCGCGCCTCGTCGATCTCCCCCCGCGAGACAGGCCAAAGCTGAGCCTGGAGCTCGCCGCCCAGGCACCGCAGCGCCGCCGCCGCGAGGACGGCCTGGCGCGTGCCGCCGATCCCGATCGCGAGGTGGTCGTTCGTGCCTCGAATGGCGGCCGAGATCGATGACGTCACGTCGCCGTCCTGGATCAGCTTGATCCGGGCGCCGGAGGCGCGGATCTCCTCGATCAGATCGTGGTGCCGCGGCCGCTCGAGAACGATGGTCGTGATGTCCCCGACCCGACGGCCGAACGCTTCGGCGATCGCCTTGATGTTCTCCCCGACCGGGCGGAGGAGGTCGATGCTCCCTCTCGCGAGGGGCCCCACGGCCATCTTCCGCATGTACATGTCGGGCAGGGTCTGCAGAGAGCCGGGCTCCCCGACGGCGAGCATCGACATCGCGCCGTTTCCGCCGCGAGCGACGATGCCGCCGCCCTCGAGAGGATCGACGGCGAGCACGACCTGCTCCCCTCCGGCACCGACCTTCTCGCCCACCCGCAGCGACTCGCTCTCCCCGGCGCCGCCGATGACGACCGTCCCGTCGATCGGGAGCTGATGGAGAGCCTCGAGCATCCCGGACGCCGCCGCCTCCTGCGCCGCAGCCTCGTCCGCACGACCGAGCCAGCGCGCACTGGCGAGCGCCGCGCGCTCCGTCCCTCGGGCGAAGCTTTCGCAGAGACATGTGCGGGCCGCTTCCGGACCGCTGCCCGTGGCCTCGACCCCCTTGTCCACGACGTCGGTCACCGGGGGACCTTCTCCACCCGATCGGCCGCTGCCAGAACGAGCTCCATGACCGCGCCGATCGCCTTCTCCCGCTCCGCGTTCTCGATCCGGGGGATCCCCTCCACCTGCGCGCGCTCGACGATGTAGTCCTGCAGGTAGCGGATGTCGCCGAGGCGCTCGAGATACTTGTCGAGCGGCCGGATTCCTTCGGAGGCGGCGTCGCGGATCCAGAAGTGCCCCGCGTGCGTCTCCTCGTTGTCGATCGTGATCACGCACTCGACGACAACCGCCCCGTCGATCAGGCGGGGCAGCATCCCCGGGACGAGGTGCACGCCCTCGATGACCATCGACCAGCCCTCCTCGAGCGACCGGTCGATCGCGGCCTGAACGCCGACCAGGACGTGGCGTGTCTGCTCGAGGAACCCGTGGAGCAGCGGGTCGACCTCCTCCTCCTGCGCAGTCGGCAGCGCCCGGCCCGCGTCGAAGCTCGAGTAGTGGATCGCCGGCAGGAACTCCGGCGTGAAGAGCGCGCGCATCGTCTGGCGGACGAAGTCGGTGGATGTCACGCGCGTGATCCCGAGCCGATAGGCGACCTCGGCGGCGATGGTGGACTTTCCCGTTCCCGTGGCGCCGCCGATGAGGATGATGAGAGGAACGTCGAGCTCGTCGAGCTCCTGGTAGCGCCGCAGGCGGCCGATCGCGAGATCGCCTTCCGTGTCCCCGAGCACATCCGTGGCCAGCTCCTGGATCCGGTCGATGTCGGCCGTCCGCTCTCCGCGCGCACCGAGGTCCTGCTCGATGCGCCGCGCCAGCTCGTACGCCCGCTCGATCGTGACGCCGGCGCGCATGAGCGCGCGAGCCATCAGTCCCTTCGAGTACGGATGCTCGTCGGTCCCGAGGTGCAGCGGGTCGGTGTGGCGGCGCTCGGGCATCAGGCCACCGGCTCCGGTTCGGCGCGAGCGACGTCGGCCAGCGCACGCAGCTCGTCGTCCAGGTCGGGCTGGCCCTCGAGCGGGACGAGATCGTTGTCCGCGAATACGAGCTCGGTGCCGCCCTCCTGCGCCGCCTCGCAGACGACGTCGATCGCGGCGGCCTTGATCTCGACCAGGTAGACGTCCGCCTCAGCCTGCTCGAGGTCTCCGCGGAGCTCGTCTCTGCGCGACAGGTTGCAGGAGACACTGACCTCGGCGGCCCCGTGCTCCTCGACGAGATGGCGCTCGAGGCGCTCGGCCGCCGCCTCGTCCGCCGTCGTGAAGAACGCGACGCGCTTGCCCTCGATCGACTCGACCGGCCTCGGCCGGAGGACGGTGGCGACGACTGGAACATCCTTGACTTCGCGAATCGCGTCGGCCAGTCCTCGGTGGTCGGTCCCCTCCTCGGCCATCGTCAGGACGACGAGGTCGGAAACGAGGATCCGGTAGGCGTTCAGGTAGCCGACGACCAGCTCGGCCGGCTGCTCGGCGCTCGCGACGAGAACGCGCTTTCGTGCTGCGACCGGCGGGATCGCCGCTCCGCTGCCGTCGAAGATCACGAGTTCCGGCTCACGGCCGATCGCGACCTGCATCCCTTCGCTGACGTTGCTCGTCCACGGGACGCCTGCGAGGCCTCCTCCACACCTACGGCAGCCGACCGTCGGGACTCCGGAGAGCGCGGCGGTCTCGAGGTAGTCCGACGCAGCATGGGCGCCGGAGCGCGAGAGCTCCAGCAGGTCGTCCACGGTCGGTCGAACATCGGCGACCTGAGGCTCGGCCGGCCCTCCCCGCCCCATCGAGACGACGACGAGGTCGTGATCGCCCGAGAGCAGGCGCGCGACGTAGCCGGTGACCGCCGTCTTGCCGAGGCGCTTCCCGGTTCCGATCACGGCGATCGACGGGATGTCGAACGGCTCGTACTGGGGAACCCGGAGCGAGAAATCCGCGCCCTCGTAGGCGACGCCGCGCGCGAGGAAGCGGCTCGCGAGCCGGAACCGCTCGCGGGGCCCGAGCACCGGCTCGTCCGAGAGGTCGACCGCGACATCCGGCTCGAACCGCTCGATCGCCTCGTCGAAGTCGTCCACGACCGGAACGCCGTACTCGTCGCCACCCTTCAGCTTCTCGGTTCCGCCGACGAGGAGCGCGCCGACGATCTCGTGCGGGACCTCAGCCAGAGCGTCCTGCACCACCGGTGCGTAATGCTCGCCGTCAATCAAGGCCAGGGCCCTCAACGGGTGGTCACCTCGCCCTCGATGCGCGCCGTGTACTTCTCGAACGCCCGGGTGTCGAGCGAGAACTGGATGATCCGCTCCTGGCCGTGGAACGGGTACTTGCGCCACACGTCCACGTGCTTTCCGACGACCTCGACGACGTTGTAGCAAGACCTCGAATTGCCCCTGAGCCGGGTCGAGGACACGGTCCCCGTGTTGACCACGAACATGTCCTCCAGGCGCCACGCGTAGGGAACGTGCTTGTGGCCGGAGAGGACGAGGTCGACACCGCAGCGCTGCAGGCACTCGATCACGTCGCCTGCGTCGTACACGATGTTTCGCTCCCGGCCGGTCCCCGGCACCGGCAGCAGGTGGTGGTGCATGACGAAGATCCGGAAGTCGGCGGGCGCGTCGAACTGCTCCTCGATCCAGGCATACCGGCCCCGGCCGATCTGACCGTGGTCGAGGTCGGGCTCGCTCGAGTCGACCGCTACGACGGTCATGGCGCCCATCCGCAGGACCGAATGGCGTTCGCCGAAGAACTCCTCGAAATGGACGTAGCCCACGTTCCGGGAGTCGTGGTTCCCAGGGATGACGACCATTCGCTCGCAGTTCAGGCGATCCAGATACTCGCGCGCCATCAGGAACTCCTGCTTGAACCCGAATGTCGTGAGGTCGCCGGAGCAGATGACGAGATCGGGCTCCAGCTCGTTGATCTCGGAGATCGCGCGCTCCATCAGGCTCGGGACGAAGTCCGGCCCGCCGCAATGGATGTCCGACAGGTGAGCGATCGTGAGCGACTCGTCGCGGCCCGGCATGGTCGAAGTGTAGGCCGTCGGGCTTGGGACGGCGGTGTCCGAGGCTCGCGCTATTCTCGGTTCAGGTGGAAGAAAAAGCTCCTCATTTCCAGGCATATTGCGGTGAGGGGCAGCCGCGCTTCGCCAACGACGTCGAACTCGAGTGCGCGAAGCTCCTCGACTACTACGGCATCCCGTGGGATTACGAGCCGCACACCTTCGTCCTCGAGGAGGGTCCCGACGGTCGGGTCGTCGAGGCGTTCTCCCCCGATTTCTACCTGCCGGAGCAGAAGCTCTACGTCGAGCTGACTGTCATGAAGCAGTCCCTCGTCACACGAAAGAACCGGAAGTTGCGGAAGCTCCGTGAGCGGTATCCGGGCGTGAACGTGAAGCTGTTCTACCGTCGGGACATCGAGCGACTGGCACAGCGATACCGACTGGATCTGGCGTCCTAGCCGAGCCCCGGATCGGGGAGGTCTACCTCTCCGCCGAGGATCTCCACGCCCGGGTCGGCGAGCTCGGCGCTGACATCGCTGCCGACTACGACGGACGCGAGCCGGTCCTCGTCGCATCGCTGAAGACGGCGGTGACGTTCCTCGCCGACCTGTCGCGTGCGCTGCCGATCGTGCACAACCTGGATTTCCTCGCGCTGGCCCCGTACGAGGGGAACGGCGGAGGCGGAGGCAAGGTACGGCTCCTCAAGGATCTCGGGGCGAGCATCAAGGGCCGCGACGTCATCCTCGTCGAGGACGTCGTCGACACCGGGATGACGCTGAACTTCCTCGTCAAGACGCTCGGCCTGCGCGAGCCGCGCTCGCTCGCGGCCGTGGCGCTGCTCGACCGGCCCTACCGTCGGCTCGTCGAGGATCTACCCGTGCGCTACGTCGGCTTCACGGTTCCCGACGAGTTCTTCGTCGGCTACGGCTTCGACCTCGACGGCCGCTGGCGGAACCTGCCCGACTTGCGCCTCGTCAAGCCGGCTGCGTAAGCGAAAGACGTTCTAAACGACCGGCCGCCCAAAGGGCGGCCGGCGCCGTCGGGAGACGACAGTGCCGCAAGCACTAAAGCGCGCGAAAGCTTGCGACGCGAGAACTATAAGCACACCCGTTGCAAAAGGGGAGATTTCTTACTGCGGCTAGAGATATCCGAGCGGATCTACTGCCGCGCCGTTGGCCCGCACCTCGAAGTGCAGGTGCGGCCCGAAGCAATGCCCCGTGCAGCCCACGTAGCCGATCACCTGGCCCTGGGAGACCGAGCCGCCCCCCACCGCAAAGCTCGACTGGTGGGCGTATGCCGTGGCAAGCCCGCCGCCGTGGTCGACGATGATCAGGTTCCCGTAGCCGCCCATCCAGCCGGCGTAGATGACGTTGCCGGCGGCGGAGGCGCGAATCGGCGTCCCATAGCCCGCTGCGATGTCGATCCCCTCGTGCATCCGTCCCCAGCGCCAGCCGAAGCCGCTGACGACCGGCCCGCCGACCGGCCAGATCAGTCCGCTCGCCGAGGGCGTCGAGTCGCCCGACGAGTACGTCACCGACTGGGCGGAGTTGATCCGGGCGGCGAGCTGGGCGCTGACCTTGAGGAGCTCCTCGGCCTTGCCCTCGTATTGCTCCGCGTCCTTGTGTGCGTCGGCGAGGCTCTCGCGTTTCGAGCTGCGCGCATGGGCGAGCCCCTGCCGGGAGATGAGCAGCCGGTTGTAGACGGAGCGCTGCTGGTCTCGTCGGATCTGCACGACGCGGGTGATGGCGGCGACGCGCGCCTTGGTCTTGCCCGTGCGCGTCTTCAACTCCTTCATGTGATCGCGCGCACCGGTCACGTGGCGGACCACGGTTCGGTCCTGCGACGCAATCGACTCGAGATAGTCGATCTGGTCGAGCGCGTCGCTGAAGCTCTCAGCCTCGAGGACGACGTCCAGCGTCGACGGGTCCTCTCCCTCGTAGATCGCGACGAGGCGGTCGGTCAAGTTCCCGAGAGCGACGTCGTACTGGGAGCGCAGATACGCGAGCCGCTCGCTCTGGAGCTTGTACAGCTCCTTGACGGCGTCGAGCTTCCGCTGGTGGAGCTCCAGGTCCTCCTCGAGGACGGCCAGGCGCGTCGAGACGTCGCCCACCTCCGCCTCGAGCGACTGGATCCGCTGGGAGACCGAGGCGATCTCGACCCGGAGGGAATCCTCGCGCGCCCTGGCTGCGGCGGCTTTCGACTGCAGGTCCTGGACCTGATCGTCGAGCTGCTGCTTCCGGTCGGAAAGACCGCCCGAGGCCGGAGCCGCCACGAGCAGGAGGAGGACGAGGCTGCAGACGAGTCGTCGAGCCATAGGGACCGTGTTCGCGGGCCGGAAGGACCTCCCTCCCGAGCCGTCGAGACGGAAATCCTAGCGGTCTGATCGGCTGGATGGCACCGACGGAGCAGAAAAACGCTGCTCGGGCGGCTCTTTTGCCGTCTGCGTTGGCAACAGGGCCGCCGCTGTGCGTCTAAGGGGCCCGATCTGGGCACGGTAATCCTCGTCCGTGACCTTCCCGGTCCGGTGGTCGAACTCGAGCTCCTTCAGCTCGGCCAGGACGCGGTCACGCTCCTCGGCCGTTGCGAGCGCCGCGTCCGCCGGCGTCACAGGTGCCGAGGGATCTTTGTCCCGCAGGAACGGGACGGCGACGAACACCACGGCAGCCGCGGCCAGGACCGCCCCGAGCAGGAGCTCCGGGCTCACGCTCTGACGAGCGACTCGCCCGTGCCGTAGCGGAGGGCGAGCCGGCGCTGCTCCCTGGCGTCCGGCCAGAGCGCGATTCCCGCGCCGAGGAGGAAGACGAAGCCGGCGATCCAGATCACGTTCACGAGCGGCTTCACGAGCGCCTTCAGGAAGAGCGTGCCGTCAGGGTCGATCTGGTCGGCGATCAGGAAGAGGTCTTCCCCGTTCAGCCGGTCAGACCGGATCGCCGCTTCGTTCGAGACCTGCTGTTCGGCGAAGTAGCTGTTCTTGCCGGGCTCCATCGTCCCGAGGCGCTCGCCGTCCCGCGAGACGTCGACGAGCGCCCGCACCTCCTGCGAGTTCGGCCCGCGGCGCTGCTCGACGTCGCGGTAGCGAAGCGTGTAGTCGCCGATCGCCATCGTCTCGCCCGGCCGCAGCCGCTTCTCCGCCACCGTGTCGTAGGCGCTCGAGCCGACGACGCCGATGGCGAGCAGGACGATCGAGGCATGGACGATGTAGCCGCCGTACCGGCGGCGGTTCCGTCCGATCAGCGAGGCAAAGGCGCCGCCCCAGGAGCCGCTCGCGAGGGCGTGCCGAGCGCGGGTCCCGCGCGCGAACTCGAATGCGATCGAGGCCAGGACGAACGCGCAGAACGTGTAGCCGACGAGGCCCGGGATCGACGACCCCGCGCCGGCGACGAGGAGCAGCGCGCCGCACAGGAGCGCGAATGCCGCAGGCCAGGCGAAGGTCCGGCCGAGCCCGCGCAGCGACGCCCGCCGCCAAGCGATCAGCGGCCCGATCCCCATCAGCAGCAGGAGTGGAAGCCCGAACGCCTTGAGGAAGAAGTTGTAGTACGGCGGGCCGACCGTGACCGCCTCACCGCGCAGCGCCTCGGTGATGATCGGGTACAGGACGCCCCAAAGGATCGTCAGGCAGAAGGCGACGAGAAGCAGGTTGTTGTAGAGGAACGTGGCCTCGCGGGAGACGGGCGACTCGAGGCGCGTCTTCGAGCGCAGGAGCGGCAGCCGCGAGAGAACGAGGAAGATCGACGCGGCCAGCACGACCCCGATGAAGCCGAGGAACCAGGGCCCGATCGAGCTCTCCGTGAAGGAGTGGATCGAGCTGATGATCCCCGAGCGCGTCAGGAACGTCCCGAAGAGCGCGAGCGCGAAGGCTCCGATCACGAGGAGGACGTTCCAGATCCTCAGCATCCCGCGCTTCTCCTGGATCATCACCGAGTGCAGGAACGCCGTCGCCGCCAGCCAGGGCATGAGCGCGGCGTTCTCGACCGGGTCCCAGGCGAAGTAACCGCCCCAACCCACCTCCACGTACGCCCAGTGTGCGCCGAGCAGCTGGCCGAAGCCGAGGAACGTCCAGGCCACGAGCGTCCAACGGCGGGTGATGACGATCCAGAGCTCGTCGCTGCGCCGGGCCAGCAGCGCTCCCATCGCGAACGCGAACGGGATCGTCAGCCCGACGAAGCCGAGATAGAGCATCGGCGGGTGGGCCAGCATGTACGGGTTCTGGAGGCTCGGGTTGAGGCCGGCCCCGTCGGCCGGAGCCGCCTGCGTGGCGAACGGGCTGGAGACGGCCACGAGCAGGAAGGCGAAGAAGAGGATGACGCCTCCGAGGACCGGCACGGTCCAGGCGAGCAGGCTCCGCGCCGACCGCCGTCCGAGCAGCACCGCGGTCGCCGAGAAGCCGGTCAGGATCAGGAGCCACAGGAGCAGCGAGCCCTCCTGGCCGCCCCAGAACGCCGAGATCGTGTACCCGAGCGGCAGCTCGCGGCTCGTGTGGTCGGCGACGTAGACGAGCGAGAAGTCGTTCTGCACGAGCCCTACGAGCAGGACGACGGCGGCAACAGCGGCTGCCACGAAGGACGCGAGGATCGCGTTCTCGGCGGACTCGACGAGCCGCTGTCGTCGGTTTCGGGCGCCGTACGCCCCGGCCACGGCGGCGTACACGGCCAGCCCCAGGCAGAGGATGAGCGCTGCGCGCCCCAGGTCGGGCATCTAGGTCTTTTTCTCAGCCGTGTACTTCGACGGGCACTTCGTGACGAGCGTGCCCGGCGTGCCGACGAAGACGCCGTTGCGAAGCCGGCCGTCGAGCGAGATGTCCCGGCCGGCCTTGAACATGTCCGGCACGGAGCCCGTGTAGGTCACGCGCAGGCGGGCCGCCGACCCTCCTTCGACGTCCTCGAGGCGAAAGCGGATCGTCCGGCCGTCTCGCTCCACCGGGGCAACCACCTTGCCGACGAGAGCGACCTCGTTCGTCCGGCCCTTCAGCTGGCTCGGCCGGAGCTGAGGCGTACCGCCCGCGATCGAGGTGTAGAGCAGGAACACGGCCAGCATCGCCGCCACGGAGAGCGCGATGACGAGGCGGGCAGGACTGCTTCGCCGGGCCACGCCTCAAGTGTAGCCCTGGGGTGTCTTAGCCCTCGCGGGTGGGCGCCGGCCGCCGACGGGCCGGAATCCGGTAGCCGTGCTCCTCGCACAGGCTGCCGGGCGCATCCTCAGTCAGGGCGTCGCAGTAGCCCTTGCCGTAGGCCGCGCGCATGAAGGCGGCGACGATCTCGAGGTTCCACTCGCCGACATCGCCGGCCTCACGCCAGAGGTCGGTCAGGCGCAGGTCGATGTCGAGCTCGAGCAGGTCGATCCTGGAGGGACGCTTGGGCATGCAAATCAGGGTAGAAACGGCGTCGGACGGCATCTCCGCTCGGTTACGTTCCCCGCATGGGAGACCTTCGATTCGGGCCTGCGCGCGTCCCTTCCCGTGAATCGCCGGAAGAGGCCGTCGCGCTGCTCCAGGAGCGGGGCTACACGGCCTGCGAGATCGACTTCGAAGGCGAGTTCTGGATGGACTATCCCTGGGCCGAACGCTTCGGAGAGCTGGCCCGTGACGCCGGCATCGTCCTCTCCGTCCACGCCCCGATCGCCGGCTTCGTCGGCCACGCCGAGCGCGGCAAGAAGCTGAACATGGCGATCGGGATGCTCGACCATTCGGCTGGAATCGCCGTGTCGGCCGGCGCCGAGGTCGTCGTGTTCCATCCCGGCTTCCTGCTCGGCCGGGAGCGGGAGCAGGCGCTCGACGACGTCGTCGAACAGGCGGGTGAGCTGCGCGAGCGGCTGGAGAAGAAGGGCCGCGGAGTGCCTTTCGGGGTCGAGGTGATGGGCCGAGTGCGCGAGCTCGGGACGATCGACGACGTGCTGGCGATCTCCGAGCGCGTCTCCTGGATCCGTCCGGTGCTGGACTTCGCCCACATGCACGCCACCTCCGACGGCGCCTTCACGGACGTCGCGCCGTTCGCGGATGTCCTGGAGCGGGCGGACAAGGTGATCGAGCCAGGCGCCCCGTTCCACATCCATTTCTCCGACATCGCGTACGCGAACCGGAACGAGACCAAGCACCTGCCCTACGGCGAGGGGACGCTCCGCGCCGACCCTCTCGGCGATGCGCTCGCACGGTTCGAGCGCCCGGCGACCGTGATCAGCGAGTCGCCCGACGAGGAGAGCCATCAGGCGATCCGCGCGGTCTTGACCTCCCGAGCCACCCGCTAGACCGCCGCGCGTGGCCGTGAACGCCGAAAATGTGTCGATCCCCTTTCCTTCGACCCGCAGATGCGAGAAGCTCTCCGATGCGCGCACCCACAACAACTGAGAGGACACGAGATGCCCGATCTGCAAGCGCTCTCCAGAAGTACACAGATCATCCTCGGCGCCGGCCTGCTGCTGCTCATCGACACGTTCCTCGCCTGGCAGAAGGTCAGCGTCGAGGTCGGCGGCGTCGAGATCGCCTCAGCGTCTGTGAACGCCTGGCACGGCTTCTGGGGCGTTGTCATGGGCCTCGCACTCATCGCACTGCTCGTCTGGGTCGGGCTGCGGGTCGCGAACGTCGACCTCAACCTCAATGTCCCCGACCGGACCGTCACCGCAGGCCTGGCCGGCGTGGTCCTCCTCTTCGCGGTGCTGAAGAACCTGATCGACGACTACTCGGCCTGGGCCAGCTACGTCGGGATCGTGCTCGCCGGAGCCGTTGCATTCGGCGCGTGGCAGCGCCTGCAAGAGCCGGACGCCGCCGCAGCCCCTGTAACTCCCGCCGCGCCCGAGCCGCCGCCGCCGCCCACCACGGAAGGCTTGTAGTCCGCCCAGGTCACATCAGGCGATCTGGGCGGCGCTCTCCTCGGGCATGGAGCCCGCGCGGAGCTCTTCCAGCCGCTCCGCGAAGGCGACAACCTCGTCGAGGCGCTCGCGCTCTTCCAGGAACTGGATGATCTCCTCGAGCGGATCGGACAGGAACCGCGTGTACTCGCTGCGCTCGAGGATCTCGATCGACTCGCGGAGCAGCGCCTCTGCCTCCTCGTCCCGGCCCTGGTGCGCCCTGATGAGTGCCAGTGACTTCTTCGTCGACGCCTGTGAGCTGACGTCCTGCGGGCCGACGGTCTCGATCGCGCGAAGCGCGTAGATCTCGGCCTCGTCGACCTTCCCCTCCTCGAGGAGCACCTCGGCGAGGAACCGCTGGACCTCACAGAGCGTTCCGCGGTCCTCGAGCGGCTTGAGGATTCGAATCGCCTCACGAGCCAGCTTCTCCGCCTCGTCGAGATCCCCGCCCCTTCGCACGACGACCGCCGTCCGGAGCATCGTCCGGGCCAGATGTGTCGCGGCACCGACCTCGGCGAAGAGCTCGCGCGCCTTGGCGTATTCGCTCAACGCCTCGTCGTCGCGGTGGCGCCACGCGTGCAGCTCTCCGGCCTGATGGAATGCGTGAGCCTTCGCGGTCAGCGAACCGCTCTCCTCGGCGAGCGCCTGCGCCCGTGCGATCAGCGGCTCCGCCCGGCCGTCCTCCCGCCTGGACGTGTAGATGCCCGCGAGTGAGAGGAGCGCCTCACTCTCGAGATCCGCGCGGCCGAGTCGCTTGGCGATCTCGAGCTGCTCGTTGGCGTAGCCCTCCGATTCGCTCAGGCGACCCCGCCACCAGGCGACGGTCTCGAGCATCCTGAGCGCGTCGACGCGACTCTCGTCGTGCTGGGCGACACCGAGCGCCTCCCGCGCCAGCTCCTCGGCTCGACCCACGTCGGCCTCCCGAAGAAGGGTGACTTCAGCGAGCGCCGTGAGCGAGCGGGCCTCGAGGTCCTTGTCGCCTCCCTCGCGCGCAAGCCGGAGCACCTCCTGCATCTCCGGGAAGACGACAGGGAACTCGCTCATGCGCCAGGCGGCCCGGGCGGCCTGGAAGCGCCGTTCGAGCGTCGGCTCCAGCTCCACGGCGCGGACGAGCAGCTTGCGGGCGGTGGCGTTCGCCTCTCGCGCAAGCGCCCTGCGCCCGGCCTCCTCCAGCGCAACCGCGGCCTCGAGAGCGAGCTCCTCGGGCGCCGAGCCGTCAAGCTCGGCGAGCAGCGAGGTCGCCTGGTCGAGGTGATACGCGCGGATCTCGAGCAGCTCCTCGCCGGCGTGCTTGCGAAGCCATTCGGCGAAGCGCTGGTGGTAGCCGGCCCGGGCGGCCTTCGTCAATCCGCCGTATGCGACTTCGCGAATCAGGACGTGCTTGAACTTGAAGGCCTGCTCGCCGGAGATCGTCGAGCGCACCTCGGGGAGGACGAACTCGCGCAGCTCGAGGTCGGCGAGCAAGGGCTCCATGTCGGTTCCCTCGAGCAGGAGCTCTGCGAGTGCGCCCTTCCAGAAGATCCGGCCGATGACGGCGGCGCACTGGAGCAGCTCCTTCTCGCCCGCCGGAAGCTGGTCGATGCGGGCAGCGATGAGCGCCTGCAGGGTGTCCGGAATTCGCTCGATCCCGCCGCCCATGGAGTCGGCTTCCGAGAGCATGCGGATCGTCTCCTCGACGAACAGCGGATTGCCCTCGGTCTTGTCGAGCAGCGCCCGCCGAGCGCCGACAGGCATCTCGCCGTCGAGCAGCGCGCGCGATCAGCGCCTCGCTGTCCGCCCGGCCCAGCGGCTCCAGCTCGATCGCGGTCGCCCGGACCCTGCCACCGCCCCAGCCCGGCCTGAGGTCGAGCAGCTCCGGCCGCGCCAGGCAGAGGAGCAGGATCGGGACGTTCCGAACCCAGGTCGCCATGTGCTCGATCAGCTCGAGGAGCGCGTCTTCGGCCCAGTGGATGTCCTCGAAGACGAGGACGAGCGGCTGGGGCTCGGCGAGCTTCTCCGCCCACTCACGGGCGGCCCAGGCGATCTCCTGCTGGTTGCGCTCGGCACTGGACGGCCTCGAGGACGCCGGAGGCGAGCCCGAGGAGATCCGCGACCGCCTCGTCCGGACAGCAGTCGCGCAGCTTCTCGAGCGCGTCGTCGAGCGGATCGTCGTCCGCGATGCCGGCGGCCGTCTTGACCATGTCGGCCAGCGCTGAATAGGTGACGCCCTCCCCGTAGGGCAAGCGCGCGGCCGTAGAGGACGGTGGCCGATTCGAGCCCGCCCACGAACTCTGCGGCAAGCCGGCTCTTCCCCACTCCCGGATCGCCGTAGATCGTGAAGAGGTGCGCACGGCGGTCGCGGACCGAGCGCTCGTACGTGTTCTCGAGCAGCTCGAGCTCGGCGTCCCGCCCGACGAGCGGCGCTCGGCGGGTTGCCAGCCTGGCCGGGCCGCCCTTGACGCAGATCACACGCCAGGCCCAGATCGGTTCGCCGCGACCCTTGATCTCGACCGGGCCTTCGTCCTCCACCTCGAAGCGCCCCAGGGTGAGGCGTTGGGCTCCCGGCCCGATGAGGATCGAGTTGACTGGCGCCGCCTGCTGGAGCCGCGCGGCGAGGTTCACGGCCTCGCCGGTCGCAAAGGTCGACGACTCGGCGTCGTCCACCACGACCTCGCCGGACTCGATTCCGATCCTCGCTTCGAGCCCCAGCTCCCTGACAGAGTCGAGGATGCCGAGGGCCGCGCGCACAGCGCGCTCGGCGTCGTCCTCGTGCGCCTGCGGAATGCCGAACGCCGCCATGACGGCGTCGCCCGCGAACTTCTCGACGATGCCGCCGTGCGTGACGATGCAGTGCGAAACCTTGTCGAAGTACTGCTGCACGCGGCGGCGCGCCACCTCCGGATCCGTGCCGGAAAGCAGCGCCGTCGACCCGACGAGGTCGACGAACAGGACCGTTGCAAGCTTGCGTTCCACGCCTCAAGTGTAAGAACGAACCGGAGCGTGCGAAAACTCCCGCCATCCGGGTCGTTTCTAGGCCGTTTTTCCGCCTACAGGCCCTGACGCAGGAAGCCGAGGTTCCGTAGCATCGGGCCGTGCTCGAGCCCAAGGTCTTCAAGGCGTACGACGTTCGGGGGATCTACCCGACGGAGCTCGACGAGGACGGCGCCTACGCGATCGGACGCGCATACGTCGAGCAGTTCGAGCCCAAGAAGATCGCCGTCGGACGCGATGTGCGCCTCTCGTCGCCGACGATGGCCGCCTCCCTGATCCGCGGGGCAACGGACGCGGGAGTCGACGTCCTCGACCTCGGCCTAGTCGGCACTGAGATGGTCTATTTCGCAGTCGGCGACCTGGAGCTCGACGGCGGCGTCATGGTCACCGCCTCGCACAACCCCAAGGAGTACACGGGGATGAAGATCGTCCGTGAAGGCGCTCTCCCGGTCGGCGGCGAGTCTGGCCTTCTCGACATCCGCGACCGGGCCGTGGCTCCCGGAGACACGTCCGAGGGACAGTCCCTCGGACAGGTCCAGGAATACGACGTCTGGCCGGCGTACGTCGACCGCGTCCTGTCCTTCGTCGACCTGTCCGAGATCAAGCCCCTGCGCGTCGTCGTCGACGCGGCAAACGGGATGGCCGGCGTGATGCTCCCTCCCGTCCTCGAGCGGCTGCCGATCGAGGCCGTCCGCCACTACTTCGAGCCGGACGGAACCTTCCCGAACCACGAGCCGAACCCGCTCCTCCCCGAAAACCGGGAGTTCATCATCGAGCGGACGACGGCCGAGGGCGCCGACTTCGGCGTCGCGTTCGACGGCGACGCCGACCGCTGCTTCTTCGTCGACGACACCGGCGAGTTCGTCCCCGGCGACTTCGTCACGGCGCTCCTTGCGGAGCTCGTCCTGGAGAAGAACCCAGGCGCGAAGATCATCTACGACGTCCGCGCCAGCTGGGCAGTCCCGGAGACGATCGAGCGCGCCGGCGGCATCCCGCTGATCAACCGGGTCGGCCATGCGTACATCAAGCACCGCATGCGCGAGGAGGGCGCCGTGTTCGGCGGCGAGGTCTCGGGCCACTACTACTTCCGCGACTTCAGCCAGGCCGACTCGGGCGTCGTCCCGTTCCTGCTCATGCTCGAGCTCGTGTCGAAGCGTGGAAGGAAGCTCTCGGAGATCCTCCAGCAGTTCCGCGAGCGCTACTTCATCACCGGCGAGCTGAACACGCCCGTGCCCGACGTCGCGCTGAAGCTCCAGGAGCTCGAGGAGCGCTTCGGGCCGCAGGGAGAGGTGTCTCATCTGGACGGGATCTCCATCACCGGCGCGGACTGGCACTTCAACGTCCGGCCCTCGAACACCGAGCCGCTGCTGCGGTTGAATCTCGAGGCGCGCTCCGAGGAGCTGATGGAGGAGAAGCGGGACGAGGTGCTCGACGTGATCCGCTCGTGATCGAAGCGGGGCAGGTCACCGAGAGAAAACCGCCGTTCAAGTACTCGGCGCTTACGCGGGTCGGCTTCTCGGACACCGACGCGCAGGGAATCGTCTACTACGGGCGGTACATGCCGTACTTCGACACTGCCCGGGTCGAGTATCACCGCCACCTCGACCTGCTCCGGACGAGCGCCGAGGAGGAGCGCCAGTTCGTCATGCGTGCGAGCACGATCGAATACCTCGCGCCGGCCCGGTTCGACGACCTGATCGAGGTCTTCATCCGTGTCCCGCGCATCGGACGCACGAGCGTCACCTACGAGTTCGCCGCCTACCGCGTCGACGACGACGTCCTGATGGTCACCGCCCAGCAGACGCTGGTGCTGGTCGACCTCGAGGAGCGCAAGGCCTGCTCCATCCCCGACTGGTATCGAGAGCGTCTCGGAGAGTTCGAGGGCGCCGCCCTCAACTCCTAGGCGGCGTCCCTCTGACTCACGCGGCTCTCTCTCGAGAGACTTTTTTGACCGAGCCGCGCGCCCATCCACCCCTGCGGATGGGCGCCGCAGCTTGCCCTCTCCCCCTGCACTCGTTGTACTCGGCGCGGTCGCCGCGTCTATCCCTCGTTCGAGGTACCCCCACCAATCGAGGGATCATCCCCCAGAAGGGTGATTTCCCCGGATAGCAGGGCTTTTGCCAAGACCGAATCCCTCGATCGAGGCGACGAATCCCTCGAACGAGGGATCAGCTCGGTGTGACGCGGTACGCGTCGAACACGGAATCGACGTTCCGCAGCGAGCCGAGCAGGCCGCGAAGCGCCTTCACGTCGCCGACTTCGGCGGTGTACCAGTTCTTGGCCAGCTGATCCTCGACCGTGCCGCCATAGGAGACGATGTTCGCGCCGTGCTCGGCGAACGTCCGGGCGACGTCCTCGAGGAGCCGCGGCCGGTCCCAGGCGTCGACGGCAAGCTGGACGCGGAAGCTCTTCGTCGACCCTCCGTCCCAGCTGACCGTCGTGAAGCGCTCGGGATTCCGCTTGAGCGCCTTGACGTTCGGGCAGTCCTCGCGGTGGATCGTGATGCCCTTGCCGAGCGAGATGTAGCCGACGATCTGGTCGCTCGGGACGGGCGTGCAGCACTTGGCCAGCCGGACGAGGACGTCGGCGATCCCTTCCACGTTGATCCCGAGCGCGTCGCTCCCGACCGTTTCGGCCGAGCGCGTCGGCTTCAGCGGGACGGACTCTTCCTCCGCGACCTCGGTCGTCTTCAGCCGCTGGATGACCTTGTTGACGATCTGGCCGGAGGCGAGCTTCCCTGAGCCGAGCGCGAGGTAGAAGTCCTCAGCCTTCTTGAAGCCGGCCTCGCGGATCACGCCTGCGAGGACGGCTGAGCCGGCGATCTTCTTGTACGGGAGCTTCTGCGCCTTCAGCGCCTGCTCGAGCGCCTCGCGACCCTTCTGCTCCGTCTCCTCGCGCGTCTCGCGGGAGAACCACTGCCGGATCTTGTTGCGGGCGCGGGAGGACTTGGCGAGCGCGAGCCAGTCGCGCGAGGGGCCGCGTCCGGTCTTCGTCGTCAGCACCTCCACGAAGTCGCCGCTCTGGAGGTTGTAGTGCAGCGGGACGATGCGTCCGTTCACCCGGGCGCCGACCGTCCGGTGGCCGACGTCCGTATGGACCGCGTAGGCGAAGTCGATCGGCGTTGAGCCCGCCGGGAGCATCTTGACCTCGCCCTTCGGCGTGTAGACGTAGACCTCGTCGCTGACCAGGTCGGCGATGCAGGTTCTTCTTGTACTCGCGCGGGTCCGACTCGTCGTTCCACTCCTGGAGCTGCTTGACCCACTGCTTCCACTGCTCGTCGGACTTGCGCTTCTTGCCGCCGCGCTTGTACAGCCAGTGCGCGGCGACGCCGAGCTCGGCCATCTCGTGCATGTCGCTCGTGCGGACCTGGATCTCGAGCGGACGGCCCTGAGGCCCGATCACGGTCGTGTGCAGCGCGCGGTAGCCGTTCAGCTTCTGCATCGCGATGTAGTCCTTGAAGCGGCCGGGCATCGGCTTCCAGAGGGAGTGGATCAGGCCGAGGGCGCCGTAGCAGTCCCGTGTCCCCTCGTCCGCCCGAGCGCTCCACGATCACGCGCATCGCGGTGAGGTCGTAGATCTCGTTGAACTCCTTGCCCTTCTTGGCCATCTTGTCGTAGATGGAGTAGAAGTGCTTCGCCCGCCCGGAGATGTCGGCGGGGATGTCCACCTTGTCGAGCTCGCGCTGGAGGACGTAGGCCGCCTCGCGGACATGTTCGTCGCGGTCGGCGCGGCGCTCGCTGACCATCGCCTTGATCTCCGTGTACTTGCGCGGGTGGAGGGCCTCGAACGCGAGGTCCTCGAGCTGCCACTTCATCGTGTGGATGCCGAGCCGGTGGGCGAGTGGCGCGTAGACCTCGAGCGCCTCCCGCGCCTTCTGGACCTGTTTCTGCTTCCCGAGGTACTCGATCGTCCGGAGGTTGTGCAGCCGGTCGGCGAGCTTGATGACGATGACCCGGTGGTCCTCGGCCATCGCGAGCACCATCTTCCGGTAGTTCTCGGCCTGCGCCTGCTCGCGGCTCTGGAAGTGGACGCGGGTCAGCTTCGTGACGCCGTCGACGAGCCGGGCGACCTCGTCGCCGAACTCGGAGCGGACGTCGTCGAGCGTGACGTCGGTGTCCTCGACGACGTCGTGGAGCAGGGAGGCCGCAATCGTCTCGTCGTCCTGCCGGAGCTCGGCGGCGATTCGAGCGACTGCGTAGGGGTGGTGGATGAAGTCCTCGCCCGAGCGCCGCAGTTGGCCGTCATGAGCGGCGGCCGCGAAGCGGAACGCGCGAGCGATCAGGTCGCGATCGAGATCCGGGTTGTACTCGGCGACCTCTGCGATCAGCTCGTTGATCAGGTCTGGATGGCGTTCCGGAGCCTCGAGAAGCGACATATCCAAATGGTACTCCGCGGGTAGGAGATGACCGTTTCAGGGCGAAAACGCTCAGTCCATGCGTATTCGCCGCCGTCAGAAACGCCGGACGATCGCCCTGGCCCGCCTCCTCGCAGGGCTGGAGTCCGAGGCGCGTCGTGAGCGCCCGTGGGAGCCCCGCAAGGCCTACCGGCTGACCCCCGGCCGGGCCTAGGCTTAGGCAGCCTCCGCCACCGGAACGGGTGCGTCCTCCAGGAGCGCCCGGAAGGCATCCGACTCGAGGAGCGGGCGCGGAGGGCCGCCTCGCTCGACGCCGAGCTCGGTGAAGATCGCCTGCGCCGTCTCGTCCCTCGCCGCGTCGTCCTTGTTGAACTCCGCTGCCAGCCACTCGCGCAGGCTTTCGTAGCGCTCCGGCGTCTCGAGGAGCTGCCGGACGACGAGCTGCGGCGCGACGGTCCCGTTCCAGCGGTTGGCCTCGAGGCGGAAGAGCACGTCGTGGCGAACCTCCCGTCTCGCGCTGTCGGCCTGCCGGCCGAGACCGAAGGCGATCGCGCTGCCCGCAGGACGGTTCCGCTGCCGGACCCGGAACCTGAGGTGCTTCCCGTCGGCGGTCTGCGCGACGTCTGACAGATCGCAGGAAGGGAGCAGCAGGGTCACGCCGGGATTCCCGAGGCCGAACGGCGCCATGTGAGCGAGCTCCGAGGAGAGATCGAGCGTCAGCTCCTCGCCGGAGACGACGGCGTCGACGGCAACCTTCGGCTGCAGCTCCTCTTCCGGCAGCTCCGCGTCGACCTGGGCACCGAAGGCCTCGGCGAAGGCGCCCAACCGTGCAGGATCGATCGAGAGGCCGGCGGCAGCCCTGTGCCCGCCGAAGCGCGAGAGATGCTCCGCGCAGGCGCCGAGCGCCGCGTGGAGGTCGAACGAGGGGATCGACCGGCCCGAGCCCTTCCAGTCTCCATCCGTGCCCGCGATCATGACCACAGGGCGGTGGAAGCGCTCCACGAGCCGCGAAGCCACGATCCCGATCACGCCTTCGTGCCACTCCGCGTCGGCCACGACGTAGCCGCGGCGCCGCTGGCGGCTCTCGGGCCACGCCTCGATCTGCGCGACCGCCTCGCGAACGATCCGCTCCTCGACGGCCTGACGCTCACGGTTCAGCTCCTCGAGCCGGCCCGCCGAGCTCGGCGGCCTCCCTGTCGTCCTCGGTGAGGAGGAGGTGGAGCGCTGCTTCCGGGTGTTGGAGCCTTCCCGCGGCGTTGATCCGCGGGGCCAGCCGGAAGCCGACGGCTCCTGCGTCGACCGCGGCGGGATCGACACCGGCTGAGCGCATGAGCGCGCGCAGGCCCGGCTTCTGGGTTCTTGCGAGCGCCTTCAGCCCCTCGCGGGCGAGGAACCTGTTCTCGTCCACCAGCGGGACGACGTCGGAGATCGTCGCGATGGCGACCAGATCCAGGTGGCGGCGGAGCGCTTCCGCGCCGGTGCCGAGCAGCGCCTGGCCGAGCTTGTAGACGACCCCCGTTCCGCACAGCTCGGGAAAGGGGTAGTCCGACGGACGGGTCGCGACGATCGGGCAGTCCGGCAGCTCGTCGCCGGGCCGGTGATGGTCGGTGACGACGACCTCCAGGCCCAGCTCCTTGGCTCGGGCGACCTCGGCGACGGCGGTGATCCCGCAGTCGACGGTGAGGACGAGGCCGCAGCCTTCGCTCGGCCAAGCGATCGAGCGTGGCACCGGAGACTCCGTAGCCCTCCTCGAAGCGACTCGGGAGGTGCCACGACACGTCCGCCCCGAGCTCGCGCAGGACGAGCACGGCGAGGGCGGTCGCGCAGATGCCGTCGGCGTCGTAGTCGCCGTGGACGCAGATGCGCTTTTTCGACTCGATCGCGGCACGAATCCGTTCGCAGGCAGCCTCCATGTCGCCGAGCAGACCGGGTCGTGGCCCGGATCGGCCCCGGCCAGAAACGACCGCGCCGTGGCGGCATCGCCGTACCCGCGCCGGACGAGCACTCGAGCAGTGGTCTCGCTGATCCCCAGCTCTCGAGCCAGCTGCGCCGGCTCCCGGTGCGGGCACGAGGTGATCGTCCAGGTTCCCTCGTGCATCGCGGAGTTCAACCGTATGGAGGGCGCCGGACGACATCCGCCCTGCGTATCCTCAGAGCACGTGGGCGAAGCGAACTACGAGTCCGGAGACGACTACGTCGTGCAGTTCCTCGGCTATCGATTCGCGTTCAACGCGGAGGACTTCGAGGAGCGTGTCATCGGAGCCGCCGTCAAGCTCGGCCTGGTCGGCGAGCAACGACCTCGACGAGGACGAGGCGGCCGACCTGGTCGAGCTGACGGCCGACCAGCGGATCGAGGAGGCGCGCAGCGAGCTCGGCCGCTATCTCGTCCGCCACTGGGAGGCGCTCGCGGCCGTCGACGGCGAGTCGCTCGTCTACTGGCTGCGGAAGCTCGTCTTCCGAGGCGCCTGGCTCGACCAGCGCGTGAAGCTCGGTCTGCTGGACGTCGACTGGGACGAGGATGCTCGCCGAGTTCGGCTATCGCGATCCGCGAGGCGATCGCGCTCTCTTGGAGCTCGCTCCCGTGCCGTCGTGGCACGAGCTGCAGTTCCGCAGTATAAGGCGCTCTCGCCGTGGATCGCGCTAGGGGAGTCGCAGGCGAAGGCTCCGGATCACGGTCGAGGAGGACGAGGTCGATGTCCCACCGACCCTCGCAGAAGGCCTGCCGCACCCGCGCCTGCCCTGCGGCATACGACCCGCTCGTGAAGAAGACCTCCGCCTCGAAGCCCTCGTTGTCCATCCCGGCGGGGCGGTAGCCGGCGGCGGTCGACCGCATCCTGGATCAGCACCGTGACCTCGTCGAGCGGCTTGGTCGTGACCGCCTGCACCATGAAGTGTCCCTCGTCCTTCCGGACGCCCGTACGACCGTCCCTATCTGGTCGAAGGACAGGCCGGCCGGCATGAGCGCGGTTTCAGCTGGAGGAGCCGCGCTCGGGGCCTGACACGGGTCAGCCCTCGGCCCGCCTCCGAACAGCACGTTCTCGCCCAGAACGACCAACAGCAGCGCTGCCACCGCGACCGCGCGCAGCACCAACCGAGTACGGCTACGACGTTCGCGCGAGTGACGGGATTCTTGCGGCCGTCCTCACCGTCAGGCACGGCCCCTCGCGGCGATTTGGCGATCCAATATTTCCGGGTGTACGCTGACGCCGCCACGGTGCGTGCGTCTGAGGGTGATATCACGCGGAGGCGCAACCGGCGCGGCGGGATCGGGGCGCAAACGCGCCAGACGACCTGGGAGGTACGCATACCGATGCACACGAGAAGATCTGCCCTGACCACGGCCGCCGCGCGGCCCTCTTGATGCTCCTGGCTGCGGCCGCCGCATTCGTTGCGAGAAGCGACGGGACGGAGCAGGTAGCGGCCACCGGCACCGGCGGCAACGTCGCCGAGCCGGACGGCGCCGAGGAATGGATGTACCTCCAGCGGGCCAACGCCGACGGCTCCATCCCGGACGCCGCCGTCAACGAGGCGATCGCGCAGTCGAAGGCGATGGGCAAGGCGAGCCAGGGCTCGCCGAGCACCGACCAGGTGTGGGCCGAGCTCGGCCCGAGCAACATCGGCGGCCGCATCCGCGACCTCGCCGCGGATCCCACGACGAAGGACGTCGTCTACATCGCCACCGGCAGCGGAGGCCTCTGGCGGTCGACCGACGGCGGCGCGACCTACACGAGCGTGTGGCCCCAGTATCTGCCGCAGTCGATGGGCGCGGTCGAGGTCGACTCCCAGGGCGTCGTCTGGGCCGGCACGCGGCGAGCCCGACCACGGTGGCGGCTCGGCGTACTACGGCAACGGCATCTACAAGTCGACCGACGACGGCGCGACGTGGACGAACATGGGCCTCGAGGACGGCGACACGATCGGCCAGATCGTCATCGACCCGCGAGACGACAACCGCGTGTTCGTCGCGGTCATGGGCGCGCTCCACGACACGCAGCCGTCGCGCGGCCTGTTCCTGACCGAGGACGGCGGGGCGACCTGGACCCGCGTGCTCGTCCCGCGAGAGCACCTCCACCGGCGCCATCGACGTGGCGGTCAACGAGTCGAACCCCGACATCATGCTCGCGACGACCTGGGACAAGATCCGGGATGAGAAGTCGCGCATCTACGGCCCGCACTCCTACGTCTACCGCTCGACCGACGGCGGACACACGTGGACGAACGTCCACAACGCTCCGCTCCCGCAGAGCCAGACCGACCCGGCGCTGCAGAACGCCGGACAACCTCGTCGGCCGGATGGGCGTCGACTTCAGCGACAGCGACCCGAACCGGGCGTACCTGATCTCCAGCACGGCCCGCGGGAACTACAACGGCTTCTTCACGAGCACCGACGCCGGCGCAACGTGGGCCCCTGTTGGCGCCCAGTCGGGCGGGACGCTGCAGAACATCAGCGGCGGCTTCGCCTGGTGGTTCGGACGCGTCTACGTCGACCCGGCCAACCCGCTGCACGTCTTCGTCGACGGAGTCAACCTCGCCGAGAGCACCAACGGCGGGCTCACCTGGATCACCTCGCAGACCCCGCACGCCGACCAGCACGGCGTCGAGTGGGACCCGTTCACGCCGGGCAAGGTCTTCCTCGGCAACGACGGCGGCTTCTACTGGTCGCTGGAGAACGGCCGGGCACGCGGGGTCTGGGCGAAGACCCCACGCCTGCCGGTGACGCAGTTCTACGCGATGGACGTCTCCGTCCAGGACGGCTCGCGCGTCAACGCCGGCTCCCAGGACAACGGCTCGCTGAAGTCCTGGGCTCTCGACAACACCGTCAACGGCGACTGGTTCAACTTCGTCGGCGGCGACGGGATGATGAACCGCATCGACCCGACGAACGACCGGAAGTACTACGGCTGCTCCCAGAACGGCGGCTGCCGCGGCTTCGTCGGCACGGCCACCGGACAGACGTCGTTCAGCATGACGATCCCGGGCGCACGCAAGAACTGGGTGGCCCCGCTCGAGTTCGCCGCCGACCCGAGGTTCATGTTCGGCGCCAGCGAGTACGTCTATCGGATCGACACCGAGCCGCGGCGTCCGCCAGCGCGGTCCTGGCAGCGGATCAGCCCGGACCTCACTGAGGGCCCCGAGCCCCGCGTGCACCGGGCTTCGGGACCATCACGGCGCTGGGCACGACGACGGCCGATCCGAACCTCGTCTACGCCGGCACCGACAGCGGCCTGATGTGGGTCAGCCGAAACGCGATGGCCCCTGCGCGACGGTGACGTGGACGAAGCTCGAGAGCCCGGTCTTCCCGGGCCGCTGGGTCACGCGCGATCACCGTCGACCCGGACAACCCGAAGATGGCGTGGGCGACCTTCTCGGGCTGGCGCACGGTGACGGCTACCCGCACATCGTCATGACGAGCGACGGCGGCAACACGTGGGTCGACATCGCGGGCAAGAAGATCCCGCAGTCGCCCGTCAACGACGTCATCCGCCACCCGTCGAAGCCGAAGTGGCTCTTCATCGCCACCGACGTCGGCGTCTTCCGCACGACGAACCTCGGCAAGACGTGGCTCAAGGTCGGAGCGAACCTTCCGCTCGTGCCGATCAACGACATCGACCTGCCCGACGGCAGCCAAACGCTCTACGCGGCGACCTACGGTCGCAGCGTCTGGACGACGTCGCTGGCCGACGCCTCCTAGTTCTCAGTGCGCCTCGCCCGTGGCCGCCATGCGCGGTCGCGGGCGGGGCGCGCTCTAGAACAGACTCGCCGCTCGTTTCGCCTCAGCCGTTGGACGCCCAGGTGCGCGCGACCGCCCTCGGTCACGATCCGGCCGCGCGGGGTTCGCTGGATGAATCCCAGCTGGAGCAGGTACGGCTCGTAGACGTCCTCGACCGTGTCCGGCTCCTCGCCGAGGGCCACGGCCAGCGTCGATAGGCCGACCGGCCCGCCGTCGAACCGCTCGACGATCGCGCGCAAAAGGTCGCGGTCGGTTTGCTCCAGACCGCATCCGTCGACCTCGAGGAGCTCCAGCGCCTCGCTCCGCGACCTCGGGCGTGATCACGCCCTGATGGCGCACCTCCGCGACGTCCCGCACCCGCCGCAGGATCCGGTTGGCGACCCGCGGCGTCCCGCGCGAGCGACGCGCGATCTCGTCGGCGGCGTCGTCACCGATCTCGACGCCGAGGATTCCGGCCGAGCGCCGGACGATCACGCCGAGCTCGGCCGGGTCGTAGTAGTCGAGCCGGAAGGTCATCCCGAAGCGGTCGCGGAGCGGCGTCGTCAGCAGCCCGGTGCGGGTCGTGGCGCCGACGAGCGTGAAAGGAGGCAGGTCGAGCGTCAGCGTCCTCGCAGCCGGTCCCTGGCCGACGATGATGTCCAGCCGAAAGTCCTCGAGCGCCGGGTAGAGCACCTCCTCGACGGCCGAGCTCAGGCGGTGGATCTCGTCGACGAAGAGCACGTCGCGCGGCTCCAGCGCCGTCAGGATCGCGGCGAGGTCGCCTTTCCGCTCGAGCGCGGGCCCGGCAACTGTGCGAATCCCCACGCCCGAGCTCCTCCCGGACGATGTAGGCGAGGCTCGTCTTGCCGAGCCCAGGCGGGCCGACCAGCAGCACGTGGTCGAGCGCCTCCCCGCGCGTTCGTGCGGCCGCGAGCGCGATCGACGAGCTGCTCCTTCACCCGCTCCTGGCCGACGAAGTCCTCGAGCGAGCGAGGACGAAGGGAGCGCTCGAGCTCGTCCTCGTCGGGCTGCACGGTCGGCGCGAGGAACTGCGGGGCGGCCTTCATGCGGCCCTCAACGCTTGTTCGACCCGCTCCTCCGGCGGCGCCTCCGGGTCGGTGGTCGCCAGGGCGCGCTCGGCCTCCGGGAGCGAGTATCCGAGCTCGACGAGCGCGTCTCTCGCGACGAGCTCGTGCTCCCGGTCCTGGCCCGGCGCCAGTGAGTCGACCGGCCCGATCTTCTCTTTCAGCTCGAGCACGACCCGTTCGGCCGTCTTCTTGCCGATCCCGGGAATGGCGACGAAGCGGGTGATGTCCTCGAGCGCGATCGCCCGCCGAAGATCCGCCGGAGTCGAGCCGGACAGAATTGCGAGCGCCACCTTCGGGCCGACGCCGGAGACGGAGAGGAAGTGCTCGAAGAGCTCGCGCTCGGCCGGCTCGGCGAACCCGTAGAGCTGGAGCGCGTCCTCGCGGACGTGGAGGTAGGTGTCCAGCGTGACCTCCTCCCCTCCCTGCGCCTTTCGCAGCGCCCGCAGCGTCGTCTGGACCCGGTAGCCGACCCCGTTCACGTCCAGGACGACGCCGTCGAGCATGCGCGCGACGACCTTGCCCCTCAGCGACGAGATCATCCCGTCGCCTCGAGGAGCGCCGGCGCCATCGCGTGGCAGATCGCGACGGCGAGCGCGTCGGCCGCATGGTGCGGCGCGGGCGGAGCGTCGAGGCGCAGGATCGCCTGCACCATCCGCTGCACCTGCGCCTTCTCGGCCCGTCCGTATCCGGACACCGCCAGCTTCACGTGAGACGGCGAGTACTCAGTGCACTCGACGCCGGCGAGCGCGGCCGCGACGATTGCGGCGCCGCGTGCCTGCCCGACCGAGAGCGCGGTGCGGGCGTCGACGCCGACGAACGACTCCTCGAGCGCGACCGCCTTCGGCGCGTACCGCTCGATGAGCTCGGCGACGCCGTCGTGGATCTCTTCAGTCGCTCTTCCGGCCGCTGGGACGCGGTGGTCCTCCAGCAGCCGAAGTCCACCGCCCGTAGACGGCCGCCCTTTTCGGTGATTACGCCGTATCCGCAAGCAGCCGTGCCTGGGTCGATGCCGAGAACCGTCACGACCCGAGGTTAGGCGCCGAGTCGGACGTTCCTCCCTGGCTCGATCTGCTCTCGGCGGAGCCCCGCCTCAACCACGCCCGGCGTTACCCCGAGCCTCGCCAGCGTCCTCGCGGCGTCGCCTCGCTCGTCGCGGGCCAGCGCCAACAAGAGGTGCTCGACTCCGAGGTGCCGATCGCCCCGGCTCACCGCTTCGAGGAGGGAGCGCTCGAGTGCAGCGCGCGCCTGCGGCGAGATGGGAAGCCGGCCGTCCGGCGGCTGCTTGGCGGGGTCCGGGCGCTCGATCGTGCGCCGCAAGGCGTCCGGCGTGACTCCGAGCTTCCCAAGGGTGGACGATGCGGCGTTCGGCTCTTGCAGGAGCCCGAGCAGCAAGTGGCCCGTTCCCACTCGCGCATGGCCGAGCGCGCGGGCCTCTCGGGCACCGTGCTGCACGACCCTTCGAGCCTCTGCGGTCACGACCAAGCCGCGCTCTCGCGCGGTCGTGGCGAAGGCCGTTCGTCCGCTCGTCTTCGCACGGCTCGCGTGCTTCTTGTGGGCCGCCTGCTTCGTCACTCCCAGGCACTCCGCGATCTCGGACCACGAACGACCGGCCCGGATCGCGTTGTCGACATGCCAGGCCTCGAGGTCGTCCAGGCGCCGCCGCAGCTCGGTGATCGCGGCCAACCCCTCGTCGGGGCTTCCGAGCCGCGTCGCGGCCGTAGCAAGCTCGATCGCCGTCCTTGCCATGTGCCGCTGGTTCCCACTCGCAAGCTCCGTAAACCGAGGTTGACCGCCCGGTTTATGGGTTTGAAGCCTGGGAACCCCGGGACCCATGAACGTCCGAAAGATCATTCACAAGGCGATTCGTCATCAGGGCGACGACAGCCAGATCGTTGGGGACGTCAACGCCGTCGTGTCCGCGAACGTCGGCGAAAAGGGATCCCGAAACGCGGTGTCGAGCCGCCGCAAGACGCAGATCGTCCAGCGGAACGGCCACACCGAGGTTTCGGAGTCGAGTGAGCAGTCGACCTAAGGAGGCCACGATGGCCGACAAGACCACGCAGGAAGACCTGAGCCCGGAAGAGCTCGAGGCCCAGAACGCCCAGCCGCTGCCCGATCGGGAGGCGATGTCGGTCGTCTGGATCGAGCCCACCGATCCTCCGCTGGAGGGCCCGACGGACATCAAGGGCTATCCCGTCGACTACGCGGTCGACGAGCCGGACAAGGGTCCTGAGCCGCTCGGCGGCGGGGAGACGCTCTAAGCAGCGACGAGGAGGGATCGATGACCGACGAGATCCAGAAGAAGGACGAGCTCACGCAGGACGAGCTCGAGGGCCAGGAAGGCGAGCAGCTTCCGGACCGCGAGGCGATGTCGCTCGTGAACGCGAACATCGCCATCCCGATCAACGCCGCCGTTGCGGCGAACGTGCTGTCCGACGACGCGATCGCATACGCGAACGCGGAGCAGGACGCCGCACTCGACCAAGCCACCTGACGAAGGGAGGGACCACATGTCCGAGCAGACACCAGACACGCAGGAGCAGCAGTCTCCTCAGGAGTGGCGCACGCTCTCCCGGGAGGAGCTGGAAGAGCTCGCGGGCGAAGAGCTGCCCGAGCGGGCAGCGATGTCGCTGATCAACGCGAACATCGCCGCGCCCGTCAACGCCGCCGTCGCGCTCAACGTTCTGAGCGACAACTCGGTCGCGTACGCAAACGCAGAGCAGACCGCCAACATCACCCAGACCAACTAAGGAGGGACGATGGCCGAAGACATCCAGTACCGGCCCATCTCGCAGGAGGAGCTCGACGGAGCTCGCCGGCGACGCACTTCCCGAGCGGGCCGCGATGTCGCTGATCAACGCGAACATCGCGATTCCCGTCAACGCCGCTGTGGCAGCGAACGTCCTGTCGGACCACTCGGCGGCAATCGCCGACGCCCAGCAGCAGGCCGACATCGGCCAAGGCACCTGATCCAGCGAACGAGAAAGGAGAACACATGTCCGAGAACACACCTCAGGAGTACCGGGCGCTCAGCCGCGAAGAGCTCGACGAGCTCGCCGGCGAGGCGCTTCCCGAGCGCGCCGCGATGTCGCTGATCAACGCGAACCTCGCCGCCCCGGTGAACGCCGCGGTCGCGGCCAACGTCCTGTCCGACCACTCGGTCGCCTACGCGAACGCCGAGCAGGACGTCGACATCACCCAGCAGACCTAAGACCGTCTGACTTCGGGTTGTTCGGGGCGGTCTTCGGGCCGCCCCGACACCGCCCGGGTCCGCGAAGGGAGACGACATCACCACCACCACAGATCAGCCGGGCCAGCAGCCTCAGCAGCAGCCGGAGGCGCCGCAGGACAACGGGCTCCCGCCCCAGCTCGCCGACGGCATCGAGCTGATCGGAAAGTACGAGGACTCCGGTTTCAAGGAGGAGCCGTACGTTGCGCGCCGCTCCGACGGCCAGATGATCCAGCTCCCGGAGATGCTCTACATCGTCGCCGAGGAGGTCGACGGGAAGCGGGACTACGACGAGGTCGCCCAGCACGTGAGCGAGCGGGCCGGGCGGAAGCTGAGCGGGGAGAACGTCCAGTTTCTGATCGACGAGAAGCTCAGGCCGCTCGGAGTCCTCGCACAAGCCGACGGGTCGAACCCCGAGTTCCAGAAGGCCGACCCGCTCCTGGCGCTGAAGTTCAAGGTCTCGGTCGTCCCGGAGTGGGTCGTGAAGACGATCACCAGCGTCTTCTATCCCCTGTTCTTCCCGCCGGTCGTCATCGCCGTGCTCGGCGGGCTCGTCGCTCTCGACGTCTGGCTCTTCGGCATCCACGGCGTCGGCCAGAGCGCACGGCAGATCCTCTACCAGCCGGCGTACATGCTGCTCGTGCTCCTGATCGTGGTCGCCTCGGCCGCCTTCCACGAGTGCGGGCACGCCACGGCCTGCCGCTACGGAGGCGCGAAGCCCGGCGTCATGGGAGCCGGGCTCTACGTCGTCTGGCCCGCCTTCTACACCGACGTCACGGACGCCTACCGCCTAGGGAAGGGCGGCCGCCTGAGAACCGACCTCGGCGGCGTCTACTTCAACGTCATCTTCTCGCTCGCCACGGCCGGCGTGTACTTCGCCACAGGATTCGAGCCGCTGCTCGTGATCATCCTGATGCAGCACATCGAGATCCTCCACCAGTTTCTGCCGTTCCTCCGGATGGACGGCTACTACATCATCAGCGACCTCACGGGCGTGCCCGACATGTTCGCCCGCATCAAGCCGACCCTGAAGAGCCTGATCCCCGGCCGGAAGACACCGGACGAGGTCAAGGAGCTGAAGCCCTGGGTCCGAGTCGCCACGACGATCTACGTGCTGCTGCTCGTCCCCGTGCTGGCGTTCGTGTTCGGGATGATGCTGATCAGCACGCCGCGTCTGTTCGCGACCGCGTGGGACTCGTTCTTCGTCCAGGCGGACAAGGTGTCCGACGCCGTCAATCACGGTGCGGTTCTCACCGCCACCGCCGGGGTGCTCCAGATCCTGCTGCTGCTCCTGCCGGTCGCCGGCATCACCCTGACCTTCACACGCACGGGCCAGCGCCTGCTGAAGGGCGCCTGGAGCTGGTCGGAGGATTCAGCCGTACGCCGTGCAGGCGTGCTGGTCGTGTCCGGCGCAGCTGCGGCAACCGCAGCCTTCGTCCTCTGGCCGAACGGCGAGTACAAGCCGATCCAGCCGGGCGAGCGCGGCACGGTCACCGGCGGTGTCCAGGCCCTCTCGAAGATCGAGACCGGCCGGCCCTCGCTGCCGCCGGAGCGTGAGCGCGAGCTCGGGACGATCCAGACCGAGCGCTCGCGCAACGACCAGATCGACCGCTCGCGCAGCGAGGCACCGGCTCCCGGAACCACGACGGCGGAGACGCCCACGACCTCGACGAGCACGAGCACCACGACGACGTCGACCGGAACGACGACGACTACGACCTCGACGACCACGACGCCGGCCGAGACCACCACGACTCCGGCCCAGACGACGACGACCGAGACCACGACCACTCAGACGACGACCACGGAGACGCCATGAAACGCCTGACACCGCTCTTGCTCAGCCTGCTCATCGCCCTTGCGATCTCCGTCGTCAGCCCGGCTACGGCCTGGGCGCAGGACGAGACCGACGAAATCAGGCCTGACGACAACGTCGCCATCGGCATCAACACGGAGGACGACTCGGACCTCTTCGAGTTCGCCTTCGAGATCCGCCGCGTCGCGGGCGACGTCGTCGACAACGAGAACGTCGCGATCGCCTACAACGAATGCGAGCGCTGCAGGACCGTCGCCGTTGCGATCCAGATCGTGCTCGTCGTCGGCAGCCCGAGCGTCGTCACCCCGGGGAACGCCGCGGCCGCGGTCAACGCCAACTGCACGCTCTGCGAGTCGCTCGCGATGGCCTACCAGTTCGTGGTCGGCGTGCCGGAGGACTTCCACTTCAGCGGCGACGCGATGAGCGAGATCAAGCACATCCGCAACGAGATCCGGAAGTTGGAGAAGTCAGACCTCCCGATTCCGGAGCTGATGGCTCGGATCGACGCTCTCGCCGACCGCCTCCGCGAGGTGCTCAAGGCAGACATCAGGCGCCACGAGGAGCGACACAGGAAGAAGCGGGACGACGAACGACGACCGCCGCCCGCGGCCGCCTCCGCCGACTACCACGACGGTTCCGACCGACAGCACGGAGACCGAGACCACCGAGACCGAGACGACCACGACCGAGACGACCGAGACTGGAACGACGTCCACCGAGTCGACGACGACCGAGACGACGACGGTTCCGTAGACCGGTGAGGACGCGCGCACTCCTTCTCGTCAGCCTGGCGCTCTCTCTGGCCGCATGTGGAAGCGGGGACGGGGCGTCGAACCCGGGCGAGGCGCTCTCGCAGACGGCGCGGAAGCTCGGGGAGATCAAGAGCGGCGAGCTGAGCTTCAAGCTGATCGTCGACCCGCGCGAGGAGGGCGGCGACTTCGGCTTCGAGCTCACCGGGCCGTTCGAGCTCGCCAAGCCTGACAAGCTCCCGGTGGCTGAGATCGAGTACACGCAGATCGCCGACGACGAGCGCGAGACGGTGACCGTGACCTCGACGGGCGAAGCGGCGTTCATCACGGTCGACGGAACGGCGTACGAGCTCCCGCCGGAGCAGGCAGACCGCCTCCGGGCGGCGGGGGAGGATCTCGGCGGCGACAGCGACAGCGAAGGTCTGGCCGAGCTCCGCATCGACGACTGGATCAAGAACCCCGAGAGCTCCGGCGGTGACGAGATCGGCGGCGACGCCACGGACAAGATCGAGGCCGACCTCGACGTGGTCGCTGCCGTCAACGACCTGATGACGCTCGCCGGACGGTTCACCGGTGGGCGCCGGCCGATCGACGGCGAGGAAGCGCAGTTGCTGCGGGACTCGGTTCAGGATGCGCGGCTCGAAGTCCTGACCGGCGAAGAATGACCGCCTGCTCCGCCGGCTCCGGATCACCGCGACCTTCGACCCCCAGCTTCCCGAAGAGCTGAGCGAGCTCGCACGGGCCGCCGGGGCCAAGGTCGAGTTCGAGCTCCAGATCGCAGATCCGAACGACGAGGTTCAGGTCGAGGCGCCCCCGAATCCGCGCCCGTACTCCGAGCTGAACAGCAGCTGAATCCGGCCTAGAAGTCCCGCCGTACTACCACTGGATGAGGGCCTTTGCCGCGCTGACGGTCTGCTGCGCAATCGCCGCCGCGCTCAGCGTGCTCGGCGCGGAAGCCCAGGTCGCGCCATGCGAGCCCGGCGACACGCCGGTGTCGATCAGCGGGTTCAACTACTCGCCGTCCTCGGTGCAGGTTTTGGCCGGAACGACGATCTGCTGGACGAACTCCGACCCCTTCGAGCACACGGTGACCTCGAACTCGCCTGGGTTCGACTCGGGGCAGCTTGCCCCCGGGAGCCTCGTTCCGGCACACCTTTGCCGCCGACGGGACGTTCGCCTACCACTGTGGGGTGCCCGGGCACAGCATGGCCGGGCAGATCGTGGTGGGCACGAGCCAGCCACCGCCGCCGCCACCACCGCCACCGCCCTCTCCTCCGCCTGCTCCTCCGCCTGCTCCTCCTCCGCCGCCTGCTCCTCCCCCGCCCTCACCACCCCCGGCTGCCCAGCCTGCGCACCAGACGGTGACGGGATTCCGCGTCGGGATCGTGCGCGCGAACGGGCGTCGCTGGCTCACTGCCCGGGCGAGGGTGACCTTGAGTGCTCCCGCCACCCTTCGCCTCCTCCGGCGAAGCAGGACAGTGGTGAGCGGTCGGCGTCGCTTCCGGCCGGGCTCGAACGAGCTCCGCCTCGTCCTCCCGCGCAGGCTCGCACGAGGCACGTACGCCGCCCGCCTCACGGTCGGCGGCGCCGCCCGCCCTTACACCGCCCGAATAGCCATCGGCTAGCCTCTCCGCCGTGCGGTGGGCCGCGCTTTCAACCCTCGCGGCCGGGGTCGTAACGGCTCTCTTGGTCGCCCAGCTGGCGCCTGGCCAGGCGATCGACCGCGTCCGAGTCGCGCCGAACCCACCTGTCGCCAGTGTCCCGGACGGGCTCTTCGTCGTCGTCGGCTCTCCCGACGCCTACTCCCGCGCCGCCGCGAGCGGAACGCGCGGAACCTGGGTCGGGCCGCCGTATGCGCCTGCCGGCTCGCCCAACCCATCGGGGAACGCCACGATCGACTGGGAGGTGGGCTTCGACGGCCGGCCACTGGACACCGAGCGCGTCGCTCTCGCCAACCTCACGCAGGACTGGGTCGAGGATCAGCGCGCCGGCGTCTCGATCCCACACGTCGTCGCCGGCCGTGTCGTGGGCGACATCCCGGGCTTCTTCGTCCTCCAGGTGCAGCGGCAGTCTTCCCCGAGCGAGCTCGTGGTGGCGTTTCGCCTCAGCAGTGACCTCCACGCCTTCGTCCGCTTCCTCCTCACCCGGCCGGAGTCGAACCAGCATTACGTCAACGGCACGATCCTCGCCTCGAGCTGGAACCGAGGGCAGGCTCTCGTGGCCATGTCACGCGTGAAGCTCGAGGGGAACCTGCCTCCGTCGCTGGTCTCGATCAGGCCCCGCAAGGGAGGCCGAGTGGTCGGGGGATTCGCGCTCGATTTTCTCCGCCATGCGGTGGTGGGGATCCCGGTCACCCTCGAGCGGCGCACGGGCAGCGCCTGGCGCCGGGTCGCGACCGTTCGTACCTCGCGCTTCGGGGGCTACAGCTTCAAGGCCCGCCCGGGGACATACCGGGCCCGCGCCACGCTTGCCCGCTTCTCGGCGACGAGCCGCCCCGCTCGGATCCGCGGCAAGAACTAGCCGGCGACCGCTTCGAGCACCCGGTCCGGGATGTCGAAGTTGGCGTAGACGTCCTGGACGTCGTCGTTCTCCTCCAGGGCGTCAATCAGGCGGAGGACCTTCTTGGCGGCAGCCTCGTCCTCCAGCTCGACCGTGGTCTTCGGGACCATCGTCAGGTCGGCCGAGTCGACCGTCATCCCGGCCGCCTCCAGCGCATTCCTCACCGAGCTGAGCGCCTCCGGAGCCGCGGTTACGCGCCAGGTATCGCCTTCCCGCTCGACGTCGTCCGCGCCGCCGTCGGCGGCTGCCAGCGTCAGCTCGTCCTCGTCCGCGGCTCCGTCGACGAGCACGACTCCGCGGCGCTCGAACAACCAGGCGACGGATCCGGCCTCGCCCAGGCTGCCATCGGCCTTCGAGAAGATGTGGCGGACATCGGCGGCCGTCCGGTTCCGGTTGTCCGTGACCGCCTCGACATAGACGGCGATCCCGGCCGGGCCGTAGCCCTCGTACGTGACCGTCTCGTACGCGGCGCCGTCGGCCGAAGGGCCCGCCCCGCGCGCGATCGCGCGATCGATGTTGTCCTTCGGCATCGACGCGTCTCGCGCCTTCTCGATCGCGTTCTGGAGCGCGAGGTTGCCGGCCGGATCGGGGCCGCCCTCGCGGGCCGCAACGATGATCGCCCGCGCCAGCTTGGAGAAGAGCTGGCCCCGCTTGGCGTCGGTCGCGCCCTTCTTCCGCTTGATCGACGACCACTTAGAGTGACCGGACACCCACCGCCTCCTGTTCGCGAACAAGGTCGAGGAACAACTCGTGGACTCTCGTGTCGTCGGTCAGCTCCGGATGAAACGACGCGACGATGAAGCGGCCTTCCCGGAGCAGCACGGGCTCGCCGTCGAGCTCGGCGAGCACCTCCACCCCGGCGCCCACCTCTGCGACTCGAGGCGCACGGATGAAGACGCCGCGCAGCGGCTCCGACTCGCCTTCCAGCTCGAGGTCTGCCTCGAAGCTCGACACCTGACGACCGTAAGCGTTTCGCCGCACCGAGATGTCCACGAGGCCGAGATGGTCGCGGTCGAGGAGGATCATCCCGGCACAGGTGCCGAACACGGGACGCTCGAAGCGGCGCAACGCCTCTTCGAGGCCGTAGATGCGGGCGAGGCGCGCGATGGCCGTCGACTCACCGCCCGGGATGACGAGCCCGTCGAGCCCGTGGAGCTCCTCCGGCTTGCGGACCTCGACCGGCTCGGCTCCGAGGCGGCGCAGGACGCTCGCGTGCTCGCGAAAGTCGCCCTGGATTGCCAATACACCGATTCGCACGGGAGAAATCGTACTCAGTGAGCCCTCAACTCCCGGAGGAGCCAGGCCTGCCGGTCGGTATCGGCGTCCGGGCCCAACTGGTGTCCGTACTCGTACCAGCGCACGTCCGCGTCGTCTGCGGCCTCGGCCAGCCGCTCGTACTCACGGAGCGGAAAATCGTCGTCGAGCCTCGGGTTCTGGATCAGGACATCGCGCGTCGATCGAGTCGAGGAGCCTGATCGGATCGAAGTCGCGCATCGTCTCCGCAAAGCTCTCCTGTGTCTCCTGCGGGACGAACTCCTTCGCCCAGTATCTGGCCGGCTCGGCGGGGACTGCGGCGAGCACGAGGGCGTCCACGCGATCGTCGACGGCTGCGAGCGCGCCGGCCGAGAGAGCGCCGTATTCCTGGCCCACGACTGCGATCCGGCCGGGATCGATCTCCTTGCGCCCCTCGAGATAGTCCAGGCCCCGGCGCAGGTCCACGACGTCCTGTCGAACGAGCGACCGGAACGCGTCGGCCGCGTAGACGGGATCGAGCAGGTCCGGACGGCCCTGCCGCGACACCGTCGCGTCGATCAAGAACGACGCGAGGCCCTTCTCGGCGAGGTCGAACGCCTCCCGGGTGAAGAGCCCGCGCGAAGCCAGGTACGGATGGACGTAGATGACGACCGGGTAGCGCTTGCCGCCCGTGGCTGCGGCCGGAGGAAGCACCAGCGTGGCCGGCACGTCCCCTCCGCGCGGGCTCTGGTAGGTGAAGTCCGTCGAGCCCTCGTTCTCCCGCTCGATCTGGACGTGGAGTGGCTTCGTGTCGTCGTAGGCCGCGAGCTTGGCGACCTGCGAGGCAGACTCGTCGCCGCCGCACCCGGCGATGAGGAACGCGAGGAACGCGACGCCGGCTGCGAGGGCTCTCACAGTGCCAACTCTAGTCTCGGGTAGACGATCCTCGATCCGAGGAGTACCCTCGAAGGCCGCTCTGTACTGATCCGACCAAAGGGGTCTTTCGTGAACTCAACTGCAGCAAGAGCGTCACTTCTCGCCGGCTTTGCGGCCGTGCTTCTGATCGCCGCCGCAGGGGCCTTCGCGGCCAAGTCGGGCCCCGGCACCACGACCGGGACGGGAACCGTGTTCACGCCCAACCCGGTCGCCGAGCTTCAGGACCAGTCCCTGACCGATCAGAAGGACGCCGACTATCCCGCGCTCGCACCGGCGTACCACCGCGTGGTGCTCACGAATCTCGACGGCAGCGGATTCCTCCGCGGGGACTGGGCCAACGTCCTCAGCGAGACCGGGAATCCGGCCTACTCGCCGACAAACGACTTCAACTACCGCCGCGACGACGACCGGTTCGAGCAGGTCATGGCGTACTACTGGGTCACCGAGGCGCAGAAGTACATCCAGAGCCTCGGCTTCGGAAGCACGCTCCGGCCGGTGAACAAGGAGTCCCAGGACCTCCGGATCAACCAGTACGGCGCCGACAACTCCTTCTCGTGGGACAAGAAGGACATGATGAAGTTTGGCAAGGGCGGCGTGGACGACGCCGAGGACGCTGAGGTGATCCTCCACGAGCTCGGCCACGCGATCCAGGACTCGCAGCAGAATCCGTTCGGCTACGGGCTCGGATTCGAGGCGCGTGCGATCGGAGAGGGCTTTGCGGACTACTGGGCCGTGACCGTCGCGGACGTTCTCGCCCCGACGCCCGACCCGGCCTGCGTCGCCGACTGGGACGCGGTCTCCTATACGAGCACGACGCCGCACTGCCTCCGTCGCGTCGACCTCAACCTGCACTACCCGGAGAACGTCAACCCGAACAGCGTCCACTCGACCGGCCGGATCTGGTCGCGGGCGCTCTGGGACATCAGAAACGCGCTCGGCCACGTCAAGGCCGACACGATCATCCTCGAGGGCCACTTCGGCCAGAAGGACCCGACGATGCGCGAACTCGCGCTCAGCACCGTCGCGGCCGCGCAGAGGCTCTACGGCAGCTCCGCGGCGAACGCCACGCGGGCGTCCTTCCAGGCGCGCGGAATTCTCTAACGGCGGACATGAAGAGGGGGCGCCTTCGGGCGCTCCCTCTTGCTACCAGCCGCGGGTCTCGAGCAGCTCTTCGGGAGCCAGGCTCGCGGCCGAGAGGCCGCGACATCGCGTCGCCGAGCCCGCGCGACACGCGCGCGAGGATCTCGGCGTCGTTGAAGTGCGTCGTCGCCTCGACGATCGCCTTCGCGACGGAGACCGGATCGCTCGCCTTGAAGATCCCCGATCCGACGAAGACGCCGTCGGCGCCGAGCTGCATGCAGAGTGCCGCGTCGGCCGGAGTCGCAATCCCTCCCGCCGTGAACGTGACGACCGGGAGCCGTCCGTGCTCGGCCACCCAGCGGACGAGGTCGTACGGCGCCTGCAGATTCTTGGCTTCCGAGTAGAGCTCCTCTTCCGGCATGGCGCCGAGGCGCTTGATCCCGCCGAAGACGGAGCGCATGTGGGTCACGGCGTTGACGATGTCGCCGGTGCCGGCCTCGCCTTTGGTGCGGATCATCGCGGCGCCCTCGGAGATCCGGCGCAACGCCTCTCCGAGGTTGGTGCAGCCGCAGACGAACGGGACCGTGAAACGCCACTTGTCGATGTGGTGAGCGGTGTCCGCCGGCGTCAGCACCTCGCTCTCGTCGATGTAGTCGACCTCCAGCGCCTCGAGGATCTGCGCCTCGACGAAGTGGCCGATGCGCGCCTTGGCCATGACCGGAATCGTCACGGTCTCCTGGATCTCGGCGATCTTGTCCGGATCGGCCATACGCGCGACGCCGCCCTGCGCCCGAATGTCGGCGGGAACCCGCTCGAGCGCCATGACCGCGACGGCGCCGGCCTCTTCCGCGATCGTCGCCTGCTCGGCGGTCGTGACGTCCATGATCACCCCGCCCTTGAGCATCTCGGCGAGGCCGCCCTTGACGCGCATGGTTCCGAGCTCGGCCATCAGGTCAATGCTAGCCGTCGGCGCGAATCGTGAAATGGTCGACGCGCCGACCGTCGACCCTCACAGACCAGCCGTCGAGCCGGTGTCCGCGCACGACCAGGTAGAAGAAACCCTGATCTCGGCGGGCCCTCAGGCGCTTCGGATAGCCCGCCGGACAGGTCTTCAGCGCATACGAGTGAGTGCTTCCAGCGCCGTGGACGACGTAGCGGACGCCCCGCCTCGGGGCAAAACGCTGGTAGTTGTGGTCATGGCCCGAGAGCGCGACCCGAACCCGGTACCGCTCGAGCAGCGGCACCCATTGCCTCACGACGTCGGGATGCGACAGGTAGCTCCCGCAGCTGTAGGCGGGATGGTGAAAGACGGCGAGCCTCCAGCGCGCCTTCGACTGCGCCAACCCTCGCTTCAGCCAGGCGGTCTGCGCCGGCCCGACGGAGTTCGAGTCCAGCACGAAGAGCTCGACGCCGCCAAGCAGCCTTCGGTAGTAGCGCCCCGGCATCTGGAGAGTGGAGAACTCGTACGTGCCCTCCTCCACGCGGACGTCGTGGTTGCCGAGCGTGCCCGCGATCCGCAGCCCTTTCCGACGTGCCCAGCCGAACGACCGCTCCCAGTTGGCACGGAAGGCAGTCGGGCTCTCGGTGTAGTCGTTGTCGCCGAGGGTCAGAAGCAGGTCGGCGCCGTTTTCCGCCTCGAAGCGGCGCACCGCATCGCCGAGCCGCTGCTGCGAGGCTCCGCCCACGCCGAAATCGCCGATTGCGACGATCCGCACCGGCTTGACCTGCTGTGCCTGGCCGGCTCCCGGCAGAAATGCCAGCAGGCCGACCAGGACCGCGGCGGTGCCCACCTTGGACGGTGTGCCTCGCCGCCCTCCCCCGACTTGTGCGACCTCCTTGCTAGGAGGTCGCGATCCGCTGGAGCAAGCCCGAGACCGGGAAGGTCCGAAGCCTGCGACGGAGATCATCCGCAGCCATTGTTGCCGCCTTTCTGTTCCGCAGGGGTTACGACTCAAACTTTGAGCCCGGCGGGCCAATTGCGCCATCCCCCGAACGGACGCTTCTGCGTCACCTATCAGGCGCTGGGAGGCGCGAGATTGAGAATGACGCCCTGCGTCTGCAACTGCTCGAACGAGGAGCTGAAGAGCCGCGTCTCGGTGAGACGGTTGATCGTCTCGGCCTCGCCCGGGCTGATGTCGCCTACGGCGAACGGCGGGCTCTCAGGCAGCGTCTTGGCGATCGGCTGGCCCAGGAGGCTCTCCAGATGTCTCCGGTGGAAGTAGACGGCGAACGTCTGCGGCGGCTGACCCTCGCCGCGCGGAACGGGCGGCAGCAACGAGACGACGGTCTCGATCTCGGGGAGGAACTTGAAGGTGTAGAGGGAGAGCTCTACCGCCTCACGCCGGAGCAGCATGAGCCGGTCCGGAGTCGGCTCGCCCGGGAGCGAGCAGTTCTGCTCCCCGCCGAGGCCGCAGAAGTTGAAGAGCGCCGTCTCGCCGGGGTCGACGATCGAGACGTCGCCTTCCGTGAGCGGCCGGTTGCGCCCATGACGCAGCGCGATGTACTGCAACGGGAGGCCTGAGACCTCTCCCGGCTGCGCCGTCACGGCGACGATCTGCTCGCCGTTGGCCGCGCGATACTGCCGGCCGATCTCGGTCGCGATCTCGCGGGCACGCTGGAAGCCGTTCTCCCGGACCGGCACTCCTGCCACCTCAGCAGTGGTGGAGGACTTCGCGTCGTCGCGGGTGATGACGGCGAGCGTCACCAGCACGGCACCGACCATCAGCACCACGACCGCATACCCGAGCATGAAGCGGCCACCGTGGACCGCCTTCGGCCGCTCCAGGCGAGGGAGCTCCTCGGACGCCGGCGAAGGCTGGTTCGGCCTCTCTTGCGTCACAGCTTCGGCCATGACTCGTCCTTCAAGGGATCGGCGGCGGGAATCTCCAGCTTGACCGAGTCCAGCAGGTTCACGATCTCGTCGCCGTGGAGCTCGCGTCGCTCGACCAGGGTGTCGGCGACCTTCTCGACGCCGTCACGGTTGTGCTCGATCAGCTGGTGGGCGGCGACGTACGCTTGGCCGAGGAGCTGAGCAGCCATGCCGCGCTTCGACGGGTCGCCCATGACTCCGGCGAGGGGATCCCCGTGGATGCCGCCGCTGGACCGGTTCATGATCTGGTCGCCGATCCGCTGGTACTTCAGGCGGATCTCCTCTCGGACCTCGTCCTCGGTCTTGCCCCTCGGAGGCTTGAAGCCGTCTGCGAACTGGATCCGCTCGGGGGCCATCGCGCAGGCGCCGACCATCCAGGCCGCCCGCTGCGTGGCGCTCTGCACGTCGCCGCCGACGCCCGTCGAGTTCTCGCCGTAGAAGACCCGCTCCGCGGCCATGGCGCCGAGCGTCCAGATCAGCCGTGCCATCTCCTCGCTGCGCCAGGAGCTGAAGCGCTCCTCCTTCTCCAGCGCCTGGTGATGGCCCAGCGCCTCGCCGCGCCGCCGGATCGAGAGCCTGGTCGACTCCGCGCCCTTCATGTACGCGTGGCCGGCAACGGCGTGGCCGGCCTCGTGGACCGCGATCGCCCGTGTCTCCGAGGGGATGTACTCGATGTTGATCGCCATGCCGGACTCGATCGTCGTCATCGCCTCGACGACCTCCTCCCAGCCGAAGCGGGGCTTGCCCTCGTGGTGCGCGTAGGTGAGCGCCATCGAGCAGACCTGCTCGATCATCGCCGGCGAGTAGCCGTTCGTCATGCGGGCGATCTCGTCTCGGCGCTTGTCGGTGTCGAGCTCCGGGTCGTGGCTCACCTTGTCGAGGTAGAGGTCGAAGATGTCCAGCCGGTCCGTCTTCGTCGGCGTCCGCAGCCAGACGTACCGGCCCATCCGGCCCGGCCGGGTCAGTGCCGGATCGAGCGCCTCGAGCGGCACGTTCGTCGCTCCGATGAAGTAGATCTGCTCCTGGCGCGGCCTCGGCGGGGGGAGCCTGAGCGTGCGTCCCCTGATTCGGCGCGGGATCACGTAGGTCGCGTCGAGGAACGTGTTGATCCGGTTCGTGAAGACCTTCTTGAGGAACGGCGGGTTGTCGATCCCGTCCATGACGACGAGGAGCTGGTTCAGAGCGAGCTGGCCCTGACCGCCCATCATCGCGCCGGGGAAGGCCTGATTCACGATCGCGCCGAGCCGGCCGAGCGCGTTGGGCCGCCGCTCGGGCATCCGGGACTCGAAGAGCTTGTCGCGCCAGGCGCGGTTCTCGAGGATCAGGTCGCCGCTCGGCGTGAGCGAGCCGAACCGGCCGTGGAACGCGAACTCCTCGAAGCTCATGGGCATCGGAGTCGCGAAGCCGCCCATGCCGCCCTCGTCGAGCGCCGCTCGGCGCCGGCCGACGGCGTCGATCTCGTCGATGAAGACGATGCACTGGCCGCCCCACTTCCGGGCGAGCTTCTTCGCCTTCCACGCGAGGTAGCGGACGATGATGACGTCCATTCCCATGAACGTTTGGGCGAAGCCTGAACCAGGCATTGACACAAATGGACAGTTGAAGCCTGTCGCGATCGCCTTCGACAGCATCGTCTTGCCCGTTCCCGGCGCGCCCAGGAAGAGGAGGCCCCGCTCGCGCTTTCCGCCGGCGAGCTCGAACGCCTCGCCGGACTGCCAGATCGAGACGACCCGCCGGACCTCTTCCTTCGCCTCCGCCTGGCCCCGAACGTCGTCGAGCTTGACGCCCCACTCGGCGTCGCCCGGCTCGAAGCCCTGCATCTGCGTGATCCCCATCAACATCATGGGGCCGAGCAGGATCACGAAGTTCATGATGAAAAAGAGCGGGAAGATGAACGCGTACGCGAGGTTGGCGGGGTTGGCGAGGATGGGCTTGAGGGTGTCCCAGGGGCCCGTGATCGTCCCGAGCCAGCTCATGTCTCCGCCCGGAATCGCGAGCTTGAACGCCCAGAGGAGCGTGATGATCCCGACGATCCAGGTGACGCGGCGGAACCACTTGCCCCAGTACCAGGCCCGCCGCCTGTTCACGATGTCTTCCTCGCGGGCCTCCGGCTCGTCCGAGCCGAACAGGCTGGGCCAGGGGATGAAGCGACGCACGATGATGTCCATCAGTCCGCGGAACGCGACGACGGCGAGGAACGTCCAGGCGAGCGACCAGCCCCAGCGCACGCCGACCTCTTCGTGGAAGTAGACGAAGACGACCGGGCTCGTCAGGACCGCAACGGCCGTGGCGGTCCGAATCAGCCGCCGCCATTGAAGAGTGAGCTCCTTGGTCGCCTCGCCGGTCGGGAGTCCGACCAGGCCTTCGCCCGCTGCCATCGTCAGAATTTAGACGTGTGAATGTTCACTTTTGATGGAGGCTACGTTAAGTACCGGCCGGCAGATTTTTGATTCCGAGCAGGTCGAGCGGGCTCGCCGCTACCACCGTCCGGCCTACCGCGCGCGGCTCGTCGGGCTTGCTCTCAGCCTGATCGTCCTCTTCCTGCTGAGCTTCACGGGTGCCGGCGACGCGCTCTTCCGGCTTGGCGACGGCCTGCCGTGGTGGGGCGAGACGCTCGCCTTCGCCGCGCTCGTCGCGCTCGTGGGATCCCTCGTCGCGACGCCCATCGCGTTCTGGCGCGGCTACCTGCACGAGCGACGGTGGGGGTTCTCGACGCAGACGCTCGGCGGTTGGGCTTCGGACCGCGCCAAAGGGGTGGCGATCGGCCTCGTCCTGACAGCACTCCCGATGCTCGGACTGATCGCGGCAATGCGGGTGTTCCCCTCCTGGTGGCCGGTGGCGGGCGGCATCGGTGCGGCAGCACTCGTCTTCGCGATTTCGTTCGTGGCCCCGATCGTGCTCGAGCCGGTCTTCAACCGTTTCTCGCCGCTCCGGGACGAGGAGCTCGCGCGCGACCTTCGAGAGCTGGCTGATCGTGCGGGCGTGCCCGTTCGGGACGTGCTCGTCGCGGACGCGAGCCGTCGGACGAGGAAGCACAACGCGTACGTGTCAGGCCTCGGCAAGACGCGGAGGGTCGTCGTCTGGGACACGCTGCTCGACCGCGGCGAGCCTGGAGAGATCCGGCTCGTCGTCGCGCACGAGCTCGGCCACCGGCGTTTCCGGCATGTCGCGATCTGGACGGTCGTCACGATGCTCGGGACCGCCGTGTTCGTGGTCGGGCTCTGGGCTCTGCTCCAGTGGAACGGGCTCCTCGAAGCGGTCGGCGCCGACGGTCCAGGCGACCCGCGGGTGATTCCCTTCGTGCTGCTGGCCGGCGCTCTCGCCGAGCTGGCCGTCCAGCCCTTCGCGCTCGCACTCTCGCGGCGGTGGGAGCGGGACGCGGACCGCTTCTCCCTCGACCTGACCCGGAATGCGGACGCCTACGAGCAGACGCATCGCAACCTCGCGCTGTCGAATCTCGGCGACCTCGATCCGCCCCGGGCCGCCTACGTCTTCTTCTTCAGCCACCCCACGGCGCCGGAGCGTCTCGCCGCCGGCCGCGAATGGGCCCGCCTGGACTCGAACCAGGGACCAACCGATTATGAGTCGGCTGCTCTAACCAGCTGAGCTACGGGCCCGCGAGGGACAGCGTAACCAGGGTCGAATGGCGTGGATAGGATGGCCGCCGTGAAGGTGTTCCAGCGGGAACGGAGCCTGCGTACCGAGGGCGGTCTATCCGTTCGGGACATCACCGCCGACGTCGCCGAAGCTGTCCGGGAAAGCGGAGTCCGCGACGGCATCGTGCTGCGTCTACTCGCCGCACACGACCTGCTGCGTCCGCGTGAACGAGTTCGAGAACGGCTTCCTCCAGGATTTCGCGGAGCTTCTCCGCGGGCTCGTGCCGAGCGAGCGCTACTACGCCCACGACGACCCTGATCGCCGGACCGAGAACATCTGCGAAGAGGACATGGAGCAAGGCAACGGCCACGCTCACTGCATGTCGATGCTGCTCGGGAGCGCCGGCGAGTCGATCCCCGTCCGCGACGGGGAGCTTTGCCTCGGCACCTGGCAGCGCGTGCTCTTCCTGGAACTGGACCGGGAACGAGACCGCCGCTGGCTCGTCCAGGTCGTCGGCAGCTAGCTACTGGCCCATGTGGGCGAGCACTTCCGCGCCGGAGGCGTTCTGGTCGAGCGGAAGCTCCAAGTAGAACGTCGATCCCTCCCCGACCTGCGACTCGACCCAGATCCTCCCATTCATTCGGCGCACCAGCTCCCGAGAGATGTAGAGGCCCAGCCCGGTGCCGCCCACACCTCGGGTCTGATTCGGGTCGAGGCGATAGAACTTCTCGAAGATTCGCGGCTGCTCGCTCGGGGGAATCCCGAGCCCTTCGTCGGTTACCGAGAAGCGAATGAAGGGCCCGCTCGCCGCGATCGCCACCTGGATCCGGCCTCCGTCCGGCGAGTACTTGACGGCGTTGTCGAGCAGGTTGGCGAGCACCTGACGCACCTTGTCCGGGTCGGTCGAGATCGGTTCGAGGGGCGGATCCGCCCGAAGCTCGAGCGAGATCCTCGCCGGCAGATGCACGTTCGCTGCCTCGATCACCGACTCGGCGATCGATTCCGGCTGAAGGTGCTCGATGGCGAACTCGAGCGATCCCGTCTCCAACCGGCTCGCCCAGAGAACGTCGTCGATGATCCGACTCAAGCGCCTCGCCTCGTCGAACACGACGCCGAGCAGCCGGCTCCGCGTCTCGGCGTCGAGGTTCTCCGACCGCTGTTGCAGCGTCATCGCAGCGCCGTACACCGCGGCGAGCGGGGTCCGGAGCTCGTGGGAGATCGTGGCGACGAAGTCGGTCTGCAGCTCGCGGAGCCCCCGCTCGTCCGTCACGTCCCGGAACGCGTAGACCGTGCCTTCCGGAAAGGTGACGCCGGAGATCAGGAGCCAGATCTCGCGATCCCCGAGGTCGAGTGGGATCGTCTCGGGAGGAACCTCCGCCTGTTGCACCCCTCCGACCGGCACGTTCTCGCTCACCGGAGCCCACCCGGGTATCGCCCCGACGGCGGGCTGCCCGACGACCTGTTCCTCCTGGATTCCCGTGATGGCCTCGGCGGCCGCGTTCCAGAGCCGAACGATCCCGAGCCGGTCGACGAGCAACACACCCTCACCGATGTGGTCGAGGACGAGCGACGCTCGAGCGCGCTCTTCGGTCTCGGCGCGAAGCTGTGCGTTCTCGATCGCGACGGATCCGCGCCTCGCCAGCTCCTGTGCGAACGCCAGGTCCTCCGTCCCGTAACGGCGGTCGGACGTCGAGATGATGAACGTGATCGCGCCCAGGACCCGGTCCCCGATCGCCAGTGGAACGGTCATGAACGACCGGAGGCCGAGCGAACGGATCATCGCCACATGCTCCTCGTCGCCTGCGACCGCGTCGATGATCTCGTCAGTGATCGTCGAAACGACCTGCGGCTCGCCCGAGCGGACGACCGCGCTCGGCCCGAAGGCGACTTCGCGCGACGGCGGGTAGCGGCGCTCGAGTTCGCGGATCACGTCGAGCTTCGCGGGATCCGAGTACGCAGACACCATGCGCTCCAGCCGTCCGTCAGCGTCGAGCATGTCGATCAGCACCTCGTCTGCGAGCCGCGGCACCGCGAGCTCCGCGATCCGTTCGAGCGTCGCCCTGTGGTCGTTCGACGAGGCGAGCACTTCACTCGCCTCGGCGAGGAAGGAGACCTGCTCGTGCGCCGTCTCCGCCTCCCGCCGGGCCTCTCTCTCCGCCTCGAAGAGGCTCGACTGGGTGATCGCGAGCGCGACACGGTCGGCCACGAGCTGCAGGAGCAGGCCGTCGTTGGGGCTGAAGAAGTTGAGCTTGAAGGATCCCGCGTGGACGACGCCGATGAGCTCGCCCCGGTGCACGAGCGGGACCCCGACCAGCGAGCGGATGCCTCGTGCACGCGAGCAGGGGGTTGACGATGTCGGCCCGCTCCACGTCCTCGATGACGACCGTCGCCCGCTCCGCCGCGACCCGGCCCGCGAAACCACGGCCGACCTGGATCCGAACGTCGGCCTCGAGCTCCTCCTCGAGCCCCTTCGCGGCTCGAGGGATGAGCGTCTCGCCGTCGTCGTCCAGCAGCAGCATCACTGCCGTGTCCGCATCGAGCAGGTCGCGGATCCGATCGAGGAGCTCGTCGATCAGCACCTCGAGGTCGAGATGCGAGAGCGCGGTCTCGGTGATCGCCTCGAGTCGCAGGAGCCGTTTGGCCGCCGCGTCTGTCCCGCTGCTATTCGCGGCGCTCCTGGACCTCCGAACCCCCCATTTCCGCATCGGCCTCATGCTAGATCGCCGCGGAGGAGGCCAAGAGCTCCCCCCGCGGCGATCAGCCGGCTAGCGGAAGATGTTGAGGAGCGCGGCGAAGACGTTCGTCGTGGGCGGCACGGTGTTCGGCTGCCGCTGGACCTCGAGCAGCTGGCACGAGTTGAGCGGATCGACGATCGCCGTCTGAGCCGGGTACTGATCCGGCGTCGGGGGCGAGTCCGCCGCGGCGTTGCGGTCGATGGTCTCCCAGGTTCCCTGGAAGGCATCGGCCGTAGCTGCCGCCGAGCACGCCGAGAAGATCAGTGCGCCGGACGCCAGACCCTGGACGTCGGTCATCTGCTTGCGGAGCGTCTTGACCTGGCCCTGAAGGACCTTCACCTGCTTCTGCATGACCTTGATCTGCCGCGAGAGCTGCCGGTTGGTCGGTGTCGCCGAAGACGCTGGCGCCGCGAGTGCGCCGGCCGCGGCCACCGCGGCGAGGGCTGTCACGAGAGCCGTTCTCAACGAGGAACCTCCTGTATGCAAAGGCTGATTCAGAAGGTCCGAAGTGTATGCGCGGCCGACGCGAAAACCTACCGTCGCGGCGGGCCGCAACGATCAGTAGCCTTGCGCCGTCATGGAAGCCGGCGTGGCGCCCGACCCCAGGCGATGGCGAGCTCTCGCGCTCGTCTGCGTGGCCTTCTTCATGGTCATCCTGGACGTCGCGATCGTGAACGTCGCGCTTCCCTCGATCCAGAAGGATCTGAACCTCTCGCGCGACACGCTCCAGTGGATCGTGACCGCCTACTCGCTCGCGTTCGGCGGCTTCCTGCTGCTCGGCGGCCGGGCGGCCGACCTGCTCGGACGGCGCCGCGTCTTCATGGTCGGGATGGTGCTCTTCATCGGCGGCTCGCTGGCCTGCGGGCTCTCGGGCAGCGGCACCGCGCTGATCATCTTCCGCGCGATGCAGGGGCTCGGCGGCGCGATCGTCTCGCCGGCGACGCTCTCGATCATCAGCGCGGCCTTCCAGCACGACACCGCGGAGCGGAACAAGGCGTTCGGGATCTGGGGCGCAGTCGCCGGTAGCGGCGCGGCCGCGGGCGTGCTCCTCGGAGGCGTGCTCGTCGAGTACCTCGGCTGGGAGTGGATCTTCTTCGTGAACGTGCCGGTCGGTATCGCGATCCTGGCTCTGACCCCGAGCCTGATCTCGGAGAGCCGGACCGAGGGCGGAGACCGGCGCGTCGACGTGCTCGGCGCCCTGCTCGTCACGACCGGGCTCGTGATCTTCGTGTACGCGATGTCGCGGGCGCCGATCGGAGGGTTGGCTGTCGCTGCACACGCTCGGTCTGTCCGCCCTCGCCGTCGCCCTCGTCGCGGCGTTCTTCTGGTGGGAGGCGCGCACCGACGCGCCGATCGTCCCGCTCGACCTCTTCCGCATCCGGCCGGTCTTCGTCGCGAACACGGTGGGGGTGCTGCTCGGGGCGACGCTCTTCGGCGGCTTCTTCCTCTTGACGCTCTACATGCAGCAGGTCCTCGGCTACTCGCCGCTCGAGGCGGGCTTTGCGTTCCTCGCCACGGCCGGCATGACGATCCCCGGCGCCGCGGTCGCGCAGGCGGTGACGACCCGCGCCGGGGTCAAGCCGGTGATGGTCCTCGGCACCGCGCTCGTCGCCTTTGCATACATCTGGTACACGCAGCTGCCGTTCGAGGGCCACTACTGGACGAACCTCTTCGTCCCGTTCTTCCTCAGCGGCTTCGGCCTCGCCTGCATCTTCATCCCCATGTCCCTCGCGGCGCTGTCCGGCGTGCCCGACCGGATCGCCGGAGTCGCGTCGGGGCTTCTCAACACGTCGCAGCAGCTGGGAGGCGCCGTCGGCGTGGCGCTGATCTCGACGATCTCGAACGACCGGGCCAGCTCGCTCGCGAACGGCGGCAAGCCCACGCTCGAGGACATCACCGGCGGCTACCGCTGGGGGTTCGGCGTCGCGGCGATCTTCGCGCTCGGCTCCTTCGGCGTCGCGCTCGCAGTCCTCAGGCGGGACGACGTTCCGCCTGCGGCAACGCAGGCGCCCGGTCCCGCCGCGTAATCAGCCACGCCGTCACGAGGGCGGCGATCGCCGAGCCGCTGAGGCCCAGTACGAGGTCGCCGAGCGTGTCGGTGTAGGCCGTGTCGAGCTCAGGGGAATTGCGGATGAAGGTCCAGTACTCGGCGAACTCCCACAGGACGGCGGTGACGGCGCCGAAACCGACCGCCAGTCCAGCAGCGGCCACAGGCCCGACCGGCAGCCGCACGAGCAGCTGGCCGAATGCCGCGGTCAGGATCCCCCAGTTCACGAAGTGGTTCGCGTCGTCCCACCACCCGACGCTGTCGTAGAGGTCGAGCGCGTTGCCCGCGACGTCGATGAGAAACGGGAGGACGAGCAGAGCGTCGAGCGCGTATGGGTACTCGAGCGCTCTTCCGCGGCGCCGGAGGAGCCACCAGATGACGGGGACGATCAGCGCTGCGATCGGATACGTCAACGCCCGCCCGGCCATCGCCTTGCCCTCGAAGCGGTCGAGGCCGGAGAACACGGAGAAGAGCAGCAGTCCGACGAGCGCGGCCTTGACGGCGAGGTTCAGCCAGAACGGGGTTACCAGTGCTCGATTTCTCACCCTGGTGGTAAATGATGAGGGCAGTGCCGCCGCCCAGGTATGCAGTGTCGCTCGTCGCGCTGGCCCTCGCCTACTTCGGCGCGGCCAAGCTCGGCATCGAGCTGTCCGTCGCCCGCGGGGTGATCACGCCCGTCTGGGCGCCGACCGGGATAGCGATCGCCGCGCTCTTCCTGGGTGGAACGCGCCTCTGGCCCGCTGTCGCAGCCGGGGCGTTCCTCGCCAACGCCACCAGCGGAGCCGACATCCCGGTGGCAGCGATCATCGCGGTCGGAAACACGCTCGAGGCCCTTGTCGGCAGCGTTCTGCTCCGGCGTGTCGGCCTCCGCCCCGCTCTCGACCGCATCCGGGACGTCGTAGCCGTGATCGTCCTGGCAGCGGTTGTCAGCCCGGCGATTGCCGCGACCAACGGCGTGACGACTCTCCGGCTCGCCGGCGACCTCGATGGGGCGTTCGACTCCCAGTGGCTCCTCTGGTGGGCAGGAGATGCGATGGGCGCGCTCATCGTCGTCCCGCTGATCCTGGTCTGGTCGACCCGGCCGTGGAAGGGCCTCGACCGCGGTCGCATCATCGAGGCGCTCGTCTGGCTCGGACTGCTCGTCGGCCTGAGCTGCCTCGTCTTTCTCGCCGGCTTCTGGCGCTACCCACACCTGCTCTTCCCGGTGCTGATCTGGTCCACCCTGCGCTTCGCCCAGCTCGGCGCGGTCACCGGAAGCTTCGTGGTGACGATCCTGGCCGTCGTCGGTGCCGTGGACGGGTCGACGCCGATCGCGGAACGCAGCACGACCGAGATCGTCCAGATCCTGGAAGGACTGCTCGGCAGCGTCGCCGTCGCGCTCCTCGTGCTCGGCGCCGTCCTGGCCGAGCGGGTCGGCGCCGAAGAGCGCTTCGCCGGAGCGCTGACGAATCTCAACGAAGCCCAGAAGCTGGCGCACATAGGAAGCTGGGATTGGGACATCGAGCGAAACCAAGTCACCTGGTCCGACGAGCTGTTCCGGATCTACGGACTCGAGCCTCAGGCATCCGAGGTGACCTTCGAGAGCTATCTCGAGCGGATCCACCCGGACGATCGCGATCTCGTCCGTGAGAACGTCGAAAAGGCCTACGCCGGAGGCGGCCCGTTTCTCTTCGAGCATCGACTCTTAGCCGCGGACGGAGGGGTCAAGTGGACCCAGTCCCGCGGACACGTCGTCTCGGACGAGCGCGGAACTCCGGTGCGAATGGTCGGAACCGCCCAGGACATCACGGAGCGCAGACGGCTGGATGAGCTCCGCGACTCGATCCTCTCCACGGTCTCACACGAGCTGCGCACGCCGCTGACCACGATCCTCGGGTTCTCGATGACGCTGCAGGAGCGGGGCGACGCCCTGGACGACGAGCTCCGGACCGAGATCGCCGCTCATCTGACCGAGCAGGCGCACAAGCTAGACCGGCTGCTCTCGGATCTCCTCGACCTCGACCGGCTGCGCCTCGGCCACATGCCTCCGAACTTCAGCGCGACCGACGTCGCCAATCTCGTCAGAAATGTCGCCGAAGGCTTCGACTCCGATCATCCCGTGACGATGCACGGTGAGACCGTTCTCGCGGAAGTCGACGGCCCGAAGGTCGAGCGCATCGTCGAGAACCTGATCGCAAACGCCGTCAAGCACACTCCGCCGGGGACCGAGATCGACGTCTCGGTGACCCACGCCGAAGGCGGTGTGCTGATCAGAGTCGACGATCGCGGGCTGGGGGTCGAACAGAAGGATCGCGAGCTGATCTTCGATGCCTTCACCCGTGGCGAAGGCGTTGTCGACCGGCCCGGAACGGGCATCGGCCTCTCGCTCGTCGCGCAGTTCACGGAGCTCCACGGCGGCCGCGCCTGGGTCGAGGACAACCCCGGCGGCGGAGCCTCGTTCCGCGTGTTCCTCCCGGGACGCCGCTAGCTGAAAGGCGGATGCCCGTGGCTCAGCCGCCAGGCTGATCGATCTCCGGCCGCGACCATGGTCAATCCACCGAGGTCTGGAAGCGGGCGCTGACCGCATGGTCGGCGTCCATCGTCAGGACGCAGGTGAAGCCGCTGCAATCCCCTTCCCACCCCACGAAGGATGAGTTTTCGGACCGCGTCGCCGTCAGCTCAACCGTTCTTCCCGCCCTGAAAAGCCTGCGGCATCCCGGTCTACAGCGGATCCCAGGCGGATTGCTCGCAACGTTCCCCGTGCCGCCGTCCTCGACGATCGAGACCGAGAGCGTGAACAGCGTCGGCTTCAGGCTGAAGATCGCAGCCACCTCCTGGGTCCCGCTCATCGTGATGACGCACTCGGCGCTCGACGTTCCGTCACAGGCGCCGCCCCCCTTCCAGGCCACGAAGGTCGAGCCCTCGGAGGGCTCGGCGACCAGCGTGATCTGGCTGTCCACGGGGAAAGGCGCCTCGCAGGCCTGCTCACAACGAATTCCCGCCGGCGTGCTCGTCACCGTGCCCTGACCGTCTCCGGCCAGGCTCGCTTTCAGCGTCTCCGTGGGCGTCGAGCTCGGATCGAATCTCGCGACGACCGTCGTGTCCTCGTCGAGGACGATCGTGCAGCTCTCCGTGCCGCTGCAGCCGCCGCCGTCCCAGCCGCCGAACGTCGAGTCGAGGCCGTTCTGGGGAGTCAAGGTGACCTCGTCTCCCTTGCGGAACTCGGCCTCGCACGTTGCGCCGCAGTCGATGCCGAATGGGTCACTGACGACCGACCCGACACCGTCGCCGTCCAACTCCACCTTCAGCCGGATGGTTTCGTCGGTCTTGCGGAAGACGGCGGTCGCCCGAGTAGGACGCTCGAGGACCAGCGCGCAGGAGGCCTGACCAGGGCAGTCCACACCGCGCCAGCCGGCAAAGACCGAGCCGGGCGAGGGGAACGGGATCAGCTCGACGCGCCGCCCGCGCGGGAACTGAGCCGTGCAGACCGGACCGCAAACGATGCCCGACGGTTCGCTCGTCACCGTCCCGTTTCCCTTCTTCGAAACCGAGAGCGACTCGGCTCGGCGGGAGCGGCTGAAGACGGCGACGACGTGCGTCGCCTGGGCCACCAGCAGCGTGCACGAGCTCGTCCCCGTGCAACCGCCTTGCCAGCCGGAGAAGACCGATCCCGGTTCGGCTGTGGCCGTCAGGGAGACATTCCGGCCGAGGGGAAAGAGCGCCGAACAGGCTCCGCCGCAGTCGATGCCCGGCGGAGTGCTCGTCACGGTTCCGGTCCCATCTCCCGCCTTCTCGACCTCGAGCACGGCCGGAGGACCCGTCTCCGTCCGAGCCCTTGAAGTCGAAGAACGTCGTGTCCCGGTTGCCGAAGAACGACTCGCCACGAGCGAGCTCCGGCGCCGTGAACAGGAGGATCGTGAACGCCGACGCCACCACGGACGTGACGGCGATCGCATGCGGAGCGACCGGGCCTGCCGCTCCGGGTTTCGCATGACGCTCGGCCCGGCCCGGCAGATTGCTCGCGAGAGCGTCCTTCACGCGCCCGAAGAACACGAGCAGCGCCGTACCGGCCAGCAGTCGGCGCTTCGACCACCGCGCGACGTAGTGCTTGACGAAGTCGGCGGCGAGCGGTGCCGTCGCAACGCCGAGCAGCGACCACTCGGCTCCGAGGTCCAGCAGTCCGAAGACGACGGCGGTCACGACGCCGACGAAGATCGTGAGCGGAAGGTCCTCGGAGACGACGAACCGACGGCTCGGTCCCGATTCCTCGCGCGAAGCGCCCGGTGCGGACGGGCTCGACATGGAGTCGACTCCCGTCAAGCATCGCAGCGTCGAGCTCCGAGTGCTAGACCCCCGTGCGCCGAAAACGCGCCCAGCCCGCCTGCGCGACACGTCCGGCGAGGACGATTGACGCCTCGCCGACACCGCGCCCGTTCCAGGTCATGACGGTGACGACGAAGGCTCCGTCGCGCCAGTACGCGATCCCGCCGTCGTGTCGCGCCTGCGTGATCCAGCCCGCCTTTTGGAGCACGGTCAGCCCGCTGCCCGACACGTACCGGTCGAGCCAGCTCGGGTGAGTGTGGGCGATCAGGTAGAGCAGGAACCGGGCGTCACTCGGCACGAAGCTGCCGCGATAGCGGCGCGCGAGCTGTCCCTTCCCCTCGGCGGCCAGGTGGAGGGAGAGCAGCAGCCGCGAGTAGTCCCAGGCCGTCGTCCGCTTGCCGATGAACGTCGGCCGCTGCTCGACGCGGCGCGGGATCGCCCGGCTCGGAACGATGTAGCCGCCGTACATGTCCGTGTCGGCCATGTCGAGCGCGCGGAAGATCGAGTTGACGCGCGCCGCGCCGCCGCTCGTCGTCCCTCCGAGCCAGACGAGGAGCTCGTTCGCTGCCCGATCGTCCGACGGGATGATCGCCTTGCGGAGCAGGCGGTCGATGCGGCTGCCGCGCGGCGGCTTGCCGCGAAGGGTGCGGAGGACCTCGATCGCAATCGCGACCTTCAGGGTCGAGGCGGCGGGAAACCGAGCGCGGGCGTTCCAGGCGGCGCCGGCCCCGGTCCGGAGATCCTGGACGTACATCGCGCAGGTGCCGGGGAACGAGCGGGCAAGCGAGCGAAGCGATCGGGCCAGCCCGGCGTCCTCGTAGCTCCGGCGCGGCGGCCCGCGCGGCTCACCTGCCCGCGGCAACCCGAAGACAGGGCCGACCGAGACCGCGGCGCGCCGCCCCTCGTCGAAGATCGCGCTCACGGTGAGCCGGACGTCCCGCTGCGGCAGCTGGATGTGGAAGTCGAACGTCTTCCGGCCGGGAAGATCGCGCTTCGCGACGACGCGTCCGTCGATGCTGACGATCACCGTCTGCGTCCCGGTGGCGACCCGGCCGGCGATCCGTCCATAGGAGATCTCGTAGGGGCCCGGCGTCACCAGGACGGGTGGCACGGCGGCGGGCGCGAGCACGGGCACCGGCCCGTATTGTCGTTATTCGCTGCTGGACGCGGCCCAGAGGTTGATGCCGCTGTCCGTGGCATGGAGGTCGATCGCAGCCAGCTCGTCGTCCGTGAAGTCGAGCCGTTCGAGCGCCGCGACGTTGTCCTCGAGCTGCGCCACGCTGCTCGCCCCGACGAGCGCCGAGGTGACACGCGGATCGCGCAGCGTCCAGGCGAGCGCCATCTGGGCGAGGCTCTGGCCCCGCGCGGAGGCGATCTCGTTCAGGGCGCCGATCTTCTCCCGCGCCTCGTCGGTGAGCTGATCCGGGGAGAGCGAGCTGTTCCGGCTCGCCCGCGAGCCCTCGGGGATTCCGTGCAGGTACTTGTCCGTGAGCATCCCCTGCGCGAGCGGTGAGAAGACGATGCAGCCGATCCCCAGCGCGCCGAGCGTGTCGAGCAGCTCGTCCTCGATCCAGCGGTTGAGCATCGAGTAGGACGGCTGGTGGATGACGAACGGCGTCCCGAGGTCGCGCAGGATCGCCGCCGCCTCGTTCGTCTTCTCCGCCGAGTACGAGGAGATCCCGACGTAGAGCGCCTTCCCCTGACGGACTGCCGTGTCGAGCGCGCCCATCGTCTCCTCGAGCGGCGTCTCCGGGTCGAACCGGTGCGAGTAGAAGATGTCGACGTAGTCGAGACCCATCCGGCCGAGGCTCTGGTCGAGGCTCGCGAGCAGGTACTTCCGCGAGCCCCACTCGCCGTAGGGCCCCGGCCACATGTCAAAGCCGGCCTTGCTCGAGATGATCAGCTCGTCGCGGTACGGAGCCAGATCGTCGTGGAAGATCCGGCCGAAGTTCTCCTCGGCCGAGCCATACGGCGGCCCGTAGTTGTTCGCGAGGTCGAAGTGCGTGATCCCGAGGTCGAACGCGCGCCGGATGATGGCCCGGCCGATCTCCATCGGGCGGTCCTCGTTTCCGAAGTTGTGCCAGAGGCCGAGGGAGATCGCGGGGAGCAGCAGGCCGCTCCGCCCGCTGCGTCGGTAGGTCATCCGCTCGTAGCGGTCCTCGGCCGGCGTGTAGCCCATCAGCGCGTGATCGGCACGACGAACCGCCGGTACGCTGCTCGGCTCCGCGGCTTCGTCCCGATGTCGTACGCACCGCCCGCCGGGCCGTTGTAGAAGCTGATGAATCGCACTCTCCCATGCCCGCGGACGAAGGTCGCGAAGGCGCGCACGAAGTCCGGGGAATCCACGCTCAGCCCCCACTCGGGGAACATGAACGGCCTGCCCGGATACGCGCGGTAGAGCTCCTCCGTGCGGTGGAATGCGTATCCACTGCCCGTGTTGTAGTAGTTGTTGCCGTAGGCATCCACGAAGCGCAAGCCCGGGAAATAGTCGCGGTAGTGGTTGCCCGAGACGTTGGGCACGCCGACCGCGAGCGGGTTCCAGACGACAGTCATCTGCGGAGCGCGGGCGGCCGGGATGTCGGTTTGCACACCGGGCATGCCGAGCGCGCGGAGTCGTGCGGTCATCGCCTGCGCGGTCCCACCGTGCATGAGGATGTAGATGCGCTGGAACGCCTTCCGGTACCACCGGGTCGAGTAGGCAGCCCCGCGCCTTCCGCCGCTCGGGGTGAAGGCGCAGTACGGATTCTTCGAGTTGTTCATCTCGGCGAGCGGCCGGATGATCGCCGGCTTGCCCGAGGCCGAGATCGCCTGCGCCAGGCCGATCAGGTGCGCGTCGCCCTTCCCTAGCGCGATCGCGCTCGGAGTGAGCGTCAACCCGCGGCCCTCCGGATGGAGCGCGATGTGCGGCCGCTCGCCAAGCTTGTTCAGGAAGAACTCGTACTTCGACCCCCACGTGCGGCCCTGATCCCAGCCGAGGAAGACGAGCCCTGACTCGGTCCGCTGGCCGGTCAGGCGGTCGAAACGGGCGGTGTTGCCGTACGCGCCGGCGGAGACTGCCGCCTCGGCTGCCGGGGTCAGGAGCGCCGCGAAAGCGAGCGCGCAGGCGAGGCGGCGCATGGGCGAACGCTACCGTGCCACCCGTGGATTTCAAGCTGCTCGAGCAAACACTGGCCGGTGGCGGCGAGCCCGCTTTTCGCGCCCGCCAGGTCTGGGAGTGGGCCGCGCGCGGCGCCGGCGGCTACGACGAGATGACCAACGTCTCGCGCTCGCTTCGCCTCCAGCTCGAGGAGTCAGTCCCGTTCTCCTCGCTCTCGGTCGAGGAGGAGGCGACGTCCGTGGACGGGACGGTGAAGGCCCTGTTCCGCACGGCCGACGGCCACCCGGTGGAGGCGGTGCTGATGCGCTACCGCGACGGCCGCCGCTCGGTCTGTGTCTCGTCGCAGTCCGGCTGCCCGCTGACGTGCACCTTCTGCGCGACCGGCTCGATGCGGTTCGGGCGGAACCTGAAGGCGTGGGAGATCCTCGATCAGGTGCTGCACTTCCGCCGGATCGAGCCGGTCGACCACCTCGTCTTCATGGGGATGGGCGAGCCGTTCGTCAACTTCGACGAGGTGCTCGCGGCCGCCGGCCGCCTGCCCGACGTCGGCATCACCCACCGCCGGACGACGATCTCGACGATCGGCTGGATGCCCGGGCTGAAGCGGTTCGTCGACGAGGTCGAGGCGCCGATCCGGCTCGCGATCTCGATCCATGCGGCCGACCCGGGGCTCCGGTCGAAGATCATGCCGGTCAACGACCGCTACCCCCTCCCCGCCGTGCTCGACGAGTGCCGGCGCTACTTCGAGCTACGGCACAGAAGGGTCTTCGTCGAGTACGTGATGCTCGCCGGCGTGAACGACTCGCCGGAGCAGGCGGCGGAACTGGCCGGCCTGCTCGACCCGAAGGTCTTCAAGGTGAACCTGATCCCGTACAACCCGACCGGCTCGTTCGAGGGTTCGTCGCGGGAGGCGATCGCGGCGTTCAAGCATGTCCTCGACCGGGCGCGGATCCCGTCGACCGTACGACTCACGCGCGGCCGCGACATCGCCGCCGCGTGCGGCCAGCTGGCCGCGACCCGCTAGGAAACTTCCTCGACGACGTTCGGCCCGTGCTTGTCCTCGAACCGGTCGAGGACGCCCGACGAGACGAGCCGCTCCTGTGCTTCCTGCGCGTCCTCGACCGAGTCGAACTCGAGGAAGATGAAGACGTGGCCGGGTTCGTCCACCTTGCGGAAGACGCGCTGAACCTTCGCCTTCTCGCGCGCCTGCGGACGATCCTGGTCGAACATCGGCCTCCAGGCGTCGTAATCGCCGACCTGGATGCGGGTGATGACGAATGCGGACAAGCGCCGGCTCCTCTCGTTGCGACAACTCTTTCAGGAGGTTATTCCGGCGGGTGACCCTGTTGACGAGGTCCCGGCCGGCGCGTCAGGATCGAAGCGTCCGAACTGAGAGAAGGAGGGTTGGAATGTTCCAGGAGTTCAAGGACTTCCTGCTCAGAGGAAACATCGTCGAACTTGCGATTGCCTTCGTCATGGGCGTCGCCTTCGCAGCAGTCGTCAACTCGCTCGTGGACAACATCGTCATGCCGGTGATCGCGATGCTGATCGGGAAACCGGACTTCAGCGGTCTCACGTTCACGATCAACGACGCCGTCTTCCGCTACGGCACGTTCATCACCGACGTCATCCAGTTCGTGGCCATCGCCGCGGCGGTGTTCTTCTTCGTCGTCAAGCCGGTCACGGCGATGATGAACCGCCTCAGCCGCGAGCCCATCGAGGAGGGCATGCCGGACGAGGAGCGGCGCCACCAGGAACTGCTCGCGGCGCTGGGTCGGTTGTCGCGTTAAGTCCCTGGGCGGCCGCGAGGCCGGTTGGGTAAGAGCCGATCGAACGACCAGTTTCCCGCTGCTTTTGGCGTTTCGGGAGGGTTAGGCTTTGCTCGCGATGGGCCGGATCGAGACTCGCCTGGAGGAGCTCGGGCTTACGCTGCCCGCCCCACTCGTCCCGCCTGGCAACTTCCAACTCGTCAAGGTTCACGATGGCCTGGCCTATATCGCCGGACACGGGCCGTTTGACGGATCGACGCCACTGGTCCAGGGGCTCGTCGGACGCGACCTCGATCTCGACGAGGCGTACGCAGCTGCTCGTCTGGCGGGTCTCTCGATCCTCGCGTCGCTCAAGCGGGAGTTGGGAGACCTCGACCGCGTGACCGAGTGGATCCGCGCCGTGGGCTATGTCCACTGCGAGGAGGGCTTCGGCCAGAATGCCACGGTCGTCAACGGCTTCAGCGACCTGATCGTGGAGCTGTGGGGCGACGCCGGCCGACACGCCCGCTCCGCCCCGGGTCAGGGACCCTCGCCGCTCAACGTTCCGATCATCGTCGACGCAATCGTCGCGGTCGACTGAAGAATCGGTGTCGGACACCGAATCGCGTCACATCGGGATGCTCGCTACTCGTCGACGAGGCCGGCGAACGTCTCGCCGCCTTGCTGTGGATCGTCGCTTCCGAATTTGGCGACCATCGATCCGCCGCCGCTGAGCGCTTTGTAACGGCCGGTGCCGCTCACGATTTCCCAGGGGGCGCCCTGGACCAGCGAATGTTGGATTGGTGAGTAGCTGACCTTCAGGAGACCGTCGCGGCAGTGGAACGTCGTGGTTATCAACGGGCCCTCGCTGCCTCCCGTGGTTTTGCCACCCGGGCAGAACCGCGATTCGCCGATGACCGACCCGCTGAGAACCTCGCCGGTGTGGTTCAGCGCTGAGGAGATGCGCGTCTGGATCAGAATCGCATCGCCGGTAGGCGGGGCGTCTGGTTCGGCTGGGGAAACCGTGACTGTTCGGATCGCGCCGCCGCTGTCTCCGCCGCAACCCACGACGCCGAGCGCCATCGCCGCCGTTAGCGCGACGATCGACCCTGCGAGCCGTCTCTTCATACGCTCTGCCTCCCCATCGGTGTCGGACCCCGAATTGTGTCAAGGGGGAGTTTGCGCCGGCTCTGTAACTTCTCCGCCGCGCCGATGCCGGCTCTGCCGGCGTCGGCCACGCCGACTTCGACCGTGAGTGGAGGCGGGGAGAATCGAACTCCCGTCCGCGGGCGTACCGACAGAGCGTCTACAAGCTTAGGTTGCCATTCAGTTTCGCCCGCCGGCCGGTAGGCAACCGACCAACCGCCGGGCTAGTCATCCTTTGGTGTCGCGCTTCGGGCGATGACATTCCCTAGGCGCCGAGCCCGTTAGTTGACGCCGCTTGACCGAGCCACGGGCCGAGCTCGGAGCGACGCGCTTCGCTACTGGTTAAGCAGCGAGAGCGAGTGCGCGATTGTTATCCGCACTTGCTGTTGCTCCCGGTTGTTTTACGAGGCCGACCGGGGACCTCGGCTTGCAACTCTGCCGGAGAACCGACCACGTCGAAACCAGGTCGCCCCCGTATGTCAGGCCGCATTGTAGCCGGGGTCGTCCGACGCCTGAAACCGCGGACTGACGGGAGCGTGGCGACCAGCAGGCTCGCTACGAGAGCGAAGCCTGCGGCGGCGAACAGCACCTCGCGCGTCCCGAACGCCTCGGCGGCCGGCCCGGCGATGACGAACCCCCTGGCATGAAGACGAACGAGCCCAGCGAGTCGTGAGCTCACCCGAGCCAGCTCGGCGGCCGTGACGCGCTGCTGGAGCGCCGTGATCCAGATCACGTCGAACACTCCTTCGTCACGCCGGCGATGAAGCCCACCGCGGCAATGGCGAGCACCGGCAGCGTCAGGCCCAGGGCGATCGCAAAGAAACCGGGGCCGACGCAGAGGACGACGGCGACGAACATCGGCCTCCCGGGCGTGCAGGCGAGCCGAGCCCTACGCTTCCGAGGATGACGACGTCCCATCGACCGCCGCGATCAATTCAGTCGTCGGCGCCGCGAGCCCCCGGGGCCAGCCCCACCGGACCGGCACCGTCAGCGGCGCGACGACGATCAAGAGAAAGGTCGAAAAGAGGCGACGATGACCCAGAGCCATGTGGCGGGCGAACTCGTGCCACCCATCCGCAGCTCCGCCACGCAGCCGTCCTCTCCGCTTCGGAGGCCGCTCGAGCCGAGGTCCCGCAGCGTCAGCAGGCCGCCCGTGCTGGCCGCGAAAGTCGCCGCGTCAACGGCGATCGCGGTTCCCGAGCCCGCCGTCGCAGACGAGGAGTCCGGCACTGCGGCGATCCACGCGATCGCCCAGGAGCCGTGCGAAAGGTCACCGCCATCGCGGGATAGAGCGGGCTGCAACCATCCCCGCGACGGAAACGATACGCGGCCCGTCGGCCGTCGAGTCGCCCGCGCGCCGAGAATCGCGGCGTTGAGGTCGATTCCCGCTCCGCGGATCTCCGTGGGCATGCGAGCACTCACGCTCGCCTCCCAGAGCTCGGCGACATGCCGCGGCGGCGACAGGTAGTTCCCGAGCGAGGACGGCCCGCCTGCGATGCCTCTCGCGGCCGGGCGGACCTCGCGGTGTCGATGGGCTGACGAAGGTGTCATCCTCGACGTGAGCGCGGAAGCCGGTCGCGCCACAAGACGCTCGAAGACGCGGAATTTCGGCGGAGCTGATGTGAAAATAGGTGCAGCGCGCAGCGGCTCGTGGGGTACCAGAGCATATGGACCAGGTCTTAACGAGGATCGCGTCGAGCGGATCCGGTCGAGATCCACGCCGCTCGGCGAGGTCAGACATGACCCCTCCTTGCGTGGCGTGAATCGTGACTTCGTGGCCGAGCCGTCGAAATTGCTCGGCGACGGTCAGGACGTAGGTCTCGCTTCCACCAGGCGTCACGAACCCATGCGTTCCGAGGACGATCTCCATGCTCAACCGAGATCTTCTACGAGGCGCATCGCATGAGCCTGACCGAACGAAAGAGGGCCCGCTGCACGGGCCCTCTCTGGCAACGCGATGGGCCTGGTTCTACGGGCGCAGCGCGAATGTGTCGAAGCCGCGGACCATGTCTGCCGCCGCGGCCTTGCCCTTGTATTCCTTGAACGACCAGGTGTCCGCGCCCGGCATGACGTTCCAGCCGAGCGTGTTGCCCCAGGTCGTCCGCGAGTCCTCGGCCACGCCGTCGTCGTCCCGCGGCGGGCCCGAGAAGTCGATGTGCCAGACACCGGCGCCGTACCAGGCCTCCACGAGCTGCCTGCTCGGCAGGCGCGAGACGCCGTCGAAGCCCGCGGCCGTCTCGCCCGGAGACACGGAACCATTCCCGCCGAGCCGGAACACGTGGGCCGTGCAGCCACGCTCGAAGCGCGGCAGGCCGCTCAGCTCACGCCGGAGATTCAGCGCGTCGAGCTGCTCCTGAAGCGGGTCAGGACCGAGGGCTGGGCTCGGATTGATGAAAGCGCCGAGCTTCTTCGGGCTCGTGAGGCTCGCACCGTTGCTCTTGGCGATGCCCTTCAGCGGAGCCAGCGCCCAGAAGTGCACGGCACCGATCTGCCCGTTCGGGCCGGTGTTGCAGGCCGTGTTGTCGAGACCGCCGCCCTTCTCGTCCCCGATGACGAGGATCTTCCCGTCCGAAGTGACGTCCGCCTGGTGCGAGATGTCGATCTCGCGGGACGGATCGGTCTCGCCGGTCCGGTTCGGGATGATCGCCAGCGTCTTGACCTGGCCACTCAGGGCATTTGTGACATCGACGATCCACGTCGAGTTGATCGCGGCGACGAAGGCGGTCTTGCCGTCCTTCGAGAAGTGCACGTCGTGCGGCCGCCAGAGCCCGGACGCAGAGCTGCCGTCCGGCCGCTTCATGACGACGCACGTGACCGGGCCGGGCGCCGTGGCTCGGGCCTCGCACTTGTCCGGCGCCGCCTTCGACTCGTCGATCAGGCGGTACTTGTGCACCGGGAAGCCGCCGTCCGCGAGGTCGGTGCGCGACCTTCCAACGGTGACCGGCCGGATGTCGACGACGTCGATCGCCCAGTCGGAGCAGCAGTTCGAGATCGCGACCCAGGTGCGGAGCGGGTTGACCGTGTGGTTGTGCGCGCCGCCCGGCGGGTTCGCGATGCAGGTCGGGTTCGTGAGCGTGAAGTGCGGCCCGACGCCTGTGGCCGCCGCGGTCGCGTGGTAGGTGAGCTTGAAGAAGTCCACGCCCGAGTCGTTGGTCGGCCCGAAGTTGAGCCGCATGCAGGTCGAGGTCGTCGACGGCTCGCCGACCACACCGTCGAAGCCGCTCGAGGCGATGTTGCCCCAGATCTGGATGTCGTTCTCCCAGCCGGCGTCGAGGTAGCCGCCCGCGAAGACCGGCCGGCTCGGGTTCGTGATGTCGTAGATCCGGAGCCCGCCGCCCATCGTCCCGATGAAGGCGTAGTCGTGCGTGTTTCCGGCGGAGTCCCTGCGGGACTGAAACTCGGTGTCCGTGCCGACGAACCCGCAGACGTTCGCGAGGTGGTCGATGTTCTTCGCGGATCTCGTCACGAGCGCGTTGCCCTGCGTCCCGCCGATGTCCTCGCACGGAAGCGGCGTGTTGCGCGCCGGGTCGAGATTGACGAGCTCGGTGTCGGCGCCCGCAAGCGTTCCGAAGACCAGCGGTATCGCGACGACGAGACCGCAGAGAGCCGCGAGGGCGCCGAAGCGCAGTGCCTTCAAGTGAATTCCCCCCTTGATTCGGGCTGACGCGTCCTCCCGAACCTTTCCCGCCACGGGCGGGGGGAAAACACCTAGCGCGAGCGCTGCTTCATGGCCCGCTCGATCTGGCGGTCGGCATCCCGCTTCGAGATATCGCGGCGTTTGTCACGAACGTCCTTCCCCTTCGCCAGTGCGATCTCGACCTTCGCGCGGCCGTTCTTGAAGTAGAGGCGGGTCGGGACGATCGTGAAGCCGCGCTCCTGCACTTTTCCGATCAGGGACGAGATCTGGTTCCGGTGCAGGAGGAGCTTTCGGTCGCGGTCCGGGTCATGGCCGTGCTCGCCCGCCTGCTCGTAGGGGGCGATGTGGGTGCCGACGAGCCACAGCTCGCCGTCGCGGATGTCCGCGAAGGACTTCTTCAGCTCGGCCCGGCCCTCTCGGAGTGACTTGACCTCCGAGCCCTGCAGGACCAGGCCGGCTTCGTGGCGCTCGAGCAGGTGGTACTCGTGCCGCGCCTTCCGGTTTTCCGCGATGAGTTTCTCAGCGGGGGCCATCTGCCCCCATTGTCGCGACTACTTCGCGTGCGAGTCGCCGATGACCGGGGCGCGGCGCGCCCCGCCCGTGACGTCGTCCTGCTGCTCCTCGGCGACATCCAGGTCCTGCATGTGCTCGTCGGTGTGCTGCTCGTCGCCCGTAGGGGTCTGCTCTTGATCGGACATGTCTACTCCTTCAAGTCGGGGTACGTTCGAGTCGTGAAGCTTGCCATGCCTGCGGAGTGGACGGAGCACGAGCGCTGTCTCATGGGCTGGCCCGGCCGCGACCAGGTCGCGACGAGGCTCATCGCGGAGGCGCGCGTGGCTCACGGCGTGATTGCACGAACGCTCGTCGAGTACGAGCCGGTGCTCATGCTCGCCCATCCCGGACTCGGCGGGGAGGCGGCCGCCGGCTGCGGGCCGCGGGTCGAGGTGCTCGAGGTGCCCCTGGGGACCGCCTGGATGCGTGACGCCGCGCCGCTCTTCGCGATTCGGAATCGCAACGAGGTCGTCGCGGTCGACTTCGGCTTCAACTCCTGGGGCGAGACGCTCCCGCCCTACGTCGGCTCGATCGGAGAACGGCTCTGTCGCCGCCTCGGCCTGCCGCGCGAGGCCGGTTCCGCTGGTGCTCGAAGGCGGATCGATCGCCGTCGACGGGGATGGGACGCTGATCGCGGTCGAGAGCTCGATCCTGAGCGCGAACCGCAATCCCGGCGCGACGCGCGAGCAGTTCGAGGACGCGTTCGGCCGGTACCTGGGCGCCGACAGGACGGTCTGGCTCCCGCAAGGGCTTCCGGACGACGAGACCGGCGGCCATGCCGACAACGTCGTGGCGTTCGTGGCGCCGGGCCGCGTCCTGAGCCAGCTCCCGGAACACCGGCCACTGCTCGAGGCGGCCGGGCTCGAGGTCGTCCCGTTCGACCTGCCGACCGAACCGGTCCGCTATCTCAACTTCTACGTCGGGAACGGCTGCGTGATCGTGCCGCTCGCCGGTCAGCCGGCCGATCGGCGAGCGCTCTCGATCATCCGCGAGCAGTTCCCGGATCGCGAGATCGTCGGCGTCGACAGCGGCGCGCTCGCCCGCGGAGGCGGCGGCGTCCACTGCATCACGCAGCAGATCCCGCGGGTCTGACCTCCACTTTGCCGTCGGAACGGTTGACCTCGGCCACGGCGACCTCGATCGGATCGCCGAGACGGAACGTCCGCTTCGTGCGCCGGCCGACGAGCGCCGTGCCGAGCTGTTGATCTCGTAGTAGTCGCCGCCCAGCCGGCGCACCGGCAGGTAGCCCTCGAAGACCTCGCCGAAGCGGACGAAGAGGCCGGAGCCGATGACGCCGCTGACCTCGCCCTCGAACGTGGCCTCCCACCCGCGCTCGAGGAGCACGGACTCGAGCAGCCAGGCAAGGCAGATGTCGTCCGCCCGGTACTCGATGTCGGCGTACCTCCGCTCTTCCGTCGAGCAGTGCTCGGCCAGGTCGGCCAGGTTTTCCGGAACCGGATCGTCCCCGACGCCGAGCCCCTGGAGGAGCGCGCGGTGGACGACGAGGTCCGGATAGCGCCGGATCGGGGACGTGAAGTGGCAGTACGCCTTGCTGGCGAGGCCCGAGTGGCCGAGGTTGCGGGTGTCGTAGCGCGCCTGCTTCAGGGACCGGAGGACGAGTGAGGGAAACGCCTCCCTCCCCCGGCCCGAGCGCTCGACGTAGTCGGAGACCGCCTCGCTCGTCTCCGCGGCGAGCTTGGCGGCCAGACCCGGCGCCAGGCGCTCGAGCTTCGGGGCCGGCGGCGTAGGCACGTCGAGGTCGGCGAGCTTCGCCAGCAGGTGTGCGACCGCCTGCGGATCCGGCCGCTCGTGCACGCGGAAGAGCGCGTCCCGCCGGCGCCCGGCGAGCAGCGCACCGACGGCCTCGTTCGCGAGAATCATCAGCTCCTCGACGAGCATGTGGGCGTGCGGCTCCGACTCGAGCCACGCGCGATCGACGCCGCCCTTCTCGTCGAACGCGAATGCGACCTCCCGCGTCGTGATCCGCAGGGCGCCGCGCGCGAAGCGGCGCCGACGGAGCTCGAGCGCAAGTTTCTCCGCGAGCCGGAGGCCCTCCGTCACCTCGGCGTCCGCCTTCTCCTCGCCCTTCAGGATTCGCTCCGCCTGGCCGTAGGTCAGCCGCTCGCGGCTGCGGATCACGGAGCGGTAGAAGGTCGGCTCGCCGAGCTCGAGATCGGCGCCGAACGGCACTTCGACGGTGACGCAGAGACGATCCTGGCGCGGTCGCAGGCTGCACAGGTCGTCCGAAAGCTCCGGCGGAAGCATCGGGGCGACCCGCCCGGGAACGTAGACGGAGAACCCGCGCTCGGACGCACCGCGGTCGAGCGGCGTCCCCGCGGGCACGAAGTGGGACACGTCCGCGATGTGCACCCAGGCACGGAGGCCGTCGCCTTCACGACGGACCGAGATGGCGTCGTCGAAGTCCCTCGCGGTGTCGGGATCGATCGTGAACGCAAGCTGGCTCGCGCAGGTCGACCCGCCCCTCGAGGGTCGCCGCAGGCGGGTCGTGGGGCTCGAAGTCGGTTCGGACGCCCTCGTGCTCGAGCAGCGCCTCGAGCACGTTCTCGATCCGGTCTGCAGGCCCGAGCGGCTTCTGGAGGCGGGCTCGTCCGCGCCCGGCGGCCACGACCGCGAGCTGGCCCGGTTTCACGCGGTCGAGCCCCCGTTTGTCGAGCGGGATCGGGACGCCGGGCGCGAAGAACGGCTCGCCGACGAAGAAGCGCCCGCGGCGGGCCACCTCCACGACGATGCGGTCGCTCACCCTTCTCCTCTGCCCGCGAGGGCTAGACCTGGAGGAAGCGGCGCAGAGTCAGTCCAGAGCCGGCCGCGCCGAGCAGGAGGCCGAGGCCGAGCAGGATCAACGCGTTGAGGCCGAACCCGAGCGCCTGCACGTCCGGATCGCTCGTCAGCCGCGGCAGGAGGGAAGGCAGCGCGGCTTCCTTGCTGACGAAGAGAAGGATGACGGCGAGCAGCGAGCCGACGAGGCCGCAGATCAGCCCTTCGAGCATGAACGGGCCGCGCACGAACCAGTTCGTGGCGCCGACGAGCTTCATCACCTCGATCTCCCGCCGCCGGGCGAAGATCGACAGTCGGATGGTGTTTGCGATCAGGATCGCGGCCGCCGAGAGGAGGACAAGGACGGCGATTCCGAAGATGGCGTTGATGATGTTCGCGACCTTGAGGATCCGCTTCGCCTTCTCGGCGCCGTAGGTCACCTGGTGGACGCCGGCGGGATAGGGACTCGTCTTCGCCCCGTTGCCGATCGAGTCGGCGATCGTCTGCACGTCCTCGGCCTGCTTGGGGTACACGGTCCAGGCCGGTCCCAGCGGGTTGTATGGAAGGTCGGTCTTGAAGAGATCGGGACGCTGACGCCGCATCTCGTCCAGGCCCTCCTGCGCAGAGACGAACTCGATCCTCTCCACGCGCGGGTTCTTCTCGAGCAGGACGCGCACGCCGTTGACCTGCTGCGGTGTCGCATCGCGGTCGTGGAAGACCTTGACGACGAGGCCGGCCTTTACGTCGTCGCTCCAGGAGCGGGCGTAGGTCGCGAAGGCGATCACGAGCCCGAGCAGGAACATCCCGATGAGCACGGTCATCGTCGCGGCCACCGTGGTCGAGATGTTCGCGCCGATCGAGCGAACCGCCTCTCCGAGCATCATCTTCGTCCTCATTCGGACACGTACCCCCCACGCCGCTCGTCGCGGGCGATGCGCCCGTCCTCGAGGGCGATCACGCGGCGCCGCATCTTGTCGACCATCTCGCGGTCGTGCGTCGCCATCAGGATCGTCGTCCCGGAGCGGTTGATCCGGTAGAGCAGCTGCATGATCTCGACCGAGGTGTCCGGGTCGAGGTTCCCGGTCGGCTCGTCGCAGACGAGCAGCGGTGGGTGGTTGACGAACGCGCGCGCGATCGAGACGCGCTGCTGCTCGCCGCCCGACAGCTCGTCGGGGAACGAGTTCGATTTGTGGCTGAGCCCGACGAGGCCGAGGACCTCGGGCACCTTGCGCCGGATCGAGTTCCGGCTCTCACCCTGCACCTTCAGTGCGTAGGCGACGTTCTCGGCCGCGGTGCGGTCGGAGAGAAGCTTGAAGTCCTGAAAGACGCAGCCGATGTTTCGTCTCAGCTGAGGCACCTTCCGCCGGGGCAGGCGGCCGAGGTCGCGGCCCCCGACGATGATCCGCCCGGTCGACGGCTCGATCTCCTTCAGCAGGAGTCGGATCAGCGTCGACTTGCCGGACCCGGACGGGCCGACGAGGAAGACGAACTCGCCCTTCTCGATCACGAACGAGGCGGCCTCGAGAGCGACGACGTTCGGGTCGTACGTCTTCTGAACGCTCTCGAAGACGATCATCGCCCCCGCGGCTGCGGCGGCAGACTGACTCTGCGGAGCCTCGGGCTCCGCCAGGGCTGTCGGCGTGTCTGTCACGAGAGTGTTTTCCTCAACGGCGGTCATCGCATACGCGCGTCTGCGGCGCGCCGGGTCGGCTGAACGACGCTCAACTGTAGCGAAAGCCCCTGCTAGACAACCTTTCCTGCGGCCTTCTCCAGCAGGTACGCCTGGATGAACGGATCCAGGTCGCCGTCCAGGACGGCGTCGATGTTCCCTGTCTCGTGCTCGGTTCGGTGGTCCTTGACCATCTGGTAGGGGTGGAGGACGTAGCTGCGGATCTGGCTGCCGAAGCCGGTGTTCTGCGCCACGCCGCGCTCCTTCGCGAGCTCGGCCTCACGCTCCTCCTCCGCCAGCTCGGCCAGGCGAGAACGGAGCATCCGCATCGCCGTCGCCTTGTTCGACGACTGCGAGCGCTCGTTCTGGCACTGCACGACGATTCCAGTCGGGATGTGCGTGATCCGCACCGCCGAGTCGGTCTTGTTGACGTGCTGCCCGCCGGCGCCGCTCGCCCGATAGGTGTCGATGCGGAGGTCGGAGTCCTCGATCTCGACATCTCCCTCGTCGCCGACGAGCGGGGCGACGATCACCTGGGCAAACGAGGTCTGGCGTCGGTGCGCCGAGTCGAAGGGAGAGAGACGGACGAGCCGGTGGACTCCGCGCTCAGCCTTCAGCGTCCCGTAGGCGTTCTCGCCGAAGACCGTGATCGCTGCGGACTTCAAGCCGGCCTCCTCCCCCGGGCTCGCCTCGACCATCTCGGCCTTGAACCCGCGCCGCTCGGCCCAGCGCAGGTACATGCGGACGAGCATCTCCGTCCAGTCCTGCGCGTCGGTCCCGCCTTCTCCGGCGTGAATCGTGACGAGGGCGTCGCCTGCGTCGTACTCGCCGGAGAACAGTGCGTCCTCGCGGAGCCGCGCCAGGTCGCTCTCGATCGGCAGCAGGTGCTCGTCGAGCTCCCCGGCGAGGTCGCCGTCGAGCGAGAGGAGCTCCTTCGCGTCCTCGTAGTCGCCGGTGAGCTTCTCGTACCGCTCGAGCCGCTTGGTCAGGCGGGCATGCTCGGCGGAGACGTCGGCGGCGCGCCGCTGGTCGTCCCAGAAGCCCGGCTCGCCCATGACCTGCTCGAGCTCGGCGAGGCGCGGTGCGATCGACTCGGGGTCAAAGGTAATCACGGACCCAGGCCAACTGGGTCCCGATCTCCTGCAGGCGCTCGTCGACAGTCTGCGTCGTCTCGGCCATGGACGGATGGTAGCCGCGCCAGTCTCGGCGTTCTGCTCGTTGCTCCGCCGTCGTTGCTGTGTTATGCAGCAACCGAGGGATGGAGGGTGGATGGAGTAAACCTCCTCAGATCGTCGGTCGCGAGGAGGAACTGTCGGCGCTGGACGAGTTCCTCGACTCCTCCGGCGGCCCTGCGACGTTCGTGCTCACCGGCGAGCCGGGAATCGGCAAGACAACGCTTTGGGAGGCTGCGGTCGAGTCGGCCGGGAGCCGGGGGCTCCGGGTGCTCTCGGCTCGAGGCAGCGGCGCCGAGACCCGGGTCTCCTCGGCGGCGCTGATCGATCTCCTCGACGGCGTCGGTCGCGACGAGCTGACATCCCTTGCGCCTCCGCAGCTCCATGCGCTGGAGGTTGCCCTCTTGCGCGCCGAGCCCGAGGGCGCGCCGCCCGGGGCCCACGTGATCGCGGTCGCTCTGCTCAACGTCCTCCGCGAGATCGCTGTGTCGACGCCACTCCTCGTGGCCGTCGACGACCTCCAGTGGCTCGACCAGGCCTCAGCGGACACGCTCGCCTTCGCGGCGCGTCGTCTCGACTCCGAGCCGGTGGCGTTCCTGCTGGCACGTCGGCCCGGGCCGCTGTCGGCTCTCGAGCGCGCGGTTGACCGGCGGCCGCTGAGGCGCCTCGACGTCGGGAACCTGAGCTTCGGCGCGACGCGGCGAGTGCTCGCCGACCGGCTTGGTCTCACGTTGCCTCGACCCCTGATCCGCCGAGTCTTCGATACGACGCTCGGAAATCCGCTCTTCACACTCGAGGTCGGACGCACGCTGGCCGCGCACGGGGTACCGCCGAGCGGCCACGATCTCCCGCTTCCGGACGAGGTCGAGGACCTCCTGGGGCTCCGCGTCGGGCGACTCACCGAGGCCGTGCGCAGCGTGCTGCTGGCACTCGCGCTGCAGGCAGACCTGCGCGCGCCGCAACTGGTCGCCCTCGCAGGGGAAGCCACGCTCGACGAAGCCGTCGCCACCGGCGTCGTCGTCGTCGACGGGGACCGCGTCCTCCCCTCGCACCCACTCCTCGCCGCGGCGGCAAAGAACGGCGCGTCGCCGCAAGAGGTCAGGCGGCTGCACCTCGAGCTCGCAGAGATCGTCGCCGAGGAGGAGCTACGCGCGTTGCATCGCGCGCTGGCGACGACGTCGCCTGACGAGGACCTGGCGGCGACGGTCACCGGCGCAGCCGCGCGCGCTTCTGCGCGCGGCGCGGCGCAGCAGGCAGTCGTTCTGGCCGAGCATGCATTTCGCTTGACTCCCTCGGCGTCTGAGAGCCGCGGCAGCCGGTTGCTGACCCTCGCGGGCTACCTCGAGGTCGCGGGGGAGCGCCAGCGGGTGACGGACCTGCTCGTCCCTGAGGTCGATGCACTTCCTCCGGCTGATCGCGTTCGCGCGTGGCTGCGACTTGCCGAGGGCGGGTCGATCAGGAGCATCTACGACACCGAGGACTATCTCGACCGCGCGCTGGAGGCGAGTCGGGACGACCCGTTCTGCACGCATACGTGCTCTCCAAGAAGTCGATCCATGCCAGTCCGGCCTGTGTCTGGCGGATTCGCGAAGCGGAGGAATGGGCGCTCGAGGCTCTTCCGGTCCTCCGCGATGCCGGAGCGGACCTCGAACGCCTCGCGCTGCACGGGCTGGGATGGGCCCGCGCGCTCCGCGGCCTCCCGATCGACGACGTGTGCGAGCGCTTCCGTGCGGCTTCCCCGGCCGCCTCGCATATCACCGACTCGCCGGAGCCGGTCGAGGGCCTCCGTCATCTCTGGCGGGGCGAGATCGAGCGCGCACGAGCGATCCTGGGCCGGTTCCTCGCGCTGGCGGACACACGGGGGGAAGAAGTGTCCTACGCGCTGCAGCGGCTGAACGTCTGCGACCTCGAGCTGCGCGCGGGAAATTGGAACGCGGCGTCGAGGCTGCTCGACGAGTGGGAGTCGGCCGACCGACAGCTGCTCATCCGCGCGACGTACGAGCGCTCCCGTGCGTTGCTCGCCGCCGGCCGCGGCTTCGCCGAGGAGGCCGATCGGTTCGCGACGTCGTCGCTTGCCCAGGCAGAGCCGGGCGGCTACCGCTGGCAGGTCCTCGAGGCGCTCCGTGCGCGAGGAGTTGCTGCCCTGCTTGCGGGAGAGCCCGAGCGGGCCGCGGACAGCATGCGCGTTGTCTGGGAGCACACGGAGCGCGAGGGCGTGGACGAGCCCGGAGCGTTTCCCGTCGCGCCGGATCTCGTCGAAGCGTTGGTCGAGCTCGACCAGCTCGAGGAGGCGCGTCGGGTATGCGATCGCCTGCAACGGCTGTCCGAGGAGCAGGTGCATCCGTGGGGGTTGGCAGGCTCGAGCCGCTCGGCTGCGTCGATCGCGCTCGCCGTCGACACTCAGGACGAAGAGGCGCTCAGGCTCCTGGCGACCGCACCGGACGCGTACGGGGCGCTGGGCCAGCGCTTCGATCGCGCGCGGACGCTGCTCACCCTGGGGCGCGCCCAGCGGCGACTCCGGAAGTGGGGCGCCGCGCGCTCCACGCTCGAGCGCGCCGCAGCGGAGTTCGACGACCTGGGATCGCCGGGCTGGGCTGAGCGCGCCCGCGCGGAGAGCGCGCGCGTCGGTGGGCGCAGACCCGGCGCAAGCGACCAGCTCACCCCGGCCGAGCAAAAGGTGGTCGAGCTCGCTGCAAAGGGCTTGGCGAACAAAGAGATCGCGCGAACCCTGTTCGTGAGCGTGCGAACGGTGGAAGTGCACCTGAAGCACGCGTACGCGAAGCTGGGCGTCCGCTCGAGGACCCAGCTTGCACAGCGCCTGCTCGGGCGCTCCTGACCGACCGCAATAGATTGTGGATTTTCGGTATTTCGCGGGCGCCTGCGCACGCCTAGCCTCGAGCGCATGACGGAGTTCGTGGTCGAGCTATACGTGCCGCGGCGGGGCGAGGCCGCTGTCGAGCGAGGTGCGGAACGCGCACGCGTCGCCGCTGAGGAGTTGAGCCGGGAGGGAACGCGAGTCCGCTACGTGCGCTCGATCTTCGTCCCCGAGGACGAGACGTGCTTTTACCTGTACGAGGCGGGTTCCGCGGACACGGTGCGAACCGCCGCCGAACGGGCCGGGCTGCCCTTCGAGCGCATCATCCAGGCAGTCACGAACGCGGGGCCTGAATCCCGGTGAGTGCAGGCAGGAGAGGGCGCACGCTCGTCGCCGTCGCGATTGCTGCGGCGGCATGCATCCTCGCGCTCGGGCGCGCGGACGCTGCGTTCGGCCCCCAGGGACAGGATCAGCGGATCTCATTCGCGGGCCCTGAGGAAGACCCCCTCTGGGTCGCGCAAAGCCCTGACGTGGCGTACAACCCGACCGCGGACGAGTACCTCGTCGTCTGGGAGACCGACGACAACTCGTCGTTCTACCCCAGGCCGATGAGGCCGATGAGCCCGCCACCTGCCAGCCAGGGTGAAATCGAGATCTTCGCGCAACGCCTGTCCGGCACCGGGGCGCCGATCGGCTCGCTCATCCGGGTATCCGAGCAGGGAAGGGACGGCGACGCGAACGTCGACGCCGTGGATCCGAGCGTCGCCTACAACGCCGCTGGCAACGACTACCTGATCGTGTGGACGGGCGATGACGGTTTCTCGGGTGAGAACGAGATCTGGGGACAGAGGCTGTCCGCGACAGGCGCCGAGGTGGGCGGCAGCGACTTCCAGATCTCGCACATGGGGCCTGACGGCACTGCGAGTTTCTACGCCTTCGTACCTGCGGTCACCGCCAACCCCTCGAACAACGAGTACTTCGTCGTCTGGGAGGGGGATGACAACACCCCTCCCCTGGTCGATGACGAACGGGAAATCTTTGGCCAGCGGATCGCGGGCAACACGCTGCAAGGGAGTCGAATCCGCGTCTCCGCGCAGGGCGCGGACGGCAACACGGCCTCGAGGGCGTCGGATCCGAGCGTGGCGTACGTCGGGGGCGAGTACCTCGTCGCGTGGACGGGCAACGTGGGCACGACCCAGGAGTACGAGATCTGGGGTCGACGGGTGTCCGCGGCGGGCGAGCTGCTCGGGGGCAGCGACGACATACAGATCTCCAACCTGGGCCCGTCCGGCTCCGCTGACTACGACGCCGAGCTGCCGGACGTCGCCGCGAACCCCAACGACAACGAGTTCTTGGTCGTCTGGACCGGTGACGACGACACCGGACCGCTCGTGGACAACGAGTTCGAGGTTTTCGGCCAGCGTGTCACCGCCGGCACGGGCAGCCAGCCCGGCACGAACGACTTCCGCATCTCCGAGCAAGGAGCCGACGGGGACACCCACTCCACCACGACAGATCCGAGTGTCGCCTACGACGCTGCGGCCGGCGATTATGTCGTCACCTGGACCGGCAGCGTCGGCGCGACCACAGAGTTCGAGATCTGGGCGAGACGCCTCTCCGCGATCGGGGAGCGCCTCGGCGGCAGTGACGACCTCCAGGTCTCCCACATGGGGACACCCGGGCTAGTGGACTACGACGCATTCGCCTCGAGCGTCGTGACCAATCCGTCCGCGGGGGAGGCGCTCGTCGTCTGGCAAGGGGACGACTTCGACGACGAATTCGAGATCCATGCGCACAAGCTCGGCCTCCCGACGCCGGCTCTCACTGCGACCAATCCTCCGGGCTTCGGAAACGAGAACAACCCGAAGCTGATCGGAACCGCCGATCCCGCCGCCACCGTCGACGTCTTCCGGAACGCCGGCTGCGCGGGCGTGCCTGCGGTGAACGACGCGCCAGCTGCAGCTCTGAACGCGGGCGCCATCGTCGTGGCCGTTGCGGACAACTCCTTCAACCAGTTCTCGGTGACTGCCAGTTCGGACGGGCGGACATCCCGCTGCTCGAACTCGATCTCCTACACCGAGCTCTCGCCGCCCCAACCGCCGGCTCCGCCATCTCCGCAGCCACCCCCACCGGGTGTTGACGCCCCGCCCGTCGTCTCCGGCTTCGTCGTCTCGCCGAAGCGAGTCCGAGTGGGCGGGAGAACGACCTTCCGGTTCCGGCTCTCCGAGCGCGCGACGGCTCGGATCGTGGTCGAGCGCCTGGCCCCGAAGAAGCGCGCGAAACGGGCGGCAGCGCTGATGTTCACCAACCGGCCCGCAGGGCAGAACCGGATCGTCTTCCGCGCACGTCGTCTCTCGCGCGGGACGTATCGCGTGACCATCGTCGCGACCGACGCGGCGCGCCAGCGCTCGACGCCGAGGCGCGCGCCCTTCGCAATCGTCCGGCGGCGCCCGTGACCACCGTCAGACGCATCCTGCTGATCGCGGTGGTCGCGTGCTCGATCGTCCTCGGCCTCGGGCGGGCTGATGCTGCGTTCGGCCCGGCCGGCCCGCAGCAGCGGATCTCCTTCATGGGGCCGAACGGCAACGCGAGCTATATCGCGAGGTTCCCCAGCGTCGCGCACAACCCAGCGGCGAACGAGTATCTCGTCGTCTGGTGGGGGGACGACAACACGCCTCCGCTCGTAAACGACGAGTTCGAGATCTTCGGGCAGCGACTGTCAGGCACGGGAGAGCCGCTCGGCGGACGCGTCAGGATCTCGGCGCAGGGAGCCGACGGCGTGACGACTTCCTCCGCTCTGGCACCGAGCGTCGCGTACAACGCCGCGGCGAACCAGTACCTCGTGGTCTGGGAGGGAAACGTCGGGAGCACCGGTGAGATCGAAATCTGGGGTCGCCGTTTGTCGGCGACCGGCGAGCGGCTGGGAGGCACCGACGACCTTCGGATCTCGGACATGGGGAACGACGGCAACGTCGCCTATACGGCCGCTGCTCCCAGCGTCGCGGCGGATCCCGTCACGGGCGAGTACCTCGTCGTCTGGTGGGGCGACGACAACATCCCGCCGCTCGTCGACAACGAGTACGAGATCTTCGGACAGCGGCTGAGCTCCTCCGGCGTGGAGACGGGCGGAAACGACTTCCGCATCTCCGAGCAGGGCGCAGACGGCAACGTGCTTTCGCAAGCCTTCAACCCGAGCGTCGTCCACAATCCGAAGACAGATCAGTTTCTCGTCGCCTGGCACGGCGACGTCGGCACCGGTACGACCGACGACTTCGAGATCTGGGCCCAACGCCTCGATGCAGCGGGCAACGAGGTCGGCGGCGGCGACTTCCAGGTGTCCAACATGGGCCCTGACGGCGGCGCTGCGTACGACGCCTTCACTCCACGGATCGCCGCCGATCCGAGCACGGGGGAATACCTCGTCGTCTGGCAGGGAGACGATGACACCCTCCCGCTCGTCGACGACGAGTACGAGATCTTCGGCCAGCGATTGACCTCCGGCGGCGCGGAGGCGGGCAGTGACTTCCGCATCTCCGAGCAGGGTGCGGACGGCAACACCGAGTCGGACGTCGGGCGGCTGCCGAGCGTCGCCTACGATCCGATCGCACACCAGTACCTGGTCGCCTGGACCGGGGAAATCGGTACGAGCAACTCATACGAGATCTGGGCTCAACGCCTGAGCGCAAACGGAGCGGAGCTCGGCGGCAGCGACTTCCAGGTCTCGAGCATGGGGCCCGAAGCCAGCGTCTTCTACAACGCCGAAGCGCCCAGCGTCGGCGCGGGCTCGACCTCGGGCGAGTTGTTCGTCGCGTGGTCCGGCGACGATGAGATCAACGACGAGTTGGAGATCTACGGCCGCTGGCTGGGGATGCCTTCGCCGACGCTCTCCGCGACCGAACCGGCGGGCCCGGCGAACGAGAACAACCCACGGCTGAAGGGCAGTGTCGCCCCCGACTCCACCGTCGACGTGTTCAAGAACTCGCGCTGCCTCGGCACGCCCGCTGTCAACGATGCGCCGGCAAGCGCGCTGAACGGCGCGGGCATCGCGGTCCCCGTCGCCGACAACGCGGTCACGGAGTTCTCGGCGACCGCGACGAGCGAGGGGCGTACCTCCCGTTGCTCAAACTCGGTCGCGTACACAGAGGTGACCCCGCCGAGTCCGCCCCCGCCGCCGCCGCCGCCGCCGCCGCCGCCGCCGGCCGTCGATCGGCCCCCGGTCGTTTCGGGGTTCACGCTCGCGCCGCGGCGCTTCCGTTCCGGCGGCCGGTCGAGCTTCCGCTTCCGGCTTTCGGAGCGGGCGACGGCTCGGATCGCGGTCGAGCGATCCGTAGGCCAGAAGCGCTTCAGGCGGCTGCGGACGCTCACGTTCCGCAACCGGCCGGCCGGGGCGAACCGCATCGCCTTCCGCGGCCGCGGGCTGAGGCGCGGGATCTACCGCGCGACGATCGTCGTAACCGATGCGGGCGGCAAGCGCTCGGCGCCAAGGCGCGCCGCGTTCACGATCGTCCCTCGGTAGGCGAAGGCGGCGCTAGGCGCCGTGGCAGCGCTTGAACTTCTTGCCGGAGCCGCACGGGCAGAGGTCGTTGCGTCCGACCTTGTCGTACTCGGAGGCGACCCGCGGCTGCTGGGTGGCGACGCTGGTGGCTCCGCCTCCGACGGCACCCGCCTGCGCTCCGACGAGCGCTCCCGCCCCGGCGGCGGCGATCGCATCCGCTCCGGCAAGAGACTGGTGCTCGTACGCGTAGCCGTTGCCGTCCTCGCCCTCGAAGCCCTGCATCTCTTCGAGCGCGGCGGCGTCCTCGGCTTGCACCTCCGCATGGAAGAGCAGCGAGACGACCTCGGCGCGGATCTCGTGGTTCAGCTGGTCGAACATCAGATGGCCCTCGTGCCGGTACTCGACCAGCGGGTCCTTCTGGGCCATTGCCCGAAGGTGGACGCCCTCGCGGAGGTAGTCCATGTTCTCCAGGTGCTCGCGCCAGCGGGCGTCGACGACCTGGAGGATCACGTAGCGCTCGACCTGGCGCGCGAGCTCCTCGCCCCAGCCAGTCGTCCGCTCCTCGTACTCCTCGAGTGCCGTCTCGCGGAAGTCGTCGACGAGCGCCTCGCGGCTCATCTCGGGGAGGTCCTCGCGCAACTCCTCTTCCGTCATGTCGGTCCCGAACGTGTCGTTCATCGCCTTGACGAGCTCGGCGATATCCCATTCCTCAGTGAACTCCTCGGCCGTGTACTCGAGGACGAGCGCTTCGACGACCTCCTCGATCCAGGCGTTGACGTCCTCGGAGAGGTCGTCGCCCTCGAGGACCCGTCGTCGCTGCTCGTAGATCACCTGGCGCTGGAGGTTCAGGACGTCGTCGTACTTGAGCACGTTCTTGCGCATGACGAAGTTCTGCTCCTCGACCTTCTTCTGAGCGCTCTCGATCTGCTTCGAGAGGATCGAGGCCTCCATGGGCTGGTCGTCGGGGAGCTTGAAGCGCTCCATGATGTTGTAGATCCGGTCGCCGGCGAAGAGGCGGACGACCTGGTCCTGACCCGAGAGGTAGTAGCGCGACTCGCCGACGTCGCCCTGGCGGCCTGAGCGGCCGCGAAGCTGGTTGTCGATGCGGCGCGCCTCGTGGCGCTCGGTGCCGAGCACGTAGAGGCCGCCGAGCTCCCGAACGCCCTCGCCGAGCTTGATGTCGACTCCGCGGCCGGCCATGTTCGTGGAGATCGTGACGGCGCCGACCTGACCGGCGTCCTCGATGATCTCGGCCTCGCGCTCGTGCTCCTTGGCGTTCAGGACCTGGTGCTCCACGCCGCGCCGCTGCAGCCGCTGGGCGAGGTGCTCCGAGGTCTCGACGTCGATCGTTCCGACCAGGACAGGCTGTCCGGTCTCGTTCCTCTCGACGATGTCCTCGACGACCGCGTCGAACTTCGCGTCCTTCGTCTTGAAGATCAGATCGTTCTTGTCTTCGCGGACGACCGTGACGTTCGTCGGGATCTCGACGACGTTGAGCCCGTAGATCTCGACGAACTCCTTCTCCTCGGTCTTGGCCGTACCGGTCATGCCGGCCAGCTTTTCGTAGAGACGGAAGTAGTTCTGGAGCGTGATCGTCGCGAGCGTGACGTGCTCCTCCTGGACGCGGACGCCCTCCTTGGCCTCGATCGCCTGGTGCAGGCCTTCCGACCAGCGGCGGCCCTCCATGATCCGGCCCGTGAACTCGTCGACGATCTTGACCTCGCCGTCCTGGATCACGTAGTCCTGGTCGCGGTGGTAGAGGGCCTGGGCCTTGAGCGCCTGGTTCAGGTGGTTGACGAGCTGGACGTTGCGCGGGTCGTAGAGGTTCTCGAGGCCCAGTGCGCGCTCGATCTTCTCGATCGCGGCCTGGCTGGGTGAGACGGTCTTGTGCTTCTCGTCGTACGTGTAGTCGAGCCCGGACTGCTCCGTCTCGTCGATCCCCTTGGGAGTCACGCCCTCGCTCTGCTTGCCCTCGAGCGTCTTCACGACGCGCGCGAACTCGAAGTAGGTCTGGGCCGCGACTTCGGGCTCGCCCGAGATGATCAGCGGCGTGCGCGCCTCGTCGATGAGGATCGAGTCGACCTCGTCCACGATCGCGTAGTGGTAGCCGCGCTGAACCGTCCCCTCGAGGGCGACCGCCATGTTGTCGCGGAGATAGTCGAATCCGAACTCGGAGTTCGTCCCGTAGGTGACGTCGGCCTCGTAGGCGCGCTTGCGCTCGGCGAACGGCATCATGTTCTGGATGAAGCCGACCTTCATTCCGAGGGCATCCCACACCGGCTTCGTCCATTCCGGGTCGCGCTTGGCGAGATAGTCGTTGACGGTGACGAGGTGGACGTTGTTGCCCGTCAGCGCGTTCAGATAGAGCGGCATCGTCGCGACGAACGTCTTGCCCTCACCGGTCTTCATCTCCGCGATGTCGCCCTCGTGGAGGGCGATCCCGCCCATCAGCTGGACGTCGAAGAGCCGCACGCCCATCGTTCGCTTGTAGGCCTCGCGGACAGCGGCGTAGGCCTCGAAGAGCAGGTCCTCGGCGGTCTCGCCTGCCGCGATCCGCTCCTTGAACTCGGCCGTCTTGGCGGGCAGATCCGCCTGCTCGAACTCCTCCTCGAGCGTGCCGATGTAGGCGGCCTGGTTCTTGAGCCGCTTGAGGCGCCTGCCTTCGCCGACGCGCAGGAATTTTTCGAAGTTGCCGAGGTCTGTGGCCACGAACTTAGGGTATCGGAGGTTCCTCGCCTCGCCCTGAGCTCATCATCAACACCTCACAAAGGGTTAATGCGGACCGCCCAGAGATTCCCGTCCAGCCGCTCAGCGTGCAGGACGAACTCGGCCTGCGAGGCGGCTCCGTACGCCTCGAGCGTCGGGATGCTCTCCCAGGCGGGCTGGTCGTCCACGAGCAGGGTGCGCTCACCGTCCTGAACCGCGAGGCTGACGACATCACCCGGGACGTCTTCGGGAATCTCAACCACCTCGATCCGGTTCGCCGCGACCCCCCAGATAACACCGTCACGCCGGACCGCGACGGCCCGGTAAGGCGGCGAAACGGACTGCTCCAGGGCGTCCGCGAGCGACACGAGCGCTCCTTCGGGGACCGCGTCGTCGACGAGGACTGTTCCGTCGGGCAAGACGGTGAACTCCAACTCGTCACCAGAGAGAGCCGGCGCCTCCGCCGTCGCCACGGCGTCCCACTTGCGCGGCTGCCCCCCGTGCAGCACGTCGAGCGTGCCTCCGAGCGAAGGCGGCGTGACGGGCTCGTACTTCGACCGCCACTCCAGCAGCCCAGTGCCCTCCGCGAGCTCTTCGTGCAGCGGCTTTCGCCGTCGCCAGAACGCCACGTGCGACTACGTCTGCGGCTCGATCAGGCCGTAAGCGCCGTCACGCCGCCGGTAGACGACGTTGACGTCGCCCGTGTCCGCGTTCTGGAAGACGAAGAAGTCGTGCCCGACGAGCTCGAGCTGGAGCACCGCTTCTTCCGCACTCATCGGCTTGACCGCGAACTGCTTCGACTTGACGATCTGCGGCTCGTCGTCCATCGGAACCGCGTCCTCAGGGAGCCCAGCCGACTCGAGCTGCTGCTGTCCGCGGCGCGGGCGCCGCTTCTCGCGGTAGCGCTTGACCTGGCGCTCGAGCTTCTCCACGAGCTGGTCGATCGAGGCCTTGTGGTCGGCCGAGGCCTCACGCGCCCGGAGGATCGGTCCCTTCGTCCAGATCGTTGCCTCCGCCACGTGGTTCTGCGAGATCGAGGGGTTCTTCTCGACTGCGAGCTCGAGCTCGACCCGAGTCGGGTCCGCCAGCTGGCGCTCGAGCTTCGAGAGCTTCTCCTCTGCGTACTCACGGATCGAGTCGGTGACCTCGACGTTCTTGCCCTTTACCTGGAGCCGCACCCCGCCCTCCCGAGATCGCCGTTACCGGTCGCCCTGACGATTGTATTGACCGCACGGCGCGCGCGAAGGTGACCACGTCGATCCGCACCGCACCGGCCTTCCGGAGCGCGGACGCACCGGCCGAGACCGTCGACCCTGTCGTGTAGACGTCGTCCACGAGCACGAGCCGCCTGGGCACCCGCTGCCTCGCGACGAACGCTCCCGCCACGTTCTTCCTGCGCTCGGCGAGCGTCAAGCCACGTTGACGCCTGGCCGTCCTCGACCGGGCAAGCGCATCGAGCGGGGGCAGACGCCAGCGCCGCGAGAGCTCGCGGGCGAGACGCTCCGCCGGATGATGGCCCCGACGGACGCTGCGATCGCCGTCCGGCGGGACGAACACGACCGCCTCGGCGTTGGGGCAGGCGATCGCGTCGCAGACGATGTCCGCGGCGAGCTCGGCCAGCCGCCGAAGGCCACGCTCCTTCCAGGCCGCGACCAGGGCGGGGACCGCGTCTTCATATGCCACCGCGGCGCGGGCGGAGGCGAACGCGAGCCGCCGGCCCGCGCATTCACGGCACCGGGATACGGGCCACACCGTCGGCGCGCCGCAGCGCGCGCAGTGGGTGCCGAGCAAGAGCGGGAGCGCAACCGTGCAGCTCGGGCAGAGATCCGCACCCAGGCGGGAGCAGGACACGCAGCGGCGCGGCAGGACGAAGTCGAGAACCACATCGACTCGACGCTAGAGAGGAAAGACGCACGCGTGGGTCACGCGTGCGTGCCGTGATTGCTACTTCTCGAGCGAGTACTCGGTGCGCAGCGGCAGTCCCTGCAGATCCCGCATCCGGTTGTCGGCGTCGAGCAGCTGGTCGCGGTTTCCGATATCGAGCCAGTCGCCGGGGAAGCGGTAGCCGTACACCGGAACGCGCGGGTAGAGCCAGACGACGAACCGGCCCGGCTGGTCCGGCGAGTTGCCCTCGTCCAGATACGTGCGGACGAGCGCCACATGGTCTGCCCGAAACAGGTAGACGGCGATGCCGGCGAGCGTGGTCGAAGGCTCCTCGGGCTTCTCGACGAGCAACGTGATTCGGTCGTCTTCCGCGAGCTCGACCATCGCGTACTGGCGGATGAGCTCCAGGTCGCCGACGTCGTGGACACCCGTCGCGCTTCCGTCCTGCTTCGAGCGCCAGAACGAGACGAACTCGCCGAGGTCGAAGTCGAACAGGTTGTCGCCGGCTACGACGAGGATGTCCTCTCCCTCCAGGCCGGCGCGCTCGACGACGAACTGGACGTCGCCGATCGCCCCCAGACGATCCTCGTTCGAGCTCGTCTCGTCGTCGTGCACGATCACCGGCAGAGGCCGGTCGCCGCGCTCCGCCCAGGCGCGAAAGTCAGCCGCGAAGCGCGAGTTGGTCACGACGTGGAGCTCGTCCACCTCCTCGACGGCCGCGATCTTCTCGTAGAGGTAGTCGAGCATCGGCCGCCCGGCCAGGGGCAGGAGAGGCTTCGCGACCTCGTCGGTGAGCGGGCGCAGCCGGGTCGCGTACCCGGCTGCCAGCACCAAAGCCTTCAGTTGCGTCCCTCCAGGTGATGCTGCCCCGCTTCTGGGTCGTGAGCACCAAGCCAGAGGCCGCACTCCGACGAGCTAAGGCTGGGCAGCCTTGGCGAGGAGGAGGGTGGCGTCTGGCGCCGCGTGATCGCGGGCCAGAAGCCGGCGTGCATCGCCTGGAGGGGCGCTACTAAGTCCCCTCGTTCCACGACGCGAGGTAGTTCGCCTGGTCCTCGGTCAGCCGGTCGATGGTGATCCCCATCGTCTCCAGCTTGAGGCGGGCGATCTCGCGGTCGATCGCATCGGGCACCGGATACACCTTGCGCTCGAGCTCGGCGGCGTGCTCAACCGCGTACTCGGCGGAAAGCGCCTGGTTTGCGAACGACATGTCCATGACGATTGCCGGATGGCCCTCCGCCGCGGCGAGGTTGATCAGCCGCCCATCTCCGAGCAGGTACAGCCGGTTGCCGTTCTCGAGCGTGAACTCCTCGACGTACTCACGGGCCTCGCGCGACTCGGCCGCCAGCTGCCGGAGCGCCGCGATCTCGATCTCGACGTTGAAGTGACCCGTGTTGGCGAGGATCGCTCCGTCCTTCATCCGCGTCATGTGCTCGCGGGCGATCACGGACTTGTCGCCGGTGGCCGTGCAGAAGATGTCGCCGATCTCGGCCGCGGCGGCCATCGGCATGACCTCGAAGCCGTCCATCGCCGCCTCGATCGCCCTCAGAGGGTCGACCTCGGTGACGATCACGTGGGCGCCCATGCCCTTGGCCCGCATGGCGACGCCCTTGCCGACCCAGCCGTAGCCGGAGACGACGAAGCGCTTCCCGGCGAGCAGGACGTTCGTCGCCCGGATGATCCCGTCGATCGTCGACTGACCCGTCCCGTACCGGTTGTCGAAGAGGTGCTTCGTCTGCGCCTCGTTGACGGCGATGATCGGAAAACCGAGCGCGCCGTCGGCCTCGAGGGCCTTCAGCCGGATGACGCCTGTCGTCGTCTCCTCCGTGCCGGCGATGATGTCGCCGAGCTGCTCGCGCCGATGCGCGTGGAGGACGCCGATGACGTCGGCCCCGTCGTCCATCGTCAGATGCGGCTTGTGGTCGACCGCAGCTTCGATGTGCTGGTAGTAGGTGTCGTTGTCCTCACCCTTGATCGCGAACACGGAGACGTCGAACTCGTCCACGAGCGCGGCCGCGACGTCGTCCTGGGTCGAGAGCGGGTTGGATGCGCAGAGAACCACGTCGGCTCCGCCGGCTTTCAGCGTGCGCGCGAGGTTCGCGGTCTCGGTCGTCACGTGGAGGCACGCGGCGACTCGGTAGCCGGCGAGCGGCTGCTCCGCCTCGAAGCGGTCCCGGATCGCGGCCAGGACCGGCATCTGCCGGTCTGCCCAGGCAATACGGCGGACGCCCTCGCTGGAGAGGGCAAGATCTTTGACGTCGTGGCGCTTCGTTGTGGCCATCAGCTCGCTTCCTGTCTCGGGGCTCGCGGGAGTCTAGTCACGCTGCGAGCAGCCGCTCGTGTTTCCGCTGCTCCCAGTCGACCCAGTCGGCGGCGCCTGCATCGGCCCCCGCCAGCCAGGTGTCAACGGCACGGCGCAGCACCTGATCCCGGCGCAGGCGCGCGGCGAACGCAATGTCGGTCAGCTCGAGGTCGAACCGTGTACGCAGCTGCCGAAGGGAACGGAGCTGGTTCAGCTCGCGCAGGCCGTACAGGCGGTAGCCCGACGGCGAGCGCCCGGGAACGACCAGGCGGGCCTGCTCGAGGTAGCGCAGCATGCGGGCCGACCAGCCCGTCGATTCAGCCGCTTGTCCGACCGTGAACGCGTTCATGACCCAACCTTAACACAACCGTGTCAGGGTCTAGGCCTCGGTCGTTCCCTCCCGGCCGTAGGAGTCTTCGAGCCGCACGATGTCGTCGAGCTGAGGGGTCGAGGCCTCCAGGATCGTCGTGTCCTCGAGAGCACGGATCCGGTGGACGGTTCCCGGCGTGAACCGGAACGCCGCGCCCGGCGTCACCACCTCGGTCGAGGTCGCCTTCTGGCCGGCGGCCGCAAGCTCGATCTCGGCTCGGCCCTCGAGGACATACCAGGATTCGTCCTTCTCCCGGTGGAACTGGAGGGACAGCTCGTGGCCTGCCCGGACCACGAGCAGCTTCCCGCAGTAGAGGTTCGTGAGGGCCCAGATCAGCTCGTAGCCCCACGGTTTTTCTACCCGCTTGGGCTCGAATGCCCAGCGCTCGAGGAGGCTCAGGTTCGGAGACAAACGCGGCCTCGACACGTGGCGATCATCTCACCCTGCCGCCTTGAAACGCTGCGGGTTCGCTTCGACGAATTCCTGCGCCTGACGCAGATCCTTGGGCGTGTTCACCGTCAGCCAGAGACCCTCGTGGCGGTATCCGCGCAGCCGGCCCTCCGCCGCGAGGGCGGGGAAGGTCGTCGTCTCGTGGTCGCCTCGCTCCGGGAGCCTGGCGATCGCTTCGTCGTCGAGCACGTACAGGCCGGTGTTGACCCAGAACGGCAGGAGCGGAGCCTCGCGGAAGCCGGCGACGACGTCGTCCGGTCCGAGGTCGACGACACCGAGGTGGCTCCGGAGTGGAGCGACCGTGATCGTGGCCGCGGCATCGTTTCCAACGTGCGCCTGCAGCAGCCCCTCGAGCTCGATGTCGAAGAGCTCGTCGCCGTTCATCGCGTAGAGCGGCCCGCTTTCCCGCCGTTGGCCGGCGGCCAGACGCAAGCCTCCGCCCCGCCCCAGGGGCTCCGACTCGCCGACGAGGACGAGCTCGACCTCGAGCTCCCCGAGCGCTCGCTCGAAGAGCTCCTCCTGGCCCGCCGCGCAGCTCACGAGCACCCGGTCGACGCCGGCGTCGGCGAGGAGGGCGATCTGGTACGCGGCGAGCGGGTGGCCGGCGATGTCGACGAGCGCCTTCGGGCGCCCCTCCGCGGCGTCACCAAGCCGCTCGGCCTTCCCGCCGGCGAGGATGATGGCCTCCACTGCGGCTAGGCGAGCTCGGGCGAGGGCTCGGGCTCGGTGGTCTCCGGCAGCCCCGAAAACCCCGACGTCGGCCGCCCGATCCCCTCGTAGGCGAAGCCGGCGGCCCGTGCCTCGCCGGGGTCGAGGATGTTGCGGCCGTCGACGATCAGCGGGTTCCGCATCGACTCGCGGATCTCAGGAGTGGCGAGTCCGCGCAACTCCTCCCACTCGGTCACGATCACGGCTGCATCCGCGTCGCGCACAGCGTCGGCCACGGTCTGGCTGATCTCGACGCCCTTCATCAGGTCGCCTGGGCTTGCAACCGGGTCCCAGCCGCGGACCTCGGCTCCTTCGGCCAGCAGCCGCGAGGCGAGAACGATGCTCGGGGCCTCGCGCATGTCGTCCGTGTGCGGCTTGAACGCGAGCCCGAGGAGCGCGACGCGCTTTCCGTGCAGCTTGCCGAGATGCTTCTGGAGCTTCGCGACGACGCGTCGCTTCTGGAGCTCGTTGACTTCGATCACGGCCGAGAGCAGCTGGAAGTGGTATCCGGAGTTGGAGGCGAGCTGCTTGAGCGCAGAGGCGTCCTTCGGGAAGCAGGAGCCGCCGTAGCCGATTCCGGCGCGGAGGAAGTGCGGGCCGAGGCGGTGATCGAGCCCGACGCCCCGCGCGACCTCCTCGACGTCGGCACCCACGAGCTCACAGACGTTCGCGATCTCGTTGATGAAGCTGATCCGGGTCATGAGGAACGCGTTCGCCGCGAGCTTGATCATCTCCGCGGACGGGACGTCGGCCCGGACGACGGGCGCCTCGAGCTTCCCGTGCAGCTCCTCGACCCGATCCGCGTCGGCCTGCTCGAAGGCTCCGATGACGATGCGGTCGGGCGA
>CAVWHA010000006.1:0-33291 GCA_963754715.1 uncultured Actinomycetes bacterium | reverse complement strand
TCCAGGCCCGCGCGCAGCCTGCCCGACACGAGCTCGGCGACGAGCGCCGGTTCGTCCACGACCTGCCCTCGCGACGTGTTGACGAGGCAGGCGCCGTCGCGCATGCGGCGCGAGGCGGCGCGCGTCGATGAAACCGCGAGTCTCCTCGGTCAGCGGGACGTGGAGCGAGACGACGTCGGCCTCCGGCGAGCAGCTCGTCGAGCGGCCGGTAGGCAGGCATCGCCGTCCGGGCGATCGGCGCGTGTGGAGCACGCGCATCTCGAACCCGGCGGCCCGCTGTGCGAGAGCGCGCCGATGTCGCCCGAGCCCGACGATGCCGAGGGTCGCGCCGCTCAGCCTCGTCGCCCTTCAGCGGCTCGTCGGCCCAGCCGCTGCCCCACCCGCCGGACCGGACGAATCGGTCGCCCGCGGCGATCCGGCGCCGCACCGCGAGGATCAGCCCGAACGCGAGGTCGGCGGTGGCGGCGGTCGTCACTCCGGGAGTGTTCGTGACCATGACCCCGCGCTCGCGACAGGCGTCCACGTCCACGAGGTCGAAGCCGGCGCCGTAGTTCGCGACGACGCGGAGGTTCGGAAAAGCGATTGAGCGTCTGGGCGTCAACGGTCTCGGCTACCACGGCCAGCGCCTCAGCGTCGTCGCGCGGTGTCTGCTAGGGTCCCCCCCGTACTCGACGTCCGTGAGCTCGTCCCAGCCGCTTCCACCGGGAACTCCCCGTGAAGCCAGGACTTTCAAGGGTGGCGGACGGGACTCGAACCCGCGACCACCGGGACCACAACCCGGGGCTCTACCAACTGAGCTACCGCCACCGCGCTAAGAAGAACGATAGCGCCGTCCGGTCGAAATTCTTACGTAGCTCGTCCACCGCTCTCGAAAACGGCGGCAGCGCCGGCCTCCCCCAGCTCCTGGCGGGAGAAGCCGCCGGTGACTACGCAGATCGTCTCGACACCCGGCGCGCCGCGCCGCCTCGACGTCCCAGGGCGTGTCGCCGACCATGACGGCCTCGCCGCCTCCGGCCTTCTCCTGCGCGGCCTGGACGAGGTCGGGCTCGGGCTTCGTCGCGTCGACGTCGTCCTTCGTCGTCCAGGCGTCGGCCAGGTCGCGCGCATCGAGCAGGTCGAGGTAGCGGTCGAGCTCGTCCTGAGGCGACGAGCTCGCGAGGACGACGGTGACCCCCCGGTCTTTCAGCTCCGCGATCAGCTCGTGCGCACCGTCGAGCGGCTGAACCTCACCGATCAGCTTTGCGTACTCCCCGCCCCGGGTCTCCTCGATCGCGGCATGGCGTTCCCCGTCGATGCCGGGGAGCAGTGCGGGAACGAGCTGATCCCCGCCCATCCCGACGTGTCTGTGAATCCGCCAGATCGGAAGCGTGATGCCGTGTTTACGGAATGCCCGCCACCAGGCGAGCGCGTGGTGGTAGTTCGTGTCGACGAGCGTCCCGTCGACGTCCAGAAGGGCAACGGCCGGCATGTCGCGGCAGGCGTACCCGAAATGGGCCGGCGCTACCCTTTGACCAGGCGCCCGTAGCTCAGTGGAAGAGCAGCGGACTCTAATCCGCTGGTCGGAGGTTCGAATCCTCCCGGGCGCGTCAGCTTCCGCCGACCGGTGGCCTCTATCCCCTAGGGCGATATAACTGGTTCGTGAGCGTTGCCGCACCTCCGCTACTACCGGCCGGCACGCTTCTCCGTCCGCTCGAACCGCATCTCGACGAGCGCGGATCGTTCACGGAGCTCTTCAGGGCCGAATGGGAAACAGGCGTCTCGCCGATCCAGTGGAACGCGGTTCGCTCGGAGGCAGGCGTCCTCCGTGGCGTCCACGTCCATCTTTTAGCCATTACGACTACCTGACGGTTCCGGGCAGGCCGTGCAGACGTCGGACTCCGCGATCTTCGCCGCGGTTCACCGACTCATGGCCTGACTGCGCTCATCGAGTTGGGCGAGGAGCGGCCCGCCCGCGCTCGTGATCCCACCGGGTGTGGCGCATGGCTTCTACTTCCACGAGCCGTCGCTCCACGTCTACGCGGTCAGCGAGTACTGGAACCCGGATGACGAGCTTGGTGTCCCTGGGACGATCCCGAGCTGGCGATTCCATGGCCGGTGCGGTCACCTCGGCCTGTCGGAGCGGGATGCGGCGAGTCCTTCTCTTCGAGCACTGTTGGACGAGCTAGAGCCGCTGCAGCCCATCTGAGGAGCGAGCCGAGGACGGGCAGTCCCACGAGGCGGGCGCGGAGACGCCAGGTCACAGAGGACGACAGGGCGGAAAGCTGGGCGCTCAGCGACGCGCGTTCGTCCTCGGCCTCACGGAGCTCGGCCATCGAGGCGGTCGAGGCGGCTCGAGAGGTGCGCACGGTCGCGATCGAGCCCCTCGAGCTGCCCACGGAGGCGAGCAGCGGACTCCTCGAGAGATCCCGCGTCATCCGTCAGTGCCTCGAGCAGCTCGCCGGCGAGTTTCGACTTCAGGGCAGGGTCGGCGAGGCGAAGGACCCACGAATCGAGCTCGGCAAGCCGCTCCTCGATGCTCCATCCGCTCCTCGCGGGGCTCGGGAATGGAGGACCGTCGGGTGGGAGCCACTGACGGCACGGCAATCGGGCACCGAGAGGATCTGCTGCCACATATAGAGGTCTGTCGGCGTCCCGGCCGGCGTTGTCTCCAGCCGAACGGAAGGCGCCGGTAGAAGGCGAGTGTGTGGCCGCCGCAGGGAAGAGGGATGCGGTTCTGGCCGCCCAGCAGCAGCTCGAGGTAGAACGGACGCTGGAGGTCCACGAGCCATGGATGAGCCGTCTCTCCGCGTCGATCCACAGTGGCCAGCGTACGCAAAGTCCGCGTCGGCGAGGAGGGCTTGCAGCTGCTCGACGTGGTCCGGGAGCCAGAGGTCGTCGTCGGACAGGTAGCAGACGATCTCGCCCCGGGCGCCCTGAAGCGCCTCGTGGCGATGGCTCTCGCCGTGGCGTGGACCTTTCGGGTTGTCGAAGAACGTCACGCGTTCGTCTGACGCGGTCAGCTCGGCCATGACCTCACGAGTGACGTCGGGCACGCCGTCGCCGATGACGAAGATCTCGAGCTCTTCGACCGTCTGGCCGAGCGCGCTCGGGATCGAGCGCAGAAGGGTCGGACCGTGGTCGTGTGTCGGGACGAGGACTGTGGCGGCGAGAGTCATGCAGGCAGTCCCGCAAGCGACCGTAGCTCAGAAATGGCGCGCACGATCTTCGCTCCCTCGGCGGCGCTGCTGCGCGGCGGGGGACCGCCGTCCAGATGCTCCACGAACACCCGCAACTCCCGCAGGAGTGGCAGCTCGGTCGAGATCGGCCGCTGCTCGGGCTGGGCCGTCGCCGGGCCGGCGGGATCGGCGCCTCGCATGATCCGGACTCGATCGCTGTAGCCGTCGTCCAGGACCGCGACACCGTCCTCGCAGACAAGGGTGATCTCCCTGCGGCGGTCGAGCGCCCGCGCTGACACCTCCAATGCGAGCCAGGGCCTGTCGCCCAGCACGCCGATGAGCCCCGCCACGGATCCGTCGGCCGCATCCGCGACCGCAATCCTCGGCTCGGGCAGCGTTCCGAGAATCTCGAGGCCGATCGAAAGATCGTGGGGCGTCAGGATCCAGATCGCGTCCACCTCGTGAGGATTGCCCCAGCCGATCCGCGTCGTCCGGAGGCCGATCACCTCTCCGAGCTCGTGTTCGCGGGCGATCACGCCGAGGAGCTCGACGCCGGGGTGGTAGCGCCACTTGTCCATCACGAAGAGTCGATCGGGCGCTGCGGCTGCGAGGCGGTCTGCGTCGGCGGGATCGTCAGTGAGCGGTTTCTCGACGAAGATCGGTACGCCGCGGTCCAGGACCTCCTCGACGACTGCCGCGTGCGTGGAGGTGGGCGTAGCCACGACGATCCCGTCGACGGCAGGGAGCTCGGCGACCGAGCGAAGGATGCCCCCCGCTCCGCCTTCCAGCGCTCTCGCTCTGCTCTCGTCCGACCGCGCGACGGCCGTGACTTCACAACCGAGTGTGAGCAGGTCTCGGAGGATGAACCTTCCCCAGGATCCGCAGCCCACGAGTCCGATGTGAGGCCGCCCGCGCACCAGCGCGCCGATGATATTGGGCTAGCGGCGGGCGCCGAAGTCGGCAGTCATGATCGTGACCGCCCGGCCGCGGTACTCGCCGCCGGCGTTCGAGAAGTGCACGGCGCCGATTCCGACCTCGCGCCACTCGCGTGAGAGGAGGTTCTCGCGGTGGGGCGGGCTGTTCATCCACTCGCGAATCGCAAACGCCGCTCCGTAGGTGCCGGTGCCCCAGAGGAGGTTCTCGCCGACCGTCCAGGAGCGGAAGCCGCGCGAAGGATAGAAGCGCTCGATGCGGCGCCAGAACGCCGTCCCGCTGATCGAGTCGTGCTCGAAGTAGCCGCGGCGTCCCATGTCGTTCGAATGGAACACGGCGGCGGAGCGGAGATGGCTGTTGAGCCGAAGCGGGCGGAGGCCGTGCGCGCGCCGGACGACGTTCATCCGGTCGACGACGGTGCTCTCGAGGACGGCCATCGCGGACCTCGCGCGGGTGCGCTGAGGCGCTGACGCGCGGGCCGGCGAGAGAGTCTTGGCCGTGCTCTTCAGCTGGGCGCGGACGAGCGTCTCGACGTTCTCCGCGACGGCTGCATCACCACGCGCGACTGAGAACGACGACGCAAGCGCGACCGTGGCCAGCGCGAATGCCAGACCCCTCCACATGCTTTTTGCATCGGCCTGGATCCGTCGAAAGGCCTCCCCCTTACGGGGGATTACCGGCTGAGAAACGGCTTGACTAGATCGCTGCGGGTGCCCGGGCTCGCTCGCGGCGGAGCTCGAGCCAGGTGACGAGCAGGACCTGGATCGAGCCCGCAACCGGAATCGCCGCGAGCGCCCCGAGAACGCCGGCGATCTTTGCCCCGATCAGGACCGCGATCAGGATCGCGAGCGGCGAGAGCTGAACCGTCCGGCTGTAGACGAGCGGCTGGAGGACGTGGTTCTCGACCTGCTGGTACACCACGAAGAACACGAGCAGGACGATCCCTGCCGGGACCGAGTGCAGGAAGCCGACGGTCGTGACGATGATCGCCGCCAGCGTGGCGCCGGCGAGCGGAATGAGATCGAGGATCGCCACCAGCAGCCCGAGCGCCACCGCGTAAGGGACGCCGAGGACGAGCAGCACGAGCGTCGAGCTGATGCCGGCGATCACGCTGATGAGCAGGTTGCCGGTCACGTAGCCGCCGATCGTGCGGTAGATCTGGTTCCCGACCTTCTCCCAGCGCGGGCGGGAGCTCTCGGAGAGCAGGCTGTAGAAGCGGTTCATCCACGCCGGCCCCTCCAGGAGCATGAAGAACGTCATGAACGTGATCGTCACGAGCGCCACGACGAACGTGATCACGCCCTTCGTGACCGCGAACGCAGTTCCCGAGAGGCCGAGCGCCTTCTCCACACCGCCGCCGTTGGTCACCGCCTCGCGAACCCGCTCTTCGAGCTCGTACTTCTCTGCGACGCGTCCGAGCGGCCCTCGCCCCGCCGTGACGTCGTTGATGTAGCCGGGCAGCGCTTCCGCGAAGCCGCGCGCCTCGTTCACGAGCGTCGGCACGAAGAGCGAGAAGAGCGCGACGATCGCGCCGATCGCCAGCAGGAAGGTGACGGCGGCGGAGATGCCCCGTCGCTTGAGACCCCTTCGCTGGAAGAACTCGACCGCGGGATTGAGCGCCAGCGCGAGGAACAACGCGACGAGCGTCCACGTGAGCACCTGCCGGGCGATCCACGTCACATAGAGCAGGAGCAGGAACCCGAACGTGAGTCCAAGCACCATGAGAACCGTGGTCGCGCGGATGCGGACGATCCGCTCTTCGGCCGGCACAGGCCCCAGGATCGCGGCAGGGTCGGACGTTTAGTGCCGCGGAATGGTGAAATGTCAGGCGCATGCCCCTGAGGACGAACCCGATCGAGCGACCGGTTGCTCTGCCGGACGGGCGACAGCTCGTCGTCCGGGTCGGAATCCCCGACGATCCCTACATCCCGAAGGCGGAGAACGAGACCGTCGCACTCGAGCTCCTCCAGGACGGCCAGGTCGCCGCGACCGTGAACACGATCCTCCGCCCGGACAACGAGACAGAGGCGCTTGCACTCGCGCAGGACGTCGCGGCCCGCCTCGAGTCGGGCGAGCTGGAGCCGACCGTCCACGCGCTCGAGCCCCTGGCTGACAGCATCCCCTCATGAGCCGCGCGACCCTCCACACGAGCGAAGGGCCGATCGAGGTCGAGCTCTACCCCGACGACGCTCCGAAGACGGTCGGGAACTTCGTGAAGCTCTCGAATGACGGCTTCTACGACGGCGTGATCTTCCATCGGGTGATCCCCGACTTCATGATCCAGGGCGGCGACCCGACGGGCACCGGCATGGGCGGCCCGGGCTACGAGTTCGAGGACGAGTTCAACGAGCATCCCGTCGCCCGCGGCGCGCTGGCGATGGCGAACGCAGGCCCGAACACGAACGGCAGCCAGTTCTTCATCGTCACGGCCGAGGCCACGCCCTGGCTGGACGGCAAGCACACAGTGTTCGGGAAGGTCACGTCCGGCATGGACGTCGTCGACCGGATCTCGGGCGCCGACCGGGATGACAACGACCGGCCGCGCACGCCGATCACGATCGAGCGCGTCGAGCTAGGCGACTAGCGCGGGCGCGCGGCGGTCGTCCAGCGTCTGCCGGACCTTCTGGGCCAGGTCGTTCCCGGAGAACGGCTTCTCCAGGAAGGCCGCACCATGCTTGAGCGCTGCGCCGGGGAGGACCTCGTTTGCATATCCGGACATGAACGAGGACCCGCATCGCCGGGACTTCGTTCCCAGACGCGTTCCGCGAGCGCCGACCCGCTCATCTGGGGCATGACGAGGTCGGTGAGGAGAAGGTCGAACTCCCCCGGCCGTTCGTCCACGAGCTCGATCGCGTGCTCCGCGGTGTCGGCGGCGATCACCGTGTAGCCGCGCTGCTCGAGCATCCGCGTCGTCAGGTCGCGCAGGCTCTCCTCGTCCTCGGCGATGAGGATCCGTCTCGGATCCCGCGCGGACCGCTCGTCGGCCCGCGTCCTGCTGGCCGGCCGACCGGAGCGGCCCTCCGCGGCGGGCAGATAGACCTTGAACGTCGTGCCGTCCCGGGCTCGCTGTCGACCCAGATGCTGCCGCCGCTCTGCTTGACGATGCCGTAGACGGTCGCGAGCCCGAGGCCGGTGCCCTGCCCGACCGGCTTCGTGGTGAAGAACGGCTCGAACATGCTGCGCGAGCGTCTCGGCGTCCATGCCCGTGCCGGTGTCGCTGACCGAGAGCATCGCGTGCGGCCCGGCCGCGGCGCCGGGATGGTCGGCGACTAGTCCTCGTCGAGCTCGACGTTGCGCGGTCTGGATCGTGAGCTTGCCGCCTTCGGGCATCGCGTCGCGCGCGTTGACGACGAGGTTGACGAGCACCTGCTCGAGCTGGCCGGGGTCGGCGCACACCGTGGCTCGAGCGCCGGGTCGAGCGACGGTGACCAGCTCGATGTGCTCGCCGATCAGCCGGCGCAAGCATCGGCGCGATCCCGTCGACGACCTCGTTGAGATCGAGGACGCGCGGCTGCAGCACCTGGCGGCGGCTGAACGCGAGCAGCTGCCGGGTCAGGAGCGTCGGCCCGCTCGGCCGCGGCGGCGATCTCCCTCAGCTCCGGCTCGGAGCGCGCGTCGGCGCCCGGCGAGCAGCGTCTCCGCGTAGCCGCTGATGACCGTCAGCAGGTTGTTGAAGTCGTGGGCGATCCCGCCGGCGAGCTGGCCGACAGCCTCGAGCCGCTGCGCCTGCCGCAGCTGCTCCTCGAGCTGCTTGCGCTCGCTGATGTCGCGGCAGATCGCCTCGATGCCGACGGCGACGCCGTTCTCCTCGATCAGCCGACTGGCGACCTCGACCTCGACCAACCGTCCGTCCTTGCAAATCAGCTCGTGCTCGTAGACGGTCGCCGCGGCAGAGTCGGACAGCTTGTCCTCTCGCGCCACCGAGAGGCGGTCGAGCTGCTGCTCAGGGACGAACTCGGCGAGCAATCTGCCCGTCAGCTCTTCGCGGCTGTAGCCGACCGTGCGTCACGAACGCCTCGTTTACGGCGGTCAGACGCCCTTCCAGGTCGACCGTTGCGATCAGGTCGCTCGCGTTCTCGAAGAGATCGCGATAGCGCGCTTCGCTGCTCCGCAGTGCCTCCTCGGCCCGCACCCGCTCGCTGACGTCATGAGCCAGGACGACACGAGCGGCTCGTCCTTCGAACTCCAGCCCGTCCGAAATGACGTCCACATCAAAGAGGCTTCCGTCCTTGCGCCGGTGATGCCAGACGCCCGAATCGACGAACCCACGCTCGGTGAGCGACGGCTGCGCGTTGACGAGCGCGTGCAGGCGCTCGACCTCGGCGGGGTTGCGAATCTGGTCGATGGTCATCGCGAGGAAGTCGTCGCGTGAGTAGCCGTAGTCGCGGATAGCCCGTTCGTTCACGGCCAGGAAGCGCAACGTCTCTTTGTCATAGACCCACATCGGGTTGGGGTTGCTCTCGAACAGGAGGCGGTAGTTCCGCTCAGCCGAGCCGGCGACCTCCTGTGCCTTCTTGCGGTGGCGCAGCTCTCGCTCTACGGCCGTCATCAATCCGTTGAAGTCCTCCGCAAGCGCTGCGACCTCGGCAGGCCCGCTGACCGGGATGGGAGATCGGAACGAAGCTCCCCTGCGCGATCGGAGCTCTGCGCTGAGCCGCCGAATCGGCGCCGCGATGTTCCTGTATCCGAACCAGGCTGCGATCAGGAAGGCGAGCAGGCCTGCGGCGATGATCTGGAGCTGAGTAGTTCGAAGCGTCTTCGCGTCCGTCAGTGCGTCCGCCTTGTCCTCGCCGGCAAAGAGGCGCCAGCCCAGGCCGGGCATCGCGGATTGGGCGTACAGGCGGACGTTGCCGTCAAGGTCGCGCCGCTCCGTTCGATTCGCGTCAGTGGCGAAGGCCGTCGAGCGAAGGGGTTCGCCCACCCAATCGTCAGGGTCGATCGAACGCGCCAGGACGGTTCGCCGGTCCCGTGTGGTGATCAGAAACTCGACGGAGCCACCGCCGCCGTACAGCGAAACCAAGCGCTGCCCGGCTGAGGAGAGATCGGTGAAGCCCGCGACGACTCCCTTCCCTCCGGTAATCGGCGCAGCGACTACGGCGACCTGAGCGCCTGTCGCGCTGTCGAAAGCGGGGGCTTCGAGGATGCTCTTGCCGAGGGCGCGGCGCAGCCATGCTGTACCGGCGTAGACCTCGACGCCGACCTTCCGCGACGAGCACACCACGGACCCGTCGGCTCCGACGATGTCGATGTGGCCTAGATCCGGTCCGACGGCGGTTCCGCCAAGGCCCTGATAGACGAGCGAGCAGCCGCCTGGGTTCGCGAAGACCCTACCGATGGCCGGATTGGAGGCGAGCTGCGCAACGCTCGTCCGCAAGAGAGAAACATGGCTGCCCAGCTGCGCGGCGGCAATGTCGGCCGCTTGGCCGGCCGATGTGACGGCATCCGCACGTGCCTGTCGCTCGGCCTGCCGGTCCACGAACAGGGTTGCCGCGACCGCCGCGCCGATGAAAACGGCGACAAGCAGCGCGAAATACGCCCGAAGCGGTAGCTCGCGCAGCCGAAACGCGATCGAGGTGCCCTTGAGCACTCCGACCAGAGAACGCATCCCCACCTAGTTACTGTCGGCACTAGGGGTTGCGACTTGAGGCGGCTCGGGCGGCTGGAGAAGACCCCAGAGCGGGCGGCGGGGATCGAACCCGCATAACTAGCTTGGAAGGCTAGGGCTCTACCATTGAGCTACGCCCGCGATCGCCGACTAGCGTAGCGCCCCATCTCCCGCCCCGACCCGTACTCGTGGACCGTCCATCCGGAGGCGACGCTCGGCGTCATCGCCCTCGCGTTCGGCTATGCAGCGCTCGTCCGTCGCGGGCGCGCCGAGCGGTGTCGCATGGCGGCCTTCGCGGCCGGATGCCTGCTCCTCCTCGTGACCGCGGTGACGCCGCTCGAGGCGCTGAGCTACCACCTCCTCTCGGCGCATCTGCTTCAGAACGTGATCCTGGCGGAGTGGGCGCCGGCGCTCCTCGTTCTCGGAATCCCTCCGCTCGTCGCCGAGCAGCTCGCCCGGCTGCCCGGAGTGCGGCTGCTGACCAACCCTCCGGTCGCACTCGGGCTCTGGCTCGCCACCTACTTCGCCTGGCACCTCCCACCCGCCTACGACACGGCGCTCGAGCATCCGGCAACCCTGCTCCACCTCGAGCACGCGTCGTACCTCCTGGCCGGCTCGCTGCTCTGGTGGCCGGTCTTCCAGGACGCACCGCACCGGATCTCGAACGCGGCGCGCGCGCTGTACCTCTTTGCCGCCTTCGTCCTCGCGAGCCCCGTCGGCCTGTTGCTCGCGCTCGTTCCCGACGCTGCGTACGACTACTACGTCGAGGGCGGCGGGCTCTGGGGGCTCAGCCCTGAGGCCGACCAGCAGATCGCCGGCGTGACGATGTCGGTCGAGCAGGCGATCGTCTTCTTCGGCGTCTTCGCCGTCTACTTCTTCCGGTTCCTCGCCGAGGAAGAGCGAGGACACACTGACGACGGCCAAAGATAGGCCGTTCGGCCTATTGAAATCGGGTCGCGCGGCTGCGAGCGTGTCTTGACGATGTCGATCGCCACCGCCCAGCAGGATCTCGTCCAGGAGACGCTCCTCGGAGAGGCCCTGGAGCATGCGCCGGTCGGGGCGATCGTCCTGGACGAGCGAGGGCAGTACCTCGCGGCGAACAGGCTCGCCTGCGAGCTCTCGGGCTACTCGCGCGAAGAGCTTCTGGAGGGCGGCGCGGAGGCGCTCTCCTTCGACGAGCAGAGCCTTCCGGACACGATGGCGCAGATGGCGGCCGGCCACCTTCACCACGGCGTCGCGAGGATGAATCGTCAGGACGGCACCGGCATCACCTGTGAGTACCGGGTCGGCGCCACGCGAAGCGGCGGTCTGCCGTTCTACGTGATCGTCTTCTGGGAGAAGACGCCGACCGACTGCTGAGAGTCGGGACGCCCGGATTCGAACCGGGGGCCTCCTGCTCCCAAAGCAGGCGCGCTACCAGGCTGCGCTACGTCCCGTCCTCCAGAGTGTAGAGCGGGGCCTGACCCCCTATCGTTAGCGAGGCTGTGCCGACCGAGGAAACGCACGGGGCGGCCGAGCTGGTCACCTGCGTCGTCGTAGACGATCACCCTTCGGTACTCGACGCAGTCTCGCGCTCACTCGCAGCGAGAGCAGTCTCGGTCGTCGGCAAGGCGAGCGACGGCGCGGGCGGGCTCGAGCAGATAGCGGCCACGCAACCTCGGGTCGCGCTCGTCGACATCGGTCTCCCCGACATCTCGGGGGTGGAGGTGGCACGACAGGTCGTTCGGTCGGGCAAGCCCACCGCAGTCCTGTTGTACACGGGGGACGGCGAGACGGCCCTGCTCAGAGAGGGCATCGACGCCGGCGCCCGCGGATTCGTCCTGAAGAGCTCCTCGCTGGACGAGCTTGCGGACGCGATCAAGACTGTCGCCGCCGGCGGCACGTACGTCGACCCGGTCCTCGCGGGAGAGCTGGCGCTCCAAGAGCTCACCCACGGCGTGCCAGGACTGACGGTACGCGAGCGCGACGTCCTTCGACTGCTCGCCGAAGGGCGCGACTACGCGGACATCGGCGCGAAGCTCTTCCTGTCGCCCGAGACGATTCGCGTCGACGTCCGCAAGGCGATGGCGAAGTTGGAGGCAAATACCCGGACGCAGGCGGTCGCCGAGGCGCTCCGCCAGCGGCTCATCACCTGAAAGGGTGACAGCGCCCTAACGGAAGCGGCTATGGAGCAGTCCCGCTTCTCACACGACATTTAGATGTATGTCCAGAGCTGCGGCCTTCCTGCTGGCGGGAGTACTTTCCGCCGGCGTCTACGTGCTCATCGCCCCGAGCCTCGTCTCGGCGCCTCTGTACGTGGCCGTAGGAATCGCCTCAACCGGAGCGGTGCTCGCAGGTGTCTGGATCCACAGGCCGCGCAGGAAATCCCCGTGGCTGTGCGTTGCCGCCGCGCTGGCCTGTTTCTCTGCGGGTGACCTGGTCTGGGCCTTGTACCAGGGCGTGCTCGGGCAAGAGGCGCCGTTCCCTTCGCTGGCCGACGCGTTCTACCTCACCGGCTACCCGCTGCTCACGCTCGCTGCGCTGCTGTTCGCCGGCGGTCGCCGCGCCTTTCGGGGCGGAAATCGCCTTGACGCGACGCTCGTTGCGATCGCCGCCATCGTCACCGGCTGGCAATTCCTGATCGAGCCGCTCGTCGCCGAGGCCCAGGCGAATCCTCTCTCCGGGAGCGTCGCTCTGGCCTATCCCGTGGCAGACACCGTGACGTTCGTGGCGCTCGTGACTCTCTTGTTCACTTCGACGATCCGTCTGCCAGCGTTCAGGCTGCTTCTGGGCGGAATGGCGCTCTGGCTCTTCGCAGACGGCTTCTATGCATTCGCGCTCCTGCACGAGGCCTATGCGTCCGGCGCGTGGTTCGACCCGCTGTGGATGGTGGCGTACGCGCTGATCGGGGCAGCCGCGTTGCATCCCCGCATGGGCGCCCTCGGCGATGCTTCCGAGGAGGACCCGCCGATCTCCATTCGCCTGCGAATGCAGCTCATGCTCGCCGCCATTCTCGTCACCGCGTTCGCCTGCACGGTGGCGGACATCTCCGGGCCCCTGGACTGGATCATCGTCCTCAGCGCAGTCACCTTCTCGCCGATCCTCGTCGTCAGTCGCTTCGGCCTCCTCATTCGCGAGCGTGAGCTTCGGGAGCAAGCGCTCGAGACGAGTCGCGACGCTCTTCGGGACAGTGAGGAGCGCTACCGGATGATCGTGGAGACTGCCGCCGAGGGAATCTGGCTCCTGGACGGCAAGAACGAAACGACCTTTGCGAACGCAGCGCTCGCGGACATGCTCGGCTGGACTGTCGACGGCATGCTCGGCAAGTCGCTCTTCGAGTTCATCGCCGACGAGGATCGGCACAGTGCGGATGCGCATATCGCCCGGAGGACGTCCGGGATCAACGAGCGGCTCGAGCTTCCGCTCATCCACCGCACCGGTCGGCGCGTCTGGGCACTGGTCTCACGTCAGCCGTTGCTGGACTCGGGCAGGTTCGTGGGGAGTTTCGCAATGCTCAGCGACATCACCGAGCGCAAGCGGGTCGAAGACGCGCAACGAGAGAGCGAGGGGCAGTTCCGCGCCGTTTTCGAGGCGGCGAACGACGCGATGATGCTCGTGGACGACGCCCGGCGATACGTCGACGCAAACCCGGCCGCGGAGGCGCTGCTCGGCCGCTCGCGCGAGGAAATTCTCGGAACGCGAATGGAGGACGTCGAGAACGCCCTCGCCAAGAGCTGGATGACGCTTCCTCTATTCGGGCCGCGACGCCGCGACGTTCAACGTCGAGCGGGCGGATGGCTCGAAGCGAGAAGTCGAGTCCCATGCGCGCGCGAACATCTTGCCCGGCCGCCATCTCTCGATCCTCCGCGACGTCACCGAGCGCAGCGAGTTCGAGTCTCGCCTTCGCCAGGCCGAGAAGGTGGAGGCTGTCGGCCAGCTTGCCGGCGGAATCGCGCACGATTTCAACAACCTCCTGCTCGCGATTCGCGGCTATGCAGAGCTCGCTCTCCTCGAGCTCGACGGTCATCCCGTCCGCACCGACATCGAGGAGATCAAGACGGCGGCCGACCGAGCCGCTTCGTTGACGCATCAGCTCCTGGCCTTCAGCCGCGGCCAGCTTCTGCAGCCGATCGTTCTGAACCTCAACGAGGTCGTCGAAGGCGTCGACGGCATGCTGCGACCGTTGGTCGGCGCTGACATGAACTACACCACGAAGCTCGAGGCCGCGCTGCTCCCGATCAAAGCTGACCAATCCCAGATCGAGCAGGTGATCGTCAACCTTGCGATCAACGCGCGCGACGCGATGCCGCTCGGCGGCACGCTGACCGTGGAGACGAAGAACGTCATTCTCGACGAGGAGGAGTCAAGCAGGCTCTTCGGCGAGCCCAAGCCGGGCCGGTACGTCCGCCTCACCGTGTCAGACACCGGAGAGGGGATGGACGAGGAGACCGCCGCGCGTGCACTGGAGCCTTTCTTCACGACCAAGGAACAGGGCAAGGGAACGGGGCTCGGCTTGTCCACGGTCGACGGCATCACCCACCAGAGCGGCGGAGCGCTCTCACTGGAATCCCGTCTCGGCGAAGGGACCGATGTCCGGATCTACCTCCCGGAGACGGTCGAGGAAGGCGACCACGAGCTGACGCTCTTGCCAACGTCTACGGCGGCAGAGGGTAGCCTCGTCCTACTCGTCGAGGACGAGAACCCGGTGCGCAGCGTCGTCAGCGAGATGCTCCGCCGGCAGGGCCACAAGGTGCTCGAGGCCCGCAACGGCAGCGAAGGGCTCGAGCTCGCCCGAACGCACCCGATCGACCTCCTGATCACCGACGTCGTGATGCCCGTGATGAGCGGGCCCGAGCTCGTCGAGCGGATGGCGTCGTTCGCACCCGGTGTTCCCGTCCTCTACACGTCGGGCTACACGGACAACGCAGTCATCTCGTCGTCGCTGCATCAGGCCTCAGCCTTTCTCCACAAGCCGTTCGACATGAGCTCGCTGCGGGACGAGGTCGCGAAGCTCCTGGCAGGCGAAGCGGCATGAGCACGTACGCGGGAACACGCGTCCTCGTCGTCGATGACACTGCTCAGCTGCGCGCGCTCGTCACGCGGGTCCTGGAGCGCCATGGACACGTCTGTGTCGAGGCAGCCGACGGCGCCGAGGCGCGGGAGCATCTTGCGCAGGAGACCTTCGACCTCATGCTCTGCGACGTGAAGATGCCGGGCGAGTCCGGGTTCGACCTGGCCGAGTATGTCCTCGACGCCTATCCGACCACGGCGGTCTTGATGGTCACCGGCGTCGACGATGCGGAGAGCGCGCTGCGGGCGCTGGAGCTGGGCGCGTACGGCTACGTCATCAAGCCGTTCTCGATCAACGAGATCCTGATCAGCGTCATCAACGCCCTCCGGCGCCGCACGCTCGAGCTGGACGCCCGGCAGCACATCGTCGAGGTCGAGGACGCCGTGGAGATGCGTACGCGGGAGCTGAACGACGCTCTCGGCCTGCTCCACGACGCGCAGGAGGAGATGGTCCGTCGCCTGTCCCGGGTCGCCGAGTTCCGCGACGACCAGACCGGCGAGCACATCCAGCGCATGGCGCAGTACTGCCACCTGCTCGGAACCAAGCTGGGCCTCGATCCCGAGCTCTGCGAGCTGCTGCGAATCGCAAGCCCGCTCCACGACGTCGGAAAGGTCGCGATCCCGGACGGCATCCTGCTGAAGCCGGGCCCGCTGACGGTCGAGGAACGCAGGGTGATGGAGCAGCACGCCGAGATCGGCTACGAGATGCTTGCCGGCTCAGGCCAGAAGCTGCTCGACTTTGCGGCCACTCTCGCGCTGACCCACCACGAGCATTTCGACGGATCCGGATATCCACGCGGCCTCGCCGGCGAGGAGATCCCGATCGAGGGGCGAATCGCGGCCGTCGCCGATGTCTACGACGCACTGACGAGCGACCGTGTCTACCGCGACGCGTTTCCAATGCAGGACGCAGTGACCCTCCTCCGACAGCGTCGCGGCACACATTTCGACCCACGCGTCCTCGACGCGTTCCTCAACTCGCTCGACGAGGTGCTGGAGCTTCGGCGGCTGCACACCAAGCCTCTTCGGGAAGTGGCATGACCACCCCGAAGCCGATCACCTGCGTGCTCGCCGACGACCATCCCGCGGTGCTGGACGCAGTTGCGAGGTACCTGGAGGAGTGCGGAGTCAAGGTTGTCGCTCGGGCGCGCGACGGCACCGATGCGATGGCGAAGATCGAGCTCCACCGGCCGAACGTCGCCGTCGTCGACGTCCAGATGGGCCGGATCGACGGGCTGGAGCTCACAAGACAGATCACGCGAGCCGTGCCGGAGACCGCAATCGTCGTCTACAGCGGCTTTGGCCGGCGGGACCACCTCTTGGAGGCGCTCGACGCCGGCGCCCGCGCATTCGTCGTCAAGGACGCAGCGCTTTCCGAGCTCGTGCGGGCGATCGAGATCGCGGTGGACGGTGGCACGTACATCGACGCGGCTCTCGCCGGCGTCCTCGCCGACAACGGTGGCAAGGAGAAGGCGACGCTGACCCAGCGCGAGCGGGACGTCCTTCGTCTCCTCTCGAAGGGCATGTCCAACGAGGAGATCGGTCGCGAGATCTTCATCTCGCGCGAGACCGTTCGCACGCATGTCCGCAAGGCCATGCGCAAGCTCGATGCCAAGACGCGGACCGAGGCCGTCGCCTGCGCGATGCGCCTCAACCTCATCACCTAGCAGGCGCGCCGCCGCCGATACGCTCGCGCGCGTGACCCACCGCCCGGCGCTCGGCTACGCGATGGTGCTCACGGCGGCGACGCTCTGGGCCCTGAACGGCGCCGTCTCGAAGGTGATCCTCAGGTCCGGCGGGGTGTCCTCGGAGCGGCTGACCGAGGTGCGCGCGACCGGAGCGTTCCTCCTCCTCTTCGCCGTCCTCCTCGTCGTCAGGCGCTCGAGCCTTCGCGTCGGCGTTCACGAGCTCCCGTTCCTCGTCGTGTTCGGCGTCGGCGGGCTGGCGTTCGTCGCCTGGTTCTACTTCGTGGCGATCGAGCGACTGGAGATCGGGATCGCGTTGCTGATCCAGTACATCGCACCGGTGCTCGTCGCACTCTGGGCGCGCTACGTGCTCCATGAACCGGTGCGACGGCGGATCTGGGCGGCGCTGGGGCTCTCGGTCGTCGGCCTCAGGACTGCTCGTCGAGATCTGGCAAGGCCTCGAGCTCGACCGGATCGGCCTGCTCGCGTCCCTGGGCGCCGCTGTCACGTTCGCGCTCTACATCCTCCTGGCCGACCGTGGGCTCAGGACCCGGTCGACGAGCTCGCTCCTCGCGTACGGATTCCTCTTCGCCTCGATCTTCTGGGCGCTCGTCCAGCCGTGGACGAGCTTCCCGTGGGGCCTGCTGGACGACAGCGTCTCCCTGCTCGGCCGGCTGGAGGGGTTCGAGCTACCCGTGTGGCTGCTCATGGCCTGGATGATCCTGCTCGGCACCATCGTCCCGTTCGGCCTCCTCGTCGGCTCACTGCGCCACATCACCGCGACGCGCGCGGGAATCCTTGCCATGTTCGAGCCGGTTGCCGGGACGGTCATCGCTTACGCGTGGCTACGTGAAACGCTCACGGTGACGCAGCTCGCCGGCGCCGCGATCGTGCTCGCGTCGATCGCGCTTGCGCAAACTGCGCGCTAAAAGGCTCCTATCCCCCATTTGGGTGATGCCTCGTCCGCTTTGTATGTCAGTATTCCGCGCCGAGTGGTGAGGAGCCGCACACTTCTCGCCCTGGTCGTCGGGGGGATCGTGTTTCTGGTGCTTGCGCCGGGAGCGTTGTCGTCCGACCTGGTGAGCCAGGCAGCGTTGTCGAGTCAGGAGCAAAGCCTGCTCCGCTCGATCAACCGGGCGCGAGCCCGGCACGGCGCCCCACCCCTGAGAATCGGCCCCGCGCTGCAGCGTGCAGCGCGCACTCACTCGCAGGCGATGCTGCGGACGGGGAACTTCACGCACGGAGACTGGTACAAGCGCCTCCGCCGCAACGGTGCGCGTGGCCGCACGCTCGGCGAGACGATCGCCTGGGGCGTCGGCACGGACGCCACGGCGGACGCGATCGTGAGGATGTGGCTGGCCAGCCCTCCCCACCGCGAGACGATGCTTCGCCGGGGCTTCCGCTACGTCGGAGTCGGCGTCGCGACCGGGTCTTTCGGCGGGTTCCCGGGCGCGAGCCTGGCGACGGCCGACTTCGCCGGGCGCTAGGCGCGTCTACCTCAGTCGACGAGCAGCGTCCTGAGCTCCGCGATCTTCTCGCGACGGAGCTCGTCTCTCTCGCCACGGCGAACTCGGTCCAGCAGCTGCTCGACGACGGACGCGAGCTCGACCGGATTGAAGGGCTTCGTGATGTAGTCGACGCCGCCGAGCTCGAGGCCTCGTGCTCGGTCTCGCAGCTCGGCTCGAGCGGTCAGGAAGACGAGCGGGATCTGGCTCGTCGCCTCGTCCTCGACCAGCTGCTCCGCGACCTGCCAGCCGTCCATGCCGGGCATCATCACGTCGAGGAGGATCACGTCGGGCCGCGCCGCCCTCGCCGCCTCGACACCGGCAATGCCGTCGGCCGCCTCGAGCACTTCCATTCCCTCGGCCTCGAGGTTCACCCGGCAGAGCAGACGAATAGGCGCCTCGTCGTCGACGACGAGGACGCGGGTCGGGCGTCGAGCCATCCATCCTCAGCCCTATACCCGTCTCTCCGCGGCCTCAGTCGCCGGGGACGGGAGCTCGAAGACGAAGCAGCCGCCCGTCGCCCATCTCCGAGTCGACCCACACGCCGGCCGCCCATCGCGCTCGCGAGCCCTCGCGCGATGAAGAGCCCGAGCCCGGTCCCGCCGGGCGCGGGCGTCGTGGCCTCGGCGCGGTAGAACTTCCGTGAAGATCCGCTCCTGCTCGCTCTGCGGGACGCCCGAACCCTCGTCGAGCGACGCGCACCTGCACGGCGTCCCGGGTCCGCCGCGCGGCGACGGTGACGGTGCCGCCTGCGCGGCGAGTACTTGAGCGCGTTGTCGACGAGGTTGGCGAGCACCTGCCGCACCTTGTCGCGGTCGGCCGAGGCGTCGAGGGGCTCCTCCGGCACCTCGACGACGAAGCCGGCGCGCCGTTCGAAAGCTCGCGCTCGGCGCTCTCCACGACGTCCGAGACCACGTCGCGCGACGATCGGTCGGCGCGAACTGCACCTGAAGCCCGCCCGCCTCGAGCCGCGCGACGCTCAGCAGCGCGTCCACGATGCCGGTCAGGCGCTGCGCCTCGGAGGCGATGTAGCCGAGGAACGTCCGGCGCTCCTCGTCACCGAACGCGACGTCCTCGCGCAGCAGTGTCTCCGCGAAGCCGTAGATCGACGTCAGCGGCGCGCGCAGCTCGTGCGAGACGGTGGAGACGAAGCCCGACTTCAGCTGCTCGACCAGGCGGTCGGAGGACACGTCCCTGAACGCGTAGATCCGACCGGCGACGGCGCCGGCGGGGTCGCGCATCACGGCCTCGGAGACCGAGAGCCAGACCTCCTCCTCTCCGCCGCGCCGAACCTGGATCAAGCCGCCGCGGCCGTCGTCCGAGGTCTCGTCGGGCTCGAGGCTGCGCTGAAGGACGTCCGCCGGCGGCCGGCCCGATCGCCTCGCGCCGCGGCCACGCCGGTGATCTCCTCCGCCGCCGCGTTCCAGAGCACGACGCGGCCCTCACGGTCGACGGCGACGATCCCGTCGGCGACGTTGCCGAGGATCGCCATGCTCCGCTCGCGCTCGAGGACGACGCGCTGGTACAGCTCGGCGTTCGAGAGGAACGGCGGACACGTTCCCGGCGAGCGCCGCGAGCGCCTCGACCTCCTCCTCCCGCCAGGTCCGCGGACTCCGCGCGTAGACGGCGAGCACGCCGTGAACTCCGCCTTCAGGCCCGATGAGCGGGGCGCCGAGGTAGGCGGCGTAACCGGCCTCGAGCAGGGCGTCCGATCCGCTCGACGAGCCCGTCCTCCCGAGCGTCACCGACCACGACCGGACCGCGTGACTGCACGACCTCGCCGGCGAGCTCGCCGACGGCGGAGACGCGACTGCCGACGGCGTTCTCGGTCCCTTCGCCGTGCGCCGCGCTGACGACGAGCTCGTCTCCCTCGAGGATGCTCACGGCCGCCGCGTCGGCGCCGACGAGCGCCGGCGCCTGGCGCGACGATCTCCTCGAGGATCGCGTCCGGGTCGAGCTCGCTGGCGATGAGCGTCCCGGTCCGCGCGAGCTGCTGGGCGATCGCGCGGTTGCGCCGCTCGGCCTCGAACAGCTCCGCTCGCTCGAGGGCTCCTCGAGCTGCTCCGGCGAGGTGGTGCGCGAGCTCGATCTCGTCGTCCGAGAACGCCTGCTCCTCCGCGAAGAGGACGAGCCCGACGCCGGTCTGCTCACGCCGCGGCGCCTCCACGGGCACGGCCAGGAGCGACTGGAAGCCCGCCGCCTCGCCGAGTCGGCGCCAGTCGTCTCCGAAACGGTCGTCCGCCCCGAGGTTCGGCGACGCAAGGACGTGCTTGCGCGTCGCGCTGTCCCGCAGGGGCTCCGCGTCCCCCAGGCCCTCGCGGAGGAACTCGGCGACAGCCTGCGGAAGGTCGTGGCGAGCCCGCCAGCACCAATCCCCGCTCGCCCGGCATCAGCACCGCCGCGAAGCTGCCGCCGAGGGCGTCACTCGCCGCCTGGGCGACGGCGTCCAGAGTCTCGTCCAGCGAGAGCGGCTGGGCCAGCACCGAGGCGATTCGGAAGAAGCCGCGCTGGATGCGCAGCCTGACGAGTGCTCTGCTCGATGCTCGCGACGTTGCGGAGCGCGACGGAGCCGAGACTTGCGAACGCCTCGAGCACCTCGACGTCCTCCGGGCTGAACCGTCGCTCGGGATCGGTGGTCCCGACCCCGATGACCCCGCGCACCTCGCCCCACCACGTCATGGGCGCCACCATCGCGCCGCTGAACCGTTCGTACGCTGGATGCGGGGCCCTGCACCTGGTGGTCGTACTCGCCTGAGACCACGGCCTGGCGCCGGCGCATCGCCTCGCCTGCGAGAGCCGTGTCGGCCGGGAACTCGAACTCCGACCAGCTCGGCGGGAAGCCCGTACACCGCGGCACAGCGAAGCACTCCTCGCCTCGCGTCGTACAGGTAGCAGTCTGCGGCGTCGGCTTCGAGCAGCTTCGTCACCTCGACGACCAGGCGCTGCAGGACGGTCTCCACCTGGAGCTCGCTCGTCATCACCTGCGCCGCCTGGATGAGCGCCGCCTGACGGTCGAGCCGCCGGCGGTTCTCCTCCAGGAGCTGCGCGGTGTGGAGGGCGAGACCGACTTCGCGGGCGACCGCCTCGGCGAGCGAGATTTCGGCCTCCGTCCAGTCCCACGTCTCTGAACGGTGGAGGCCGAACACCCCGATGACCTGGTCGAAGACCTGAATCGGGGTCGCGAGGACCGACTTCGTCCCGATCCGGAGCAGCGTCTCGATGCGGCCCAGGCTCGGGTCGTCCAGCTCGGGGTCGTGCTCGACGTCAGCCGATGCCGACCGTGCGGCGCCGGCGCACGGCGAGGTTCGCCACTGGGAGGTTCGGCGCCGCCTCTCCAATGGGACGGACGCCCGGCGCGTCCCATTCCGCACGAATCGGCATGGGCTTGCCCGGCTCTCCGATGCGGATGAAGCACCGTGTGACGTTCGTCGCCTTGCCAACCTCCTCGACGGCGACCCGGAGAAGCGCCTCGACGTCCTGCTCGGAGCGGACGCGCCGGCCGATCGCCGCGACGAGCCGCTCGCGGTCGAGCGCCTCCCGCAGCTGCGCCGCCGAGCGTGTCTTCTCGAGCGCGAGGGCGGCTTCGCCCGCGAGCGCCTCGAGCCGGGAGATCTCCTGGGCCGGGAAGGCGCGGCGCCGGCTCGTGCTCGCGACGACGAGGACGGCAAGGACCCGGGCGCCTGACACGACGGGGACGAACGCGGCGCTCTTCGCGCCGACGCGCTCCGCCAGGCGGCGGTTCACCCGCGGCGACGACTCGACGTCGAAGATCGTGAGCGGAGCGGCCTCGAAAACGGCGCTCGCGATCGCGGAGGGCTCGTGCTCGAGGTCGATCCGAACCGAGCGCCACCAGCCCACATCCTCACCGTCGGCGCGAGCGACGAGGCCTGTCGCCTCCTTCGCGTCCTCGTCGATCTGTGCGACGGCTGCGAAGTCCACGCCGAGGAGCGCAATGACCTCGTCGAGGAGCGTCCGCGCGACCGAGCCCGCGTCCGACGCGCTGGCGAAGCCGGCGGACGTCGCGGTCGCAGGCTCCGCTCGCGCCGGCGACCGGGCTGACTGCGTGGGCTCATCAGGCTCCCCGCCCGGCGGCGGCTTGCCGCCGTTTCTTCGCCGGTAGGCGGCGAGCAGCAACACGGCCGCGACGAACAGGGCCGCCGCGAGGGCGAGCAGCAGGTAGCCGACAGCGACCGAGAGCAACGGCTGCGCGGCGATCGTCACGCGAATCGGCGCCACTGAGCCAGCAGAATGATACGGAGAGACGCGGTTGAACGGAAACGAGGGAGGCCCGCCGCTCGGGGGGGTCGGTGCGGCGGACACTCCCTAGTGCTAACCGCGGATCGTGGCCAGGTACGCGCACCGCGGTTCGCGTCGCCCAGTGACGTGAAGCTACTCCGGCGCCCCCGAAAATCCAATAGGCCGACCGGCCCATCTTTCAAAGCGACAAAGAAGCTGCGGGATACCATGACCGCATGGTCGAACGTGTTCTCCTTGCGTCGCCGCGCGGGTACTGCGCCGGAGTCGAGCGCGCCGTCGAGACGGTCGAGCGGCTGCTCGACCTGCACGGGCCGCCGATCTACGTACGGAAGCAGATCGTCCACAACTCGCACGTCGTGCGCGAGCTCGAGGAGCGCGGCGCGTCTTCGTCGAGAGCGAGACCGAGGTGCCGGAGGGCGCGACGAGTCGTCTGTCTCGGCTCACGGCGTCGCGCCGTCCGTGTACGCGAACGCCGAGGCGCGCAAGCTGAAGACCGATCGACGCGACCTGCCCGCTCGTCACGAAGGTGCACGTCGAGGCCAGGCGGTACGCCGCCGACGGCTACACCGTCGTCCTGATCGGACATGCCGGCCACGAGGAGGTCGTCGGGACGATGGGCGAGGCGCCCGAGGCGACCGTGCTCGTGCAGTCGGTCGAGGATGCGGAGGCGCTCGCGGTCCCCGATCCCGACCGCGTCGCCTACATCACGCAGACGACGCTCTCCGTCGACGAGACCGGCGAGATCATCGCCGCGCTCAGGCGCCGCTTCCCGCAACGCGCGGGCGCCCAAGCGGGACGACATCTGTTACGCGACCTCGAACCGGCAGTGGGCCGTGAAGGACATGCTCGGCGAGATCGACCTGCTGCTCGTCATCGGCTCGCAGCAACTCGTCCAACTCGAACCGGCTCGTCGAGGTCGCGCGCGCGGGCGGCGTCGCGTCGTACCTGATCGACGACGAGACCGACATCGACGAGCGCTGGCTCGACGGCGTCGAAGATCGTCGGGATCACATCGGGCGCGTCGGCGCCCGAGAAGCTCGTGGACGCGCGTCTGCGACTGGTTCCGCGCGCGCGGCGTGGAGCGGATCGAGCCCTTCCAGTCCGTGCACGAGGACGTCGTCTTCCGCCTGCCGGTCGAGCTCCGCCGCGAGCTCGCACTCGCCGAAGGCCAGAACTAACCGGAGCCCGAGCCGGGATCCAGCTTCGGCTTGCGCCGCTCCGGCCTGTGCGCCGCTCGGTGCCGGTGCGCCGCTCGCCCTCGACCGCCTTCTGCGGGTCCGTGCGCCGGTCGTCGCCGGTGCGCCGGTCGTCGCCGGACGTCGATCCTTGTCGTGAGCGTTGCTCACGATCCCATTGTCCTACGATTGGGCCCGAGATGTGCGCGGGCGTCGGTCAGGCCTTTGCGATCTCCGGTTCCGCGGAGCCGCCGTCGGCCTCGATCGAGACCGCGAGCACCTCGTCCTTGATCCACTCCGCGTGCCGGTCGAGCAGGTCCGCCTGGCTCGCGGGGAGGGTGACGGCGATGCGGTCGGTGAGCTCGAGCCCGGCCTCCTTCCGCATCGTGTTCAGCCGGTGGATCAGGTCGAGGACCCGGCCCTCGAGCTCGAGCTCGGCGTCGAGTCGAGTGTCGAGCGCGACCGTGACGCCGTCCTCCGATGCGACCGCCCACCCCTCCTTGCCACGGCCGCTCGACGAGCACCTCCTCGGCGGCCGAGCTCGTGCCCGCCGACCCGGAACCGCCCGCCGTCGAGCTCCTCGAACTCGCCGGCGGCGAGCGCGGCGCGTACGGCGCCGAGCTCCTTGCCCAGCTTCGGGCCGAGCACGGGGAGGTTCGGCCTGACGACGAGCTCCTGCGCCTCGACTTCGCCCTGCTCGACCTCCTTGACGCGAAGCTCCTCGCGAACCTCATCAACGTGGTCGTCCGAGAGGCGGCGCGCCGTGGACGACGAGCCGGCGCAGCGGCTGGCGCAGCTTCAGCCCCGAGCCCGAGCGCGCCTGGCGGCCGAGCTCCACGACCCGCCGAACTTCGCCGATCTCCTCGAGCGAGCGCGTCGATCGACGTCCCCCGCCTCCGGCCAGCCGGCGAGGAAGACCGAGTCCGGCGCGTCGTCGAGCGGCTCCGCGACCAGCACCTGCCACAGCCGCTCGGCCAGGAACGGCATCACCGGCGCCACGACACGCACTGCCTGCACGAGCGCCCACCAGAGCGTCGAGAACGCGTCCTCGTCGTCGCCGTAGAAGCGGCGCCGCGAGCGGCGGATGTACCAGTTCGAGAGGTCGTCGACGAACGCCTCCCACGCACCGACGACCCCGGCGTCCAGAAGCGGTCGAACTCGGCCGTCGCCTCGGCCACGAGCTGATCCGTCCGCGCGACGAGCCAGCGATCGAGCGGTCTCTCAGGCGCAGGCCGCTCGTCCCACCGGGGCCGAAAGCCTTCGATGTTCGCGTAGGTGACGAGGAACGAGACCGAGTTCCAGAACGTCAGCAGCCGCCGCTTGACCTCGTTCGCCGGGCCGTAGCCGAAGTTCACGTTCTGGCTCGGAACCACGCTCCGAGTAGATGAAGCGCATGACGTCGGCGCCCATCCGCTCGATCGCCTCGTTCGCCTCGATCGCGTTGCCGGTGGACTTGTGCATCTCGCGGCCGGTCTCGTCCCGGACCCGCTCGTAGGCCAGCACGCGCTCGTACGGGGAGCGGCCCTCGAGCGTCACGGACCATGAAGGACATCGAGTAGAACCACAGCCGGATCTGCTCGCGGCTCTCCGAGATCCAGTCGGCCGGGAACCACCTCTCCCAGTAGCGCGTGGTCGGGCAGGTCGGCGCCGGTCAGCCCCGCCGCGGCACCGGTCGCGTAGCCGCCCGGCTTCCACTCGGGGTTCTTCCAGCCGAGCGTCGAGAAGGGGACGATGCCGGCGTCGAGCCAGGCGTCGCCGACCTCGAGATCCGCCGCACCTCGCGGTCGCACTCTTCGCAGCGGATCGGCACCTCGTCGATCCACGGCCGGTGCAGCTCTTGCAGCTGCTCGAGGCCCGCGGTCGCCCGTTCCTCGAGCTCGGCGCGCGACCCGATCACGTTCAGGTGGCCGCACTCGCAGGGATAGAACGGCAGCGGCAGGCCGAAGTAGCGCTTCCGCGAGATGTTCCAGTCGCCCATGTTCCGCAGCCAGTCGTCCATCCGCTTGGAGTAGAAGCTCGGCGTCCACTCGACTGTCGCGTTGGCGTCGAGCAGCGGCTGCCGGATCTCGTCGGCGGCGATGAACCAGTCGTCGACGACGCGGAAGACGAGCGGCGTCTTGCAGCGCCAGCAGATCGGGTAGCGGTGGGTGATCCGCCCGGCCTCGACCAGCAGCCCGCGCTCGCCGCAGCGACTCGATCACCGGCTCCTCCACCTCGGTCGTCGAGAGTCCGGCGAACGGCCGTAGTCCGGAAGCATGCGTCCGGCCTCGTCGATCGGCACGAGCACCGGCAGGTCGTGGATCCGCGAGAGCTCGAAGTCCTCGGTGCCCGCGCCCGGCGCGATGTGGACGATCCCGGTTCCCTCGGAGAGCGAGACCTCGTCCCAGGGGATCACGCGGTGGACGATCCCCTGCTGCGGCGAGCAGGTCGTCGAACGGCCCTTCGTACTCGAGGCCGACCAGCTCCTCGCCCAGGCGCGGTCTTCGCGAACTCGCCCTCGCCGGCAAGCTCGCGCGCGAGCCAGCCGCCGTCGTCGCGCAGGCCGTACTCCGCATCAGGCTTGACCGCCGCCGCGACGTTCGCCGGCAGCGTCCACGGCGTCGTCGTCCACACGACCAGCGCCTCGCCGTCGCGCCCCTTGAGCGGGAAGCGGACGTAGAGCGACGGGATGCTCGAGCTCCTTGTAGTTCTCCTCGCCGGCCTGCTCGTGCTGGGAGAGCGACGTGCCGCAGCGCGGGCACCACTGCGTCGAGCGGTGGCCCTTGTACAGCCAGCCCGCGCGCGTTCGACCTCCTTGAGGAAGCGCCAGATGTACTCGATGTTCGTGTCGGAGAACGTGTAGTAGCTCGTTCTCCCAGTCCATCCACATGCCCGAGCCGTCGGGACTGCTCGGCGATCACGCTCGGAGAATGCGGCGACCCGCTCCTTGCAGCGCTCGGCGAACTCGGCGAGCCCGTACTCCTCGATCTCGCGCTTCGAGTTCAGGCCGAGCGCCTTCTCGACCTCGACCTCGACCCACAGCCCCTGGCAGTCGAAGCCGTTCTGGTAGCGCTGGTCGTAGCCGCGGAGCGCCTTGTAGCGCTGGAAGACGTCCTTGAGCGTGCGGCCCCAGGCGTGGTGGACGCCCATCGGGTTGTTCGCGGTGATCGGGCCGTCGATGAAGCTCCACGGCTCGCCGCCGCGGTTCTGCTCGCGCAGCCGGTCGAACGTCCGCTCCGCTCCCACCAGGCGAGGATCTCCTGCTCGAGCGCGGGATGGTCGGGCTTCTCGGGCAGGGGCGCGAAGGCGGCATTCCGTCTATGCGTGCGATTCTACGGCGGTGTGGGAATCAGCTCAGCCGAGCCGCCGTTACGCTTCTCAGCAACCCTGCGAAAGGAACACTAATGTCAGACAGCACGTGACCGAGGCGACCTTCGACGCAGGAGGTCCTCGCCAGCGACAAGCCCGTGATCGTCGACTTCTGGGCCGAGTGGTGCGGGCCGTGCCACGCGGTCGCGCCGGTGCTCGACAAGATCGCCGAGGAGCGCACGGCGAGCTCAAGCTCGTGAAGGTCAACATCGACGAGGAGCAGGCCTCGCCGAGCGCTACGGGATCGCCTCGATCCCGACGATGATCCTCTTCAAGGACGGCGAGCCTGCTGCCGCCGCCCTCGGCGCGCAGCCGAAGGGCGAGATGGAGCGCCAGCTCGGTCTCTCCGAGAACGGCGCCGGGTAACCGGCTTCCTCCTCATCAATCCGCGCTCGGGCGACGACTCCCCGAGCGCGGATGAGCTTCGAGCTGCCGCCGCCGAGCCGCGGGATCGAGACGCACGTCCTCGAGCAGGACGACGACGCTGCCGAGCTCGCCCGCGCTGCCGATGCCGCCGCCCTCGGGATGGCGGGAGGCGACGGCTCGCTCGCCCCGATCGCGGAGGTCGCGATCGAGCGTGACCTGCCGTTCGTCTGCGTCCCGTTCGGGACCCGCAACCACTTCGCCCGCGACGTCGGCCTCGACCGGGACGACCCGATCGCGGCGCTCGACGCCTTCGGCGGCACCGAGCGGCGCATCGACGTCGGCCGGGTCCGCGGCCGGCTCTTCCTCAACAACGTCAGCCTCGGGGTCTACGCGTCGCCTCGTCCACCGCCGCGAGAGCCACCGCCGCCGGCGCAACGCCTTCGCGCGGCTGCGGGCGCTGCTGCTCGACTGCTGCGATACCCGCGAGCCGCTCGGCCTCACGATCGACGGAGAGCCGGTCGACGCCCAGGTCGCGCTCGTCGCGAACAACGACTACACGCTCGAGCTCTTCTCGCTCGGCGAGCGGGAGCGGCTCGACGAGGGCCGGCTGCATCTCTACCTGACGACCGGCTGGCGTCTCTCCGGATGGGAGGAGCGCGCGTGCACGTCGCTGACGATCGACGCCGCCCGGCACCGGATCAAGGCCGCGGTCGACGGCGAGCCCGAGGCGTTCGAGACGCCGCTCGAGTTCGGAATCGAGCCGCAAGCGCTACGCGTTCTCGTTCCGCCCGCGCCAGGCTAAGAGCACGTCGGGGAGGTGCTCGAAGGCGAGCTCGTCCTCACGGGATCTCGTCCGGCGCCGCGAAGACGAACTCCTCCACGTCGTCCGCCGGCTCGGGCTGCCGTCGGCGATCCGCGCGCTCCAGTAGATGTTCAGCGTCGAGACCTGGCGCTCCTCCCACGCCGTACCAGTCCATGAAGATCCCGATGAACTCGGGGTCGCGAAGGCCGATGCCCGCCTCCTCGCGAAGCTCGCGATGGAGGCAATCGAGCGGATGCTCGCCCTCCTCGACGAAGCCGCCGGGCAGGTCGCAGCTTCCCGGCCGCCGGATCGTCGGCGCGCCGGCTGAACATGATCCGCCCCTCGTCGTCGATCACGAGAGCCGACGCGGTCGGCTTGGGTTCGCGTAGTCGACGAAGCCGCACTCCGGGCACTCGACCTTGCCGCCCTCCGGCTCGACCGGCGTGGCGCAGACCGGACAGTGCCTCCAGCTGTCGAGCTCTCCCACGGGCCGCAACGATAGGGCCGATGCGCCACGTCCCTGCCTCCGTGACGGAGCTCTCGCGGATCGGCCTGCTCGCGGACTGCCCGGCGAGCTCCTGCTGAAGCTCGCGCAACGCATGCGCCGCGAGGAGGTCGCTCCGGGCAAGCCGCTGTCGTCGAAGGCGAGGACGGCGACCGCTTCTATGTAGTTCTCAACGGGCTACTGGCGGTGAACCAGGCGGAGCGGGGCGAGCGGGGTGCTGAAGCCGGGCGACTACTTCGGCGAGGTGGCTCTTGCGATGAACATGCCACGGACGGCATCAGTCTCGGCGATGACGAAGGCGACGCTCGCGAGCTGCGACCAGGTCACGTTCGACGAGCTCATCCGCCCGCTGTTCGCCGCGGACGAGTTCTAGTTCGCATGCGCCGTCGTCTTCACGCCCACCGGTAGCGACCAGAGCTTCACCTTCGCCTGCCGGCCGCGCACCTCCATCTCGTCGACGAAGACGAGCTCGGGCACGTCCTCCTTGAGCAGCGACACGGTCGTATCGGAGATGAACACCGAGTGCGGCGTCCCCTTCGTCATCCCCTCGAGCCGGGCCGCGGTGTTCGTCGTGTCGCCGATCGCCGTGTACTCGAGCCGGCTGCTCCGACCCGACCTTGCCCGACATCACGTCGCCGCTGTTGAGGCCGATCCCCATGCGGAAGCCGCTCGCCGATCTCCGCTCCGCGGATCCACTCGTTGAAGCGCGGCAGCCGCGACCTCGAGCATCTCGCGGGCCGCGGCGATGGCGCGGTCGGCGTGGTCGGGCTGGTCGATCGGCGCCCCGAAGACGGCCATGATCCCGTCGCCCTATAGGTGACCAGCGTGCCGCCGTGCTCCTGGATCGCCTTGCGTCATCTCGTCGAGGTAGTGGTTCACGATCTCGACCACCTCGGCGGCCGGCAGCGTCTCGGAGACGGTGGTGAAGCCGCGGAGGTCGCTGAACATCACCGTGCATCGATCGTGCACCCCGCCGAGCCGCAGGTCGCCGTCCGTTCGCTCGAGCACGTCGTCCACGACCGCGGCACGGAACGAAGCGGGCGAAGATGTCACGCACCCGCTGCCGCTCGAAGGCCGCGACCAGGTAGTGCACGCCGAGGCGCCGACCGCCGAGATCGCGAGCGCGACCAGTGGATAGACGACGGCATGATCCAGCCCGTGAGGAACGCGAGCTGCGCGCCGACGAGGACAGCGCCGGCGGCGGCAATGGCGACGCATCGAGGGTGCCGCGGAGCGCCAGCTTCAGCCGCAACCGGGGCGAGGATGCCCAGGAGAGGATCAGCGCGATGTGACCGGACCGGAGGCTCGAAGCGGCAGACCCGTCGAGCACCGTCGCGGCGCGTTGGCCTGGATCTCGGCGCCCGACATCACGTCGTCCCCGATCGAGGTCGGATGGATGTCCTGGAGCGTCGGCGCCGAGGCGCCGACGACCACGATCTTGCCGCGAAGGCCCCGGCTCGACCTTGCCGCGCAGACCTGCGAGAACGAGTAGGTGGGGATCGTTTCGGGCGGCCCGAGTAGTCGATCCACCTCGCGTCGTCGCCGAAAGGCGCCACCTGCCGGCCCGCGAAACGCTCGGCCGCCGCCACCGCGAAACTCTCAGCCTGTCATCTTGTAGGCGAGGCGGCGGATGATTCCGCCCGGGTCGCGCCGGGAGTTCCCGTTCCTGACCCGCGTCCGCGCGTACCGGATCCCCTCCTGCTCCCCGAGGAACGTGCTCCGGCCCACGATCGTCGACCTCGGTGGTCGCGAAGACGACGTTTCCGGCCTCGCGAGCGTCGTCCGTGACACACGTTGTCCTCCGCCGGGTTGCCGACGGCTCGCTGAACTGGACGTCGTAGGCGATGCGCTTCGCCCCGTCCGCGCTTCAGCCGCCGATCACCCGCCCGTGGAACCGAGCGCGGGAGCGGCCACTGGTCGAGCTCGCTGAAGGTGACGTCGTCGATGCGCGACCACGGCGACGTTTGTCGGCCTCGTCCTTCTCGCCGCGGATCGAGAAGCGCGCGTCGACGCTGTCGAGATCGAGATCGCGGAAGATCGCAGTTCCATAGGCGACGAGCCAGAGACCGGTCGCGCCGAGTCCCACGGCGAGGAAAAGAAGAACCCGAAGGCGCCAACGACCCTGCTCACCGGGCGAACTCTGTCCGAGCGTCCGAACGAGCGCTAGCTCTTACCGACGACGCGCGGTTCCCGGGCGGGAAGCCTCGGGAAAGCCCAGCACGAGGAGCACGCTGGCGACCATCATCACGATTCCAAGGCCCGCGATCTCCATCGCGTTCGGTGGTACCCCAGAGACGTATGACTTGAAACTGGTATCCCCCATTCGAGGGATGCCGGGGGCTGAGAACCGCCGAACTGACTCGAAGAGTCACGTTGGCGCAGGCAGCAACCAAGGTTCCCGTCTACCGCGGGCCGTTCGGCCCTGAGCAGGCCGAGCGCCTGCTCTGGCGCGCCGGCTTCGGCCCGCGCCCGGGCGAGGCCGAGGCGCTCGCCGACGCACGGGCTCGACGCCGCCGTCCGCTCGCTGACCCGCCCCGGCCGCGAGCGCTTCGTCGGCCCGGAGCCGCAAGGACGAGAAGGGCCGCCCGCTCGCCCCACGCGACGCGTGGGGCCACGACCACCTCTGGTGGCTCGACCGGATGGTGCGCACGAGCCGCCCGCTCGTCGAGCGGATGACGCTCGTCTGGCACGACTGGTTCGCCACCTCGAACGAGGGCGTCGGCTCGCAGAACCTGATGCTCGCGCCAGAACGCGCTCTTCCGCCGCCACTGCGCTCGGCTCGTTCGAGCAGCCTGCTGCTCGCCGTCACGCGCGACCCCGCGATGCTGCTCTGGCTCAACGGCACCGAGAACGAGAAGGGCTCGCCGAACGAGAACTACGCGCGCGAGCTGATGGAGCTCTTCACGCTCGGCGCCGGCCGCGGCTACACCGAGCGCGACGTCCGCGAGCAGGCGCGCGCGCTGACCGGCTTCGCGCAACGACTGGAAGCGACGGCGTCGGCCCGACCAACTTCCGCTTCGACCGCGAGCGCCACGACGCCGGCACGAAGCGCGTCTTCGGCAAGCGCGGGCGCTTCGACTGGCAGGACGCCTGCCAGCTCTGCCTCGAGCACCGCGCGCACCCGTCCTTCTTCGTCCGCAAGCTCTGGGGCTACTTCGTCCCGACGCCGCCGCCGCGCCGCGACGCAGCGCGCGCTCGAGCAGCTGTACGTCCGCGACCGCTACGCGGTCCGCCCGGTCGTCGAGGCGATCCTCCGGCACCCGGCACCTCTACGACGGGCCCGCGCATGGTCAAGCCGCCGGTCGTCTACACCGCCGGCCTGCTGCGCGCCGCCGGCCGGGCGATCGACACCGACTCCTGGACGTGGCTCGGCGCGCTCGCCGGCCAGCAGCTCTTCTACCCGCCGAACGTCGCCGGCTGGAACGACGAGCGCTGGCTCGACACCGCCACCTACCTCGCCCGCTGGCAGACTCGCCGGCCGCATCGCTCCGCGACCGGCCGCGCTCGACCCCGAAGACCGGCTCGCCGCTCGACGCCGACAAGCTCGTCGACCGCGCGCTCGCGTTCTGGGGCGACCCGACCGCTCGGCGCGGCACACGCGCGGCGCTCCTGCTCGGGTTCGCGCAAGCGCGCGCTCGGCGACGGCCGACCAGAGCTGGAAGCAGACGCAGTACCCGGCGCTGACCGAGAACGCCCTCCGCCAGCTGATCGCCGCCTCCCCCGACCTCCAGACGAGCTGAGGCGAGCCGCGCTGCTGCAACGAGTTCTCCCGCTCCGCCGCTCCTCCGCCGCGCGGCCGCCGAGGCCGGGCCGGGCCTGCCGGCGATCGAGCCGGGCATGCCGCTTCCGGCCGGCACCGGGCTCGACCGCCGTGCGCTTCCTCGCCCGCTCCGCCGGGCTCGCGCTCGCCGTCTACGGCGCGCGGCTCGCTGCCCGGCTCCGCTGCTTCGAGGAGGGCATCGCCGAGGCCGCGCGCTCGCGACGGCCGAGCGCGCCGATCCTCGTCTCGCGTCTTCCTCGACGGCGGCGTCGACTCGCTCTCGCTGCTCTTCCCGGTCGGCGACCCCGACTACCGGCGGCTGCGCCCGAAGCTCGCGCTGCCCGACTCCGGGCTCGGCGTTCGCGGAGGACGGCCGCCTGCGCTGGCACCCGTCGGCCGCCGCGCTTCGCGACGCTCCACGGCGAGGGCAAGCTCACCGTCTTGCCCGGCCGTCGGCTACACGGACGCCGACCAGTCGCACTTCACCTCGCGCCACTACTGGGAGGTCGGCGCGACCAATCCCGGGACTGCGCACCGGCTGGCTCGGCCGCTACCTCGACCGCGTCGGCCGGCCGCGACAACCCGCTGCAGGGCCTCTCGCTCGACGACGAGCTCGCGCCCGCCGCTCGCGACCGGCCGGTGCCGGTCGCCGCGCTCGCGGCGCCGACGGCTACCGTTCTGGGCGCCGGGCGTCTGGGGCGAGGTCGAGGACCAGATGCTGGAGACGCTCGGCTCGCTCGGCAGCGCCACGCGGCGGCGCCGACCCCGCGCTCGCGCCGGCGGGCGAGATCGCCGTCGCAGGCCGACCGGCTCCGCCAGCAGCTCGCGCCGTTCAGAGGCAAGCGCTCGGCAGCCCCGTCGCCTATCCCGCAGCACCGCAGCGAGCTTCCCCCAGCGCCTCGCCGGCGCTCGCCGCGCATGCTCGCCGCGGGCCTGCCCCTGCGCTGCGTCGCGCTGCGCGCCTCGGGATGTACGACACGCACTCGGACCAGCCCGACGCAGCTCGCCCGGCGCTGAAGCTCACGGCGCGACACGCCTGCTCGCCTTCCAGCGCGACCTCGAGGCGCGCGGCCTCGCCGACCGCGTGCTCACGCTCGTCTGGTCGGAGTTCGGCCGCCGCGCCGAGGAGAACGGCTCGCAGGGCAC
>CAVWHA010000005.1:0-80462 GCA_963754715.1 uncultured Actinomycetes bacterium | reverse complement strand
GCGATGCGCGGCAGCTTGGCCGCCGCCGTGACCAGCGCGTCGAGGCTGAGATTGATGCCCGGAGCAATGATCCCGCCCTTATAAGCGCCCGAAAAATCGACCACGTCAAAGGTCGTCGCGGTGCCGAAATCAATGACGATCAGTTGCCGGGATGCTTGGCGTGGGCGGCTATGGCGTTCAGCGCGCGGTCGGCACCGAGCTCTGCGGCTCTTCCACGTCGAGCACGATCTGCCAGGCCGATGGGCCTTCCCCCCGCGACCAACGGTTTCACCCCGAAATATTTGGAGCTCAGCACTTCGAGGTTGTGAAGCGCGCGAGGAACGACGGTGCCGATGATTACCTGGTCGACATCGCCCCGGCCATAGCCCTCCAACTCGAGCAACTGGTGCAGCCAGACCGCATATTCGGTCGCGGTCCGCCTCGGGTCGGTCGCAATCCGCCAGCGGGCCTTGATCTCATCGCCTTGCACCAGGGCAAAGACGCAGTTGGTGTTCCCGGCATCGATCGCAAGCAGCATGGCCGACGCCTTGAGGGCGCGGCCGCTGTTCGCAAAGCCGCTCAGTGGCGCTCCTCTCGTGGCCGGGTTGCTCGGCTAGTGCGCCGGCGCGGCAACGGACCGGCGCGCAGCCATTTTGGCGGGGGCGGCGGGATGTGGGCGAGCCACCAATCGAGCGTGGCGGATCCAAGTGTGCGGCTCCGTCGGGCACTAGCGTCCTCTCGCTCACTCGGATGCCATAGTAGGAGGCGGCGGCATCGGTATCACTGGCGCGGGTCGCGATCATGTTGAGCACCTTGCGGACAGCCTCGTCGAGCGTGAACCTGTCGGGCCCGGCAATCTCGATGGTGCCGTTCGCCGGCTCGGCCAGCGCCGCATCGGCGACCGCGCTCGCAACTTCATCGGCGGCGATCGGCTGAAACTGAACAGGCGGGAGTCGCACGACATCGCCGGCAGTCGAGACTTGCGCGATCATCCGAATGAACTCGAAGAACTGAGTGGCTCGGATGATGGTGTAAGGAACGGGCGAATTTTCTATCAGCTGCTCCTGGGCGAGCTTGGCGCGGAAATAGCCGCTGTCCTGCATTAGATCAGTGCCGACCACCGACAAGGCGACGTGGTGCCTGACTCCGGCGTCGACTTCGGCAGCCGCGAGATTCTTCCGCAAGTCCGAAAGAAATCCATCGCGGCCTCATCCTCAAATGACGGAGAGTTGGAGACGTCGACGACCACCTCGGCATCCGTAAGCGCTTCGGCCAGGCCTTCTCCCGTGAGGGCGTTGACGCCTGTATTGGGCGACGCGGCAATCGCGACATGGCCGCGTTGCTTCAGCTTCTCGACGACCTTGGAACCGATCAGTCCGGTCCCGCCGATGACCACAATCTTCATGTTGGATGCTCCAGTGGAGGTTGGCTTGGCGCAGCGATTGGGGCACCGGACCGCGTTCGGCGCGATCCGGTGCCCCAAGCCGATCATGCCGGCGTCGGCACTTCCAGATGCACGTCGACCTTTTCCTCCCCTGACGAGAGATCCTCTCCCGCGGATGAAGGCGAGGATGTCCGCGATTCACGATCTCCGGATGGGTCTGGCACAGCCCGTGCGGCAGGTCCTTGTAGGTCTTGAGCGTGCCGTTCTTCAGCAGCTTGACCGTCAGCGGCGCCGAATCCGCATAAGGCACGATCTGGTCGTCCTCGCTGTGGATCACCAGCACCGGCACGTCGATCTTCTTCAGATCCTCGGTGAAGTCGGTTTCCGAGAAGGCCTTGATGCACTCGTAGCCGGCCTTGACGCTGCCCATCATGCCCTGCCGCCACCAATTGTCGATGAGGCCCTGGCTGACCTTCGCGCCGGGCCGGTTGAAGCCGTAGAAGGGGCCGGTCGGGATATCGAGGTAGAGCTGGGCGCGGTTGGCGGCGAGCGCGGCGCGATAGCCGTCGAACACCTCGATCGGCGTTCCGCCCGGGTTCGAATCCTTCTTGACCATCACCGGCGGAACGGCGTCGATCAGCACCGCCTTGGCGACGCGTCCCGGCTCGCGCTCGGGCGACATAATGGGCGACTTCGCCGCCGCCGGTCGAATGGCCGACATGGATCGCATTCCTCAGGTCGAGCTCCGTGACCAGTTCGTCGACGTCGGACGCATAGGTGTCCATCTCATTGCCGCCGTCGGTCTGGTCCGAGCGGCCATGGCCGCGGCGGTCGTGGGCGATGACCCGATAGCCCTCGCCGAGGAAGAACATCATCTGGTTGTCCCAGTCGTCGGCGCTCAGCGGCCAGCCGTGGTGGAAGACGATCGGCTGGGCGTCCTTGGGGCCCCAGTCCTTGTAGAAGATCTGGGTGCCGTCCTTGGTGGTGATCGCGGTCATTGAGCGTGCTCCAGCATGGGGGTGCCGGCCGGCAGGACCGGCGCTGGGTCTCGTGATGGGCCGAGGTGCGGCGGACACAGGCGCCCGCGGAACGCTTCGACTCGGTCGCGAAACGAAGCGCGCTTATCAGCAGTAATTGACTGCGGCGAGATGCAACTCGTCGGCATCAGCCCAGCGACACGTCGCCGGCGCGGATGATGTCGATCATTCCGTCGCCGCGCTTGAGCCGCATGGCGCCGTCAGGCTCGATCCCGTCGAAAGCTCCCGCTGACCCGCTCGTCCGGGCCGCTGTGGACTTCGAGCGGCGTTCCGACGGGATGCGCGCGCGCCAGCCAGGCCTGGGCGAATTGCGCCGGCTCGGACGATCGCCAGGCGGCGAGCAGCTGGGCGAACTTGCCGGCCAGCAGCGGCGCGAAGGCCTGCGGGCGCGATGCCGACGGCCTTGAGGAGGCGGTTTTGCGGCCTGCAGATCGCCGGTGCGCCGGCCAGATTGACGCCGAAGCCGGCGACGACCCTGTCGCCGGAGCGCTCGAGCAGGATTCCGGCGAGCTTGGCGTCGCCGAGCATCAGGTCGTTGGGCCATTTGAGCGACAGGGCGCGCCCGGCGCGGCGATCTCGACCGCCTCGATCAGCGCCAGTCCGGCGGCCAGCGCCAGCGAAGGCGCGGGTGGGTCGTCCGGCCCGTAGCTGGACCAGCGTCGAGCCGAAGAAATTGCCGTCGATCGATTGCCAGGCCCGGCCCTGCCGGCCCTTGCCGCCGTCCTGCCGCAGCGCGACCAGCCAGTCGCCCTCGACCGCCTGTCGTCGGCAAGCAGCGCGGTATTGGTCGAGCCGAGCCGCTCGACAATCCGGATGCGGCTCAGAACAGGCTTCCCGCGGCTCTGCCGGTCAGCTGCCGAGCGGCCCGATCAGCAGATAGCCGAGCGGCGAGACGAACAGCGCGGCAAGGGCGATCAGCGCCGCCTTCGAGCGCGCTCTGGCCCTTGGCATAGGGCGCTCCGGGCGCGTCGAAGTACATCATCTTGACGATCTTGCAGATAATAATATGCGCCGATCACCGTGCCGAGGATGCCGGCCACCGCGAGCGCGTACAGCCCCTCGCCCACCGCCGCGTTGAACACCATCAGCTTGGGCCAGAAGCCGAACATCGGCGGGATGCCGGCCAGGCTGAACATGAAGATGGCGAGCGCCGCGGCCAGAGCCGGGCCGCGTCTGCGACAGGCCGGACAGGCTGTCGATCGCCTCGATATATTCGCCGTCCTCGCCCCGCATCCGCAGCACGCAGAGGAAGGCGCCCAGCGTCATGACGACATAGACCGCCATGTAGAACAGGACCGACGAGGCGCCCTGCGGCCCGCCGGCGACCAGGCCGATCAGCGCGAAGCCGACATTGTTGATCGACGAATAGGCCAGCAGCCGCTTGATGTTGGTCTGGCCATAGGCAGCGACCGCGCCGAGGAAGATCGAGGCCAGCGCGGCGAAGATCATGATCTGCCGCCAGGCGTCGATCGCCGGCCCCAGCGCGTCGAGGCAGACGCGGACGCCGAGCAGCACCGCGGCGACCTTGGGCGCCGAGGCGAAGAAGGCGGTGACCGGCGTCGGCGCGCCTTCGTAGACGTCGGGCGTCCACATGTGGAACGGCACGGCGCTGATCTTGAACGCCAGGCCGGCGAGCAGGAACACCAGGCCGAACAGCAGGCCGATCGACGGTGGTCGCCTCGCGGGCGAAGGCGGCGGCGACGCCCTCGAACTGGGTCGTGCCGGTGAAGCCGTAAAGCAGCGAAATGCCGTAGAGCAGGATGCCCGAGGCGAGCGCGCCGAGGACGAAATATTTGAGGCCCGCCTCGGCCGAGCGGTCGTCGGTGCGGCGGTAGGAGGCGAGGACATAGGCCGACAGGCTCTGCAGCTCGAGGCCGACATAGAGCGTCACCAGGCTGGTCGCCGAGACCATCACCGACATGCCGACGCGCGAGAACAGGATCAGCACCGGATATTCGGCGCCATGCTCGAAATCGCGCTCGAACCAGTTGTGGCGCCATGACGATCGCGACCGCGGCGACAGAGATAGATGACCAGCTTGCCGAAGGCGCCGAAGCCGTCGGCGCGCTCAGCTGCCCGCCGAACAGGGCGCCGGCGCTCTGCGGCTCGCCGAGCAGCGCGACGGCAGGCGCCGAGCAGCAGCGCGACCGCGGCCCAGGTGCACAGGCTGCTGCCGCGCCGGCCGATGAAGGCGGCGACCATCATCAGGACGATGGCGCCGACGGTCAGGATCAGCTCGGGAAGGATCGGAGCGAGGTTCATCAATGCGCTTCCGCACGGAGCTGTGGGTGGCAGCGCGGCCGGCTTGCCGGCGGTCAGGTGCGCGTCACCCGGCGGGCTTGGCGCGCTCGACGCGCTCGAGCAGGCGGCCGATATCGGCGCGCATCGGCCGCAGGAAGCTTTCCGGATAGACGCCCATCCAGAACACGGCCGCGGCGATCGGGGCGAGCAGCCACATTTCGCGCCCGCTGAGGTCCTGCATCGCCGCGGCATCGGCATGGACCAGCTTGCCGTAGCAGATGCGCCAGTAGAGGTAGAGCATGTAGGCCGCGCCGAGGATGATGCCGGTGGTGGCGACGATCGCCGCCCAGCTCGACACCTCGTAGAGGCCGACCAGGCGACAGGAACTCGCCGACGAAACCGCTGGTGCCCGGCAGGCCGACGCTGGCCATGGTGAAGACCATGAACAGCAGCGCATATTTGGGCATATTGTCGGAAAGGCCGCCGTAGCGCGAGATCTCGCGGGTATGCAGCCGGTCGTAGATCACGCCGACGCACAGGAACAGCGCGCCCGACACCAGGCCGTGGCTCAGCATGACGATCATCGCGCCCTCGATGCCCTGCCGGTTGAAGGCGAACAGGCCGAAGGTGACGAACGCCATGTGCGCGACCGACGAATAAGCGATCAGCTTCTTCATGTCGTGCTGCGCCAGCGCGATCAGCGAGGTGACCACCACCGCGATGCCCGACAGGATGAAGACGAGCGGGATGAACTCGTTCGACGCTTCCGGGAACATCGGCAGGCGAGAAGCGGATGAAGCCGTAGCCGCCCATCTTCAGCAGCACGCCGGCGAGGATCACCGAGCCCGCGGTCGGCGCCTGGACGTGGGCGTCGGGAAGCCAGGTGTGGACCGGCCACATCGGCATCTTGACCGCGAAGCGTGGCGAAGAAGGCCAGCCACAGCCACCATTGCAGCGTCGGGCGCGAAATCATAGGCCATCAGCGCCGGGATCGAGGTGGTGCCGGCCGTCCAGATCATCGCCAGCATGGCGATCAGCATCAGCACCGAGCCGAGCAGCGTGTAGAGGAAGAATTTGTAGGCCGCCTTGATCCGCTCGGCGCCGCCCCAGATGCCGATGATCAGGTACATCGGGATGAGGCCGCCTTCGAAGAAGATGTAGAACAGCAGCAGGTCCTGCGCGGTGAACACGCCGATCATCAGCGCCTGCATCAGCAGGAACGCCGCCATATATTCGGGCACGCGCTTCTCGATCGCGCGCCAGCTGGCGCCGATGCAGATCGGCATCAGGAACAGGGTCAGCATGATCAGCATCAGGGCGATGCCGTCGATGCCCAGCGCCCAGGCTGATGCCGCCGCCGAAGCGCGACAATGCTCGACGAACTGCCACTGCGCGCCGTCGGGATCGTAGGCGCGTCCACAGCCAGATGCCGAGGGCGAGGCTGACCAGCGTCGTGATCAGCGCGTTCCAGCGCGCGCCATTGGCCGACTGGAACAGCGCGATGACGCCGGCGACAGCGGCAGCGCCGACCAGGATGGAAAGGATCGGCAACGCCGCTCATCGCACCCACCAGAAGACCCAGGTCGCGGCGCCGATCAGGCCGAGCAGCATGACCAGGGCATAGCTATAGACATAGCCCGACTGGAGCCGCGCGGTGATGCGGTTGCCGACGCCGACCGCATAGGCCGCGCCGTGCGGGCCGAAGCGGTCGATGGTCTGCTCGTCGCCGCGCTTCCAGAAGCAAGCGGCCGAGCCACATCGCCGGGCGGACGAAGATGAGGTCGTAGAGCTCGTCGAAATACCATTTGTGCATCAGGAAGCTGGTGCACGCCCGGGAACATGGCGACGAACGCCGCCGGCGCGTCCGGCTTGGCGATGTAATTGCGGTAGGCGATCGCGAGGCCGACCAGCATCACCGCGAACGGCGTATATTTCACCCAGCCCGGCACCTCGTGCATCGCGTGGGCGAGATGCTCGTCGAAGGAGACGCTGCCGGCCCAGAAGGCGGCGCCATGCTCGGCCTCGACGAAAGCGCCGTGGAACAGCTGGCCGGCGAAGATCGCGCCCAGCGACAGCAGCGCCAGCGGCACCAGGATCGTCCACGGGCTTTCGTGCGGATGATAGCCGGCGGTGCCTTCCTTGACCTTCACCTCATGGTCGGTGCGCGCTGTCATGGTCGGCGGCGATTTCGCCCGCATCCTCATGGACGTGATGGACCGCGTGCTGGATATGCTCGCTGCCCGCCCAGCGCGGCTTGCCGAAGAAGGTCAGGAAGATCAGCCGCCAGCTGTAGAAGCTGGTCAGCAAGCGCGGCGAAGGCGCCGATGAAGAAGGCGACGGTGCCGTGACACCGATGCCGCTGGCGAAGGCGCTCTCCAGGATCGCGTCCTTGGAGAAATAGCCGGCGAAGCCGATGCCGAAGATGCCGACGCCGGTGATCGCCAGCGTGCCGGCGATCATCGCCCAGAAGGTCAACGGGATCTCCTTCCGCAGCGCGCCGTAGAAGCGCATGTCCTGCTCATGGTGCATGGCGTGGATGACCGAGCCGGCGCCGAGGAACAGCAACGCCTTGAAGAAGGCGTGGGTGAACAGATGGAACATCGCCGCGCCATAGGCGCCGACGCCGGCGGCGAAGAACATGTAGCCGAGCTGCGAGCAGGTCGAATAGGCGATCACCCGCTTGATGTCGTTCTGCACCGTGCCGACGGTGGCGGCGAAGATGGCGGTCGCGGCGCCGACATAGGTGACGGTGTCGAGCGCCACCTCGCTGGTCTCGAACATCGGCGACAGGCGGCAGACCATGAACACGCCGGCGGTGACCATCGTCGCGGCGTGGATCAGCGCGCTGACCGGGGTCGGGCCCTCCATCGCGTCGGGCAGCCAGGTGTGGAGGCCGAGCTGGGCCGACTTGCCCATCGCCCCGACGAACAGCAGCAGGCAGAGCAGGGTCATGGTGTCGACCCGCATGCCGGCAAAGCCGATGGTCGATCCGGCCATGCCCGGCGCGGCCTCGAGGATCGCCGGGATCGAGACGGTGCCGAACACCAGGAAGGTGCCGAAGATGCCGAGCGAGAAGCCGAAGTCGCCGACGCGGTTGACGACGAACGCCTTCAGCGCCGCGGCATTGGCCGAGGGCTTGTGGTACCAGAAGCCGATGAGGAGGTAGGAGGCGAGGCCGACGCCTTCCCAGCCGAAGAACATCTGCACCAGGCTGTCGGCGGTGACCAGCATCAGCATGGCGAAGCTGAACAGCGACAGATAGGCGAAGAAGCGCGGCTGGCTCGGGTCCTCCTCCATATAGCCCCAGCTGTAGAGGTGGACGAGGCTGGAGACGGTCGTCACCACCACCAGCATCACCGCGGTCAGCGTGTCGACGCGCAGCGCCCAGTCGACGTCGAGCGCGCCGCTCTCGATGAACTTGAGCACCGGCGACGACCTCGGCTCGGGCGTGCGCCGCCGAGGATAGTCGAAGAAGATCGGCCAGCTCAGCACCGCGCCGATCATCAGCGCGCCGGTGGTGACGACCTTGGACGCGGTCTTGCCGATCACGCGGCCGCCCAGGCCGGCGATGATCGCGGCGATCAGCGGCAGGAAGACGATCAGCAGGACCGGGTGCATCAGCCGCGCATCCGGTTGACGTCGTCGACCGCGATCGAGCCGCGGCGGCGGAAGAAGATGACGAGGATGGCGAGGCCGATCGCGGCCTCGGCCGCGGCGACGGTCAGCACGAACATGGCGAACACCTGGCCGACCAGGTCGCCGAGGAAGGCGCTGAACGCGACCAGATTGATGTTCACCGCGAGCAGGATCAGCTCGATCGCCATCAGCATCAGGATGATGTTGCGGCGGTTGAGGAAGATGCCGAGCACGCCGAGCGTGAACAGGATCGCGGCGACGGCGAGATAATGGGTCAGGCCGATCACAGCTTCACCCCCTCGCCGACCTTGGGCTGCTCGAGCTTGACCGCATCCTCGGGCCGGCGGTCGACCTGGCGCGCGACATTCTGGCCGCGCGACGTCGCCGCGGCTGCGGTGGGTCAGCACGATCGCGCCGATCATCGCCACCAGCAGGATCAGGCCGGCGATTTCGAACGGGAACAGGAAGCGGGTGTAGAGCAGCTCGCCGATCGCCTCGATGTTGGGCTGGGTCGCGGCCGCCGGCTGGACGTTGCCGGTCACCGGGCCCGGCCTTCCACGCCGACACCGCGACGATGATCTCCGCCAGCAGCACCAGCGCGACGATCAGCCCGAACGGCAGGTTCCTGGTGAAGCCGGAGCGCAGCGCGGCGAAGTCGATGTTCGAGCATCATGACGATGAACAGGAACAGCACCGCCACCGCGCCGACGTAGACGATCACCAGCAGCATGGCGATGAACTCGGCGCCGAGGATCAGCATCAGGCCGGCGGCGTTGAAGAAGGCCATGATCAGCCACAGCACGCTGTGCACCGGGTTGCGCGCGAAGATCACCGCCACCGCCGAAGCGATGGTCAGCGTCGCGAACAGGTAAAAGGCGAGGATTGCGATCATGAATTCCCGGCGGGGAGGGGATCGCAGGCGGTGGAGGGGTGCCGCATCGCGGTGCGGATCCACGCCTCGGGGCGCCTCCGTCGGGATGATCCCCTGTTCGACATGGCCGCGCCCCTACCGATACGCCGCGTCGGCGGCAAGGTTGGCGGCGATCGCCTGTTCCCAGCGGTCGCCGTTGGCCAGCAACTTGGCCTTGTCGTAGAGCAATTCCTCGCGCGTTTCGGTCGCGAATTCCAGGTTCGGCCCCTCGACGATGGCGTCGACCGGGCAGGCCTCCGCGCACAGCCCGCAATAGATGCACTTGACCATGTCGATGTCGTAGCGGGTGGTGCGGCGGCTGCCGTCCTCGCGCGGCTCGGCCTCGATGGTGATCGCCTGCGCCGGGCAGATCGCCTCGCACAGCTTGCAGGCGATGCAGCGCTCTTCGCCGTTGGGATAGCGGCGCAGCGCATGCTCGCCGCGGAAGCGGGGCGACTGCGGCGCCTTCTCGTAGGGATAGTTGATCGTCGCCTTGGGCTTGAAGAAATATTTCAGCGTCAGGGCATGCGCCTTGACGAACTCCCACAGCGTGAAGGCCTTGATGGTGCGCGCGATCATGCCGGCGACTCCATAACGGGTCCACATCAGCCAGCCGCAGATCAGCACGACGAACAGCAGGCTCAGCGGCAGGAAGATCTTCCAGCCCAGCCGCATCAGCTGGTCGTAGCGGTACCTCGGCACGGTCGCCTTCACCCAGCCGAAGACGAAGAAGAAGAAGCACATCTTGCCGATCAGCCAGAGGATGCCGGGGATGTCAATAGAGCGGCGCCCAGTCGATCGGCGGCAGGAACCCGCCCCAGAACAGGATGGCGTTCAGCGCGCACATCAGGATGACGTTGGCATATTCGCCGAGCCAGAACAGCGCGAAGCTCATCGACGAATATTCGGTCTGGTGGCCCGCGACCAGCTCGCTCTCCGCCTCGACCAGGTCGAACGGGGTGCGGAAGGTCTCGGCCATCGAGCTGATCAGGAACACCACCGCCATCGGGAACAGCAGCGGGTTGAAGCCGTAGCCGCTGAGGATGCCCGAAGCATATTGCCCTTCTGCGCCATGACGATCTCGGTCAGGTTGAAGGTGCCGGCGTAGAGCACGACGCAGATCAGCACGAAGCCGATCGACACTTCGTAGCTGACCATCTGCGCCGCGGCGCGGAGCGCGGAGAAGAAGGGATATTTGGAGTTGGACGCCCAGCCGGCGATGATCACGCCGTAGACGCCGAGGAGCTCGCCGCGAGGATGTAGAGCAGGCCGACATTGATGTCGGTCAGCACCACGCCGACGTCGAACGGCACCACCGCCCAGACGATCAGCGCGACGGTGAAGGTGATGATCGGCGCGATCAGGAACAGCCCCTTGTTGGCGCTGGTCGGGATGATCGTTTCCTTGAGGAACACCTTGAGGCCGTCGGCGAAGCTCTGCAGCAGGCCCCACGGCCCGACCACGTTCGGCCCGCGGCGAAGCGCGATCGCCGCCCAGATCTTGCGCTCGGCATAGATGATCATCGCCACCGCCAGCATCAGCGGCAGGGCGATGACGCAGGATGCCGACGATGGTCGCGATGAACCACGCCCAGTCGTAGGTCATGCCCCAGGACTGGAAGGTGGCGGTCATGAGCTCCTCCCCGCGTCGCGGGGAGGGGGATCGCGAAGCGCGATGGGGAGGGGTCAGCAGCCGCGACGCCGAGCCCCCTCCACCATCGCTCCGCGATGGTCCCCCTCCCCGTCGCCAGGGAGGAGCTCAGTGCGCGCACCGTCACTCCGCCGCCTCCAGATATTCGCGGCCATGGACCAGCTCTTCCGAGCAGCGGCGCATGGTCGGGCTGGCGCGGCAGATGGCGTTGGTCAGGTAGAAATCCTTGATCGGATAGCTGACCGGGCCTGACGCCTTGGCGTCGAGCTTCGGCGGCGACCAGGGCAGGTCGATGATCCCGTCCGCGCCCAGCTCCGGCACCTCGGCGATCATCGCCGCGCGGAGCTGGTCGAAGCGGTCGAACGGCAGCGGCTTGCCGATCAGGTCGCGACAGCGCGCGGAAGATGGTCCAGTCCTCGCGCGCGTCGCCCGGCGGGAAGGCGGCGCGCTCGCTGCGCTGCACCCGGCCCTCGATGTTGACGTAGGTGCCATGCTTCTCGGCATAGGTCGCGCCGGGCAGGACCAGGTCGGCCTGCGCCGCGCCCTTGTCGCCATGGTGGCCGACATAGACCTTGAACGCCTTGCTGAAATTGGCCGCGGGCACCTCGTCGGCGCCGAGCAGGATGCACCAGCTCGGGCTTGGCCTTCTCGATGTCGGCGATGCCGCCCTTCTGGGCATAGCCGAGCAGCAGGCCCGCCATCCGCGCCGCGGCGGTGTGGAGCACGTTGAAGCCGTTCCAGCCGTCTTCTTGATGAACGGCGCCGAGGCGGCCAGCGCGGCGCCCAGCGCCCCTGCGCCGAGCGCGCCCGGGCCGACGATCATCACCGGCCGCTGCGGCCTTGTTGATCGCGTCGGCCGCGTCCTTGGGCAGCTTGCCGAGCAGCGACAGATCGTCGCCGAGCCATTCGACCTTGTAGGTCAGGTCGACCTCCGGCCCGATCGCGAACACCTTCGCCCCGCGCCGCACCGCCTTGCGCAGCCGGGTGTTGACCAGCGGCGCTTCCCAGCGGACGTTCGAGCCGACCAGCAGGATGACGTCGGCATTCTCGAGCTCGGCGATCGGCGTGTTGAACCGCACCGCGGCGAGGCTGGACACGTCATAGTCGAGCCCGGTCTGCCGCCCTTCGAGCAGCGTCGACCCCGCGCCCGCCAGCAGCGCCTTGGCCGCATACATGGTCTCGGCGTCGAGCAGGTCGCCGGCGATCGCCGCGACCTTGCTGCCCGCCTTCTTGAACTGCTTGGCGAACACGTCGAGCGCCTCGGCCCAGCGTCGCCTCGCGCAGCTTGCCCTTCTCGCGCACCCACGGCCGGTCGAGCCGGCTGCGGACCAGCGCGTCGACATGGTGGCGCGTCTTGTCGTGCGCCCATTCCTCGTTCACCGCGTCGTTGATGCGCGGCAGGATGCGCATCACCTGGCGCTGGCGGACGTCCATGCGGATGTTGGTGCCGACCGCGTCCATCACGTCGATGCCGGGCACCTTGCGCAGCTCCCACGGCCGCGCCTCGAAGCTGTAGGGCTTCGACAGCAGCGCGCCGACCGGGCACAGGTCGACCAGATTGCCGGCCAGCTCCGAATTGAACGCGCCTTCCAGATAGGTGGTGATCTGCTCGTCCTCGCCGCGGAACAGCATGCCGACGGTCGGCACGCCCGCCACTTCCTCGGCGAAGCGGACGCAGCGCGTGCACTGGATGCAGCGGTTCATCGAGGTCTTGACGATCGGCCCGAAATATTTGTCGTCGACCGCCCGCTTGTTCTCGTCGAAGCGCGAATGGCCGCGGCCATAGGCCATCGCCTGGTCCTGCAGGTCGCATTCGCCGCCCTGGTCGCAGATCGGGCAGTCGAGCGGGTGGTTGATGAGCAGGAACTCCATCACCCCTTCGCGCGCCTTCTTGACCATCGGCGTGTCGGTCTGGATCGCCTGGCCCTCGGCGGCGGGCAGCGCGCAGCTCGCCTGCGGCTTGGGCGGCCCCGGCGCGACCTCGACCAGGCACATGCGGCAATTGCCGGCGATGCTGACAGCCGCTCGTGATAGCAGAAGCGCGGGATCTCCTTGCCGGCCAGCTCGCACGCCTGCAGCACGGTCGCGCCCTGCGGAACCTCGATCTCGACGCCGTCGACGGTGACTTTAGGCATAAATCCTCCCCGGCACGGGGAGATGGACCGCCCGAGAGCGGCTGACGGAGGGCAGCTCCGAACCGATCTCGTCTTGACGGAGCGCCACACGACGAGCGTGGCGCCCCTCCACCATGCTCCGCATGGTCCCCTCCCCGTTCCGGGGAGGATTTTGCAGCAGCGCCTTCACTCCGCCGCCTCCTGCATGCGCCGTGCCGCTCGGCGATGCGCCGCTCCAGCTCCGGGCGGAAATGGCGTGATCAGGCCCTGGATCGGCCAGGCGGCGGCGTCGCCCAGGGCGCAGATGGTGTGGCCCTCGACCTGCTTGGTGACGTCGTAGAGCTGGTCGATGGTCGAGACATGGGCGTCGCCTTCGCGCAGCCTCTCCATCGTCCGCCACATCCAGCCGGTGCCCTCGCGGCACGGGGTGCACTGGCCGCAGCTCTCATGCTTGTAGAAATAGCTGATGCGGCTGATCGCGCGGACGATGTCGGTCGACTTGTCCATGACGATCACCGCCGCGGTGCCGAGGCCCGAGCCGAGCGCCTTCAGCCCGTCGAAATCCATCGGCGCGTCCATGATCTGCTCGCGCCGGGACCAGCGGCACCGACGATCCGCCGGGGATCACCGCGAGCAGATTGTCCCAGCCGCCGCGGATGCCGCCGGCATGCTTGTCGATCAGCTCGCGGAACGGGATGCGCATCGCTTCCTCGACCACGCACGGGCTTGTTCACATGGCCGCTGATCTGGAACAGCTTGGTGCCGGCGTTGTTCTCGCGGCCGAAGCTCTTGAACCACTCCGCGCCGCGGCGGAGGATGGTCGGGCACGACCGCGATGCTCTCGACATTGTTGACCGTGGTCGGGCAGCCGTAGAGGCCCGCGCCGGCCGGGAACGGCGGCTTCAGGCGCGGCTTGCCCTTCTTGCCCTCCAGGCTTTCGAGCATCGCCGTCTCTTCGCCGCAGATATAGGCGCCGGCGCCGCGGTGGACGAACAGGTCGAAGTCGTAGCCCGAGCCGGCGGCATTCTTGCCGAGCAGGCCGGCGTCATAGGCCTCGGCGACCGCTTTGCGCAGCGCCTCGGTCTCGACGATGAACTCGCCGCGGACATAGATGTAGCCGGCCCGGCAGCGCATCGCGAAGCCGGCGATCAGCGCGCCCTCGACCAGCTTGTGCGGGTCGTGGCGGAGGATTTCGCGGTCCTTGCAGCTGCCCGGCTCGGACTCGTCGGCGTTGATCACCAGGAAGTTGGGCCGGCCCGGCGTCGGCTCCTTGGGCATGAAGCTCCACTTCATGCCGGTCGGGAAGCCCGCGCCGCCGCGGCCGCGCAGGCCCGATGTCCTTGACGATCTCGATGATCGCGTCCTGGCCGAGCTTCATCAGGTCGGCGGTCTTGTCCCAGTCGCCGCGCGCCTGGCCGACTTCAGGTCCGCGCCCTGGAAGCCGTAGACGTTGGTGAAGATCCGGTCCTTGTCGGTGAGCGAGGTGATGCCGGCCATCAGTTGAACACCCCCGGCAAGATAGAGGGCGCCAAGCACCAGCACCGCCAGGACGGCAAATTTGATCATGCCCTTGACGAACTTGAAGCACGAGGAACGCGGCGACGAGGCCGACCAGGATGATCGCCGATCTCCATCACCACTGCCCCCGATAGTCGTAATTGCGCTCGGCCATCTTCTTGAGCGTGGTCGGGCCGCCTTCGGGGCAGCTGGTCTGGCGGTCGACCTGCGGGCCGGGCTTGGGCGTCTGGCCCGATCGCCAGCGCGTCGAGGATCGCCTTCATGCTGGCCTCGGTCAGATCCTCGTAATTGTCGTCGTTGATCTGGACCATCGGCGCGTTGGCGCAGGCGCCGAGGCACTCGACCTCGGTCAGCGTGAACAGGCCGTCCGCGGTGGTGTGGCCCTTCTTGAGGCCGCGCTTGTAGCAGGCCGACAGCACATCGTCCGACCCGCGCAGCATGCACGGCGTGGTGCCGCACACCTGGACGTGGAATCGGCCGACCGGCGCGAGGTTGAACATGGTGTAGAAGCTGGCGACCTCCATCACCCGGACCGGCGGCATGTCGAGCTCGCGCGCGACGAACTCGATCACCGGGATCGGCAGCCAGCCCTGCGTCCCCGTCATCTCGCCGACCTGCCGCTGGGCGAGGTCGAGGAACGGGATCGAGGCCGACGCCTGCCGCCCCGCCGGATAGCGCGCGACGATCTCCGCCGCGGCCCTGGCGTTGGCCTCGGTCCAGGCGAAACCGCCCCACTCGGCGCGGAGTCTCGGGCGTGTCAGGGGCGAAAGCGCGCTCAGCCATTAGTGTTCAACTCGCCTCATCGAGCCGATGCCGAGCGCTGCTTACATCGATGCAAGAATCCAACGCCGATGAACCGGCAACGATCAACAGAGCCTGCGGCAGAATTGGGCGAGCACTTCAAATCCCAATCCGACCACCAGCAGCAAATGTCGCAGCCGACGTACCATTATTGCAGCTTGCCGAAGCAGGAGCGTCGTCAGAGCTGAGCCAGACGTCTGACTTCATGCTCACCGGTCCACCTCCCCGAACACGACGTCGATGGCGCTCAGCACCGCGGTGGTGTCGGCGAGCATGTGGCCCTTCATCATGAAATCCATCGCCTGGAGGTGCGAGAAGCCGGTCGGCGCGGATCTTGCAGCGATAGGGTTTGTTGGTGCCGTCGGCGACCAGGTAGACGCCGAACTCGCCCTTGGGGCTTTCGGTCGCGACATAAACCTCGCCGGCGGGGACGTGATAGCCCTCGGTGTAGAGCTTGAAGTGGTGGATCAGCGCTTCCATCGACTGCTTCATCTCGGCGCGCTTGGGCGGGAAGACCTTGCGGTCGAGGTGCCGATCGGGCCTGACGGCATGTCCTTGAGGCACTGGCGCATGATCCGCGCCGACTGCCGCACTTCCTCGACCCGGACCATGAAGCGGTCGTAGCAGTCGCCGCGGGTGCCGACCGGAATGTCGAACTCCATCCGGTCATAGACTTCGTAGGGCTGCGACTTGCGCAGGTCCCAGGGGATGCCGGCGGCGCGGATCATCGGGCCGGAGAAGCCCCAGGCCAGCGCGTCTTCCTTGCTGACCGTGCCGATGTCGACGTTGCGCTGCTTGAAGATGCGGCCGGCTGCTCTCGGCCGCAGACGCCGCTCTCGCGCCGCGCACGGTCGTCGTCGGCGGCGGTCTCGCGGGGCTCACCGCGCGCCTACCGCTTGAAGCAGGCCGGGTATCGCCGCCGACCTCCACGAGGCCTCGGACCGGCTCGGCGGCCGCTGCTGGACCATGCGCGGCGACTTCGCCGAGGGGCAGATCGCAGAGCACGGCGGCGAGCTGATCGACCAGGGACATACCGCGACCCGGCAACTGGCGCAGCGAGCTCGGGCTGAAGCTCGACAACCTCCTCCGGCCGAGGCGAACGGAACCGACCCGTTCGTACTACTTCGATGGGCGACCGTACTCCTACGCCGAGGCGACGGCGGACCTCAAGGCGATCTGGCAGCAGATCCATTAGGACGTCTCGGCCGCCAGCTATCCGACCCTCTACAACCTCTCCACGCCTCGCGGGCGCGAGCTCGACCGGATGTCGATCGTGGACTGGATCGAGGAGAGCGTCCCCGGTGGGATTCGCTCGCCGCTCGGCCAGCTGCTCGACGTCGCCTACACGATCGAGTACGGCGCGCGAGTCGAGCCGAGCAGAGCTCGCTCAACCTGCTCTACCTGCTCGGCTACCGCGGCCAGGGCCAGCTCCGGATCTTCGGGGCGTCGAACGAGAAGTACCGCGTCGCGGGGCGGCAACGACCAGATCCCGACGGCTGCTCGGAACTCTGCTCGCCGGTCAGATCACGTTGGGCTCCGCGCTCATCGCCATCCGGCGCAGGTCCGACGGCGGCTACACGCTGACGTTCCAGCAGGGCTCCGCCGTCAAGACCGTCCCGGCCGACCGCGTCGTCCTCGCGCTGCCGTTCTCGATCCTCCGGTCGTCGGTCGACATCTCGCAAGCGGGCTTCAGCGCGCTCAAGGAACGGCCATCCGGGAGCTGGGGATGGGAACCAACTCCAAGCTCCACGTCCAGTTCAACGACCGGCACTGGAATGCGCTCGGCTCGAACGGCGAGACCTACGCGGACACCGGCTACCAGAACACCTGGGAGGTGACGCGGGCGCAGCGCGGGACCTCGGGGATCCTCGTCGACTACACGGGCGGCAAGGTCGGCGCGAGCTTCGGGTCCGGCACGGCGAGCTCGCGCGCTCAGGACTTCCTGCGGCAGCTCGAACCGGTGCTGCCGGGGATCAGCAGCGCGGTGGAACGGTCGGGCGACGCTCGACTTCTGGCCCGGCAACCACTGGGCGAAGGGCTCGTACTCCTACTGGAAGGTCGGTCAGTACACGAAGTTCGCCGGCGTCGAGCGGGAGCGGGAAGGGAACTGCCACTTCGCCGGCGAGCACACGTCGATCGACTTCCAGGGCTACCTCAACGGCGCCGTCGAGACGGGCGAGCGCGTGGCCGGCGAGATCCTGGCCGACCTCAAGTAATCCGAAGAGTCGGCCAGCTGTGATCGCCGTCGTCGGAGCCGCAGGGACGATCGGACGCCGCATCTCCGGCTTCCTCGAGGAGTGGGGCGCGCCGTTCGTGCGGCGCGACTTCCGGCTGGAGGGCGACGAGCGGCTTGATGCGTCGGACCCGGAGTCGGTCGCCCGCGGCCTGGCCGGGGCGACCGTCGTCGTCAACGCCGCGGACTACCGGCTCAACCTGCCCGTGATGCGCGGCGCGCTCGGGGCGGGCGCCCACTACGTCGATCTGGGGGGCCTCTACCACGTCACGAACGAACAGCTTGGGCTCGATGGAGAGTTCGCCGAGCGCGGCGTCGGCGCGCTGCTCGGGATGGGCTCGGCCCCGGGGAAGACGAACCTGCTCGCTGCGGCGGCGGTTTCTCGCCTGGGCGAGGAGCCGCGCTCGCTCGAGATCTGGGCGGCCGCGCGGGACCCGGCAGCGGCGGAGCACCCGTTCCCCGCGCCGTATTCCGTGCGCACGCTGCTGGACGAGCTGCAGATGAACCCGGTGGTCGTGGATGACGGCGAGGTGCTGGAGGTCGAGCCCTTGTCCGGCGAGGCCGAACGCGAGCTTCCCGAGCCCGTCGGCCGCGCGAAAGGCATCTACACGCTGCATTCCGAGTTGCGGACGCTCCCGCGCGCCTTCCCGACCCTGGAGTCGGCATCGTTCCGGCTCTGCCTCGCTCCCGGGCTGCTCGAGAAGCTCCTGGCGCTCGAGGAGGGCGAGGAGCCTCAGCCCTACGAGCAGTCGGAGGCTTCGGTGGCCGTGCACCTCGTCGACCTGCGCGGCCCGACCCGCAGTGTGGTCGGGTGGACGCTGACGCGCGGAGGATCGGCCAGGTCGACGTCCGAGCCGGCGGCCCGGGCGGCAGTCGAGCTCCACGAGGGTCGGCTTCAGTTCACCGGCGTTCGGGCTCCCGAGGACGCCGTCCCTGATCCCGACGCCTTTCTCGAGCTGCTCGACACCGAGGTCTACTGGGATCTCACGTAGGCGATCCAGCGGCGGGCGCAGTCGTCGTTGTCGCCCTCCTCGCGGATCCTCCAGGAGATCTCCCGCCGCCCCGCTGACCGGATGTCGATCCAGTCGAACGCCGACGCGAGGCGGCGAGGGACGGTCACGACGACCCCTCCCTTCAGGGTGACCCGTGCCAGCTCGTCGACGACGTCGGGGACCTGCCCTCTGGGAGTGGGGCCTGCGATGACATCCGCGTCGCGTCGTCGCGCGATGGCGGCGATGTCCTCACCGTCGTCGTAGACGCGGAGGTCGACGCGGCAGCCTGTGTCCTGCTCGAAGCCCTCGGTGCTCTCGGCGATCCCGACCGGAGCCAGCAGCCGAACCTCGCGGGCCGGTGAGTCGCCGCCGCAGCCGGCGAGGAGGACGAGGAGCGCCGCGGCGAGCGGGAGCCGAATCGACATACTCGTCCATTGTGTCCACGTTCGAGCGCGTCGCCGACCTCCCGCTGACCGTCGAGAGCTACGAGCTCGAGCAACTCGAGCAGGCCGTCTCGAGCGACTTCGTCCGAACCACCACGCAGGTTCTGCTGAGGGCCGGTGGGAGCGAGGGAGCCGGCGAGGACGTCACCTACGACGGCGCGGCTCACGACCGGCTGCGAGAGGCGGGGCCGCTGCCGCTCGAGGGCGACTGGACGATCCGCTCGTTCTCCGAGCACCTGGACGAGCTCGACCTCTGGCCGGAGCCGCCCGGAATGGCGGCGTTCCGCGACTACCGGCGGTGGGCCTTCGAGAGCGCCGCGCTTGACCTTGCCCTGCGCCAGGCCGGCCGCTCCCTGGCAGACGCCCTCGGGCTGGCGCCCCGCCCGATCCGCTTCGTGGTCTCCTTGCGACTCGGAGAGCCGTCGTCGACCGAGCCGATCCGGAAGCTGCTTGCCGAGTATCCCGGGACACGGTTCAAGCTCGACCCGGTGCCGGATTGGACCCCCGAGCTCGTCTCGGAGCTCGCCGAGCTGGGGCCGGTGGACGTCGTCGACCTCAAGGGCCAGTACAAGGGCACGGTCGTCGACAACCCGCCCGACGCGGAGCTCTACCGGCTCGTGGCCGAGGGCTTTCCCGAGGCGTGGATCGAGGATCCGGCGCTTGCCGACGAGACTGACGAGGTCCTTCGGCCCCACCGTGAACGCATCACGTGGGACGCGCCGATCCACTCGGTCGGCGACATCGAGGCCCTGCCGTTCCCGCCGAAGACGATCAACGTCAAGCCGTCGCGCTTCGGCTCGGTCGAGCGGCTCTTCGAGACCTATGACTACTGCGCCGGCCGGGGGATCGGGATGTACGGCGGCGGCCAGTTCGAGCTCGGCGTGGGCCGCGGGCAGATCCAGTACCTCGCGTCGCTGTTCCATGCGGACAGCTCGAACGATCTGGCGCCGGGCGGTTACAACCTGACACCGGTCGGGCCGGGGCTGCCGACCAGCCCGCTCGAGCCGGCGCTCGATCCCGTGGGCTTTCGCCGGGCCGTCTGAGCTCGGCGCACTTTCGTCTCGAATCCGTCACCCGCGTGTGCGGATTTCGGGGCTAGCGTTGGGCTCATGACCCAGATCACGACCGCATGGGGCAAGGCGAAGCTCCTCGAGGAGGTGACGCTGCCGCAACGCGCAGGCCAGAAGCGCTTCGCGTCGGTCGTCCAGCTGCTCGAGGACGACAAGGGCGACTGGCTTGTCCGCTTCGCGTACACGACCGACGGAACGGCCAGGCGGGGGCCCGTGACCCTTCGCGGCGCCGACCTCGAACGGCTGCGCGATCGACTAGGCGATCACCCCTCGCTCGCCGCGGCACTGGGGTTCGTCGGTGGCTAGGCCGCGACCGGAGTGCGGTCGCGCGCCGCCGCGATCAGCCCCCGGAGAACGAGCGCGCCGTCGCTCGAGCCGAGCAGCGGGTCGATCGCATGCTCGGGATGCGGCATCAGACCCATGACGTTCCGCTCGGCGTTGACGACGCCAGCCACGTCCGCGACTGAGCCGTTCGGGTTCTCGCGGTAGCGAAGGACGATCTGCCCATTTGCCTCGAGCTCGGCCAGGAGCTGGTCGTCGGCGAACCAGCAGCCCTCGCCGTGCTTGATCGGGATCGTCAGGGTCTGACCTTCGTCGCAGAGACCGGTGAACGGCGTATCGGTGCGCTCGACGCGGAGGTCGACATCGCGACAGACGAACGAGAGCGAGGCGTTCGGACGCAGCACGCCGGGGAGCAGCCCCGCCTCGCAGAGGATCTGGAAGCCGTTGCAGATCCCGAGCACCGGGCCGCCGTCGGCGGCGAACTCGGCCACCGCCCGCATCGCGGGTGAGAACCTGGCGATCGCGCCGCAACGCAGGTAGTCCCCGTAGGAGAAGCCGCCCGGAAGGACCACGCCGGCGACGTCAGGAAGCTGCTCGTCGGCGTGCCAGACGGGCACTGCCTCCGCGCGGAGCCGGTCGAGCGCGTGGAGCGCGTCCCGGTCGTCGTTCGAGCCGGGAAAGGTGAGGACTCCGATGCGGGGACGGCTCTCCGTCACCGTCCACCCTGGAGCTCGATCTCGTAGCTCTCGATCAGCGGGTTGGCCAGCAGCTGCTCGCACATCCGCTCGACCTCGGCACGGGCGGCCACCTCGTCGGCTGCGTCGATCTCGAGGTCGACGACTCGACCCACTCGCGCGTCGCCGACGGGGAAGCCGAGTTGTCGGAGCGAGCTCTCGACTGCCTGCCCCTGCGGGTCGAGGATCCCGGGCTTCGGTCGCACCAGCACTGTGGCTCTCATCGCAGTGCCACCTCGGGATCCTTCAGGTAGCGGTCGAAGCGGATCTCGGTCAGCCGCTCGAAGGCCTCGACGTAGCGGGCCCGCGTTCCAGTCACGACGTCTTCCGGCAGCTCCGGCCCCGGGTCGGTCTTGTCCCAGCCGAGAGACTCGCAATAGTCGCGGACAAACTGCTTGTCGTAGGACGGCTGTGGCCGGCCCGGCTCGTACTCGTCGGCCGGCCAGAAACGGGAGGAGTCGGGCGTGAACGCCTCGTCGGCCAGCACCAGCTGTCCTGACTCGTCGATCCCGAACTCGAACTTCGTGTCGGCGATCAGGATTCCCCGCTCGGCGGCGTAGTCGGCGGCGAAGCCGTAGAGCGCCAGCGACGTCGCCTCGACCTCGCGCAGGCGGTCCTCGCCGACGAGCTCCGCGGCCTGCTCACGCGTGATGTTCTCGTCGTGCCCCGTCTCCGCCTTCGTGGCGGGCGTGAAGATCGGCTCCGGCAGTCGCTCCGACTCGCGCAGTCCGCCGGGCAGGACGTGACCGCACACCTCGCCGCTCGCCCCATAGTCCTTCCAACCGGACCCGGCGAGGTATCCGCGGACGACGCACTCGATCGGCAGCATCTCGAGCCGCCTGCACTCGAGCGACCGGCCGTCCGCCCGGATCGCGAGCAGGTGGTTCGCGACAAGGTCGCCGGTTCGCGCGAACCAGAACGCCGACAACCCGGTGAGCACTCGGCCCTTGTCCGGGATCTCGGTGGGGAGGACGACGTCGAAGGTCGAGATGCGGTCGCTCGCGACGAGCAGCAGGCGGCCGTCGTCCAGCGCGTAGAGCTCCCGGACTTTCCCGCTGCCGACATGGGTCGCGGTCTCAGGCATGTACTGGCTCCTCTCTTCGGGTCAGGGCGGACAGGCGGTCGAAGACGACGTCGACGTGCCGCGTGTAGGCGGCGAGGTCGAAGACGGCCTGGAATTTGTCCTCGTCGAGTGCGGTTCCGATCTCGCCGTCGGAGCGGACGAGGCTCTCGAAGTCCTGCTCCTCGTCCCACGCGCGCATCGCGTTCCGCTGCACGAGCTCGTACGCCTGCGAGCGCTCCAGCCCGCTTTCGACGAGCGCCAGTAGCAGCCGCTGGCTGAAGAAGAGCCCGTGGCTCGACTCGAGGTTGCGGCGCATGCGCTCTGGCCGGACGACCAGACCGCTCACGAGCCAGGCGAAGCGGTCGAGCATGTAGTCGAGGGCCAGGAAGGCGTCCGGGATGACAACGCGCTCGGCGGACGAGTGGGAGATGTCCCGCTCGTGCCAGAGCGCGACGTTCTCGAGTCCCACGACCGCGGCGCTGCGAACGACTCTCGCGAGCCCGCAGATCCGCTCGGACACGATCGGGTTGCGCTTGTGCGGCATCGCGGAGGAGCCCTTCTGGCCGCGGCCGAACGGCTCCTCGACCTCGCGGACCTCGGTCCGGGCGAGGTGGCGGATCTCGAGCGCGAACTTCTCCAGCGAGGCAGCGGCGACGGCGAGGGCCGACAAAAGCTCGGCATGACGGTCCCGCTGAAGGATCTGGGTCGACGAGGGCGCCGGCTCGAGGCCGAGACGCTCGCACGCGAGGCGCTCGACTTCCGGATCGATCGCGGCGTAGGTCCCGACCGCACCGGAGAGCTTGCCGACCCGGAGCCCCTCGAGCGCTCGTCTGACCCGTTCGCGGTTCCGGTCGAGCTCGAACGCCCAGCCCGCGAGCTTCAGCCCGAAGGTCGTCGGCTCGGCGTGCACGCCGTGCGTACGGCCCATCATCGATGTCGTGCGGTGCTTCTCGGCCAGTTCGACCACCGCCTCGAACGCCCGGTCGATGCCGGCGAGGATCAGCTCGCCGGCCTCCTGGATCTGCAGGGACAGGGCGGTGTCGAGGACGTCGGAGGAGGTCAGGCCGTAGTGGAACCAGCGTCCGACGGGTCCGAGCTCCTCCGCCACGGCGTCGACGAAGGCGGCGAGGTCGTGCTGTGTCCGCGCCTCGATCTCGGCGACTCGCTCGGCCGACGGCGGCACCGCGCGCTCGCGGATCTCCGCGGCTGCCTCGGCCGGGACGGCGCCGATCGCCGCCCAGCCGTCGAGCGCGGCGAGCTCGACCTCGAGCAGGCGCGCAAGCCTCCCGTCGTCCGACCAGATCCTGGCCATGGCCGGGCGCGAGTAGCGGGCGATCACCGGTTCGATTCTAGAGGGAGGGCAGGCGGTCGCCTGTCAGCGATTAGAGCTCGGCCGCTCGTAGCCCGCCGCCCTGGGCCAGGATGCGAGCGGCGAGGATCGCCGCGTTGCGGGCGCCGTCGACCGACACGCAGGCAACTGGGACCCCGGGCGGCATCTGGACGATCGAGAGCAACGCATCCATCCCGTCCCCGATGCTCTTGCTGGAGCGGAGCGGAACACCGATGACCGGCAGCTCGCTGTAGGAGGCGACGACCCCGGGCAGCGCCGCGGCCATGCCGGCGCCGGCGATGATCACGCGAATGCCGCGGAGCTCCGCGGTGGACGCGTACTCGGCGACCGCCCGCGGGTCCCGATGGGCCGAGAGGACGTGGAACTCGTGGGAGATCCCCCTGTCGTCGAGCTCCTGCATCGCCGGCTCCATGCGCTCCCGGTCGGACTCGGAGCCGACCAGGATCCCGACAAGGGGTCCGGGCTCGCCGAACTCGACCAGCTGCGCGAAGGTCTCGGTCTGGGTGTCAGGTTGCAACGTCAGCGGTCCTCGCGGCGATGTCTCGACGGTACTGCATGCCGTCGAACGAGATGCGGGCACAGGCGGCGTACGCGGCAGCGCGCGCCTCCTCGACGGTCGGTCCGAGCGCGGTGACGTCGAGGACGCGTCCGCCGTTCGTGACGAGCTGTCCGCCGTGCATCGCGGTTCCCGCGTGGAACACGAGCGCGTCGGCCTCCGCTTCGTCCACGCCTTCGATCGGTGTTCCGGAGTCGCCCTGCTCGGGGTAGTCGCGCGCGGCGAGGACGACGGTGACGGCCGCCTCGTCGGCGACCGCCAGGCCGTCCGGGCCGAGGTCGCCGCCTGCGGCCGACGCCAGCGTCTCCAGGAGGTCGCCCGCGATCCGGGGCAGGATCGCCTGCGTCTCGGGGTCACCGAATCGGCAGTTGAACTCGAGCACCTTCGGGCCTGACTCGGTGAGCATCAACCCCGCGTAGAGGAGACCGACGAACGGCATTCCCCTGCTTGCGAGCTCGGCGAGCACGGGAACGTGAACCGTCCCGAGCAACTCGTCGACAGTCGATGCCGGCACCTCGGTGACCGGGGAGTAGGCGCCCATCCCACCCGTGTTCGGGCCGGTGTCTCCGTCGCCGATTCGCTTGTAGTCGCGTGCGGGGGCCAGCGCGAGGGCGTTGCTTCCGTCGGCCACCGCGAAGAGCGACACCTCGTCGCCTTCCAGCAGCTCCTCGATCACGAGCGGCTGGCCCAGGCGGCCGGCGGCTTGCAGCGCGTCGTCGAGCGCCGCCTGGTCGGGGCAGACGAAGACTCCCTTTCCCGCGGCGAGCCCGTCGACCTTGATCACGCATGGAGGCCGCGCGACCGCCAGCGTCTCTGCGGTCTCGACCCCGGCGGCCCGCATCACGTCCTTCGCGAAGATCTTCGAGCCTTCGATCCGGGCGGCTTCCCGGCTAGGGCCGAAGACCGCGACGCCCGCGTGCCGCAGGTCATCGGCCACGCCGGAGACCAGTGGCGCCTCCGGCCCGACGACGACAAGGTCGGCGTCGAGCGAGCGTGCGAGGTCGAGCAGCCCTTCGCCGTCCTCGGCCCGGACCGGGTGGCACTCGCCGAGTTGGGCGATCCCCGGATTTCCGGGAGCCGCATGCAGCTCGTCGAGGCGAGGGCTCTGGCGCAGCTTCCAGGCGAGCGCGTGTTCGCGGCCGCCGGAGCCGATGAGCAGGACCTTCATTCGCTAGGGCCGGGCGATCGCTTCGACGTCGCGCCGGGAGAGGACATGCTCGCGCGCCGCGCCGGTTCCCACGAGCGACACCTCGACGTCGAGCTGCTCCTCGACGAACGCGACGTAACGGCGTGCGGCATCCGGTAATCGGGAGACGTCGTCCATCCCGTCGAGCGGCTCTTCCCAGCCCTCGAGGACCTCGTATACCGGCTCGCAGTGGTGGAAGTCGCTCTGGTGGGCCGGGAACTCCTCCGTCTCGGTGCCGTCGCGGAGGCGATAACGGACGCAGACGGGCAGCTCGGCGAAGGACGAGAGCACGTCGAGCTTCGTCAAAGCCAGCGAGGTGAAGCCGTTGAGGCGGGCGGCGTAGCGGAGCCCGACGAGGTCGAGCCAGCCGCAGCGACGCTCGCGGCCCGTCACCGTTCCGTACTCACCGCCGAGCTCGCGCACGCGCTCCTGGTCGGGCCCCTCGATCTCCGTCGGGAACGGCCCCTCGCCGACCCGCGTCAGATACGCCTTCGCCACTCCGAGGACCGCGTCGATCCGAGTCGGCCCGATTCCGATGCCCGTTGCGGCAGCGCCGGCGATCGGGTTGGACGAGGTCACGAAGGGATACGTCCCGTGGTCGAGGTCGAGCAGCGTGCCCTGCGCGCCCTCGAAGAGCACGAACCTGCCTTCTCGCAGCGCCCGGTCGACCAGCAGGGAGGTGTCAGCGATGTACGGCCGCAGCCGCTGCGCGTAGCCCTCGTACCGTGACGAGACGTCCTCGAGGTCGATGGGCTCGGCTCCGTACACGCGCTCCAGCCAGTGGTTCTTCTCGGTGAGGGCGACCTCGATCTTCTGCCGAAGGATCTTCGGGTCGAGGAGATCCTGGACGCGGATCCCGAGCCGCGCTGCCTTGTCACCGTAGGCAGGCCCGATCCCGCGCCGAGTCGTGCCGATCTGGAGGTTGCCGAGCCGCCGCTCGCTCGCGCGGTCGAGCGCAACGTGCCACGGCATGATCAGCTGCGCGTTGCCGGAGAGGTGCACCTGCTCCGTCGAGAGGCCGCGCGCTTCGAGGTCGTCCAGCTCCTCGATGAAGACCTGTGGGTCGACGACGCAGCCCGCGCCGAGCACGCACTCCTTGCCCCAGAGGATCCCCGAGGGCATGTGGCGGAACTTGTAGGTCTGGCCGTCGGCGACGATCGTATGACCCGCGTTCGGCCCGCCCTGGTAGCGGCAGACGACGTCCGAGTGCTGGGCCAGCAGGTCGACGATCTTGCCTTTCCCCTCGTCCCCCCACTGCGCCCCGACTATGACGGTCGCTGGCACGAGCTTGAGTCTGCCTTACCGGGCGGTCGTCTACCCGGCTGCGAGATCGGAGAACTTCGCGTACCGGCTCATGAAGGCGACCTTCTCCGTTCCGGTCGGACCGTTGCGGTGCTTCGCGAGGTGGATCTCGGCGATCCCCTGCTGGTCGGTCTCGTCGTTGTAGTACTCGTCGCGGTAGATGAAGAAGACGAGGTCCGCGTCCTGCTCGATGCTGTTGTGAACCAGTACGTCACCTGCGACGAAGCTCGATAGATCGTCGACCGTCAAGTCGTAGACGTCGTCCTCGCCGTCAGGCTCGATCGAGACGATCCTGTCCCAGTAGACGTCGCTCGCTGCGAGATCGTTCATCGTCTCCGACTCCACGAGGCCGGCGACGAGCGCGGCCCGCTCGCGACTGATCGCCGCTCTGTACAGGGTCGACCCGCAGTGCGACATGCCGAGTCCGCTCTGCAGCTGGCGCGTCGTCACGCCGGTCGCGGCCAGTGCGGGAACGACGATGGACCTCCAAGCTTCCTTCGGGATTGTGTCGCGGTTCGTGTTCGCCTGGATATCGGCCACCCAGGTGGCGATCTCGTCGTGCGCTTTGGCGCGGCGACGGCCCAATCCACCGACGAGAGCCAGGAACCGCTCCACATCCGCCTTCCCGGTAACGGCGAGCCGGTGCGAGGGTCGCCCCTTCGATCCCATGGAGACCTGCCGCAGTGTCGCGGTAATGCCGAGGCGGAGCAGGAGTGATTGAACGTCTCTCGACAGGCGCTCGCTGCTCGAATCGAACCTGATCACCGGGTACACCGTGCCGCCGCCGGCCTCTCGGACGACGCCGTCGGTCGCCCAGAGATGGCGCAGGAAGAGGCCGATCGCTGTGGCAGGCTGCCGGAAAACCTCATCCGGAACCCGCTTCTCGAAACTGCGGAGCCCGAAGACCCCGAGCTCGTCGAGCCAAGCGGCGACCGGGTTCCGAATCCCATGCGTGAGACGGCGCGTCGCCGGGAGGTAGGTCTGGTACCAGCGCCGCTCCTGGACGATGCGAGGTCGCACTGCGTCGCCGAACACGTCGGTCGCGAGGCCGGCGACCAGTTCTGCGAGATCGAGGTCGTTCGACGTGTACTGGATCGCGTGCCGCGGAAGCGTGCAGCCGTCGCCGATCAGCTGCCCGAGCAGCGCGAGCTCCTCGTCCGACATCGTCTGATCGTCCGGCCCGGGTAACTCTCGGGGAACGGCGAGACGCATCCCCGGCGCCATGTCGTCCAGCCGGCGCCAGCCGTCGAAAGCAAGGAACTTGTGATTGCTGGTCGCGCGGATCGTGCGCCCGAGGCTCGTGGTCAGCCGGTAGATGGGTTTCCGCCCGGTCGAGAACGCGTTCGTGACGACGCGCGGCTCGAGCCTCCAGGTCTGGTCGTCAACCGCAAGGACGCGGAAACCGGTCTTCCCCACCAGCTCGCGGATCGGCCGGTAAACCCCTTCGTCCGGGAGATACACGCGCGAATCGCCCGTCAGGCAGCCCGACTCGCGCAGGTCGGACAGAATCGGACGTTTGTCGTGCCGCTGCTCGACGGCCCTCGAGAGCTGCGAGAGCGCCAGCACCGGGACGTCCAGGTCTCGGGCGAGGACCTTGAGGTTCCGCGAGATCTGCGAGACCTCCTGCACCCGGTTCTCGACCGTCGCGCCCGACGTCATGAGCTGGATGTAGTCGACGACGATGAGCCCGAGATTCGGCTCCTTGGACTTCAGCCGGCGCGCCTTCGACCGGATCTCCATCATCGTGATCGAGCCCGTGTCGTCGACGTAGATCGGTGCCTTCGCGAGCTTGTCGCAGGCCGCAGTCAAGCGCGGCCAGTCGTCCGCCGCGAGCTTGCCGTTGCGGAGCCGCTGCGACTCGACCTTCGCCTCGCTGCACATGAGGCGCTGCGTCACCTCCGACTTGGACATCTCGAGCGTGAAGAGCGCGACCGGCGTCTCGCGGCGCACTGCGATGTTGGCGGCCATGCAGAGCGCGAGCCCCGATTTCCCCATGCTCGGGCGGGCTGCGACGATGATCAGGTTTCCGGGCTGGAACCCTGAAGTCAGCTTGTCGATGTCTCGGAAGCCCGACGGGACGCCGGTGACCTCCTCGCCCGCCTCGTAGAGGGCCGTGATGCGCTCGAAGCTCTCCTTGAGCAGCGCCTCGATGTGCGCGAACTCTCCCGTGACCCTCGCCTGGGAGAGCTCGAAGATGACCTGCTCCGCCCGGTCCACGAGGTCGCGGGCCTCCCCGGGGCGCTCCCAGCCCAGCCGGGCGATCTCCTGGCCCGAGCGGATCAGGCCGCGGAGCGTCGCCATCTCGCGCACGATCCGTGCGTAGTGCGCCGCGTTGGCCGTGGCCGGCACGAGCGCCGCGAGCTCGTGGATCCGGACGCGTCCGCCCGCGTCCTCCAGTTCGTCGCGCTCCTCCAGCGCGTCGACGAGCGTGATCGCGTCCACGGGCTCGCCGCGTGCGTACAGGGCAAGGGCGGCGCGGTAGACCTTGGCGTGGCTCTCCCGGTAGAAGTCGCCGGCGTCGAGGATCTCGCTGACGGCCCCGATCGCCCCGGGGGAGAGCATCATCGCGCCGAGGACCGACTCTTCGGCGTCGAGATTCTGGGGCGGGACCGGGGCCGTCTGCGACGACTGGGCAGCCTGGACGACCACGGCGGAATTCAACCTGTCCCGAGGGGTCGAACCCAAACGGGTTGTCCCCTATTACTAGTGGAATTCGAACCTGATTTGCAGGGGAAAGAACACATGTTCCCCGACATTGTCCACCGCTCGGCGGACGTTGTCCCCACGAATGGTCTCGTAACGCGCCAGGAACTTCCCGCAGCGAGCGCCTTTTTCGCGTCCGTATCCCCAGGCTCTGGATAAGCCTGTGGACGAACGGTCACGGATTCGTTACTGCTCGGGCTCCGTTTCGGCGGCGGCCGGCTCGTCTCCCGGACCCTCCGCCTCTGCCTCCGGCGGTTCCCCGCCGGCCGTCTCCTCCGGAGCGGGCTCCGCCTCTTCCGCCATCGCCTCGATCGCCCCCTCGGGCTCGACGGCCTCCGCGGACTCCGCTGCCTCGGCGGGTGTCTCCAGAGCGTCGGCCGCCTCGATGAACTCGACGTCGGCGTTTGCCTCCGCTTCGGCCTCTGCAACCGCGGCGGCCTCGGCGGCGGCCGCAGCCTCTTCGGCTTCCGCGACGGCCTGCAACTGCTCCATCTGCGCGATGTCCCCTCCCTCGGGCACGACCTCGAGCTGGAGGGTGGCCGAGACGTCGGTGAAGACCTCGACGGGAACCTCGTAGCGGCCGACCCGCTTGACCGGGTCGCCCAGCTCGATCTTCCGCCGGTCGATGCGGATGCGATGGTCGCCCCAGAGCTTGTCGGCGACGTCTGTGGCGGTCACCGATCCAAAGAGTGTTCCCGTCGGGCCGGCCTTGACGTCAAAGCGGAGCACCGCTTGCTCGAGCCGCGTCGCGATCTCGCGGGCGTCGTCGTGGGAGCCGGCCTCCTGACGAGCGCGCAGCTCTTCGCGCTTACGCAGCTCCTCCAGCCGGCCGGGCGAGGCCGGCTCGGCCAGAGACCGGGCAGCAGGTAGTTCCGCGCGTAGCCGCGTGCGACGTCGACGACGTCGCCGCGCAGCCCGACCTTGTCCACGTCTTTCAGGAGGATGACTTGCATCGGCCTAGGTGGTCGCGTACGGCAGCAACGCCATCTCGCGCGCCCGCTTGACGGCCACGGCGACCTGGCGCTGGTGGCGCCGGCAGGTCCCGGTGATGCGGCGGGAGCGGATCTTCCCCTTCTCGGACACGTGCCGGCGCAGCAGGCCGGTGTTCTTGTAGTCGACCTCCTCGACCTTGTCCCTGCAGAACTGACAGGAGCGGCGCTTGATCGGGCCGGTGTTCGGGCCGCGCCGGGAGGAGGAGGAGGTGCTGCGCTGTTCTCGTCGTGCTTTCGCCATTCAGTGCTCCCTAGAAGGGGATGTCGTCGTCTGCGCCGGACGTCTTGGGGAAGTCGGCGCCGCTCTCGGCGGCCACGCCGGCCGGGACGAAGTCGCTCTGACCGCCGCCCTCGGTGTCGCCTCGGCTGTCGAGGAACTGCACGGTGTTCGCGACGACTTCGACCTTCGACCGCTTCGAGCCGTCCTGCGCCTCCCAGGAGGACCAGTCGAGCCGTCCGTCGATCCCGACCCGGCGACCCTTGGAGAGGTGCTGCGAGAGCATCTCCGCCTGGTTGCCGAAAACCTTGATGTCGAAGAAGTTCGGCTTGTCCGTCCAGTTGTCGGCGTCGTCCTTCTGGCGCCCGTTCACCGCGAGGCCCATCTGAAGGACCGGAGTCCCGGACGGAAGATGCCGGAGCTCGGGGTCGCGGGTGAGCCGCCCGACCAGTGTTACGCGGTTGATGTCGCCTGCCATCTCTACTCCTCCTCTTGAACGACGGTTTCGGCCTCTGCTCCATCCTGCCGCGCCGGAGCGGACGCCGCCACTGTCTGTCCGGGACGTCGCTCGCTTCGCCGGACGGCCAGATGGCGCATGACTCCGTCGGTGATCTTCAGGACGCGGGAGACTTCCTCGAGCGTCTCGGTCTCGGCCGTGAACGTGAGCAGGTGGTACGTCCCGTCCGTCTTGTGGTCGATCTCGTAGGCCAGCTTGCGGCGCCCCCACGGGTCGTGCGCCTCGATGGTCCCGCCGCCGCGCTCCACGAGCTCTCGGGTGCGCTGGACGATCTCGGACTGGCGCTCCTCCGGAATCTCCGGATCGAGCATGAGCAGGATCTCGTAGGGCGTCACGGTCCCGAATTCCTCCTTCCTTCGGTCTCAGGCGGCCTGGCCTCTGGCCGGTGCATTCGGGAACACCGGTGGGCAAGGCAGGAAGCGGCGACGAGTGTAGCATCGGCCTCGTGAACCGCCGCTTCGCTTTTCTGACCGGCGGAGCCGCAGTCGGCGGCGCGACGCTCTGGCGGCTGATCCGGCGCCGGCCACACGAGGCCGAGGCGCCGGTCGATCCGAGGGCCGACGAGCTCCGCGCCCGGCTCGACGAGTCCCGAGCCGTCGTGGACGACAGGGACGAGTTCGAAGGGGCCGAGACGACCGTGGACGCCGCCGAGGCCGTGCCGGATCCCGACGAGCGCCGCCGCGCCGTGCACGCCGAGGGGCGGTCGGTCGTCGATCGGATGCGCGGCCCTAGCGAGGACTGAAGGCCGCCACACCCGCGGCGAGGCCACGTGCGACCCGCCACCGGTAGGCGCTCGAGCGGAGCAGCCGTCCCTCTCGCGGGTTGGTCATGAAGCCTGTTTCGGCCAGGACGACCGGAACGTCGGCCCAGTTGAACCCCGTGAGGTCGGCTCGCTGAACGAGTCCAAGGTTCGGCGCACGGGTCGCAGCGACGAGCGAGCGCTGGATCGCCCGTGCCGCCCGCACGCTCGGCGCGTACACGTCGTCGGTCCAGCCTCGGCGGCGAGTCGGGTAGAGCGTCGAGATCCCCCGCCGCGAGGCGTCGCCGGATCCGTCGGCGTGGATGCGCAGCATGAGCGACGCACCGCGCCGGTTGCAGAACTGCGCCCGTTCGATGTTCCCGCCGCGGAACGTCGCGCCGGTTCGCGTCATCGCCACCCGGTAGCCGCGGCGCAGGAGCAGCGTCCGCGTCCGCCGGGCGATCGCGAGCGCGACTTCGGCTTCGCCGGCAGCTCCGCCGCCGTCCTTGATCTTCGTCACTCGCGAACCGGGGCCGATCGGCTCATGCTGCCGTCCGATCGCTGCGGGTGTCCCGTGGCCGGGATCGAGGCAGATCAGCGCGGCGGTCGCTAGGGCTTCGGCGAGCACCCTCCGATCCTATGGAGCCGGGACAGCTACGCTCAGGCGGCACAGCGTGCAAACCGGCACTGCCAAGACGATCCTCATCTGCGAGGACGACGAAAATCTGCGGCAGCTCATCCGGGTCGTGATCGGCGACGGATATCGCGTGGTGGAAGCAGAAGACGGCGATTCCGCGTTGGATCTGGCGCGCGAGCATCGGCCGGACCTGATCATCCTCGACCTGATGCTGCCGCGGTTGAGCGGGCTCGAAGTTCTCGACCGCCTCCGCAACGAGTTCCCGCCCGGGACGACCCACATCATCGTGATGAGCGCCTGGACGCACTCGGACAACGCCGCCCTCAGCGCCGGCGCCGACCGGTTCATCCCGAAGCCGTTCGAAACGGACGAGCTGACCGCGATCATCGACGAGGTCCTCGGGGAGCCGCAGCGATGAAGTCGCGCTCGCTCTCCGCACGGATGATCGCCGCGAGCTTCGTCCTCGCCGTTCTCGTCGCGGCGAGCTTCGCGATCCTGATCAGCGCCGTCTCGACGCTCGACGACGCGAGGGTCCGAGAGGCGCACTCGAAGGACGTGAGCTCGGCGACCGTCGTCGTGGAGAAATTGGTGATCGATGTCGAGTCGGGTGTTCGAGGCTTCGTGCTGAGCGGCAACCTTCGCCTCCTCCGTCCGTACGTGCAAGCTCGCGCTGAGCTCCCCCGCCGCCTCGACAGCCTCGAGCGGCTCGTTACGGAAGACCCCGCCCAGGTACGGCGTGCCCGCAACCTCAGGACCGCCATCCAGGGCTACATCAGCGACTACGCCGACCCCGTCGTCGACATCGCCCGGGACAACCGCGCCGCCGCCGGCTCCCTGGTCGCGGCAGAGGAGGGCAGGCGCCACACGCTATTGATCAATTCGCGCTTCTCGGAGCTGCGCTCTGCGGAAGATGCCGTCGCGGCGGCCAGGGCAGCATCCGCGAGAACGCAATACAGACGGGCGATCATCGTCGCAGTCTCGGCACTTGTGGCCTGTGCCCTGCTCATATTCCTCTTCGGGCTCTACCTCGCGCGCTCGATCGCGCGGCCGATCCGTGCAGCCGCAACCGCCTCGAGTCGGCTTGCCGAGGGCGATCTGTCGGTGCGGCTCGCCGAGGACGGGCCAGGCGAGGTCAGCGAGCTCACGAAGGCCTTCAACCGGATGGCGACCGAGCTCGAGCGAAGCCGGGCGGACCTGGAGACTCAGAACGCACGGCTCAGGGAGAGCGAGAGGCGCAAGTCCGAGCTCGTGACCATCGTCTCCCACGAGCTCCGCACCCCGCTCGCCAGCGTGCTCGGCTTCACCTCCTTGCTGCTCAACCGCGACATCGACGAGGGCGACCAGCGGCGCTATCTGGAGATCGTCGATCTGCAGGCCCGGCGGCTCTCCGTCCTCCTCAACGACTTTCTGGACGTGGAGAACCTGGAGGAGGGACGGCTGGAGTTCGCCCGCCAGTTGCTCGACATGGGCACCGTCGTGGACGAACAGGTGCAGCTGTTCTCCGGCCAGAGCTCGAGGCACACGCTCGACGTCGAGCTGCAGGAAAAGCCGCTGCCCGTGCGCGGCGATCCGAATCGACTCGCGCAGGTGGTTGGCAACCTCCTGTCGAACGCAATCAAGTACTCGCCGGAAGGGGGAGTAGTGAAAGTCGTTGGCGAGCGAGACGAAGAGTTCGTGCGTGTCAGTGTTCGAGACCAGGGGGTCGGGATTCCCGAGGAGCTCCAGAAGCGCGTCTTCGGAAAGTTCTTCCGAGGCGATGCGGGCGCGAGCGGGATCCCCGGCAGCGGTCTCGGCCTGACCATCGCGCGGTCCGTGGTCGAGGCGCACGGAGGGCGCATGAGCTTCAAGAGCGTGGTCGGAAAGGGATCCGTCTTCTCGCTCGAGTTGCCTCTCGCCGCGGATTGATGACCTTGCGTTGCCCAGGAAAAGGAGCAGGACCATGACTCGTCTGATGTGCCTGATGATCGCCGCGGCCGGTGTGGCAGCGCTCGCGCTCGCCACCGGGTGGGATTCGGACGCCGGAACGGGACCGGCGACGATCCGCATTACGAGCCGTGAGATCAGTCGGATGCGCGTCGATCTCGGTCAGCCCGGGAGAGGTCCCGGCGACACTGAGATCGTGCGCCTGAACCTCTTCAACAAGCGGATCAAGCTCGCTCCGATCGGACAAGCCGAGTACATCTGCACGTTCACGACGGCCAGGTCGCGCTCGTGCACGGCCACGATCTCCCTGCCCAGAGGCAGGATCGTCGCCGGCGGCTCGATTCAGTTCACCGAGCTGTACGAGCTCGCGGTCCTCGGCGGGACGCGCCTCTACGACAACGCGCGCGGGACGCTGACCGCGATCCGGACGACGCGGAGGCCGCGCAGGGACATCCTGCTCTTCCGGCTCACCGGTTAAGCGGGCGCCCGGCAGTCGCCGGGCGCCCGCGAATGACCCCTAGGGGATGAAGGCCAGGTCTTCCGGCACCATCGACGTCGGCGTCTCGAAGAACGGGCCGAGGCCGTCCGGGTCGATGGTGGTCGTCCCGTCGCTCGCGAAGAACGTGGCGATCTGCTGCTGGGCCGCGAAGGCGTACCCCGCGGTGGCCGGGTTCGCGACGTTCGTGATGAAGGCATGCGGGTTCCTGCCGACGGCCGGATTCAGCGCGAATGCAAGATCGTGCCGGTACAGCGTGGCGCGATCGGCGCATCCGCACGCTCGAAGAATCGCGGAGGTCGTCGGGTTCGGCACGGTCTGGTCGCCGCGCGCGAACTGGTAGATGACCGGCGCGGTGACGTACGGGGCGTAGGCGGCGGGATTTGCAGCCTGCTGTGCCCATTCGGTGCGATCGATCAGCTCCTGGATCGCGGTCTCGTCGGGCGACGCCGTCACCGGCGGCAGACCCCGAAGCGGGATGTTCTCGTGGAAGTTGTTCAGGCCTGCGTTGGGGATCGCGTTGTAGAGCGACGGCACACGCGTCAGCAGCGACAGCCCCACGAGGATCCGGAAGTTCGGCGAGAGCCGGGCAATCTCGATGATCGGTCCGCCTGGAACGTTGAGGACTCCTGCGCGGAGGTCCGGCTCCAGTCCCATCAGCTGCGTTCCGTAGATGCCGCCGAACGACTGTCCGGCGTAGTAGATCCGGGAGCTGCTGAGGTCGTCGGCGCCGTCGGCGTCCACGTCGACGCCGCCCTTCAGGACCTTCACCAGCTGCATCAGGTCGATTGCTGTCTGGCGGAGGCCGTCACGGTTCCCGATCAACGTGTTCGGCGGTGCCGCGTTGACGCCCTCGGTGGAGTCGATCGATCCGTTGCCGTCCTGGTCGATCCCACGTCCGCCGAGCGACAGCGTCACCGCCGGAGCACCCGACTCGGCTGACCGTGTAGGTGCCGAGCGTGCCTCCACCGTGTCCGACCACGTTGATCGCGACCGACGCGATGCCGTTGCGAGCGAGCGTGCCGGCCACCGCAGGCGGCGCACCGTTCTTCCAGTCGCCGAACCCGTGCCCGAAGATCGCGACGGGCCAACCCGCCTGCCGGCCGTGTGCCCGCGGGCAGGAAGAGTGAGAACTGGACGTTGTTCGTCCCGTGCGGCACGGGCGTTCCGGTCGCCGTTCCGACGGCGGGGATGAGCTTCGCGGCGGTCTCGTAGTCCGGTGAGGCATACGAGCCGAAGCCGATCGTGCCGACACCTGCGAGGAGCGGCAGGAAGAGGCCACCCGTCGAGAACGTCGGTGCGGTCGAGATCTGCCGGCGCCAGGTGACGGAGGCCACGGACGAAAGCGGGAACACCGTCCGCTCGCCGGCGGTTCCGAGGACGAAGCTCGCCTCGCCTCCCGGAAGCTGCCCCCTGATCTTGCGCGAGATCGGCGTGATCGACTGCGTCGTGAACAGGCTTGCCGCCGCCACGTCGCTCGGATTCGCGCCGCCGGCCTTCGCCATCGGCAGCGCTTGGAGGAGCTCCCTGCGGTACGCCTTCGTCGCTGGATCCTTGGTCTGGCCGAAGTTGAGGTCGTGGCGGAAGCTCGTGGCGTCGAGCGGGGCGCCGTCGGCGCCTCGTACGCCGCGCGTGACGACGAGCAGATACGTCGTCGAGTCCGCGAGCTGCTCGTCGCTCTCGAAGTGCAGCGTGTTCGAGGCCGGCTCCCAGACGATCTGGTTGATCCCGACGACGTCGCCGGCTGCGCCTACGAGGAAGACCGTCGAGCTCGAGACGCTCGCGATGTCGATCGCTCCGCTTAACGGCACCGAGATTCGCGGCTGGATGTTGAACCCGTCGAGCTGATTGAGGACGTCGACGTCGGCGCAATCACTCGGGCGTGCCGCGCAGTTGGGCTTCGGCAGATCCACGCGCACGCCTGTCACCTGGGTGCTGTCGGCGACGGTCTCGAGGTTCGTCGGGAACGGCTGGCCGGCCTTGACGGCGGCTGACGCGACTCCCGGAAGCATGAGGAAAATGGTCGCCAGTAGCAGCGACAGTGCGGCGATAGATCGCAAAGGAAGCTCCCTTCTCGGTGTGCCGACGACGCTACTCCTCGCCGAGCGCCCGTGCTAGCTCGAGTGGAGCACGGACCTATCCGGCGGTGGGTAGCGTCCAGTCGAACGGGATCTGGCCCGAGTATGGGTCGATCCGGTACTTATCCGGCTCCTCGCGATTGAACGGGCGCGTGGGGAAGTTCAACACCGTGGCGTCGCCGTCGCCCCAGTTCTGGTCTGCATGCCAGACGCCCGGCGGAATGAGCAAGAGGGCAGGCGAGTTCTCGGTCAGGTGAAACTCGGCAAAGGCGCCGTGCGTGGGCGAGCGCGTGCGGCCGTCATGGAGGACGACGCGCACGCTTCCGGCGCAAAGGAAGTAGCGGTCCGCCTGCTTGCGGTGCATGCCCCAGCCCTTGATTCGGCCTGGACGGATCGTGAAGCCGTAGGCGTAGACGACGGGCTCATCCCAGAAGTCGTTGTCGAAATTGACGATCTCGGTCAGCGACCCGCGGTGATCGACCTGCGGCGTCGCTCGGACGTACACGACCCCTTCGATGCCGGTTTCGAGCCGTTGGCCGTCCGCGTCGACGGTGGGTGTGTCGCGCTCAGCCGGCGGCAGGACCTCGTCGGCGAGGTCGTACCGGTTGAGGAGCGCCGGCGGCAGGGACGCGAGGTCTCGGTGCTGGTCGTGCTCGGGGATGCCTTTCACAGTAACCCCCGCCGCGGGAGCCGGAAGGCCGCGTTCCCGACCAGCGGTGCGCCGCTCGTCCGCGCGTCGATCATCGCCAGGCTTGGCGTGGCCCCGGTCTACTGCCGATCCCGCTCCTGCCGCGGTGATCGACATGGTCGCGACGGTGGTCGCCAAGCCCGACGTTGGGGACACCCGAGAAGAGCTGATCCGGTTCGTGAGCGCAGCTGTGAGGATCCTCGGTTCGACGCTGATGGGTCGCGTGATGCAGGGCCTGGTTTCTGAGCTCGCGACGGACCCCGACCTCGCAGAGGCGTTTCGTCAACGAGTGGTCGCGGTCAGGATTGCGGAAGCCGAGCGCCTCATCAAGCGCGGCATCGAGCGAGGAGACCTTCGGCCGGAGACCGACATCGAGCTCGGCCACGAGTTGCTCTTCGGACCGGTCTACTACCGCCTTCTTCTCAGCGGGGCACCCCTTGACAAGCAGCTCGCACAGCGAGTCGTCGACGCCTTTTCATGTCGGCGTTCGCGGTGCGCTAGCGCGACTTCGACGGAGCGGCGCAGGAGTCGAACCTACCGAGCCGTGGGTTGCACGACCGCACCGGTTTTGAAGACCAGCTGGGCCACCGGGCCCCTGCCGCTCCCTCCGACGATCGTAGCCTTCGTACAATCGCCGTCCGAGCGTGCACGGGGTCATCTTCACCAGCCTGAGGGACTACCTCACTTCAGCGCACAGCGCCGAGGTCGCGCTGGACGTCTTTGACGGACAACCCATCTTCCTGCTCAGCGAGTCATACGACGACGAGCTGCTCGTCCAGCTGGTGGAGCGCGCCGCCGAAGCAACCGGCCGCGGGGTGGAGGAGACGGTCCACGACTTCGGTGTCTTCACGGCGCGGACGACGTTCACCCGTCTCTATCCCGCGTTCTTCGCGATCGCTCCCTCCGCGCGCGAGTTCCTCCTCACTGTGGAGACGAGGATCCACGAGCTCGTGCGTGCGACGATCCCGAACGCGACACCGCCTCAGCTGCGGATCGCCGAGCACGGCGCCGAAGGTGTTCAGATCGTCTACTCGTCCCGGCGGCGCCTGTGCGTCCTTCTGCGTGGTCTCGCGCAGGGCACCGCAGAGCATTACGGCGAGGTCGCGACGATCGACGAGCCCACCTGCATGCTCCGCGGAGACGCGGTGTGCACGTTCGAGATCACGCTTTCCGGCTCCGAGTCCGCCTGAGCACGCGCACGTCTCCCTCGCGCCGGGTCACACCGTCGACGTCTAGGCGCTCGAGGAGTAGCTGCGCCGGCCGCCGTGAGATCCCGAGCAGGTCGCGGAAGCGCGCGAGCGCGATCGAGCCCTCTTGCTCGCACTCGGCCACGACGGTCTCGCGCGCGAGCTCGTACGCAGCGGGCGAGACGGCGTGTCCCTCGCCGAGCCGGACCAGCCGTCCCTCTCCCTCCAGGTAGCGGGCCAGAGCGGGATCGTCGATCGCGGCGCCGCCCGAGCCGGCCTCCACGAGCGCCGCCTCGAGACGTGCGGCCTCCTCCGCCTGGCCGCCCAACGAGGGCGCGGCTCCGGGCAAGTACGCCTTCCCGTCCCGGCGGTCGACCTCGAGCAGCCGGGCGATCGCGCCTGCCCACGGCTTCGCCGGAAGGAGCTCGGCCAGCGGGACGCCGGGGTCGAGCGGGCTCGCCGCCGCCCGCTCGGCCAAACGTACCGTTACCGCCGCTCGCTGCTCCTCGAGCCACTCGGGCCGGAAATACCAGTTGTCTGTCTGTGCGAGGCCGGCGAGGCCCTCCTCGAGCTCGGCGGCCGTGAGGATTCCTCGCGCCTGCAGAGCATCCACCGTCGTCGGCTCCCGCACCAGTGTCCTGACGATCGTCTTCGCATCACCTCCCTCGAGGAGCGCGAGGCGCTCCGCATCGAATCCACGCGGCGGAGCGGGGTCGAGGACTCGGGCGCCGCCGATCGTCGTCCGCGTCCGGAGGATGATCCGGTCGCCGCGCGCCGCGACCACGGCCTCACTCAGCCGAAGCTGACCATAGTTGCCGGCACGGACAACGCGGGCGGCTACGGCCGCGGTTCCCAGATGGACGGTCAATGCCGGCGCAGTTTCGTCACCGTCCAGGCGCACATCGAGCCGGTAGGTGACTCGGAACGCCCCGGGCGCGACCAGCGCCTGCCCCCGCGCGAGCGCCGCCCGGTCGACACCGGTCAGGGCGACGGCGACGCGCTGCCCCGCCGCGGCGCGCTCGATGCGCGCGTCGTGCACTTCCACCGACCGCACCCGAACGTCGAGGCCTCGCGGCTCCACGCGCAACTGGTCGTCGACGCCGACAGAGCCGGACCACAGCGTCCCGGTCACGACGGTCCCTGCGCCCGCGACGGGGAAGACGCGGTCGATCCAGAGCCGGGTCGGCAATTCCTTCGCTCTCGGCTCGATACCGCCGGCCGCCCGAGCCAGCGCGGCGCGCAACTCGTCGAGCCCCTCGCCTGTCTTCGCGCTCACGGCCACGACCTCCGCCCCCGGCACGAGCTCCAGAGCCTCAGCCCTCGCCGCCTCCAGCCTCGCTCCATCGACCACGTCCGCCTTCGTGATCGCAACGACACCGGACTCGATACCGAGGAGCCGGAGAATGGAAAGGTGCTCCAACGTCTGCTGCCGCGGTCCCTCGCCGGCGTCCACGACCAGCAGGAAGAGGTCGATGCCCGTCGCGCCGGCGACCATGTTCCGGACGAAACGCTCGTGGCCGGGGACGTCGATGAGCGACAGCCGCAGCCCCTCGCCGAGGTCGAGCGGCGCGTAGCCGAGGTCGATCGAGACGCCGCGCTCCTGCTCCTCCGGCAGCCTGTCAGTGTCCTTGCCGGTCAGTGCTCGGACGAGCCAGGTCTTGCCATGGTCGACGTGGCCGGCGGTTCCTACTGTGAGCGGCAAGCGAGCACCGCGCGGGCGACTTCGTCCACGTCCGCCTCGGACAGCGTCCGGCAGTCGAGCAGCAGCGCGCCGTCCCGGACGACGCCGACGACCGGAGGCTCGCCAGACCGCAACGGCAAGACGAGCTCCTCCTCCACAGCGCAGGCGAAGCTCGGGAGCTCGGCGAGCGGGAGCGCGCCGCCGCCGACGCGCGCCGACCGTCTCCTCGACCCGGCCGTCCACCAGCCCGGCGAGCCGCTCCGCCCGACTCCGAACCGGCGTCCGCGGGCTCCATCAGCATCCGCAGGACCGGGATCTCCCGCACCGCAAGCTCCGGTTCCAGGTACAGCCCGAGGGTGCCCTCGAGCGCGGCCAGCGTGAGCTTGTCGGCGCGGAGCGCGCGCTGAAGGGGATGGCGGCGCAGCCGCTCGACGAGCTCGGCCCGCCCGACCACGATCCCCGCCTGCGGGCCGCCCAGCAGCTTGTCCCCGGAAAAGCAGACGAGGTCGGCGCCGGCCTCGATGCTCTCCCGAACCGGAGCCTCGTCCTGCACCGCTGTCAGCGCCCCCGAGCCCGCGTCCTCCACGACAGGAATCCCATGACGCCGCCCCACGGCGACGACCTCGGCGAGCCCCGGCCGCTCGGTGAACCCGACGACCCGGAAGTTCGATTGGTGGACGCGCAGCAGGACGGCGGTCTCCGCTCCCACGGCACGGTCGTAGTCGGCAGCGCGCGTCCGGTTCGTCGTCCCGACCTCGACCAGCTTTGCCCCGGACCGGTCCAGCACCTCTGGGATCCGGAAGCCGTCGCCGATCTCGATCAGCTCCCCGCGGGAGACGAGCACTTCACGGCCTTCGGCCAGCGCCGCGAGCGCGAGGAGCACCGCCGCGGCGTTGTTGTTGACGACGAGCGCCGCCTCGGCGCCGGTCAGCCGCCGCAGGATCGCCGCGACAGGATCCTGGCGCGACCCTCTCTGCCCGGCGGAGAGGTCGTACTCCAGGTTCGAGTAGCCGCGGCCGACCTCCCGGATCCGCTCGAGGGCTGCATCCGCGAGGGGCGCGCGGCCCAGGTTCGTGTGGATGACGACGCCGGTCGCGTTGAGCACTCGGCGCAGCGCGCGGCGCGCGCGCCGAAGCCGCCTCCTCGCGCACACGCTCCGTCAGGTCGCCCGGCTCGAAGCCGGCGCGGATCTCCTCGCGCGCCCGTTCGAGCACCGTCCGAGCCGCGTCGACCGCGAGCGGATCGTCGACGGCACGCGCCAGCTCGTCCACCGACGGCAGGTCGCGCAGCTGCATCGCCCTACTGAGCGTCCGCCTTGCGGGGCTCGGCCGGCTCTTCCTGCGCGCGGCGCTCCTCGTAGTGCTCGACGACGAGCTTGACGGCGTCGTTCGGATCGTCGGTGACGTAGAGCAGCTCCTCGTCCTCGGGCGAGATCAGGCCCTGCGGAAGGAGCTGCGCGTTGATCCACTCCAGCAGTCCCTTCCAGTGGTCGCTCCCGAAGAGGACGACCGGGAAGTTCAGCACCTTGCCGGTCTGGATCAGCGTCAGCGCCTCGAACATCTCGTCGAGCGTCCCGAAGCCGCCGGGCATCATCACGAAGCCCTCGGCGGCCTTCACGAGCATCGTCTTGCGCGCGTAGAAGTGCTTGAAGTCGACGCAGATGTCGAGGTAGGGATTCGGGTCCTGCTCGTGCGGCAGGTCGATCGTGAACCCGACCGAGAGCCCGGCGGCGTCCTTCGCGCCTCGGTTCGCGGCCTCCATCACGCCGGGGCCGCCGCCCGTGACCACTGCGAAGCCGGCCTCGGCGAACAGGCGGCCGATCTCCTGGGCGACCCGGTAGACCTCGCTGCCGGGCTTCACGCGCGCCGATCCGAACACGGAGACGGCGGGCCGGTCGATGCTGTCGACCGCCTCGAAACCGGCTCGAAACTCCTCCGCGATCGTGAAGACGTTGCGCGGGAGGTTGCCGTCGTGAGCCTCGAGGATGCGTCTGTCTTCCATCACGTTCCTAGAGGTCGCGCTCGACGTAGCTCAGGTCCATGCCGAGCACGAGGAGCGCCGCGAGCGCGAAGTAACCGACCGTCGTCACCACCCGCTGCCACGGCTTGACCTCGTAGTAGGCCTTCGACTCGGCGGTGCCTCGGTCCTTCCACCGCCGCCAGAGCTCCAGCCCGACTACGAACACGATGATGATCAGGAGCGGGTTCGGCGCCAGGAACAGCAGTCCGACCAGTCCGACGAAGCCGAGCACCCAGACGTAGGGGTGGATCGCCGCGGCGATGCGTCCGCCGTCGAGCGGGACGACCGGGATCAGGTTGAAGAGGTTGACGAGGAAGCCGGTGAAGGCGAGCGCGAGGAGGAACTCGGAGTCCTGCTGCTCGCCGACGAGCCAGACGACGGCCGCGCCCAGGCTGCCGACGACGGGGCCGGCGAAGGCGACGAGCGCCTCTCGCCAAGCGTTCAGCGGGTTCTCCTTGAGCAGGATCGCCGCGCCGAGGAACGGGATGAACATCGGCGCGCTCACCTTGAGCCCCTGCCTGCGCGCCTCGAGGTAGTGGCCGAGCTCGTGGACCAGGAGGAGCAGGACGAAGCCGACGGCGAACTTCCAGCCCCAGAAGAGCGAGTACGCGGCGACCGAGACGAGCATCGACCCCGACGTCGCGAAGATCTTGAACTTGAAGATCGCGACGAAGACGAACTTCGCCTTCCAGACCAGGAGGCCGAGCGCGACGAACGGCGTCGCGAGCTTGCGAAGGATCCGGAACCGGGGCTCGTGCCGGACCGGCCCGCGGTCGTAAGGGTCGTACGGCCTGAGCTCCGCCTCCTGCTCAGGCGTGAGCTGACTCATCGGCGCATGGTAGCTCCGGGACTCCGTGCCGAGCCTGCTCCGAAAGCGTGAAGATAACCGCTCGGTGCCCTCTTCTCCGCCGGCGTGTCGCCGGTAGATCGGTCGCGTTCACGTTTTCCAGAGGAGGTACCAATGAGACGCTCACTGGTCGCTGCCGCCGTCGCCGCAATGCTTGCGCTTCCCACCCTGGCCGTCGGGCTGGGCACGGCCGGGACGAAGCCCGAAGCGAAGCCCAGGAAGCCGCGCCCGAAGGTCGTTCGCGGGCCGCGCGGACCGCGCGGCTTCGTCGGTCGGCCCGGACCGCCGGGGCCTGCCGGGGCCGCAAGGCCCGGCGGGCGCGCAGGGTGCAATCGGGGCCGCAGGGCCCGGCCGGGCCACAAGGGCCCGCCGGCCCCGCGGCGATCCGGATCAACTTCGACGTCCCGGTCGGCACCGCCGAGACGACGATCGCGAGCGCCGGAGGGCTCGTCCTCAAAGCTGCCTGCAGCGCCGGCGGCGACCTGTCTCTCGAGGCGAGCTCCACGACGAACAACGCAAGGGCGCGCGCGATGGTCGTGGCGGCCGGTTCCCCGGCGGACTCCGTCGCCTACGACGAGGACGACGACCTCGACACGACCGACGGCTTCGACTTCGTGGGCGCCGACGACGACGACGCGATCGCGACACTCATCTATAGGTCGGCCGGCGGGATCACGGTCAGCGCCGACTTGCTCCTCGAGCAGTACTCGGTCGGCGGTGCAGCCCGGTGCCTGGTGGCCGGGTCGGTGGTGCTCGCGTAGTGTAATCACATTGCCGGAGACTGTTATCATGAGGTGATGGTGCGTACCCAGATTCAGCTCACGGAAGAGCAGGCAGCCGGTCTACGGCGGGTCGCTGCGGAGCGCGGCATCTCGATGGCTGCCGTCATTCGAGAGAGCGTGGATCGCACGCTCGAACGGGAGGACCGGGCTCAACTGTGGGAACGGGCGGTCGCCGTCTTTGGGAAGTACACCGACCCAGCTGGCGCGACGAACGTTTCGGCAGAACACGACCGGTATCTCGACGACGCTTACTCGCACTGGCGACGCTCGTAGACACCTCTGCGCTTTATGCGCTTGTATCGGGCAGGGATCCGAATCATCGGGCAGCCGTCGAAGCGGTCGAGAAGCTCAGGCGGAGCGAAGTCCTGACCCACAACTATGTCGTCGTCGAGACGACGGCCCTCGTCGGTCGGAGGCTAGGGGCGAACGCGGTCCGCGATTTGCACGAGCGGATCCTTGCGGCGATCCCGATCACGTGGGTGGACGAAAGCGCTCACTCCGCCGCGGTCTCCGCGCTGCTTGTCTCCCGCGGCCCGTCATTCGTCGACCTCGTGAGCTTTGAACTGATGCGGCGGCTGCGGATCGAGACAGCGTTCGCCTTCGATCGCGACTTCGCCGAGCAGGGATTCGAGGTCGTGCCCTAGGAGAGGTCGATCGGGCGGCCGTCGGCCTCCAGCGCCGGCTCCGAGAAGATGCAGTCGACGTGGATGGCGGCGTCGTTGTCGCCCGCCGTAGGAGCCCGTGTTCTTGCCGATCGCAACATGGGCGGTGTGCGCGGCCTTCTCGTCGAGCATCACGTGGCCCCGCGGCTTGACCGCCGGGTTCAGGCCGATTCCCAGCTCGGCGATCACGTCTGCCCCCTCGCCGGCCTCCGCGACGAGCTCGCGGAGCATCTGCGCCGCCTTGCCGCCGGAGATCTCGACGACCCGTCCGCCCTCGAAGCGCGAGAGTGACGGGCTCGTCGACCAGGCCCTCGACCGTGTACGGAACCGTGAGATCCGCGACGAGGACGCCGTCGGCGCCGTCCTTGAGCGGCGCGATGAAGACTTCGCCCCCGGGATAGTTGGCCCCGTCGCCCGGTGCGAGCGGGAGCGCGTCGCTCTTCCACGGCCGGCCCTCGACGCGAAGCGTGAGGTCGGTGCCGGCGCGGCCGCGGAGCCTGATCTCCTTCGAGCCCTCGAGCTCGGCGAGCAGCTTCCGAGCGGGCTCCTCCACGTTCGCCGCCGGCTGCGAGAGCTCTCCCTCCAGCAGCTCCGGCGTCACGAACCCCATGTAGATCTGCCGCCCGCCCTTGCCGGTCATCGTCTCGAGGATCTCGAAGCGGGCAGACGCCTCGTCCGGCCGCGGCGCCTGCGCCAGGGAGATCGCGAGCGTCGCCCGCCGCGCGACGTCCAGAACGGATGGAGGCGCGTGCGCCAGCGGGCGCTCGCCGGCCCAGAGCTCGAGGTGAGGCCGCCCGCCGGCCTCCTTCACCGCCGCCGCGAGCTGGGACCCCTGCTCGATCAGCGGCTCGTCGACGACGACGAGCACTTCCTCGTCCGGCTGCAGCCTTCCGGCTCTCGACGAGGTTCAGGCACCAGCCAGGCGTTGCGTCGTCCACACCCACATCCTCGCAACTCGGGACCTCCGACGGCCGCAATAGGCTCACTGGGCTCATGAGACGGAGGAAACCGCCGCAGGCGTCCGTCCTGGGTAGCAGTCGTCTACCTGCGGGGGAAGAGGTGAATCACTTGAACAAGCTCCTTAAACGCGTAGTGCGCCAGTCGCCGGCGATGGTCGTCGCGATGGTCGCACTGTTCGTCGCCCTGACCGGCACCGCCGTCGCAACGACGTCGGCCCTGATCACCGGCGCTCAGATCAAGAACAGCTCGATCACCGGTGCGGATGTCAAGAACAAGAGTCTGACCGCGAAAGACTTCAAGGGTTCCGTTCGTGGCCCTCGTGGCCTACGAGGTCTGACCGGTGCCACGGGTGCCACGGGTGCCACGGGCGCAGCCGGCGCCACCGGGGCAACCGGCGCGGCGGGCACGGCTCGTGCCTATGCGCAGGTGTTCGGCCTGAACTACCAAGCGAATCGAACAAAAGGGTTCACGGGATCACCGACGCGTCCTGCGACCGGCGTCTACTGCCTGACGGTCGACCCAGGTACGGGAATTGACCCAAGTACGGTCGCGGTCGTCGCGAGCGTCGAATGGGGCAACACGGTCGGCGTCGGATTTGCTGAGCCACGAGGCTCCAACACAAGCGACTGCGCGGCAAACCAGGTGGACATCCACACGTTCGACGCGGCCGGCGCCGCGTCGAACAGCGTTGCGTTCACTGTGATCGTCCCGTAGCAGCTCTCCTGCCAGGTCTTGCGCCGCGCCCGGCGCAAGACCTGGCCTATCCCTCTAGGACTCGCCGGCCCAATCAATAGGCCGTTCGGCCTATAGGAATCGGGAAGAAATCGGCTCACACTCTCGTCTAGGGGTACTTGGTCAATCTAGTTCAGAGGGGAAGGGGAGTCTCTTGAAGAAGTTCCTTGCACGTTTCGTGCGCCAGTCGCCGGCGATGGTCGTCGCGATGATCGCACTGTTCGTCGCCCTGACGGGAACCGCGGTCGCCACGACGTCGGCTCTGATCACGGGTAAGCAGATCAAGAACAACTCGATCACCGGCCTCGACATCAAGAACAAGTCGGTGACTGCTGCCGACATCAAGGGGCAGCTGCGCGGCGCTAGGGGCGCGGCTGGTACGCCTGGCCCCGCCGGCCCGGCTGGTCCGGGTGGCGCTCAGGGACCTCAAGGCATTCAGGGCCCGCAGGGACCCGGCGCGCGCTGGGCACTCGTCAGGGCCGACGGTGTGATCCTCGATCAGTCCGGCGGCATCACGATGACCCAACACAGCGCCGGAGGTAGCTACTGGATCAACATGGGTGCCAACATCTCGCGGCAGATGGTGCTCGTGACCATCCGCGGCTTCGATGGCCATGCCCAGGTCGTTCAGTGCGCCGGGCCGAACGGTACGGGCTGCATCCTCGCAGCCAACAACACGAACCACCTGTTCGTGTATTCGCACAACGCGGCGGGAACGCCGACCGATAAGGACTTCTGGATCACGACGGTCGGCCCGAACGCGGCAGGCTCAGGGCTCTCTGCGACGCCGATCGCAGGCCCGAATCCCGCCCTAGGCGAATAACACCGCTAGTCGGTCAGGTCTTGCGTCGCGGCCGGCGCAAGACCTGACCCGCCTCTAGGGCTTGCCGCCCCAACTAATAGCCCGCGGTCTCGGACACCTCTCACGGTCTCACGGTCTCACGGTCTCACGGTCTCAGGGTGTCGGACACCGCGGGCTGTCAAGGGGCATCCGTGCGGAATGTGTAACTCCTCTCAGGGTGTCGGACACCGCGGGCTGTCAAGGGGCATCCGTGCGGAATGTGTAACTCCTGATCGAGGAGTTCCTTCGCCAGCTCACGAGCCGCGGCCGATCCATTCCTCGCCGCCCTCGTAGAGCTCCTTCTTCCAGAGCGGGACGCGCTCCTTCAGCTCGTCGATGACATCTCGGCAGGCTGAGAGCGCGTCCTGCCTGTGCGCCGCCGAGACGGCGATCGCAACGGACACCTCGCCCACCTCGCAGCGGCCCGTGCGGTGGGCGATCGCGACCGCCCGGAGGTCGTAGCGCTCCTTCACGGCGTCGGCGATCTCGGCCATGACCTTCTCCGCCATTCCGGCGTAGGCCTCGTACTCGAGCGCGATCACCTGGCGGCCGCGCGATTGCCGCCGGACGGTTCCCTGGAAGGTGGCTACGGCGCCCGCCTGTTCGTCCTCCACCTCGGCGATCACGGCGGCGAGGTCGATCGGGCCCTCCACGAGCCGGAATGCCCCGCCCGAGACCGGTGGGATGATCGCAACCTCATCGCCGTCGGAGAGGTCGGTCGAGCGCTCCGCGTACTCCTGGTTCACCGCGTAGAGGAGGCCCGGCGGCTCGTCGCCCAGGTCGAGCGCCGGCCAGACGTCCCCGACCGTCGAGGCGTCAACTTTTCGCTCGCTCCATCCAGCCTGCTCGCGAAGACCCGCAAAGAGCCTGACCCTGACCTTCACGTCCTGAGCGTAAACGCGTACGATCCTGGCGTTCTCCGCAGGAGGTGCGCCATGACGAAAACCTGCTTCACGCCCTAAGCACCTCACCGAAGGAGGACAACCCATGCAAGCAGCCGAGCTGTCGCAGCTCGTCATCGCGCCTGCCGAGACAGACGAGGATCTCGAGGCGCTGATCGCCGTCCGGAAGATCGTCAATCCACGCGCCCGCCCTCAGGTCGCCAACCTCCGCCACGCTCTGAGCTCGTCGGAGGCCGGGCTCGTCTTCCTCGTCGCCTGGCTGGGCGAGGAGCCGGTCGCATGCGGCTTCGTCGAGAGCTCGACCGAGCGCTACGCGGTCGCCGACGTGGCCGTCATGCCGGACCACCGCGGGGCCGGGATCGGCTCCGCCCTCCTCGCGGAGGCATCGAGACTGGCCCGGAAGCTCGGCAAGGACAGCCTCCAGTTGGAGGTGCGCAAGAGCGACGATGCCTCACGAGCGTTTCTGGAGCGGCGCGGGTTCGAGAAGGTGGGCGGCGAGGAGGCGGTCAGCCTCAAGCTTGATGCCGAGCCTGTGGTGTCGGCGCCGCCGGAAGGCATCACCGTCGTCTCACGTCGCGAACGCCCCGACGTCGTGGAAGCGATGTACGACGTCTTCGTCGAGGCGGAACAGGACGTGCCCGGTGCGCCGACCGGAGAGACGCTCGAGGCGTGGCGCGCGCGGGAGATCGACCGGCCCAGCCGCTCTCCAGACCTCTCGTTCGTCGCGATCGCCGGCGAAGAGGTCGTCGGCTACGCGGTGCTCGACGTCTTCGGCGACGAAGGTCACCACGGCTTCACTGCAGTGAAACGCGCGTGGCGCAAACGTGGGGTCGCCACAGCCCTCAAGCAGGCCCAGATCGAATCCGCGAGCCGGATGGGTCTCGACCGGCTGATCACCGGAAGCGAGGAACGGAACACTCCGATGCAAAACCTGAACGCGAAGCTGGGCTACCGACCCGACGCGGAGTGGAGCATCGACGAGATGCGCGGTCCGCTTCAGGAATAGACGCGGACGATCGAGCCGTGGCCCCAGCGCTCGCGGAGCCGCGGTGCGATCCAGAGCGGGATCCGCACGCAGCCGTGGCTCGCCGGCCAGGCCGGAACCGACGGGTAGCCGTGAATGGCGAACCCGCGGAGGAAGTACATCGGGTGGTACAGCACCCAGTCCCAGCCGAAGACCTCGCGGTAGACGTGCCAGGTGCCGACCGGCGTGTTGCCCGTCGCCCCGGTCGAGACGTGGACGATGCGGACGACCTTCCCGTCGCGCACCTCGAACAGGATCTGGCGCGACTTGTCGACCTCGATGTAGTCCCCTCGTCCGACTCGCGGACGGGGAGTCGAGGCGTCACCGAGCACCTGCCAGAACCGGCGATCGACACGGCCGGTGCGCGGCAGCCAGTGCACCTTCTGGAAGGCGAGCACCGCCTCGTAGGTCGCAAAGCCGTAGCCGGAGTCGACCGAGGGCAGGGCGTAGCCGAGCTCGGCGAGCCGGCGCTTCAGGGTGAGGACTCCCGGCCCGTGCGAGCCGAGTTGCAGCGACGGCCGACGGATCCTTAGAGGGAACTGCCGTGCGACCCGCACGAAGCCCGGCGCGGGCTTCACCGAAAGACCGATGTGGTGCTTCCCGGTCCGGAGCCGGCGCAGTCGCGCGCGGAACCGGCCGGCCGAGCCGACCGAGACGCGCCGGGACTTCCCGTCGACGCGGAGCACGAGCACTCCGGCTCTCGCCGGCAGCAGGCGGCCGCGGACGAACGAGCCCTCCACGCGAGCCCGCAGTAGGGGCCGCACGCTCGTCGTCACTTCGGGCGAAGCCTCCGCGTCGGTGCGGGCCTGGAAGATTCCGGGTGCCCGGGCGCGGAGCTCGAAGGAGAAGGCTCCATCCGCGCCTGCGCGGGTCTCGGCGATCACCCTCCAACCGTCCGGGAGCTGCTGGACGAGGAAGACCTCCGAGAGCATTGCGGCCGAGCCCTGGAAGTGCACGAGCCCGTCGTAGGCGACCACGGCCGGCTGGGCAGCGAGCGTCACACCGTCGGCCGCCCGGGCAGTTGCCGGGAGCACGAGCGCCGCCAGGGCCGCGAGCAGAGCGACACGCCGCATTCCTGCTCATTGTGCAGGCGGACGTACGATTCATCTATGGCAACCGCCGAAGAGGGCCGAGAGACCGACTCCGGGATCGAGATCAAGCCGGTCTACACCGAGGACGACGTCGAGGGTCTCGACCTCGAGCTCCCCGGCGAATTTCCGTTTACGCGGGGCCCGTACAAGGACATGTACAGGGGCCGGCCGTGGACGATCCGCCAGTACGCGGGGTTCGGATCGGCCGAGGAGACGAACGAGCGCTTCCGCTACCTGCTGGACCGCGGCCAGACCGGCCTGTCCGTCGCGTTCGACCTTCCGACGCAGCTCGGCTACGACTCGGACGACCCGCGGGCCGTCGGCGAGGTCGGCCGCACCGGGGTGGCGATCGACTCGATCGCCGACATGGAGCTGCTCTTCGACGGGATCCCGCTGAACGAGGTCTCCACCTCGATGACGATCAACGCGCCGGCTGCGCTGCTGATGCTCCTGTACGAGCTCGTAGCCGAGGAGCAGGGCGTGGCGGGGGACCAGCTCCGCGGGACGGTCCAGAACGACGTCCTCAAGGAGTACTGCGCCCGTGGCAACTACATCTACCCGCCGCGGCCGACGATGCGGATCACGACCGACCTCTTCGCGTACTGCCACGAGCGGCTGCCGCGGTTCAACACGATCTCCATCTCCGGCTACCACATCCGCGAGGCCGGCTCGACCGCCGTCCAGGAGCTCGCGTTCACCCTCGCCAATGGGATCGCCTACGCGCAGGCGGCCGTTGCGGCGGGCCTGTCACCGGACGACTTCGGCGAGCGGCTCTCGTTCTTCTTCAACGCCCACAACCACTTCTTCCAGGAGATCGCGAAGTTCCGCGCGGCGCGGCGGCTGTGGGCCCGGATCATGCGCGACCGGTTCGGCGCCACGAATCCCAAGGCACTTGCGCTCCGGTTCCACGCGCAGACCGGCGGCTCCACGCTCACCGCTCAGCAGCCGGAGAACAACATCATCCGGGTCGCGATCCAGGCGCTCTCGGCCGTCGGCGGCGGCGCGCAGTCGATCCACACGAACGGGTTCGACGAGGCCCTGGCGCTCCCGACCGAGCGCTCCGCCAAGATCGCGCTGCGAACCCAGCAGATCCTCGCCCAGGAGGCGGGCGGGACGGACACCGCCGACCCGTTCGGCGGCTCCTACTTCATCGAGGCGCTGACGACCGAGCTCGAGGAGGCCGCCTGGGAGCTGATCGAGCGCATCGACGAGCTCGGCGGGGCGGTCGACGCAATCGAGCAGGGCTTCGTCCAGCGGGAGATCGAGGACGCGGCCTTCCAGCACCAGCGGGATGTCGAGTCAGGCGAGCGCGTGGTCGTCGGGGTCAACCGGTACCAGGAGCACGACGAGGCTCCGATCGAGCTCCACCGGCTCGATCCAGAGGCCGAACGGCGCCAGCTCGAGCGGACGGCCCGAGTGCGGGCCGAGCGGGATTCCGAGGCTGCGGCGAAGGCGCTGGAGGAGGTGCGCCGGGTGGCGCGCAGCGACGAGAACCTCCTGCCCGCGATGCGCGAGGCGCTGCGCGTTCACGGCACGGTGGGCGAGATCTGCGAGGTCCTGCGCGAGGAGTACGGGACCTACGATGCCCAACGGGCCTAGCGCCATGTCGGTCCGGCTCGAGCCCTGGGGAGAGGGCGATCTCCCGCTGCTCAGGAGGCTCGTCGGGGACCCGGCGATGATGGAGCACCTCGGCGGACCTGAGAGCGACGAGAAGATCGTCGAACGGCAAGCTCGGTACGAGCGACAGGGCAACGGCAAAGGCTGGGCGTTCAAGATCATCGAGGAGGCGACGGGCGAGCCCGTCGGGTGGGTCGGTTACTGGGAGCAGAACTGGCAGGGCAGCGACGTCTGGGAGACCGGCTGGTCGGTCGTTCCCGAGTTTCAGGGCCGCGGCTTCGCGACGTCCGGCACTGCGCTCGCGATGCAGCACGCCCGCGAGGACGGGAGACGCCGCTTCGTCCACGCTTTCCCTTCGGTCGACAACGCGCCGTCGAACGCGATCTGCAGGAAGCTCGGCTTCACGCTCCTCGGCGAGCACGAGGGCGAGTATCCGAAGGGCAACCCAATGCAGTGCAACGACTGGCGCCTCGACCTCTTCGAGACCGGCTAGAACAGGCGGACGCGCTCGCGGCTGAGGAGGAAGCCGTGGCCGTCGCGGTTCCGGCAGGTCAGGCCGGTCCTGCGCGAGGTGCAGGTGATGCGTCGGCCGAGGCGCTGGGTCCGGCCGTACTCGAGGACGTGGCGGCTGCCGAGTGCCGAGTCGCTGACGCAGATCCGGCGCGCCCGCCCGCGCTGGCCCAGCCGGAAGGCGTTGCCCCAGTCGAACTTGCAGGAGCGGGGCTTGGGCGGCGGCTTGGCCCTCGTCTGCGAGATGTCGCACCGGACGAACGTCGCGTCTCCGAAGCAGCCGATGTTCCGGGACGGCGTCGTGAAGTCGATCCCCAGGCCGGACGAGCCGCCCGCGACGGCCAAGCGCCACGAGCGCGGAGAAGATGGCGGCCGAGCGCACACGCGTAACGTACTCCCGGCGCCATGAAGATCCTGCTCGTCTCCCAGATGTATCCAGGCCCAGACGATCCGGACCTGGGCGTCTTCGTCAAGGTGCTCGCGGACGAGCTGGCCGAGCGCGGTCACGAGGTCGAGCGGGCGGTGCTCGACCGGCGGTCGGGCGGGAAGGCGCGGTACTTCCGCCTCGGCCGGAACGCGGTGGCCATGGGGCGGCGCTTCCGGCCGGACGTCATGTACGCACACTTCCTCTTTCCCACGGGCCTGCTCGCCGCGGTCGCCTCGAGGGCGCCGCTGGTCGTCACTGCGCACGGCCGGGACGTTCGTAACGTCGGAGCCATTCCGGGGGCGCGCGCAGCTACCCGCTGGGTCGTACGGCGAGCGGCCGCGGTGGTCGCCGTCTCGGAGTACCTGCGGCACGAGCTCGAGACGAAGGTACCCGAGGCCAGGGCAAGGTCGAGGTCGTGAACTGCGGCGTCGACCTCGATCGCTTCCGCGTCGAGCCGGCGCCCGAGGGACCGACCGCCTATCTCTGCGTCGGCTCGCTGATCGAGCGGAAGAACGTCATCCGTCTTGCGGAGGCATTCGCACAGGTGGGTTCCGGGACCCTCACGTTCGTCGGGGACGGCCCGCTGCGCGGCGAGCTCGAAGGCCGTGCGGGAGTGACGGTGGAGGGACGAGTGGCCCACGACGAGATCCCGGCGTGGCTTGCGCGTTCGCACGTCCTCTGTCAGCCGAGCCTGATCGAGCCCTTCGGCCTCGCCCTGCTCGAGGCGATGGCGGCGGGTCGATCGGTGGTGGCGACGCGGATCGGAGGCCCGCCGGAGTTCGTGCCGGCCGAAGCCGGCGCGCTGGTCGACCCGACCGACGTGGAGGACATCGCCCGTGGCCTGCGCGTCGCGGCGGCGCTGCCCTGCCCGAACGAGGCTGCCCGCCTGGCGGCCGAGGAGCACGACCTCAAGCGGCAGGCGGATCGGGTGGAGGCGATCCTGGAGCGAGCCGTTCGAGATCGGCCAACCGCCGCTCGACGAGCGGCCTGACCGAATCTTCGAGGCCCGCCTCCCGCGCGACCTCCAACGCCTGCTCGTAGCTCCCCCGCACTTTGTCCGGTGCAACTCCCTGCTTCAGCCGGTTGTCGCCGGTGACGAGAAGCTTTTGGATTCGCTCACGAGCGTCTGTATCTGCCATAACCTGCACCTTAATCCGTCACAATCACTGTGAATAAACATGGAAACTGCCGAAAAGTTCCCCAACGACATCAGCGTGCTCATCGCGGACGACGAACCGCTCTTCGTCGAGATGATCAAGACCATGATGTCTGCAGAGGCCGGCATCTCGGTAGCCGCAACCGCCCGTGACGGGCGGGTCGCAGTCCGCCTCGCCCGCGAGCTCAACCCCGATGTGATCGTCATGGACGTGAGCATGCCGGTCATGGATGGGATCGAGGCCACACGGGTGATCCGCGAGCAGGATCCCGAGGCCACGGTGATGATCCTCACCGGCGGCACGGCGCCCGGTGATGTCGACCGGGCCCGCAAGGCCGGCGCCTCGGCGTACATCACGAAAGACCGGATCGCGACGGATCTCATCGCCGAGATCCGCAATCTGGGCCGCAAGTAGCCGCTGCTATCCTCGGCGCCCGTGCTGCTCTTTCAGTTCACCCAGGCGGGCCTCGTCTTCTTCCACTTCATGGTCTCGATCGCGCTGATCGTGCTCGTGCTGCTGCACTCGGGCCGTGAAGCGGGCCTCGGCGGCATGGGCTTCGTGCCGACCTCGCAGGGCGGGACACACATCGTCGAGCGGAACCTGACGCGGGTCACGATCGTCGTCGCCCTGATCTTCGGGCTGAACACGGTCCTGCTTTTCCGTGTCCTCAACTAGCGAGGCTTCGCGGCTAGACTGACCGCGCGCGCTGGTGGCGGAATTGGTAGACGCGCAAGGTTGAGGGCCTTGTGGGCTTTGCGGCCCGTGGAGGTTCAAGTCCTCTCCAGCGCACTCGAGGCCCCCGGAAGGGGGCTTTCTCGTTGCCCTTGACGTCGTCCGGCGGGCTGGCTACCGTGATCGAACACATGTTCGCGAAAGGAGGCCCGATGGTGAGCGACCGGCAGCGCGCGATTCTCGACTACGTGCACGAGTACGTCGACCAGAACGGCTACCCGCCGACCGTGCGGGAGATGGGCGAGGCCGTCGGCCTGCGCTCCCCGTCGACCGTCCACGCGCACCTCGCGCAGCTCGAGCGCGCAGGCTTGTTGCGTCGCGACCCGACGAAGCCACGCGCGATCGAGCTCACGGACCGCCACCGGCCCGAGCAGGCGGCCGGGCCCGAGATCCTACGCCTGCCTCTTGTCGGGCAGATCGCGGCCGGCGGTCCGCTGCTCGCCGAGCAGAACGTCGAGGACTACCTCGCTGTCCCCGACACCCTGTCCGCGGGTGGAGAAGAGTTCCTGTTGCGCGTGAAGGGCGACTCGATGATCAACGCGGGGATCCTCGAAGGCGACATCGTCGTCGTCCAGCGGCGCCAAGATGCCCGCAACGGCGACATCGTCGTCGCGCTCGCCGGTGAGGACGAGACCGCGGACGAGGCGACCGTCAAGCGCTTCTTCCGCGAGGACGGGCGGATCAGACTGCAGCCTGAGAACGACGACCTCGAGCCGATCTATGCGCCGCACGTCGAGATCCTCGGGAAGGTCGTGGGGGTCTTCAGGAAGGTCTGATGAGCGTGGTCGCGCCTCTCAACCGGACGCTCGACCAGGAGCTGGTCGCGCTGATGCGCGGCGTCAGCCTCGAGTGCCTCGTCTGCGGCGAGTTCGTGCTGCGGTCGAAGAGCGTCCTGTGCTGCCCGGAGTGCGGGCTCCGATTCCGCGCCGAGAAAGCCCAGGAAAGCGGGCTACAATTGGACATGCAGGCCGGGTGACCGCGGGCCGGCGCAAGCCGGTCCGAGGAAAGTCCGGACACCGAAGGGCAGGACGCTGGGGAAAGCCCAGGCGGCGAAAGCCGACGGAAAGTGGCACAGAAAGGAAACCGCCAGCAGCGAAAACTCTCCGGAGACGCTGAAGGTAAGGGTGAAAAGGTGGGGTAAGAGCCCACCAGCATCGCGGTGACGCGGTGGCTTGCCAAACCCCGTCCGGTGCAAGGCGAAGCAGGCTCCGCCGACGCTGCCCGCCGAGGAGCCGGGTGCGCCGCTCGAGCCGTCGGGAGACCGACGGCCTAGAGAGATGGTCATCCAAGACAGAATCCGGCTTACAGGCCTGCTAACGAGAAGCCCCGCCTAGCGGGGCTTCTCTATTGCGCGAACCGAAGGTGCGCTTGGCCCGAATAAGGGGTGTCCACCTCAAGGAGGCCCTATGCGTACGAAGATTCTGATGCTCGTCGCCGTGATCGCCGCACTCGTTCCGGTCGCGGCCTTCGCGCGCAGCTCTGCGAACTCGCTTCATGCGACGATGACAGGGAGAGCCGAGACACCGAAAGGCGACCCCGACGGCCGCGGTACCGCCGAGATCAAGATCACCGGCCGGAAGGTCTGCTGGGAGCTCTCGACGCGAAGCATCGGCAAGCCGCAGGCCGCCCACATCCACAAGGGTCGGGCAGGCGTCTCCGGGCCCGTAGTCGTTCCGCTCGGCTCCGCCTACCGGAACAAGGGCTGTGCGATGACGACCGCCGCGAACGCGCGGGCGATCTTCGCGCGACCGGGCAACTTCTACGTCAACGTGCACAACGCGAAGTACCCGAACGGCGCAGTCCGCGGACAGCTGCGCAAGTAACGAACGCGAGCCCCGAGTCCTTGCCACCGGCGGGGACTCGGGGCTCTCATCCGCCGCTCATCCGGCCCGCCTACGGTCCGGGCATGCGAACACCGATCCTCATCCTTGCCGTCGGCTCTCTCCTCCTCGCCGGGTGCGGCGAGTCGAAGGAATCGAAGGCGTCTCGTCCCTACGCCCTCCCTGTAGGAAGCACGCCCGTCGAGCTCGACCCGAGCGACTTCGTTTCGACGATCGACAACCCCTACTGGCCGATGGCTCCGGGCAGCAAGTGGGTCTACCGCGAGACCGACGCGGAGGGCACGAGGCAGCGCGTGGAGGTCACGGTCACCGATCGGACCAAGGAGATCCTCGGCATCACCGCAACGGTCGTGCACGACGTCGTGACCGAGGGCGGCGACGTGATCGAGGACACCGAGGACTGGTACGCGCAGGACAAGTGGGGCGGCCTCTGGTACCTCGGCGAGGACACGACCGAGTACGAGAACGGCAAGCCGGTGAGCACGAAGGGCTCGTGGGAGGGAGGCGTCGACGGCGCCCAGCCCGGGCTCGTCATCCCACCGGACCCGAAAGTCGGGATGTCCTACCGGCAGGAGTACTACGCCGGCGAGGCCGAGGACCGCGCCAAGATCCTGAGCCTCGACGAGCAAGCCGAGGTCCCATTCGGCTCCTACAAGCGACTGCTCATGACGAAGGACACGACGCCGCTCGAGCCGGACATCCTGGAGCACAAGCTCTACGCACGCGGCGTCGGCCCGGTGCTCATCCTCTCGCTGTCCGGCGGCGGAGGCCGCGAAGAGCTCGTGAGCTTCTCTAAGTGAGCGCGAAGTGGAGCCGGACGATGGCGCCGGTCGGTGTCGTCCGAACCTGGACGACGTCGGCAAGCCGGCGTGCCATCAACAGACCCCGGCCGTTCTGGGCCGTCGGCGCCGGAATGGCGTAGCCGGGAAACGGATCCGCGATGCCGCGCCCGGTGTCGTCGATGTCGAAGACGAACGAGTCGCTTTCGGCCCATGCCCGGACGCGTGCGACGTCGGCGGCATGCGTGAAGACGTTGGCCGAGACCTCGCTGGCGGCAAGTTCCGCGTCGTTCACCTTTTCCGTCGAAAGACCGGCGATCCGGGCCTGGTCCACGACGAAGCGGCGGGCTTCGGAAGCGCTCTTGAAGTAGCCCTCGGCGGCCGACTCCGGTGGCCTCGGCAATGGGGTTCGATCGAGCCCGCGCGAGAAATCGGAGGGCTCGACGTATTCAGGCGAAGGCGCGCGGCCGTCGCCGTGGCCCATGTTCGGATGGGTTCGGCACGAGTCCTCGACGATGTCCGCTGCGAGCGAGCGGCTGTCGTACGGGCACACCAGCCAGACCGGGTGCGGAGCGAGCGCGATGTTCAGGAACGACTCGTATCGCTTCCACTCGGTCACGCCGGGACCGCCGTTCGCCGGCCAGCAGGGCTCGCCCAGTAGCCGGACGCGGGTCGCGCCGTCGTCGAGACGGCGGTCGATGTAGTGGAGGAAGATCCCGAGCCGCTCGACCGTCCGATGGGTCTCGGAGTTCTCGGCCCAGTCGATCGACGATGCGCGCCGGCCTAGTCGCTCCTGGAGCACGCGAGCGTTTGCGTGCGTCGGCGCAGCCAGGATCGGCTCTCCGAGCTCGATCCCTTCCTCGAGGAAGGGCAGAGTGCCGGCCAGGAACTCCTCCTCCGATGAGTACACGAAGGCGTCATGGACGAGACCCGAAGACTCGGGCGTGGCCACTATCTGATCGTAGCCGTCTTTCGACTTGGCTAATCCTGCGGGATCGAGAGCCAGACGTCGGCTCCGCCGCCCTCCCGGTTGGCGGCGTGTGCAGTGCCTCCATGCGCCTCGGCGATCGCCGAGGCAAGTGCGAGGCCCAGTCCGGCGCCCCCGCTCGTCCGTGCCTCGTCGGCCCGTCCGAAGCGCTCGAACGCATGCGGGAGGAACGCCGGCGGAAAGCCGTCGCCCTCGTCGAGCACGTGGATCTCGACTCGTCCGGTGCGCTCGACGGCACTCAGCCGGATGGCTCCTGCGCCGTGGCGCAAGGCGTTGTCGACCAGGTTGCCGAGGGCCTGCTCGAGGCGGATGCGGTCGGCATCGAGAGCGACGCCGTCGGGGGCCTCGCCTTCGATCGTTCGTCCCGCAGCTTCCGCCCGGGGCCGGAAAGCCTCTTGAACCGAGCCGATGAGATCGTCGGCGCCAATCGTGTCCCGCCGCAAGCGGAGCCGGCCGTCGTCGGATTGAGCGAGAACGAGCAGATCCTCTGCGAGCCGGACGAGTCGATCGGTCTCCGCCGCCGCGGAAGACAGCGCGAGCTCGAGCTCGGCCGCGGTTCGGGGCTTCCTGAGCGCGAGGTCGAGCTCCGCCTTGAGGAGCGCGAGCGGAGTCCGCAGCTCGTGGCTCGCGTCGGCGACGAAGCTGCGCTCGCGCTCGATCGCCCGCTCCAGGCGCTCCAGCATCTCGTTGAGGGTCCCGGCAAGCCGGGCGATCTCATCCCGTGAGGCGCCCGACGGAAGGCGCCGCCCAGGCTCGCTTCCGGAGATCGCAGCGGCTTCCGCGCGCATCGCCTCGACGGGACGGAGAGCGGACCTCGCGAGCCAGTAGCCGAGCAGGGAGCTGAGCAGGAGTGCGATCGGCGCGACGATCAGCAACTGCGTGAGCAGCTCCCGAAGAGCCTCGTCCCGGTCCGCCAACGAGGAGCCGACAGCGACAGCACGCCGCCCACCCGGCGTCTCGATCGAAGCAGCCAGCACCCGGACCCGACCTTCGACTCCGGCCACGTGATCGAGCTCGTAGAGCCCCGACCTCGCGGAGCCCTGGGAGATCTCCGTGAACCCCTCGTCGTAGGTCGTTCGCCCGGTCTCGCCACGGCGGGCGAGCGCGGACACATCGATGAGTCGCGCGTCGAGGTTCTCGCTCACGCCGTTGTCCAGCGAAGACGCCAACCGGAAGTAGACAAACGCGCCGGTCGCCGCCAGCACGATCGCCATCGCGATCGCGAAGGCCAGGGTGAGACGCAGGCGGATCGGAAGCCGGCTCATGCCTTGCGCAGCCTGTAGCCGGCGCCCCGGACCGTCTCGATCGACTTCTGCCCGAAGGGCCGGTCGACCTTCTCTCGCAGGTAGCGGACGTAGACGTCGACGACGTTCGAGCGGTTCTCGTAGCCGTAGTCCCAGCAGTGCTCGAGGAGGTAGAGGCGCGACAGGACATCTCCCGGCCGGCGCATGAACACCTCGAGCATCCGGAACTCCTTCGTCGAGAGCTCGAGCTCCGTCTCGCCGCGCCAGGCCTGATGTGTCGCCGGATCCAGGCGAAGGTCGCCGACCTCGAGCACCGCCGGCCGCTCGAGAGCCGGACGCCGGGCGAGCGCGCGGAGGCGGGCGAGGAGCTCCGCGAATGAGAACGGCTTCGTGAGGTAGTCGTCGGCGCCCGCATCGAGCCCTGCGACTCGATCGTCGACGGAGTCGCGAGCGGTCAGCATCAGGATCGGAGCCCACATGCCTCGTGCGCGAAGCTGACGGCAGACGTCGAACCCGTTCGTGCCCGGGAGAAGGACGTCGAGGACGATCGCGTCGTAGTCCGTGGCCTCGGCCATCCAGAGCGCGTCGTCACCGGTCGCCGAGATGTCCGCGGCGTAGCCCTCCTCCGTGAGGCCCCGGCGGATCAGTCCCGCCATCTTCGGCTCGTCCTCGACGACCAGCACGCGCATAGGCGAATGGTGGCAGCGAAATGATGAGAACCAGATGAGAACGACCCGGTGGGCGTCTCATCGTCGTTTCACATGCGAGGCCTACCTTCTGCGCCGACCGGGAAATCAAAGGAGGCGTGATGCTGAACAAGAGAACGACGCTCGCAGTTGGTGCAGCCGTCCTGGCAGTCGCCGCCGGTGGAGGCGCCTACGCCTACGCCGGTGCGGGCGACGACGAGGGGAACGCGACCGGACCGGCCGCGAACCAGGCGAAGGCAGCCGCTCTCGGACACCTCGGAGGCGGAAAGGCGAACGCCGTCGAGCGGGACAACGAGAAGGGGGCGACCTGGGAGGTCGAGGTCACGAAGGCCGACGGCTCCACGGTCGACGTCCGTCTCGATGCCGCCTACAAGGTGATCGCGGTCGACAGCGACTCCGAGACCGCCGACGAGGGCACCGAGCAGGAGGGCGAGCACTAGCCCCGCAGAGAGTTCGCGATCTGCAGCAACACGGCCCGGTCGGCGTTTCCGGCGACGGTGACGACGATCGGGCCCGCGATCGCCCAGACGTGCGGGACGCTGTTCGGGTCGATCACCAGCTCGCCGCTGTAGCCGCGCAGGGCTCCGGACTCGAACGTGACCTTCTCGGGCGCCTTCGCCCGGACGCTGGAGCCGATCACCGGATCGCCCCAGCGCGCCGGGTCGTCGCCCGTCAGCCGCGTCGTGACGACGATGTGGTCGAGCCCGCGCTGGTATCGCACCGACACGACGTTCCTCGACGGCGGGTTCTGGTGCTGCTCGCCCCCGGTCGGCCGGCTCGCGCGCGCCACGCCGACGTCGCCGAGCTCGAACCCGGAGGGGAGCCAGCCTGGGAGCAGCGGCTCGTAGCCGACGACCTTCGCGGCACGCTCGAGGCTCATCCGCTGGAAGCCCATGTTGTAGGTGGTCTCCTTCTGATCCTTCCGCGGCTGCAGGCGGAAGACCTCCTCCCTGCCCGCGTTGATCTGGAGGCGCTCGATGCGCCACTCGCCGGCGAAGCGCCCGTCGCGGAGGCGCCGATCGCGGACCGGAATGCCCGTTTCGCGGTCGACGACGATCTCGCGTTCCTCTCCGGGGTTGCCGGTCGGAGTCCGGAGCATCCATGCCGGCCGGTTGCCGTACTCGACCTCTTCGACCTTCGCTCCGGGATCGGCGGCCAGCGCCGAGACGACGGAGCCGAGGTCGCGCCGAATGACCCAGCCCGCCGGAGCCGCGTCGGGCCAACCGGGTGCGAGCCCGACCCGCCACACGAAGAGGCCGACGTCGGAGGACGCCTCGACGTTGAGGCCGGGGTCGTACTCGAGCTCGGTCGGGTTGTTCTCGCCCAGGCCGGTGATCCGGAACGAGCCGGACGAGCGAAACTCGAAGCGCCAGCGGTTCTCCCCGCCACCGGCCTGCTCCTGATTGACGAAGACGCCCGAGATCGTGTGCGCGTGGCCGAGCGCGTCCGAGATCGCCTTCCGGACCTGAGCAGCCGACGCGACGTCGGACCCGCGCGGCAGGAAGAGGGCGAGAGCGGATGCGGCGAGCACGGCAACCGCCGCGGCCGCCGCGAGCACCCACACGCGACGCTTCGGCCTCGGCTCCGTCAGACGGCGGCGAAGCTCAGCGTCGAACTCGGGCCCGTGCTCTGGCACGTCCAGGTCGCGCAGGGCGGCACCCAGCTCGTGATCTCGAATCTCGGTCATGCAATCCCTTTCTCGAGAGCTGCACGGAGAACGCCGCGCGCTCGGTTCAGCCGGGAGGCCACGGTCCCTGCCGGGATGCCGAGGATCTCGGCCGTCTCCTCGTAGGACAGCTCCTCGGCATCGACCAGAAGCACGACGCCTTTCAAGTCGACAGGGAGCGAGGCGAGCGCGGCTTCGAGGTCGAGCCGCTGCTCGACGTCGTCGGACTCGCGCCGAGCGCGCCTCGCGCCACTCGTCGAGGGGCACCTCCTTGCGCGCGCCGGAGCGGCGGAGGTCGTCGAGGCAGGCGTTGTAGACGATCCGGTAGAGCCAGGTCGCGACCGATGCCTCGCCGCGGAATCGAGGCAGGGCGCGGAACGCCCGCGCGTACGCCTCTTGCAGCACGTCGTCCATCCGGTGCCGGTCGCCGAGCAGGCGGAATGCCAGCCGGCGGTGGCGAAGGTCGTGCTCGCGGATCAGCGCGAGGAATCCGTCGGCGTCGATGCGCTCGACTGGGCGGGTCTCGTCCGTCACGACTGCCTGCACGCTTCGTTGGACGCGCGCGGACTCCGTTTTCTTCGCCAGGCCCTCCTACGCGCGAAGCACGACTTCGACCGCAGTCCCGCGGCCGGGGGCCGAGACGAACCCGAAGGCGCCGCCGATCGAGGAAGCGCGGGTCTTCATGTTCTTGAGCCCCTGTCCGGCGCCGTTGTCTCCGGGCTCGAAGCCTGTGCCGTCGTCGCGGATCCGAACGAGCCGCTTCGTGCCGTCCCGCCCGATCCAGACCTCTGCCTGCCTGGCGCCCGCGTGCTTGCGGACGTTGGCGAGCCCCTCCTGCACGATGCGGAAGACCTCGATCTGCTCGTCGGGGGCGAGCACGACGCCCGGATCGACGTCGAGCTCGACGTCCAGCTCCCCGTCCGCGGTCAGCACGTCGAGGTACCGGCGCAGCGCGGTGTCGAACGGGGCGTTGCCGCTCGCCGAGGAGAGGGCGAGGATCGCGAACCGGGCTTCCTGCTGGGCGAGAACAGCCGCCGACTTGAGCCGGCCCAACGTCCCTTCCGGCGCGGAGCCGCGCTCGAGCATCGCCGCGTGCGTCGAGATCGTGAAGAGGTACTGGGCGAGCCCGTCGTGGATCTCGCGGGCAACCCTGGCGCGTTCCTCGGCGACAGCGCGCCCGAACTCGGCGAAGCGGATTGCGCGCCACACGCCCGCGAGCAGCAGCCCGTAGGCGAGCAGGCGGAGGAAGTCTCCCTGGGAGACGACGCCGCTGGAGACGACCGGCGTGAAGATGTAGTGGAGCTCCGCGGAAAGCATCAACGTCGCAGCCAGTGCGAACCAGCGGTCGAGATCCTCTCCGTAGCGCCGGTAGCGGAGGCCGAAGCCGCTCACCGCCACGAGGCTCAGGAAGCCCTGCAGCGCCAGGGCGACGATCATCGGAATCGACTGATCGGCTCCGGGCTCGAGATTCGGCAGTGTCTCGGCGGAGCTTCTGGCGAGGAGCCAGATTCCGCCCAGTCCCACCCCGACGACCACGAGACCGACGCGCAGTGCCCAGCGTCCTTCTGGGATCCGCCCGCGGGCAAGGGAGGCGATGGCGATCAGCCAGAGGCCGAAGAGACGGCCGCCGACGCCGGCCCACGCCTCCGCTGTTCCGACCGGGTCCCCGCCGAGCACCGGGATGACGGAGAAGAAGAGCGTGGCTCCGCCGGCGGCCGCGAAGCCGGCACAAAGGAGCAGGTCGGTACGGCGTCCTTCGACAGAGAACCGGATGCCCGCAAGGACGGCGACGATGGTCGCCGCCAGCATCATTCCGGTGTCGAGCGCCAGCCTGAGGTTCGGGAGCTCGTAGCTCGAGCGGAGATCGGGGTAGGCGAGGAACAGCGCTAGGGAAGCGCCGAGCAGGCCGACGAGCAAAAGCTCGCCGACGAGCCATGCCTGGTAGGCGTCACGGTCGTCACGCCGCATTTCCCTCTTGTCGGCAGAAGGGTCGCTGCCGATAAGCGTCGAGATGGAACCGCGAATGCTGATCGTCGACGACCACCCTTTGACCCGAGACGGGCTTGCAGCCCTGCTTGCGGACCATGGGTTCGAAATCGTCGGGGAGGCGTCCGGAGGCCTGGAGGCGATCGAAAAGGCCCGCGATCTGCAACCCGACGTCGTCCTCCTCGACCTGTCGATGCCGGATCTCGACGGGCTCAGCGCCCTGCCGCTTCTGCGGACGGCAGCGCCGAACTGCGAGGTCGTCGTCCTGACCGCTTCTGGAGACGAGGCAAATCTGCTCGCCGCGATCCGCGGTGGAGCCGCCGGCTACCTGTTGAAGACGGAGCCGCCCGAGCGCCTCGTCGACTTCCTCCACGGAGCCGCACGCGGCGAGGCCGCGCTCTCGGGAGCCGTAGCGCGACGCCTGCTCGACCAGGTCCGCAACGGCGGATCGACGGACGTCGGAGTTCCGGACTCGGTCGCACACAGGCTGAGCGCCCGTGAGCTCGAGGTTCTGCTCCTCCTCGACGAGCATCTCGGCACCGACCAGATCGCCAAGCGCTTGTTCATCTCCGAGCACACCGTCCGGTCGCACGTGAAGAGCCTTCTGCGCAAGCTTCAGGTCTCGTCCCGCCGCGACGCGCTCGAGTTGCTCGCAACCGCGCGTTCGTAGCGGTTCGGTCACCCATCGTGGGTGAGTCGGATCGCCCGAGCTGGGCGACGACTGCCGGTCTTTTCCGGCGAATACTGTGATCAACACTCTCCCCTCGCGAATTCGCGGCGAGTTCGCGGTGAGGGCGGTGGCTCTTCCTCCTTCTAAATGACACGGCCGGCGCAAGCCGGCCGTTCCTATTGGGCGAAGCCGTCGAGCGCGGCCTGCACGAGTCCCGGGAGGGTCCCGACGTTGTAGCCGCCCTCCAGCACGGCGGCGGTTCGTGGCGCCAGCGCAGCCGAGCGCCGGGCGAGCTCGCGGAAGCCCCCCTCCGTGACCAGCATCAGAGCGATCGGATCCTCCTCGTGCGCGTCGAATCCGGCGGAGACAAGCACGAGCTCAGGATCGAACGCGCGCACCGCGGGCTCGACGCGCTCGTCCCAGGCTCGTAGGTAGTCCTCGTCGGTCGAGCCGGCAGGGAGCGGGACGTTCACGAGCGTTTCCCCCTGATCGTCCGGCCCGCCGGTGCCTGGATAGAACGGCCACTGGTGCATCGAGACGAAGAGGACGCTCGGATCGTCGCGGAAGATCGCTTCGGTCCCGTTCCCGTGGTGCACGTCCCAGTCCAGGATTGCGACCCGCTCGAGGCCGAGCTCGGCCTGGGCGTAGCGCGCCGCGATCGCCACGTTGTCGAAGAAGCAGAAGCCCATGACCTCGTCGCTCGTCGCGTGATGGCCGGGTGGGCGGACGAGCGCGAAGCCCCTCGATGCGCGTCGCTTCGATCGCCGCGCCGGCGGCGAGCATCGCCGCCTCGTAGGTCGTCTCCGACCCGATCGTGTCGAGCCCGATCATCGCGGACCGGTCGATTCGACGCACGAGATCGACGTGCTGCTCGGTATGACAGCGAAGGATGTCCGCCTCGGAGGCGGGCTCCGCCTTGCGGAACTCGAAACGCTCGAGCAGGACGCGGAGCCGCTCCGGGCTCTCGGGGTGATCCCCGGTCGGGTGGAGACGCGCCATGTCCGGGTGGCTGACGAGCTCCATCAACGAACCGACGGGTCGGCGGCCGGGACGCTATGCCGAACGAGCAGCAATCCGGCCTGCGAGGTTGCCGAGGCCCCAGGAATCTAAGAGGGAGGACGCCTCTGCCCAGGTTGGGGACTGATCTGGGAGGGGAGGGAGGGGGGCAGAGGCGTCGACTGTGGCGATTCGCCGGTAGAGCTCCAACTCCTCCCGCACGTTTGGAAAGCGGCCCGCGTCGAGCGCGGCCTCGAGCGAGCCGTACTGCTTGAGGATCGACGCCGCCGTCTTCGGGCCGACGCCCGGGGCGCCGGGAATGCGGTCGGACGGGTCGCCGCGGAGCGCGATGAAGTCCGGAACCTGAGCGGGCTCGACGCCGTAGCGCTCGCGAACCTCCTCCGGCCCGATGCGCGCGAGCTCGGAGACTCCACGCAGCGGCGTGATCACCGTCGTCGTGTCGCTCGCCAGCTGGAAGAGGTCACGGTCGGAGGTGACGACGAGCGATCGCCCGCCGCGCTTGTCCTCGGACTTGACGGCGGCGCCCAGGAAGTCGTCGGCCTCGTAGCCTGCAGCCTTCGCGGCCGCGAACCCGAGGGCGCCCACGAGCTCCGGCAGCATGTCGAGCTGCTGGAGCAGGGAGTCGTCGAACTCGCGCCCGCTCTGGTAGGCGGGAAGCGCCTCGTGCCGATAGGTCGGCACTGTCAGCGTGTCCCAGCCGACGAACGCAGCCCGCGGCTCCTCCGACTCCCAGAGCCGCACGATCATGTTGGTGAAGCCCGACGACGGCGTTCAGCTTGATCGACTTCGGGAGGCCGTGGTAGGCGCGGTGCGCCAGCGAGTCCCCGTCGACGATGAGGAGCGGCTTAGAGCGTTTTCTCGAGGGCGTGGATGGCCTCCATCGAGCCGCTCGGTGGCGATCTTCGAGCTCTTGCGGATGTCCTCCGGGTCGAGGTCCCAGAGGTCGACGGGCGGGCCGTAGGCGACGCGCAGCGGGCCGAGCTTCATGAGGCTCTCGGTCCCGCCGATCGCGGCAGGGACGAGCGGAACGCCCGCCTGGAGCGCCACCCGCGCGGCGCCCGACCGGGGCCGGGCCTTGTGCTTCTTGACGACGCCCTTGTTGCGCCTGCGTTCCCTCCGGGAAGATCGCGACGACCTCGCCGGACTTGGCGAGGTCGACCGCTTTCCGCATCGCCTCCTCGTCTCCCATGCCCCGGCGAACGGGAAATGCGCCGGCCGCCTTCAGGATCGGCTTGAAGGGAAAGGTGTACATCTCCGACTTCGCCATGAACCTGAGCTGGCGTTCGGGCCAGAGCGGGAGGCCGAGCGGCCAGGGGTCGATGTTGGAGTGATGGTTGGCAGAGAGGACGAACCCGCCCTCGCGTGGAAGGTGCTCCTCACCTTTGCTGCGAAACCGGAACAAATGCCGGATCGGACCGTTGGAGACGGCTCCGATGAAGTGGTACATGCGCGAATTCACGGTCGGGGAGTATCCCTGCCCGGGACACTGGTGCGTTGACACCCTTCGCTACGGTGTGGCGCGATGAAGACGCTGGTCATCGCCGAAAAGCCCTCTGTTGCGCGCGACATCGTCGGTGCGCTGCCGGGTTCGTTCGACGAGCACAAGAACTTCTACGAGTCCGACGACTACGTGGTCTCGTTCGCGGTCGGGCACCTCCTCGAGCTCTCCGATCCTGAGGACTACGACCCTAAATGGAAGTCGTGGAAGCTCGACACCCTGCCGATCATCCCAACCGAGTTCAAGGTCCAGTCCGCGCGACAAGAAGGCCGCGACGCAGCTGAACCTGATCCACAAGCTGCTCAAGCGGAAGGACGTCGACCGGGTGATCAACGCCTGCGACGCCGGGCGCGAGGGCGAGCTGATCTTCACGCACATCTACGAGACCTCCGAGGTCGACAAGCCGGTCGACCGCCTCTGGATCAACTCGATGACGAAGCAGGCGATCCGCGACGGCTTCGAGAGCCTGCGTCCGTCGGACCAGGTCGAGCCGCTCCGCGACGCCGCCCGCTCGCGCTCCGAGGCCGACTGGCTCGTCGGGATGAACGCGACCCGCGCCGCCACGGTCCGCGCGTGGCTGGGGCGGCCGGCGTCGTCTCGCTCGGCCGGGTCCAGACGCCGACGCTCGCGATGATGGTCAAGCGGGAGCGCGAGATCCAGGCCTTCACGCCGGAGCCCTACTGGCTCGTCCACGCGACGTTCGACCCGCGCTACCAGGGGCTCTGGTTCGAGGACGACGAGACGCGGCTGAAGGACGGAAAGCGCGCCGACGAGATCGTCGAGAAGGTCACCGGCAAGACGGGCCGGGTCGAGTCGGTCGAGCGCAAGGAGCACTCCGAGCGCGCGCCGCTCCTCTACGACCTCACCTCGCTGCAGCGGGACGCGAACCGCCGCTTCGGGTTCTCCGCCCGCCGGACGCTGAGCGCCGCGCAGTCCCTGTACGAGGGCAAGAAGGCGATCACGTATCCGCGGACGAACTCGCGCTACCTCTCCGGCGACCTCGTCCCGCAGCTCAAGTCGACCGCCGAGACGCTCGCAGCCGATCCCGGACTACGCGGCCGGCGCGCGCTACGTGCTCGGCCTCGACCAGCTCCCGTTGCAGCGCGTCGTCAACGACGCCCGGGTCGACGACCACCACGCGATCATCCCGACCGACGTCCCGCACGACGTCTCCAATCTTCACGCCGGACGAGCGCCGGATCTTCGACCTCGTCGCGAAGCGCTTCCTGGCCGTCTTCCACCCGCCCGCGCGGTTCGCCCGCACGACGATCGTCACCGAGGTCGAGGACGAGCGCTTCCGCACCCGCGGCAAGGTGACGCTCGAGCCGGCTGGCGCGGCGTCTACGGGCTCGAGGCCGACGACGGCGAAGCACGGACGAGGACGCCGAGGGCGAGGGCGAGCTCCCGCCGCTCGAGCAGGGCCAGGAGGTCAAGTGCGTCGAGGCCGTGAGCGAGGCGAAGGAGACGAAGCCGCCGCCGCGCTACACCGAGGCGACGCTGCTCTCCGGCGATGGAGACCGCCGGCAAGCTCGTCGACGACGAGGAGCTGCGCGAGGCGATGAAGGAGCGCGGCCTCGGCACCCCGGCGACGCGCGCCGAGATCATCGAGACCCTGATCCGCCGCGAGTACATCGAGCGGGCCGGCAAGGACCTGCAGCCGACCCCGAAGGGCCTCAGCGTGGTCACGATGCTCGACGAGCACCCGATCACCTCGGCGGAGCTGACCGGCGACTGGGAGAAGCAGCTCTCGGACATCGAGCACGGCAACGGCGACCGTGCGAAGTTCATGGACGGGATCGCCGGCTTCGCGAAGACGACGGTCGAGCAGATCGCGAACCTCGACGACGAGAAGATCAAGGTCGAGCGGGTCGAGCTCGGGCTCTGCCCGCAAGTGCGGTGCCGAGACCGGCGAGATCATCAAGGAGAACTCACGCGCCTACGGCTGCACGAGCTGGAAGAGCCGCGAGGAGCCCGGTTGCGGATTCGTGATCTGGAAGCGCGTCGCCGGCCGCACGCTGACTCCCGAGGTCGCTCGCCAGTTGCTCGCGGACGGTCGGACGCGCGAGGTTCTCTCAGGGTTCCGGTCCCGCGCCGGCAAGCCCTTCCGTGCCCGCCTGATCCTCAAGGAGGACGGGAAGGTCGAGTTCGACTTCCCGGTCAGCCGGAAGCGCCAGGCCGAGGGAGACGAGGGCGAAGAGACGCAGGGCGAGGCAGAGCAGAAGCGGGAAGAGCAGCCGGCCGCGGCCGAATAAATTTTCAGTTAAACGTCGAAGGCAAACCTTTTCAAACCGGCTGCGTCTCCCTACATTAGGAGTACACGCGCTTTCGTCCGCGAACCGAAAGCGCGCCCGCCCGGAATACGTAGAGAGAGCACCGCGTTTCACGAATCGAGGGGCCGGGACCGGCCCCGTAGCCCTGGAAAAACGAGGAACTTCCGCACATAGTGAGAAAGTTTGAGGTCCGACAGGACTCTTAGAGTAAGTAGGTTGCCGCGACAGTCGGAAGGAAGTAGAAGCCGCTTTGACACAGACACCAGCTTCAGGAACTACTTGAAAGCGAGCAGGCTCGCCCGTTCATCGAGCAGGGCGAGGAGCGCGGCCACATCGAGCCGGTCGAGCTCGAGGCGTTCGTCGTCGAGCACGATCTCGGCGAGGCGGACGTCGAGCAGCTCACGCGCGAGCTCGAGGCCATCGGCCTCGAGATCCGTGACGCTGCCGCCGAGGAGAGCGAGAAGGCGGAACAGGCCGAGAAGAAGGCGGCGAAGAAGCCCGATTTCGACGCGGTCGTCGGATCGGCCGACAGCCTCCAGCTCTTCCTGGCCGACGTCGGGCGCCACAAGCTCCTGACGGCGGCCGAGGAGATCGCGCTCGCCAAGCGCATCGAGCGCGGCGACCTGATCGCCAAGCGTCACATGATCGAGTCGAACCTTCGGCTCGTCGTCTCCATCGCCAAGGGCTACCGCGGGCTCGGCGTCCCGTTCCTGGACCTGATCCAGGAGGGCACGCTCGGGCTGAACCGCGCGGTCGAGAAGTTCGACTGGCGGCGAGGCTTCAAGTTCTCGACGTACGCGACCTGGTGGATCCGCCAGTCGGTGCAGCGCGCCGTGGCGAATCACGCCCGCACGATCCGCGTGCCGGTCCACGTCGTCGAGCGGCAGCAGAAGCTGTCGCGGGCGGCGCGCCGGCTCGAGGTCGAGCTGGGCCGCGAGGCGACGAAGGAAGAGCTCGCCGAGGCGACAGGGCTGCCGATGCAGCACGTCGACGAGGCGCTCGGAGCTGCCCACGCGTCGGTCTCGCTGAACCAGACGGTCGGCGCGGACGACGAGGGCGAGCTCGGAGATCTCTTCGCAGACCGCGAAGCCGCGGATCCGTTCGACGAGGCCGAGGAGTCGCTGCGAAAGCAGGGAGTCCGGCGCGCGCTGGACGCACTGCCCGAGCGCGAGCGGCGCATCCTCGAACTCCGTTTCGGGTTCGAAGGCGAGCCGTGGACGCTCGAGGCGATCGGCCACGAGCTGGACCTGACGCGCGAGCGGGTGCGTCAGCTCGAGGCGCAGGCGCTGGCCAGGCTGGCCGCGCTCCGCGACCTCGCCGCGGTCTCCGCGAACTGAGGCCCCGGTAATTCGACCGGGCGGCAACCCGTCTTCCGCCGGAGCCAGCTCGGAGCTCTAGTAACAGTCTGTTACTAGGACTCAGGAGCAGCTGCCACGCCGCTCTCGCGGCCGGCGGCCCACTCTTTTTCGACCTCGTCCTTGCCGATCGCCTCCTCGAGCTTTGGCAGGAGCTCGGCGTCGAGCTCGAGCTCCGGCGGCGACAGCTCGGCTCCCACCTCCTCGAGCAATCCTTGCGCGGCGCCGCGCAGACGGGCGGCCCTCGCCGCGTTTCCGGCTTCCAGCTCTGCGGCCGCCAATGCCTGGAGAGCCTCGGCGGCGAGACGCTTGTCGCCCCGGTCTCGGGCGATCTGGACAGCCTCGGTGAGGAGGTCGGCGTCCCGGCGAGCTCGTCCCAGGTTGACGAGCGCGACCGACGTGCTCCAGGAGTCGCCGAGGGCGCGCGCGAGCTCGAGCGCCTCCTCGAACCGCTCCTCCGACTGCTCCACCCGGCCGAGCAGGAGCAGTGAGTTGGCGACGAGGCGGTCGTCGCCGAGCTCGCGGCGGAGCGCCAGCCCCTCCTCGAACATCTCCGTCGCCTGGCCGTTGCCGTCCCGCCACGCGAGCTCGCCGAGGACGTTGAGCGCGCCCGAGGCGGTGACGCGGTCTCCGGCCGGCCGGGCCAGGCGCAAACTGGCGTCGGCAAGCGTGCGCGCCTCGTCGTTTCGCCCCTCGGCCATCGCGACCCAGGCGAGCTGCGCGAGAGCAGCGCCGTGGAGCTCCCGGTCCTCGAGCTCGCTCGCCAATGCCATGCAGGCCTCGAACTGCTGCCGCGCGTCGGCGAAGTCTCCGAGGCCGAGAGCGGCATAGCCGGCGGCGAACAGCGCCTTCGCCCGCACTGCCGGAGGAACGTCGCCGTCGGCGGCGCCCAGTGCGCCGGCGAGCCAGCTCCGACCTTCCGCCATCAAGCCGCGAGCGCTCCAGAAACGGACGAGTGCGCCGGCGATCCGCAGGCCCGGCTCGAGCTCGCCGCGCTCGGCCGACCAGGCCAAGGCCGCGCGGATGTTCGGGTTCTCCTCGCGAGAGCCGGCCGAGCCAGAACGGCTGGTCGGCGCTCGTCAGCTGCGGCTCCGCCCGCTCGGCGAGGGCGACGCAGTGCTCGGCGAGGCGCCGCTCGATCCGCTCCGCGTCTCCCGATTCCTCGAGGCGGTCGCGCGCGAACGCCCGGATCGTCTCGAGCATCTCGATGCGCGCGTCGCCGGCAACGCCCCAGCCTCGCCGGACCAGGCTCTTCTCGACGAGCGACCCGACGCCGGCCGACGACGTCCACGACGCCGTCGCCGCAGACGAACTCCGCGGCGCGGAGCGTCGCGCCTCCGACGAACACCGACAGTTGCGCGAGCAGCGCCTGCTCGTCGGGATCGAGCAGCTCGTAGCTCCACGAGATCGTCTCCTGGAGCGGCGACGCCTCGGTCGGCTCCTCCAGGCGGGCGAGGATCTCCGGAAGCGAGAGCAGCCGGATCCGGGCGGACGTGAGCTCGATCGCGAGCGGCAGTCCGTCGAGCCGCCGGCAGATCTCCTGGATCGTCTGCTCGTTCTCCTCGGTGACCTTGAAGTCCGGTTCCACCGCCTGGGCCCGCTCGCGGAAGAGGTCGACGGCGCTCGACTCGAGCAGCGACCCGACCGGAAACCCGTGCTCGGGAGGAACGCCGAGCACGTCGCGGCTCGTCGCGAGCACGCGGAGCCGGGGAGCGGCCGCGATCAGCTCGGCGATCGCCGGCCCGGCGGCCTCGACCTGCTCGAGGTTGTCGAGGACGAGCAGGAGCTGCTTGTCGCGGAGGAAGTCCTTCAGCGGCTCGAGCGGCCGTCTCGCCCTCGCGCGAGCTGGACGCCGAGAACCTCCGCGATCGCCGCCGGGACGAGCGTCGGTCGCGGATCGGCGCGAGGCGAGACGAAGTACGCGCCGCTCGGGAAGCGCTCGCGAACGCGTCTGCGCGACCTCGATCGCGAGCCGCGTCTTGCCGGTGCCGCCCGGGCCGGTGAGCGTGACGCAGCCGGACGTCGGAGCGGCCGAAGAGCTCCTGCACCGCCTCGAGCTCGTCGCTCGCGGCCGAGCAGCGGGCGTCGCCGGCTCCGGGAGATTTCCGGCGCCGACGTCGAAGGTCGCGAGCGTCGCGATCTCGCGCCGCAGCCGCTGGATCCGGTCCTGGTCGCCGCCGAAGCGCTGCGTCCGCCACTTCAGGAGCGCCAGCCGGACGCAGCTCGCCGTCGCAGCCGCCGGAGGTGGCGCCAGCGCTCGAGCTGGCCGCTCCTGAAGGAGCTCGAGCGCATCCGACCGGCGGGTGCCGAGGCGTCGATCTCGTCCGCCGAGCTCGCTCCGCCGGATGATCCGCCGCTGGTACCGCAGCCAGAGGACGACGGCGAGCGATGAACATCGCCAGGACGTAGAAGTCGAGGAGGTTCGTCAGCGTCACGAGCGTGGAGGCCATGTCCTCCATCGGCCGGGTCGACGATCTGGCCTCGCGTCCAGGCGGCCGTCTGCGCCAGCCCGTAGCTGCAGGGTCGAGCACGGCCTCGACGAGCCCGTTGTTGATCGCGTGCATCAGGACTGCGGCCGAGAAGCCGGCCAGCGGATAGAGCACCTTGCGCACCCGGCTCGGCGTCCAGGCTGCGGCTCCGAGACCGGCCCCGAACGCCGCCGTCCAGAGCGGGTGGTGGAGCATCGCCGGGCCGAAGAAGTCGCGCCGATGGACGAAGACGTCGAGGCCGTTCTCCAGGCCCTGCGTCTGCGCCTCGTTCACGAAATAGAAGACGTCCTCGGTAAACGCGAAGCCGAGGCCCACGGCGGCGCCGTAGACCATCCCGCTCGTGACCCCCTCGAAGATCGTCAGGCCGAAACGGCGCCCTGCCCAGCGGATCGGCCCGACGGCCGCAAGCAGCGCAAGCCCCTTCGCTCCTTCCTCGACGAGCGGCGGTGCGATCGCGTTGCCGAAAACGTCCCGGGCGTCCTCCGAGAGCATCGCCCGCACCGCGCGGTTTCCCGCCAGAGCGATGAGCGCTGCTCCGGTTGCGCCCCACCCGGCCATGACCGCCAGCAGGCCGAGCGGCTGCCGGTCGTAGAAGTCGAGCAGCCGGATGAGCAGCAGGACGACGATGGCCTGGATGACCGCATAGCTGACGTAGAACCCGGGGTTGTTGAGGATGTCGTCCACGGCTGCAGGAAGAAACTAGGCGGTTTGCCCGTCCTGAGACAAGATGGGGCGTCGTCCCTGCCATCCGCCGAGGAGGTCACAGCAGCATGAAGAAGGGAATCCTGATCGGTGCAGTCGCCCTCGTCCTCGTGGCCGCCGCACCTCTTCTGTGGCTCGTCCTCGACAACGGCGGCGGCGATCGCCGCTCAGCTGCGCTGGTGGAGCCGACCGCGGGCGCAGCCGATGTCGCCCGGTTCACGGCAACGGGCCAGAAGAGCGGCGTCGTGACGTTCCCTGTCCAGAGCTTCACGTGGGGCCTCGACGTGCCCATGTCGTCGGGCGTTCCGACCGGTGGGGCGCGGCGCGCTCCGCTGCAGATGATCAAGCCGATCGATGCGACCTCGCCGGTGCTGTTCTCCATGCTGACCACCAACGACAACCTCACCTCGGCGAAGTTGGAGCTCCTGAACGCGAGTGGGCTCGCGTACATGACCTACAACTTCACCAACGCAGGTCTCGCGAACTGGGACGACGGAACCTCCGAGAAGCTCAAGCTGACCTACGAGTCGTTCACGACGGCGCTGCCGAAAGCTGCCCGGCCGACTGCACCTGCCGGCCAGGTGATCGGTCAGGTCACGGCGCCGTCGATCGGGGTCGGCTCGATGCCGATCGTCGGCTTCGCCACCGGCGTGACCTCCCCGCGTGACCTGGGGACCGGACAGGCGACCGGCAAGCGCCAGCACAAACCGGCCATGTTCCGGCGTGCTGTCGACGGCTGGGGCCCCGCTCTGCTGACGAAAGTGGGCCAGGGGACCCTCGGAACCATCACGGTCGAGCTCCAGCGGCCTGTCGACGGCACGATGAAGACCTATGCGACGTACGTCTATACGAACGCCGTTGCAGCGTCGGTTGAAGACGCAGGCGCAGCCGGGGCCGGGTTCGCGACCCAGGAGCTGCAGTTCTCCTTCCAGAAGGTGGAGCTGAAGATCGGCGGCGCGGTGGCGATGGACGACTGGGAGTCGCCGGTCTCTTGAGAGGCTAGGTCACCTTGACGTCTTAGCCGAAGCAATCTCGGCGGCAGGCCCCGTCGGCAACCTGAAGTGATCGCGGCGCGATCGCGTTCGACGGGAAGATTTGTGTGTTTCGGCACGTCTTGACTTCGGACGCAGAAAAGGCGCACCCTCACCGGGGGAGCCAAACCGGCAAGGAGATGGCGATGCGGCGATCACTTTGGATAGCAGCGGCGGTTCTCGTGCTCGTCGCGGTACCACCCGCCCTCTGGCTCGTGCTGGACGGCGGTGACGAGCGGCGCGCCGGTGCCTTGAGCGCGGAACGCTCGTCCCCCGGCGCCTGGAGCATCGAGGTCGATGGTGTGAAAGCCGGCCCCGCTCTGTCGGTCGCGGGATGCGCAACCGAGGCCGACGTCGCGGTAAATGACCTCGGGCCCGACAACCAGGCCGTGAAGAGCATCAGTGCGGCCACGCACGAGGAATGCGTGCTCCAGGTGACCGGGTTGAGTCCTCCCCTACGCAACTGGGTCAAGGCGATGCTGGACCTGAGCCACCCGAAGAAGAACGTCCTCCTCAGCATCCGCAATGCGGACGGGTCGGGTGTGATCTTGAACCTCCCGAACACGTACATGGCTGGATTCGAGGTGCCCGTCCTCAAGGTCGGGGACTCGAAGCCGGTGACGTTCGAAGTCACCCTCGCGCCGGAGAACATCCAGCGCTCGACGGGTCCCGTTGTGGCTGCTCAGGCCCCGAAAGAGGGGATCCCGGTGGCGGGGACCTTCAAGTTCGAGCTCGGCGACGCGGCCTCAGCTGGCCTGAGCTCGTTCGAGGGTTGGGATGTCAAGCAGAGGTTCGTCCAGGATCAGGTGGGCGAGCAGCGCCTGGCCGCGAAGGAGCCGGCGAAGCTCGAGCTCGGCGACTTCGAGGTCCGTTTGAACGAGTCATCCAAGACAAGCGCCTTCGATTCGTTCTTCCAGTCGTTCGTCCTGCAGGGAAACAACGGCCAGTCGGACGAGAAGTCGGCGTCGCTGATCCTGTCCGACTCGCTGGGAAAGCAGGTCCTGCGGTTCGACTTCTCGAACGTCGGCCCGTACTCCCGGGAGCCGGTGGCGCGTGAAGACAACGCGCGCGGCTTCGGGTTCTACGTCGAGAGAGCCACGATCCAGTCGGTGCAATGAAGCGCTGCGGCGGCCGTGCTGCTTAGGTGACCTTGACGTCGTAGCCGAAGAGGACGAGCGGCCAGAGGACGACGGCGAGGATCGCCGAGAGCAGCTGCTTCGTCTTGTCGACGTTGTCGAAGTAGTTCTGCGAATAGGCGACGACAACACCGATCACGAGGTAGATGACAAACAGGAGGGGTATGCGGCGCATCGCCCTTTCTCTCCCCCGAGGCGACACCAACCAAACAGGTGCAGCGACGTCCGTTCCTATACTTGCCCGGAATTCGGCATTGGAGCGAGAGACAGGAGGGCTTAGGTGCGTGGTCGGGTGTCCAAGAGGATTTTGCTGTTGCTGGCGATGGCGTTGCTCGTCGTGGCGGCAGGTTGCGGCGGCGACGACGAGAAGAGCGGCGAAGGCGGTAAGACCGGCGGGACGCTCGTCTTTGCCGGCGCATCAGATCCGGTCGTGATCGACGGCGCGCTCGTCTCGGACGGCGAGTCGATCCGCGTCATCACGCAGATCTTCGAGACGCTGATCAATCTCAAGCCCGGGACGACCGAGCTCGAGCCCGGTCTCGCCACGGAGTGGGAGGTCAGCCCTGACGCGCTGACGTACACCTTCTCGCTCCGGGAAGGCGTGACGTTCCACGACGGAACGGACTTCAACGCCGAGGCCGTCTGCTTCAACTTCGACCGTTGGTACAACTTCAAGGGTCCGCTCCAGAGCGCGAGCGCGAGCTACTACTACAGCGCGTTCTTCGGCGGCTTCGCCAAGAACGAGAGCGAGGATCTCTCCGATCCGCTCTACAAGAGCTGCGAGGCGAGGAACGCCACTACGGCCGTCATCCAGCTGACCAGGCCGTCGGCGTCGCTCCTCGGAGCCCTCGTGCAGCAGGCGTTCTCGATCGCCAGCCCGAAGGCCCTGGAGGAGTTCGACGCGGACGCAGGCTCGCTCGATCCGGACACCGGCTTCAAGCCGTCCGGAACGTTCGGCACCGAGCATCCGATCGGCACCGGCCCCTTCGAGTTCGTCTCCTGGACTCGCGAGGACCGGCTCGTCCTCAAGCGGTTCGAGGACTACTGGGGCGAGAAGGCCAAGCTCGACGAGCTGATCATCAGGCCGATCGCCGACAACGCGGCGCGCCTCCAGGCGCTCCAGGCCGACGAGATCCAGGGCTATGACCTCGTCGAGCCGCAGGACGTCGGAACGATCGAGGGCACCGACAACCTGAAGATCCTCGACCGGCCGGCGTTCAACGTCGCCTACGTCGGGATCAACCAGGCGAAGAAGCCGATGGACAACATCAAGGTCCGGCAGGCCGTCGCCTACGGGCTCGACCGCGAAGCCGTCGTGAACAACTTCTACGGCGGTCGCGGCGTCGTCGCCAAGCAGATGATGCCGCCGGAGGTCGAGGGCTACGCGGACACGGTCACCGAGTACCCGTACGACCCGGAGAAGGCTAAGGCGCTCCTCCAGGAGGCCGGTCTCACCTTGCCCGTCGAGATCGAGTTCTGGTACCCGAGCGACGTCTCACGGCCGTACATGCCGAATCCGAAGAACAACTTCGAGGCCTTCGCGGCCAGCCTGAACAAGTCCGGCTTCAAGGTCGTCCCCAAGACGGCGCCGTGGGATCCGGACTATCTCGGCCGCGTCGACGAGGGGAACGCCGGACACCTGCACCTGATCGGGTGGACGGGCGACTTCGCGGATGCGGACAACTTCATCGGGACGTTCTTCCAGGACTTCAGCCCGCAGTTCGGGTTCAGGAACCCCAAGCTGTTCAAGCTGCTGGACGACGCCGAGATCGAGGCCGACCGCCAGAAGCGGATCGACATGTACAAGGAGGCGAACCAGCTGATCATGGAGCAGCTGCCGGCAGTCCCGTACGCGCACACGAAGCCGGCGCTCGCCTTCCGCAGCGACATCGAGGGCTTCGTGCCGAGCCCGACCACGAACGAGCTCTTCAACACCGTGTCGATCGGTGGGGGAGGGGAATAGAGGCACCAGGTTGACAGCCGGCCGGCGGACGACGTAGGCGATGCTCCGCTTCGTCGTCCGCCGGCTGTTGCTGCTCGTCCCGATCCTGATCGGGCTCTCGCTCCTCGTCTTCATCTGGATCAGGGCCCTGCCGGCCAGCCCGGCGGTTTCGCTCCTGGGCGAGCGGGCGACGCCCGAGACGATCAGGCAGATCGAGCGCCAGTACGGGCTCGACAAGCCGGTCTACATCCAGTACCTGCGCTACATGGAGACGGTCGCGAAGGGCGACCTCGGCACGACGATCCGCACGCGCCGCCCCGTCACCGACGAGCTCAGGGAGCGCTTCCCGGCCACGATCGAGCTGACGACGGCCGCGCTCCTCTTCGCGATCCTGCTCGGGATCCCGCTCGGCTTCGTCGCCGCCAAGCGCTACGGCACCTGGATCGACCACGCGAGCCTCCTGGCGTCGCTGATCGGAGTCTCGATCCCGGTCTTCTTCCTCGCGATCCTGCTCAAGTACGTCTTCGCGGTGAAGCTCGGGCTCTTACCGACGGTCGGGCGGATCTCCGTCCTCATCGACCTCGACCACCCCACCAACTTCTACACGCTCGATGCGCTGATCGCGGGTGACATCGGGGCGTTCTGGGACGTGCTCAAGCACCTGATGCTCCCGGCGATCGCGCTCGGCTCGATCCCGCTCGCCGTCATCGCCCGCATCACGCGGGCGGCGGTGCTCGACGTCCAGAACGAGGACTACGTGCGCACCGCGCGCGCGAAGGGTCTGTCGCCGCGGATCGTCGACGTCCGTCACATCTTCCGGAACGCGCTGCTCCCGATCACGACGATCATCGGGCTTCAGACCGGCCTGCTCCTCTCCGGCGCCGTGCTGACCGAGACGATCTTCGCGTTCCCGGCATGGGCACCTGGCTCGTCGAGGCGATCCGCCAGCGCGACTTCCCGGTCCTCCAGGGCGGGATCCTCTTCGTCTCGTTCGTCTTCGTGCTCGTGAACCTGCTCGTGGACGTCTCCTACGCGATCATCAACCCGAGGATCCGGGTCTCGTGAGCGTCGCCCAGGCCGAGGCCCGCGAGATCCAGCTCGAGGCGCCGAGCGGGCTCTGGAACGAGGCCTGGCGCCGGCTCCGGCGCAACCCGGGCGCGATCGTCGGCTTCGCGCTCGTCGCGATCTTCCTCTTCGTGGCGATCTTCGCGCCGTTCGTCGCCCCGGAAGGGCCGAGAGCGAGGACCGCCGCTCAACCGGGTCGGCGGGGTGTGCTGCCCGGGCCCGTCGCTCGACCACCTCTTCGGCCTCGACCAGCAGGGCCGCGACGTCTTCTCCCGGGTCGTCTACGGCGCGCGCTACTCGCTGCTGATCGGGATCGTCTCCGTCGCCGTAGGGCTTTCGGTCGGACTCTCCTCGGCGCGATCGCCGGCTACTTCGGCGGCTGGTCGACGCGCTGATCATGCGCCTCACCGACATCATGCTCTCGATCCCGGGCCTGCTGCTCGCGATCGGGATCGTCGCCGCGCTCGGCCAGGGGATCATCCAGATCATGATCGCCGTCGGGGTCACGCAGATCCCGATCTTCGCGCGGCTCTTACGCGGATCGATCCTCGCGGGCGCGAGTCCGACTACGTGCTCGCCGCCCGCTCGGTCGGAGTCCCGCGCCGGACGATCCTCGCGTCGCACATCCTCCCGAACTCGCTCTCGCCGGTGATCGTGCAGGGGACGCTCGCCCTCGCCACGGCGATCATCGACGTCGCCGGGCTCGGGTTCCTCGGCCTCGGCCCGCCGGATCCCTCGACGCCGGAGTGGGGGACGATGCTGACCGACACGACGCGCTACCTCCAGTCCGCGCCGCACCTCGCGCTGATCCCGGGCGCCGCGATCGTCGTCTCGGTGCTCGGCTTCAACCTGATCGGCGACGGCCTCCGCGAGGCCCTGGACCCGAGGTTCCGCGGCCGTGCCTAAAGAGCCGCTCCTCTCGTCGAGGACCTGCGCGTCCAGTTCTGGACCGGGCGCGGGACGATCTACGCCGTCAACGGGATCTCGTTCGACATCGCGCCGGGCGAGACGCTCGGGATCGTCGGCGAGTCCGGCTGCGGGAAGAGCGTCACCTCGCTCGCGCTGCTCGGGATCCTGCCGCGGGCCGGACGGGCCACCACCGGCAGCGCGATTCGACGGCCGCGACCTGCTCCAGCTCTCCGACGACGAGCTGCGGACGATCCGCGGCAAGGAGATCGCGATGATCTTCCAGGACCCGATGACGAGCCTGAACCCGGTCCTGACGATCGGCCGGCAGCTCCGCGAGCCGCTCGAGACGCACTTCGACATGGACAAGGACGAGGCCGAGAAGCGCGCCGTCGAGCTGCTCGACAGCGTCGGGATCCCGAGCGCGAAGTCCCGGCTCAAGGACTACCCGCACCAGTTCTCGGGCGGGATGCGCCAGCGCGCGATGATCGCGATGGCGCTGGCCTGCGAGCCCAAGCTCCTGATCG
>CAVWHA010000004.1:0-52949 GCA_963754715.1 uncultured Actinomycetes bacterium | reverse complement strand
ATGCGAGCCGATGATTGCCAGCACCGCGACGGCGAACGCGATGTCTGTTGCGGTGGGATGGCCCACCCGCGCAGGGTTTCCGGGCTGTATATGTTCACTGCGGCATAGATCAGGGCCGGGACAAGCACGCCGCCGGCTGCGGCCGCCACGGGCACGATTGATTTGTTCAGCTGGCGGAGGTCGCCCGCCACGAATTCCCGCTTGAGTTCGAGGCCCACCAGGAAGAAGAAGATGGCCAGCAGCCCATCGGCGGCCCAGGCGCCCAGGCTGAGTTCGAGGTGCCAGGGCTCGTAGCCGATCCGGAAGTCCCGCAGGGCGAAGTAGCTGTCGGAGACCGGCGAGTTCGCCCAGATCAGGGCGATGACGGCAGCGGCGACCAGCAGCGCGCCGCCCACCGTTTCCTTGCGCAGGATTTCGCCGATGCGCAGTGATTCCGCGTAGCTGCCGTACCCGAGGACGGTGAAGCGCGGCGTTGCGTCGGGCGTGGGCGGTGCTTGGCTCATGGGAGTCCTAAAATTGGGTCGACAAACTATGCCGACCAGACTTCCCGGCGCACCTTCGTCCAGTCTAGGGGAACGCCGGTTCAGCCCAGGAGCTCCTGGAGCAATTCCCGGCACTTCCGGTACGCAGGTGCCTTGGGGTCAATCAGCGAGAAATGGTCGCCTGGCACCTTCAGCAGCTGGACGGGCCGCCCGCGGCCTTGGCCGCGCCGGCGTAGGACTCGGACTGGCTGGCGGGAACATCGTCATCGTCGCTGCCGTGGACAGCATAAACGGGGACCCGCAGCGGGACAGCGCTCATGGGATCGGCGAATTTGTGCCGCTTCGGGTACTTCCCCGACGATCCGCCCAGCAGGTTGCAGACGGCGCCGTTGCTGAGGTTGAGTTTTCTCGGCGGCGGCCAGGTTGAGCAGGCCCGCCTGGCTGACCACCCCGGTGAGCTGCACCGCGCCGTCGTCGTCTTTTCCGCTGCAGCTGGCGGTCCGCGTCGGGCGCACCGAGCTGACCGAGCCTGGTCCGGCCGGCCGCCCAGACGGCGAGGTGCCCGCCCGCAGAGTGGCCCAGGGCAACCACCTTGTCCAGGCCGAGTCCGTGGTCCCGGCGATGTCCCTGAGCTTGTCGATTCCGGCCAGCACGTCCTCGAAGGTGTGCGGCCAGCCGCCGCCGTTACCGGCGCGGCGGTACTCCAGGTTCCAGGCCGGCATGCCGTGTGGCAAGGTCCCGGGCCAGCGGCTCGCCCAGTTCGGCGCCGTACTGCGAGCGCCAGTACCCGCCGTGGATGATCACCACCACACCCCGGGTTCCGCGGCTCTCCGGCAGGAAGAGCTCACCCCATTGGCTGGGGTCAGCGCCGTACTGTACTTGTGCCGCTTCACTGTGTCCTCCTTCGGGGCCTGACGAACAGGAAGCGGACAGTGCCCCCAGTGTCACCGTCGCTGCGGCCGCACCTGATCAGGGTCCGACGCCGCAGATCAGCCATGTGCCGAGCCTACCTTGGGCCGCCGGGGCGTGCAAAGCGGGCAGGGCGCGGTCTATCGGCTCTGCGGACGCGTCTTGCCGACCGGCCTGCGAGTGTCACCCCGCCTGGCTGTCGTACGCCCCCCGTAAGCTGGAAACATGGCTACCAACTGGGACGGCTGGACGCAGGCCTGCGCGAGTCCGTGCAGGAAAACGTGGAGCTCTATGAGCGGGTCCGGCCTGCCCTGAAGCTGGTCACGCGGGAAGTCCTGCTCACGCTTCGGAGCATGCTCAAGGGCAGCGAGGTGAGGCCGTTGTTCGTCACCGGCCGCACCAAGACGGTGGAGTCCTTCAGGGAAAAGATCTCCCGGACGGAAGAGCCGCTGGAACCCGGCGGGCCGCGGGTCCTGAAGTTCCCGGACCCGTTCTGGACGCTCAATGACATGGTGGGCATCCGTGTCATCACGAAGTTTCCGGCCGAGAATGCGGTGGTGGCCAACCTGATCAAACGCCAGCGCCAGCTTTTCGACTGCCGCGGGGACCGCGAGAAGGACATCGGTTCCATCGAGTCCGGCACCTACGGCTATTCCAGCCGGCACCTGATCTGCGGACCATCCAGAATGAGGCGGTCAAGGAGTACCAGCAGCTCTTCAACCCAGACGTCCAGCCCAACGGCAGCTACTTTTTCGAATGCCAGATTCCGTACCGTTTTTGCCCATGCCTGGAGCGAGATCGAGCACGATATCCGTTTCAAGGCCGAGGACGCGCGCGTGGACGCCGCACTTTGACCGGCAGTTCACTGTTTTGCCCCTCCCAGGCCGGATTGCCCTGGCGCGTGTAGACGATCGACCGCGCGAGGTCGTACGTGAACGCTGCAGCCTGTCCGCCACTCGAACCGACGCTGCGGAGGGTCGCGGCCGGGTTGGACGTCGCCGTCGAGGCGTCGCTGTAGAGCGCGGCGACCTGTGTCGCGCCGTTGAGCGCATAACGGTCGGCGGTCCCGTGGTACTGCATGCTCACGGTGGTGAGTCCGGCGCCCGGGGCCCCAGGCGTCGTGTCGATCCTCATGTAGGCCTCGGAGCGCGTCGCCGCCTGGTCGGTCAGGCCGAGGAGGCCCGCCAGCTGCTTGTCCGGGCGGAAGGCGACCAGGTTTCCGCCCCCGTTGACCCAGTTCGTCAAGGTCGTGACCTGCGCCGCGGTGAGCGCGGTCTCCCCGAGGACGACGACGTCGCGCCCGGCGAGCGTCGCAGCGCTCAGTGTGGAGACGTCCATGCCGTCGACCGCATTCAAGCCCTCGGCCTTGAGCATCTCGATCGCGTACGAGCCGAACTTGTTGCCGCTGGACGAGACGACCGCGATCGGCGGCGGCGGCGGCGCGGTCAGGAACGACCAGTTCCGGTCGGCGGCGAGCGGATTCCCGGCGAGATCCTTGACCCCACTCGCGCCGCCCTTGACGGTCGCGGTGTAGCTGGAGTCGAACGCGAGCGGAGAGCTCGGCGTCAGCGTCGCCCGCCCGGTCAGCGCGTCATAGCCGACAGCTGCCGGCACGAGGGTGCCGCCGGACGTCCGCAGCTGGAAGGTCGTGCTCGTGACGGTCGCGGGATCCATCGCCTCGTCGAACGTCGCCGAGAGCGGGTTCCCCACTCCGACGCCCGTAGCGGCATCCGCCGGCGTCAGCGAGACGATTGCGGGCGGATCGCTGTCCGGTGCTGCGCCGCGGTTCATGTCGCCCTGGATGTCGGCCTGGGTGAGCGCTCGGTTGTAGATCCGAACCTCGTCGATCACGCCGTTGAAGAACTCGTTCCAGATGTTGTTCCCGCCGACCCACAGATCCCCGGTCGACGTCGCGATCGGCCCTGCTGTTGCCAGCGAGGCGATCTGCGTTCCGTTGACGTACAGCCGCAGCGTGGCGTTGTCGAACGTCGCTGCGAGATGGCTCCAGACGTTGAGCGGAAGCCCCGAGCCGGTCGGCCCGTTCACGACCTTGACGCTGGTGCCGACCGTCACCTCGGTGTTCGGGACATTCGTGTTCCGGTTCCCGTAAAGGACGTACATCATGTTCGTGGCGTTGGAGTTCCGGTGCTTGAAGAGCACGGTCTTCCACGCAGTCCCCAGTGCAGCAGGCTTGACCCAGGCCTCGAGCGTCATGCCGGTGGTCAGATCGAGCGTGTTCGAGTCCGGAATCGCCACGCGGTCGTTGACGCCGTCGAAGCTGAGCGCCTGGCCGAAGCGGCCGATCGTCCAGCTCGGCCCGTTCAACGCGCCGTTGTTTCCGTTGCCGGTCGAGTCCCCGGCGCTCGTGCCCGCGCCCTCGTCGAACCCGTAGGAGGCGACGAGCCCGGGCGACGGGGGCGAGCCCGTGTTCGACACGGTCACGGCGACGCCGGCCGAGGTATTGAGGTTGCTCGAGGCGTCGCGGGCGCGCGCCGTCAGCGTGTGCGGCCCGTTCGCGGTGTTCCAGCTGTTCCAGGTCGTCGAGTAGGGCGCGCTCGTGTCCTCCGCGCCGAGCGGCGACCCGTCGAGCAGGAACTGGACGCCGGCGATCGCGTCGTTGTCACTCGCGGTCGCCGCCACGTTCACGGTGCTTCCGGAGATCGTCGCTCCCGCTGTGGGATCGGTGACCGAGACCGTCGGCAGGGTCGTGTCGCAGTCGGACGTCGACGCGTTGATCGTGGCGCGGGTCGACGGCAGGTTCGAGAAGTCGTACGCCTCGACCGAGATGTCGGCGGCCGTCCCGCACGCGAGAGACCCGAGCGTGAAGTTCGTGTTCGTCGTCGTCCCGACCTCGGTCGCGCCGCGGAAGATCCGGTAGCCCGCCACGCCGACGTTGTCGGTCGAGGCAGTCCAAGAGACCGAGATCGACGTCGCAGACGAGCCCGTCTTCAGCAGATTCGTGGGAGCGGTCGGAGGCTGGGTGTCCGGGATGCCGACGCTCGTGTTCATGTCGGTGGTGATCTCCGCGGCGCTGAGCGCGCGGTTGTAGACGCGCACCTCGTCGATCAGGCCCGAGAACCACTCCGCCCAGACGTTGTTGCCGCCGATCCAGAGCTCCCCGTTCGAGACCGCGATGTTGCCTGTCGTCGCCAGCGAGCCGACCTGCGAGCCGTTGACGAAGAGGCGCAGCGTCGCGCCGTCGTACGTCGCGGCGAGGTGAGACCAGGCGTTGAGCGCCAGCTGCGTCGTCCCGTTCGCGGCCTTCACCGCAGTGCCGACCGTGATTTCCCCGTTGGGGACGCTCGTGTTCCGGTTGCCGTAGAGGACGTACTCCATGTTCGTCGCGTTGCCGTCCCGGTGCTTGAACATCACCGTCTTCCAGGCAGTTCCGAGCGCCGTCGGCTTCACCCAGGCCTCGAGCGTCATGCCGCTCGTCAGATCGAGCGAGCTCGAGTCGGGGATCGCCACGCGGTCGTTGACCCCGTCGAAGCTCAGGCCCTGGCCGAAGCGGCCGGGCACCCAGGTGGGCCCGTTCAGCGCTCCGTGGTTGGTGCTGCCGCTCAGGTCGTTCACGACGTTGCCCTGGCCCTCGTCGAAGGAGTACGCAGCGACGAGGCCCGGGGAAGGCGGCGGGCCCGTGTTCGAGACCGTGATCGCCACAGGAGCCGAGGTCTCGAGGTTGTTGGACGCATCCCTGGCGCGTGCGGTGAGCGAGTGGGGGCCGTTGGCGACCGGGAAGGTGTTCCACGTGATCGAGTACGGCGCGGTCGTGTCCTCCACGCCGAGCAGCTGCCCGTCGAGGAGGAACTGGACGCCGGCGACCGCGTCGTTGTCGGTCGCGGACGCGGAGACCGTCACGTCGGAGCCCGAGACGGTCGCGCTCGGCGCCGGCGCCGTGACGGAGACGACGGGCTTGGTGGTGTCGCAATCCGAGGTGGACGCGGACAGCGTCGTTCGTGTGGACACTCGATTCGAAGCGTCGAAGGCCTCCACGCCGAGGTTCTGGGCCGAGCCGCAGGTGAGCGAGCCGAACGTGTAGCTCGTGCTCGTGGTCGTCGCGACCTCGACGGCACCGCGGAAGAGCCTGTAACCGGCGACCCCGACATTGTCCGTGGAAGCTGTCCACGAAGTCGAGATCGAGGTGGCGGTCGACCCGGTCTTGACGAAGTTGGACGGCGCGGTGGGAGGCTCGGTATCCGGGATGCCGACGCTCGTGTTCATGTCGGTGGTGATCTCCGCGGCGCTGAGCGCGCGGTTGTAGATCCGCACCTCGTCGATGAGACCGGAGAACCACTCCGGCCAGATCGCGTTGCCGCCGATCCAGAGCTCGCCGGTCGAGACCGCGATCTGTCCGGCGGTCGCCAGCGAGCCGACCTGGGCGCCGTTCACGAACAGGCGCAGCGTGGCTCCGTCGTAGGTCGCGGCCAGGTGTGACCAGGAGTTCAGGGCGAGCTGGGCGGTCCCATTCGCCGCCCGGACAGCCGTGCCGTTCGTGATCTCGGCGTTCGGGACGCTCGTGTTCCGGTTCCCGTAGAGGACGTACATCATGTTCGTGAGGTTGCCGTTGCGGTGCTTGAACAGCACCGACTTCCATGCCGTCCCCAGCGCCGTGGGGCGAACCCACGCCTCCATCGTCATCCCGGTCGTCAGATCGAGCGAGTTCGAGTCGGGGACGACGACGCGGTCGTTGACCCCGTCGAAGCTCAGCCCCTGGCCGAAGCGACCCGCGGTCCAGGTGGCGCCCGAGATCGACCCGTTGTTCAGGTTCCCGCTCAGATCGTTCACGCTGCCGCCGAGGCCCTCGTCGAAGGAGTACGCGGCGACGAGCGAGGGCGGCGGAGGCGGGGGCGGCGGTGGCGTGGCGATGGTCGCCGACGTCTCGTTGGACGAGGCGCTGACGTTGTTCGCCGCGTCCTGCGCGGTGACCGCGTAGTAGTAGGTGCCCGGGTTGAGCGCCGGGTCGGTGTAGCTCGGCCCGGTCGGCTGGGCGATCCGGTTTGCTACCCCGGGCGTGAATCCTGGTGTCGTCGAGCGGTGGACGTTGTACCTCGTCACCCCGACGTTGTCGGTCGAGGCCAGCCAGGTGAGCGCGACGTTGTTCCCAGGCTGCACTGAGGCAGCCAGGCTCGCAGGGGCGGTCGGCGCCTGTGTGTCGGCCGGGACGGTCCCGCTTGCAACGTTGGACGGGGGACCCAGAAGGCCCGCGCCGTCCTCGGCGACGACCTTGTAGAAGTAGACGCCCGGCGCAAGCGGCGAGTCGAGGTAGCTCGTGCTGCCCGTGACCTGCGCGACGCGGTTCTCGAGGTTGGGCAGGAAGCTTGCGATCGTGCTGCGGTGGACGTTGTAGCGGGTGACGCCCACGTTGTCGGTCGCGGCAGTCCAGCCCAGCTGGACCTGGCCGAACGAGCCAGTCGCCGTCACATTGGTCGGAGCTGAAGGCGGCTCGGTGTCGCCCGGCGGCGGCGGGATCGTGGGCGAGTTCATGTCCGCCTGGATCTCCGTGAGCGTCAGCGCGCGCTGGTAGACGCGGACGTCGTCGATCGTCCCGTGGAACCACTCGGGCCAGATCGAGTTCCCGCCGATCCGGAGCGGCCCGGTGGAGGTCGCGATTCCTCCGGCACGAGCCGTCGAGCCGACCTCGGCCCCGTTCATGAAGATCTTCAGCACCGCCCCGTCATACGTCGCCGCGAGGTGCGTCCAGGCGTCCACCGGGATCTGCCCACCGCCGGACGCGCGGCGAAGGGCGCCGCCGATGTTCGCCTCGGTAACCGGGACGTTGGTGTTGGTGTTCGCGTAGAGCGCGTAGGAGTGCGTGGTGCCGTTCTCCTTCAGCATCACGGTGCGCCAGTTGACGAGCGACTGCGGCTTCACCCAGGCCGAGAGCGTCATCCCGTTCGTGAGGTCCAGCGTGTCGGCGTCGTCGATCCGGACCGCGTCGTTCACACCGTCGAAGAAGAGCGCCCCGCCGTACTTGCCCGCCGGCGTCCAACTGGTGCCGCCCTCGAGCGTCCCCGTGTGGGTGTGGGCAGAAGCGTCCGCGGCCGTCGGCCCGTTGCCTTCCTCGAATCCGTAGGCGGCCACCAGCCCCTCGGGCGGGGCCGGCCCTGTGTCGACGTAGGTCGCGGTGTAGGTGGTGCCTGTCGCCGGCGCGGTGATCGTGTGGGTCTGGGCGCCGCCGTCCGACCACGACCCGAACGCATACGTCCGCGAGATCGAGGCCTGAGGGGAGATCGCGCTCGCCGAGTTCGCCGAGCCGACGATGACGGTTCGAGTCAGCGGGGTCGGGCCTTGCGTCCCACCCACCGCAACCTGGAGTCCCTGCGGTGCGGTCTCGAACGTCAGGTTCACGGTCTGGGGCTGGAGAAGAACGCTCTCCGTGTCCGTCACGCCGCTCGTGTCGGTGGCCGTCAACTTGAGCTCGAGATAGGACGGGTAATCGTGGTCGGGGGCGAGGAACGAGCCGTTCGCCGTGTTCACGAAGTCCTGAATCGGATGTGTATGGCAGGTGGAGGGGCAGTGGTGGAGGATTAGCGACCACGACAGGGCCGTCCCGGGCAATGTGCCGTCCTCTGCATCCGTCGCCATGCCGCTGAAGTTGACGTTGTCGCCGACCTTCCAGTTGAAGGACGTTCCCGGCGAGAGAATCGTGGCCGTCGGCGGCGTGCTGGCATTCGCGTTGATGGTGAGCTGGTCGGTGTCGGAGGCGCCCAGGCTGTCCGTGACCCGCAGGCGGACCGTGTACGAGCCGGACACGTTGTAGGTGAACGACGGCGCGACCCCCGTGGCGTCGCCGTACGTGCCGTCACCGTTGAGATCCCAGGTGTAGGTGAGCGGCTGGCCGTCAGCGTCGCTCGATGCGGCGCCGCTGAAGTTCACCACCAGGGGCACCGGGCCTCCGGTCGGGGTGGCGCTCGCGTGTGCAACCGGCGCGTTGTTCGAGCCGAGGAAGCGGATGCGCTTGATCGTCCCGCCGTCGAAGTCCGCGTAGAAGACGTCGCCGTTGGGCCCGGTTTGAAGATCGACCGGGTTCGACGCCGCGGCGACGAACGTCTGGCGGTTGTTCGCGTCCGGAAGGCCGCTCGCGCCCGGGAGCATCGCCCAGATGCAGTCCCGCGAGTAGTCGGCGAAGAACAGGGCTCCGAGGTAGGACGCCGGGTAGTTGCCGCCGTCGTAGAAGGTCAGGCCCGAGATCGACGAGCCGCCGGTCGGGCAGCTCTCGCCGTTGACCACCTGCGCGCTGTGGCTGTACGTGTAATGCGGCTGCCGGTGGGCGGTCGGGCCGGCCGCGTAGAGGTTCTCGCAGATGTTGAGGTTCGCGGCGTCGTAGCCGCTCTGTCGGCCCGTTCCCTCGTAACAGGGCCAGCCGAAGTTGTCGACGGTGAGGTCGGCGACCGGGCCGAGACGGTTGATCTCCTCCCAGTTGTTCCAGCCGACATCCCCGACCCAGACGTCGTTCGTGCCCGGGCGAACCGTCAGCCGGAAGGGGTTCCGGAGCCCGTGGGCGACGATGCGCCGCGCGTTGGCGTCGGAGCTGAAGCCGAGCGGGTTGCCCGGGAAGGCCGCGCCGGTGTTCTTGTCGATGCGCAGCACGCTGCCGCCGAGCGCGACCGGATCGGACATCGTTCGCAGGTCCTGGCTTCGGAGCGCGCCCCCTTCGGCGGTCGGCGGCGTCAGGTTCGTCCCGGGCGGACCAGGTGGGTCGCCGCAGGGATTGACGGGATTGCCGTCCTGCCCGTAATCGGTGAAGTTGAAGCTCGCGCCGTCGCCGCCGCTGACGTAGAGGGCGCCGTCCGAGCCGAAGGCGAGCTGCCCGATCGAGTGACTCGGGTACTGCTGGCACCAGTCCTCGATCAGCACCTGCTCCGGCCCGTTGGCCACGCCGTTCGAGCCGAGCGGGATCCGGGAGAGCCGGCCGCTCATCACGCACCCGTCAGCGGTCGCGCCGAAGGTGGGCGGGCAGGGATCTGAGAGAACGCCGGGTGTCCCCCACTTCGGCGCGATCCCACCGATGTCGGCGTCGTAGGCGTAGAGGACGTACAGGTAGGGCTCCGACGGGTAGTTCGGGTCGATCGCCATCCCGAGCATCCCGCGGTCCCAGAAGTTGTAGGTGTTCGTGCTCAGGTCGACCGTGGTCGTGGCCGTGCCGTCGTTGAGGCTGTCGTACGTCCTGATCCGGCCGCTCTTCTCGGCGACGAAAACGCGGCCGTCGGAGGCGAAGCGCATCGTCGTGGGGTTCGTGAGGCCGGAGAAGACCGTCGTCTCCTGGAAGCTCGGCTGGAGCGTGGCGGCCGTCGCCGTGGCGGCCGGCCCGACCACGGCCAAGGCGAGTACGAGCGCGATCAGCGCCCGACGCAACGTCAATGAAGCCCCCCGGCCCACCATTGAGTTATCTCCTGTGGAGGAAAGCGAGGTAATGGGCGTAAGTCGAGGTTCGACCTAGCCGAGCGGCGAGGTTTGAAACAGGGGTGGCGAGAAGGGCGCTTAGAGCCCGTTGACGCGCTGCCACACCTGGCGGTAGCGGCCCCATGCGCGGTAGCAGACGAGCGAGAAGAAGTCGGCGTCGGCGCGCTTCAGGTCCCGGAGCGCCCCCACCATCATCGGGCTGCTCCCGCCGACCGCGGTGAACTTCGTGTTGTACGAGCTCGCGGAGATGTACCAGGAGATCGCGGTGAGGGCCCACTTCTCGGACTTCGAGACCTCGTAGAGCTCGGGATTGTTCCACTGCAGGACGCGGATCACGCGCCCGATCTTGTACTGCGCCGCGAGGCCTGCCGAGTTCACGTTGAGTGCGCCCTGCGCATTCCAGGCGCCCGGCATGTTCGCGGCTGCGTCGAGCTCGCTCAGCGCCACGGCCATCCACTTCTTGCCGCGCCAGGTCTCCAACTTGATGTTGCGGCCGGCGAGCATGATGCGGACGGACTGAACCGCCTGCTTCGCGAAGATCGCGCCGGGCCACGTGCATCCGTACGTGATCTTGTGCTCGAGCAGAAGGCTGAACACCGTCGACGGCGTCGGGCACGGAGGCTCGTCTGAGCCGCAGGCGGCCGTCCTCGCGAAGATCGCATTCGGCAGCGAGCGGTTGCCGGCCGCGTCGTACGCGCTGACCATGACGATGTACGTCGTGTTGCAGTGCAGCCCCGTCATCACGAAAGCAAGCGTGCCCGTCGTCCCTCCGACGTACGTGCCGTTGCGATAGACCCGGTAGCCCTTCACGCCGACGTTGTCGCTCGACCCGCGCCACGAGAGCGTGACCGTCGTCTCGGTCGCCCCATCCTTCTTCAGGGTGCTGGGAGTGGTCGGGCGCTTGTTGTCTGCGGCCGCTGCCTCGCTTGCGAGGACGACGGCGCACGACACGACCGCGATCAAGATCGCGGGAAGCCTTAGCCGGAGGAACCCCTTACGGACCACCGCGCCATTGTCCGAAGTCCGGTCCCGACCCACAACTCCCTGGAGGTCTAGTTTCTCGCTCTTTCGGCCCCTGTACTCTCAGACGCAGTGGCCGACCGAGCTCTCGTCAACGCTTCGCCAACCGTCCCTTTCCTGGATCTAGGGCTGCTTCACCGTGATTTGAAAGCGGAAATCGTCGAGGAGATCGCAAACCTCGTCGATTCCAGCGCTTTTACGAACGGCCCCCAGGTGCGGAAGTTCGAGGCCGCCTTCGCGGCGTATTGCGGAACGGCGCACGCTGTCGGCCTCGCCAGCGGGCTCGACGCGCTTCGCCTGGGCCTAGCCGGCGCGGGAATCGAGCCCGGCGACGAGGTCGTCGTCGCCGCCAACACCTTCGTGGCCACGCTCGAGGCCGTCACGCAGGCGGGCGGCAAGCCGGTCGTCGTCGATGCGGCCGAGAGCGACTACAACATCGACGCGGCCGCCGTCGAGGATGCGCTCACCGAGCGCACGCGCTACCTGATGCCGACGCACCTCTACGGGCAGCTTGCCGACATGCATGCCCTCGGGGAGCTCGCCGAGCGCCGGGGCCTCACGATCATCGAGGACGCCTGCCAGGCGCACGGCGCGAGTCGCGACGGCATCGCCGCGGGAACGGCCGGAGCCGCTTCCGCATTCAGCTTCTATCCCGGCAAGAACCTCGGCGCGTTCGGCGACGCCGGCGCCCTCGTCACCGACGACGAGAAGCTCGCCGACGTCGTCCGCGCGCTCAGGGAGCACGGCCAGACCCAGAAGTACCTCCACGAGCTCGAAGGCTGGACGGCGCGGCTGGACACGATCCAGGCGATCGTCCTGCTCCGCAAGCTCCCGCTGCTCGACCGGTGGAACGGCGAGCGGCGCGCGGTCGCCGCCGCGTACGCGGAGCGCCTCGCGGGCATCGGTGATCTCCGCCTGCCGCCGGTCCCGGAAGGAAGCGAGCCGGTCTGGCACATCTTCGCCGTCCGCACCGCCGATCCCGACCGCCTCGCCGGCTTCCTCCGCGAGCGCAGCATCGGCACCGGGCGGCACTACCCCGACCCCGTGCACCTCTCGCCCGCCTATGCGTGGCTCGGTCACAAGCGGGGCGAGTTCCCGATCGCGGAGGCACTCGCCTCGGAGGTGCTGTCGCTGCCGATGTTCCCCGGGATGACCGAGGCGCAGGTCGACGCGGTCGTCGCGGCGATCGGCGACTACTTCTAGCCCGTCAGAGAGTCGAAGACCTCCGCGAGCCGGCGCGTGAGCTCGCGACGCTCGTAGCGGCGGAGAAACTCCTCGTTCGGCTCCGCGACGGCGGCGCCGGCAAAGACCCGGTCGGCCTGTTGCTCGATGACCCGTGCCATGCCCTCGACGTCCTTCGGGCGAACGACGAACGCGTTTCCCGCCTCGCCCATGAGGTCGCGGACGTCCCCGTCCGGCACCGCGGCGAGGATCGGGCGCCGGGCCGCGAGGTACTCGTACGTCTTCCCGGGCACGATCCGGGCGCGCCTGCCCTCAGGGAGGTCGTGCATGGGGAGAAAGAGGAGGTCGGCCGAGCGAAGGAGCTCGACCGTCGCGTCGTGCGGCAGGTAGCCATGCGCCGTGACCAGCTCGAACCCCGGCACCGAACGATCGGCATCGGAGAGGATCCCCGCGAGGTGGACCTCGATGCGGCCCTCGAGATCGGGGCGCCTGGCAAGCAGTTCGCGGACGGCCTGGAGCAGGTAGACGTGCGACCTGGTTCCTGCGTCCAGCCCCTTCACCGCTCCGCCCAAGAGCTCCCGCGCGAGCCTGGCGTGCGAGTCGGCGCGGACGTGGACGAAGCCTGCGTGCACGATCCGGAAGGCGTCGCCCGTCGGCGGGACGAACGCTCCCCCGAAATCCGCCTCGTCGAAGCCGTTCGGAATGGTGACGACGGGTTTCCCGGCGAGCTCGGGGATGTGCCGCCGAACCTGCTCAGTCGCCTCGGGCGTGTTCATCACGACCGTGTCGGCAGACGCGAGCGCGGCTCGCATCCGGCGCAGCTCGAGCCCGCGATGAGCGCGAGTCGGGTAGACGAGCCAGTCGTCGAGCGCCCAGGGATCACGGAGGTCGGCGATCCACGGCTTCCCGAGCTCCCGAGCGAGCCGCGCTGCCGCGTCGGCCGTCTCGAAGGGAGACATCGACGCATAGATGAGGTCGACGTCGACCTCTGCGGCGGCGGCTCTCCCGGCTTCGACGGCGGCGTCTGCCCACCAGCGAGCGAAGGGCGGCCGAAGTCGAAGCCATCGCGTCGCCCGTCCGCGCCAGCCTCGCCTGCGGGCCGGCTCGGGGCCTGCGGCCCGGTAGACCCGCGTTCCCTCCGGAACGACCGCCGCAAGCGACTCGTCCGGTGGTGCCCATTCGGCACCGGCGGCTTCGGGGCCGGTGACGACGACCGGCTCGTGCCCGAACGTCGGGAGGTACTGGACGAACTTCAGTGTGCGCTGGACACCGGCTCCCCCTTGCGGCGGGAAGTAGTAGGCGAGTATCAGGGCCGTTGCGATCGGGCTCGACCCGCCGTCAGTCACGCCTCGGCGCCTGAGGGACCCCGCCGGGATCCCCTTGCAGCGCCTTGACGAGGTCGCGGAACGGAACTGCCCCGGGCCTGCGGAGGCCGAGGAGAGCGAGCTTCTGGACGAGGACGAGGCTCCGGAAGACTTCGACCTTGTAGCGGGGCTCAGTCAGGCGCAGGTAGCGGATGTGCGCCCCGATGTGCTGTCGGGCGAGCGCGCCGCCCATCTGCCTGGTCGACGCTCCGTGCTCGTGCACGACGACTGATTCCGGCGTCATCCACAGCTCGTGGCCGCGGGAGGCGAGCGAGTACGCCAGCGCGACGTCGTTGAAGTAGATGGGGAACTGCTCGTCCATCAGCTTGTCGTCGGGGAGCGCCGAGCGCCGGATGAGCAGGCAGCTCGCCGACGGCTGCTCCACCGGCCGAGGCTCCGTGAAGTCGTCGTCCAGCATCCGGTACTCCCGGACCCGCCGGGCGAACACGGGGAGGCGAGCGAGCAGCCGGCTCATGTTCCCGATGGTCGCGCCGAAAGTCGGGAACCGATAGTGGTGCTGCTGCTCCGTGCCGTCGGGGTTCAGGTAGAGCGGGCCGACGCCGGCGACCTCGGGATGCTCGCGGAGGAACCGGACCAGCACGCTCAGACTTCCCGGCCGGAATTCGACGTCGGAGTTGAGGAGCAGCACGAATTCGCCCCGAGCCCGTTCGTACGCCTGGTTTACGGCCTCCGCATAGCCCCGGTTCTCCGGATTCGCGATCAACGTGATGTCGTCACGGACGGCCAGCGCCTCGGCGGACCCGTCACGTGACGCGTTGTCGACGACGATCGCCTCGTAGGTCGTGCCGTCGTCGATGCTCTTCGGCAGCGAGTCGAGAGTCTCGAGGGTGAGATCCCGCGTGTTCCAGCTGAGCAGAAGGACCGAGATGTCGGGCGAGCCCATGTCCGAATTCAACTGGAGCGAAGGCCGAAGCGCGCAGTCCGAACGTTCAGTTTCAGCGTCGAGAAGTCTCGTCGGCGCCCGCGTCGGAACGACCGCCGACCGGGCGGCGCTGCCCGTCGATGTCGACTCGCGGGAAGCTCTTCGGGTGTCCGCGGTTGATCGCCGGCGAGCCGCGGGCGAGGTGGAAGTCGAACCCGCGCTCGTTCACGAACTTCGGGTCCGCGCGGCGGTCGGTCCCGCCGCAGCCTCCCGTGCGCCAGACGTTGTAGGACGCGATGCCCCGGTCACACGGGCCGCCGTACTTCGAGCCCGCGTTCGCAACCACCGCGAGATTCGGGTAGTCGATGTCGGGCTTGAGCGTCAGGCTCCCCGCGAACGAGTTGTTCCGGATCAGGACGTTCTTGAAGGTTCCGCCGCCGTCCGGCTCCGAGAACTGGATCGCGCTCGTCCCGTCCGGCCAGGGCGTGTCGAACCACGTGTTCTCGATCGTGGTGTTGGTCGTCTCGAGCACCGGTGAACGGTGCTTGAAGAGGATGTTGAAGTCCTCGCAGTGATGGAAACGGCTGCGCCTGATGACGAAGTCGCTCGCCGCCTGGACCGTGAGGCACTCCATGTGCTTGCTGGGATTCGAATTCGTGAAGTCGTGCATGTACACGCGGTCGAGGACGATTCCGCGAGGGGCCCGGGGGCACTCCTCGGTGTGGCCGATCTGCGAGATCGTGTCCGAGGGACCGAACTCGGTCCCGAGCAGGCGGATGTTGGTCGCCGAGCGGATGAAGAACAGCATCGCCTTGGAGCTGCGGAGCGTGACGTCGTCCGCCCCGCACTTGACGTAGAAGTCACGCTCGATCCGGATCCCGCGCAATTCGACGTGGGAGCCGTAGACGTCGAGAGCCTCGACGACGACCCTCGCTCCCTTGACGGGTCGGAAGAGGACGTCTCGCTTCGAGGTCTTCGTCGAGTCCTTCTCGATCTCTTGCTGCCCGCCGTAGCGACCCGCGGTCATGAGGACGACTTGCCCCGGCTTCGCGACGCGATACGCGCGGGCCAGGCTCTCGCAGGGGGCCCTGCGCGTGCAGCGGTTGCCGTCGGAGCCCGACGGTGAGATCAGGAGCTGCGGGAGCGGAGCGGCGCGAGGCCCTGCCGGAACAGAGCCGACGGCGAGCAGGGCAAGGCCGATCGCAAGCATGACACCGGGCCGACGGGCACGCACTCCCGCCGAGTCTAGTCGCGGGAACCGACGGTCTTAGGGCTGCTCGTCGGCCCCGGCGTCGGGCAGGCCGTCCACGCGTGGCTCGCCGTCGATGTCGGTCGCCGGATGGTCCGCGGGGTCGCCGTGGCCGACCGCGGCCGCGCCGGGCACCAGATGGAAGTCGAAGCCGGGCTCGTCGAGGTATCCGGTCGGGGCAACCGAGTCGCTCGGGCCGCAGGCCCTGTCGCTCCAGACGTTCCGTTCGTAGCTCACGGCCGGAAGGCAGATCACGTCGGTTCCGACGTTCGCCAGGAACCGCATGCCGGTGAACGTCGCAAATGCAGGCTTGAGAATCGCTTGAGCGCCGAACGAGTTGTGACGGAGGACCACGTTCGTGTAGCTGCCTCCTGAATCCGGCGCGGAGAACTGGATCGTGGTCGTGCCTTCCGGGTAGGGCTGGTCGAACCAGTTGTTCTCGAAGACCATGTTCGTGTACGCCGGGACCGGCTGACGCGGCTTGACGAGCACGTCGAAGTCCTGGCAGCGGTGGAAACGGCTGTTCCTGACGACGAGATCGTCACCCGCCTGGATCGTCAGGCACTCCATGTGGGTCTCCGGGTTGACGAAGTCGTGCATGTAGACGCCGTCGAGAAGGACGTTCGACGGCGCGAAGGGGCACTCCGCCGTGTGCCCGATCTGCGAGATGTCGTCGGAGGGGCCGAACTCGCTGTCGACGATGGAGATGTTGGTTGCGGCCCGAATGAAGAGAAGGCTCGCTTTCGAGTGCCTCAGCGTCACGTCGTCCGCGCCGCACTTGACGTAGAAGTCGCGTGTGACGACGAGGTCGCTGAAGGACAGATGCGCGCCGAACACGTCCAGTGACTCGATCTCTGCGACCTCGCCGGGTGCCGGGCGGAAGTGGACGTCGGAGACATCCTTCGTCGGATCGGCCGAGACGATCTGCTGGCCGCCGTACATCCCCGCCGCGAGCTCGACGGTCTCGCCCGACTGGGCGGCGCGATAGCCGCGGTCCAGGGTCAGGCATGGGGCCGCGGATGTGCAGGGGTTCGTGTCCGCTCCCGCCGGCGAAAGGTAGACGTCCGCGGCCGGAGGCTCGACTGTGCAGGCCGCAGTCGTGAGCTCCAGCGTGGCCGGCGCGGAGTACTGGCGGGCGAGGTCCATGGCCCGGATCTCGACCGGATACGCGGTCCCGCAGGCGAGATTCCGGACCGTGTATTCGGTCTTCCAGGTGTTACCGATGTTCGTCCCGCCGCGATTCACGGCGTAGCCCCCGACGCGGCCGTTGTCCGACGCCGGCGACCAGGAAACCGTGACGCTCGTCTCGGTCGTGTCCGTCACGGTCGGGTTCGTCGGCGGCGCGGGCGGCGTCACGTCGATCTTCACGACGTCCTTCGGCTGGTTCGTGCTCACGTTGCCGACCTGGTCCGAGACCGTGTGGCGGTAGCGGTAGCAGGTGTCCGGCAGGACCGACGGGTCGAGCCCCCCGACGAGGACGATGTCGGTCCACGCCGCCTCGAAGATGCCGCAGGCACCGGCGCCGAACGGCGCGGAGTTCCGCTGGAGCCGCGCAGAAGCGGGTTCGAGACCGGCGCCGAGGTCGAAGCCGACATCGGTCTCGACGAGGATCGGCCCGGACTACTACCGCCTCGAGACGGCGACCCAGACCCGTCCGGTCCGTCCTCGTCCAGCTGGACCGAGAAGAGCTCGGAGGAGGTCAGTCCGGCCCGGTTCTCCACGGTGACCTGGAAGCCGCCGGCCGCGGTCGAGCGGTCGTTCCACGAGTACTGCCTTGCGTACGGCGGCTGCGTGTCGGTCACGCCGTCCAGGCCGAACACTTCGGGGAAGATGACGCGCGCGATCCCGGACTCTGGGTCCGAGGACTCGGCGGAGACGGTGAAGGTGCCGAAGTTGCCGCGACGGCCGTTGTAGTAGAGCGTGGAGCCGACGAGGTGCTCGTCCGGCTCGGTCTCGGTAAGTGTGAGCGTCGGCGTGTCCGGGGGAGTCGTGTCCACCACTCCCACCTCGACGACGTTCGCGCTGGTGTAGACCGCCTCGTTGCCGACGTGGTCGGAGACGCGATAGCGGTACCGGGCGCAGGTCTCGGCTCCGACGAGGTCGGGGCTCGACGCCGGTTCCCACAGGCCGAACTCGCCGCACGCGCCGCCGTCGCCGGGAGCCGTCTGCCGCTCGAGCACGCCCGAGGCGGCGTCGAGACCGGCCCCGACATCGCTCCCGGCCCCCGTTGAGACCGTCACGGGCGTCCCCTCCTCGACGTCGCCGTCCGGGTAGTCGACCGATCCTCCTTCGGGTGCATCGCCGTCCGGCCGGACGGAGAACGCACCGGACGAAGCGAGGCCGGCGTCGTTCTCGACCGAGACCGCCGGGCTGCCCGAGGCAGTCGTTTCGCCGCTCCAGGCATAGGTCGACTCGAACGGTGCCTCGGAATCGATCGCGGAGTCGCCGCCGAACAGCTCCGGGAAGAGCGCGCGGCGGAGGCCGGACTCGGGATCCGCCGAATCCGCGGTGACGCTGAGGCTGCCGCCCGTGCCCGGCCGGTAGTAGAGCGTCGAGTCGCGAACGTGCCCGCCGGGGTCCGACTCGGAGAGCGTCAGCGCCGGATCCGTGGGTCGGGTCAGATCCACCTTCACCACCCCGCCCATGTGGACGGCTTCGTTCCGCACCCGGTCGGAGACGCGGAGGCGGTAACGGGCGCAAGCGCCGGACGCGAGCGAGTCCGGGCTCGAAGCGGGCTGCCAGCTACCGAAGTCGCCGCAGCTCCCAGCGGTCAGCAACGCCGTCTGCCGCTCCAGCGCCGCGGAAGCGGGATCCAACCCCGCACCACCGTCGGTTCCGGCGGCCGTGACGACGGCGACCGTCCCGTCCGCGTCGTACCCCTCGGCGTACGCGATCGACCCTCCAGCCGGGGGCGCGGAGTCGGCGGCGATCGTCACCGACGCAAAGCTCGTGAGCCCGGCGCCGTTCGTCCCGACGATCTGGCGAGGCCCCGGCTCCGCCGCGCCGGCGGCCCACGAGTACGTGCTGGCCGCGCCGCCGGCGCCTGTCCAACCCGCGAGCGTCGAGAGATCCGGGAAGCGCAAGGCCGCTCCGGATTCTGCGTCGGCGGCGGTCGCTGAAAGCGAGAAAGACCCGGATGCGCTCGGGCGGACGTAATGCGTGCGCGACACCGCGTCGTACTGCTGGTCCGCCCCACCTGTGAGCTCGTTCGGCGCGAGCACTGCGACCGCGGAAGGAGTGAGGTCGACGCGCGCGACACGCGTGCTCGCGTAGACGGCATCGTTGCCGACGTTGTCCGAGACTCGCGCGCGGTAGCGGGCGCAAAGGGCTGAGCCGAGCCCGTCGGGATTCCCCGCCGGCCCGAACGCGCCGAAGACGCCGCACGCGCCGCCCGCCAGCGCGGCGGTCTGATGCTCCAGGCGGGCGGACGCGGCGTCGACCCCCGACAGGGCGTCGGTGCCGTTCGAGCGCGTGAGCGGCACCTGGCCGTCGGCGTCGTAGCCGTCGGTGTAGGTGATCGATCCTCCGGTCGGTGCCACGGTGTCGGGCGTGACGGTGAACGTCGAGCTCGAAGCAAGCCCGGCCCTGCTCACGGCGCTCACCGTCTTCGTTCCGGACCCGGTCGCCGCGTCGGCCCAGACGTACGTGTTCTCGTAAGGCGCGACCGTGTCGTCGCCGCCGTCCGCGCCGAACACGGCGGGGAACGCCAGCTTCGCGATGCCCGTGTCTGCGTCGGCCGAGTCCGCGGTCACGACGAAGCGGCCGCTCCCTCCCGCGCGAGAGCGGTAGTAGAGCGTCTGGCCCGAGACGTGCTCGTCGTCCTCGGTCTCGGCGAGCGTCAGGAACGGGACCGTCGGCGCGCTCGGAATCGCCACGTCCATGTCCGACCGCAGCTCGGCTTCCGACAGCGCGCGGTCGTAGACGCGGACCTCGTCTATCCGGCCTGCGAGCCACTCGCCCCAGATCGAGTTGCCGCCGATCCGAAGCAGGCCCGTCGAGGTCGCGATCGCGCCGCCGCCGGGAACCGAGGCCGAAAGCACGCCGTTCACGTAGAGCCGGAGGGCGGTCCCGTCGTACGTCAGCGCGAGGTGGCTCCAGGCGTTCAGCGGCAGCTGGGCCGTCCCGTTCACCGTCCTCACGGCGCCGCCTGCGTAGACCTGCGCGGCGGGGACGCCCGTGTTCCTGTTCGCGTAGAGGATGTAGACGATCCCCCCGCTCCGCTCCTTGCCGGCCACCGTGCGCCACCCGGTGCCGAGGGCGGTCGGGAAGACCCACGCCTCCACGGTCGCCCCGGCCGTGACGTCGAGCGAGGACGAGTCCGGCACGTTGATGCGGTCGTTGACGCCGTCGAATGAGAGCGCGGAGCGGAAGCGGCCGGCGGTCGTCCACGCCGGGCCCGAGAGCGTCCCGACGTTGGCCTTGCCGGAGGAGTCGGCGACCGAGCTTCCGCCGCCGTCCTCGAGCGCGTAAGCGGCGACGAGGCCCGGCGGCGGTGCGTCACCGTTGTCGACGGTCACTCCGACGGCCACCGCCTCGGTCTTGTTGCCCGACGGATCCCGTGCGACGGCGCCGAGTACGTGCGCGCCCTTCGGCGAGGTTCTCGTATTCCAGTCGAGGGCGTAGGGAGCCAGCGCGTCCTCCGTCCCGAGCGGGCTGCCGTCGAGCGTGAACTGGACGCCGGCGACGCGGTCGTCGTCGAAAGCGTCGGCCGTCACGCCGGCGGTGCCCGAGACCGTGGCGCCGGCCGCGGGAGCGGTCAGGGAGACCTGCGGCGCCGAGGTGTCGCAGGCGAGCGTCGACGCGGTGATCGTCGTACGCGGCGAGGCGTTTCCCGCTGCGTCGAAGGCCTCTACCCCGAGCGTGTAGGCGGTCGAACAGCTGAGGGGCGAGAACGTGTAGGTGGTGTCGGCCGTCGTCGCCAATTTCACGCCGTCGCGGTAGACGGAGTAGCCCGCGACCGCGACGTCGTCCGTCGACGCGCTCCAGCCGGCGGCGAGCGAAAGCCTTGCGGGGCTGGCCGTCAACCCGGACGGAGCGGACGGTGGGGTGGAGTCCGGCGAGCCGACGCTCGTCGCCAGATCGCGCTGGATCTCGTCGACGGCCAGCGCCCGGCTGTAGACGCGCACCTCGTCGATCAGCCCGTCGAACCACTCGCCCCAGATCGAGTTGCCGCCGATGCGAAGGAGTCCCGTGGAGACGACGATGCTGCCTGAGTAGGCCGACGAGGCCGCCTGTACCCCGTTGACGTAGAGGCGCAGTGTCGCCCCGTCGTAGGTCACGGCCAGGTGCGTCCACTGGGCGATGGGAAGCTGTCCCGTTCCTGCAAGGCCGCGGACCGCGCCGCCCGAGTAGATCTCGGCCCAGGGCCGCCCCGTGTTGCGATTCGCGTACAGCGCGTAGGCAAGCCGGCCGCTCTGTTCCTTCGTCAGCACCGTCCGCCACTTCGTCCCGAGGGTGTTGGGCCGGACCCAGGCCTCGAGCGTCATGCCGGTCGTCAGGTCGAGCGACGCCGAGTCGGCCACGTTCACGGAGTCGTTCACGCCGTCGAACGAGAGGGCTCCCCCGAACCGCCCGGCGCCCGTTCGCGTGGCACCGGAGATCGTCCCCGTGTTGCCGTTGCCGGACAGATCCGCTGTCGTCGCTCCGCTCGCCTCGTCGAATCCGTAGGCAGCGACGAGGCCGCTCGAGGCACCACGCCCGGTTCCGACGAGGATCAGGATCAGGACCAGGCTCAGCGCCGCAACCGCGCCGAGAGTCAGTCCACCGCGAAAAGCACGCGCCACAGAGCACACCTTCCGTGGCCGGGACCGCGGCCGGCCGCTCGTTTGAGCCATTTAATGCTTGTTGGCGAGCCGGAACAACTAGCCAACCGAGCAGTTGGGCCGGGCGATAAAACTACTCCCGGTGAACGCGAACCTCAGATGTCGCTGAAGCGAACCCTCCTCGCCCGTCTGCCGGCCGCCTGGATCGCGCGGCTCCGTGCCGCCCGAGACCGCGTTCGGCGGCTCCGGTACCGCGTTCGACAGCGGGCCGCGCCGGTGACGGTCACCCGGGAAGACATCGTCAGGAGCCTGCGCGAAGTGGGCCTCCGCGAAGGGGACGGAGTCTTCCTCCACTCGTCGCTGAGCCGGTTCGGCGAGATCGAGGGCGGCTCCGGAACGGTGCTGGAGGCGTTGGAGGAGGTGGTCGGCCCGAACGGCCTGATCGCCATGCCCGCCTTTCCGCTCGTCGGAGGGACGCTCGAGTACCTGTCGACCAATCCCGTCTTCGACGTGCGGGCGACGCCGTCGACCATGGGCTCGCTGACGGAGCGCTTTCGATCCTCACCAGGCGTCGTGCGCAGCCTCCATCCCACGCATTCCGTCGCCGCCAGAGGGCCCGGCGCCGAGGAGCTGGTCGAGGGTCACGCCGAGGCCGCGACCCCGTTCGGTGAAGGAACGCCGTTCGCGCGGATGATCGACCGGGGAATGGTGCAGCTCTGGTTCGGTGTCGGCCTGCGGATCTTCACGCTCTACCACGCCTTCGAATGCCTCCGGCCCGGGTTTCCGATCGAGGTCTTCCACGAGCGGAGGATCGACGCGCAGGTGATCGACGCCGACGGCATGGAGCGAACCGTCTCCACGCTCGTCCACGACCCGGTGACCGGTGGCCGGAAGGACGAGACGCGAGAGGCGATGCGAGACCATCTCCTCCAGGCGGGCGTGCTCCGGCGCGCGAAGCTGGGCAGAGGCGAGGTGATGGCCGCGAGGATGCCGGAGCTGATGGACGAGCTCGAGATCCTGCTGCAGCGCGGCGTCACCATCTACAAGATCCCGATCGATTCTCCGGCGGAGCGCTGAGCTTGAGCTCCCGTGGCGACATCGGCGCGCTGCTCGACCTTGCGGTCGATTCGCTGAAGCGGATGCAGCTGCCCTCGGGGCTCTTCTCGTACGAGCTCGCGAAGGGAGCGGCGGAGCCCGAGGGCCGCTCTCTGCGGTACACGGTCATGACGGAGATCGGGCTTCGGCGAGCGACGGCCGCGGGGATCTCGCATCCGTTCGACGTCGAGGGCATCAGGGCCGCGGCACTCGATGAGCTCGGGTCGCCGGACCTCAGGCCCGGCGACTTCGGTTTGCTGCTCTGGGCTGATGCGCTCTCCGGCGGCGGACGGGCCGACGAGCTCGAGGGCCTGCTTGCCGAGTCGCTCGAGCAGCGGGGCGGCCTGTCGGCGCGGGAAGGCATGGAGGTCGCATGGATCGTCCAGGGGCTGGCGCTGCAGGCTAGGCGCAGCCCGCTGCTCGATCAGGCGCTCGATGTCCTATTGGACGCGAACATGGCCCCGAGCGGGCTCCTCTACCACTTCGGGCCCGGGAACCGGCGCCGGCGCTTCCCGAACTTCGCGACCCAGATCTACGGGGTGCTGGCGCTCGCGACCGCGGCGCGGCTCGAGCTTGACCAGCGAGCTCTTCCCGCTGCTCGTCGCCTCGCCGACCGGCTGCTCGAGCTTCAGCTTGCGGACGGCGGCTGGCCGTGGCTCTTCGACGCGGACCGCGGGATCGTCGTCGAGCGCTACGAGGTGTACTCCGTCCACCAGCACGGGATGGCGCCGATGGCGCTGCTCGAGCTGGGCGCGGTCACCGAAGACTCGCGTTACGTCGAGGCATCCTCGCGCGGCGTGGACTGGCTGCACGGCCGCAACGATCTCGGGCTCGAGTTCGCCGACGTGGAGGAACGGTTGATCTACCGCTCGATCAGGCGCCGCCGGCCCTGGGACCGAGTCGCGATCGCGGCGAACCTCGCCGGCTCGGCGCTCGCCGGCCGCCCGCTGTTACGAGGCCCGCGCGCCCTCGAGCTCCATGCCGTCGGCCGCCCGTACGAGCTCGGCTGGCTGCTCGAGGCGTGGGCCGGCCGCGAAGCCCTCTACGTCGGCAAGTAACACTCTGTTACTAAGTTCTTAGGAGCGCTCGTCGGCGCCCGCGTCCGGCGGGGAGCCGGCCGGGTTTGGACGGGATTCGCCGTCGATGTCGATCGGGAGCGTTCCGGCCGGGTTGCCGCGTCCGCGGGCCGGCGAGGTCGGGAGAAGATGCAAGTCCAGCAGAGCCTCGTTGACGAACCCGAGGTTGCTCGCCATCAGGTCGTGCGCGCCGCACTTGCTCCCGGTTCGAACGACGTTGTAATCCATCGTCCCGACGGAGACACAGCCGTTCAGGCGCGTGAAGATGTTCGACTCCCAGCGCGTGTTCGAGCCCGGGCATTCCGAGATGACGTCTTCTCCGACGAACGTGTTGTGCCGGACCATGACGTTGACGCAGGTGCCGTTGCTGCGGGTCTTGAGGTGGGCCGACATCGGCACGCCGCCGGTGTTCGAGAAGAAGTTGTTCTCGATCAACCAGTTGCTCGCCGTGGAGTCGCCCGGAGCCAGGAACATGGCGAACACCTCGCAGTTGTTGAGGCGCGAGTTGCGGATCGTCACGTTCTCGCCCGAGTACAGCGCCCAGCATTCGGGATGCCGGTTGACGCCGCGGTGGTCGTGGGTGTAGAGCCCGTCGATGAGGATGTTCTTCGGCGGACGCCCGCCCTCGTTCACCTCGATCTTCGAGACCTGGTCGACCACGGGGCCGTAGTCGCCTCCGATCACGCGGGCGTTGTCTCCCGCGATGAACACGTACCCCGCGTCGAGGTTGTAGAAGGTCACGTCGTCCGAGCCTCGGCAGATGCAGACACCGCCCTGCCTCGGCATGCCGTTGAGCGGCGGGAAGTCGGCCATCCGCATGTTCTTGACCGTGACGTGGTTCCCGTCCACCTCGAGGCAGTCGCTCAGGTCGGCCTCGCAGCCGAGCGTCACCGTCGCGAGGGGCGCCGGCCGGAAGACGACGTCGGCGTCAGAGGTCTTCGACCCGTCCTCGAGCACGCTTTGCCGCGGGTACGTCCCGGCGGCGACCTCAACCTGTTCACCCGGCTGCGCGAGCTTGTAGGCGCGGTCGAATGTCTTGCAGGGCTTGCTCGGGTCGAGCCGGGCGCAGGTCGCGTCATTGCCGATCGTCGAGACCCAGACCGACGCGGGCCCGTCGGGGATCGGAGCCGGCGGCGGCGGCCACGGCGGAAGCGGAGGCGGCTGCGGGCCTGGTGGCGGCGGAGGCGGCTGCGGGCCCGGAGGTGGCGGCGCTGGGCTCGTCGAGCCCGGCTCCGAGAGGAGCGCGAGATAGGCATCGAGCGCCGCGGCGGACCGGGCTCCCACCGGCGTCACCGCCAGGTCCAGCCGCGCGCTGGCGCGGGCCGCACGGATCGCCGCACGCCAGGTGGCGGCGTCCGATCTCGGGCTCGGCACGAGTCGCGTGAGCGCCACGAGCCGCCGGGCGGAAGTGCGCTGGAGTTGCGAGGCGGCCTTGGGGCTGCGGACGCGTACGACGACGAGATCGACGCCGGCGGTACGCGAAAGCCTCGGCGCGGCGGCAGCGGAGGAGGCGAACACGACGCAGCGACCCGCTCCTCGGCAGAGGGCGCGGGCGACGCTCGCAGTCCGGATGCCCTTCCTCCGGACAGATTTCGGCACGAGCACGAGGAGGCGAGCCTGCGCGGCGCGACGCCGGAGACCCGCCAGCGTCTTCCCTCGAACTCGCAGGGGATCGGCGACGAGGGCGTTCACGCCGGCCTTCCGCATCGCTCCGAGCCGCTTGAGGCTCAGCGTCCGGGCCGCGCGGGCGTCGACCTCGACGCCCCAGAGTGCCGCCGGCACCTTCGCGGTGGTCCGGCCGGAGGCCGAGACGCCGCCGCCGGCACCGCCCGCGATCGCGAGACCGAAGGCAAGCAGCAGCGAAATCGCGAAGAGGCGAACCCTCATCCCCGGTACGCCTTCCACATGTTCGTTGCGAAGGCGTCCCAGGCCTTGCGCTGCTTGAAGCCCGAGTAGTCCTTGCCGATCTGCGCCTTGATCGTGGCCAGGTGAGCGGTGTCGTCCTCGGTCATCCACCGATCGGCGTAGGCGAAGAAAGGAGCGTGGTTCCACGCTGTCCTCACCCCCGGCACGAGCCGTGCCGCGAGCGCCTCGCCGATCCAGGCGCTCGACGTGCAGCAGCGGCGGTAGTCCTCCCCGAGCGTCCCCGGCCAGCTCGACGGCTGGAGATGCTCGTACGGCCCGTACTGGCCGGAGCCGGTGCTCCCGTAGTGGCCGGCGTAGAGCGCCGTCGCGCCGGTCCACCCCGTGCCGCTCATCGTCTGCATGTCCTCGCCGAACTTCCCGGGCGGGCTCTGCATGGCAGGCACCTCGAGCACCGTGCCGGCGAAGACGATCGGGAACTTGCGTCCGCTGCCGTGGCCGCCGTGCGCGGGCCAGCCGGGATGGCCCGCCTTGACGAGCCCGTAGAGGTCGATCCCGTACTGGGTCAGGTAGACGAGGAGCGGCTCCTTCTGCTCGGCCGTGTAGCTGAGCGACAGGAGGAGGCCCGCCGTGCCGACTGCACGGGCGATCTCGCGCGAGTAGTCCGGCATGTACTCCACCGGGTTGTCGAAGTTGAAGAAGAGGTTGTCGACCCACGGCCGGCGGAAGTGCTGCTCCCACTCGCCGAGCGACGGGAGCGAAGCGACCGCCGCCAGCTTCGGCAGCAGGTCGCGCCGTAGGTTCCGCGAGTAGTGGATCGGGGCGCCCTTGCCGACGTACGAAGGCCGGAAGGCGTCGGGCGGCTGCGGCGCGGAGACGCTCGTCAGGATCGAGAGGCTGCGAACCGGGCTCCCGGCGGCCTTGTCGAAGAGCCAGCGGCGGAGCTGGCCGACGGTGTCGACGCTGATCGAGGAGACGAGCGAGTCGCCGGGCACGAGGCTGACCGGAAGCGAGACGCTGAGGCTCGCCTCGTAGCGGTTTGCATCCGTCCGGCTGTCGAAGCCGCTGTTGGCGTCGTCCGGCGGGATGTTCTTCACGGAGCCGTTGCGTCCGTTCGCGGGAGCCGGGCTGATCGCGGTCACCGTCGCGTTGCCGACGACGTAGTAGTCCCCGGTGATGAACTGGCCGACGGACTCGGGCTCCGAGAACGTCCAGGTGACGCCGTCCTTCGAGAGGGACGTGACCTTGGGCAGCTGGGCAAGGGTCGGTGTCGCCGGGGGGTTCTCCTTCGTGTAGACCGGGACACCACCGGAGCCGCCCGGCGGGGGCGGCGGCGGTGGACCGGGCGGCGGTGGAGGCGGCGGCGGTGGAGGCGGCTTCGGCTTCCCGGAAGATTGCTCGCGGAGAAGCCTGAGGTACGAGTCGAGTGCCGCAGTCGACCGCGGCGAGACGGCGAGATCGAGCCTCGTGCTCGCCCGCGCTGCGCGGATCGCCGCGCGCCACGACGCCGCGTCCGACGTCGGATTGGGCGTGAGCCTCGCCAGCGCGAGCAGCCGACGGGCCGGCGTCCCTGCCAGACGTGACACGCCCTTCGCACCGCTCACACGGACGACGACGAGATCGACGCCGGCGGTGCGGGAGAGCCGAGATGCCGAGCCGACCGTGGGGGCCATGACGGCGCAGCGACCGGAACCGCGGCACAGGGATCGGGCGACGGCCGCGGAGGCGACACCCTTCTTCCGCACGGAACGCGGGACGACGACCAGGAGGCGGGTCCGGGCGGCGCGCCGGCGGAGCCCTGCGAGCGCCGCGCCTCGAACCCTTGCGGGATCCGCGACGAGCGCGTTGACCCCCGATTTCTTGAGCTCGCTGAGCCGTTTGACGTCGAGCGTCCGCGCTGCGCGAGCATCGACCTCGACGCCCCAGAGCGCGGTCGGCAGCTGTGCGGATCTCTGTACGCCCGACGAAATGGCGGCATGCGGCGCACGCGCGGCCGTCAGGAAGACGGCTGCGAGGAGGACCGCGAGCACGGCGACCGGCGCGCGGAGGTAGGCGGGGGCGGCGGCCCGCATCGGGGGGTTATATCGGCAGCTCTGGACGAGACGGCAAGCCTGGACGAGGGATCGCCGCAAAATGGGGCCGATCCCGGTTTCGAGCAGGATCAGGAGTGTTCGTCGGCGCCTGCGTCGGCCCGGCCGCCCATCGGACGTGCCTGACCGTCGATGTCGAAAGCCGGAAAGTCGAACGGAGAACCGCGGTTGATGGCCGCAGCACCCGGCACCAGGTGGTAGTCGAAGCCGGCCGCGTCGACGAAGCCCTTCGGAGCCTGGATGTCGGTCGGGCCGCAGTCAGGGTCGCCCGACCAGACGTTGTAGGCGACCGTGACGCCCGCCTCGCTGCACCCCGTGCCGATGGTGCTTCCGATGTTGCCGACGAAGAGGACGTTCGTGTAGTTGATCTCGGGCTTGACGATCAGCGAGGCGTTGAACGAGTTGTTGCGGAAGGTGAAGTTCCGCAGCGTCGACCCGCCGTCGGGCGCCGACAAGGAGATGGCGTTCGAGCCGGTGGGCTCCGGATCCGCGAACCAGCTGTTCTCGATGACCATGTCGGTGTAGGTGAGCACCGGCGCCCTCGGCTTGATGAAGATGTCGAAGTCCTGACAGCGCTGGAACTTGCTGTTCCGGATGGTCATGTAGTTCGCGGCCTGGATCGTCAGGCACTCCATGTGCGTGTTCGGGTTCACGAAGTCGTGCATGTACACGCCGTCCATGAGGATCCGCTCGGGAGCGAACTGGCACTCCTCGGTGTGGCCGATCTGGGAGATGTCGCTCGACGGCCCGAACTCGACGTTGATGAACGCGACGTCGGTCGAGGAACGAATGAAGAAGAGGCTCGCCTTCGAGTTGCGGAAGGTCACGTCATCCGCGCCGCACTTGACGTAGAAGTCCTGCGTGCTCTCGATCCCGCGGAACTCGACGTGGTCGCCGAAGATGTCAAGTCCGCCGAACACCGGCGTCGCACCCGGCGCCGGTTGGAAGACCACGTCGGCCTCCGAGGTCTTGGACGAGTCGCTGGTCACGTCCTGCCCCACGTACGAGCCTTCCGCGATCTCGACGACATCGCCCGGATCGGCGACCTTGTAGGCCCGATCCAGCGACTTGCACGGAGCTGCTTGCGTGCATGGGTTCGCGTCGGAGCCCGTCGGTGACATGAACACGCTGGCGCTGCCGACCGGTGGAGGCGGCGGCGGGGGTGGTGGCGGTGGTGGCGGGGGTGGCGGAGGAGGCGGAGGAGGCGGTGGCGGGGCGGTGGCGGCGGCGGCGGCGGCGGTGTGCCGGAGACGGTGAAGCTGGAGCTCGTCTCGCCGCCGAAGTACTGGGCGCGGATCGTGTGCGCGCCGCCGGTGAAGGTGTACGGGAAGCACTGGGCCGCACTGCCCCCGTTGAAGTCCCAGGGGCTGGTGCTCTCGGTGTGCGCGAAGACGCCGCTGTCGAGCGTGAAGGTGACAGGGCCGAGCAGGGTGGCCGGCGTCAGGAACACGCACTGGCCCGACTGCGGCAGGGTCGAGCCCTCGAGCGCAAAAGCGTTCGAGCGGTCGAGAGCGCTGCTCACCTGAAGCGAAGCGACCGGAGGCGGAGGCGGCGGCGGCGGCGGCGGGGGAGGTGGCGGAGGTGGCGGAGGCGGCGGCGGAGGCGGAGGTGGCGGAGGTGGCGGAGGCGGAGGCGGCGGAGGAGGAGGCGGCGGAGGCGGGGCGGCGGAGGCGGCGGAGGCGGCGGAGGCGGAGGCGGCGGAGGCGGAGGCGGCGGAGGCGGAGGCGGCGGAGGCGGAGGCGGAGGCGGAGGCGGAGGCGGCGGAGGCGGAGGCGGCGGTGCGCCGCCGACGACAGGCGCGTCCATGTCGGCCTGGATCTGAGCAACGGTGCGGGCGCGGCTGAAGACCCGGACCTCGTCGATCGTGCCCTCGAACCACTCGTCCCAGATGTCGTTGCCGCCCAGCCGCATCGGGTAGCTCGTGGCCGAGATCGTCCCGGCGGCGGCCGTCGACGCAACCTCCGCACCGTTCACGAACAGGCGGATCGTCGCCCCGTCCCAGGTCGTCGCCAGATGCGTCCACGTGTCCGCTGGGAGGACGACGGGGCCGTTGACGCGCCGGTCCGCCGACGTGAAGACGTGCCCGCTCGGCTTGTCGCCGGATGCGCCCGAGTAGAGGGCATACGCAAGGTTGTCCGTCTGCTCTTTCAGCACGACCGTGCGCCAGCCGCCGGCCTCGGCCGGCTTGACCCAGGCCTCGACCGTCATCGCGGTTCGCAGGTCGAGCGTGGGTGAGTCGGCCACGGTGACCCAGTCGTTCACACCGTCGAAGTTGAGCGCACTGCCGAACCGACCCGCAACCGTCCGTGCCGCGCCGCTGATCGCGCCCGCGTTGGCGTTGCCCGAACTGTCCACGACTGTCGCGCCTGCGGCCTCCTCGAAGCCGTACGAGGCGACGAGCTCCGGCAGGACGGGCGGCGGTGCCGGCGGGCAGGTCGTCGTGAAGGCCGTGATCCCGCTCCGGAGTGAGACGTTTCCGGCGGCGTCGTACGCAGCCACCTCGAGCCGGTAGCCCGTCCCGCAGCTCAGACCCGCGAACGACGCGGTGCGCCCGGTCGTCGTACCGGTGGTCGTGCCGTTCTTCCACAGCCGGTACCCGGTCACGCCGACGACGTCGATCGAGGCGTCCCAGGCAATGGAGATCGCACTCGCGCTCCTCGAGGTCGTCCGCAGGTTCGGCGGAGGCGTCGGCGGGAGAAGGTCGGGGACCGGAAGCGGTGCGGTGGAACACGCAAGCGTCCTGGCGTTTGCCGAGGCCGGCTTCGAGCGCTTGCCCGAGAGATCCTTGGCGACCACGCTCAGCTCGTAGTCCGAGCCGCATGCCAGCCCGGAGACGGTGTAGCTCCACGAGGACGTCGACCCGACGAGCGCGCCGCTGCGGTGGACGTCGTAGCCGACCACTCCGACGTCGTCGGTGGCCTGCCCCCAGGAGATCGTTGCGCTCGTCTGCGTCGCGCCGGCCTGCGCCAGGCCCGGAGGTGTCGTCGGGGCCGTGAGATCACCCGGCGGACTCGGTGAGCAGTGACAGGAAAGCATTGAGCGCCCCGCCGTGCGGGGAGGGCGCGGTCACGCCGAGATCGAGCATCGCGCTCGATCGCGCGATGCGGATTGCCCCGCGCCAGGGATTCGGGGTTTGAGCGGGCGAAGGAGTGAGTCGCGAGAGGGCGAGCACGCGGTCCGGACCGCGTGCGAGCGCGGCCGCCGCGCTCGGACTGGCAACTCGGACGACAACGAGCCCGACGCCGCGGGCGCGCATGAGCGACGAGGCGTCTCGCGTGGAACGGGCGAGCACCACTGCGCCGGTGCGCCCCCTCTTCGGGACGACGACCGTCAGCCCCGCTCGGGCGGCGCGGCTGCGAAGCGTCCTGAGCGAGCGGCCGTTGACCCGCCTGGGATCTGCGACGAGCGCGTTGATGCCCGCGCGGCGAACGGCGGTGAGCCGAGCCACGCTCAGCGAGCGCGCGGCGCGGGCGTCGATCTCCACTGCCCACAGGGCTTTCGGGAGCTTGGCCGTCGCCTGTTGCGTGGCGCCGGAGGCCGCACTGAGGGAGCCGAAGGCGGCGGTGCCGACGACCAGGACCAACACCGAGAGGCCGAGTCGAGTACGTCTTGGCCTGCGCGGGCTCGGGTCCATCGGTCTGCTCCGGTGTGTTGGGGTGCCGTGGACTCGGGCCGCGTACGAGTCGTCGGAGAAGTTCTTCACCGCTCCGCGGAGGACTTGAAACATCGACCTCATGGCGACCCCTCGAGGGAGCTCGGAAGGTCGAGCGCGCCGGACGCGCGATACGTCGTCCACATGTTCGTGACGAACGTGTCCCAGGCTTTCCGCTGCGGGAAGCTGTTGTAGTTCTTGCCGATCTGCGACTGGATGGTCGCGCGGGCCTGCGTGTCGTCCTCGGTCATCCAGCGGTCGGCGTAGTCGAAAAAGGCCGGGTAGTTCCAGTACGTCCTCGCGCCCGGGACGAGTCGCGCCACGAGGGCCTCGCCGATCCAGGACATGCTCGTGCAGCAACGGCGGTAGTCCTCACCGAGCGTGTCGACCCAGTCACGAGGCTGCAGGTGCTCGTACGGGCCGTAGCGCCCGGTTCCGGCAGTGCCGTAGTGACCCGCGTAGAGCGCGGTTGCGCCCGTCCAGCCGCTGCCGTACATGGTCTGTTCGTCCTCTCCGAACGATCCGGGCGGCCGCTGCATCGACGGCTCTCCAAGGAGCGTTCCCGCCATGACGATCGGGAGCTTGCGGCCGTTCCCGTGTCCGCCGAATGCCGGCCAGCCCCGATGGCCGTGCTCCACGAGGCCGGAAAGGTCGATGCCGTACTGCGTCAGGTAGACGAGGAGCGCCTCGCGCTGTTCCGGCGGGCGATCGAGGAGCACGAGCAGCCAACCCATGCTCACGGCCCTCGCGATCTCTCGCGAGTAGTCGGGCATGTACTCGATCGGTGAGTCGAAGTTGAAGAAGAGCGCGTCGATCCACGGGCGCCGGAAGTGGAACTCGTATTCGGCCAGCGAGGGGGTGCTCGCGACGGACGACAGCCGTGGGAGCAGATCGCGCCGGAGGTTGCGCGAGTAGAAGATCGGCGCGTTGCGGCCGACGTAGGACCGACGGAAGGCGTCGGGCGGCAGCGGCGCCGCCACGCTCGAGAGGACGGAGATCGACTTCACCGGGCTGTCGGCGGTCGTGTTGAAGAGCCAGCGCTGGGTCGCCCCGACGGTGTCGACGCTGATCGACGACACGAGCGAGTCGCCCGGCACCAGGCTGACGGGCGGGTTCGCGAGGAGGGAAGCGTCGTAGCGGTTGCTCGACGTCCGGCTGTCGAAGCCGGTCTCGTCGTCGGCCGTGGTCAGGTTCTTGACCGAGCCGTTGCGGCCGCCCGCCGGAGTCGGGCTGATCGAGGAGACCGTGGCCGACCCGACCACGTAGTAGTCGCCCGTGATGAAGCGCCCGATGCGCTCGGGCTCGGAGAACGTCCAGGTGATCCCGTCCTTCGTCACCGAGCTCATGAGCGGCAGCTGCTCGAGCGTCGGCGTGGCCGGCGGGTTCGCGGAGGTGTAGATGGGGACCGTTCCGTCAGCAGGCGGAGGCGGCGGAGGCGGCGGCGGTGGCGGTGGCGGAGGCGGTGGCGGTGGCGGTGGCGGAGGCGGTGGCGGAGGCGGAGGCGGAGGCGGTGGCGGTGGCGGAGGAGGCGGTGGCGGCGGCGGCGTGCCGGAGACGGTGAAGCTGGAGCTCGTCTCGCCGCCGAAGTACTGGGCGCGGATCGTGTGCGCGCCGCCGGTGAAGGTGTACGGGAAGCACTGGGCCGCACTGCCCCCGTTGAAGTCCCAGGGGCTGGTGCTCTCGGTGTGCGCGAAGACGCCGCTGTCGAGCGTGAATGTGACGGGGCCGAGCAGGCTGGCCGGCGTCAGGAACACGCACTGGCCCGACTGCGGCAGGGTCGAGCCCTCGAGCGCAAAAGCGTTCGAGCGGTCGAGAGCGCTGCTCACCTGGAGCGAAGCGACCGGAGGCGGGGCGGCGGCGGCGGCGGCGGAGGCGGAGGCGGAGGTGGCGGAGGCGGAGGCGGCGGAGGCGGCGGAGGCGGGGGTGGCGGAGGCGGCGGAGGCGGAGGCGGCGGAGGCGGAGGCGGAGGCGGGGGTGGCGGAGGCGGTGGGAGGCGGTGGAGGTGGAGGCGGAGGCGCGCACGCCGAGGTCGATGCGACGAGCTGCGCACGGGGCGACCGGTTCGTGGCCGCGTCGTAGGCCTCGACCTGAAGGGTCTGGCTCACTCCGCACGGAAGGCCCGTGTAGGTGTAGGTCGTCCCGGTCGTCGCGCCGGAGTGGCTCCCCGCCAGGTAGAGGCTGTACCCCGCGACTCCGACGAGGTCGTACGACGCATTCCAGGCGATCGAGATCGTCGAGGTCGTGCTCGACGTCTTACGGACGTTCGTCGGCGTCGTCGGAGGAACGAGGTCAGGCGCGGGAAGTGCACAGGCGACGGTGCTTACGGTCGCGCTCGTGATGGCCGACGCGTTGCCGGCCTTGTCTTTGGCCAGAACTCCGACTCCGTAGGTCGAGCCGCACGAGAGGCCGGAAAATGTGTGCGCTGTCCCCTTGGTCGATCCGGCGGGAATCCCGTCGCGGAACAGCTCGTAGCGATCGAGAGCGACGTCGTCCTTCGACGGCTGCCAGGCGACGCTGACCGTCGTCTCGGAGTTACCGGACTGCACGAGGGAGCCGGGCGCTGACGGCGGCTGCGAGTCGCCGCCTCTTCGCACAGTCTCCCGGAACAGGTCAACCGATCGTGTCCGGTTCGGGCCGGCCGGCGAAACGCCGAGCTCGACGCCTCCGAGCGTCCGTGCCTGCATCACCGCGGACTCCCAGTCGTCGGAGGAGAACGATCGCGAGTCCAGGCGCACGAGAGCCAGAACGCGCGGAGCAAGGCCGGCGAGGGAAGCAACTCTGTCCGGCGTCCTCAGCCGCACGACTAGGCGCTTGTGGCCCCTGGCGCCGGCCGTTCGGGCGGCCGCCTCCGAGCCGACGATCCGCCAGCAGGTGCGCGAGGCCACTCGGCAGGTTGAGGAACCAACGACGAGGGTGAGTCGGGCAGCGCGCGCGTGCTTCGCGACAGCGGCGCGGCGGGCCGCACCTACGCGTCGAACGTCCACCACCAGCGTGTTGACGCCGGCGGTGCGCAGACGGGCAAGACGTGCCTGAGTAAAGAGCGCGTCTGTTGGTCCGAGCTCGACGGCCCAGAGGTTGGGCGCAACGGACGGGGCGGCGGGCGCACCGGCGCCGGCCGGCGCGAATGCGGCGGCGAGAGCGAGGGTCAGCGCGACTAGCGCCTGGCGGCGTTGCGCGGGGGCGGCTCCCGGCATGCCGTTTCTATCGGCCGACGGGCGCGATTTCCGTAGCCGGGTCGATTTCCCCGCACCGAAAAGAGGGAGGCCGAAAAACGGTGTTACCCTCGTTTTCGTGCAGGTTGACGCCGTACTCGTGTCGTACAACAGCCGCAGTCACCTCCGAAATAGCGTCAGGCCCCTGACGACGTACGAGGGCGTCGAGGTCCTGCTTACTGACAACGCTTCAACAGATGATTCCGTTACGACGATCGCAGATCTGCCCGTCTCCGTTTTGGCTCTCGACGAGAACAAAGGCTTCGGAGCCGGGTGCAACGCCGGGTGGAGACGGGGCACCTCCCCGCTCGTGCTCTTCCTGAATCCCGACGCGACGATCGACGAGGAGTCGCTGCGGAGGCTCGCCGCCGTGCTGGAGAAGGACCCGAAGGTCGGTCTCGTCGGGCCGCGCATCCTCGAGCCGGATGGATCGCTCGCTTTCTCCCAGCGCCGCTTCCCCCGCCTACGCTCGACCTACGCCCGGGCGCTCTTCCTGCACCGGATCTTCAAGCGCGCCGCCTGGGCCGACGAGCTCGTGCGCGAGCCCGCCGCCTACGAGCAGGCGTCGTCGCCCGACTGGGTGTCAGGTGCCTGCATGCTCGTGCGCCGCTCGGTCCTCGAGGAGGTGGACGGCTTCGACGAGCGCTTCTTCCTCTACTGCGAGGACAAAGACCTGTGCCAGCGGATCCGCGCCGCCGGCCACGACGTGCGGTACGAGCCGAGCGCGACGGCGCAGCACCACGGCGGCGCCTCCGCCCCACGTGCCGGCCTCCTCCCCGTGCTTGCGCGGAGCCGCGTCGCATACGCGCGCAAGCATTCGGGGACCGTGGCCGCCTCACTCGAGACGCTTGGGGTCGCGCTGAACGCGCTCACGCATGCGGCAGTGGCGCGCGGCGGCGCCGGCCGGCGCGCCGGCCACTTGAACGCCCTCCGCGCCGCGTTCGGCCGCCGGCGCGCCGCCGCCTAGTGCCTCTCCAAGCAATGCTGCCCCGCTTCTGGGTCGCGAGCACCAAGCCAGAGCGCGCACTCCGACGAGTCAAGGCTGGACAGCCTTGGCGAGGAGGAGGGTCGGCTCTGGCGCAGCGTGATCGCGGGCCAGAAGCAGGCGTGTATTGCTTGGAGGGGCACTAAGCAAGCCCCAGCCGTGCGCATCTGGATCGACATCGAGAATCCACCCCAGGTCCAGTACCTGCTCCCGCTCCGCCCGGCCTTCGAGCAGCTCGGCGCAGAGGTCGTGGTCACCGCGCGCGACTACGGAAACACGTTCGAGCTCCTCGAGCAGGCCGGGGTCCCGTTCTCGCCGATCGGGGCGAGCTACGGCGCAGCGAAATGGCGGAAGGCGGCCGGCCTCGCCGGGCGGACGAGGCAGCTCGTGCGCCACCTCCGCCGGACCGGTCGACCCGACGCGTCGGTGAGCGCGAGCCGGGCGGCGGCCGTCGCCGGCCGTCTGCTGCGCCACCCGTCGTTCGTGATCATCGACTACGAGCACGTCTTTCTCGGCGTGCAGCGGCTGACACGGTCGTACGTCCTCCACCCGGACGTCATCGAGGCGTCCGCGTTCCGGGACAAGGGCATCCGCGACCGGCGAGCTCGTCCCCTTCCGCGGTCTGAAGGAGGACTTGTCGTTCGCGCGCGTGAACGCCGAGAGCGAGCCGGCGCACGACCTCGGAATCGCGGACGACGCGCTGGTTCGCGTCCTCGTGCGCCCGGCCGCCGAGGAGAGCCACTACTACCGCGAGGAGTCCGGCCACATGACGCTCGATCTGCTGGAGCGTCTCGCCGGCGAAGAGCAGGCGATCGTCGTCTTCTCGCCTCGCTATCCACGGCAGGCCGAGTACCTCGACCGCTTCGAGTGGCGCAACGAGCCGCTCGTGCTCGACCGCGCCGTCCCGTTCGTCTCACTCCTGAAAGCCGTCGACCTCGTCGTCTCGTCCGGCGGGACGATGTTGCGCGAGGCGGCGTATCTCGGTGTCCCCGCGTACAGCACGTTCCAGGGCGACGTCGGGGCCGTCGATCGCCACCTCGAGAGCCTCGGGCGGCTCCACCTCCTGTCCGAGCTCTGCCGACTTCGACCGGATGTCGCTCTCCAAAGCGCCTCCCCTCGCTCCGCTCGAGAGCAATCCCGACCTCGTCGGCGAGCTCGCCCAAAAGGTGCTCGGCACCGTCCGGGCCGCCTCGCCGGATGGCTAGGTCACACGGTCGGGACCGACCAAACGGCCGTCGCGGATCGGCGTCGCCCCGACTACCCTCAGAGTTGGCTCTATGACCGGGCAAACGCTCAGCTATGCCGTCGTGACGCCGGCGCGGAACGAGGCGGAGAACCTCCGTCGCCTCGCCGCCTGCATGGAGGCGCAGACCGCGCCCCCGTCGGCCTGGCTCATCGTCGACAACGGATCGACGGACGACACGCTCGACGTGGCGCGCGAGCTGGCGGCCGAGCGGCCGTGGATTCGCGCCGTCGTCGTCCCCGGCGAGATCCTGCCCACGCGCGGCGGCCCTGTTGCGCAGGCCTTCTCGGCCGGCGTCGACCAGCTCGACTCGCAGCCCGACGTCGTCGTGAAGATCGACGCGGACGTGTCCTTCGAGGAGGACTATTTCGCCCGTCTGCTGGAGGAGTTCGCAGCGGACGAGACACTGGGCATTGCCGGAGGCACCTGCTACGAGCTCGAGGACGGGGAGTGGAAGCCGCGGTTCGTGACCGGCAACCGCGTCCGGGGCGCATCCCGCGCGTACCGCTGGGCCTGCTACCTCGACGTCATCCCGCTCGAGAACCGGCCCGGCTGGGACGGAATCGACGAGATGCGGGCTGCTGCCCGGGGCTGGCGGAGCGCCAGCTTCACCGACCTCGTCTTCCGCCATCACAGGCTGGTGGGGCGCCGCGACCAAAGCCGCTGGCGCCGCCTCTTCGAGGTCGGACGGGCCGCGCATTACACCGGCTACCGCCCCAGCTACCTCATCCTCAGGAGCCTCTTCAAGGCGCGCCGAGAGCTTGCGGCGCTTGCCCTGATGGCCGGCTACGTCTCCGCCGCTGTGCGGCGGGAGCCGCGCTGCGAGGACGAGACGGCGCGCGCGTACCTCCGCCGCCAGCAGTCCCTTCGTGAGGTCCCGGTCCGCGCCCGCGAGGCGCTCGGCCGCCGCGGCTGATCGATCAGGTGCTCAGGCGGGGCGGGCGCGCCTTGAGCGCGACGCTTCCGAGCGCGAGCACGATGAAGAGGATGAAGGTCACCTGGATGAACGCGAACGCGTCGAACAGGACCATGCCGATCGCAAACGCGGTGACTGAGGCTGCGAGCGCGACGTACAGCAGTCCGTCCTCGGTCTGATCCTCCTTCGCCGCCCGCGCCAGGCGACGGATCGACCGGCCGTAGATCCAGAGCCACGCGAAGGCGCCGAGCAGGCCCGTCTCGAGCAAGGTCTTGAGCCACTGGTCGTCGAGGATCTGGGCGTTCTGCTTGTCCCGGCCCGTCAGTCTCGTGCCGTAGCCCTGCCCGAAGATCGGAGTCTGCGAGAACTCGTCGAGCGCCGGCCCGAGGTCGGCGACGCGCCCGCTCCCGCGAGAGCCGGCATTGTCCGACTGCTGGGCGAGCAGGCCCTCCTCCGGGAAGAACGAGGAGCGGATGGTGCCGAGAGTCCCGGGCAGCATCAGATGGATGACGACGACCGCCGGCACGAGTACCGGCCAGAACCTCCTCACCTGCTGCGGCCGCAGCCAGAAGAGCACGACGACGATGACGACCAGCATCAGGATGCTGGTCCGGGACAGCGTCGCGAGCGCGCCGAGCGAGACCAGCACCGCAGCGAGCCACCAGAACCAGCGCTTCGTCTTGAAGCCGAGATAGGCGGCGAGCGGAAGCATCATCGCGAGGGCCGCTCCGAGGGCGATCGATCCCTGCGCCGATCCCATCACGCGCAGGTTTCCGCCGCGCTCGCTCGTCCCCGGCGCGTCCACGTGCTGGAGGAACGGGATCAGGGTGTCGAGATGGTCGAACGCGTTGAAATGCGTCCACGATTCGACGATCGAGAGCGCCGCCACGACCGCTCCCCCACCGACGAGCATCCGCACGATCAGCTCGACGTGGTCGACGGTTCGAACGACGCTCATGATCAGGTAGAAGACGAGGACGAAGCTCGCGAAGAACGTGAGCTGCTTCGTCACCTCCGTGTGCACGTTGAGCTCGGTGATCCGAGAGTCGTTGAAGACCACGGAGCCGAGCGCGGCGCAGACGAAGAGGAAGATGGGCGCCTCCAGGCCACTCCCCCGGAACCGCACGCGCGGGTCGACGAGCAGCGCACCCAGCCACATGACGGCGAGGACGGCGACGTAGATGCGATAGGGCTCGAGGGCGAAGGGAAGGTTCCCCGGCAGCGAGTACCGCTTGATCGGGATGAACAAGATCACGCTCACGAGGCCCGCGAGGAGCGCCGGCCAGGCAAGGAGCTTGCGATAGGCCACGACGATCACGACGGCCAGCGCGATGATCGGAGCCGCGTTCGCCGCGGCAGACCCGGTCAGGACGGTGACAGTGAGGAGCGGCGAGCGCGCCGAAGACGAAGCCGATGGCGACGACCGGCCCGCGATCCTCTCCCCGAGCAGCGCTCTCATTGGAGGCTAGGCCGAGCGGCGGGCGCGCGGAGCCGGGACCGGGCGCCGGGCGTCACCCGAGACCGCGCGGACACGAGGCCGCATGTTCTCCAGCACGAAGGCCAGGCCGAACGTGGCGATCATGACCGTGAGGAACACGATGATCGGACGCGTCTTCTTGCGAGGCAGCAGGAGTGCGGGCGCCTGCGGCTGCCGTACGACCTCCACCGCGACTCGATCGTCGTCCTGGACTCCACGCCGGATCTGGTCCTGGCGGAGGTACTGAAGGAACGACTCGATGTGGCGGCGTGCAAGATCGTGTGCGCGACGCGGTGTCGACGAGATCGCCGAGAAGGTCATCATCGGCAGCGGATCACCGCGCCCGTCGCCCGTGGACGTGATCGGGAACGTCTGGACGATCCCGTCGATCGGTGCGCGCTTCGCCATGATCTTGAGCACCGGATCCGAGGTCGCGAGCTGCATGTAGAGCGAGGTCAGCGAGAGCATCCGCTCTCGCGCGGCCGCCGCGGCGTCCGCGTTTGCCCCACTCCCGACCGAGGTGAGCGAGAAATTCGGATCCGTGACGAAGAGCGTCGAGAGGCTCTCCCACTGCTCGTTCTCGCGGTAGGTCATCGCGAACCCCTTCGCGAAGTCGACCTTCACGAACGACAGGAAGGCGAGCGCGAAAGCGAGCGAGAGGCCGAGCAGCACGATCGCCTTGAACCGCCAGATGACGCGGAAGAAAAGTGCGAGATCCATGCTTAGACGGTCAGGTCCCCGGCAGCCTGAAGCGAGCTCGACCGCAGGTAGAGCACCGCGGCCTCCGTCCGGTTCGCAACGCCGAGCTTGCGATAGACGGCCGCGAGGTGGAACTTCACGGCGTGCACGCTGACATGCAGCCGGCGTCCGATCTGGCTGTTGGTCAGTCCCAGCGACGCCATCTCGAGAACCTCGAGCTCGCGCGGCGACAGCAAGCTGCGCGGGTCAGGAGGTGGTGTGTAGACGGGATCGAGCACGTCTTCGATGGTAGAAGCGCGCTCGCGGGGCGCCTACGGGACGTTGGGCCAGCGTTTCCCGAGCCAACCTAGCCGTCCGGCTAGCCACATCTGGCACTCCGTCCATAGGCACCCAGAACCGCCGTCATTAGCCTCAGATGCAGGATGTCTACGGCTGCCCCTGCTCGCGAACGGATCGACCGCCCGGCTGCTTCTGCAGCCTCCTCGGCGAGCCCGAGGACGCGGATCGCAAGCCTCCCTCCGGTCCTCGAGACCAACCCGTACCAGCGCCTCCTCTACGCGGAGCTCGCCCGTGCCGGCTTGACCCTCGAACAGCGCCCGCGGCTGAAGCTCGGTTGGCTCTGGCGTCACCGGCGCACGGTCGGCCTCCTCCACTTCCACTGGCCTGAGGCCTACTACCGCTACGGCTCCGGGAAGAGTCAGGCACTGCGCTCGTGGCCCCTGCTCGCGCTTTTCACGCTGCGCCTGGCCGCCGCGAAGGCTCTCGGCTACAGGATCGCGTGGACGATCCATCAGGTTCAGCCGCACGAGTCGGCCAACCGGCTCCTGGAGCAGACGGGAGCCCGGGTGCTCGCCGCAGCCAGCGACGTCTTGCTCGCACACGACGCGACGACCGCGGATCGCGCCCGTTCCGCGCTCGGGCGCCGGGCAGCAGCGGTCGAGATCGTCCCGCACGGGTCGTACATCGGCGTGTATCCGCCCGGCCGCTCCCGCCATGCCGTCCGCGCCGAGCTCGGCGTCGCGCAGGAGGCTTTCACGTTCCTGTTCTTCGGAGACCTGCGTGCATACAAGGACGTCGAGGTGCTGCTCGAGGCCTTCGAAGGCGCCGGGCTTCCCGGAGCGACGCTCGTACTCGCCGGCGGCGCGAGGTCGGAGCGCCTGGCGCAGATCGCGAAGGATTCCGAGCAGGGCTCGCGAGTGCGGGCTCGGCTTGGATTCGTGCCGGACGCGGGCGTGGCCGAGCTCTTCGGCGCCTGTGACGCCGTGGTGCTCCCGCGCGGCGACGGCGGAACGTCGGGCTCGCTGATCCTCGCGCTCTCGCTCGGTCTTCCCGTCATCGCAGCGCGGGCCGGCTCCTACGAGGGACCTGATGGGCGGCGAGGACTCGGGTTGGCTCTTCACTCCCGGCGACCCAGAGTCGCTTCGGCTGGCCCTCGGAAACGCCTCTGCCGACCCGGAGGAAGCACAGCGACGAGGCGCGAACGCCCTTCGGCGGGCGCAGAGGCTCGCCTGGCCCGAGATCGGCGACCGTACCGCTCAGATCCTCTACCGGGCGCTCGACGGGGAGGCTCAGTGAGCCGCGGCCTCGTCATCCACGTCGTCGGCGCCCGGCCGAACTACATGAAGATCGCTCCGCTCTACGCGGAGCTCGAGCGGCGCGGCGGCGTCGACCAGCGCCTCGTCCACACGGGCCAGCACTACGACGCATCCGTCAGCGACGTCTTCTTCGCCGAGCTGCCGCTGCCCGAGCCGCACGTCAAGCTCGAGGTCAGGTCGGGGACGCACGGCGAGCAGACCGCGCGGGCGCTCGACGGCCTCGAGCGCGTCTTCATCGAGCTCGAGCCCGACCTCGTCGTCGTGCCCGGAGACGTCAACTCGACGCTTGCCGCGGCGCTCGCGGCCGTGAAGCTCGGCATTCCGGTCTGCCATCTGGAGGCGGGCCTGCGGAGCTTCGACTGGGCGATGCCGGAGGAGCACAACCGGCGCCTCACCGACCATGTCTCGACCCTGCTGCTGACGCACTCCGCCGAGGCGCACGAGAACCTGGCGGCCGAGGGCATCCCGGCCGAGCGAATCGCGTTCGTCGGGAACACGATGATCGACACGCTCGTTCCAGAACATCGACAAGGCTCGCGCGCTCGAGACGTGGAAGGAGTACGGACGTCGAGGAAGGGGACTACGTGCTCGTCACGCTCCACCGCCCCGCGCTCGTCGACGACGGGGAGCTGCTCGACGAAGACCGTCGCGCGCCCTGGGCGTCGTCGCCGAGGCCGTTCCGGTCGTGTTCCCGGTTCATCCTCGGACCCGCCGCCGGATCGAGGAGCTCGGCCTCGAGGTCTCGCCTCGGATCCGGCTCGTCGACCCGCAGCCGTACGGACGCTTCCTCTCGCTCGAGTCTGCGGCGACGCGCCGTCGTGACCGACTCCGGGGGCGTGCAGGAGGAGACGACCGCACTCGGCGTCCCGCTGCTTCACGCTTCGGAACAACACCGAGCGGCCGGTGACCGTCGACCCACGGGACGAACGTCGTCCTGGGGCTCGACCCCGACCGCCTCGCTTCGATCCCGGACTATCTCGCCCTGCCCCTCCGAGGCGGCATGCCGCCGCTGTGGGACGGCCAAGCCGGCCCGCGCGCGGCCGATGCGGTCGAGGAACTCCTGGGGCTCCGCGAAGCGGGAGAGGTCGTTACAGCCGCCGGGATCGCGTCACGCCCACAACCCCTGTAGCCGTGTGAGCACCGGGGGCGACACGATGAGGGCGAAGATCGCGAGCGGCCTCGCGTGGAAGGTGGCGTCCCAGATCTTCCGGCAGCTCTCGCGGGTCGCCGTCGTCGTCATCCTCGCCAGGCTCCTGACGCCTGCGGACTACGGCCTCGCGGCGATGGTGCTCGTCTTCTCGAGCCTGGTGCTGATCTTCGCCGACCTCGCGCTCGGCGCCGCACTCGTCCAGAGGCGGGAGCTGAGCGAGGAGGACAAGTCGACGGTGTTCTGGACGAGCGCCGCGATGGGCGTGGCGTTCACGCTGATCGGGGTCGCGCTCTCCTGGCCGATGGCCGCCTTCTACGGCGAGAGCGAGGTGCAGCCCCTCTTCGCGGCTCTCTCGGTCAGCTTCCTCATCACCGCGCTCGGGACGACCCAGAGCGCGCTCATGAACCGTGAGATGCAGTTCCGAAGCCTCGAGCTCCGGATGATGGCGGGCACCGTCGTTGGCGGCACGGTGGGCATCGTCGTGGCTCTGGCCGGCGGCGGCGCCTGGGCGATCATCGCGCAGCAGCTCGCGATCGCCGTCGCGTCGACGACGCTGCTCTGGTTCTTCTCGCCGTGGCGACCGCGCTTCACCTGGTCGCTGGACAGCTTCCGCTCCCTTGCGGCTTCAGCGGGAAGGTGTTCGGCACCCGGGTCCTGTTCTACGCGAACCGGAACCTGGACAACCTGCTCATCGGCAAGTTTCTCGGCCCGGCTTCGCTCGGCGCCTATGCGATCGCCTACAACGTGATGCTGATGCCGCTGGCGCGGATCGCGCAGCCGATCGTCGAGGTGCTCTTCCCGGCGATGTCGCGGATTCAGGACGACCGGCCGCGTATGGCCGCGATGTGGCTTCGGGCCAACCGGATGATCGGAGCGATCACCATTCCGGCGATGGTGGGCCTGATGGTGGTCGGCCCGGAGTTCGTCGCGACGCTCTTCGGCGCGAAGTGGGCGGACGCTGCGCCCGTCATCCAGATCCTCGCGTGGGTCGGCCTCCTCCAGTCCCTTCAGCGGCTTAACTCGAGCATCTTGCAGGCCTGTGACCGGACGCGGGCATTGCTCCGCTACTCGGTGATCGTCCTCGTGGCGAGCGTCGTGGCCTTCGTCGTGGGCCTTCCCTGGGGCATCGTCGGGGTGGCCGCCGGCTACGCCGTCTCGAGCACGATCGTCGAGCCGTACTACACGTGGCTCACGGCCCGGGTGCTGGATCTCGAGCTGACCGACTTCCTGCGCTCGCTCGCGGGCGTCGCGCAGGCGACGGTCGGGATGGCCGCCGTCCTAGTCGCGGCAAAGCTCTGGTTGATCTCACCCGACCTGCCGGCAGGCGTTCGCCTCCTGATCCTGGTCGCCCTCGGCGCGATGACCTACCTGGCGCTCGCCGCCTGGCGAGCCCCGGAGCTGCGAGGCGACATCCGAGGCCTGCGGCGAAGCCGCTCGGCAGCGGCCCCCCAGCCCGCCTAAGGGCGGTTAGTAACAACTTGTAACTTGGCCTTCGGGCGCCTTGCTCAGGCGGCGCGAAGCGCTAGTGACAACTTGTTACTTGAGTTCTAGGACGGCCGCGGGCCTAGCTCGCTGCGACTCTGGTGAGCGCGGAGCCCGTCTCGCGGACGACCCGGGCGACCGTCTCGCCGATGTGGGCCGGGTTGCGGACGACGGTGTGGCCGAGTGCCTCGATCGTGTCCATCTTGGCCGTGGCGGTGTCGGACTCGCCGGAGACGATCGCTCCCGCGTGGCCCATGCGACGCCCCGCCGGGGCCGAGGTGCCGGCCACGAAGGCGACGACGGGCTTCGTCATGTGCTCCGCGGCCCAGCGTGCGGCCTCGACTTCCTGTGGGCCGCCGATCTCGCCGATCATCACGACGACGTCGGTGTCCTCGTCCGCCTCGAACTCACGGAGGCAGGTGACGAAGTCGACGCCGTTGATGGGATCGCCGCCGATGCCGACGCAGGTGGACTGCCCGAGCCCGAGTGCCGTCATCTGCTGCACGGCCTCATAGTTGAGCGTCCCTGAGCGGGAAACGACGCCGACGCGGCCGGAGCGATAGATGTGGCTCGGCATGATCCCGACCTTGCACTGGCCCGGCGTGATGATCCCCGGGCTGTTCGGGCCGACGAGCATCGTCTCGCGGCCGACGAGGTAGCGCTTGACGTCGACCATGTCCTGGACGGGCACGCCGTCTGCGATGACGACGACGACCTCGATGCCCGCGTCGATCGCCTCGAGCGCCGCATCGGCGGCGAAGGGCGGCGGGACGAAGACGCCGGAGACGTCGGCGCCGGTCTCCGCGACAGCCTCTGCGACCGTGTCGAAGACGGGCAGGCCGAGGTGCGTGGTGCCGCCCTTGCCGGGCGTGACGCCGGCGACGACGTTCGTGCCGCCCGCCATCGACTCCTCGGCGTGGAAGGACGCGTGCTGGCCGGTGAGGCCCTGGATGACGACGCGCGACTCGCGTCCGACGATGACGCTCATGAACGACCCCCGTTCAGGGACGAGACGGCGGCGGCCGCGGCCTCGTCGAGATTCTCGGCTGCCGTCAGCGCGAGGCCGGACTCGGCGAGGATCCGCCGGCCCTCCTCCACGTTCGTTCCCGCGAGACGGGCCACGATCGGAACGTCGATGTCGAGCTCCCGGCTCGCCGCGACGATGCCCTCGGCGATCCAGTCGCAGCGGTTGATGCCGGCGAAGATGTTGACGAGGATCGTCTTGACGTTCGGATCCGTGAGGACGATCCGGAAAGCGTTCGAGACCTTCTCGGGGGTCGCGCCGCCGCCGACGTCGAGGAAGTTGGCAGGCCGCGCGCCGTGGAGCGTGATCGCATCCATCGTCGCCATCGCGAGGCCGGCGCCGTTGACGATGCAGCCCACGTTCCCGTCGAGCGCGATGTAGTTCAGCCCGTGCTCGGAGGCATCGATCTCCTTCGGATCCTCCTCGTCGAGGTCACGGAGCGCCGCGACGGCCGGTCGCCTTGCGATTGCGTTGTCGTCGAACGAAAGCTTGGCGTCGAGCGCGACGAGCGCGCCGTCCGACGTCACGGCCAGCGGGTTGATCTCCGCCTGGAGCGCATCGGTCTCGACGAAGCACCGGTAGAGCGAGCGCATGAGCTTGACCGCCGGCCGGAGCAGATCTCCACCGAGGCCCAAAGCGGCCGCGACCTTGCGGCACTGGAAGTCCTGGAGCCCGAGAGCCGGGTCGATCGTCTCGCGGACGAGATCCGCAGCGGCCTGTTCGATCTCCACCCCGCCCGCGGTCGACGCGATCAGCGCGACCCGCTGGGCCGCCCTGTCGACGACGAGCCCGAGGTAGAGCTCACGCTCGATCGACGCGGCAGCCTCGACGAGCACCCGTCCGACGACCGCGCCGCCGGGACCGGTCTGCGCCGTGACGAGGCTGCTGCCGAGCAGCTCTCCCGCGATCTCTCCGACCTCCTCGAGAGAGCCCGCGACGCGCACTCCCCCGGCCTTTCCGCGGCCTCCCGCGTGGATCTGGGCCTTGACCACCCAGCGCTCGCCTCCGAGCTCGGACGCGCCTGCAATCGCCTGGTGCGGCGCGTACGCGACAGCTCCCGCAGGAACCGGGACGCCGTAGGAGCTGAGGAGCTCCTTCGCCTGGTGCTCGTGGATGTTCACGCCCGGGCGGCCGCGCTCCCTGCGCGTTGCGCGCGATGCCACGCGATCGTCCGATCCAGCCCCTCGTCGATTCCGATCTGGGCCTCGAAGCCGAGCAGCTCCTGCGCTTTCGTCGTGTCCGGGATCCGGTGCCGGACGTCCTGGTACTTGCCCGGGAGCGTCTCGTACCCGACGAAGTTCGCCCGCAGCGGCTGCGGGATGTGCATCGCGCGCTGGATCCGGGCCGCGAGGTCGAGGATCGTCGTCGTCTGGGTCCCACCGACGTTGACGATCTCGCCACGGGACTCCGGAGTCCGGAGCGCGCGGACGATTCCGTCCACCGTGTCGCTGACGTACGTGAAGGTTCGGGTCTGCTGGCCGTCGCCGTGGATCTCCATCTGCTCGCCGTCCAGCAGCGCCTCCACGAACGTGACCATCGGGCCGCCCCACCAGCTCAGGTGGTTCCGCGGCCCGTACGCGTTGAAGAGCCGGAGGATCGTCGTGCGGAGCCCACGCTCGTCGGCGAGCGCCAGGAGGTGATGCTCGTCGTAGAGCTTCGAGACCGCGTACGACCAGCGCTTCGAGGTCGGCGGGCCGAGGACGATCTCGCCTTCCTCGTTGTACGGAGGCGTGCCGTCGCCGTACACGTCCGAGGTGGACGTGAAGACGAGGTCGGCGTCGAGCGCCATCGCGACCGCAGCAGCGGCGTTCACGCCGCCGACGTTGATCTCGAGCGTCGACGAGCGTCCCCGCCGAAGCGCGGGATCTTCTTCGCCGCGAGATGGGCGATCGCGTCGCAGCCGTCGAACGCGGTGCGCAGCTCGCGCCGGTTCGTGCAGTCGAGCACCTCGAACCGGAAGCCGCGGGTGGTCGAGGAACGGCGCGACGTTCGCGATCGATCCGTAGGAGAGGTCGTCGATTGCGACGACCTCGATGTCTTCCGCGAGCAGCCGCTCGCACAGATGGGAGCCGATGAAGCCTGCTGCTCCCGTTACTCCGACCCTCTTCACGGGACCCTCCTCTTCAGCCAGACGTCGAGCGCCCGCTCCTTGTCTCCGGACGTTCGAATCGTCGCCGCATGGTTGAAATTGCCCTCGATCCAACGGGCGAGCTCACGATCGAACGAGCTCGCCGAAGGACGTGTGGCCGTAACCGGGCCACTCACGGTTGTCGGTGATCACAAGACGAACATCTGCCTGCTCGAGCCGCGCGATGGCTGCGCGCTCGTCCGCCTTCGTCGGAAGCGCGCCCGGCAGCAGCGAAATCTCGGGCAGCGGGCTCGTCCGGTCGGACAGCGGATACAGGCCGGTCATCAGCGGCGCGACCAGGATCGGCTCGCCCGGCTCGGTCCGGGTTGCGATCGCGTCGAGCGCCGACTGGTACAGCCTTGCTTCGGCGGGCGTCTCGGCGATCGCGCCGCCGGGGCCACGCACGGTGACGGACTCTGCACGCGCGTCCTTCAGCGTCAGGCCTGCGCCGGCGCCGACGAGGAACGCGATCCAGAGGACGCCGAGGACGTACCCCGCGCGGTTGCGCGACAGCTCGACGAGGTGGAGGCGCGCCAGCAGCACGGCCGCGAACGGGATGTAGTAGACGGCCATCTGCGGCCGCCAGCCGTGCACGACGAACGATGCGTACGTCGTCAGAGCCAGGACGGCGAGGACTGCCACCGTGGTCAGCTCGACCTGGCGAGCCGCGGCCCAGTCACCGGCCCGCCGGCGGTAGCGCCGGACGAGCAGCGCCAGCGCGATGACGGCGCCGGCCGGGATCCAGCCGTAGAGGTAGTACATGCCGTCACGCAGGCCGTCCGGCTTCACGAGCGAGCCCGCGACGAAGACGACCACGCCAAAGGCACAGGCGGCGACGAGCACCGTCGCCAGGCGGCCGCCCTTTGCGATCCGCGAGGCGACGAGGACGAGGGCGGCGCAACCGGCCGCGTAGAGCGCGAGCTTTCCGCCGACCTCGGCGAAGCTCGACACCGTCATCGGCATCCGGCTCTTGATCATCGCGTTGCCGGCGGACTCGAGGAAATCGACGGGATAGAGGTTCTCGAAGACGAGCCTGTGGGCCCCCGCAACCGCGGCGAGAGCGCCGTAGACCACGGCGGGAATCGCCAGGGCCGGGGCGAGCAGCAGGCGCGGCCTCGCGGCGGAACCGCGCACCGGCCAGACCGCGGAGCACGAGCCAAAGGCCGGCTCCGAAGGCCGCAGCCACCAGCGGCTCCGGCTTGGTCAGCGCGATGAGCCCGACGGAAGCGCCCGCAGCAAGGAGCCAACGCCGCCCGGCCGCTGCCTGCATAGCGCCAGACGCAAAGGAGCATTGCGAGCAGGCCCGAGGGTTCCGAGCGTCGCGGCGTGCGTGTGCGGGACGACGAAGCTGTAGTTGTTGGGGATCAGCGCGACGGCGGCGGTCAGCGCAGCAGCGAGAGCAGCGCCGACGGGCTCGAGAATCGTGCGGGCAAGCGCGTAGGTGGCAGCCACGACTGCCCCCGCGATCAGCAGTCCGAGTGCGACCGCCGAGCCAAACCCGGACCCCCGACGAGCACGGCGAGCGCCGAGAGCACCGGAGCAAGCGGCCCGTAGAAGTAGTCGAAGTCGCGGTACGGCAGATCGCCGTCCGCGATCCGCGATGCCGGCCACGAGGTCGTAGCCGGTGTCGCTCGAGAGATCGCCCCAGGTGCCCCAGACCAGGCCGAGGAGGCCCAGCGAGAAGGCGGCGAGGCTGCCGAGCGCCAGCGCGTCGGCCGAGACGTGCGATCCGGAGCCGCTCGGCGCGGAGGCGGACTGCTGCGACTGCGGCGGTCATGCCGCCACCGATTCACGTCCGGCAGCCCGAAGGCGCTCGAGGATCCCCGGTACGACGCGATTCGTGACTCCCATCGTCGCCTGGCCGCTCGAGATCTCGGGATAGACGTGTGCGAGCGACGCCAGGGCGAGCCCGGGCGCCGGGAACATCTCCGGAGGTTGCGCCGCGCCGCCGATCAGGTGCACGGGCTCGGTCACTCGGGCTCGCTGGAGCTTCCGGTGGAGGATCACGTCGTCGGTGAGCTCCGGGAAGATCCTCCGCGCCTCGGCGAGGTACGCGGCCTCGAGCTCCTCGACCGGCCGCTCCTGGTCTGGATGACCCGGCTCGACGTAGCGGCGTGACGTAGATCAGGTGCCCGCCGACGTACTCGGGATCGACGACGTGCGTCGTCTCGACCACCGTCGTCAGCGGCACACGCCGGTCGGTGATGTTCAGGTGGTAGTAGGGGCTGATGCTCCTTGGTCGTCCGCAAGAGCAGGCAGACGACGCCGAGGTAACGGAACCGGTCGGCGTGCGCATGAGCCTTCAGCTCGGGCGCGAGGACGCTCTGCGGCCTGCGGCGGCGCCAGCGTGCAGAGGACGAGGTCGAAAGCCTTGTAATGACCGTCGACGACGATCCCGCCGGTCGAGATCTGGTCGACCTGGGTGGCGACGTGGATCTCGGCGCCGAGCTCACGGAGCCGGCGCTCGATCGCGTCGATCAGGGTCGTGTAACCGCCTTCGAGCCAGCCCATGATCTCGGCCCCGCTCTTGTCCCGGGTCTTGGACATCCGCTTCGTGCGGGCCCAGATGTAGGTCGCCGGAAGATCGTCGTAGTTGCCCGTCGAACTTGGAGTCCAGCAGCGGCTTCCAGAGCTTCTCGACGACTCCGCGGCCACAGAGCCGCCGGAGCCACTCGACGAGCGGCGTGCGGTCGAGCTCGTCGTGATCCTTGATCAGCTGGCAGCGGGCCACGAACGCCGCGAGGCGTGCGCGCTCGAACGGCTTCAGCAGCGGAAACGTGAGGAACTCCTTGGGCGAGGTCATGGAGAAGAGCCGTCCGTCGCCGTAGAAGCCGACCTTCGTCGGGCGGAAGCGGAACTTGTCTCGGAGCCCGAGCTCCTCTGCGAGCCCGAGGATCCTGTCGTCTGTCGGCAGGTTGACGTGGTAGAAGCGGTCGACGAGCCGGCCCTCGAAGTCGAACGAGCCGACGAGGCCGCCCAGGTCGGGCGCCCGCTCGTAGACAGCGACCTTCACCCCGGCCTCGGCGAGCCGAAGAGCCGCGGTCATTCCCAGGATCCCTCCCCCGACGATCCCGACTGAGGGCGGGTTCATGCGGCGATCGGGTCGCGGGCGAAGCGCTGGCGGGCCATGAGGCGCCAGTAGTGGAAGATCGTCTTGAAGATCGGCATCTTGCTCTCGCCGACCCGCCTGGAGGAGTCCAGGCCGACGTCGACCTCCTCGATCCGCATTTCCATCGAAGTGAGCTTCGAGAGGAGCTCCGCCTTGCAGGCGAAGCCCGGCTCGCGGATCAATGCGTCCCCGTAGCGCGCAGCGGCGGCCCGCAGCGTCGACGCGCGGTAGACGCGGTAGAAGGAGGAAACCGTCTTGGCATCCACGCCGAGAATCCGGTTGATGACCATTGCCGCGCCACCGCTAAGCATGCGGCGGAACCGGCTCACGTTCACCATCACCCAGGAGGCGAGGACGAGGTCTGCTCCGGTGTAGGCGCGCCGGATCATCTCCGGAAGCGCGTCGAGGTCGCTGGTCGTGTCGGCTTCGAGCGTGACGACCAGCGCCTCGCCGTTGCAGTGCTCGAGCGCCTCGGCGAATCCCGCACGGAACGCGGCGCCCGGGCCCTGGTTGCGCCCGAGGCGAATGACCTCGGCAGGGAGTGGGCCTTGATAGCTGTCGACGATCGCGGCCGTGTCGTCCTGCGAGCCGTCGTCGATGATGAGCAGGCGGCTACCGGCGGGGAACAGCGACGGACGGCTCTCGAGATCTGCGAAGAGCCGTGGAAGGTTGAGCTCCTCGTTGTACGCCGGCACCACGAAGAGGTTCGGAACTGAGTGCGTGATCGGCGGCGCGCCGACGAGTGCGCGTTGCCCGACTTCCTCACGAAGAATCTCTGGGACTGCCCCAGCCGCTGCCGCGAACGAACTCAACCTTCTCCCAACTCCCCCTGGTGCTCTCCGTTTGCAGCGACTCCCCACGAGCCGCCTGATGAGAGCGTTGCAAGGTGCAAAGCGGCTTTAAAGGCCAGAAAACAAAGACTCACCGGGGGTCGGGTGACTGGCCGTTCGGGGAGGTATCTCCCAGGCGTGACGCGGAATCCTGACCGCAGGCTGACCCTCTCGGGGATTCACTTCGGGTCCTGCCGCGACCAAGATGGTTGCGTGGCCGTCGCAGTTGAACCTGTCGTCGTCGTTGCGCCTGGTCCCAAGGCGCGGCGCCAAGCCCTGGCCGGTGCCGGGCTCGTTTCGGCGGCAACACTGGGCTCGGGCCTTCTGATCTACGGGTTTCACGTCCTCGCGGCCCGAAAGCTCGGCCCCGAGGCCTACGGCCAGATCGCGGTGCTCTGGGCGGCGCTTTTCCTGACCGTCATCGTGCTTTTCCGTCCGCTGGAGCAGACGACGTCCCGCGAAACGGCGAATCGGCTCGCCCGCGGCGAGGAGGCCGGAACCGTGATTCGCGCGGTCAGCCGCATGGCGATCGGCCTCCTACTCGCCCTCGGGCTTGCGATCGGGCTCGGTTGGGCGTTCATCACTGAACGACTTTTCCTGGGAGACGACCACATGACGGCCATGCTGCTGGTCGGAATCGTCTTCTACGGCGGCGCGTACGTCACTCGAGGCCTCCTTGCAGGCACTCGGTGGTTCCCTGGGTATGGGCTCGGACTGGTGGCCGATTCGGCCGTCCGCCTGCTGGTGGCCGCTCCACTCGTCGTTTTTGCGTCCAGGGACCTCGCTGCTGCGGCAATCGCGGCGGCAGGGCTCGGGGGGCTGCTCCCCCTGGTCGTCGGGTACCGGCGCCTGAGGAGCTCACTGCAGGGATCGGGCCACTCATCGTTCCGCCTCGGCTCCGCGCTCGGTTTCGCCATGCCGGCCGGCGTCGTCGCGGGTGCCGACCAGGTGCTCGTGAACGGCGGGCCGCTCCTCGTCATGCTCGGCGGCGGCGCGGGAGCCAGCAAAGCAGCCGGCGTCGTCTTCGCAGCGACGATGCTGATTCGCGTCCCCGTGTACCTGTTCCAGGGCTTCGCCGCCTCCCTCCTGCCGAATCTCACGCGACTGCATGCCGTCGGAGGGGCGATTCGCTTCCGGCGAGCCGTGTACCAGACGGTCGGCCTGCTCTTCGTCGGCGGCGCGGTGATCGTGGCCGGGGCCGCTCTGGCAGGGCCCGAGGGCATGCGGATCCTCTACGGGGACGACTTCACGGCCGGCCGGCTCGAGCTCGTCCTGCTCGGGGCCGGAGTGGCGTGCTACCTCGGAGCGGCCACGTTCTCGCAGGCACTCCTCGCCTCGGGCGCCGCCGGCCGGGCGGCAATCGGCTGGACGGCAGCCGCCGTCCTCTTCGTCGGCCTCTATGCAGTTGTGCCCGGCGAGCCACTCTTCCGGATCGCGATCGCGTTCCTCGGCGCCACTCTCGCCGGGCTCGTGGCCACCTCGGCGACGCTGCTCCGCCTCGGCGCGGACTGACGCCTACAAGAAAGGGCGCGCGATGCGCCCTCTCCGGCGGTGCCTCTCGACCAAGCAGAGGCCGCCAGGCTCATCCTTGCCCAGAGCAACCCATGCAGGCATCCCTCGAAAGGGGTAAGAGCGCGGGCGCCCGGAGAGCCCCCCAAGAAAAGACGGGTAAGCGGGCCTCCCCGCTTGGTCTCCGGGGCGCCCGCTTACCCAGAGGCAGAGCTGTGGGCTCGCCCCTCGCGTTGCGAGCCGCGGCCAGCCCGCAGCGCGACAACAACCGTAACCCGGTGTGTCACGCGATCCCATGAGACGAAAGTCGAGTCGGCGGACAGGGTTGGGGCCTGATCCCGTAGCTACCCGATCGGCTTCATCCACCCTCTTCCACCAAGTTTCCACAGCTTTTCAACAGTGTTTTTCCACCGCTCTGTGGGTACGAACCTGGCGTAAAAGCCCAAAATCCTGCCGATAATTCCAAAAACTAGACCAATCGCTAGGTTCGAACCCTTCCATAACTACTCCAAGTGCGTTATCAACTCCTGGACAGGATTTTCTCCACAGACGAAAGGCGG
>CAVWHA010000003.1:0-106890 GCA_963754715.1 uncultured Actinomycetes bacterium | reverse complement strand
GGTGCGATGGCCTCGACGGTCGCGCACGACGCGCACAACGTCGTCGTGGTCGGAGTAAAGGACGACGACATGCTCCGCGCCGTGCGCCGTCTCTCCGACACCGGGGGCGGCGTGGTCGTCGTCGACGGCGGCATCGTCAAGGCAGAGTTGAAGCTCCCGATCGCCGGGCTCCTCTCGGACGCGAGCCTCGACGAGGTGATCTCCTCCAGCCGGGCCTGCGTGCAGGCCGCGCGCGCCCTGGGCTGCGAGCTCCCTTCGCCCTTCCAGACGATGGCCTTCCTCGCCCTGTCCGTGATCCCGAGCCTGAAGATCACCGACCGCGGCCTCGTGGATGTCGACCGCTTCGAGCTCGTCCCGTTGCGAGCGTGAAAACCCTCCTCAGCAACGGCTACGTCGTGCTCATGGACGACGCCGGAACCGAGCACGAGACCGGCTGGGCTCTGCTGGCCGATGGCCTGATCGAACAGGTCGGAAACGGCCCTCAGCCGCAGGCGGACGAGACGATCGACCTCGGCGGCGCAGTCGTCACGCCGGGCCTCGTCAACACCCACCACCACCTGTACCAGACGCTCACCCGGGCACAGGCGCAGCAGGCCGACCTCTTCACCTGGCTGAAGACGCTCTATCCGATCTGGGCCCGCCTCGACGGCGAGGCTGAGTACGCCGCGGCCAGAACCGGGCTCGCCGAGCTCATGCTCTCCGGCTGCACGACGGCGTTCGACCACCACTATGTCTTCCCGAAGGGCCAGCCCGACGTGATCGACGCGCTGCTCCAGGCAGCGGTGGACGTCGGCGCCCACCTCGTCGTCGGGCGCGGCTCGATGGATCTCGGCGAGTCGCAGGGCGGGCTCCCGCCGGACGACCTCGTCGAGGACCGGGAGACGATCCTCGAGGAGACCGAGCAGCTGATCGAGCGCGGCGTCGAGGTCGCGGTCTCTCCGTGCTCGCCGTTCTCGGTGACGCGCGAGCTGATGGTCGAGTCCGCGGAGCTCGCCCGGAAGCACGGCGTCCCGCTCCACACGCATCTGGCCGAGACCGTGGAGGAGGAGGCCTACTGCCAGGAGCTCTACGGATGCACTCCGGTGGAGTACCTGGAGCAGGTGGGCTGGCTCGCGGACGACGTCTGGTGCGCGCACTGCGTCCACCTCTCCGACGACGAGGTTCGGCGTTTCGGGAAGACCGGGGTGGGCGTCGCGCACTGCCCGACCTCCAACCTCCGGCTCGGCGCGGGGGTGGCGAAGGTGCGGGAGCTGCTGGACGCCGGAGCGCCGGTGGGCCTCGGGGTCGACGGCTCGGCGTCGAACGAGCGCAGCGACCTCTTCCTCGAGGTCAAGCAGGCGCTGCTCGTGGCGCGCGGCCGTCACGGCCCGCTGGCGATGACGACGCGCGAGGCGCTGCGGCTTGCCACCCGCGGCGGAGCCGACGTCCTCCGGCGTGACGACATCGGCTCGCTGGAACCGGGGAAGCGTGCCGACCTCGCGGTCTGGCGGACGGACGGCCTCGAGCTCGCAGGCGCCGCCGACCCGGTCGCGGGCCTCGTTCTCGCAGGGCCTCACCGGGTCGATCGCCTGTTCATCGCCGGCGAGGAAGTCGTTCGCGAAGGACAGCTGGTGAAGGCCTCGAGGAAGACATCGCTCGCGAGCAGCGCGCCCAAGCGGGAAGATTCCTCCCGTGAGCGTCTCCCTCTCCACACACGTCCTCGACACCGGCCGCGGCGAGCCGGCGCGGGGAGTCCGCGTTGAGCTCCTCCAGGGCGACCGGCAGGTCGGCGCCGCCGAGACGGACGACGACGGCCGGATCCCCGAGCTCGCCACAGGGCTCGACGCGGGCGAGTACCGCCTCGTCTTCCACCCGCCGTCCCCGTTCTTCCGCCGGGTCGAGCTCGCGGTCGTGCTCGACGACGGCCATTACCACGTCCCGCTCCTCGTCTCGCCGTACGGATGCGCGAGCTACCGCGGCAGCTGACGAAGCGGGAGCTCGAGGAGCTCTTCAGCGGCCACTCGCTGCTCGTCGACCTGCTCGCCGACATCGACGATCCGCTCGAGCGGGCCGAGGAAGTCGCGCTCTCGCTCGACGAGCGCGAGCAGGTGGCCGCACTCGCAACGCACCCTCGCATCGGCGAGCCGTCGCCGGAGCAACGAGGCGGCGAGCCGGCGATCGTCACCGAGCTCGCTTACCTCAACCAGGTCTACGAGGAGAAGTTCGGCTTCCGGTTCGTCGTCTTCGTCGCCGGGCGTCCCCGCGCTCAACTGCTGCCGGTGCTGCGGGAGAGGCTGGAGCGCTCCAGGGAGGAGGAGCTCGAGGCGGGCATCCGCGAGCTGGTCGCGATCGCGAAGGATCGATGGCAGCGGAGCTGATCGACCCGTACTGGCAGGACTGGCTCGACCTCCTGATCCGCTGGCTGCACGTGATCGCCGGGATCGTCTGGATCGGGACGTCGTTCTACTTCGTCGCGCTCGACAACCACCTCGGCCGGCCGAAGGAGCAGCGCGACGTCGACGACGGAGTCGGCGGCGAGACGTGGGAGATCCACGGCGGCGGCTTCTACCGGATCTCCAAGTGGACGGTCGCGCCGCGAGAGCTCCCGGAGCCGCTGCACTGGTTCAAGTGGGAGGCGTACGCGACCTGGCTCTCGGGCTTCGCGCTCCTCGTCGTCCTCTACTACTTCGACGCCGAGACCTACCTGATCGACAAGTCCGTTCGGGACATCGAGCCGGCGGCGGCGGTCATCCTCAGCCTGCTCGGGCTGGGGCTCGCATGGGTGCTCTACGACATCGCCTGCCGGATCCTGCGGATCGAGGCGCTGATGGCGATGTTCCTGCTGGGGCTCGTGGTGGCCTCCGCATACGGCGCGAGCCAGGTCTTCAGCGGCCGTGCGGCGTATCTCCAGGTCGGCGCGATGCTCGGCACGATCATGGCCGCCAACGTCCTCTTCAACATCATCCCGGCCCACTGGGCGCTGATCCGTGCGAAAGAGGCTGGAGAGGCGCCGGATCCCGCGCCGGCCCTCGAGGCCAAGCGCCGGTCGGTGCACAACAACTACCTGACGCTCGGGGTCGTCTTCGCGATGATCTCGAACCACTTCCCGTTCACCTACGGGCACGACCAGGGCTGGCTCGTGCTCGTGGCGCTGATCGTCATCGGCGCCTGGGTGCGGCACTTCTTCAACCTGCGCCATGCCGGTCGAACGGTGTGGTGGATCCCGGTCACAGCGGCCGTGGCGGTCGTGGCACTCGCGATCGCGATCAAGCCGGACGAGGGGAAGCGGGCGGCGGCGCGCCGGCCACGGCGGTCAGCGCCGATGACGCGCAAGCCATCGTCCAGCAACGCTGCGTCCCGTGCCACTCGCAGACCCCGACACAGGAGGGATTCTCGACTGCGCCGGCAGGAGTGACGCTCGACACGGTCGACGAGATCCGCGCGCAGGCGAACCAGATCAAGGCGCAGGCGGTCGATTCCAACGCGATGCCGCTCGGGAACGCAACCGGGATGACGGACGAGGAACGCGACCAGCTCGGCGCCTGGATCGCGTCCTTGAAGTAGGTTCCGGCCGTGCTCGAGATCCAGGCAGGCCCGTTCACGTTCGTCGCGCGCTTCGAGGAGGAGCTGGCGCCGAAGACTGTCGCGGCGTTCCGCTCAATGCTCCCGCTCGACGACCGGATCATCCACTGCCGCTGGAGCGGGGAGTCCAACTGGATCCCCTGGGGCGACCGGAATCTCGGGACCGGGCCGGAGAACGCCACGAGCTACCCGCACCCCGGCGAGATCGCGCTCTTCCCTGGCGGGGAGAGCGAGGCGGAGCTGCTCTTTCCCTACGGCTACTGCCACTTCAAGAGCAAGGCAGGAGAGCTGTGGGCGAACCATTTCGCGACGCTGGTCGAGGGCGCCGAGAATCTCCCGGCGCTCGGCAAGCTCACCCTGTGGGAGGGCGCCCAGCCGATCTCCTTCCGCGAGACCTAGAACCCCAAGTAACACTGTGTTACTTGGACTCGGCGAGCCGCCGCAGGGCTGCCGTCAGGACCTCCACTGCCAGCGCGACGTCCTCGTCGCTCGAGTGCTCGTCCGGAGAGTGGCTGGCGCCGCCGTTCAGGCTCCGGACGAAGAGCATCCCCGCCTCGACGCCCGCTCCGGCCAGGACGCCGGCGTCGTGACCCGCGCCTGACGGCAGCTCCACGACCGGCGCACCCGCCCGCTGGACCTCCTCCGCCAGGACACCTCGAACGCGCTCCGAGAGCGCCACCGGCGCGATCACATAGTGCGCATCCTCCAGGCCGAGCTCGGCAACGAGCCGGTCGAGCCGGTCCTGGTCCGGCGCCCGCGCGTCGACCGACAGCTGCACCCGTTCAGGGACGACGTTGACGGCGCCGGGCCGGACATCGAGCCGGCCGACCGTCGCGACAGCGCCCTCGATTCCCGACGCCACTTCCCGAACCCGCAAGACGTACTCGGCGGCGGCCGTCAGCGCATCGCTCCGAGCGTCCATCGGGGTCGTCCCTGCATGGTCGGCCCTGCCGCCGAACTCCTTGTCCGCCCGCACGATCCCCGCAATCGACGTCACGACGCCGAGCGGAGCGCCGGCCCGCTCCAGCGCCGGCCCCTGCTCGATGTGCAGCTCCAGGTAGGCGCCCGGTAGCGGCACCACGTTCCGCACCCGCCAGCGGCTCCCGTGGCAGCCGGTCTCCTCGTCGCGGAAGACCGCCACCCCGAGGGTCCGCTCGGACTGACCCACGGCCGCCACGGCCTCCAGCCCGGCGATCACACCGAGCGCGCCGTCGAATTTCCCGCCCTCGGGCACCGAGTCGAGATGCGACCCCGTCCAGACCTCCGGGAGCTCCGGCCGCGACCCCCGAAGGCGGCCGACCAGATTCCCCCGCCCGTCGACCTCGACCTCGAGCCCGGCCTCCTCCATCCACCCGACAGCAAGGCGACAGGCCTCGTCCTCTTCCGGACGTTCCACCCACCCGGTTCGCGCCCTCGCCGTTACCGATGTGGAAAACGTCGTCCAGCCGCCTATTTAGAGTCACGCCAAGCACCGACCTGCGGAAAGGAAGGTTGGCATGAGCGATTTCGCCGCGACGTTCGAGCGCTCCGCGTTTGGTCGCCGATTCCGCTTCACGGAACACGGGACCACCCGTGGCGCGCGACACCGTCGCAGGCATGACGACGTTCATCGTCATGTCCTACATCATCTTCGTGAACCCGGCGATTCTGGGCTTCGCGGGGATCGAAGGGCTCCAGGAGGCCGGCCTGCCCTTCGACGCCGTCCTCACCTCGACCTGTCTCGTCGCCGGGGTGATGACGATCATCATGGGCCTCTACACGAACATGGCCTACGCGATCGCGCCGGGCCTCGGCCTGAACGCCGTCGTCGCCTTCACGCTCGTCGCCAACGAGCAGCTGAGCTTCCCCGAGGCGATGGGCCTGATCGTCGTCGAGGGCCTCGCGATCACGCTGCTCGTTCTGATCGGCCTGCGCGAGGCGATCATGCAAGCAATCCCATTGGAGCTGAAGAAGGCGATCGCGATCGGCATCGGCCTCTTCATCGCGTTCATCGGGTTGACCAACTCCGGGCTCGTCGATCCGCGGCGCCGGCACGCCCGTCGACCTGGCCGAGTTCACGACCTGGCCGGTGATCATCACGATCGTCGGAATCGTCATCACGCTCGGGCTGCGTGCCGCGCGGCTTCCCGGGAGATCTCTTCGTCGGGATCATCCTCACAACCGTCTTCGCGACGATCGTCAACTACGCGGCAGACGTCTACCCGAAGAGTCTCGGGTACGCCCGCTGGCCGGACGACATCTCTCGACGCGCCCAACTTCAGCCTCGTCGGCGAGTTCAGCTTCGGCGCGTTCACGACGCTGCCGTTCATCGCGGCGTGGCCTTCGCGTTTCACGCTCTTCCTCGCGGACTTCTTCGACACGATGGGGACGCTGGTCGGCGTCGGCGGGCGGCCGGCTACGTGGACGAGAGCGGAAACATGCCGGAGATCCGCAAGCCGCTGCTCGTGGACTCAGTGGCGGCCGCGGCCGGCGGCGGCTGTGTCCGCCTCGTCGGCCACGACCTACATCGAGTCCGCATCCGGCGTCGGCGTCGGCGGCCGGACCGGGCTGGGTCAGCGTCGTGACCGGCGCGCTGTTCTTCCCGTTCATGTTCATCGCGCCGCTGATCGGCATGGTGCCGCCACAGGCGACCGCGCCTGCGCTGATCATCGTCGGCTGGCTGATGATCAGCGTTCTCACAGAGACCGAGGAAGAGGCCGAAGTGGAAGAGCTCGGCGAAGCGCCGGCGACCACTCCGACGACGGCGCAGCTCCCGTCGACCGCCGGCGACAAGGCCGCGCCGCGACGCTCGCCGGGATCGACTTCCACGACCTGGCGCTGGGCTTCTCGGCCGCGCTCATGATCATGCTCATGCCGTTCACGTTCTCGATCACGGACGGGATCGCGGCCGGGTTCATCGTCTACGTGGTGGATTCGCGCATTCCAGGGCGCCTGGGCGCGCGTGCACCCGCTCATGTAGGCGTCGGCAATCGCGTTCGCGATCTACTTCGCGATCCCGATCATGCAGCAGGAGTTCAGCTGGATCTAGGAGCGGTTGATGGGACACCGCTCGTCGCCGGAGCGCGATGGTCGTTCCGGGGCAAGGACGCAGGGAGCCCCCGTATCGATGAGATACGGGGGCGACTGAGGACGCGGCCACGGGGCGAGCAGCGTGCTCCGGTGGCACAGCTGGTGTTTCGTCAACCGCTCCTCAGTCCGGCGTCTTCGAGGGCGGCCGCTACGAGCGCGTCGTAGCGGCCGCCCTCGAGATCGCCCAACGGATCCCGCGTATAGGCGAGGAGCTGGCCGTAGGGCAGCGAGAACGCGGCTCGCATGGCAAGCAGCCGCCGCCGCTCCTCCGTCGCCCGCTCGCCCAGCACGCTGGGAGGCCTCGCGGAGCTTCCGCACCTGGTTGAGCCGGCCGGGAAGCCAGCGCGTCAGGAGCAAGAGCGCGGGTAGCGCGAACGTCACCAAGCCGAGGATGTTCGCGAGCCGTGGACGTTGTCCTCGCCCTGCTGACCGAGATCGGCGACCTCGCCGCCCGACCCTTCGCCCGCCGAGCGCAGCCCGTCGGCAATCTCCCCGCCGACGACCGGGGTGCCGTCGACGGCGTCAGCTGCAGACTCGAAGCCGCCCTGAACGGCGCCGCCTGTCGCCTGGACGCCCTCGCCGAGGACGGCCAGCTGGTCGACGGCGTCGTGAACCTTCAGGCCCGCCCAGGCGAAGAGGACGAGCAAGACGATGGAGGCGAGATCTGCGACGAGCGCGCGGTTCCGCGCGCCTGGAATCTGTGGGTAGATAGGCATGCCCGGCTCATACCCGCTCCCGCAGCCTCCCGAGCATCCACCACCCGACCAGCGGGCCGAGGGCGGACAGGGCGAACGCCGTCCGCCACGAAGTCGCCTCCACGAGCGCGGCGAAGGTGACCGGCATGAGGACACCGATCACGGACAGCGTCGTCTGCTGGAACCCGATCGCCGCGCCGCTCCTGGCCCGGCCCGCCAGCTCGGCGGCCGCCGTCAGCGAGAGCCCGTTCCAGGCCATCGAGATCGCTCCAGCGACGACGACCACAACGATGATCAGCGGGAGCCCGTTCTCGGCCACGAGCGCCATTACCAGCAGGCCGGCGGCGCTGGCCAGACCGACCCAGCGCAGCGGCCGGAGCCGGTTGCCGAGCCGGTCGGAAAGGCGGCCCGGCGCCGATCCGCGTGATCACCGCGCCGACCTGAAGCAGCGCGAGCACGCCGGCCGCCGACGCCTCGGACATCCCGTGCTCGTCGTGGAGGAAGAGCACGGCGAACGACATGAGCGCGACCTGCGCGGAGAGGTAGAGGGCGCTGCCCACGGAGAGCGTCCAGATCCGCCCGTCGCGCAGCGTCCAGGGCACGGTCCCGCCCTCGAGCTCGGCATCGCGGGCCGGTGGCTCGCGGATTACGAGCGCGGCGACGAACGCTCCCGCCAGGCACATCCCGCCGAGGTAGCCGAACGCCGCCTCCAGCCCGCCGTGATGGTCCGCGAACGGAAGGATCACCGCCGCCAGGCCGCCGCCGACGGGGATCGCCGTCTGCCGGATCCCGAGCGCGAACCCGCGCTCCTCCGGCGGAAACCACTGCATGACCGCCCGCCCGCTCGCTGCGTTGACGCTCGCTCCGGCCGCGCCGGAGAGGAAGAGCAGCGCGACGAGCGTCGTGAAGTCCGAGGCGAACCCGGCCGCAGCGGCGAGGACGCCGCAGACCGCAAGGCCGGCCGAGAGGACGATCCGCTCCCCGAGCCTGTCGGCGAGGAGCCCCCAGGGAAGCAGCGTGAGGATCGGCCCGATCCAGAGGCTCGACATCGCCAGTCCGACCTGCGAGATCGAGAGCCCGAACTCGTCGCGCAACGCTGGCGCCAGAACCGGCAGGCCGATGAGGACCGCGGACAGGCTGGCCTGCGCCGCCGTCCCTGCGGCGAGCACGGCCCACCGATACCTCATTGAGCTACAGGCCGAACGGGTTGAACGGCTTCGGCGAGGTCGAGACGATCACGCTCTTCGTCTCGAGGTAGAGCTCGAGCGTGTCGAGCCCGAGCTCCCTGCCGAAACCGGACTGCTTGTAGCCGCCGAACGGGATCCCCGGGAAGGCGGTGTACGGCATGTTGATCCCGACCGTGCCGGCCTTGATCCGCCGCGCCAGCCGGTGGCCCTTGGCCGGATCGCCCGTCCAGACCGTCGCCATCAGCCCGTAGCGGACGTCGTTCGCGATCCGCACGGCGTCCTTCTCGTCCTCGAACGGGATCACGGTGACGACCGGGCCGAAGATCTCCTCCTGCGCCACCGTCATCGCGTTGTCCACCTTCGCGAGCACCGTCGGCGGGTAGAAGGCTCCGGCGCCGTCGACGGGCTCGCCGCCGGTGACCACCTCGGCGCCCTCCTCGCGACCCTTCTCGACGAAGCCGTGTACCCGTTCCCGATGGTTCTGGGAGACGAGCGAGCCGACCTGGGTCTCGGGATCGAGCGGGTCGCCGACCTTGAGCTGGCCGGCGCCTTCGGAGAAACGGTTGACGAAGTCGTCGTAGATCGACGCATCGACCAGGACCCGCGAGCGCGCCTCGCAGCTCTGGCCTGCCGAGTAGTAGATCGACCAGACCGAGCTGGGGATCGCATCGTCCAGGTTCGCGTCGGCGAAGACGATGTTCGGGCTCTTGCCGCCGAGCTCGAGGGTCAGGCGCTTGATCGAGTCCGAGCCGAGCCGCATGATCTCCGCCCCGGTAGCGGTCGAGCCCGTGAAGGCGATCTTGTCGACTCCGGGGTGTCCGACGAGGTACGCGCCGGTCGTCTTCCCCCCGCCGGGAACGACGTTGATCGCGCCGGGCGGAAACCCGACCTCCGACGCGAGCTCGGCGAGTCGAAGCGCGGTCAGCGGGGTCGCCTCGTCCGGCTTGAGCACGACCGAGCAGCCGGCGGCGAGCGCCGGGGAGAGCTTCCAGGTCGCCATCAGCAGCGGGTAGTTCCACGGGACGATCTGGCCGGCGACGCCGACCGGCTCCTTCAGCGAGTAGAAGAGCAGCGAGCCGCCGACAGGGTTCGAGCGGCCGGCGATCGAGCCGATCGCGGAGGCGAAGAAGCGGAAGTTCTCAGCCGCGCCGGCGATCTCGGCCTTGACCGAGGAGATCGCCTTGCCGACGTTTCGCGTCTCGAGCTCCGCCAGTTCCTTGCGGTTCGCGACGATCGCGTCCGCGAGCGCGTGGAGGAGGCGCGAGCGCTCGGTCGGGGGCGTCCTACCCCAGTCGCCGTCCAGCGCGGCGCGGGCGGCGTCGACCGCGCGATCGACGTCCTGCTCGCCCGCAAGCGCAACCTTGCCGAGCGGCTCGCCGGTCGCGGGCTCGGTCAGGTCGCGGAGCTCGCCGTCGGCGGGCTCCGACGCCTCGCCGTTGATGAAGAGGAGGTACTCGCGCTCCGTGGCCACGGCCATAGCGCTCGGACGATACCGGGTTTCCGTCGGCCTCCCGGGGGCACAATGGGCGCATGCAGGCGGTCGTCGACATGCTGACCGAGCACAGGATCGAGTCCTTCCAGGTCGAGGAGGACGGCTATGTCTCCGTCGAGGTGCCGTGCGGCAAAGACGACGACGGCGACTGCCACGAGCTGATCGCGGACATCGAGGCCTGGCTCATGGAGAAGGGGCTGCCGTTCGTCCCGGAGGAAGTCGACGGCCGGATCCTGATCCGGCCCCCGGCGAGCTAGACCAGGTCGGTCGGCGTCAGCTGCTCCGTGAGCAGCCGCCTGAAGCGCGCCGGGTCGCCGTCGACCCAGTCGCGGCAGACGCGGTAGCCGTCCGCGTACGTCGTGACGTACGAGCGCCAGATCGGATCGGTGATGAAGCGCATGGCTTGAGTGGCCCGTCGGTCCGACATGAGTGCCCAGTGCTTCAAGTACGCGAACGCCTCCTCCTCCCGGGCGCCTTGCTCGTAGAGCATCAGCGCGACATTTCCGGCAACTCGTTCCAGCGGCTTGCGAGCAGCCTTGACGGCGCGGGCACGGTCGGCGTCGTAAGGGACTCCGTGCCGTCCGAGGTGCTCCGCCGCGAGCGCGTCCTCGTCGTCGACCAGGATCTCGAGACCGAGTCCGGCGATACCCTCGGCAATCAGCGCTTCCGGGCGCGCCGACCATGAGAATCCCCACCTCGACCTGTCCGCGCTCCTTGTGCAGGAGCTGGTCCTTCCAGGCGTGCTCGGTCTGGTGGCCGGGATAGAGCTCGTGCGCCATCAGCTCGGTGACGAAGTTCGTCGACATGGGAACGTCGGTGTTGACCGCGATCCGACTGCGTAGTCCGCCCTCGTAGTAGTTGTATGCCGCCCACGGCTCGTCGGACACGAGCTCGATGAAGTACGACTCACCCTCGGGGAGGCCGAGCATCGAGGCGGTCCGCGCGCGCAGATCCTCGACAAGCGACTCGAGGACCTGTTGGAGCCGATCGGCCGGGACGGGATTGTCCTCGCGCCAGGCCTGATAGCGCTCGCCGAGCGAGGCGCTCCCGGGAAGGGCGCCGTCGAGCCCGCGGTGCGCGGCCTCGAACTCTTCCTCCGGCGTGTGCCGAGGACGCACGCCGTAGCAGCGCTCCACCTCGTCCGTGTACGCGAGCTCCTCGCCTGCGAGCTTGTGGGCCACGGTCTCGAGGCCCACGAGCTGGGCGCGGAGCCACCGGCGTGCGCTGCTCGTCGAGCTCCTCATCCTCGAGCTGGGCGATCAGCCGACCCGCCTGCTCCACCAGAGCCGGGGCTCGGCGGGCGGCTCGGCGTCGATCCGCTCTTTGACCGACGGATCGCCGTAGTAGGCGTCGACGAGGCCGTCGATGTGGCGCCCGAGCCGAAGCCCGAGCTCGACGTATGCGCTCCGGAACGGTCATCGCTCGAAGAGTGCCGCCTGTCCCTGGCCGACGCCGACGCAGAGCGTCGCGAGCCCGTAGCGGCCGCCGCGCCGACGCAGCTCGTGGAGCAGGGTGACAACGAGACGCGCGCCCGTCATCCCGAGTGGGTGGCCGATCGCGATCGCGCCGCCGTTGACGTTGACCTTCTCCGGATCGAGCCCGAGCTCGCGGATGACGGCGAGGCTCTGCGACGCGAACGCTTCGTTCAGCTCGACGAGATCGAGGTCGTCCACGCCGATCCCCGCCCGCTCGAGGAGCTTCCTGACGGCGGGAATCGGCCCGATCCCCATCACGCGGGGATCGACTCCGGCGACTGCGTTTCCGACGAAAGCGGCCAGCGGCTCGACGCCGAGCTCTCGCGCCTTCTCCTCGCTGGCGATCACGAGCGCCGCGGCCCCGTCGTTCAGCCCGCTCGAGTTCCCGGCGGTGACCGTGCCGCCCTCGCGGAAGGCGGGCTTCAGGGAGCCGAGCTTCTCCAGGCTCGTGTCGGGGCGGGGATGCTCGTCCCGCTCCACGCCCTCCACGGCGACCAGCTCGTCCGAGAAGTCGGCCTCTGCCCACCGCTGCTGCGAGCGCAGCGCGAACTCGTCCTGATCCTCCCGCGAGACCTCCCAGCGCTCGGCGACGTTCTCGCCCGTCTCGCCCATCGACTCGAGCGGGAACATCTCCTCCAGGCGCGGGTTCGGGAAGCGCCAGCCGAGGGTCGTGTCGTAGACCGTCTGGTCGCCGCGGGGAAACGCTTTGTCCGGCTTCGCCATCACGAGCGGGGCGCGGCTCATCGACTCGACTCCGCCGGCGACGAACAGGTCGCCGTCTCCCGCGGCGACCGCATGACATGCCGAGACGACCGCCGACAACCCCGACGCGCAGAGCCGGTTCAGCGTGACGCCGGGAACCGTCTCCGGAAGACCGGCCAGCAGCGCGGCCATCCGCGCGACGTTGCGGTTGTCCTCTCCTGCCTGGTTCGCGGCGCCGAAATAGACGTCCTCGATCTCTCCCGGCTCGACCCCTGAGCGCTCGACGGCAGCTGCGATCGCCGTTGCCGCGAGGTCATCAGGCCGGATTCCGGCCAGCGCTCCCCCGTATCGCCCGACCGGAGTTCGGACGGCCGCCAGGATGACCGGTCGGCTCAAGCGCGGAGGGGGGTCAACACGTCCGCGGCACGCTATCTACAATCGCGCCCGTGGCCCTTCGGGACTTACTCCGGAATCCGTTCTCGTTCCTCTCCTCTCGCCCCTCGAGCCAGGACCGGATCGCGCAGTACGTGATCCGGGAGCATCAGCGTGGCCGCTCGCTGGAGGAGATCCTCGAGGACCCATACATCAAGAACCGCACGACGCCGCAGGAGCGAGCCCGGCTCCTCGACCGGCCTGAAGTCGTTCGCGCGCTCGGCCACGACGTGGTCGAGTCGGCGAAGCAGGCCTCCTAGAGGTCCCGGCCGACGCCTTGCTCGCGGGCCCGCTCCAGGGCAAGCGCGCCGATGGCGACGTCCCACGCGGCGAGGCCGTTCGACTTGAAGACGACGATGTCGCCGGCGGACTGCCGGCCCTGCACCTCGCCGGCCACGACTTCCTGCAGCTCGTGCACCTCCAGCCAGTCGAGGATCCCCTGCTCGACCGGCTCGACGAGGTCGCCTGACTCGAGCCTGGCCTGCTCGATCGAGTCGCAGCAGACGAAGGCGGCTCGCTCGAGGACCACGTTGTCGAGCTCGCGCGCACGCCGGTTGTTCGCGCCCATCGCGCAGACGAGGACGCCGGGGTCGAGCCACTCTCCCCGGAGAACCGGGTCCGGCGACGTCGTCGCGGTGACGACGATCTCCTGTCCTCCGGGATCGCGATGCGTCTCTCCCGCCTCGGCGCCGAGACGCTTGCAGAACCCCTTGAGCGTCTTCTCGGTCCTGCAGTACGCCACGACCCGCTCGATCGACGGGACGGCTTCGCGGATGCACCGGACCTGGCTCTCGGCCTGCCAGCCACAGCCGATCACGCCGAGCGTCGACGCGCCTTCGCGCGCCAGGTGCTTGGCCGCGACGCCGCTCGCCGCTCCAGTACGGAGCTGACCGAGCTTGTCCGCCTCGATGACAGCCGCGATCTCGCCCGTCGAGACGTCGAAGAGCGTGACGACGAACTTCACGCCCTGCGGAACCGCAAGGTAGGACTTCACTCCCGCGTAGCCGAGCTCCCGGTCGACGGCCGACATCACCGCGAAGGCGCCGCCTTCGAGCCGGTGCCGGTAGCGCGGGTGGTTGTCGACGTCGCCGGCCGCGAGCCGCCGAAAGCAGCCCTCGACCGCCTCGATCGCATCGGCCGGCGTCAGGAGGGAACCGATCTCCTCTTCGGTCAGGTAGAGCGGCACCCGGCCGAGTCTAGGACGAGGAGCGCTGCTTCGGGATCACGCTGATCTGACCGCTCGTCTCCAGCACGGCCCACTCGATGTCCGCGATGTGTGCGACCTGCTGGAGCCGCGCCTGGGCGGCGAGCTCCTCGCGGGTGATGCGGTTCAGCTTCAGGTTGCGGTCGATCGTCTTCCCCCGCTCCACGAGGATCACCGGGTCGCCCTCGAGGATCGGCTGCACGCGCGGGAACCGGAAGGCCAGATAGGAGAAGAGCACCGTCATCGCGGCCATCGTCCCGCCGGCGAGCATCGCGCCGGTGACTGAGAAGTCGTTCTGGGTCACCCCTTGCTGGATCAGGTCGCCGAGGACGATCAGGAGGATGAGGTCGAACGGCTGCAGGGTCGACAGCTCACGGCGTCCCACCGCACGCGTCACGAACCAGACGAACAGGAACATGACGACTGCGCGGATGACGATGTCCACTAGGGGAACACCGTGACGGTGCGGTCGACTTTGGCGAGCAGCTCCTCGCCGTCGTAGAGCCTGACGTCCTGGGAGCGGTGTCCCACGTTCGTGGGGTTGACCTGGAGCTGAAGGAAGAAGACGTGCTTCTGACCGGCAGGGATCCGGCCCAGCTCGAAGGCGAGCCTCCCGTCGCGGCTTGCCTCGCCGATCGGACCGGGCTCGACGGTGTTGATCGTGATCCCCTCCGCCCAACCCGGGTCAAGGACGAGGGTTGCCTCCCTGACCTCACGTCGGGCGTCGATCCGGAAGCGCGCCTCGTAGAAGAGGCCGCCTCGCACCCGCTCCGGTGCGTAGACCTCGAGCGTCGCAGCGTCGGCCTCGGCGACCGTCGTCGACGGATGCTGGCCGAAGAGGTTGAAGAGCCCCAGCCCGAGCACGACGATGATCACGCCGAGCATCAGGCGGCGGGCGATGACATCTCGCTTGCCCTCCCGGTCTCGGTTGACCGTGAGGGTGAGCTGGTCGGGGATGTCGGACACGCTGATGGCTTCGCTCGGCGGGCCCCAGGTCCTGCGCGGGGCCGCGGCTACACTGGGCGCCCGAGCGCCCGTAGCTCAGGGGATAGAGCGCTGCCCTGCGGAGGCAGAGGTCGCACGTTCGAATCGTGCCGGGCGCACTTCGCGCGACCTGTCCCGTTCGGCCATCTTGTTCGACGGGCGCGCCAACGAGACACTTCCCGCATGCTGCGCGTGCTCCTGATCGCACTGGCCGTCGTCGGAGCCGTGGTGGGCATCTGGCTCGCCGGCTACGTGCTGTTCGACTCCGGTGGATCCGTGCCGGGGTCTGGCACCGCCGAGACGGTTACGGCGCCGACGCCCTAGCGCCGCCCACCGAGAGCTCGGCCTCGGGCGGCACCTCGACCCGGACGTAGGCCAGCGCGAGCCCGGGCACCGAGCTCGTGATGCGGCCGACCGCCTTTTCGCCGAGGAAGACTTCCGTCTCCGGCTCGGGCGCGCCCTCGACCTCCAAGACGCGCAGCTCGCGGTTCGCCTTGCCCCGGTGGTGGAGTCGGGCGATCGGCTCCTGCCCTGGGTAACAGCCCTTCGTAAAGCTGACGTGGGTCTTGGTCAGACCCGCCTCCGCGGGCAGCACACGGTCGTCGATCTCACGGCCCCAGCGCGGCCGGCCCGCGAGGATCCGAAGCCGTTCGAGCTCCTCCTCGGCGGCCGGCTCGGCCGGCGGCTCCGCATCGAGCAACTCGACCGCCGGGACGCCGTACTCCCGGTTCGGGATCCCTTCGGCCCCGCCGAAGACGACGACGGACGTGTGAGTCTCCGGCTCGATCTCGCACTTCGCGGCGAACCGGGCACGCATCAGGGTGGCGCGCACGGCTTCCCCGAGCCCCGGCTCGGTGAGGAGCAGGAAGTCGTCGTCCCCTCTTCGCACCACGACGAGCGGCGCGATCACCCGACCCTTCGGGGTGAGGAGGAGCGCCTCGCACGGGGCGTTGGCGACCTCGTTCGACAGCATGCGCTCGAGGAAGTCGGCGGCATCGGGGCCGCGAACCGCGATGTAGTCACGCGGACGAAGCGCTGCAGTCGGCGTGAGGGTCTCCATCGAAATTAGTGTAGGGAGCGATGTTCCGGTCGCGCGCGATGCGGAAGGTGGAAGAGGCGGGCTACGACCCTGCCCGCCTCCCTCCAGGGCAGTACCTGACCGAGAAATGGCCGGTGCTCCACGCCGGGACGGTGCCGAACACGGACCTGGCGACCTGGGACTTCCGCGTGTCCGGCGAGGTCGAGAACCCGATCTCGCTCTCGTGGGAGGAGTTCACCGCGCTGCCGGCGCGCGATGTCACGGTCGACATCCACTGCGTCACGCGGTGGAGCCGCTTCGACACGCGGTTCAAGGGCGTCCACTGGAACACGATCGCCGAGCTCGTCCGACCGAAGCCGGCCGGCCGCTATGTCCTCGCGCATGCAGAGCAGGATTTCTCCTCGAACATCCCACTGTCGGCGCTCGAGGACGACGAGGCGCTGCTCGCCTACGAGGCCGACGGCGCGCCGTTGACCCCCGACCACGGCTGGCCTCTGCGACTCATGATCCCGAAGCGCTACTTCTGGAAGAGCGCGAAATGGCTGCGCGGAATCGAGCTCCTCGACCACGACGAGCCCGGTTTCTGGGAGCGCCTCGGCTACCACAACGAGGCGGACTACTGGAAAGAGGAGCGCTACGGCTTCTGATGCGGAGAGGGCGCCTTTCGGCGCCCTCTCGCTAGTCGATCAGATCGGGTCCTAGGTCCGGTAGTAGAGCCAGGCGTCCTGCATCCGTGCGACCTGGCCCTTCGTGAACTGGTTGTAACAGGAGTCGTACGAGTAGTCCATGTAGTTGTGGATCGAGTCGAGACCCGGCTCGGAACAGCTGTCCTGCCCGATCGGGCATCCGTTGGTCGCGACCTTCTGCGGCGGGGTGTCCTCGACGTAGTCGCCCCAGTTGTTGCACGCGCCGTTGAACGTGTGGTGCAGGTGAATCCAGTGGCCAGCCTCGTGCGTCGCGGTGTGGCCGAGGTCGTAACGGCCGGCATACCTCGTGGACGCGCCCGGCATCGACTCCCAGTCGACGACGATCCCGTCGAGGTACTGCCGCGAGTCGGGCAGCCCCGGGAAGTACGCCCAGCCGAGGAAGTCCCCGGCGGTCGTGGCATAGAGGTTGAGCGCGTTCCAGCCGCCCCGGTGGAGCGCGTGCTTCATCGCCCGCTCGTCTGAGGTTCCCGGGCCGGCGTTGTGCCACGCGGCGTTGTCCGTTCGCGTGACGCCGGCGAGCTTGAACGAGAAGCCCGTCGCCGCCCCACCGTAGAAACCGGCAAACGCAGCGTTCAGGACCCGCATCTGCTCGTCGATGATCGCCTGCGAGATGTTCCCGACGCCGCCGGCGTGCACGACGTGGAAGTAGGTAGGAACGCTGGCGCGGAACGCCCTGCTGCCCTTGCCCTTCGCATTCGCCGGCAGGTCCTCCACCGTCTGGCTGAGCGACGGCTCGCGCGCGACATCTCCGCGGGCGGCCGAGGCGACCGATTGCAATCCGTTCAGACCGTCGAAGATCGACGCTTCGCAGCCCGAGGTCGATGGTGACGTCGTTCCGGCAGCGGCCGGCGCGACCGTGGCGGCGGCGTAGAGCCCGACAGCGAGCGTGATCAGGATCACAGCCCGGAACGGCGACAGCCGCCGGCGTGCGTTTTTCATGTCTCTCCCCCTGCTCAGATCGTGGACCCCAATTGGCGAAACGATATCGCGCTTTTGTCGCGATGCGAAGCCGATCACTCGAAGGGGGCATGGGCTGCGGGCACCGAGGGCCGATACCGGAGGCAACCCACCTCCCCCACCCCTCAGGACGGAGTCGCTTCGTGTGACTTCGTCAAAGAGACGCAGAGACCGGCAATAGCCGGTCTCTTCGTTTGTGGAGGTCGCCCGAGGTGCCTCAACGTGCCCTCTGTAGCCACGTCCCAGTGCCAGGCACTAGGACGTGTCCGTAAGGGGCGAAGACTGGCTCGCGAACAGCGACTGCGCGGCCTGGTGAAACTCCGCCCCTGGCCCACGCAGCCAGGTCCTGGTGTCAGGTACAGGGACCTGCCCTGAAACGACGAAGGGCCGGCTGAGCCGGCCCTTCGTGTGGTGCGATGAGCCCTGGGGCTCGTTACATCATCCCGCCCATGTCCGGCATTCCGGCGCCGGCGCCGACCGGGTTCTTCTCCGGCGCCTCGGCGACGATCGCCTCGGTGGTCAGGATGTTCTTCGCGATCGACGCGGCGTTCTGGAGCGCCGAGCGCGTGACCATGGTCGGGTCGATGATCCCGGCCTTGACGAGGTCCTCGACCTCGCCCGTGTCGACGTTCAGCCCGTGACCTGCGGCAGCGTGACGGACCTTGTCGACCACGACCGAGCCCTCGAGCCCGGCGTTCGCAGCGAGCTGTCGGATCGGCTCCTCCAGTGCGCGGACGATGATGTTCGCGCCGGTGCGGTCGTCGCCCTCGAGCTTGGTGAGGTCGATCGACTCCGCACCGTTGAGGAGCGCGACGCCGCCGCCCGGAACGATGCCCTCCTCGAGGGCGGCCCGGGTTGCCTGGACGGCGTCCTCGACGCGGTGCTTCTTCTCCTTCATCTCGGTCTCGGTCGCAGCGCCGACCTTGATGACGGCAACGCCGCCGGCCAGCTTCGCGAGGCGCTCCTGGAGCTTCTCGCGGTCGAAGTCCGAGTCGGTGTTCTCGATCTCGGCCTTCAGCTGCTTGATCCGACCCTTGATCGCCTCTGCGTCACCGGCTCCGTCGATGATCGTGGTCGAGTCCTTGTCGACCACGACCCGCCGTGCACGGCCCAGCTGCGCGATCTTCGTGTTCTCGAGCTTGAGGCCCATCTCCTCGGTGATCACCTCGGCGCCCGAGAGGATCGCGATGTCCTCGAGCATCCGCTTCCGGCGATCGCCGAAGCCCGGCGCCTTGACGGCGACGGCGGTGAAGGTCCCGCGGAGCTTGTTGACGACGATGGTCGCGAGGGACTCGCCCTCGACGTCCTCGGCGACGATCAGCAGCGGGCGACCGGCCTGGATGACCTGCTCCAGCACGGGGAGGAGGTCCTTGACGGCCCCGATCTTCTGGTTCGCGACCAGGATGTACGGGTCGTCGAGCACGGCCTCCATGCGCTCGGGGTCGGTGATCATGTACGGCGAGAGGTAGCCCTTGTCGAACTGCATGCCCTCGGTGAACTCGAGCTCGAGGCCGAAGGTCTGGCCCTCCTCGACGTTCACGACGCCGTCCTTGCCGACCTTGTCGATCGCCTCGGCGATGACGTCGCCGATCTCGCGCTCGCGCGACGAGATGGAGGCGACCCGGGCGATGTCCTCCTTGCCCGAGATCTCCTTCGACTGCTTCTTGAGGTTTTCGACGACAGCCTCGACGGCGGTCTCGATGCCGCGCTTGATCCCCATCGGGTTCGCGCCGGCAGCGACGTTCTTCAGGCCCTCGCGAACGATCGCCTGAGCGAGAACGGTCGCGGTGGTCGTCCCGTCGCCGGCGACGTCGTTCGTCGCTGTCGCGACCTCGCGGACGAGCTGGGCACCCTGGTTCTCGAACGGGTCCTCGACCTCGATCTCACGCGCGATCGTGACGCCGTCGTTCGTGATCGTCGGCGCGCCGAACTTCTTGTCGAGGACGACGTAGCGGCCCTTTGGGCCGAGCGTCACCTTGACTGCGTCGGCGAGGGTGTTGACGCCGCGCTCGAGTGCGCGACGCGCGTCCTCGTCGAACTTCAGCTCCTTGTGTGCCATTCAGATTCCTCCGTCGTGTCGGTGAGTCAGGCGGAAGTGCCCGCCATCTCCTTCTTCTTGCCGGCGGACTTCGAACCGCCGCCTGCGACCTTCGCGAGCACGTCCGACTCGCGGAGGATCAGGTACTCGTCGGTCTCGACCCTGATCTCCGTGCCGCCGTACTTCGAGAAGACGATCTCGTCGCCCTCGGCAACTTCCATGCCGATGAAATTCCCGTCCTCGTCGCGCGAGCCCGGCCCGACTGCGAGAACGCGGCCGCGCTGGGGCTTCTCCTTCGCCGTGTCCGGCAGCACAATGCCGCTCACCGTCTGTTCGTCCTCATCGAGGACCTCGACGATGAGGCGGTCACCAAGCGGCTGCAAATTCATCAACCGACCTCCTGTTCAAGGGACTTTGTGACAGTTTCTGGCACTCAGGGGGGCAGAGCTGCCGGGCCATTCTAGCCGCGATTCAAGAGCCTGCGCAACTTCCCGGGCACCTTTCTGTTACAAAGCCCCGCGCCATGCCGAACGAGTTCTCAGCCGGGGGAGTGCTCGTTCGCCGGATGCACGGCCGCTGGTGGTTCGCCGCCATTCGGCCCGGGAGGCCGCCCGAACGGCATCTGGGCGCTTCCGAAAGGGAACATCGGCGCCGGCGAGTCCCCGGAGGCGACCGCAATGCGCGAGGTGGCCGAAGAGACCGGGATCGAAGCGGACTCCGCCGGGAAGCTCGGAGACGTGAAGCTACATCTACACGCGCGGCGGCAACCGAATCTTCAAGGTCGTGAGCTTCTACCTCCTCCGCTACCGCAGAGGGCGGCTCGGTGACATCCCGCCGGAGTTTCGGCACGAGGTCGAGAGGTCACGGTGGCTGCCGCTCGAGGAGGCACCGCGGCTGCTCTGCTACAAGGGCGAGCGCGAGATGGCCGAGAAAGCGCTGGCTGTACTGAACGGAGAGACCGTATGATCCGCCCGCCGCAGTGGCGGAGCCTATGTACGCCCTGAACTTCTACTCCCCGATCGTGGCTGACCAGCTGCGGAGCCCCGCAAGACGGCGACGATCCGCCTGGGGACAAGTCCGCCAAGTACCGGAAGGGGATGATCGTCCAGGTGCTCGCCGGGCCCGCTACAGCCCGCGGGACAAGATCTTCGATGCGGTCATCGACAAGGTCGAGGTGAAGACGATCGGCGAGCTCTCTCCACGCGAGATCGAGCACGACAACCCGGAGATCAGACGGCCCGAGGACATGCAGGAGTTCCTCGGCCAGCTCTACAACCGCGAGGTGTCCCCCGAGGACACCGTCACGGTGATCCGCTTCTGCGAGATCCGCGCCTAGCGGGTCCGGCGGAAGCTCACCGACCAGTCGGTCCGTAGCGTCCCGGAGAGCACCGGCCCCTTCCCGAGGTCGGTGGCCCGCAGGTGGTGTCGAGGACGATCTCGAAGTCGCTCGATTCCGACGGATCCACGCAGTAACGCGAGCTGAAGGCGACGCGGAGCGTCTTCGCTCGCTCGAAGGTCCCGCCCTGCACCAGCTTGTAGGTCCGCACTCCGAAGACCGCGCTGAGGAAGAAGTTGCGGAGGTCGAACAGCCTGATGTCGCAGACCGAAGGCCGGCGAGCGATCCACGGCGTGTCGACTGGAACGTGCAGCGCGACCTTCCGTCCGTCCCTGATGATCGCGACGCCCGCGCGAGGGAGGAGCGGGTTCGACCCGCGGCAGTCGCTTCGCAGCTCCGGCCCCACCGAGGTGCAGCCGGCAGCCGGCGCACGCGCCACTCGATACGTCCGCGTCTCTCGCCCGGAGAGGGGAACGACCCGGCCCCAGCCGCGACCGTTGAACGCCTGGAACTCCTTGTAGCGATCGGCTCGCATCCGGGCCGGCGGGGCGATCACCTTCACGGGACTCGAGGTTCCGAAGGTCTCGTCCTGCTCGCCGTGCCCTTCGAAGGCGCACGGCCCGGAGGTGACGTCCTTCAACGTCCACTCGAAGTGCTGCGTGCCGGTGATCGTGACGAGAAAGCGGGGAGCGCGGGACTGGGCGCTCTCAATCGAGGTCGCGCCGACCAGCGCGACAGCGGTCGCCGCGGCGAGACAGAGGAAACGCTTCGACCCCATTCGAGAAGTCCACTCTGACCTCTTGCAACCGGCTCTTCAAGACTTCCGGATCGGCGTCCCGAAAGCTCCCGCAGATGGACCTCCGCCGCAAGCCTCGCACTCGACGGTGAAGGCCGAGGTGAAGCGCGCGTTGCAGGACGGGCAGCGCCAGCGCATCTCGCCGGAACATTGCGGGCATTCAGGGGGCAGGTCCGCCTCCCACTCCTCGAAGTAGCGCTGCGCGAACCCGCGGAGAGGCAGACGGCGACCCAGTCGCCGAGCGTCTTGCGCCGCTCCTCCTTGAGCCAGTCGCTCGCCTTGCCCATCAGCGGTTCTGGAGCGCGTCGAGCGCGACGGCGAGGGCGACCGCGACCCGCCGGTCGATCTTCTTGTCGCGATCGCCTGCGAGGTCGAGGATGTACTGGTCGCGCACCTTGAACTTCCGCTGCAGGTCGCCCACGACCTCGCCGTCCCTGAGGATTTCGAAGTTGTAGGGGATCGGGACGTAACCCCCGATGTACGGCACGAAGTCGACGACGCGCCTGCCGATCGCCGCCGCCTTCGACCGCTCCCGCGCGATCGCGACGTCCTCTTCGTCCGGCCCGCCGATGTGCCACGTCGAGCGGATCAGGGACTCCTTGAACTTGTGCGAGAGGACGCCGATGCGCTGCTCCCCCTCGAAGACGTCGTAGCGGGAGCCGCCGAAGTCGAGCATCGAGCGCGCCTTCAGCCGGAAGAGCTCCTGCGTCTCTCCCTCGTCCGCGTAGAAGCGGATGTCCTCCTTGATGGCGAGCTTCTTCTGCCGCACGTAGCCGATTGGCGGCCCTGCCGGCGTCTCGCCGATCGCCAGCGGCGTGACCCGATAGAGGTTCGCGACCGGCCGGACGAGCTGGTCGACGAGGAAGCGGTCGTAGTCGTAGGTCATGCCCGGGACCCTAGTCGTTAGAGTTTCGACGCTTATGGCGATCGCCCGGGAAGCCGAGCCCGTCTCCTCCCTGCGCGAGATCCGCGAAATAGGTCTCGACCGCGAGGACCTGTTCGGGATCTACCGCAGCATGATGCTGACCCGCGGCATCGAGGAGCGCGGCCACATCCTCTACAGGCAGGGGAAGATCCCCGGCTCGTTCTACACGGGGCGAGGGCAACGAAGGCTCGTCGGTCGGCGTCGCCACGGCGATGGGCGCCGAGGACGTCGGGACGCCGCTCCATCGCGACATGGGCGTCCACGTCACGCGCGGCGTCGAGCCCTGGCGGATCTTCGCGCAGTACATGGGCCGCGAAGACGGCCCGACGCGCGGGCCGGGACGGCAACGTCCACATGGCCGACTCGCAGCTCGGCCTGCTCGCGATGGTCAGCCATCTCCCGGCGATGCTGCCGGTCGCAGTCGGCTGCGCGCTCGCCTTCCGGATCCGCGAGGAGCGCCGCGTCGCCCTCGGCTGGTTCGGCGAGGGCGCCTCGGCGCGCGGAGACGCGCACGAGGGCATGAACTTCGCCGGCGTTCGCCGGCTGCCGGTCGTCTTCATCTGCGACAACAACCAGTGGGCGTACTCGACGCCGGCGCACCTCGAGTTCGCGTGCGAGACCTCGCCGACCGCGCAGCAGGCGTACGGCTTCGACGGGCGTCCTCGTCGACGGCACCGACGTCCTCGCCGTCTACCGCGAGGCCAAGCGGGCGATCGAGAAGGCGCGAGAGGGCGGCGGCCCGACGCTCATCGAGTCGCTGACCCTGCGGATGGAGGGCCACGCCGTCCACGACGACGCGTTCTACGTCCCGAAGGAGCTCTTCGAGGAGTGGGCCAAGCGCGATCCGATCGAGCGATTCCGCAACTGGCTTCGCGAGAACGCCGAGATGACCGACGAGGAGGAGGACGAGGTCTCGGCCGGCGTCAAGCAGCTTGCTCAGCCAGGCCATCGAGCGCGCCGAGGACCTCGCCGCTCCCCGATCCCTCGACCGTCACCGAGAAGAGGTCTTCGCGCGCCCGGAAGACCTCGACACGCCGCATCACAAGTAGGATGGCCGAACTGACGTATCTCCAGGCGATCTCCGACGGCCTCCGCAGCGAGATGCGACGCGACAACCGCGTCTTCGTGATCGGAGAGGACGTCGGCGTCTACGGCGGAGCCTTCAAGGTCACGCTCGGGCTTCCAGGAGGAGTTCGGCCCGTGGCGCGTCATCGACGCACCGCTCTCCGAGACCGCGATCGTCGGCGGCTGCACCGGCGCGGCGATCATGGGCATGCGCCCGGTCGCCGAGATGCAGTTCGCCGACTTCATCTCCTGCGCCTGGGATCACCTGGTCACGGTCGCGGCCAAGCAGTTCTACCGGGCCGGAACGCCGGTGCCGATCGTCGTCCGGCTTCCGTCCGGCGGCGGCTTCTCGGGCGGGCCGTTCCACTCGCAGAACCCGGAGAGCTCGTTCGCGCACATCCCCGGCCTGAAGATCGTGTGCCCGGCCACGCCGGAGGACGCGAAGGGGCTCCTGATCGGCGCGATCGAGGATCCCAACCCGGTCCTCTACTTCGAGCACAAGCACCTCTACCGGCGGATCAAGGCCGAGGTTCCGGAAGAGCGCTACACGACGCCCTTCGGCAAGGCCCGCGTCCACCGGGAGGGCGACGACATCACGGTCGTCACGTGGGGCGCAATGGTCTACACGGCCGCGGAAGCGGCGCAGCAGCTCGAGGAGGAGGACGTGTCGGTCGAGATCCTCGACCTTCGCACGATCATCCCCTGGGACCGGCAGGCCGTGCTGGACAGCGCGCAGAAGACCTCGAAGGTCCTCGTGCTCCACGAGGACACGCGAACCGGCGGCTTCGGCGCCGAGATCGCCGCGACGATCGCCGAGGAGGCGTTCGAGCACCTCGACGCTCCGGTCAAGCGGATCACCGCGCCGGACACGCCGGTGCCATTCTCTCCGCCGCTCGAGAAGGCGTACATCCCACAGGTCGACGACGTAGCCGAAGGACTGCGGGAACTCGCTGAGTACTAAGTAGTCATGGCCACGCCAACCGCCGTCGACGTCGTGATGCCCCAGATGGGCGTGTCCGTCTCCGAGGGCACGATCACGAAGTGGCTGAAGCAGGAAGGCGAGGAGATCCAGGCCGACGAGGCGCTCCTCGAGATCTCGACCGACAAGGTCGACACCGAGGTTCCGAGCCCCGGATCGGGAGTCGTGCAGCAGATCCTCGTGCCGGAGGGCGAGACCGTCGAGGTCGGCACCCGCCTCGCCGTCATCGGCGCGCCCGGCGCAGCTCCCGCCGAGCAGCAGGAGCAGCCGTCAGGGGACGGCGCGGCGCCGGCGGCCGAGGAGCAGGAAGCGCCGCCCGAGCCGGCGACCGCCCAAGCCGCAGCCGAGGCCGGGGCTGTTTCGGGAGCCGAGACCCCCGCGCCGGCCGCGCCGGAGCCGGCGGCAGCCGAGGCAGGAGGAGAATCCAGCGACGCAAACGGCGACGGCAAGAGCTTCATCTCCCCAGTAGTCGCCCGGATCGCCGGCGAGCACGGAGTCGACATCTCGCAGATCCAGGGCACGGGCCGCGGCGGCCGCGTGACGAAGAAGGACATCCTCGGCTTCATCGAGTCCGGCGCTCCCGCAGCTGCATCGCCACCTGCTGCCGAAGCGCCGGCGCCGGCCGAGCCCGCTGCACCGCCGCCCGAGCCTGAGCCTCAAGCAGCTGCCGCTGCGCCCCCGGCTCCACCTGCGCCGGCACCTCCGGAGGCACCCGCGCAGCCCGAAGCACCGGCTCCCGCGCCACCCGCCGCTCCTCCGGCTCCGGCCCCGGTTGCCGCACAACCCGCAGCGCCTACGGCCGAGGTCGAGGAGGGCGAGAGCGAGGAGCCGATGACGGCGATGCGGAAGGGGATCGCGGAGCACATGCGGCGCTCGCTCGACACCTCCGCGCACGTGACGAGCGCGATCGAAGTCGACATGTCCCGCGTCGTCGGCATCCGCGAGAAGCTCAAGCCGGAGTACCAGAAGAGCTACGACGTCAACCCGACCTACCTGATCTTCGTCGCGCGGGCCGTGACCGAGACGCTTCGCGAGTTCCCCTGGATCAACGGCGAGCTCCGCGGCGACAAGATCGTGACGCGCAACTACGTCAATCTCGGCTTCGCAGTCGAGCTGGCCGACGGCAAGGGCCTGATCGTCCCGGTCGTCAAGCACGCCGAAGGGCTGAACATGCTCGGAATGGCCAGGGCCGTGACGGACATCGCGGAGCGCGCGCGCAACAAGCAGCTGACGCCCGACGAGGTCCAGGGCGGGACGTTCACCATCACGAACCCCGGCGGCTACGGAACCTTCCACGGGACGCCGGTGATCAGCCAGCCGCAGGCGGCGATCCTCGGCACCTACGCCCTCGTGAAGCGTCCGGTCGTGATCCAGGACGAGCTCGGTAAGGACGTGATCGCGATCCGGCCGATCATGAACCTCACCCTCACCTACGACCATCGCCTCGTCGACGGCGCGCTCGCCGGCCGGTTCCTCCAGTCGCTCCGGCACAAGCTGGAGACCTGGGGCGAAGCCGACTACTAGGCCGTGGACGCGGCTGTCGCCGCGCGGCGCTGGGCAGGCGAGTGGGAGCGCGCATGGCGAGAGCACGACTTGGAACGCGTGGCGGCGCTCTACGCCGACGGCGCCGAGTTCCGCTCGTCACCCTTCCGCGATCCGCAGCCACCCGGCGAGTACGCGGCCTGGGCGTTCGAGAGCGAAGGACGGGATCCGCAGGTCCGCTTCGCCGCGCCGCTCGCGATCGGACCGGACCGGGCGCTCGTGGAGTACTGGGCCAACGTGCGCGACAGGACCGGAAACGAGACGACCATCGCAGGCGTCTCCCTCCTCCGATTCGACGGCCGCGGCCTGGTCGTCGAGGAGCGCGACTACTGGAACGAAGCCGAGGGACATCGTCGGCCGCATCCGCGCTGGGGCAACTAGCTACCCTCAAGCATGGCCCTTCAAGGCAGCTGCTGGTGCGGCGGCGTGCGCTTCGAGATCGCCGAGCCGTTCCTGAAGCTCACGTTCTGCCACTGCACCTCGTGCAAGCGGATCTCGGGTGGCGTCGGCACGGCGAACGGGCGCGCGCGGACGGAGTGGATCGACGTCGTCCAGGGCCGGGACCTGCTGACCACGTACCAACCGGACGAGGGAAGCGCGAAGACCTTCTGCTCGGCCTGTGGCTCCAACCTGTTCGGAGGCGGCTGGCCGGAGTCCGAGGAGGCGAGCGTGCGGCTCAGCGCAATCGACGGCGACGTCGGTGGCCAGCCGTCAGCCCACAACTACACTCGCTCGATGGCCAGCTGGGAGACCTTGCCGGACGACGGGCTTCCGCGATACGAGACAAACGCGCCATGAGGCCGGCTCACCTGCTGAATCTCGGCCGGGTTCCATACCTGGAGGCCTGGGAGCTGCAGCGCTCGCTCGCCGGCGCCGTCTCGCAGGGAGCGATCCCCGACACCGTCATCCTGCTCGAGCACCCGCCGGTGATCACGCTCGGCCGGCGCACCGAAGAAGGAGAGCTGCATGTGCCGGAGGGTGCCGAGGTCGAGGTCGTCGAGACCGACCGCGGCGGCAAATCGACGTACCACGGTCCGGGCCAGCTCGTCTGCTACCCGATCCTCGACCTCAGCCGGCACGGACAGGACGTCAAGCGCTACTGCCGCGACCTCGAGGAGGCGCTGATCCGGACGATCGGCGCCGTCGGCGTCAAGGCGACGCGGATCGAGGGGCTGACCGGAATCTGGCTCGAGCGGCCGCCGCGGAAGATCGCCTCGATCGGTGTCCACATCTCCAAGTGGGTGACGACGCACGGCTACGCGCTCAACGTCGACCTCGATCCCGCGCCGTTCACCGACTGGATCACCGCCTGCGGGCTCGAGGACGCCGCCTTCACGACGCTCGCCCGGGAGCTCGACCGTCCCGTGACGGTCGACGACGTACGCCCGCGCGCCGTCGAGGCACTCGGCGCGGTGTTCGGCCTCCGGTTCGAGGAGCTCCCAGTCGACGAGCACGATGGCCTCTGGCCCCGCCCGTTGGACGAGAAACTCGCGGTCTAGCACCTAGACACCTTCCGTCCGCCGTACCGGCCCCGGGCGGCCACCGAGCCGTCGCGTAACGGCTTTTGTCACACATTCGGCGCACCCTCGGCCCGATGGACGCGGCCCCAAGGGCCGCGTCCGAGGGACAGTCCCTCGGACTACGCGCGTTCGACGACGGCGACCAGGGCGTCGACGACGTCCGGATCGAACTGTGTTCCGCTGCCGGCTCGGAGCTCGGCCACGGCGTCTTCCCGCGGCATCGCCGCTCTGTATGCCCGATCGCTCGTCATTGCGTTGTAGGCGTCGCAGCAGTAGACGATCCGGGCGATCGGCGGAATGTCCTCCCCGACGAGCCCGTCGGGATAGCCGGTTCCGTCGAAGCGCTCGTGGCAGCTACGGACGATCCGGCCGATCTGGCCGAGCAGGCCACCGACCCGGTGGAGGAGCCGCTCGCCCTCGACCGTGTGACCGCGGACGAGCTCCCACTCCTCGTCCGTCAGCGGGCCGGCCTTGTTGATGATCTCGTTCGGGACGCGAAGCTTGCCGATGTCGTGGAGCAGGGCCACGAACTCGGCGTCCCGGCGCGCCTGCTCGTCGAGACCGAGCTCGTCGACAACCGAGAGCGTGAGCGCGACGACGTCCCTGCTGTGCTCCCCCGTGTATCCGTCGTCCGCCTCCACGACGTCACCGAGCAGGAACGCAGTGCCACGGTAGGCATCTCGGAGCTCGAGCTCGTGGTCGATCCGAACCTTGCGCTCGCGGGCGAAGACGGACAGAAGCCCGACGAGCGGTACCGCGAGCAGGACGCCGTACGGCGACTGGATGCTGGCGAAGGCGACCGCAAGACCGATGGTCGCCAGCCCGCCGTCGATCATGTAGACCCAGGCCATCGCGCGGAGCTGCACCCTCGGAGCGATACCGAGCGCCGTCCACTCGCGCACCGCAGCACTTCCGTAGTCGAGCGCAAACTGGGAGCCGAGTGCTGCGAGATACAGCGGCCAGGCGCGGAGCGACGGGGAGGCCTCTCCTGCGAGGCCGAGAACGAGGGCAGGTCCGACCGCGTGCCAGCAGTTCACGAGCCGCATGAACACGCGCTCGAGATGGAGGCCTCCGCGGATGTACTCGCTCAGGCTGCCGACGATCACTCCCGCTGCGACGGCCAGAGGAACGATGCCGGTTGGGAGGACGAACAGCATCGGGACGAGGACGAGCTGCGTGGGGACGGCCGAGCCGGTGCCGACCTCGAAGTCGAGGCGGAACGCAAGCGCGTACACCGCGATCAGGAGCACCGTCGCGACGGCACCGGGATCGCGCACCGTCGGAAGGAACACGGCCAGTGCCGTGGCGGCAACCAGGAACGAGCCGGCGGAGATGAGCAGCGACCAGCGCTCGCGTGTTGCGAGACGGTTGATCCGGCGGGCGCGCTGTTCCTCGATGACTCGCTGCGCACCCGGGTCGAGCGTCGCAGTCCCGGCCGCGGTGGACATGAAGTCGAAATCGGCTGCACAGGGCCGTCCCTTGACGCACGGAGCCGCGGAAATCACTCGGACGAGGGATCGTGAAGGCGCCTAGACCCCCGAAAGGGGCATGGCGAATCGCCCAACCCTGAGCAAACCTCCGATTGGGTCATGCAGCGGCGGCGGACACTCATCTTCTTGGTCACGGCTCTTGCGGCAATCGCCGCGATGGCAGCCGCGACGACACCATCTGCTGAGGGTGGGCTGATCGGAACAGGGGCGGCCTCGGGGTGCGACGCGGCGGCGTCGCGCCCCTTCCAGGCCTGGGGAGACGACGCGGACTACCTCCTCATGCCGGGCGGCTCCTTCGAGGCCGGCGCGCCGGCGTGGACGCTGAGCAGGGGCGCCGCGATTGCATCGGGCAACGAGCCTTTCGAGACCGAGGACGACGGCGGTTCTCGCTCGCTCTACATGCTTCCCGGGCAGCACGGCGACCTCGCCGACCGGCTGCTTCGCCTTCGGCGACTGGCATGCAAGGTTCTTCGTGCGCGGCGTCGGGCTCCGGACTGGCCGTCTCGAGGTTGACGTCGTCGTCAAGAGCCTCCTCGGTGTGCTCACGGTGCTCGACGGCGGCTCGGTCCCGGTCTCGGGCGAATGGAAGCCTTCGCCCCGCATCGGGATGCTGCTGTGCAACGTGACGGGCCTGCTCGGTACGAAGGCAGTCTCACTCCGGTTCACCGCCGTCAACGCGGCGTTCCAGATCGACGACGTCTATCTGGATCCCTGGAAGTCGTTCTAGACCCGGATCCGCCCGTACACTGAGGGGCGATGGAGCGCTCGCTGCCCGTCGCAGACCGGCCTCGCCGGCCCTCGTGGATGAAGGTTCGCGCCCCGAGCGCGGACTCGCAGTACCTCGACGTCAAGAAGCTGATCCACGGCGCGAGCCTGCACACCGTCTGCGAGGAGGCCCGGTGCCCGAACATCGCCGAGTGCTGGGGCCGAGGCACCGCCACCTTCCAGATCCTCGGCGACACCTGCACGCGCGCCTGCCGCTACTGCTACGTGCATTCGGGGAGGCCGGAGCACCCGCCGGATCCGCTCGAGCCGCTCCGGCTCGCGAATGCGGCCGCGCAGATGAAGCTCCACCACGTCGTCGTCACGTCCGTCGACCGGGACGATCTCCCGGACCGCGGCGCCGGGCACTTCGCCGCCACGATCCGGGCGTTGAAGCACAAGCTCCCGGCCGCAGGCGTGGAGGTGCTGACGCCGGACTTCCTCGGAGTCGAGGAGGAGGCTCTGCGCACGGTTCTCGCCGAGCGTCCCGAGGTCTTCAACCACAACATCGAGACCGTTCGCCGTCTCCATGCCCGCATGCGCGGGGCCAAGGCGTCCTACGACAAGGCCCTCTGGCTCCTTCGCCGCGCCAAGGAAGTCGCCGACTATCCCGTGCTGACGAAGTCCGGGATCATCGTCGGGCTCGGGGAGACGAACGACGAGATCGTCGAGACGATGCGCGACCTGCGCGCGAACGGCGTCGACGTCGTCACGATCGGCCAGTACCTCCAGCCGTCGGAGAAGCACGCGAAGATCGATCGCTGGGTGCATCCCGACGAGTTCCGCTGGCTCCGCGAGCAGGGTGAGGCGCTGGGCTTCGGCTCGGTCTTCGCCGGGCCGCTCGTTCGGTCCAGCTACCGAGCCGACGAGCAGCGGCACGCCGCAGAGACCGGTCGAGGGGCGGTGGCCTACTGATGTTCCTGGCTCTCATCGTCCTCCTTGTCGCCCTGCCGTACACGCTCTTCAACGTCGGCGGCACGATGCCGTCGACCGGCATGGGCGAGTTCATGCCCGCCCCTAAGGCTGCGCCGGCCCCGGCGCTCCGGGGGTCGGCATCGCTCGCCGTGAAGTCGATGCGTCCGGTCATCGTCGTGGGAAGCGGCTTCAAGCCGCGGGAGAGCGTCCGGATCAGCGGTATGGGCACGAAGCGCGTCGACGCATCGCAGGGAGGCAGGTTCACGGTGAACCTCGGTGGAGCGGCGGACAAGTGCAACGGCTTCACGCTCGTCGCAGTCGGCTCGCGGGGAAGCCGCGCCAGCCTGAACTTCTCGCAGCTGCTCTGCAACGTGCAGTAACGAGAAGGGCCGCCCGGAGGCGGCCCTTCCCTGGTTCGCTCTTCTGATCGTGGTCAGTCGCCCGGGCAGGGCGTGATCAGGAACGCCTCCTCTTCGCTCTCGCTGACCGAATCGCTGTGGTCGCTCTTGAGCGGCTGGAAGAAGTCCACGAACATGTCCGACTGCTCGCAGATCGGGTTGCGTCCCGCCTGGAACGATGTCGGGGCGCCGGAGCCCCTTCCGTTGCGGGCATCCGTCCAGATCGCGACTGCTTCCCTCTCTTCACCACTCGAGGTGAGCTGCGGGAAGTTCGGGAAGCTGACCTGGTCGTAGTCGCCCATGAAGAGGCCGGCTCGGAAGGAGTAGTCCATGTTGGACGGCACGTCCGACAGGACCTGGTTCGCGAACGGGCCGAGATACGCGGCTCCCTGGCCAGGCACCGGATCCGCTCCCGGGTTGACCGGAGCCGTCGGCTGCGCGTTCACCGTCGCCCCCGGCGCGAGACATTCGCGCGAAGGCGTGCGGTCGACCTCGCACCCGGCGCCCCAGCGCCAGGTCAGGTAATTGCCCGGCCGTTGGCGGCTCGAGGGCCAGGCGTGCTGCACCGAGTCCTCGTCCAGCCGCCGGTCGTAGAAGGCAACCGCGAGAACGCCGTCGGCGTTGACGTCGATCCACGGGAACCACTGGTCGTTGCCGTAGTTGCCCGTGCTCGGCTCCTCGCGGTCGGGCGGAGCGACCGAGCGGTCGTTGTTGACCCGCGTCGGACCGGCCCACGTCGTTCCTCCGTCGGTCGACCGGAAGAAGAACACGTCGGTGTTGGAGCTCGCCGGCGTGCCGTTCCGGTTGTCGGAGAAGACGAGGTAGAAGTCGTCCGCGAAGGCGCCGCCCCGCTTGTCGATGGCGACTGCCCCGCCCGAGTTGACGCGGAAGCACGAGTTCGTCAAGACCGCGCGGGACGCAGACTGACCGCGTGCACGGCAATCCGGACGCGTCGATCCGCGCGGGTAGTTCACGTCGAAGACGGGGGAGACGTGGAACGGTCCTTCGAACGTCGCCCCGCCGTCGCGCGGAGCGGACGAAGAGGTACTGGTCCTCGTCTGCGGTGTTGAAGTTCTCGAACGCGACGCCGAGCATGCCCGTCGTGGGATGCACCGTCGGCACCGAGAACTGGTTCTGGTCGCAGTCGGTCGGCGACCCGGTCCCGAACCTGCAGAACGCCGCAGTACCGCTGATCGCCTTCGGGGGCGACCACGACCTCGCCTGGTCGTCGGAGTAGCTGTGCATGATCTTGCCGGTCCCGTCGACGTCGAATCGCGTCCAGGTCGCATGGAGGCGATCGGAGCCGATCAGCCTCGGGTTGCACGGCGTCGGCGAGTGGGTGAATGCCGTGAAGCAGGTCGCATGGACGCCGGCGGGCCGCGGGCCTACGGCAATCCAGTTCTTGTCGTCGAACGGGGCGTCGCCGTTGAAGACGCCCGGCGTCGGGTCCTGGTTCCAGGTGATGACCCCGTCGCCAGGCTGGCGGGGATCGCCGACTCCGCCGCAGACGCCGTCGTCCGGGTCAGGCGTGCTTGTGTCCGCAAACGGGATGCACGGCCGGCTCCAGGTGAAGCGCGCCGTTGGTCGATCGCCAGACGAAGACGCCGTTGGCGTCGTCGAACGTGTAGGCGATCTCCTGGTTGTAGGCGACGCCGTCACGGTCGTAGACGGCCACGGGGTCGCTGTTCGTAAGACCGAAATCGGCGCCGGACGGCTGGATCAGGATGCTGCCGTACACATTCCGGCCTCCGGAGGACGTCGAGTCGAACTGGTTGTAGTCGCCCTGATAGTCGTTCGAGCCGCCCGTCAGGTTCTTCGTGTTGCGCGGATTGATCGCGATCGTGGTCTCGTTCTGCGGGACGCAGGCGAGGTCGTAGTTGAACCGGAGGTCGTCGCCGCGCTCGCTCAGGCTCCAGACGCGGTCCTTGTCGATCCGGTCGAGCGCGCGCTCACCGGTGTACTTGGCGTGCGGACACTCGGTGACGTAGCTGCCGAAGCTGCGGTCCTGAGCCTCGGAGAACTCTCTCGCGGTCGGCTGCCCGTTCAACCGCGCCATGTGGCTCGGTGGGTGCAGGCCTGCCGCGGACGCCACCGTTGCCGCGATGACAACCGCGCCGCCAAGCGCGATCGTCGCACCGATCAACCTTCTCATGCCTCTCCCCTTCCGTTGTCGAAGCGGCCGCGAATATACGACTCGATAACCAGAAGCGCAAGCGAAGAAAACGAGGGCCGCCCCAAAGGACGGCCCTCGTTGCTTGCTGTCAGATCGGCCGCCTAGTGGTTGTCGTGGTCTCCGGCGGCATCCGCCGGGCACGGCGTGACGGCGAAGAGGTGATCCGTCGACTTCGGGTGGTTCTGCCCCGAAGCCTTGCCGGAGGCGCTGAACACGTCGGCGAAGGCATCCGACTGCTCGCACGCCGGGTTCCGGCCCTGCTGCATTCGAGACGAGCGTCCGTTGCGAGCGTCGGTCCACATCGCCCAGGCACGGTTGTGCTGGTCGACGAAGACGTTCTCGTAGTCACCGGCGAAGATGCCGGCGCGGAACGCGTAGTCCCAGTTGTAGGGGTTGTCCGAGATCCCGAAGTTGTCGAACGGGAACACGGTCTGCTCGGGGAACAGGGCGTTCGTCGGGTTGACCGGCGCAGACGGCTGGGTGATCGTCCCGGCGGTCGGGGCCGTGCACTCAGTCGAGTCCGGGTGGTCGACGTCGCAGTTCCCGCCCCAGAACCAGAGCAGGTAGTTACCCGGCCGCGTGCGGCTCGTGGGCCACTCGCTGGCCGTCGAGTCGCGGTCGAGGCGCCGGTCCTGCCAGCCGTGCGACCAGGTCTCCCTTGGTGCTGATGTCGATCCAGGGGAAGAACTGGTCGTTCCCGGTGTGAACGCCGGTCGGGCACGCGGCAGCACCGGTGAAGGTGCAAGCACGGTTGGCGGGCTGGGCCGACGGGTCGTCGTTGACCCTCGTCGGGCCGCGCCAGGTCACGCCGCCGTCCGTGGACTTGAACAGATTGATGTCCGTGTTCGTGCGACAGGCGCGTTCCGTTGCGGTTGTCACCGATGACCAGGTAGAGGTCGTCGGCGTACGCCCCACCGCGCTTGTCGACGGTGATCGCACCGCGGGCGTTCAGGCGGAAGCAGCTGTTCGTCAGAACCTGACGGTTGTTCTGCTGTCCGCGTGCGGCGCAGTCCGGCCTACCGCCGGCAGCGCCCGACCGCGGGTAGTTGACGTCGTAGACGGGCGTGATGAAGAACGGGCCTTCCCACGTATTGCCGCCGTCCTTCGACCGGGAGAGCAGGTACTGGTTCTCGTCCGGCGTGTTGAAGTTCTCCCACGCGACGTAGACATAGCCCGTCTCCGGCTGAACCACCGGCTGCGAGCCCTGGTTGTCGTCACACGCGTTCGGCCCGGTCAGGCCGAAGGCGCAGAAGGCCGCGCTGCCGCCGATGTTCTTCGGCGGCGACCATGACCGCGCGTAGTCGTCGGAGTGGCTCTCCATGATGAACGCGGCCGTGCCCTCCTTGTTGAACCGCGTCCACGTGATGTAGAGCCGGTCCGGGCTGATCCGAGCGGCCGGGCACCCGGGGGCCCCGACGGCGATGGGCGTGTGCGTGGTCGGCGTGTAGCACTGGGCCGCCACACCAGCCGGGCGCGGCCCGGCGTCGTTGTACTCCTTGTCGTCGAAGTCCGCATCGCCGTTCAGAACGCCCGGCGTCGGATCCTGGTTGAAGGTCGTCGTCCCGTCGCCGGGCTGGCGCGGATCGCCGTTGCCGCCGCAGGCCGAAGCCTCGGTTGCGGGTGGTGTCGGGTTGAGAGGCACGCACGGACGGCTCCAGGTGTAGCCACCGTTCGTGGAGCGGCTCGTCCAGATTCCGTTCGTGTCGTCGGTGCGGTTGAAGTTGATGTCGGTCCAGAAGACGACGCCCGTGCGCTCGAAGATCACTGCCGGGTCGCCGCCGCCGTCCAGGTTGTCACCCGACGGAAGGGTCGGGAACGGAATGATCCCGTCGTACCAGTCGTTCCCGTTGTTGGTCGAGCTGTAGAAGCCCGACGAGCCCCAACCCAGGCGGTAGTCGTTCGCCCCGCCGACGACATTGCGGGCGTCGGTCGGATTGACAGAGATCGACATCTCGTCCTGCGGGAAGCAGGTGTAATCCTGGTTCATGCGGATGTCGTCGCCGCCGTTGCTGAGCTTCTCGACGCGGTCGACCTCCATCCGCCGCTTCGGGCCGCTTGCACGCTCGCGCAAACCGGCCTGCGGGCACTCCGTCACATCCGTGCCGAAGTCCACGTCACGGAAATCGGCCGTGCCTGACCTGTCTGCTCGGATGTCGTCGTTCCCTCCAGCTCCGGAGGCCGTTCCCGCCCAGAGGACGAGAAAGGCCGTCAAAGCTAGGAGCAAGGATGCTCCGGTGGCTCTCTTCAAGGCTCTCCCCCTTTTCGTTTGCTGGCGCTCTCCGCTCCGAGCGCTCTGAAAGCTGCGCGACTATACGACCCAATACCCAGATTTGCAAATCGCAAAAGTAAGAGGGCCGCCCCGAAGAGCGGCCCTCTCGTCCTTCGATTGCTCTCTGTTCTAGTCGCTCGGAGAAGTGTCCTTCGGACACGGAGTGACGAGGAACAGGGAGTCGCTCGCGCTCGGACTGTTCTGACCCTCGGCGTCCGGGCTGTTGGACCGCCAGGAGTCGTAGAACACGTCCGACTGCTCGCACGCCGGGTTGCGACCGGGCTGCGACGGGAACGTCGCCCCACCGGCCGGGCCACCCGACGAGCGGCCGTTGCGTGCGTCGGTCATCAGCGTGTGCACCCGAACGTCGGACAACGCGACCGACTCGTAGTCGCCGGCGAAGATCCCGGCGCGGAACGAGTAGTCGTAGTTGGACGGAACGCTCGAGACGCCGTAGTTGCTCCACGCGCCCGTGAACGTGGGCCCTGCGCCCGCCGGAATGTCGGCGGGGCCGGGGTTGACGGGAGCAATCGGCTGCGGCATGACACCCGCACCCGCCGCTACGCACCGTGTCGCATCGCTGGTGCGCATCCGGCAGTTCCCGCCCCACGTCCAGACGAGGTAGTTGCCCGGCCTTGCCCGGCTCGTCGGCCACTCGTGCGCCATCGAGTCCGTGTCGAGACGCCGGTCCTTCCAGACGATGCTGACGTCGCCCTGCTCGTTCGCGTCGAGCCACGGCCAGAACTGATCGTTCCCGGTGTGGGTGTTGGCGGGACATGCAGGGTTTCCGCTCCGGCCGCAGTCGCGGTTCGCGGGAGAGGTCGACGAGTCGTTGTTCACCCTCGTCGGGCCGATCCACGACGAGCCGCCGTCCAGCGACTTGAAGAAGAACACGTCGGCATTCGTGCTGTCTCGTGTGCCGTTCCGGTTGTCGAACATGGTGAAGTAGAGGTCATCCGCGAACGCACCGCCGCGCTTGTCAGCGACGATTGCGCCCGTGAACGGCATGCGGAAGCAGCTGTTGGTCAGGTGGACGCGGCCTGCACCGCGGGCCACACAGTCGGCCTTCAGCCGCATGTTGACGTCGTAGCTCGTCGTGATGAACGTCGGCGGCGAGAACGTCGCACCGCCGTCGGTCGACCGAACGACAAGCCACTGGTTCTCGTCAGGCGTGTCGAAGTTCTCGAACGCGACGTACAGATGCCCGGTGGTCGGGTTCGTCGTCGGGACCGAGAACTGGTTGTCGTCGCACGCCGTTCCGCCGGCAAACGAGCCCACGCAGAACGCCGCGCTGCCGTTGATGACCTTCTCCGCGGACCACGAGCGGCCCATGTCGTCGGAGTGACTCTCCACGATCTTGGAGTCCGTGATGAAGCCAGGGCTCCCATTCGGATTCGTGAAGCGAGTCCAGGTCACGTACAGGCGATCCGAGCCCACCTGGGCGGGATCACATGCTCGCGGTGCGTGCGTCGCCGGCGTGTAACACGTCGGTGTGACGCCCTCAGGCCGCGGGCCTGCGGTGATGTACTCCTTGTCGTTGAACGTCACGCTGAAGTTCGCGACGCTCCCGAACGGCGGAGTCGCCTCGTTCTCCCTCGTGAACGCAACCGTCCCGTCGCCGGGCTGGCGTGGATCGCCGGGCCCGCCGCAGGCAGCGGCGTCGGTGTTCACGACGCACGGCCGGCTCCAGGTGAACCCGCCGTTCGTCGAGCGGGAGACCCAGACGCCGTTCGTATCGTCCGTCCGGTTGAAGTTGATGTCCGCGTAGTAGACGACACCCGCGCGGTCGAAGACGATCGCAGGATCGCCGCCGCCGTCGAGGTTGTCGCCGTTCGGCAGCGACGGGAACGGGATCCAGCCGTCGTACCACTCCTCGCCTCCATCCCTGGAGACGTAGAAGCCGGACGACGCCCAGCCGAGCCGGTAGTCGTTGGCCCCAGAGACGATGTTGTCGGAGTCCAGCGGGTTGGTATCGAGGCTCGTCTCGTTCTGCGGGAAGCATGTGTACTCGGTGTTGGCCCGCGTCTCGTCGCCGTGCGCGCTTGCGACTTCGGCCGCGTCCACTTCGCGCCGGTCGAGGTGACCCGGTCGAGGCTCCGTGTTCATGCCCGCCTGCGGACACTCGGTGATGTTGGTGCCGAGAACGATGTCGCGGAAGTCGAATGCTCCGGACGGAGAAGCGAACTGCTCGATCTTGAGCGACCTCGGCGTCGACTTCAGATCGTCTTCAGCTGCCGCACTTCCGGTCGAGAGCACAAAGAACGTGGCAAGGGCCGTCAAAGCCCCAGCCAGGGCTAGGAATCTCCTCAAAGCCCTCCCCTTTCTCCCCCCGCGGCGACTATAGGACGGTTCACTATCCGTTTGCAAATATGTCAACCGATATCAGGACGCGACGGCTTCGCTGGTGCGCTGAGCCTGCTTGCGCGCGAGCGAGACGACGTCGTCCAGCGTGATCTTCCCGCCGAACCCGTTGGCATCGAGCGATGCGACGACGTTGTCCTCCCGCCAGGCGATGACGAAGTAGGTCACCTCTGTTTGCCCTGAGCCCTCCGTGAGGGTCATGGCGACCGCCTCGTCGCCGAGGTGGGGCGCATCGACGGGCTGCCACTTCAGGTCGCCCTCCAGCAGATCCGTCCGTAGCGCCTCGAAGTCGTCCCCGGCGCCGCCGGTGGACTCGAAGACGTCGACGAGCGACGAGATGACCAGCGGCCCTTTGGTCTGGCGGGTTCCGGCCCGCCGGTAGCGCGCCTTCCACCCTTCCAGGCGGTCGAAGCGATCCTGCTGGCCGCGACTTCCACCCGGCGCCTCCGCCAGCCCCTGTCGACCCTCGTCGAAGCGGACGAAGACACGCGGGACGTCCCCGGGCTGGAGGACGAGATTCTTGAGCTCGCCGACCTCGATCGACGCGCTGCCCCCGTCGTCGCCTCCGATGCTGCAGCCCGCCAGGGCGAGGGCTGTCACGAGCAGGAGGAGGGCCGACCGCTTCATCGGCGTCTGAGGGTAAACGGAGACGCCGCCCGAGGCGGCGTTTAGCCGCCGGGCTGCAGAACGCCGTTGACGCGCAAAGCGTAGGGCGCGGCATCGGCCACGAGCTCTGTCGGCTCGTCGTAGATCACGACCGCCCCGACGAGGTCTGCGCGGTTTTCGACGAGACGCTTCAGTGCGTGGCGATCCAGCTGCGCGTCGTGCCGGCTGTTGAGGCGGAGACGGGCGAGCTCCGGCCGTCCTCGGCCGTCGGTCGAGTAGGAGACGAGCTGCACCGTGAAGCCGTGCACCGTCGTCGGGCGTGTCTGCGACGGCGAGAGCCAGCCGCCGAGTGAGGTCCCGGCCGAGATCGGAGCCCCGCCGAGACTCACATTCCTGAGCCAGAAACCGGGCGGGATCGTTGCCGCGGGATCGTCAGGATCTCCGGCGACCGAGCCGTCGGTGAGGTGCCGGAAGCCGAGGTGGATCGCCTTGCCGGCGAAGGCGGAGAGGTCGCAGGTCTCGGAGCGCCAGCCGCCGGAGTAGGCCGTGTAGCCGGGAACGTGCTCGCGCATGACCGGCCGTGCGCCCGGGCTCGCGTCGATCCTCGAGCTCGTGCACGGGATGCTCGTGTAGGTCGCGCCGCCGTCGGTCGAGACCTGCACGAAGGTGAAGTCCCAGCCGCCGCTCGGATCCTCCTCGACGTTCCACTGCGCCTGGAAGGCGAGGCTCGCGCCTGCGGCAGGCACGCTCAGCGCTCGCACGATCGTCCGGTCGAGGTTGTTTCCCGCGCCGCTGTAGAGCGCGGCCGGCCCGCCGTTCGGCGGTGAGAGATCGACGACCCACTCCACCGGTCGGCCGGGGATCGCCGTCGCGCCGTCGAAGTCGAGCGAGCGGAGGTCCTTCGCGCGGAGATACCGACCGGAGGCGTCGCGCAACCGGACGAAGTCGGCGCCGTTCGGCGGCGCGCCGGGCGCCGAGTACGCGTACGAGTTGTCCCAGTTGATCCGGCGGAGCGCGAGGCTCGCGGCCCAGTCGTGGATGACCTCCTGGGCGTTCCCGCGCCGGCCGAGCGCTTCCTCGACTCCGGCGAGTCCGTTGGCGGCGCCGCGGTGCAGCGCCGTCATCAGCCTCGTGCCGAACCGGCGGTGCAGGTATTCCATGAACGAGTAGACGGCGCCGTAGTCGCAGTTGATGTCCCCGCCGTCGCCCCAAAGAGTCAGCGAGTTCTCGGGGCCGCCCGCGAGGTCCGGGAGATTGCCGAGGAAGCACTGGGTGTGCTTGTCGTAGCCGATCTCGGAGACCGGGCGGGAGGTGTCGACGTATCCGGTCAGGCTGCGCGCCCATTCGGCCAGGCCCTCGTCGAGCCAGTCGACCTCGTCGGGGTCCGCGTGGGATTCGAGGAGATGCTGGTACTCGTGCGCGAAGACGCCCTCGATCAGGAACGGCCAGGCCGGGGCATCGGCGCAGCGGTCGCCGGGGGAGGGCTGGTGCGGCGGTCGGGCTCCCGTCCGATGGAGCCAGTCATAGGCGTCGATCGACATCATGTTCCGGTCGAAGAGGTTGTCCACGGCGGACGAGTAGATCCCGATCGCCGAGGCGAAGCCTTCCCCGTTGTTCAGGTCGAAGTACGCCTCGTCGCGGATGTTGTCGACCAGCACGACGACGCGGTTTCCCGCGCCCTGAGGATGGAAGGGCGGGCCGAGCAGTGCCTTGGTCCCGTCACGGCTCGGCGGCGTGCTGAAGACGGCCGACTCGCGCGGATAGATGACCCTGTCGAACGCTCGGATCAAGCTCTGCACCTGAGCGTCGGAGACCTGTGTTCGCACGCCGTTCCGGCAGTCGCCCGGCTGGAACTCCAGGTCGGTGGCGACCCAGACCTCGATCTTGCTGCCGGCCCCGCGATAGGCGAACGGCTTCGGATAGAGCGCGCCGTGGACCGTGTCGAGCCCGACCCAGTAACGCAGCTCGCCGGGCATCGGGTCATGGCTCAGCAGCTTCACCCGGCTCTGGCGAGGACGAGAGAGGAGCCGCGCCCCGCGCAGCTGCAGCGAGCTACGCACCGACTGCGGCACGTGGAGCGCGACTCCGTGACCGCTTGGTTGAGAGACCTTTGCCCGGCGGCCGTCGCTCGCGGCGAGCGCGGAAGAGCCCGCGACCCCGGAGAGGAGAGCGAGAAGCGCTGCGGCGATGGCGATGGGTCGACGAGTCGGCATGGTCTCCTGGCCTTGCGGTTTCTAGGGTCGCGCCGCATGGGGCGGCCAGGGACGGGACCCGCGCTTTGTGTGTGTCGGCCTGGGAGAGGTCTTATTGACCCCTAAGCCGAGGGATTCCTAGCTATTCGGTTTTGCCATCGCTCGATAGTCGAGCGCCTTGTCGAGCGTCTCCTCGTCGACGCCGGCTTCGCGCGCGACCTCGCGGAGCGAGCGGCCCGTTGCTGCCGCGGCCTTCACGATCTCGGTGGCCTTGTCGTAGCCGATGTACGGATTGAGCGCCGTGGCCGCGGAAAGCGTGAGCTCCGCATAGCGCTCGGCGTTCTCACGGTTCGCCTCGATGCCGTCCACGCACTTCCCGGCGAGGAGCCGTGACGCGGCGGACAGCAGGCGGATCGACTCGAGCAGGTTGCGGGCGATCATCGGCACGAAGACGTTCAGCTCGAGATGGCCTTGCATCCCGCCGATGGTGATCGCCGTGTCGTTGCCGATCACCTGCGCGGCCACCTGGGTCACGACCTCGGGGATGACCGGGTTGACCTTCCCGGGCATGATCGAGCTGCCCTTCTGGAGCTCCGGGAGCATGATCTCGGCCAGCCCGGCGCGGGGGCCTGAGCCGAGGAGCCGCAAGTCGTTCGCGATCTTCGTCAGCGACACGGCGACGGTCTTGAGCGCGCCCGACGCCTCGACGAGCGCGTCGCGCGCAGCCTGAGCCTCGAAGGGATCTGCCGGGGCGCCGACGGGAAGGCCGGTCTCGTCGACGAGGAGTTTGCGGACGCGCTCGGCGAACTCCGGGTGCGTGTTCAGCCCGGTCCCCACGGCCGTCCCTCCGAGCGGAATCTGTCCGACGCGCTCCAGCGTGTCGCGTACGCGGGCCACGCCCTGCCGGACCTGGGCCGCGTAGCCCGAGAACTCCTGACCCAGCGTGACCGGGACGGCGTCCATCAAATGCGTCCGGCCCGACTTGACGACGTCGTCGAACTCCTCCGCCTTGCGAGCGAGGGAGTCAGCAAGCTCCTCGAGCGCCGGGAGCAGGTCGTGGGTCAGCTGCTCGAGCGCGGCCAGGTGCACGGCCGAGGGGAAGACGTCGTTGGACGACTGGCCCATGTTCACGTCGTCGTTCGCATGGACGTCGTCGCCAGCCAGCGCCGCGAGCACCTCGTTCGCGTTCATGTTCGAGGAGGTGCCGGAGCCTGTCTGGAAGACGTCGATCGGGAACTGGTCGTCGAGCTCGCCCGAGGCGACCCGCTCGGCCGCAGCGGCGATACGCTCGGCCTTGTCGGCGTCGAGGAGCCCGAGCTCGGCGTTCACCCGGGCAGAGGCGCCCTTGATCCGCCCGAGCCAGTGCGCGACGGCCGCGGGGATCGGCTCACCGGAGACGGTGAAGTTCGCGACTGCCTTGCTCGTCTCCGCGCCCCAGAGCTCGGTCTGCGTCTCTACGTCGGCCACACCAAGAGTCTAGTGAGGCCGTGTCCCGGTGCCTGGCACTGGGACGTGTCTGCGTTAGACGACGCGGAGGCTGCGGCGCTCGAGCGGGCGGTCGCGGAGCATCCTGCGCGCGACCTCGGTCAGATCGGCGACCGGAGCCCAGCCGACGTAGCCGCACTTCGGGCACTCGCCGGGATCCAGGTGCCGGACGTTCCCGGCCACGTTGCGCCGGGATCCGCACGAAAGACACTCGATCCGAACCTTCTCCACTTGTGAGAAGTCGGCTACAACAGTCATGTCACTGACCCCTCGATCGAGGGAGGGGCTAGTCGGTGGAGTACTTGGGCTGCACCTTTTCGTCGCGGATTCTGGCGATCGCGTTGTTCGCGGCGATGGCGGCCTCGCCCATACCGACGGTGATCAGCGTGATCTTCCCGGGGTAGCCGGCGACGTCGCCTGCCGCGTAGACGCCGGGCATCGACGTCTCGCACGTCATCGGGTCGATCTTGATCTGCCGCTTCCCCTCGAGCTCGACCCCCCACTCGGCGATCGAGCCGAGGTGCGACACGAAGCCGAGCAGGGTGATCAGGGCTTCGCAGTCGTAGCGCTCCGTCTCGCCCGTCGAGGTGTTCTCGATCGTGACCGCCTCGATGCTGCCGTCGCCGTGGACCTCGCGCACCTCGTGCGGGGTGAGGATCCGGACCGCCCCTTCCGACTCCAGACGGCGGGCCTCGTTGAGCGAGGTCTCGAGTGCGCGGAACCGATCTCGCCGGTGAACGAGCGTGATCGGAAGGTCGGCTGTGTCCTGGAGCCCGAGCGTCCAGTCGAGGGCCGAGTCCCCTCCACCGACGATGACGCAACGCTTGCCCGAGAACTGGGCCTTTTCGCGCACCACGTAGTGGAGGCCGCGGCCCAGCCACTCGTCGATGTCCTCGACCCCGAGCTTCCGTGGCTCGAACGCTCCGTGGCCGGCGGTGATGATCATCGCCCGCGAGAGGTAGGTGTTCCCCTTGTCGGTCGTGAGCGCCAGCAGCTCCTCGCCGTTCTGGCTGATCCGCTCGAGCGTCTGTGCCTCCTCGCCGAGCCGGACGTCGGCGCCGTACTGGAGACCCTGCTCCGCGCACATGTCCACGAGCTTCTGGCCGAGGATCTTCGGGAAGCCGGCCACGTCGTAGACGTGCTTCTCCGGATAGGTCGCGGCCACCTGGCCGCCGATCTGCTCGAGGGACTCGACGATCCGGACGGTGCCGTCGCGGTGGCCGGCGTAGTACGCGGCCGACAGGCCCGTAGGACCGGCCCCGAGGATCGTGATGTCGACGACGTCGTCGGCGCTCATGGCGCCGCGAATGCTAGTGGCGGTCTAGCTAGTGGGAACAGCCGGAGCCGCAGCCGCCGCCGGCGTGCGCATGCGCGTCGGCGCCGGCCTCGTCCTCGACCTGGAATGAGTGGCCGCAACCGCACCCGGACGTGGCGTTCGGGTTGTTGATCGCGAAGCCGCCTTGAAGGCCGTCGACGAAGTCGATCTCCGTGCCCTGGAGGTACGGAGCGCTGAACGGGTCGACGACGACGCGGACACCGTGCGCCTCGAGCTCGTGGTCACCCTCCATCGAGCCGCGGTCGAAGCCGAGCGCGTACTCGAAGCCGGAACACCCGCCGCCCTGCACTGCGATACGCAGAACAGAGGCCTCGCCCTCGGGCTCCTCGGCCATCAGATCCTTGATCTTGAAGGCCGCGCGCTCGGTGAGGGAGACGACGGTGATGGGGCGTTCGGTGATCTCCACGGCCGGCCCATCGTAGCAGCGGGACCGGCGGCCGCCGTCCCCCGGCGGAGGGTCGTCCGGCGTGGACTTTGTAACACCTGTTTCACGCTTCGTTGAGCGCTTTCTGCGAAGGCTCGTTGCACGCGCGAACGGGTGTAGACTCGCGCCCGGTGGGGGCCGTGGAGCCACGCAGCGATGCTCGATAACTGGCTGCCCTTCCTGATCTACGGGGCGCTTGCGCTCGCCATCCCGAGCTCGATGGTGGCGATGTCGTTCATCTTCGCCACGCGTCCGTCGCACCGCACGCTCGCCAGGTCGATCCCGTTCGAGTCGGGCGTCTCGCTGGGCCCACCGAGGCTCCAGCGCTTCACGATCAGCTTCTACCTCACGGCCCTGCTCTTCATCGTCTTCGACATCGAGATCGTGTTCCTCTACCCGCTCGCCGTGGTGCTCGAGCCGCTCGGATGGTTCGGGTTCTGGGAGCTCGCGTTCTTCATCGGAATCCTCGCCGTGGCCTACGTCTACATCTGGCGCAAGGGAGCCCTCGAGTGGCGGTGAACGGAAAGGCGAACGGCAGTCCCAAGCGGCTCCGCGACTACGGGATCCACTCCGAGCGGGTCCTGATGCCGGGGAAGGAGCCCGGCGTCTTCGAGCACGAGCTCGGCCCCGAGGACCTCGAGGGCAAGCTGATGCTCACCACGGTCGAGAAGGCCGTCGCGTGGTCGCAGAAGAACTCGATCTGGCCGGCGACGTTCGGGCTCGCCTGCTGTGCGATCGAAATGATGTCGATCGTCTCCTCGCGCTACGACATCGCGCGCTTCGGCGCCGAGGTCTTCCGCTCCTCGCCGCGCCAGGCCGACCTGCTGATCGTCTCCGGCCGGGTCGCCCACAAGATGGCCGCGCCGCTGCGCCAGATCTACGACCAGATGCTCGAGCCGAAATGGGTGATCGCGATGGGCGCCTGCGCGAGCTCCGGCGGGATGTTCAACAACTACGCGATCCTCCAGGGCGTCGACAAGGTCGTCGCCGTCGACATCCACGTGCCCGGCTGCCCGCCTCGGCCCGAGGCGCTCATGGAGGGGATCGTCAGGCTTCAGGAGAAGATCGCGGCCGGCGTCCCGCCCGCCTACGAGATCCGCGGGGTGGCGGGCTAGTGGTCTTCGAGGGCGTTCCCGGCGTGATCGAGACGAGGGAGGAGCACGGCGAGACCACGCTCGTCGTCGATCCCGCACGGATCCGCGAAGCCTGCCTGCACCTGCGCGACGTCGAGGGCTTCAACTTCCTCTCCGACATCACCCCGACCGACTACCTCGGCTGGGGCAAGCGGGGAGTCGCCGGCTACTACGGCACGGAGGCAGGGCGCGACCTCAACGCACCGGCCGGCCTCGGGGTCTCGGTTGCATCGCAGGGCTATGGGCGCCTCCCAAGCCCGAAGTCGAAGCGGTTCTCCGTCAACTACCACCTGCTTGCGCTCCGGGACGGCGCACCTCGTGTCCGCGTCCAGGTCTGGATCGACGACGACGAGGCGCTCGAGAGCGTCGTGTCGGTCTGGCCGACCGCCGACTGGCACGAGCGGGAGGCCTGGGACATGATGGGCATCCACTTCGAGGGCCACCCCAACCTGCGCCGGATCCTGATGGAGGACGACTGGGCGGGGCATCCGTTGCGCAAGGACTATCCGGTGGGCGGCGAGCCGGTCCGCTTCTCCGGCGAGGAATAGGGAGCTCCGATGGCCATCGTCGAGCGCCCGCGGATCTACGAGGGCACGCGTATCCCCTCTCCGATCCCGACCGTCCTCCAGGTTCCCGAGGAGATACAGGCCAGCGACGACCTGCTCCAGGTCAACTTCGGGCCGAACCATCCTTCGATGCACGGCGTGCTGCGCCTCGTCGTCGATCTCGACGGCGAGCGCGTCGTCGGGACCAGGGCGATCATCGGCTACCTCCACACCGGCTTCGAGAAGACGATGGAGCAGAAGACCTGGTGGAAGGCGATCACGTACCCGGAGCGGATCGACTACGTCGGCTTCCAGAACGACGAGCTCGTCTTCGTGCTCGCAATCGAGAAGCTGCTCGGCCTGGAGGTTCCGGAGAAGGCGACCTGGATGCGGATGCTGCTGTGCGAGCTGAACCGGATTCACTCGCACCTCGTCTTCCTCGGCACGGGCGCGCTCGAGCTGGGCGCCATTTCGATGTTCTGGTACTGCTTCCGCGAGCGCGACCTGGTCCTCGACCTCTTCGAGCTGGTCACGGGCGTGCGGATGCACACGCGCTACTTCCAGGCCGGCGGCCTGGCCGAGGACATCCCGCCCGGCTTCTACGCCGAGTGCCGGAAGTTCGTCGACTGGATGCCCAAGGCCGTGGACGACTACGAGGCGCTGATCGGGCGGCAGGAGATCTGGCTGGAGCGAACCGAGGGAATCGGGCTGCTCTCAGCCGAGGACGCGATCGCGCTCGGCCAGTCCGGGCCGGTGCTGAGGGCGTCGGGCGTCGACTGGGACCTGCGGAAGACCGATCCCTATCTGGCGTACGACGAGGTCGACTTTGACGTGCCTGTCTACGAGAACGGCGACGTCTACGACCGCTACCGCGTCCGGATCGACGAGATGAGGCAGTCGACTCGCATCGTCGCCCAGTGCCTTGACCGGCTGGAGGGGATGAAGGGCGAGCCGTGGATCGCGGACGACCGCAAGGTCGTCCTCCCGCCGCGCCACGAGCTCCACACGTCGATGGAGTCGCTCATCCACCACTTCAAGATCGTCACGGAGGGGTACCGGGTCCCTGAGGGCGAGGTCTACGTCGCGATCGAATCTCCGCGGGGAGAGAAGGGCTGCTACGTGGTCTCCGACGGTGGGCCGAGGCCCTGGCGCGTGAAGTTCCGGGCGCCGTCCTTCGTCGCCCTCGAGGCGACGGCCACCTGCATGAGCGACGCGCTCGTGGCCGACCTGATCGCGATCGTCGGCTCGCTCGACTCGGTCATGGGGGACACGGACCGTTGACGATCGCCGAGTTCAACGAGCAGGTGCAGCAGCTCCGGCAGCGCTATCCGGAGGACCGCTCGGCGATCATGGGCGCCCTCCACCTGGCACAGGCACGGCACGACGGCTGGCTGCCGGCGGCGGCGCTCGAGGAGGTCGCCGAGGCGATGGAGCTGACCCCGGCCTACGTCCAGTCGGTCGCCTCGTTCTACGACATGTACCACCTGGTTCCAGTCGGGAAGCACGTCGTCGAGGTGTGCACGAACCTGTCGTGCGCGCTCGTCGGCGCCCAGGAGGTCGTCGATGCCTTCGAACGCGAGCTCGGGATCGCGCCGGGCGAGACGACGGAGGACGGGGAGGTCACGTTCCGCCTGATCGAGTGCGCGGGCGGCTGCGGCTTCGCGCCGGTGGTCGTCGTCGACCACCGATACAGGGAGCCCGTCCGGGCCGACCAGGTTCCGGCGATCGTGGAGGAGCTCCGTGGCAGTTGAGCTGACGATCCTCAGGAACGCCGGCGAGCGCGACCTCACGAAGCTCGACGAGTACCGGGCGACGGGCGGCTACAAGTCGCTCGAGAAGGCTCGCGGGATGACCCCCGCCGCGCTGATCGAGGAGATCTCGGCGGCGAAGCTCCGCGGGCGAGGCGGTGCCGGGTTCGCAATGGGCCGGAAGATGAGCCTCGTCCCTCCACCCGAGAAGCGGACGATGCCCGCGTACGTCGTCGCGAATGCCGACGAGTCCGAGCCGGGCGCCTTCAAGGACCGCGAGATCATGCGCCGGGTCCCGCACCGCTTCATCGAGGGCTGCCTGATCGCGGCACACGGGATCCAGTCGCAGAGCGTCTTCATCTACATCCGAGGCGAGTACCTCGCCGAGTACGAGGTGCTGGCCCGCGCGGTGGAGGAAGCGCGCGGCGCCGGCCTGTTCGGCGATGTCGACATCGTCGTGCACCGCGGCGCCGGCGCGTACATCTGCGGCGAGGAGACCGCCTTGCTGGATTCGCTCGAGGGAAGGCGAGGACAGCCTCGGCCCCGCCCGCCGTTCCCGCCGGTGGAGGGCCTCTACGCGGGCCCGACGCTCGTCAACAACGTCCAGACGATCGCGAGTGTCCCCGCGATCCTCGAGCTGGGTGTGGAGCGCTACTCGGCGCTGGGAGTCGAAGCAGCGCCCGGCACCGTCGTCTACTCCCTCTCGGGCAACGTCAACCGGCCCGGGAACTACGAGCTGCCGCTCGGGACCACCCTGCGGGAGCTGATCTTCGACCACGGGCACGGAGTCGCGGAGGGTCGCGGCCTGAAGGCGATCATCCCCGGCGGCTCGTCGGTGCCCGTCTTCACGCCGGATCAGCTGGACGTCCCACTCGACTTCGACTCGGTTCAGGCCGCGGGCTCGTTCCTCGGCTCGGCGGCGGTGATCGTCGTCGACGACCGCGCCTGCATGGTGCAGCTCGGCCTGCGGGCGGAGAAGTTCTACATGCACGAGTCCTGCGGGAAGTGCACGCCCTGCCGCGAGGGAACGCGCTGGCTCGTGCAGCTGCTCGAGCGGATCGAGTCCGGCGACGGGAGCCAGGACGACCTCGACCTCCTGCGGAACGTCTGCGACCGGATCCTCGGCAAGTCGCTCTGCGCGCTCGGAGACTTCGCCGTCTACTGCGTCGCGAGCTACGTGGACAAGTTCTACGAGGAGTTCCAGCGCCACGTCGACGAGGGCGGCTGCCCCTTCGGCGGCGAGTCGTCGATCGAGGGCGTGGTCGCTCCCAGCGACATGCACACCCACTCGCCAGTCGCCTCCACGGTGCCCGCGTGAGCTCGGTCGAGCTCGTTCAGATCACCGTCGACGGCCTCGAGGTGCAGGTGCCGAAGGGAACTGGCCTCGTCGAGACGGCGGCGGCCGCCGGCATCGAGATCCCGGTCTTCTGTTACGAGCCGCGGATCGGGCCGCCGATCGGTGCCTGCCGCATGTGCCTCGTCGAGGTCGAGGGGATGCCGAAGCTCCAGGCGGGCTGCACGCTGACCGCGCAGGACGGGATGGTCGTCAAGACCGCGCAGACCTCCGCTCTCGCAGCCGAAGGTCAGAACTCGACGCTCGAGTTCATCCTCGTCAACCACCCGCTCGACTGCCCGGTCTGCGACAAGGGCGGCGAGTGCCCGCTCCAGGACCTCACGTTCCGCTACGGCCCCGGGAACACGCGGATGACGTTTCCGAAGCGGACCTTCGACAAGCCGATCCCGATCAGCCCGCTGATCGCGCTCGACCGGGAACGCTGCATCCTCTGCTACCGCTGCACCCGGTTCTCCGGCGAGGTGGCCGAGGACGGCCAGCTGATCGCGCGCAACCGCGGCGCGCAGTCAGTGATCGCGACCTTCGAGGACGAGCCCTACCGCGGCCAGTTCACCGGCAACGTGATCGAGCTCTGCCCGGTCGGCGCGCTCACCTCGACGCCGTACCGGTTCGAGGCCCGGCCGTGGGAGATCCAGAACGTGCCGTCCGTCTGCGGCATGTGCCCGGTCGGCTGCAACATCAGCGCGACGACGCGGGAGGGGAAGGTCAAGCGAATCCTCTCGCGGAACCATCCCGAGATCGACGAAGGCTGGCTCTGCGACAAGGGCCGGTTCGCTTTCGCTCACCTCCAGGCGCCGGACCGGATCGTCGACCCGCTGCGCCGGGCAGAGCCACGGTACGAGGAGCTCTCCTGGGACGAGGCGATCGACGAGGCGGAGAAGCTGATCCGCGGGGCCGAGGGCCGGATCGTCACAGCCCTGTCCGGCTCGGAGACGATCGAGCTCGCCTACGCGCTCGGGAAGCTGATGCGGCAGGGGCTCGGCGCTCATTGCGCAGTTCTCCCCGAGCAGGTCGAGGACACATTCGATGCGTTTCGCGCTCCGCTCTCGACGATCCGCGACGCGGAGCTCGTGGTCGTCCTCGGCGACGAGCCCGTCGCGGAGCGCGCGCCGATCGTCGAGCTCTGGATCAAGGCGGCCGAGCGGAACGGCGCCGAGATCGTCCGGCAAAGCGTCCCCGACGCGGCGCTCGAGCAGCGGCTCCGCGACGCGGAGCGCGCCGTGCTGATCGCGGCGGGCGTCGAGGGAGTCGGAGCCGACCTGGCGGTCGCTGCGCGGCCTCGACCGGGACGGCTGCGCGGCGTTCCCGCTTCCGACGACGGCGAACGGACGCGGGGTCGTCGACGCTTGGGCCGCGGCTGCTGACGACGAGGCCGAGGACCCGGAGCCGATCGGAGTGCTCGTGGTCTCGGGCGACGAGGCCGCCTCCGACCCGAACGTCCGGGCGATGGCCGAGCGGGCCGAGAAGGTGCTCGCGATCGGGATGTTCCGGCGGCTCGTCACGCCCTGGGCCGACCTGATCCTCCCGGGAACGAGCTATCTCGAGCGCGACGGCACCTATATCAACCTCGAGGGCCGCCTCCAGCGCCTCCGCCGGACCGCGATCCCGCCCGCACCTGACGAGCTCGCCGTGATCGCCCGCCTGGCTCAGCGCTTCGACGTCGAGCTCTCCCCGCATCCGGCGCTCGTCTTCGACGAGCTCTCGGCGATCTGTTATGGCGGGATCCCGTTCGGCGACGTCGGCGAGCAGGCTTCCCTTCGTCCGCGTGTCCCTTCGAGCGCCGTCCCGGTGCCAGGCACTGGGACGCGGCCGGAGAGACAGGGGGGCCGGGCCTGCGGCTCGTCACGTACCGCCCGCTCTTCTCCGGGCCCGCGGTCGAACGGGTGCCGGAGCTGCAGTTCCAGCGGCCCGGAGGCCGAGGTCGAGCTGGCGCGCGACGACGCCAAGCGGCTCGGGATCGCCGAAGGGCAGACGGTCAACGTCCGCTCGAACGGGACGACGCTGGAGCTCCGCGCCCGCTTGAGCCGCGAGCTCTCACCAGGTGTCGCCCGGATTCCCGTCGAGCATGCCGCCGGCCTCGAGGGCCGCGTCGAGGTCGCGCCGTGAACGAGCCCTGGTGGATCGACGCGATCAAGGCGGTCGTGATCATCAACCTCGTCCTCGGCGTCTTCGCCTACATGACCTGGGTCGAGCGGAAGGTGATCGGCCGGATGCAGCTTCGCTACGGCCCGAACCGCGCCGGCCCGTTCGGTCTGCTCCAGCCCATCGCCGACCTCGTCAAGCTGATCCGCAAGGAGGCCTTCTACCCCAGTAGCGCCGTCGGGTCGCTCTACTACGCCGCCCCCGTCATCTCCGCGTTCACCGCGCTCGCCGGCTTCGCCGTGATCCCGTGGGGGCCCGGATGGCACATCGGCGGCTACGACATCTCCGGCCAGATCGTCAACGTCCCGATCGGGCTGATCCTGCTCTTCGCCCTCGGCTCTCTCGGCGTCTACGGATTCATCATCGGCGGCTGGGCGTCGGACTCGAAGTACTCACTGCTCGGCTCGATGCGGACGTGCGCCCAGCTCGTCTCGTACGAGGTCTCGCTCGCCCTGTCGGTCCTCGGCGTGATCATCATGGCCGGCTCGCTGTCCCTTGTGGACATCGTCCACTCACAGCAGGCGGACTGGTGGTACGCCGTGCCGCAGTTCGTCGGGCTGCTCGTCTTCTTCGTCGCCGGAGTCGCCGAGACGAACCGCGCGCCCTTCGACCTCCCCGAGGCAGAACAGGAGCTCGTCGCCGGCTACCACACCGAGTACAGCGGCATGCGCTTCGGCCTCTTCCAGATGGCCGAGTACATCAACCTGATCGTCCTCTCCGGCCTCGCGGTGACGCTCTTCTTCGGCGGCTGGCTCGGCCCGGTCGACTCGCTCGGCCCGATCTGGTTCGTCCTCAAGGTCGCTCGTCGTCCTGTTCATCTTCATCTGGATGCGGACGACCCTGCCGCGCCTGCGCTACGACCAGCTGATGGCCTTCGGCTGGAAGATCCTGCTCCCGGTGGCGACGCTGAACGCGCTCGTCACCGCGGCGATCGTGGTGGCCGCTATGAGCCCGCAGCCGTTCGACTCGCTTCAAGGGCTTCGGGGTCACCTCCGAAGCACATCTTCAAGAAGCCGATCACGCAGCAGTACCCGGAGTACAAGCGGCCGGTCTACCCGCGGTTCCGCGGCCGCCACCGGCTCTGGCGCCACGAGAACGGCCTCGAGAAGTGCGTCGGCTGCTCGCTCTGCGCCGCCGCCTGCCCGGCGGACTGCATCCGCGTCGTCGCCGAGGAGAACACCGCGAACAACCGCGTCTCCGCCGGCGAGCGCTACGCCCGGATCTACGAGATCAACCTCAGCCGCTGCATCTTCTGCGGCTACTGCGAGCTCGCCTGCCCGTTCGACGCGATCACGCTCGAGGCCGAGTACGAGATCTCGGAGTACTCGCGCGACGACCTGATCTACACGAAGGACATGCTCCTCGCGCCGCCGGTGAAGCGGATGCCGGTCGCCGACCGCCAGCTCTACGACACGCCGATTCCGGCGTACAAGGCGCGCAGCTGACGGGCAACGTCCTCGTGTGGGCGATCTGGGTCGTGGCCGCCTTCGGCTGCCTCGGCTCGGGCGTCGCCGTGATCTCGTTCTCGAACCCCTTCTACTCCGCGCTCGCCCTGATCGGGAACCTCGCCTCGCTCGCGGTCCTCTACCTGCTGCTCTCGGCCGAGTTCCTCGCCGCGGCCCAGGTGCTCGTCTACGCGGGGGCGGTGATGGTCATGTTCCTGTTCGTCATCGCCTACATCGGACGCGACGCCGACGCGCCCTTCGCCGGCGGGCCTGGATGGCAGGCGCTCGCCGCACGATCGCGGCGGGGGCGATCCTCGTGGACGTCGTGGTCGCCATCGGCGTTGAAGGCCGGCGGGCGGCTTTCCGACGAGAGCGACGTGGACGGATTCTTCGGCGGGCCCTACGAGTCGGCCAGGTCTTTCTCACCGACCACCTGCTCGCGTTCGAGATCACCTCGATCGTGCTGCTCGTGGCGGCGGTCGGCGGCGTGATCCTCGGCAGCGAGGCGCGGAAGGGAGCCGAGCGCTGAAAGGCCCGGACGTCAGCTGGTACGTCGTGCTCTCGGCGTTCCTGTTCACGGTCGGTGCGCTCGGCGTGCTGCTCCGCCGGAGCCCGCTGATCGTCCTGCTCTCGCTCGAGATCATGCTCAACTCCGCCAACCTGACCCTGATCGCGTTCGCCCGCCACCTCGGCCAGACCGACGGTCAGATCTTCGCGCTCGCCGTGATGGCCGTAGCCGCATCCGAGGTGGTCGTCGGGCTCGGCCTGATCGTGGCGCTGCACCGGAGCAACGCGCCGCTGGACGTCGACAAGCTGATCTCGCTGCGAGGCTGACCTGACGACGCTCGCCTGGATCTGCCTGCTCTCGCCGCTCGCCGCGGCCACACTGCATCACGCTGCTCGGAAACCGGATCTCGCGCAAGGCGAGCCGGCTACCTGACCACGCTCTCCGTCCTCGTCTCCTTCGTCGCCGCACTGACGACGTTCATCGCCCTCGTCGGCGACCAGCCCGAGGAGCGCTCACACTCGTCCACCCTCTGGACCTGGCTCACCGCCGGGGACTTCAACGTCGGCCTCAGCATCCTGGTCGACCCGCTCTCGGTCTTCATGATGCTCGTCGTCTCCGGGGTCGGTTTCCTGATCGTCGCCTACTCGGTCGGGTACATGCACGGCTCCGACGAAGAGCGCCGCTTCTTCGCGTACATGGGGCTCTTCGTCTTCTCGATGCTGCTCCTGGTCCAGGCCGGCGACCTGCTGATCCTGCTCGCCGGCTGGGGGCTCGTCGGTCTCTGCTCGTACTTCCTGATCGGCTACGACCAGCACCGCCCGGCCGCGATCGCGGCAGCCAAGAAGGCGTTCATCATGAACGCCTTCGGCGACGGGGCGATGGCGTTGGCGCTCTTCCTGCTCGTGCAGCGGCTCGGGACGCTGGAGTACGGCGACGTGTTCGCGCGGATCGACGAGGTCCAGGGCGACTGGGCGCTGACGCTCGTCGCTCTCGGTCTGCTCGGCGGCGCGGTCGCGAAGTCGGCGCAGGTCCCGCTCCACACCTGGCTCCCGGACGCGATGGAGGGGCCGACGCCCGTCAGCGCGCTGATCCACGCCGCGACGATGGTGACGGCCGGCGTCTACATGCTCGTCCGCGCTCAATCCGATCTTCGAGCAGGCCGCGTCGATCCAGGATCTCGCCGCCGGCATCGGCGCGGTAACGCTCCTGATGGCCGGGCTCATCGCGCTGGTCCAGACGGACATCAAGCGCGTGATCGCCTACTCGACGATGTCCCAGATCGGCTACATGTTCCTCGCGGCAGGGCTGACCTCGTACGGGAACGCGATGTTCCACCTGATGACGCACGCCTTCTTCAAGGCCCTGCTCTTCCTCGCCGCCGGCATCGTCATCCACTCGCTCGTCATGGAGCAGGACATCCGGCGGATGGGCGGCCTCCGCAAGCTCCTGCCGAAGACCTACGCGGTGATGCTGATCGGCAGCCCTGGCGCTTGCCGGGATCCCGCCGCTCTCAGGGTTCTTCTCGAAGGACTCGATCCTCGCCGCCGCGCTCGACGCAGGACTGTACGGACAGATCCTCTGGGCGGTCGGCCTCTTCGGCGCGTTCCTGACGGCGCTCTACACGTTCCGGATGATCTTCCTCGTCTTCTGGGGCGAGCCGTCGGCGTTCGCGCGCGAGCATTTCCACGCGCCGAAGCGCGACGAGCCGGCGTTCTGGATGGCGTGGACGGTCGGAGCGCTCGCCGTCGGAGCCGTCGTGAGCGGTTGGATCCAGGTCGCCGGGCTCTGGCATCCGCTCTCCGACTTCCTCGAGCCGGTCGCCGAGGCCCACGTCGAGCCGACCGGCCTGCAGGACCTGCTCGACGAGCGTGCTCGCCGTCGGCCTCGCGATCGCCGGGATCTACCTCGCGTGGGCGATGTACGCGGTCGGCCGGGTGCGCGCTCCGCAGTACCCCGCCCTCCAGCGCCTGCTCGAGCGGAAGTTCTACTGGGACGAGGCGTACGACTACGCCTTCTACCGGCCCGCCGTGTGGATCGCGGCGTACTCGTACCGCTTCGTCGAGCAGCCGTTGATCGCCGGCTCGATCCGTGGGCTGACGACCGGCGTCCGGGTCCTGTCCGGCCGCACCACAGAGGTGCAGACCGGTCTGCTCAGGACCTACGTGCTGGCCCTGGGCGGCGGGGCCGCGGTCCTCGCCTTCGTCTTCCTGGCGGTCAGGGGCTGACGTGGACGACTGGCTGACGACGATCCTGATCCTGCTCCCGATGGCGGCCGCCCTCGTCGTCTGGCTGCTGCCCTGGTCGAACCAGGCGGCCGGATCCTTCGCGCTGCTCGCCGGGCTGGCGGAGGTCGGCGTCTGGGTCAACACCCTGTTCCGGTTCGACTTCGACGCTGGGCTCGAGCTCGAGCAGCGACATGCCTGGTTCGGCGACCTCGGCGTCTCGTACCACGTCGGGCTGTACGGCTACTCGCTCTGGCTCGTCGGAATGAGCGTCGTCGTCATGGCGACCGCGATCGGGTACGCGTTCTGGGCCGGCCGCGACCGCCCTCGGGCCTACTTCGGGCTGATGCTCTTCCTGACCGGAGCGATCGTCGGCGTGTTCGCCGCGCAGGATCTCCTCCTCTTCTACGTCTTCTTCGAGGCGATGCTGATCCCGCTCTACGTCCTCGTCGGCGTCTGGGGCGGGCCGGGCCGGCTGGCGGCGACGATCAAGTTCGTCATCTACACGATGGCCGGATCGCTGCTGATGCTGGCGGCGATCGTCGTGTACGGGCTCTCCGAGGGGACGTTCGACATGGTCGACGGAGGGCCGAGCACGAACGAGTGGGCATTCCTCGGCTTCGCCGCGGCCTTCGCCGTCAAGGCGCCGCTCTTCCCGCTGCACGGCTGGCTGCCGGACGCATACCGCGAGTCCTCCGCAGAGGTCTCCGCCGTGCTCTCGGGCGTCGTCTCGAAGGCCGCGGGCTACGGCTTCTTCGCGATCGCGATCGCGAAGTTCCCGGAGCCGGCGCGGGACCTGCAGCCGCTGCTGCTCGGCCTGGCCGCCGCCGGGCTCGTCTACGGGTCGTTCCTGGCCTTCCGGGCTCCCGACATCCGCGGAGTGATCGCGTACTCGAGCCTCGCGCAGCTGAGCCTGATCACGATCGGGCTCTTCGCCCTCAATGACCTCGGTTCGACCGGAGGAGTGCTGCACATGGTCAACCACGGCCTCGTGTCGGCCTCGCTGTTCCTGATCGCCGGCGCCGTCGAACGGCGGACCGCGACCGGTGACTTCGCCCGGCTCGGAGGAATGGCGCGTGGCCGGCCGGCGCTGGCAACGGTGCTGATGGCGACCGGGATCATCGCGCTCGCGGTCCCCGGGTCCAGCGCGTTCGCCGGCGAGTTCCTGATCCTCGCCGGGATCTTCGGCGAGGGCTGGATGTGGGCTGTGGTCGGCGCCGCGGCCATCGTCCTCGCCGCGATGTACATGCTGCGGCTGATCTCGGCAGTCCTCCACCAGGACGTCGGCCCCGCTGTGCCCGACGAGGCGCTCGACCTCCGCCCGGCCGAGCTCGCGGTCATCGTCCCGCTCGTCGCCTGTCTGCTCGCCCTCTCGATCTGGCCCGCAGCGATCACGGAGCACCTCTCCTTCTGATGACGAAGCCCGTCGTCGACTGGTTCGCACTCTCGCCGGCCCTGGCGCTGCTCGGCGCCGCAGGGGTCGCGCTACTCGGTTCGGTTCTCGTTCCGCAGCGCGCTGTTCGGGTCTTCAGCGCCTTCGCCTGCGCGCTCGGCTTCCTCGGCGCCGGCGTCGCCGCGGGGCTCCTGTACTGGAAGAGCCCCGACGCGACCTACGAGGTGGCAGACGCGATCCTGCGCGACCGGTTCGGAACGCTGGCCCAGATCGTGATCGCCGGCGCAGGCTTCCTCGCCGTGGGGATCTCGTACGCGCAGCGCGTGCGGAAGGAGCACGTCGGCGAGTACTACGCGCTGCTCGCGGCAGCCGGGGGCGGGATGGTCTTCCTCGTCCAGGCAACGAACCTGATGACGCTCTTCCTGGGGCTCGAGTGGTTTTCGATCTGCCTCTACATCCTCTGCGCGATCGAGATCGACCGCGTGAGCTCGCTCGAGGCGGGACTGAAGTACCTGATCGTCGGAAGCTTCGGTTCGGCCGTGCTGCTCTTCGGGTCGGCGCTCGTCTACGGGGCGACCGGCGAGCTCGAGTTCGGCGCGATCGCGGCCGCGATCGACGAGCAGGGGCTCGTGAACGACGGGCTCGTCCTGGCCGGGCTCGCCATGCTGCTCGCCGGGCTCGGGTTCAAGGCGTCGGCTGCGCCGTTCCACATGTGGACGCCGGACGTCTACGAGGGCGCGCCGACGCCGGTGACGGCGTTCATGTCCGCGGCGACGAAGGCCGTCGCGCTGGTCCTGGCGATGCGCGTCCTCGTCACCGCGTTTCCGGCTGAGGAGGATCTCTGGACGCTCGCGATCGCCGTCATCGCCTGCGTCTCGCTGGCCTGGGGCAACATCGCCGCCCTCGTCCAGCGGAACCTGAAGCGGATGCTGGCGTACTCCTCGGTCTCGCACGCCGGCTTCATGCTGATCGCGGTCGCCGCGAACAACGAGCTCGGCGCGAAGGCGCTCCTCTACTACTTGATCCCGTACTCGGCGGCGTCGCTCGGCGCCTTTGCCGTGATCGCCGCCAGGGAACGCGAGCTCGGCGACCGGGTCACGATCGACAACATCGGCGGGATGGGGTGGGAGCGGCCGGTGCTCGGCGTCTCGATGTGGGTCTTCATGCTCGCCTTCGCCGGGCTGCCGCTCACCGGCGGCTTCGTCGGGAAGTTCTACGTCTTCGCCGCCGCCTACGACCGCGGCTGGTGGTGGCTCGTGATCGCCGGCGTGATCGCGACCGCGATCTCGCTCTACTACTACCTCGCCGTCGTTCGATCGATGTTCATGCGGATGCCGGCCGAGCTCCAGCTCGCCCCGGCCGGCGGCTCGCCTCCGCGAGAGCTCCTGCTGACCGCGTCGGTCGTCGCCTGTACGGCCGTGACGGTCGGCTCGTTCTTCGCCGTCCAGCCGCTGATCGACGTGGCCGAGAAGGCCGCGTCCCAGCTGCCGTTCTAGTCCAAGTAACAACTTGTTACTAGATCCGGGTCGGCCCCTCGCCGAGCAGCCTTCGAGCGACAATGTAACAACTTGTTACTAGGAGCTCGGCCTGCGGCGGACCTCGGCCGTCAGGGCCATCGCGCCCTGGATCCCGGCGAGGATCAGGCACGCGGTGAGTGCGACGCTGCCGAGTGACGGGAGGGCGACGGTGGCGATGACGAGCACCAGGCCGACCGTCCAGAGGGCCGTGTGCGCGACGCTGCCGCCCTCGCCGGCGACGACATCCCCGTAGGAGGCCAGCGCGACGGAGACGACGACCGGAATCGCGCCCAGCAGCAGGTAGAAAGCGAGCCCCGGCCGCCCGGCGGCTTGCGCCAGACCCGCCGCAACGATGAGAACCACGGGGCCGAGTTGCCTCGTCATGTCGCGCAGTTCGACCCGTTCTCGTACGGTCCTCCCGTGCTGCTCTGGCCGCTGCTGCTCGCGATTCCGCTCGGCGGGCTGGCGCTCCTGCTCCTCCAGCCCAACCTCGACGTGGATTGGGAGCAGCACCCGGCCCACTTCTGGCTCGTCCTCTCGGTCTCGCTGGTGAGCGTGGCGCTCGGTGCGCTGACGAGCGAGGCGGCAACGCGCCGCTCCGATGCCCGGCTCTTCCTCGTCTCGCTCGCCTTCCTGGCAAGCGCCGGATTCCTCGGGCTCCACGCGCTCGCTACGCCGGGCGTCCTGCTGGAAGGGAAGAACGCCGGCTTCGTCATCGCGACGCCGGTCGGCCTGCTCCTCGCCTCGGTCTTCGCAGCCTGGTCGGCGCACGAGCACTCGAGCCCGCCTCGGGTACGGCTGCTGCGCTGGGCGCTCGTCGGCGTGGTCCTGGCCTGGGCGCTGGCGTCGCTCACAGAGGTGCCACCACTCGACCGGGCACTCAGCGAGGACGAGACCGACCGCTGGCTCTTCGGTCTCGCGGCCCCCGCGGTCGCGCTCTACGGGCTGACGGCATTGCGGTACTGGGACCTCTACCGGCGGCGCCCGGCTCCCGTTCTCCTCGGTGTCACGGCCGCCTGGATCCTGCTCGGCGAGGCGTCGGTCGCCGTGGCCTTCGCGCGCAACTGGCACGCGTCCTGGTGGGAGTGGCATCTGCTGATGGCGGCGGCGTTCGGGATCGTCGCCTTGACCGCGCTCCGCGAGCGCCACCGCGGCGAGGCGTTCGCGTCGCTCTATCTCGACGACACGCTGGGCCGGATCGACGAGCGGTACGCGTCGGCGGTCAAGGCTGCGGCGGCGGAACGCCTCGAGGAGCCCGAGCTACGGCGCCGCTTCGGTCTCGGTGCAGAAGAGGCTTCCTTCGTGCAGCGCGCCGCGACCGAGGTGAAGGCGGTCGAAGGCTTGCTCCAGCCCTATCTCTCGCCGCAGCTCGCCGCCCGCCTGCGCGAGGAGCCCGAAGCTGCCGCGCTCGGCGGCCAGGAACGGGAGGTCAGCGTCCTCTTCGCGGACCTCCAGGGATTCACGGCGTTCTCCGAGCGGCACTCGCCCTCGGACGTGCTGACGATGCTGAACTCCTACTGGGCCCAGACCGTGCCGGTCGTGCTCGGCGAACACGGTGGGATGATCGAGCGCTTCGCGGGCGACGCGATCATGGTCGTCTTCAACGCGGCCGCCGATCAGCCCGACCACGCCCTGCGGGCCGCGAGAGCCGGCCTCGCTCTCCAGCAAGCCGCCGACGTGGTCAGCCAGGGGCGTTCGGACTGGCCGCGCTTCCGGGTGGGCATCAACACCGGCCCGGCGATCGTCGGCAACGTGGGCACCGAGGAGCAGCGGAGCTTCACCGCGATCGGCGACACGACGAACCTTGCGGCCCGCCTCCAGACGGCAGCGGAGCCGGGACAGGTCGTCGTCGGCCAGGCAACCCACGACGCGGTCAGCGCGGAGCTCGAAACGCACCCGATCGGCGACCTCGAGCTCAAGGGAAAGGCTGCGCCGGTAGCCGCGTACGTGTTGGTCGGCCTTCGCTAGATTCCGCTCCGTAATGCCGGACGTCCAGCTGACCTGGCTCGGCCACGCGTCCTTCCGGTTCGACACTCCGGGAGGTAAGCGCGTCTACCTCGACCCCTTCCTGGACGGGCCAACCTGCCCCGAGGACGAGAAGCAGCCGGAGCGCGTCGACGTGATCGCGCTCACCCACGGCCACGGCGACCACGTCGGCTCGACCGTCGATCTGACCGGCAAGTTTTCGCCCGCCGTAGTTGCGCAGGTCGAGCTCAAGGGCTGGCTCGGCACCCAGGGCGCGAACGTGGGGGAGCTGCCCGGCATCAACAAGGGCGGAACCCAGGACGTCGACGGCGTGCGCTTCACGATGACGCACGCCCACCACTCCTCGTCCGGGCCGAACGGCGAGTACCTCGGTGAGGCGGCCGGCTTCGTCGTGGAGGTCGAGAACGGCACGAAGCTCTACTTCGTCAGGCGACACGAACGTCTTCACCGACATGCAGCTGATCGGCCGGATCCACGAGCCGGACGTCGCGATCCTCCCGATCGGCGACCACTTCACGATGGGTCCCAAGGAGGCAGCGATCGCCCTGGAGTTGCTCGGCGTCTCGCGCTGCGTGCCGTGCCACTACGGGACCTTCCCGCTCCTGAGCGGCACGCCCGAGGAGCTCGCGCAGTTAACCGACGCCGAGCTGCTCGTGATGCAGCCGGGCGAGACCATCACGGTGTGAGAGAGCGCTGGTTCGGCTCGACGGGCCGCCGTGTGCCGCAGATCGCGGTCGAGGGGGATGTCGACCTGGACGGGGCGCTGGTGCTCGACGAGCTCGACGAGAAGCAGATCGAGGCCGCATTCGAGGAGGGGCGCCCGGTCGTCGTCCGCGCCGATTCGCAGGAGAAGGTCCTGAACGCGCTCAGGCGGCCCGAAGTCTCGTCCGTGATCGCGCCTCCCGGAGCTCGTCGAGCTGGATCTCGTCGAGCTGACGTATGGCTCGTAGCGCCGCTCGTCGCCACCTACTCGATCGCTGCCTGCGATCTCGGCGCCGGGCGCTGGGGGGTCGCGACGCAATCCAAGTTCCTCGGGGTCGGCTCGATCGTCCCATGGGCCGAGCCGCAGGTCGGCGCCGTGGCCACGCAGGCCTACGCGAATCCACGGTACGGGCCCGGCGGGCTCGCCCTGCTCCGCGACGGGCTCTCCGCGGAGGAGGTCGTCGAGCGGCTGACCTCGGCCGACGACGGCCGAGAGCACCGGCAGCTCGGTGTCGTCGACGGTGAGGGCCGGAGCGCGTCGTTCACCGGCAGCGAGTGCCACGACTGGGCCGGCGGCCGGACCGGGCCCGGCTACGCCGCGCAGGGGAACATCCTCGTCTCGGCCGAAACGGTCGACGCGATCGCCGAGACCTTCGAGTCCACCGAGGGCAAGCCGCTCGAGGAGCGGCTCCTCGATTGCCTCGACGCCGCACAGGAGGCGGGCGGAGACAGCCGCGGCCAACAATCCGCAGCCCTGCTCGTCGTTGAGAGAGATGGCGGGTACGCGAGTCTCTCCGACATCGTCTTCGACCTGCGGGTGGACGACCACGAGCGGCCGCTCGAGGAGCTCCGGCGCCTGTACGGCCTCCACGTCGCGATCTTCGGCCAGACGCCGAGGGAGGACTGGCTACCGGTCGACAGCGAGTTGGCGAACGAGCTCGGCGAGCGCCTCTCCCGGCTTGGCTACGAGGGTGAGCTGAACGAGACGTTGTTCCTTTGGGCCGGCAACGAGAACCTCGAGGAGCGTGTCGACGGCGCCGAGGCGATCGACCCCGTCGTCCTCGAGGAGCTGAGGCGGCAGTCGTGAGCGAGAAGTTCCAGGTCGCACACATTGACGAGCTCACCCCGCAGGAAGGCGACGAGGGCGCCGACTGGTTCCGCCTCCGCCGCGACCTCGACGTCAAGGCCTTCGGCATCAACGCGTTCGGCGCGGACGCCGGCAAGCGCGTGATCGAGGAGCACGACGAGCTCGGCGGAGCCGCGGGTAGGCACGAGGAGCTCTACGTCGTCATCCGCGGCTCGGCCCGCTTCCAGCTGGGCGGCGATGAGATCGCGGCGCCGATGGGCACGTGCGTCTTCATCAGCGACCCGGCCGTGCGTCGCGGCGCCTTCGCCGAGGAGGACGGAACGATCGTCATGGTCGCGGGCGGGACTCCCGGGAAGGCGTACGAGGTCTCGACGTGGGAGGCCGCAGCCGACGCCTATCCGCATTGGCGCGCAGGGGACCACGCGAAGGCAGTCAGCATTCTCCGCTCGGTCGCCGACGAGCACCCTGAGGCAGGGATGGTCTTCTACAACCTCGCGTGCGCGGAAGTGCTGGCCGGCGAGCCGGATTCCGCGCTCGACCATCTCCGGCGGTCGGTCGAGTTGGAGGAGCGCTTCCGGGAGCTTGCCCGGACGGACGAGGACTTCGCTTCGATCCGCGAGCGCCCCGAGTTCCAGGAGCTGATCGGGGCGGCCGCGTGAGCGACGGATACTCGGTCGCAAGCCTCGCCGACATGGAGGTCAAGGTCGGGCCGCCGGAGTCAGCTCATTGGTCGCCGATTCGCGGCCACTTCGGGATCGAGGCGTTCGGGGTCAACGCGTGGACGGCAAAGGACGCCGGACAGACGGTGATCGGCGAGCACGACGAGGTCGGTGACGGAGCCGGCCAGCACGAAGAGCTCTACGTCGTCGTGGCCGGCAAGGCCACGTTGACGGTGGACGGCGAGAAAGTCGAGGCGCCGGCAGGCACGATGGTTTTCGTCCGAGACCCGGCCGAAAGGCGGAAGGCGGTGGCCGACGAGGCCGAGACGACGATCCTCGCCCTGGGCGGCAAGGCCGGCGAGCCCTTCAAGTCGACGAACTGGGAGCGGTCGGCTCCCGCGCTCGCGTTCTTCGCGACGAAGGAGTACGACAAGGCGATCGAGGTGCTTGCTCAGGCGCTCGAGCAGTTTCCCGACGACCCGGCGGTTCTCTACAACCTCGCCTGTGCCGAGAGCATGTCCGGCAAGGCAGCGGACGCTCTTGCCCATCTGACGCGCTCTGTGGAGCAGGGGGAGCGGTTCCGTGAGCTGGCTCGAACCGACACCGACTTCGACCCGATCAGGGAAGAGCCGGAGTTCCAGCAGCTGCTGGGCTAGTCGTCGTCCGAGCCGCCGCTGTGGCCCGAGCCGGAACCAGAGCCGGAACCGGAGCCGCTCGAGTCGTCGTCGCCGCCCCGACCTCGGCGTCCTCCGTGATCGTCGACCGTGGCCGCTGCCGTCGTCGTGCGGCGCGTCGTGGTCGCCGTGCTCGTCGTGCGCGCCTTCTTGCGGGTCGTCGTCCCGGCGGCGCGCGTGGTCCCGGTCGTGGCGGCCGGTGCGAGGTTCTCACGAGCATCGAGGCTCGCAATCGGAAGAGCGACCGTGTCGCGCGCGATCAGGTGCGCGGCGGTGCCGAGGCCGCCCGCGAAGACGAGGCCGAGGAGAGCGACGATCACGATTCGCATGAGTCCAGGCTAGACGCGGCCGGGTAAAGCCTCGTCCAAGCTCCTGTTCGGAGTTTGCAAAGACCCGGGTGAGGCCGCAGGAAGGCGGATCTCCGCCCGTGCCCCGACCTCCGGTCGATTCGCGATGCGCGCGCTTCCGCCCCACCGCCGTGCCAACGTGGCGACGATCGCAAGGCCCAGGCCAGTGCCGTGCGTCGTCTGGCCGCTGCTTCCGCGCGCGAAGCGCTCGAAGACCTGCTCCTCCTCGCCTGCGCGAAGCCCCGGACCCTCGTCCTCGACTCCGATGACGACCTCACCGCCTTCGCGACGGCACGAGAGCGTGATCGTCCCTCCGTCGGGCGAGTAGACGAGCGCGTTCTCGACCAGGTTGTCGAGCATGATCGCGAGGTCCTCGTCGGAGACCGCTGCGACGCTGAGATCTGCGCGTTCGAGCTTGAGTTCGTGGCCGCTCTGCATCCCGCGGTCCTCCCAGCGGTTCCGCGCCCGCTCGAGCGCCTCGGCCACCGACACCGCCTGCCGTGCGGGCGGCCGGTCGCCTTCCCGAGCGAGCGTCAGGAGCGCCGTCAGCAGCCGCGCGAGGCGATCGACTTCCCGCTCGGCTGCATCCAGCTCCTCGGAGAGCCCGGGCCCCGCTTTCAGCGAAGCCGCCTCCAGGCGGAGGCGGAGGCCCGTCAGCGGGGTGCGAAGCTGGTGCGAGGCGTTCGCGACGAACTCTCGCTGGGCGGCGAGCACCTGCTCCAGCCGGTCGGTCATGTCGTTGAAGGCGTGCGCGACGTCGCGGTGCTCGCGCGAGCCCTCAGGGTCGGCACGGGCGCCCAGGTCACCCGCCTCGACACGGCGCGCAGTCGCGGCGAGCCGCTGAAGGGGACGGGCGAGGGTCCCGGCGAGAAGCCACGCGAAGGCCAGGCCGAGGACGAGCGCGATCAGTCCGATTCCGACCAGGCCGAGGACGTCCCGCCGCACCCGCCGGTCGATCGCATCGACGTTCTGCGTCACGCGAACCGCGCCGCCGACACGGTTGCCGAGGACGATCGGGACCGCGGTATAGAGGACGGACTCGTTCAGCGTGTCACTGAAGCGACGGCCCTGGGAGACCCGGCCGCCGAGCGCCGCCTGGATCTCCGGCCGGTCTCCGTAGTTGCCCTGCTGGCCGGCCGAGTCGGCGAGCAGCCGGCCGTTGCGATCGACGACGAGCACCCGGCCGCCGGAGTCGCGCGCAGCTTCCCGTGCAATTCCCTGCAGGTTCCCGGTGGCGCCGTTCCTGAGCTCTCCCGCCGCGCTCGCCGCCACGAGCTGCGCCGCGACGGCTGCATGTCCCTTGACCTCCGCGTCCACGCGGCTCGAGACGTTGAGGACGAGCGGCACCTCGAGCGCCACGATCACGAGGATCAGGACGTAGGCGAAGGCCGCGAGCAGCCTGGTGTGGAGACTCAACCGCCGACCTCGTCGGACCCGGCGAAACGAAAGCCGACGCCGCGGACCGTGTGGATGTACTTGGGATCGCTCGAATCGTCTCCGAGCTTCTTCCGGAGACCGCTCACGTGGACGTCGAGCGTCTTGGTCGACCCGAACCAATTCGTGTCCCACACCTCGTCGATCAGGCGCTCGCGCGTCACGACCGACCCGGCGTTCTCCATCAGCAGCCGCAGGAGGTCGAACTCCTTGCGGCTGAGCTCGAGCTCGTCGCCCTGGAGCGTGGTGCCTCGGCGACCGACGTCGAGCACGACGTCGCCGATCGTGATCGCGCCCTCGGGCCGGCGCTCGCCGGCTTCAGCGACGCGTCTAAGAACGGCACGCACACGCGCAACGAGCTCGCGGGCGCTGAACGGCTTCACCACGTAGTCGTCCGCGCCAAGCTCGAGCCCTGCCACGCGATCTGCCTCCTCGCCGCGCGCGGTCAGCATGATGATCGGCACGCGCGAATCGCGGCGAAGCTCCCGGGCGACGTCGAACCCGGACCCGTCCGGCAGCATCACGTCCAGCAGGACGAGATCGGGGCGCACCTGCTTCGCGAGCTCGATCGCGGCGGCAGCGCTACCGGCGACCGACGTGTCGAACCCCTCCCGGCCGAGGGCTTCCGCAAGCGGCGCGGTGATCGACTCCTCGTCTTCGACGAGGAGGATCCGGCGCTTCTTCCCGAGTTGCATGGTGTGTCCTATACCCCAAGATGCCGAGGCGGCCCCGGGGAGGGCCCGAGGACCGCCTCGACCTGCCTGGCGCAGCGTGGGACTAACGGGCGACGAAACTCCCGCGCATCCCGTCCTGCGCGTGGTCGCTGATCCCGCACCAGTACGAGTACCGGACGCCCTTCTTCAGGCGGGCGATGACGCTGGCGGTGCGGCCCGGAGACAGTGCGCTCGTCTTCCAGCGCCTGCCGCCGCCGCGGATCCAGAGGTCATGCGTCTCGCCGCCGCTGTTGCGGACGACGAACTTCACCGCGCCCGCCCTGGGCTTGGCCGAGAGGGCGATCCGCCCATCGACCTCCGTCACGCGCACGGACTGGCCGGCGCCCGCCCCGAGTGTCGGGATGGCCAGGGCCACCACCGCCACGATCGAGGCGAACAGAACTCCAAGTGTCTTCTTCATCCCGTGTTCTCCTTGTGTGTCGTCGTTGGACTAGTCGTCGTCGCCGGAGCCGGAGTCGTCGGAGCCGGAATGGCCCGACGAGCCCGAGTGGTCGTCGTCTCCGCCGTTTTCGCCGTCGTCGTCCGAGCCGCGATTCGGCCCGGAGCGGTCCTCCTGGTCGTCGTCCCGGCCGCGGTCGTCGTTGCCGTCGTCACCAGTGGTCGTGCCGACTGCGGGGGCCGCGCCGGCGCATTGCGGATCGTCGGCGTGCTCCGCTTCGTCGCACGGGCCGCTGACGTCCTCGCCGGTCGTCGTGCCGACAGTCGTGCCGCCGGCGGTCGTCGCTCCGGCCACGGTCGTCGTACCGGCCGCGGGCGTCGTGTCGTCGATGGTGGTCCCGGTCGTGGTCAGCCCTGTGTTCGACGAGCTGCCCGACACCGCACCGCCGGCGAGTGCGCCACCGGCGGCCAGCAGCACGAGTGCCGCAAGACCGATGATCAGCTTGTTCATTGCTCCTCCTTTGCTCATAGGCCCAGGTTCGCCCACGACCGCCCAGGAGCCGTCCAAGCGCCGTGTAGGGGAGCGGAAAGCTTTGGTTAAGAGTTGGTAGGACTGTCGCCGGGCAGCCGAAGGCCTCCCGCGAGCAGGCGCAGAGCCGGCACGGGATCAGCCGTCGGCCTGGCAACGAACAGCACGGCCCCGTAACCCTCGCCGGCGCCAGCGAGTCGACAAGGAGCTGGAGCCCGAGCGCAAGGGCGAACGCCTTGTGGGCGTGGTCCCCGCCGAACGGAACGAGCTCCTCCTCCGAGGCAAGACCGGCAATCACATCGCCGTAAGTGACCTGTCCCATCGAGACATCTGCGACCACGGGTTGCCCGTCGGAGCTCGGGATCGCAATCGAGAGGGGGTTCGTGCCGGCAAGTGGAGGGCCACCGTCCGGGTGCCCGAGGCGAGCAGGAGACGTCGCCGTCAGCGCAGCGACGAGCCCCGCTTCCGCGAGGCGGCGCGTGTCCAGTGACCGAGCATCCCGGTCGGAAAGCACTGCGAGGCCACGACGACCCGGGCGTGTTCCGGCGGAGACGCCACCTGGGAGTTGCAGATCGCCGCGAGCGTCAGGTAGCCGACTGCGCCGCGCCCGTCCCACCGCTCGAACCCCTCTTCGGCCATGAGCCGTTCGGGCCGGGCGGCCGGATCGATGTCCTGGGTCGCGAGCCACTCCACCCGTGAGAAGCCGTGGCCGCGCTTGCCCCGTCTCTCGGCCTCGAGGAAGTGGTCCGCCATGACGGCGGCGTCGGCTTCCGCAGAAGCCGAGCTCGAGCAGCCGCGGAAGGACGTCCTCAGTCCGCACGCGCGCCGGCGAGGGGAAGTGGCTTGGTGATCCCAAGGCCTTCCTCGCGCTGCGCGGCAGCGATTGCCTCGGCGAGGCGCATGATCTCGACCGACGCCTCAGCCTCCGGATCGGACCAGACGAGCGGCTCTCCCCGGTCGGCGCTCTCGCGGAGCCGGGGATCGAGTGGAATCCGGCCGAGCAGCGGAATCTCCAGCTCCGCTGCAAGGGTGTCGCCGCCGCCGGAGCCGAAGATCTCCTCGCCGGTGCCGACGAGCGCAGGTCATGTTCTCGACGGCGCCGAGCAGCCGCATGTTCGTCGTGCGCGCCATCTGCGCCGCACGCACGGCGACCTGCTGGGCGGCCGGCTGCGGCGTGGTCACGACGACGACCTCCGCGCGCGGAAGCAGCTGGCCGAGCGAGATCGAGACGTCTCCCGTCCCGGGTGGCATGTCGACGAGGAGCGTGTCCAGCTCGCCCCAGTGGACGTCCGAGAGGAACTGCTCGAGTGCCCGGTGGAGCATCGGCCCGCGCCACATGACCGGCTCGTTCTCGTCGAGGAAGAACCCGATCGACATCAGCTTCAGCTCGCCGCGAACGGGCGGGACGATCATCCGGTCGACGACGACCGGGCGCTGGTGGACGCCGAGCATGTGCGGGATCGAGTGCCCGTAGACGTCGGCGTCGAGGACGCCGGTCCGGTGGCCGAGCACGTCGAAGGCGGCCGCCAGGTTGGCCGTCAGCGTCGACTTGCCGACCCCGCCTTTTCCGCTCGCGACTGCGATCACGCGGGTCGAGCGATCGAGCGATATGCCCTTCGTGCGCTCGGAGATCCCACCGCGGAGCCGTGCGGTCAACGCCGCCTTCTCGTCCGGGCTCATGACGTCGAATGCAAGCGAGACGGTCTCGATGCCCGGGAGCGGCAAAAGCTCGCGCTGGACCTGATCCTCGAAGCTCTGGCGGAGCGGGCAGCCGGGCACGGTGAGCGCGATCGTGACCGCGATGTGGCTGCCCTCGACGTTGACGTCGCGCACCATTCCAAGCTCCGTGACGGGCTTCTTGAGCTCCGGATCGATGACTCGGCCAAGCGCCTCGGTGATCTGGTCTCGAGTTGGCTGCATCTGTGAAGACCGTAGCAACGGCGGGCCTCTAGACCCCTTGACTCAAGTTGACCGACCTCGTAGCTTCTGCCGCGATGTTGGACCATCCGGCCCTCGACGTCGCCATCGGGCTGATCTTCCTCTACATCATCCTCGCGCTCGTCTGCACGACGATCAACGAGTCGATCATGACCTGGCTCGGAATGCGCGCCCGTTTCCTCGAGCTCGGTCTGCGCAACATCCTCAGCGCCACACCCATGCCGACGGCCGCAGGCGGCTTGACGCTGAAGCGGTTCTTCGAGCACCCGCTCACCCAAACCATGGTCAGGCCCAAGCGCGGACATTCCGGTGCCGTCGATCCGACAGAGCCGACCAAGATGTTCAAGAAGCCCCCGTATCCGTCGTATCTGCCTTCGAGAACCTTCGTCTCGGTCCTCGTCGACCTGACCCGCGAGACCAAGGAGTGGCACGAGAAAGCCAGTCCAGAGGAGGTGGCGAACGCAGAGGCGCGGATCAAAAAGGCGAAGAAGGGATTCGAGGAGTCGCTCGCCTCGATCCCGAACGCACCGCTGTCGGAAGCGCTTCTCGCCGTCTACCGGTCCGTGGACGAAGACGCGACCAGGTTTCATGCGGCAGCGGAGCGGTGGTACGACGACACCATGGAACGCGTCTCCGGCTGGTACAAGCGGCGCGTTCAGCTCTTCCTGCTCGTCATCGCAACGGCCGTCGTCGTCCCGCTGAACGCCGACACATTGAGCACGAGCCGTGTCCTTTGGCGAGACGAGGCCGTGCGCGCCGCGGTGGTGAAGAAGGCTGAAGCGGCGGCAGCCGGCACGCTGGAAGAGTCGGAGGTCGAGAGCGCCGTCAAGCAGCTCGACGTGCCGCTCGGCTGGGAGCTCTCAGCGGGTGACGGCCCTAACGAGATCCCGAACGACCCGCTTGCGATCATCGCCAAGCTCTTCGGCCTTCTGCTGACCGTGCTCGCCGTTCTGCTCGGCGCACCGTTCTGGTTCGACTTGCTGAGCAAGGTGATGCGCGTCCGTTCGACAGGCGCCCCGCCGCCCGCCACCGACGCGAAGCGCTCCGGTGAAGGAGAGCAACCTCGGTCCGGCTCCAAATCGGACTAGGCGCCGGGCTGCGAGCTCACATGACGAGGATCTCCGCGAGGCGATCTCTCAACTCGTTCGTCGCCGCTGCGACCACGAGCGAGCGGTGCGCGGTGTCGAGCGGAGACGCTTCCCACGGTCCTGCGTCGGCATAGCCGATCGAGAGGCCGACCTCGGTGATGAGGAGCTGCGCCGCGGCGACGTCGATCGCGCGCGCCTCGCGGAGCGAGCAGCAGGCGTCGACCCGGCCGGCGGCGAGCTGGCAGAGCGAGAGCGCAAGCGAGCCGGTGATGCGAAAGCGCTGCGCAAAGCCGGTCAGCGCTACTGCGTGGTCGGCGACCGAGGCGGAGAGCGTGCCTTCCATCGCGAGGATCTCGACCGTGTCCTTCGGCCCGACACCGCCGAGCGGCTTGCCGTCGAGCTGCGCGCCCCGGCCACGGGTGGCCGTCCATTCCTCACCGGTTCCGAAGTCGTGGACGAAGCCGAAGACGACGTCGCCCATCGTCGTTCCCTCCGCGACGGCAATCGAGAGGCAGAAGTTGCGCAGGCCGCGCTTGGCGTTGACGGAGCCGTCGATCGGATCCACGACGACGAGGGTCTCCGACGAGCCGAACGTACGCTCGCCGAGCTCCTCCGAGATGAGCGTGAACTCGGTGCCGCTTTCGTGCAGCTCCTCGAGCCGCGCGACCACCGCCCGCTCGGCGGCATCGTCGACCGCGGTCGTGTCGTCGCCGCCGACGCCTGTTGCGAGGACGGGCTCGCGCTCGACCCGCGTCGGCAGTGCGTCCACAGCCTTGCGGACGTCCGCGGCGGCGGCCCGGCAGACCTCGAGCCAGGGCGTCACTCGACCGGCAGGAACAGAAGCCCCGACAGGAGCTTGGGATAGAAGTAGGTCGTCTTCTGCGGCAGCGTCTCGCCGGCCTGGGCGAACCGGAAGACGTCCTCGATCCGCGTCGGGCGGACGATGAAGGCGCCCTCGGCGTCCCCGCGCTCCACTGCGGCGACCGCATCCTCCACGGAGGGCGTGTAGCTGACAGGCCCGGGCGCCAGCGACTCGACGAGCTGGACGTCGAGCGTCCCTTCGTCCCCCTCGACGAGCGCCGCGCCTCCCTTTCGGTAGACGACGGCGGCAGCGCGATCGGGAGATTTCGCGTCCAGCTCGGCCAGTGCCTCGTCGAGATCCAGCGTCGGGCTCGTCCCGTTGATGCGCTCCGCGATCCGGTGCGTCGGGAAGATCATCAGACCGGGATCCTCGGTGGAGACGAGGACGACGAGGATCTGGTCCGCGCCGAACGCAATCGCCGTCTCGTAGCGATGGTGGCCGTCCGCAATGAGCAGCTGCTTGTCGGCGAAAGCGTCGGCGATCCCCTCCGGCGGAACGCGCCACAGCCGCGCCCCCTCGACCTCCATGTCCGGCTCCCCGGCCGGGTGCTCGTACGGGGGCTTGCCGTCGTAGAGCAGGAAGATCGGCTCAGGATGTGCCTGGAGCGCCTCGAGCAGGCGCAGCCGCCCCTCCTTCGGCCCGGCATGGGTGCGCTCATGCGGCAGGACGACCCGGTTCTCGTAGGGCTCCACCTTGAGCGCCGCGACGAGCCCGCGGCGGGTGCGCTCGACCCCGTCCGGCCCGACGTACTGCTGCTCGAGCGCCCAGAACGCGGGGTCCTGATCCCGGACGAGCGCTCCGTCCGAAAGCCACTCGCGCCACAGCCGAGCCGCATCAGCCTCCTCGTCCGGCAGGGTCAGGTGGACGACGTTGAACGGGCTCCGCGCCATCAGCTCCTCGCGCTGCGCCTCGTCGATGACGTCGTAAGGCGGAGCCACCAGCCGCTCCAGCGGGCCGGCGACCGACTCGTCGTAGCGGACGGCCCGAATCGGCTTGACCACGGCCACGAGGGTCACCGTACCATCCTCCTTCGGCCCTAGACTCGGCCCGTGAGCACGATCGCCGACCTCGCCGAGAATCGTGTCGTCGAGGGCACGTACGCGGTCGCCCGAAAGGAGCGTCGGCGGACGAAGACAGGCTCCGACTACCTCGCGCTCGAGCTGGTCGACAAGAGCGGGAAGATCGAGGCCCGTGTCTGGAACGACGTCGAGTTGCTCGACGCGCGCTTCGGCGAGGGAGACGCCGTTCGCGTGCTCGGCCGCGTGGACAAGTTCCGCGACCGGCTTCAGCTCGACGTGCGCGCTATCGAACACGCCGAGGGGCAGGACGCCGCCGAACTGACGCCGACGATGCGCCGGGACGCCGACGAGCTCGACGGCTTCCTCGAGTTTCTCGCCGGCGAGATCGCGCACGCCGGGCTGAAGACCCTCGTAGGGCGATTCCTGGGCGACGACCGGTTCCGCGCTCGGTTGCGCGAGCTTCCCGCGAGCCCGGAGGCCCACCACACCTACGCAGGCGGCCTCCTCGAGCACACCGTCGCCGTCGCGACGCTCTGCCGCGAGACCGCACAGGTTCACCCTCGGCTGCGCGGAGACCTGCTGATCGCCGCAGCGCTCCTCCACGATGCCGGACGGACGCTCGAGCTCGGCCGCGGCCCGTCCTTCCGGCCGACCGAGGAGGGCCGGCTGCTCGGCCACGTCCAGCTCGGGATCCGGTTGATCGAGTCACATGCCGGCGGGCTGGAGCGGGGCGTGCTGGCCGAAGTCGTCCACGCCGTCGCCGTCCATCACGACGGCCGCGCCGCGCGGACCGCCGAGGCGGCGGTCCTCTACCACGCAAACCAGCTCGACGCCGTCGCGGCTACGCGGCCGATCCCCGACTAGGCGGTGCTCGCTGCCGTCTGCGCGCTCGGGGCGAGCCTTGCCTGGGGCGTCGGCGACTTTCTCGGAGGACTGAAGAGCCGCACCGTCCCGCTCCTCGTCGTGATGCTGGGCGCCCAGGTCTCGGGCGTCCTCGGGATCGCGGTCATCGTTGTGCTCGCCGGAAACGGGCCTCCAGGTCCTGCCGTCGCCTGGGCCTCGCTCGCCGCGCTGTTCGGGACGTTGGGACTGGCCTCGTTCTACCGGGGCATGTCTGTCGGCTCGATCAGCATCGTTGCGCCGATCGCCGCGGTCGCAGCCGTCGTTCCGGTGGTCTTCGGGATCGCCACGGGAGACGACGTCACCGCCGGGCAGGCTCTGGGCTTCGCACTCGCTCTCGGTGGAGTCGCACTCGCATCGTTCGAGCAGGACCCGACCGGCGCGGCCCGCCTCGCAGCCGGTGTTCCGTGGGCGATCGCCGCCGTGGTGGGATTCGGCGGCTACTACGTGCCGATGCACCAGGCGAGCGAGCAGGACTTCCTCTGGGCGGCCTTCGTGTTCCGGGGAACGGCCGGCCTGCTCACGCTAACCGCCTGGCTCGTCTTCCGGCCTCCGCTCGCCGCAGCGCGCGGGAGTCTCGGGACGATCGCGCTCATCGGCCTGATGGACACCGCCGGCAACACGCTCTTCGCGGCGGCGTCGAGCCTGGGCGAGGTCAGTGTCGTCTCGGTGCTCGCGACCCTCTACCCCGTGACGACCGTGGCGCTGGCCGCGCTCGTCCTCTCAGAGCGCGTGAGCCGACTCCAGGGCCTCGGCGTCGTCGCGGCTCTGGCCGGCGTCGTCCTGATCTCCGCCGCCTAGCGCGAAGGCCAGCGCCTGGACCGACGCGGGCACGAGCCGGTAGTAGGCCCACGTCCCGCGCCGGGTGCTCTGCACGAGGCCTGCCTCGCGGAGGATCTTCAGGTGGTGCGAGATCGTCGGCTGCGAAAGGCCGAGGGGCTCCAGGTTGCAGACACAGCATTCCTCCGCGCCAGCGAGCTGGTTGACGATCGCGAGCCGGGTCGGATCGCTGAGCGCCTTGAACTGCTCTGCGAGCCGCTCGCGCTCGTCCTTCGGCATGAGCGGAGCGCCGGGGGAACAGCAGGGTGTCTGGATGAGTTGAAGCTTCTTCATCGAATCTCTTCAATATACTGTATCGAAGTCTATCGATGAAAGGAGGCGCCATGTCCTGTTGTGACTGCGATTGCGACTGCGGCTCCGGCTGCTGCTAGGCGAGGTTCCGGCGGCGGAGCAGGAATCCGAGCGGGAGGAGGGCCGCGAGGAAGACGTACGGCCCCAGTGGCTCGATGTCCGACTGTTCCGCCCGGACGACCGCCTTGCCGTCGCCGAGCTTCTCCCGGGCAGCGCCGATGGCTGCGTCGATCTCATCCTCGTGGAAGGCGTCTTCGCCGCCGACGCTCGCGAGGCGCTGCGCCGCCGCGGCGCTGCCCGGATCCGCCTCGTACGGCTCCGGCGCGCCGTTCGGCCCGTAGACCCGCTCCCCCTCCCGGCCGAACCGGACGACGACCAGATCGACGTTGCCCTCGTCGAATGAGAGCGAGATCGCCGACGGGTAGAACGTCGTTGTCTCTGCGTCACTGAAGACGACGGCCAGCCGGCGCTCCGCGCCTCGGAAGAAGTTCCGGTCGCCCACGGCGCCCAGCGCGCTGAACTTGGTCGCTCGCACGTCTCCGGCCTCCGACGAGGCCGGACGGTCGACTCCGAGCGCGAGGCGCAAGGTCGAGACGAACGTGTCGCGATTGGCGGTCGGGAAGACGAGGGGAAGCACACGATCGGTCAGCGAGGCGAGCCCGACCGGGACCGTGGCGAGCCCGTCGCGGAATCGGATCGACGCGGCCCGGGCGCGGTCGAAGCGTGTGTCGCCGCCGGGCTCCGAAGCAGCGAGCATCGAGCGCGAGGTGTCGATCACGAAGAACGCCTGGGCGTCGGAGCGCGCCGCCTGTTCGCGTTTCTCCTCCAGTACGGGCTGCGCCGCACCGATCCCGACGAAGACCGCCAGCACGACGATCGCGGCGACAGTCCTGCGCTGCGAGCCGCCCGGCGGCGCGAGCCGAAGCACGTCCCGGACCCGCGCGGCCCGCTGCTCGCTGCGCACGTAGGCGACGAGAGGCACGGCTGCCCCGACCGTCACCAGCCCTGCAAGCGGGGTGAGGAACGAGATGTTCAGTAGCCGCGGCCTTCGCGCGGTGGGGCGCCGCCCGGCGCGCTGCGCCCCGGGCGGTACGCAGGGATGTTCTCCCGGATTCGCATGCGGGCCGCGCTCGGGTCCATCAGCCGCAGCAGGAACTCGAGGTTGTACTTGGCCTCCTCGTTGGACGGATCGATCCGAACCGCACGGCCGAACTCGTCGAGGCTGCGCTTGATCAGCGTCGGCCCGTTGACGGGGTCCGCGGTCGCCTCCTCGAAGGTGAGGACGCCCTGCAGGCTTGCCGCCTTCGAGCGAAGCGCCGGGGCGAGGCTCGCGGCCCGCTCGGCCGTACCGAGCGTCGCCTGCGCCTCCGCGCGGAACGCGGGCCGAGCGAAGTCGTAGGGGTTCTCGCCTCGGCGAGCGTCGACGGCGAACGCCCGAAGCGCACGCCTGTACAGAAGGTCGTCCTCGACACCGAGAATCCGCTTGGCGTACGGCAGCCGCGTGTCGATCCTCCACAGCCGCTCGGCGGCCGGCTGGGCCTCGAACGCGAGGTCGCTGCGATCGAACCCCCGTTGGACGGCAGCTGCGTCGCGCGCGACGAACGCGGCGAGCAGGGCGAGCACGAGGAGCCCGGCGATCGGCAGAGCCTTGCGGAGGATCGGCCGCGCGCGTCTCACTCGTCCGCCTGCCTCGGCTTCGCCGGCCGCCAGGCCAGCCGTCCGCAGAAGTGCTCGTTCGCCGCGAGCAGCATCAGCAGGAGCAGGGCGAGACCGGCGAGCCCCTCGGGAACCCCGGCGCGCTCGGCCCGCCGCCGCTCGTCGACGAGGCGCTGCGGCGCGAGGTCGGCACGGTCGACGAAGGCCTCCTTGCCGAGCATCCGCTCGAAGAAGAAGCGGTCCTCGTCGAACGGCGCCAGGGCGACGACGTTCAGCGGAATGCCCGAGCGCTTGTACGTGATCAGCTCGCGCGTCAACGCGGGGACGTCCAGCAGGGAATCGTCCAGGTCGCTGATCAGGAGAGCCCCGCGGCGCTGCTGCCCGTGCCGCTCGAGCATCGCGCGGGCGAGCTGCAACCCCGTCGAGATCTTCGTTCCGCCGCGGAAGTTCTCGGCCCAGGGGGTGATCATGAGGCGCCGCATGTCCTCGGACTCCGGCGAATCAGGCTCGACCCGGCGCGATCCAGGCGGGCAGGGCGTGAACTCCCGGGCGAAACAGACATTCGGGAACGGCTCCAGCGCCCGCAGGAAGCCACGGAGCTCCGTGGACGACGTCCCGGGCGGAATCGCCTCGTAGGCGACGCTCGAGAACAGCACCAAGCCGAAGTCCTGGCCCGTGGAGGCGAGGTACTCGAACGGCTCGGTCAGGCGCCGCCGCGCGCTGCCGATGCTGGCGGACATGTCGAGGACGACGACGCCGCTCTCGCCGCCCTGCGCGATCCGGACCGCGGACGCACCGGGGTCCCGAGCAAGCCAGGCGGCGGCGAGCAGCGTCGCCACGAGGGCAGACGCGAGCACCCAGCGGACGACCGCGGTGCGCCGAACGGGCTCCGTGAGATTCCGGACGTCGAAGAGCGGGATTCCCTGCCGCTGCATCAGTGCCCGTTCTCCGAGATCACGCGCTGCACGTCATCCGAAAGCGGGTCCACGCCCGCCTCCACGGGAGGCTCCTGCGACCACGCGAGCCGGCTTGCGTCCTGGGCAAGCGCCGGGTTGCTCGATCGCCTGAGCTCGGCTGCCAGCCGCTCGAGCGCGCGACGCTCTTCCTCGGTCGAGCCGTCCCGCGACTCGCGTACGAGGGTGAGCGCCTGCTCGAGCGCGGAGCGCCGGTCGACGCGCCGGGCGCCGAGGCGGGCGGCGAGACGATCGAATGGAAGCAGGCGCAGGACGAGGATCGCCGCGCCCGCCGCGAACAGCGCGGCGAGCACGAGCGCGACGAGGGCGATTGCGCCGGGAGAAACGCGGTACGACGCCTCGGGCAGGTTCCGCAGCTCGGCGCGGAGCGCAGCCTGCTCCAGCTCGGTCGGCGCGATCCGACCCTCCGCCCTGAGCGGCGGCCACTCGATGGTGGCGGCGTCGGGTTCGGACGACCCGCGGCGCGTGTAGTTGACCGCCGCTCCGCCCAGTTCCACCCGTCCCGAACCTTTCGGAAGGCACGCCGCGGTCAGGCAGCCGAGGACATAGTCATAGCGAAGCTTGACGATCGAGCCGCTGTCGCTTCTCGTTCGCTGGGCCGGTCGGAGCTCGCGGTAGGGCGAGAAGTTCGCGCCGATCTCGATGCTGTCCGGATCCACGCGTTCACCGTCAACGACGAGCTCGATGCGGGCGTGGATCGCATCTGCAAAGAGGTGCTGCTCAGGCTCGATGAAGGTGCTTCCGACGATCGGCTCCTGCCCGAGACCCGGCCCGCCGCCGTTGCTCCAGACCTTCCAGGCGATGAGCCCGGCCAGAGCCGCGAGCAGTACGACGGCAACCGCTGCGGCCGCGAAGAGCCGGCGGGCGCTCACCAGGACGCCCGCCCGCCCTCTTGCCGGAGCGCCGCCCACGCGAGAAAGCTCGTGTAGATCTCTTCGGAATTGCTCGTCGAGACGAGCACAGGGTCGAGACCGAAGCCTTCGAGCAGTCCGAGGGTCGCCTGCAGGCGCTCCTCGTTCGCTTCGCGCCGCTCGCGCGCCTCCCGGCGGCTCAACCGGACGAGCTTCAGCCGTCCGGTTCCGGGATCCACGAGTGGGACGACGACCGAAGACACGTCGGGGAAGCTCTGCTCCCAGACCGGGTCCTGGATCACGACGGGGACGAGCTCCCAGGGAAGCTCGACGATCCACGCCCAGGCCTCCTCGCTCGGCGGCGAGAGGAAGTCCGAGAGGATGAAGACGAACGTGCCGGCCGGCAGCGAGCGCCGCATCGGGCCGAGATGCGCGAACGCGAGCTCGAGCGTGTCCTCCGGAGCGCCGTAGAGCGGATAGAGCAGGTGCGACTCCTTCACGCGCCAGAAGTCCGCCTGCGCGTGCGGCGGACGCCAGAACGGGACCTCGACCCCGTCGCCGCTCGCGACCGAGGCGCTCGCGTAGTCGAGGTAGCCGATCAGTCCCCGCGCCTTTGCCGCGCTGTCGGCGATCAACATCCCGGCGGCGACCATCGCGTCCGGCTTCGACAGCCACGGGAGCCCGGGCGGATAGAGGCTCATCGCGGGCCGCCGGTCGGCGACGATCACGACCCGGGGCGCCTCCTCCGCGTGGCGCTCGCGGACCACGAACTCGTCCGACCCGCGGGCCGAAGAGAGGCGCGCCGAGGCGCCCCAGTCGATCGTGTCGACGTCGTCGCCCGGCTGGTACGGCCGCGAGCTCGCGACGTCGGACCCGGTTCCGCGCCGCACGCTGTGCACGGCGCCGAAGGCGAGGCCGATCAGCCTGCGGCGAGGGACGAGCGGGAAGGTGAGGTCAGTCGGGCCGCTCATTGGCGAACTCGACGACCTCGCCGCTGAGAGCGGCCTCGGGCCGCGGGGCCACCTCGAAGCACTGCTCCACGAACTTCTTGGCCGCCTCTGTGCGTCCGTGCCTGCGAATCTCGACGAGGAAGGTCGGCGTGAACAGGATCCGGTGGCCGATGACCGGAAGGAACAGCGCCTCGATGTCCTCGGGAACCACGTAGTCGCGCTCCTGGAGCAGCGCCCAGGCGCGGGCGGCACGCTCGAGAGCGAGGCTGCCGCGCACCGAAGCTCCGATCGCGACCGTCTCGAGCTCGCGGGTCGCGCGGACGAGGTCGATCACCCAGCGCTGCAGCAGCTCGTCGACGTAGACCTCCTCGCTCGCGTGGTGCAGGAGCTCGACCTCCTCGAGCGAGACGACGGCGCCGAGCTCGCCGAGCGGATGCCCGTGGCGCTGGTCGCGGACGATCTGCAGCTCGTCCTCCGGCCGCGGGTAGCCGAGCGCCGTCTTGAGGAAGAACCGGTCGAGCTGCGCCTCCGGCAGCGGAAAGGTGCCCTCGAGCTCGATCGGGTTCTGGGTGGCGAGCACGAGGAAGGGGTGCGGCAGCTCGCGGGTGACTCCGTCGACCGTGACCTGCGTCTCGGCCATCGCCTCGAGCAGCGAGGACTGCGTCTTCGGCATGGCGCGGTTGATCTCGTCCACGAGCACGACGTTGGCGAAGATCGGCCCTGGGCGGAACTCGAAGTCCCTCTCGCGCTGGTTGTAGACCGAGAGGCCCGTGACGTCCGTCGGCTGGAGGTCGGGCGTGCACTGGATCCGCGACGGCGCCGCGCCCTCGATGCTCTGCGCCAGAGCGCGGGCCAGCACGGTCTTCGCTGTGCCGGGTACGTCCTCGAGGAGGACATGCCCTCGACAGGCGAAGGCGGCCAGCACGAGCCGGATCTCGTCCTGCTTGCCGCGAACGACCTGATCGATGTTCGCAAGGAGCTTGTTGGCGACCTCGACGGCGCGTCCGAGCCGCTCGTCGTCCCGCGCGCGCGTCGGCTCGAAGCTGCTCATCGCGGGCTAAATATAGGTTTCGTGTTCATTGACGTGTCGTTAAGCGGGGCTGCTTGGTCAGACGTTGAAGCGGATGTTCAGGACGTCGCCGTCCGCGACAACGTACCCCTTTCCCTCCAGACGTTGAAGCCCCCGCCGGGCGGCTTCTGCGTGGGAGCCCGCCTCGACGAGGTCGCGCCACTGGATCACCTCGCAGCGGATGAACCCGCGCGCGATGTCCGTGTGGATCGACTCGGCGGCGTCGAGCGCGGTCCGGCCGTTGCGTAGAGACCAGGCCCGCGCCTCGGTATCCCCGGCGGTGAAGAACGTGACGAGGTCGAGAACGGCGGCGAGCTGGCGAACGACGTCCTCGAGCGTCGAGGAGCCGCCGTTACGGAACTGCTCCGCTTCGTCGGGTGGGAGATCCCGAAGCTCGGCTTCGAGCGCAAGGTCGACCCCGTCGGGCCCGTTCACGATCGGGATCAGCGGCTTCGTCGTGAGCGGTTCGAGATTGGCCGGCAAATCGCCCGGCCAGTCGCGCAGGGGCCGCTCGTCGTCGATGTGACGGATCAGCGCCTCGAGGACGTCGACCTCGGCCCTGAGAGCTGCATCGCCGGACTTCGCCTCCTTGCGAACCCGCTCGAGGCGTCGCTCGACGTGATCCCGGTCGGCGACGAGCAGCTCGAGCTCCAGCGAGGGCAGGTCGTCCCCGTCGCGGACGACGGCGAGCAGCGCATCGGCGCGGCGAACGCCGCCGAGCTGCGCGGCGGCCGTTCCCGGTACGTCGATCAGACGGATCGTCGCCGGCGTCTGCTTCGCTGACTTGACGACCGCTGCGATCGCATCGAGGCGCTCGTCCGCGATCGGCGCGACGCCGACGTGGGGCGTGCCGTAGCCCTCCGGCCGGACGCCGGTCAGCGCCGTGAAGAGCGTGGTCTTGCCCGAGCCCGGAGGCCCGACGATGCCGACGTCGAGAGCCATAGGTCGCCTGTTCTAACGGCTGACGTGCTTCTGCAGCGAGGTGAGCGCGCGATGTTGGAGCGACTTCACGGCGCCTTCGGTCTTCCCGAGGATCGCAGCCGCCTCGCCGTTCGAGAACCGGAAGACGAACTTCAGGGTCAGCACCTGCCGCTGCTCGTGCGAGAGGTTGGCGATCAGCTCCAGCAGGCTGGCATTGCCGAGCGAGGCGAGCGCCTGATCCTCGGCCGAGGTCTCCTGGGCTCCGATCGGCTCGGGAATCTCTTCCTCCGGCTGCCACCGCCGCCTGGCGCGAAAGTGGTCCATCGCGAGGTTGTGGGCGATGCGGAAGAGCCAGGCGGAGAAGGGAACGGACTGCCAGCGGAAGCGCCCGATCGACTCGAGCATCTTCACGAAGGTCTGCGTTGTGAGGTCCTCCGCGTCGTGCCGGGTGCCGACGCTCATGTGCAGGTAGCTGTAGATGCGGTCGAAGTGGAGGAGGTACAGCTCCTCGAGCGCTGTGCGGTCGCCAAGCTGGGCCCGCTCGACTAGGCCGCGTACACGGCCGCTCTCGTTTTCCGCGCGCCTCCCGGACTGGCTGGTGAGGACTTCGTCGCCCACCGTTGAGGAGATGCCCGGTCTCAGACGGTCGCTAAACGTTCCCGAACCCGAGTCGTCCCTCGCGCGCGAAGCGCTTCAGGTAGACGATGCGGGCGAGCGGGACCGTGTAACGGCCGTCCTCGGCGTCGAGCACGACGGAGCCGTCGGCGCGACTGCGCAGTGCGCCCTCCAGCTCGTCGGCGGCCTCGGCCGTGACGAGCGCGCTCATGATCTGGGTTCCGTCGAAGCCGATCTCGATGCGGACGTGGTCTTCGGTGCTCTCTCATTGGGCGACCAATTCTGCAAGAACGCCGTGGGCGGCGTCGGGGTGGACGAATGCGACCTGAAGGCCGAAGAGGCCGCGATGTGGCGCTTGGTCGATCAGCTCGGCGCCCTGATCGGTCAGATCTCGAAGCGCACGGGGAGGTCCTCCACTTCGTAGGCGACGTGGTGCATCCCTGGGCCGCGCTTGGCGATGAACTTGCCGACGGGTGTCTCTTCGCCGAGTGAGGCCACCAGCTCGACTCTGCTCTCTCCGAGCCTGACGGAGGCTGCCTCGACGCCTTGCTCCTCCACTATCGCCCGGTGCTCGACCCGACCGCCGAACAGGCGCTCGTAGGTCCCGACGGCCTCGTCGAGATCCTCGACGGCCAATCCGAGGTGATGGATTCTCAGGGCCTCCACGGCCCGACTCTAACTACGCGGAGTCTTGCTGCGGCAGGACACGAACCGTGCCGACCGTGTCACTCGAGTGGGACTCGGGGCGGATGTCGCCCATCAGTGCGTTGAGGTCCTCGCGGTTGAGCGTCTCCCTGTCGAGGAGCGCGCCGGCGACGCGGTCGAGCGCCGACCGATGCTTCTCGAGCAGGCGGATGGCCTCCTGGTAGGCACCGTCGGTGAGTCGGCCCTGCTCGCTGTCGCGCAGGCGCTTGGTCTCCTCGGAGAGGGCATAGTTGTCGGCCCGCATCGTGCGGGAGACGACGCCGTCCGCCATCCCGTACTCGAAGACCATCGCGCGGGCGAGCGACGTGACCTTCTCCAGATCGTTGGCGGCGCCGTTCGTGACCCGGCCGAACACGACCTGCTCGGCGGCGCGGCCGGCGAGGCCGATCGTCATCCAGTCGACGAGCTCCTCCTTCGTGTGGAGGTAGCGCTCTTCGTCCGGGAGGTGGAAGGTGTAGCCGAGGGCGTCGCCGCGGGCGACGATCGTCGCCTTCTGCACGGGGTCGCCCATAGGAATGCCATGACGGCGTGCCCGCCCTCGTGGTACGCGAGGATCCGGCGCTCCTTCTCCGTCACGATGCGTGCGCTGCTGGAGGCCGGCGACCACCCGCTCCATCGCCGCGTCGAAGTTGGCCTGGGAGATGTCGTCCCGGCTCTCGCGGCCGGCGAAGATCGCGGCTTCGTTGCAGACGTTCGCGAGGTCGGCGCCGGTCAGACCGGCGGTCTGTCGTGCGACGACGTGGAGGTCGACGTCCTGAGCGAGAGGCTTCCCGCGGGTGTGCACGCCGAGGATCTCCTCGCGGCCTGCGAGGTCGGGTGACGAGACGAGGATCTGGCGGTCGAAGCGGCCCGGCCGCAGGAGGGCGACGTCGAGGTCCTGGAGGCGGTTCGAGGCGCCCATGACGATGACCTGGCCGCCTCGCCCTCGTTGAATCCGTCGAGCTCGACGAGGAGCTGGTTCAGGGTCTGGTCGTGCTCGCGGTGGATGCCGCCGCCGGTTCGCGCCATCCCGACGGCGTCGAGCTCGTCGATGAAGATGATCGCGGGCGCGTCATTGCGTGCCTGCTCGAAGAGCTTGCGAATCCTGGCTGCGCCGAGGCCGGCGAACATCTCGACGAACGCCGAGGCGCTCTGCGAGTAGAAGCTCGCGCCGGATTCGTGGGCGACCGCTTTCGCGAGCAGCGTCTTGCCGGTGCCGGGCGGCCCGTAGAGGAGGATGCCCTTCGGGACCCGCGCGCCGAGCCTCGAGAACTGCTTGGGGTGCCGGAGGAACTCGACGACCTCGCGGAGCTCGGCCTTGGCCTCGTCCAGTCCGGCGACCTCGGCCCAGGTGACTGCGCTGCGCGAGGTTGCCTTGACGTGAGTGGTCTTCACCCGCGGCATCAGCGAGAGGCTGCGCCAGAGCAGGTAGATGATCAGGGCGAACATCACGATCGGGAGCCAAACGAAGGCGATGTCCCCGACCACCCGCAGCCCCTCCATCACGTCGAACGGCATGTTCCGCGTATCGGCAGATCCGTCCGTGGCTTGAAGGGCTAACGAATTCGGTCTGCGATCTCGTCGGCCGTGACGAACTCGACGCCGCCTTCGCGCCAGGCCTCGAGAGCAGCAGCCGTACGGTCGCGGTCGAGCCCCCGGGCCGCGTCCTCGACGAAGACGACCTTGCGGCCGCGCCGGAGGAAGCCTCGGACCGCGGCGTCGTCACAGACGTCGGTGGCGACGCCGAACACGATGATCTCCTCCGGGTCGAGAGCGTCCAGAAGGGGATCGGTGTTCGGATTCGTGAAGACGCTGTAGTTCTTCTTCAGGAGCAGGATCTCCCGGCGACCCCCGACGAGCTCCGGAACGAGCCCCGGCGGGAACGGCAGCAGCGCGAGCGGCAGCGGCTCCTCCTGCTCGGTCTCCGGAATCTTCCGCGCACCCCGAGTCCCGCGAAGGCAATGCGGCGGGTAGGTGTTCACGAAGTCCGGGTCGTCCGAGATCTCCGGGTCGGTCAGCTCGTGGTCGTCGGCCGACGCGACATGGACGATCCCCGCCTCACGGGCAGTCTGGACGAGGTGACCCATCGCCGGAATCGTCTCCTCCGCGTGCGGCACGTAGAGCTTCCCGTCGGGAAGCATGAAATCGACCTGCGTGTCGACGTCCCAGAGGACGCGGTTCACTCGACGAGCTCGAGGCGCGGGTTCGACCGGTACCAGCGGCCGACCTTGGCCGAGGCCCGCCCGTCCGTGAGCACGACGTCGGCCGTGAAGTCGTTCTCGCCCCGGATCAAGGCGGAGCCGACGCCGTAGGAGTCCACCGGCACGCCCTGCTCCTCGAACTCGCGGATCCGCTCGGCGTTCATCCCTCCCGAGACGACGATCTTCACCCGCTCGAAGCCGTCGCGATCGAGCGCCTCACGCACCTTCCGGACGAGCCGGTCGTTCACGCCACGCGGGTCGAAGTCGCCCAGCTCGTTCCAGAGGGACTTGTCGACGAGCGACCGCGACGTGTCGAGCCTGACGCCCCAGAGGCGATCGCGAAGCGCGCGGGCAACTTCGAGCGAGGTCCGAACCGAGTCGTTCTCGAAGTCGACGAGCGCGACGATGTTGACCTCGGGATCCATGTGCTCGGCGAACTTCGTCGCCGCCAGGACGGTGTTCCCGCCGTACGACGAGATCAGCGAGTGCGGGACCGTGCCGATCGCCGCGCCGCCCCACCAAGAGGCGTTCGCGGTCGTCGTCATTCCGATCGGCGCGCCGATCGTCGAGCCGGCCACGTAGGCCGCGTACCCGTCTCCGGTCTGCACTCGGTGATGGTCGTACCGGGCCGGCATGAAGATGATCGGCTTGCCGTTCGCGGCCTCGACGACGCGCTTGACGTTCGTGGCGATCATCGTCCGGCGAGCGAGAACGCCGAGGTAGACCGTCTCGAGATTTGCAAACGCCGTGTAGTCGCCCTCGATCGTCATCACCGTCTCCCAGGGAGCGATCTCGTCGCCCTCGTAGAGCGCGTGGACGGTGAGATCGTCCCAGTCGTCCGAGCAGAGCTTGAGGACGGCGATCGCCTCGTCGATCCCGGCCAGGATCGCGTGCTTCTTCTGGAAGACCTGGATGACGACCCGGGGATGCCGTTCGTCCTCGAGCAGTACCTGGCGCGTGCGGTTGAAGTACTCGTCCGTGTAGTAGCCCTCTCGGATCTTCTCGACCGGGAGCTCGAAGATCTCGGGCGGGAGGCGCTTCTTCTGATCCCTAGTGCGGACTGCCATTCGCGGCCTCCTCGAGACGGACGCAGGCGGCGAGCGCGGCCTCCGCGACCTCGAGCTGCTCGGGCGACGGCTCGGCGGTCGCCAGGCGATGCTGGAGCTCGTAACCGGGCCGGGCGAGGAGCTTCGAGACCCGGCTGCGGGGATTCTTGGACATCCAGTTGAAGACCTCTGTCGCGCCGGCAACTGCGCCGAAAGCGGCGACGGCGCGAGCAGGAGTCCTGAGGTGGGCCGGCGCTTTTGCCGCGAGGACGTTCCCGGCCGCCATCGTGAGGAGGAGCGGACCGACGAGATGCGTCCCGCACCGCTCGTGCTCCTTCTCGCGAGGTTCCCCGTGCTCGTAGGTCCCGATCGAGATGTGCTCGGCGCCGTGGTAGGCGGCGAGCGTCGATCCACGGAGCGCGATCGCAGCCGGAGCGAGCGACGCGAAGCTCGCGAGCAGCTCCTTCGCCGCCGGCCCGAGCCGACCGGACTTCGCGCACGGCGTGCGTGAAGAGCGCGCCGCCGATCATCGCGCCGAGAACGACGGGGCGCTCGAAGGGCAGGCGGGCCTCCGGCACCCGCCTCCGCACCTGCGGGAGTAGCGCGAAGACCTCCAGCACACGGGCGGGGCCGCGCAGGAAAGGCTGTTCGACGTTGGCGGCGCGGAACCGCTTGACCTCGGCCTCGACACGCAGGCTGCCGTCCGGCTTTCGAACGGCGCAGGCCCACGCGTTCGGCCCGTGGACGAGCACGCCGTTGGCCAGCGCCATGCCGCCGAGCCGGATCTTCTCCTCGCTCATCGGTCCGAGGGTAGCGACCCGACCTCGACCGCCGCATGGCGGAGGAACCGCACGCCGAGCTCCAGATCCTCGACGTCGATCCGCTCGTCGGCGGAGTGGATCAGGCGTGCAGCGAGCTCCGCCTCCATCGTCCGCATCGGGAAGAAGCCGTACGACACGGTTCCGAAAGCTTCTCGCATCCAGTGGCTGTCGGTGAATCCGGAGAGCAGCAGCGGGATCACCGTCGCCTCGGGCTCGATCTCGGCGACGAACGACTCGACGACATCCCAGAGCGGCGTGTCGATGGGCGAGCGGGTGCCGCCCTGCCCCTCGATCCACTCCAGCTCGTAGTCGCCCTCGCCGAGCAGCTCGCGAATCTGCTTCTCCACTTCGGCCTGCGTGTGACCCGGGAGGATGCGGCAGTCGACAGTGACGTCGCAGCGTGCGGGAATCACGTTGCGCTTCTGCGACGCGACGATCTTCGTGGGCGCCATCGTCGTCCCGAGGAGCGGCTCGACGAGGTCGCCGGCGAGCGGGTGGACGGCGCGAGCGGTCTCGACCGCACGGTCCGCCGTCGGAACCTCGCCGCAGACGGCGCGCAGGAAGGCCTCGACCTCCGGCCCGACCTCAGGCTTGTCCTGGAAACGTCCGAGGCGCTCGATCAGCGGCGCGGCCTTGACGAGCGCGTTGTCGGCGATGCCCGGCCGCGACGCATGGCCGCTCCGCCCGCGAACGTGAATCCGAAACGGCGAGCTCATCTTCTCCGCCGTCGAGCACGCGTAGAACACCCGCCCGCCGAGGACGAGGCGGTCGCCGCCGCCCTCGTTCATGCAGTACTCGGCGCGAACGGCTTCCGGATGCGCCTGGCAGAGCCACTGGAGCCCGAAGCCGGCCCCGACCTCCTCGTCGGCGCAGGCGGCGAAGATGAGGTCTCCGCCGGGCTCGAATCCCTCCTGTGCGAGCGACGCGATCGCCACCGCGCTCGCGACGACCTGGCCCTTCATGTCGAGTGCGCCGCGGCCCCAGACCTGCCCTTCGCGGAGCTCTCCCGACCAGGGGTCGAGCGCCCACTCGGCCGGGTCCGCGAGGACGGTGTCGGTGTGGGACAGCAGGATGAGCCGCGGCCCGCCGCCCTTGCCGGGGATCCGCGCAACGAGGTTCGCGCGCTCGGGGATCTTCGCGTAGAGCTCCGACTCGACGCCGTGGTCGCCGAGGTACTCCCGCAGGAGCTCGGCCGCGCGGGTCTCGTTCCCCGGCGGGTTGACCGTGTCGACGCGGATCAACTCCTGGAGGAGCGCCGTCGCCTCCTGCCGCAGCGAGATGGTCGCCACTACGTTCGGGTGCCGAGGATGAGCAGGTAGGTCCCGGAGAACTCGATGCCGCCGTTCGTCCGCGATTCCTCGTGCAGGTCGACGAATGCTCGGTGCAGCTCCTCCCGCCGCTCGTCGTCGAGTGAGTCGGCGAGCGTCTTCGTCGGCCCGTACTCGTTCGAGAACAGCTGCCAGACGGTCTCCCCGGAGTCCGCCTCGAGCACCGAGTCGCCGCTGACGAGCTCCAGCTCGAAGTCCCCGCCGAGCAGGTCGCGGACATAGTCCTCCCCGCCGAAATCGAATGGACTTGCCATTCCGGCGGGTGGCGGTGCGGCTGGAACGGGCGCATGACGCCGAACAACTTGGCAAGCCCCGAGTCCGGAGTCCAGTTGACGAGACCGATCCGCCCGCCGGGCTTCGTCACCCGAGCAAGCTCACGGGCAACCGCCTGGTGATCGGGCGCGAACATCACGCCGCAGGTGGACGTGACGAGATCGAAGCTCGCGTCCTCGAGCTCCAGCGCCTCGGCGTCGCCGACCCGGTAGTCGATGTCGAGCCCGCGCTCGGCGGCCCGCTCCTTCGCCTGCTCGATCAGCCCCGGCGCGATGTCCACGCCGACGACCTCTGCCCCGGTGGTCGCCGCGAGCTCTGACACCGCCCCGGTCCCGCAGGCGACGTCGAGCAGCCGCTGTCCCGGCTGCGGGTCGAGCCGCTCGATCACGGCCTGGTGGATGTCCTTGATCGTCTCGGTGATCCCCTGGTAGGGGCCTGAGCTCCAGACGACCGCATGACGCTGTTTCAGCTCTTCGAACGGCATCGCTACTCCTCCTTTTTCGCAGCTTCTGTCAGCTCGTTGCGGGCCTGCCACAGCTCCGGGTACATCCGGTGCTTGATCAGGCCGCCGAGCAGCTCCACCGGCGTCCCCTGCGTCCCGACGACGCCGTCCCCGATCACACGCGCGACGACCAGGTAGTGCCGCATGCGCCAGAAGGCCACGCGCTCGTCCCATTCGATCAGCGCCTCGGCGAGCTGGTAGAGCTCCTCGTGCTCACGACCGCGCTGGTACAGCTCGACGACGCTGAGCCCCGCCTCGTTGCGCAGGTCGTGGAAGGCCTGGCCGAGCTGCGGAGAGACATCGCGAATCCGGCGGAACCCGGGCGAGTCGAATCCGCTGCCGTGGCCGAGGACGGGCCGGATCCAGCGTGTGTACTCCCACGGAGACATCTGCTCGAGCATGTCGAGCAGCGAGACGACGGTCTTCAGGCAGTCGTTCGCGCGGCGGAGCAGCCTCAGTCCGCCGGCAAGGTCTCCCTCCTTGACGAGCCGCGTGGCCTCCTCGACCTCGGTCCACGCGAGCTTGAGCCAGAGCTCCGACGACTGGTGGACGGTCTGGAAGAGGAGCTCGTCGCGGTGCGCGTACTCCTCCGCAGTCTTCTGGAGAGCGAGGAGCTCGTCGGTGCGCAGATAGCGCTCGTAGTCGCTTCCCCCGGGGCCTGGGAGGATGGGCGCAAACTCGTCGTCGGGCTCGGTGCTACCCACGGCGCCAGCATACTTTCCCTGCAATGAGCGACCTGTTCTCTGACGCGGCACGAGAACGCCTGCCGCAGGTCGCTCCGCTCGCCCTCAGGCTCCGCCCGCAGAGGCTCGAGGACTTCGTCGGCCAGAAGCAGGTGCTGGGCGAGCGCTCGGCACTCCGGCTGGCGATCGAGCAGGACCGGGTCGGCTCGATGATCCTCTTCGGCCCGCCGGGAACCGGGAAGACGACGCTCGCCCGGATCGTGGCGCATCAGACCGGGGCGGACTTCGAGGAGCTGTCGGCGGTGTCGGCGTCCGTCTCGCAGGTGCGTGAGGTGATCGCGAGAGCCCGCGAGCAGCTGGGAGCCCAGGGCCGGCGGACGATCCTCTTCCTCGACGAGATCCACCGCTTCAACAAGGCCCAGCAGGACGCGCTGCTGCCGGCGGTCGAGGAGGGAGTCCTGACCCTGATCGGGGCGACGACGGAGAACCCGTACTTCGAGGTCAACTCCGCCCTGCTCTCCCGCTCGCAGATCTACGAGCTCGAGCCGCTGGGCGAAGAGGAGCTCGCCGTCGTCGTGCGTCGTGGTGGGGCCGAGCTCGAGGCCGAGGTCCCGCCGGAGATCGTCGAGCTGATCGCGAGGCGGGCGGGCGGCGACGCCCGGAATGCGCTGAACATCCTCGAGCTGACCGCGCAAACCGCGGAGGCCGAGGGCATTCCGATCGCCGAGGAGCACGTCGAGGACGCTGCCCGCAAGCGCCCCCTCGTCTACGACAAGGGCGGCGACGCCCACTACGACTTCGTCTCGGCCTTCATCAAGTCGATGCGGGCGTCGGATCCCGACGCTTCCGTCTACTACCTCGCGGCGATGCTCGCGGGCGGCGAAGACCCGCGCTTCATCGCCCGCCGGATGGTCATCCTCGCCTCGGAGGACGTCGGGCTGGCCGATCCGCAGGCACTCGTCGTCGCCGTCGCGGCCGCACACGCCGTGGAGCACGTCGGTCTTCCCGAGGTGCAGCTGAACCTCGCAGAGGCCGCGATCTACCTCGCGCTGGCTCCGAAGTCGAACGCCGTCATCACCGCGCTTCGCGAGGCCCAGGAGGACGTCAAGGAGCACGGACATCTGCGCCCGCCGGATGCGCTCCGCGACGCCCACTACGCCGGCGCCAAGAAGCTCGGGCGGGGCAAGGGCTACATCTACCCGCACTCCGATCCCAGAGGCTTCGAGGTGGACAACCTGCCGGACGAGTTGAAGGGCCGCCGGTACTATCGCCCGTCCGGTTCAGGCGAGGAGAAGGAGGACGGCGATGGCGGTTGAGCGCACCGCGAACGCGGAGTGGCAAGGCGATCTGATGAGCGGGTCGGGCAAGGTCTCCACCCAGAGCGGCGCCGTCGACAACGCGACCGTCAAGTGGAGCTCCCGGGCCGAGGCGGCCGACGAGAACACGAGCCCGGAGGAGCTGATCGCCGCGGCATACGCGGCCTGCATCTCGATGGCGCTCGCCAACGTCCTCGCCCAGGCCGGCAACCCTCCGCAGAAGCTCGAGACCGAAGCCACGTCGACCTTCGAGAAGACCGGCGACGGCTTTCGCATGACGACGATGCGCGTCTCGATCCGAGGCCAGGTGGAAGGGCTCGACGAGGACGGCTTCGGCGCGGCGGCAGAAGACGCAAAGGAGAACTGCCCCGTCTCCCAGGCGCTCAAGGGCAACGTCGACGTCTCGGTCGACGCGTCCCTGAGCTAGTCGGACCCGCGGCGGATCCGTCCGGCGAAGAACTGTCCAGGTCCCGGAATGGCCTGGTAGGCGGCCGCAGCGCGCTCGTTGTCATATTCCGTGCGGCGGAACTCGAAGTGGCCGTCCCATGTCGCCCAGGCAGCTCTGGGGTCACCGTCGAGCGGCATTCCAACGCTGCCAGGGTTGACCAGCTCGGTCCCGTCGGCGCCCGGCCGGCGGAACTGCTGGTGGCTGTGTCCGAAGACGACGGTCCGGTCACGGACGCCGGCGAGCATCCGCTCTTCGCCGTCCTGCGGCTCGGGCGCAAAGCTCTCGACGTCGGAGAGCGGCGAGCCGTGCACGTAGAGGATCCCGTCCAGCTCGGCCTGAGCCGGCAGTCCGTAGAGCCACTCGACGTCCTCGTCGGGGAACGAGCCGCGGAAGACGTCGTAGGACTCCATCACTTCCGGCCGGTCGACCGGCGGCTCCCGTAGCCAGCGCTCGCCGTTGCCTCTGATCCACGTCGCATTCGGCAGCTCACGGAGCCGCGCAAGCGTCTCCTGCGGCCATGGACTCGGGGTGTTGTAGTCACCGCCGAGCAGGAACCGGTCACTGCCCACTGCTTCAGCCTCGGCCAGAACCCGCTCGAGCGCCGGGAGGTTGCCGTGGATGTCGTAAAGAACGGTTAACACTCGCCCAGTCTCCCTCATCGATGAGTTAGCGTCCTCGACCGATGCAGGACGAGCTGGGCCGGACGATTTCCGTGGTCCTCGCGGACGACGACGAGGGCTATCTCGAGTCGCTGCAGCTGCTCGTCGAGCAACAGCCCGGCCTGTCGGTCGTCGCGGCCGCGCGCGACGGGCTCCAGGCGATCGAGTGCGTCGACGAGTTCCACCCCGATGCCGTCGTGATCGACCTCCACATGCCGCAGCTCGACGGCGTCAGCGCCGTGGCGCGGCTCCGCCGCGATCACCCGAGCCTCTGCCTGATCGCCCTGACCGGCGATGCCGAGCCGACGCTGCACCGCGCGACCGAGGCTGCCGGCGCGGACGCCGTGATGCTCAAGGGCCAGATGCTGGAGGGCCTGACCGAGCGAATCGTCGCCGTGCGCCGCGAGCGCGGGGCCACGGCCGACGTCGCCTAGAAAGGGAGATGGCGAGGGCCGGAATCGAACCGGCGACACCACGGTTTTCAGCCGTGTGCTCTACCAACTGAGCTACCTCGCCGCGCAGTGAAGCGGGCTCCCAGAGTAACTAACTCGCCGCTGAACTATCGACGCAGAGTCGCGAAGGCGCGGAAGGCGGGCTTGCGCCTGCCCGTCGCCGAGACCACGCCGGACTGCCAGCCCGACAGTCGCCGCTCGTCGCGAATGAGGAACCACACGATCATGTCGATCCGGTGGGTCTTCCGCGCGATGGCGAACGCCTGGTGCACGTACTTGGCCTGCTCGGAGAGCCGCACGCCGAAGGTGCGGTCCGGGGGCCTGGTCTGGAAGCCGTACTCGGTGATCCACAGCCGCTTCTTGCCCCCGTAGAGGCGGTCGAGCTGCCGGATCAGCACTCCGATGTTTCCAAGCGTGACCGCCTTTTTCGAGCGGGGCACTGTCGCGGGCCGCTCGAACCGGCTGGTGTAGTAGGGATGGTGCGCGTAGGCGTCGAAGCGCTTGGCGCCGGCACGCCGGAACCACGTCAGGAAGACGAGCGGTGAGGTCGACGGGCGAGAGCTGAGCGGCGCGTCGTTTCCCCGCGGGCCGGTGGCCCCGCAGGCAACCTTCTCCCTCCTGAGGCGGGTGGAGTGCACTCCCGCCCACACGGCCGAGCAGATCCTGGCGTAGTCGAAGGCGCTCTGGGGCCGCCACTGTCCCCTGAACCGCTTCCATTGCGGCTTGAGGAAGACCGGGTTGTTCGGCTCGTTCCAGGCCAGCCAGTGGCGGACCGCCGGCAGGACCCGTACGGGCTCGTTCCGGCGCCTGACGCGGAAGGTGCCGCTGTAGCGCATCGCGGCGGCGTAGGCGAAGAGTTGAAGGTCCAGCATTCGGCGAGGAACGCGGTTCCTGGCGACGCCGGCCCAGCGCGGCGTCCCGTAGATCGTCGCCAGCACGCGAACCTTGTTCACCGCCGCCTCCGAGATCACGTGGTCGACCGCCGTCCAGTTGTACGCGCGGTCGCCTGGATCGGCAGGCACCGCGGGACGGCGCTTGGCGACGCTCGACCAGTCGATCGTGATCCGGACGATGCCGGTGCGCAGGCTCCTCAGCTGGCTGAAGGCCCAGGAGGTCCGGCCGTAGACCTGCGCATCGTCGTAGAAGCCGACGAGCATGCCCGACTGCAGGGTCCGGTACGTAGCAGAGCTGGAGGGCGAGGCGGAGCCGGCCGTCGCGCTCGTGGCGGCCGCTACCGCCGCTGCCGCAAAGACGGTGACCAAGGAGAGGAGGATGCGTTTCACCACCGGACGAGCGAGGGTAGCCGCGGTTCCGTCGCTCGCACCGGATGCTTACGAACGTTTTACGCCGAGTTGCAGCGAGATCCCTTACATCTCGGCGCAAAAAAGAGACGTCCGGGCCGGTGCGACCGCGCCGCGAACGTCTCAGTGGCCGAAACGTTAGTGCCGATTGCCGCGACGGGCAAGCATCGCGGTTCCTCGGCCGGCCGAAATTTCCGCAAAGTCCGTGAAGCCGCGGCGTTCGAGCTCCCTGCGGAGGCGGTTCGGCGGCACGTAGATCGGCGTCTCCGCGCCCCCCGAGAAGGCGAAGAACGTCCAGCCTCCCGGCCGCAGGACCCGAGTGACCTCGTCGATGAACGGGATCATGTTCGAGTGGGCGACGAGGTCGAACTCGCCGTCCCCGAACGGAAGCTTGGACGCATCGGCTTGCAGGAAGGACGCACCCTCGACGTTCCTGCGGGCCGCATCGAGCATCGCCGGCGAGACGTCGACTCCGATGACCTCCGCGTCGGGGAAGCGCTCCACGATCGCCTCTGCCCCCGCCCCGGTGCCGGTCCCGACGTCGAGTGCCCGCTCGACCTGGTCGGCGATCCTGCCGAGCGCCGCGGTGTAGGGAGCGAGCGTGTCAGGTAGGCGCATCTCGTCCCACACCGGAGCAAGACGCTCGAACTGCATTCGGATGAGCGGCCGAAAGAGGGGCCAGAGGACCGGCCACCGGACGACGGCAGTCGTCGCCAGCCGCGCGAAGCGCCGGCCGAGAGCTACTCCGAGTCCGCCCGTAGCCGCACCTCCGTTCCGGCCTTGACGTGAAAGGTCTCCGCGGCGTTGCCGCGAGAGATCGCGAGCGCGATGTTCCTGTATGCGTCCTCGTAGAGGACGATGTCTCCTGGTCGCGCGTCGGCGAAGGTCCTGGCCGCGACGGCGTAGAAGCTGTCGACCGGGAGCTCGACCTCGACCCGCGTGCCCGGGACGATTCCGAGAGCCTCGACCTCAGGGGCGGTCACGTTGAGCTGGATGTTTCCGAAGCGGTCGACGTAGAGACACGTCGCCCTGATCCTCCGGGTGCCGATCTCCGCCTTCGGGACCTCGAGCTGGACGAGTGAAGCGGTGTCCACGGCCTCGCCGAGCTCGCCCGGATCGACCCCTAGCGCGAGATGCGCCACTGCGGGTGAGAAGACGTCACGCCCGTGAAAGGTCGGAGAGACGGGCTCCAGCGCATACGTCCGGTTCGTGATCTGGTTCGCTGCGACCGCGCCGCCCAGCGCTTCGGCGGCCGGGACGAGCAGGCCGTTGTCCGGGCCGACGAGCAGCCGCTCGTCGGCCGTTCTCACGACGAGCGCCCGGCGGGGGGTCCCGACGTCAGGGTCGACCACGGCGAGGTGGATGCCGACCGGCATGTAGGGCAGCGTGTTCGCGAGGACCATCGCGCCCTGGAGGATGCTCGTGGCATCGATCCCGTGGGTGATGTGGATCACGTCCACCTCCGGCGCGATCCGCTTGATCACCCCGTGACAGACGCCCGCGAAGTCGTCCTCGACCCCGAAATCCGACAGGAACGTGACAACCACGACCGCGAACCTAACTGGTCGCCTCGGCCACGGCCGAGGTCAGCCCCTCCAGATCGTGGGTCGTCGCCTCGGTGACGACGCGGATGCCGGCCTCCTCGGCCGCCGACGTCGTCTCCGGCCCGATCGAGACGGCGGGAATCGCGACTCCGAGCTTCGCGAAGGCGCGGGCGGCCGAGGGCGAGGCCAGGACGACGAGGTCGGCGTCCGGCACCTCCGCAGGCCGTAGCTCGCGAGTCCGGTAGAGCGGGACGAAGTCGGCGTCGAGCTCGTCGACGAGCAGGCGGCGCGCGCTCTCGGCTCCGGCAAAGAGCACGCGCCCGGCCGGTCGCGGAAGCTCGGCCAGGAGCCCTTCCTGTGTCGACTCTCGCGCGACGAGGTCGGCGCCGCCGAACGCCTCGGCGGTCGCCCGGCCGATGGCGGCGATGCGACCAGCACGTCCCCTCGCTCTACGTCGAACTTCGCTCGCACCCGTCGCGCTCGTCAGGAGAAGCCAGTCGTACCCGTCGAGCTCGACCGGCGAGTCACCGAGAGGCTCGACTGCGATGAGCGGCTCGCAGACGACCTCGTGCCCGGCCTCTTGCAGCGCTTCGGCCAGCTGTTCGTTCCGGCCCTCCGGCCGTGTGAGGAGAATCTTCACCGGACCAGCGAGACGAGCTCGGCGCCCAGGGCCGCCGGATCCTCGCCCGACCGCCGCTCCACCCAACTGCCGTCCTCGGCCGCGACCAGCGCGGTCAGAGTCGTCCCGTCGTGGTAGGCCGCGACGGGCGCGAGGCAGCCGCCGCCCACCGTCGCGACGCACGCGCGCTCGGCCTCGACGCGCCGCCTGGTCTCGCCGTGATCGGCGTGCTCGACGAGCTGCTCGTCGCCGGCTCGGACCTGAAGCGCGAGGGCGCCCTGGCCCGCCTCCGGCAGGAGCTGCTCGGGATCGAAGCGGAGGCCGATCTCGTCCTGGAGCCCGAGCCTGTCGAGCCCGCAGGCCGCAAGCACCACGGCGTCGAGGCCGCGCTCTCCCCGCTTCCTGAGACGGGTGTCGATGTTCCCCCGGAGCGGCTCGATCCGGACGTCCGGCTCCAGTGCGAGCAGCTGAGCCCGCCTGCGCACGGAGGCAGTGCCGATCCGCATGCCCGGCTCGACCCGATCGGCCCCGCACAGAGCGTCCCGCGGATCCTCTCGCTCGAGATAGGCGCCGACGGTCAGGCCCTCCGTGTCGCTCGAGGTCATGTCCTTTGCGGAGTGAACGGCCACGTCGATGCGGCCGTCGAGCAACGCCTCCTCGAGCTCCTTGACGAAGACGCCCCGCGCTCCGATCTCGCCGAAGGGGCTCGATCGGTCGCGGTCGCCGGCGGTCGTGACCGGCATGAGCGCGAACTCGATTCCGGGACGCCGCAGCCGCTCGACCGCGAGCTCGGCCTGCGTCAGCGCGAGCCGGCTACCCCTCGAGCCGACCCTGAGGAGCACTGCGCTCGTCCTCCTCTCCAAGCCCGGCTTCCTTCAGCCGCATGATCGGCTGGTGCAGGAGCTTGTTCACGATCTGGTTGGTGAGCGACTCGACCGCGTGCCGCTCACCGTCCGACAGGTCCGAGAGGCGGCCGCTCGCCTTCGCCAGCTCGCTTCGGCGGATCGCCTCTGCGCGTTCCCGAAGTGATGCGATCGCCGGCACCGAATCGAGCGACGCGAGCCACTCCTGAAAGCGCTCGCCTTCGTGGACGACGATCGCTTCGGCACGAGTCGCCTCCCCGCGGCGCCCGGACAGCGTCTCCTCGACGACGGCCTGGAGATCGTCGATGTCGTACAGGAAGCATCCGTGGAGCTCCTTGATGTCAGGGTCGAGGTCTCGCGGAACCGCCAGGTCGACGAGGAGCAAGGGCCGCCCCTTCCGCGCAGGCAGCGCGCGCTCGACCTGCTCTCGGGCGACGATCTGCTCGCGCGCGCTCGTCGACGAGACGACGATGTCCGCCTGGGCGAGCTCCTGCTCCACGCTCTCGAGCGGTAGGGCCGAGCCGCCGAAGCGATCGGCCAGTGAGGAGGCGCGGTCGACCGTCCGGTTGGCGACGAACGAGAGCTTGGCGCCGCGTTTCACGAGGTTGCGGGCGGCGAGGTCGCCGATCTTGCCCGCACCGATCACGAGGATCCGCCGGCCGGCGAGGTCGCCGAAGACCTGCGCGGCGAGTGCGGCGGCTGCCGAGGCGACCGAGGCCGGGCTCTCGCCGATCGCCGTCTCGCTGCGCACGCGCTTGCCGGTGTGGAGCGCATGACGGAAGAGCCGGTCGAGAAGCGGGCCGACCGCGCCACGCTCATATGCGGAGCGGACCTGGCCCTGGATCTCTCCCTCACCGGGAATCAGCGAGTCGAGACCGGCGGCGACGCGGAACAGGTGCGCCGCGGCTGCTTCCTGCTCCAGCCGGTAGAGGTAGGGCTCCAGCTCCGCCCGCGGGATCCCGCCCAGGTCGGCGAGCTCGGCAGTCGCCCGCTCGCCGGCGGCCTCGGTGTCCGCAGCTGCGAGGTAGAGCTCGGTTCGGTTGCAGGTCGAGAGACACACGGCCTCGCCGGCCTCCCCCAGCCGGCGTGCGAGCGCCGCCTCTCCCTCTGGGTCGAGGGCGACCCGCTCCCTCACCTCGACGGGCGCGAGCCGGTGCGAGGTTCCGACGAGCAGCAGCCTCATGCGACGTGGGCGAAGAGAAGCCCGAGTTGGAGGACGATGACCGCGCCGACTCCACCGAGCGCGAGCACGGCGGCCAACTCCCGTCGCCCCGCGCGGACCCGCAGGTAGAGGACGGAGGCCCCGAGGGCCCAGAGCACCAGGGTGCCGGCAATCAGGACGTCGAGGCCGCGCTCAGGCAGCCGCGCGAGGCCGGGGACGATTCCCGCCGTCAGCGCGGCGAGCGAGACGGCGACGGTCGTGACCGTGAGCCGGTCGAGTGCGACGAGCGAGGGAAGACGGTGGCGCAGCAGGCCGGCGGGACGGCTCTTGAGCTCCCGCTCCTGCCACAGCTCGAGCGCAGCGAGCCCACCGGCGACCGTGAAGCCCGCGAACGAGACGAGGACCAGCGCGATGTGCAGGACGAGGAGGACGTCGCCCCAGGCCGCTCCGCCGTCCTCCGCTGTCCCGCCCGCGACGTAGGAGACCGCGAGCAGCGCCGCCGCAAGGGGCATGACGCCGAGCCCGAGCAGTCGATAGCGGGGACTGCAGCCCCAGATCAGATAGGCCCCGACGACGAGCCAGACGAAGAGGTTGAGCGATCCCGCCCAGGTGCTCCACGGAAACCCGTCGGCCCCGAGAGCCTCGAAAACGAGGAGCGCCGTCTGCGCGAGCCAGCCGAGGCGCACGCCCCAGGTCGCGAACCGGCCGTAGGAAAGACGGGGATTGCGGACGTTGCCCGCGTACGCCACGGCGGCCTCGCTGTAGGCGAGCAGCGCCGGCCAGACGAGGAGCTCAGCCACCGGAGCCCTCCGCGCGCTCGCGGGCGACCCGCGCCAGGTCGGCAAGCTCACGCTCGAGGCGCCCGACCTTGAGCGCGATCAGCACGACGTAGAGCAGGACAGCGGCGAAGAGGACGAGGTACGCCGCCCAGAGGTATTTCTCGCCCGAGCTCATGCGAGCCGCTCCCGAAGCTCCCGGAGGCTCGCATCCGCCCTCTTCCCGCTCAGCTCGAGCAGGTAGAGGCCGCCGGCGAGCGCCAGCGTCCCGAGCAGGCAGACGCAGAAGGTCAGGAACATCGAGCCGTCCATGTCAGGCCCGTCCCGCTTGAAGACAACCGGGTGGATCAGGCCTTCGGCGAGGCGGATCGCCATGAAGCTGACCGGGATCAACGCGACGCCGAAGAGCGCGTAGACCGCGGACGTCCGGGAGCGGCGAGGGCCTGGATCGGTCGAGTAGCGAAGCATGAAGTACGCGGAGTAGAACAGGAACAGGATCAGGAACAGTGTCAATTGCTTCTCGCTCCAGACCCACCAGTGGCCCCAGGAGACCTTGGCCCAGATCGACCCGGTGACGAGCGTGAGGACGCCGAAGATCACTCCCATGTGCACCGCGGTGTAGCTCTCGAGGTCGTAGCGCTCGCCGCCCTTCCACAGCAGGCGCAGTGCCTTCCACGCCGCCCAGAAGAACGCGGCGTACGCGGTGAGCGCGACGGGAACGTGGACGTAGAAGATCTTCTGGCTGATCCCCTGGTCCGCGTCCTCGGGCGCCCAAAAGATCGCGAGCGTCAAGCCCGCGACCAGGAGCGCCGCCGCGACCAGCGAGAGAAGGGCGGCGCCGTTATTCCGTAATGACGTACTCAAAGCTTGCCCAGGAGAGGATCGCAAAGATGAGGTCGTAGAGGCCGAGGAAGGCCAGATACCGGCCCGGATCGTCCCCGACGGTCGCGCCGACCCCGCCGACGACGAGCGGGATCGCCACCGGCAGGAAGAGCAGCGGGAGCAGGAGCTCGCGGGCTCGTGCCGCGGCCGCCATCGCGCCGAGCAGCGTTCCGACCGTGGCGATCCCCAGATTCGCGAGCGCGAGCCCGGCGACCAGCTCCCACGTGACCGGCTCGTAGAAGAGCGCGAACGCCGGGAGCGCGACGGCCTCGGCGAAGAGCAGGAAGGCGAGGATGCTGAGCGTCTTCCCGAGCCAGATCGCGCTACGGTCGCATGGAGCGAGGATCAGCCCGTCGATCGTCGCCTGCTCGCGCTCGCCGACGAATGCGCGGCCGAGAGCGAGCAACGCGGTGAAGAGCAGCGCGATCCAGAGCATCCCGCTCGCCGCCAGCCGCGAGCTCTCCTCCGGCAGCGCGAAGTGGAAGACCACGAGCGCCGAGACGACGAAGAGCAGCATCGCGGGAACGGTGTCGCGGGAGCGGAGCTCGACGAGCAGATCCTTGCGGGCGAGGGCGGCGACGTCGGCGAAGTACGCGCTCATGCCAGGGCCAGCCGTTCGGTGGCGTAGCCGGCAAGGCGTTCGGGCTGATGGCTGGCGACCACGACGGTTTTCGCGCCGTGGCCGGCGAGCTCGGCGTCCAGCAGTCCCGCGCCCTCGCTGTCGAGAGCGCTGAACGGCTCGTCGAACAGGAGCAGGTCCGGGTCGTGCAGGAGCGCACGACAGAGCGCGAGACGCTGGAGCATCCCGCGCGAGAGCGACGACACGGGCTTGGCGCGGGCCTCCCAGAGCCCGAAGCGCTCGAGCAGCATTCCGGTCCGCTCACGCCGCTCCGGCACCCGGTAGAGCCGGCCGTAGAGATCGAGGTTCTCGAGCGGCGTCAGCTCCCCGTAGACGAGCGGCTCGTGACCGATGAATCCGATCCGGCGCGCGGTCGGGGGTGATCTCGAGCGTGCCGGACGTCGGCGCGAGCAGACCGGCGAGGAGCCGCAACAGCGTCGTCTTGCCCGAGCCGTTCGGCCCGGTGACGAGAAGGAATCCGCCGGCTCCGAGATCGAGATCGACACCGGAGAGAATCGGGCGATCGCCGAAGCGCCGGCCGAGCCCGCGCGCACGAACGATCCCGGGTGATGCGTCAGCGGGGTTCACGTCTGCCGGTGCCCGCCTGCCTCGCCCGCAACGAGGCGGACCGCGTGCGGAAGGGCTTCGTGGACGACTGCGAACCCGTCTCGGCAACCACCCGGCGAGCCCGGAAGGTTCAGCACGAGCGCGGAGCCGCGCACGCCGGCGATCCCCCGCGAGAGGAGACCGTGCGGGGTGCGGCTGAAGGCATCCGCGCGGATCGCCTCCGCGAGCCCCGGGACCTGGCGCTCGACCACCGAGGCCGTCGCTTCCGGAGTGACATCCCGCGGGGCCACACCGGTCCCGCCCGTCGTGATCACGAGCTCGGCCTCGTCGGTGAGCTCCTCGATCGCAGCAGCGATCTCGCTCCGATCGTCGGGCACGACGCGGCGCGCAACCTCGTAGCCCTCGCCTTCGAGCAGCTCCTGCAGCAGAGCGCCGCTCTCATCCGTTCGCTCGCCGCGCGAAACGCCGTCCGAGATCGTCAGGACGGCGGCTCTCAGACCTCCTCCTTCGTCTTCTCGAGGAGCCGTACCTCGGTCAACCTCATCGAGTCGTCGACGGCTTTCGCCATGTCGTAGATCGTGAGTGCCGCCACCGTCGCGGCCACGAGCGCCTCCATCTCCGCTCCGGTCTGCGCTGTTGTCTCGACTGTAGACGTGACGTCCGCACCGTTCTCTACGATGGCAACAGAGACGTCCACCACCGAAAGGGGAAGCGGATGACACAGAGGAATCAGGTCGCTGGTGCGCTTGGCCGCCATTACCCCGGCCACCTGCGCGGTGGTCAATGCGTCGCCCTTGGGCAGCTCGGCGAGCCGGGCGGCCGTCTCGGGCTTCATCTCGATTCGCGCCCGGGCGCTCGCGCGCCGCCGTGACATCGGCTTGCCTCCGACATCGACCATCCGGACGCCGCCGCCCTCGTCGATGTGCGAGAAGCCGGTCACGAACGAGCGCGCGCGGGCGCGGCGGCGGAGTCGAGGTCCGCGAGCTGCGCCTCGACCCACTCGGAGAGATCGTGCTCGCGGATGTGCGTGCGCATCGCGTCGGCCCGCCTGGCGCGTTCCTCGGACGTCATCTCGATGGCGGCGTGGATGGCCTCGGCCTGGCCTGCGATGTCGAAGGGGTTCACGGTGAGCGCCCACTCGCTGAGCTCCTCGTGCGCGCCGGCGTTCTCCGAGAGAACCAGGACTCCGTCGCGGCCGTTGACGAGCGGGGCCTCCTTGGCGACGAGGTTGAGGCCGTCGAAGATCGCGTTCACGAGCAGGACGTCGTACTGCTTGTAGGCGGCGACGGAGGCGAGGAAGTCGTCCTCGATCCGGAGGTCGATCGGCGTCCAGCCCTCGCGCTGAAAGCGGTCGTTGACGACGCGGGCCGTCCGCTGGATCGCGCCGAGGTACTCGGCGTACTCGGGGATGTCCTGACGACTCGGGTCCAGCAGCGCCAACATCGCAACCCGGCCGTGAAGCTCGGGGTGATCCGTCAGGAAGCGCTCGAACGCCCGGAATCCTCGGACGACGTTCTTCGACGGATCCGTCCGGTCGACGCGAAGGACCAGCCACTCCGGCCGTGACGCGACCAGCTCCGCCTCGCGCTGCCGAACGCCGTCGCTCGCCGCAAGCTCGTCGAACTCGCTGGGATCGACGGAGATCGGATGGCTCGTGGCTGCCACCCTCCGGCCGTCGTACTCGGCCGTGAAGTCGACGAAGTTCCCCTCGGCGCCGGCGATGTCGACACATGAACGGAGGAAGTTCCGGCGCCACCGGTCGGTGTGGAAGCCGACGACGTCGTTTGCGAGCAGTCCGTCGTGGAGCGCACAGCGAATGGCCACCGGAAGGACGCGCCAGTAGTCCGGCTGCGGCCACGGGATGTGGATGAAGTGGGCGAGCGCGGCGTCCGGCACCCGCGTCCGCACGAATCGGGGCGCGAGATACAGGTGGTAGTCGTGGAAGAACACCGCCGCCTCGGGCTCGGCCTCGAGCTCGGAGATCACCGCCTCGGCGAAGCCCGCGTTCACGGCCACGTAGCCCTCGTCCCAGGCATGGTGGAGGCCGCGATCGAGATTCGGAGCCTGCGCCAGGTTCCAGAGGTAGTGCTGGAGGAACCAGAGCGTCGGGTTCGCGACCACGTTGTAGAACCAGTCGTAGGCGGCAGGCTCGTGCGCGACCAGCCGCAGCCGGTAGGGCGAGCCGTCGCGTGCTGTCTCGTCGATCGCCCGTCCGTCCGCCTCGGCGGCGACCACGCGCTCCTCGTCGGTCATCGCGCTCGCGATCCAGGTGACGTCGTGCATCGCGACCAGGCTCCGCAGCGCCGTCACGAGCCCCCCGCCGCCGCGTCTGGCGATCCGCGCACCGTCGGAGTCCCGGTCAAAGGTGACCGGGCCGCGATTCGAGACGACGATCAGCTTCCGGCGCGCGCCCACCGGCGCCACCCTACCCCAGGGCGAATTCGCCGCAACCGAGCGGTTCAGCCGCTTCTAGGCGGTGCCAGCCGAGATGGTGACGAGCTCGGTCTCGCCGGTGTCGTTACCGTCGAGCCGGTTGAAGAGGGCGAGCCAGTCGCGCAGGAGCCGGGGGGTCAGAAAATGCTGGCGTACGTACTCCTTGCCCCGCTGGCCTCGGCGTCTGGCGTCGTCCGGGGAATCGAGGATCTCGCGGCAGGCCGCCGCGCATTCCTCGACCGAGTCGACGAGCCAACCCGTCTCGCCGTCCTGGATCTGGGAGGGAATGCCCCCGACGCGACCTGCGACCGTCGGCCTGGACTTCCAGAGGCCCTCGGTGACCGTCAGGCCGAAGCCCTCCTTGATCGACTTCTGGAGCACGGCCGCCGAGTGAACCTGGAAGGCGTTGACCTCGACGGAGCCGATGTTGTTGAGGTTCGAGAGGATGAAGATGTCGGGATCGCCGGCGGCGTAATCGACGGTCTGGTTGTAGAACTCCCAGCCCTCCGGATCGTCATGGGCCATCGAGCCCACGAGGCCCAGCTGGATCCCCGGATGCGCCTCCCGTACGAGACGGAACGCGTCGATCACTCCGAGCGGGTCCTTCCACGGATCGAACCGCGAGACCTGGGTCAGGAGCAGCCGGTCGACGTCGATTCCGAACTGGTCGACGATGTACGCGGCGTCCTCGGGTGACAGCGCCATGTTCTTGGGGGTCAGCGGGTCGATGGCCGGCGGCCAGATGAACGCCGGGGGCAGGTCTTCCGAGCGCGGCACGTACTGCGGCATGTGGAAGATCGCCGCGTCGTAGCGCGAGATCGACGGCAGCAGAAAGTTGAGAACGTCCTCGTTCGGAGTCGAGATGTCGATGTGACAGCGCCAGATCCATTTCGCCGCCGAATTGGGGAAATGGTCGATCATCGCGGCCGGCTGCGGGTCGTGGACGATGACGATGTCGTACTCGGAGTCGTCGAACTCGGCGGCGTTCTCCGCGTTGTAGCGGTGGAAGATCCTCTCCTGCTCCTCGGTGAGGCCCTGCGGATTCCCCTGCAGGGCGTTGTGGATCGTCTTGGTGACGTTGAAGAACTCGTCCTGCCCCTTGATGATCAGCCAGTCGGCCGCGAGGCCGGCGCTCCGCATCAACGGGACGAGCGTGTAGTTGATCTCCGCCACCCCACCGCCGAAGGCAGTCGCCGACAGATGGGCGACGCGCTTGCCCTCGAGCGGCCCGGCGAGTCGCTGGATCTCGGCCATCAGACCACGGCCGCTGATCGTCGCGTAGTCAGCGAGCGCCTTCGTTCCGACGTTGACGATCGGGAGCATGTGTCAGGGGTCCGTGCTGGGCCGGGGCTTGAGTATCGGTCTCTGTCGGCCTATGCCTGGATGAACTTTACGAACCGGAGGCGAGATCCCTGCCCACCATCGCCGGGACCGAGCTCGAGCTCGTCGGCGAGCTCTCTGATGATGGCGATGCCGAGACCCCCCTCGGGCAACGCGCCGTCGGCCTCCAGCTCGGGCTCACGCTCGGAAACCGTGAAGCCCTCACCTTCGTCCGAGACCTCGACGACGAGTCTGTCCGCGTGCAGCTCGTAGACCACTTCGACCGAGCCCTCGCGGCCCTCCCGGTACGCGTGCCGCACGGAGTTCGAGCACGCCTCGGTCACTGCGAGCTTCAGGTCTCCCAGGGTCTCGTCTGGCAGCTGCCGCGACTGGGACAGACCGCTCAGGGCGAGACGGACGAGCGTGATGTACTCGGCCTTCGCCGGGATCGTCAGGCGAACGGTGGGCGCACCCCCGTTCGTCGTGGCCGCAGTCGTGGACGGGTTTGCCATGAATTCGGAAGTTTTTACCAGGTTCGACCGGAATGATTCCGGTCCTTCGCCCTATTCCCACGGAGCCGGTCAGGCTAAACCGGTCAGCGATCGACCTGCGGGCGGCGCGGCCGCTCGCCGAGACGGACGGGCACGACGAGTCGACGGCCGTCTCGAACCACCGTGAAGCGTGCGACCTGACCGGGTACCAACCGCTCGCTCACCATGCGGACGAGATCGTCCGCGCTTCCGATCGCCTGGTTCTCGATCTTGACGACGACATCGCCGCCGACCCGGAACTCGACGCCGTTCAGCTGCCGCTGGTCGCTTCCACCGCGGAGGCCCGCCTTCGCGCCGGGGCTCTCTGGCACGACCGTCGCGATCACGGCGCCTCGCCCGACCGAGTAGCCGAAGCGCCGGGCGATCGTCGGGGTCAGATCCTCGGCATTGATACCGACGTACGCGTAGGCGACACGCCCGTTCCGCAACAGTTGGCGAAAGGAGCGCTTCGCGGCGTTGATCGGAATCGCGAACCCGACGCCCTCCGCCTGCCCCGAGTCGCTCCTGATCTGGGCGTTGATGCCGACGACCCGGCCGCGAGCGTCGAACAGCGGCCCGCCGGAGTTGCCGTGCGTGATCGGAGCATCGGTCTGGATCGCGTCTGCGACCGTGTACCCGGACGTCAGTGAGTCGATCGAGCGCTTCGTCGCCGACACGACCCCGACCGCGATCGAGCCCTCGTTTCCGAAGGGGCTGCCGAGCGCCGCAACCGGCGCGCCGACCACGACCCGACTGGAATCCCCGAGCGGAACCGGATCGAGCGAGTGAGCCGCCGGCTCGACCTTCAGAACGCTGACGTCGTCGAAAACGTCCCAGCCGACCACGGCCGCCTCGACCCGATCGCGGTCGCGAAACCCCACGAACACGCGATCGGCGGCCTTCGCCTCGCTGGTGCCCTCGCCGGCCGTCGTCACGACGTGGGCGCTCGTCAGGATGTAGCCCTCGCGCGAAATCACGAACCCCGAGCCCTGGGCCGCTCGCTCCGACGGTGGCCGGTCGTCGAAGTACGCGTAGACGGTGACTACGCCGCCGCTGCGGGACTGATAGATCGTCGCGGGGTCGAAGCTGTTTCCGGCAAGTGGCTTCGCGGCGCCGTCCGGTGTCTCGATCTCGCGCTCGACCGGCAGCGCGGCGCCGGAACCCGTGACGAACACCGTTTCGGTCCCGGCGTCGAGCAGACCCGTACGGTCAGCCGCGACGACCGACACGAGGCCGCCGACGCTGGCTGCGATGAGCACGAGGACTGCAAGGGCGGACGGGCGCACGGACAACTCACTGTAGTCACGCCGTGGCCGACGGCCAGCGCGTTTGCACGTGAAAACGGCCCTAGCCGGGCCAGTGCGGGCTCCGGTTCGTGCACCGGAGCGGAGCTGCGGGGGAGTTTCAACGTGAAAACAGTGCGGCCGGGCCGTGAATCGAGCGCGATCTCGCCGCCCATCACCGCCGCGAGCTCCTTCGCGATCGCAAGGCCGAGGCCGGAGCCGGACGCGATCGTCCCGTCGCCGCGGTAGAAGCGCTCGAAGATCTGCTGCTGATCCCCGGCCGGGACCCCGGGACCGCTGTCCTCGACCCGCGAACTCGACGCTCCCTCCGCTTCCGCGGTGGTGAGCGCGAATCTCCGTGCCCGCCGGGGTGTGGAGGATCGCGTTCTCGACCAGGATGCGCCCGATCTGCCGCACTCGCTCCTCGTCGGCAAGAGCGGTGGCGCCCGGCTCGGGCTCGGCTTGGAGCACGTGATCCCGGCCTCGCCCGACCCCTCCGAACTCCGCCACGAGCGAGCCGGCGATCTCGCGCCAGGTCGACCGGCGCCATTTCCACGTGCAAACGGCCGGCGTCCAGCCGCGAGAGGTCGAGCAGGTCGGTCGCAAGCTTCGTGAGCCGCTCGACCTGGATCCGCATCTCGGCCAGGAACTCGCGCCGGGTCTCCTCGTCCATGTCTTCGTCCGTCAGGAGCTCGACATGGCCGCCGAGGGCGAAGATCGGCGTCCGCAGCTCGTGCGACGCGTTCGCGATGAACTCGCGCCGGGCGCGTTCGAGCGCCGCCAGGCGCTCGCGCATCCGGTCGAAGGCGGCCGCGAGCTCCGCGAGCTCGTCGGCGCCCTTGTCCACCACCGGCTCGTCGAACCGGCCGCCGGCGATCCGCTCGGCTGCGCGTTCCAGTCGATGGATCCGCCGCGCAAACACCTCGAGAGCAGGAAACCCGACGAGCGCTGCGGCGAGCAGGGCGATCAGACCGGCGGCGAGGATGCGCTCGCGGACGAGCGACACGGTCTCGAGGGTGTCGTCGATCGGCGCCGAAACGAGGAGGATGTACAGCCCACCGAAGGAACGCGCTACCTCGGCGAACTCCGGTCGGCCGCGCTCGACCACGCCGCGACTCGTTCGCCGTGCTCTGCGGCCCGTTGGGCAATCGGATCGCGGTCTCCGACTGGCCCAGCCGTCGGGAATCGGCGAGCGACGCAGGAAGACCGGGGTCTCGGTGCAGGTACTGGTAGACGGTGACGCGCACCCCGCGCAACTGGCTCTCGGCGGAGACGAAATCTGCGAACAGGAAGTCGCGGGTCGTCCGCCCCCTGCGTGTAGTCGGTGACGATCGCGTCGGCCGTGCGCTGCAACTGGGAGATCCGACCGTCCACGAGCCGGTTCTCGAGTGTGGGGACGACGGCGACGTAGACGATCGCCAAGCGCCCCCGCAACGAGCGCGATCAGCGCCAGGCTGAGCTTGACGCCGACCGTGCGAAGCCGCATCAGGATCCCGGAAGCGGTAGCCCGGCCCCGCGAACGGTGAGGATGAACTCGGGCTCGCTGGCGTCACGCTCGAGCTTTTCGCGCAGGTGGCGGACGTGGACGTCGATCGTCCTCGGCTCGCGATACGAAGAATCGCCCCAGAGCGCCTCCAGCAGCTGGCGCCGGCTGAAGACCCTCCCGGGATTGCCGGCCAGCGTCCTGAGCAGCTCGAACTCGACGTAGGTCAGCTGCACGAGCCGCCGCGGACCTCGACGGTCCTTCGCGCGGGGTCGACGACCAGCCCGTCGGTCTCGATCCTCTCGCTCTCCCGCCGGTCCTCCTTCGCCGGCAGGGATGCCCGCCGAAGCAGGGCGCGGACACGGCTTCGGAACTCGCGGATCGAGAAGGGCTTCGTGATGTAGTCGTCCGCGCCGAGCTCGAGGCCAAGCACCTTGTCGAGCTCGTCGTCCCGAGCGGTGACCTCTC
>CAVWHA010000002.1:0-18345 GCA_963754715.1 uncultured Actinomycetes bacterium | reverse complement strand
ATCGCGTGGGGCGACTGTCCGACGACCTGCTCCGTGACGGAGCCGACGATCTTCTCGTTCGTCGCAACCAGGTCGTCGCGGCTCATGTCGCCGGTCCGCGGAACCCCCGCGGTGATCACGACGACGTCCGAGCCTGCGGTGATCTCGTACTCGGTCGACCCGGTGACCCGAGGCTCGTAGCCGAGCACAGCGCCGGCCTGGTTGATGTCCAGCGCCTTGCCCTCGGCGAGCCCTTCCTTGATGTCCACCAGAGCCACGTCGCAGTAGTCACCGCTCGCGAGCACCTGGGCGCAGGTGGCGCCGACATTCCCGGCGCCGACGACCGTCACCTTCCTACGCAACCGGGACTCCCAGCTTCTCGATGATCGCGTCGGCGACATCGCTCGTTCCGACGGCGGTCGGGTCGTTGCGGCTCGGCTTCATGTCGTAGGTGACGCTTCGCCCCTCGCGGATGACGTCGGCGATCGCGCTCTCGAGGCGGTCGGCTGCGTCGTTCTCCTCGAGGTAGCGGAGCATCATCACGCCGGAGAGCATCTGCGCCATCGGGTTGACCTTGTTCTGGCCCGCGTACTTCGGGGCCGACCCGTGGGTGGGCTCGAAGATGGCGATGCTCTCGCCGAAGTTGCCGCCCGGGGCCATGCCCAGGCCACCGATCATCCCGGCGCAGAGGTCGGACACGATGTCGCCGTAGAGGTTCGGACAGACGAGGACGTCGTACTCCTCGGGCCGCTGGACGAGCTGCATGCACATGTTGTCCACGATGCGCTCGTCGAACTCGATGTCGGCGTTCTCGGCGGCCACCTCCTGCGCGACGCGCAGGTAGAGCCCGTCGGTGAACTTCATGATGTTCGCCTTGTGCACGGCCGTGACCTTGCGCCGGCCGTTCTTCCGCGCGTAGTCGAACGCGAATTCGACGATCCGCCGGGTGCCGCTGACCGACAGCGGCTTGATCGAGATCCCGGCGTCCCGGTGGCGGAGCTTGCCCCCGTGCGCCTCGATCCAGTCGATCAGCTCCTCGGCCTCCGTCGTGCCCTGCTCGTACTCGATGCCGGCGTAGAGGTCCTCGGTGTTCTCCCGGATCAGGATCAGGTCGACGTCATCGAAACGGGAGCGGACTCCTTCGTAGCTCTTGCACGGCCGCACCTGCCCGTAGAGGTCGAGCGCCTTGCGGAGGCCGACGTTCACCGAGCGGAAGCCGCCGCCGACCGGGGTCGTGATCGGGCCCTTGAGGGCCACGCCCGTCTGCCGAATCGCCTCGAGGACGTGCTCGGGAAGCGGGTCGCCGTCGTTTTCGGCCATGACGTCGGTTCCGGCGTACTGAACGTCCCATTCGAACTCCACTCCCGTCCCTTCGAGCACGCGGCGGGTCGCCTCGGTCAGCTCGGGGCCGATGCCGTCGCCGGGGATGAGAGTGACTCTGTGGGCCATCCGGCGGCGACTCTACCGATTCGCCACAAGCGCTTCGGGGTACATTCTGCGGCCGATGGGTGAGTTCAAGCCAGGCCTGGAGGGCGTCGTCGCCATCCAGACGGAGATCGCGGAGCCCGACAAAGAGGGCGGCGCTCTCCGCTACCGCGGTGTCAACATCGACGAGCTGGTCGGGAACCTCCCGTACGAGAAAGTCTGGGGCCTGCTCGTCGACGGGAATCCCGAACCGGGGATGCCGGAGCCGGAGCCCTACGAGCCCAAGCACCTGAGCGGCAACGCGCCGTCCGACCTCCAGGCCGAGACAGCCCACCTCTCCAGCGAATGGGGCCTGCAGAAGCTGGTCGACATCGACGACGATCAGGCGCGGGACGATCTGGCCCGCCTCTCCGCCCAGATGATGTCCGTCGTCGCGAAGTCGGCGGCCGTCCACGACGGCCGGGAGCCGGCGCCGGACGACGTCGTCGAGCAGGGCGACACGGCAGCCGAGAAGTTCCTGCTCCGCTGGCGCGGCGAAGCGAACCCCGACCACGTCAAGGCGATCGACACCTACTGGATCTGCACGGCCGAGCACGGCCTCAACGCCTCGACGTTCACCGCGCGGATCACCGCCTCCACCGGAGCGGATTGCGGAGCGGCGATGTCCGCCGCCGTCGGCGCCCTGAGCGGGCCGCTCCACGGCGGCGCGCCCGCCCGCGTCTTGCCGATGCTGGACGAAGTCGCCCGCACCGGGGATCCCGAGGGCTACGTCAAGGAGCTGCTCGACAGCAAGGGGAAGATCATGGGCTTCGGCCACCGCATCTACCGGGCCGAGGATCCCCGTTCGCAGATCCTCAAGCGCACCGCTCAGGAGATCGGATCACCCCGTCTCGAAGTGGCCGAGGCGCTAGAGGTTGCTGCGCTCGCCGAGCTGCACCAGCGGAAGCCGGACTACGTCATCGCCACGAACGTCGAGTTCTACTCCGCGGTCTTGCTCGACGCCGCCGAGGTTCCTCCGGATCTGACGCCGGCGATGTTCGCCTGCTCGCGGGTCGCGGGCTGGTCCGCCCACATCCTCGAGGAGAAGCGCACGGGCCGACTGATCCGGCCGTCGGCTGAGTACATCGGGCCCGCGCCGCGGTCGCTCTCCACTGTCTGATCTCGGAACAGCGGCGAGCGAGGCGGCCGCGCTGGCCGAGCGGGGCGCCGAGCGCGAGCTCGCCGAGATGCGCACCAAGTGGCAGGACGAGATCGAGGGCGCGGCTCGCAGCAAGGACTTCCGCGACCGAGCGCTGGCCTATCGGGCGATCGGCCAGTTTCGCTATCGGCAGAAGCTCGAGCTCCTTCGGCGAGGTCTCGAAGACGAGAGCCCGGCCAGCCGCGGTTCCGCACTCCTGTCGCTCGAGCTCATGTCCAGGGACCACCCTGGAGATGTCAACGCCGACCGCTCGCTCCTCCACAACCTCGCGGCGCACGACACGAATGCGGCCGTCCGCCGGCTTGCGATCCTCGTCCTCAAGAACGGCTCACCCCATCGGGACACGATCACGATGCTCGAAGGGATGGCCGAGGACGACGAGCAGGACAAGGAGCTACGCGAGACGGCCAAGAGGGCCGCGGCGATGCTGACGAAGAAGGGTCGCGCGAAGTAGTTACGACGAGGCGCAGGTGCAGACCGGGCGGCTCAAGTGCTTGCCGCATCCGGCGCAGATCCGCTCTCGGCGGCGCCACTCGAGCATCTTCTTCTCGATGCCCGCTCTCATCATCAGGACCCCTACGCCGGTCGAGGATGCGAGGAGGAGTGTCATTTCCGGTGTGAGCTGGTTCATCTCGTCTTTCGTCTCGCGTGGGGGTGGGCCTGGTAGTACAACTCCCGACGGCGCCGATCCGTTACGTGTGTGTAGAGCTCCGTAGTAGCCAGATCGGCATGTCCGAGCATTTCCTGAACACTCCGTAGGTCAGCGCCTCCCTCGAGTAGGTGGGTCGCGAAGGAGTGGCGGAGGAGATGGGGGTGGACACGCTCCGGCTCGAGGCCCGCTTTCGCGGCGAGCTTGCGCAGGATCAGGAAGGCTCCGGCCCTTGTCAGCGCGCCTCCCTGCGCGTTCAGGAAGAGCTCCGAGCGGTGGCGCCGATCGAGGTGGGGCCGGCCGCGGCTCAGGTAGCGCCGAAGCGCCTCGACGGCCTGCCGTCCAACCGGGACGACTCGTTCCTTCCCGCCCTTGCCGATCGTCCGGACGAGGCGCTGGTCGAGGTCGACGCCGCCCTTGTCGAGGCCGACGGCCTCGCCGACCCGCAGGCCCGCACCGTAGAGGAGCTCGACGAGCGCGCAGTCCCTGAGCGAGCGTGGCGTCGTCCCCGCAGCGGCTTCGATCAGGCGCTCCGCCTCGGACGGGGAGAGGGCGCGCGGTAGGCGGCGCGTTCTTCTCGGCAGGTCGAGGTCGGCGGCCGGGTTGGTGTCGGCGGCCCCGATGAGGACGAGGTGGCGGAACAGAGAACGGAGCGAGGCGACGCGCCTGGCGATCGTCGCGCCGGAGAGGCCGGCTGCGCGAAGCTCGGCCAGGTAGCGCTCGATCTCTTCGGTCGTCACCGTCGCCGGGCTGCGCTCCAGCCAGTCGGCGAGGGCGAAGAGGTCGCGGCGATACGCCTCCACGGTGCGCGGCGCCAGTCGAGCGGCCGAGAGGGCGAGGAAGCCCTCGAGCTCAGGATCGCGGGTGCGCTCGGTCATAGACGCGGCGAAGCCGCTTCCCGTCGACGTGGCTGTAGACCTGGGTGGTCGACAGCGAGCTGTGGCCGAGCAGCTCCTGGATCGTCCGTAGGTCGGCGCCGCCTTCCAGCAGGTGGGTCGCAAAGGCATGGCGGAAGCGATGCGGGTGGGGGAGGAGCTTCCTCAACGTGCTCGTGTCTAGCCGCTTTCCGCGGGCGGAGAGAAAGAGGGCGTTCTGCGCGCCGCGGGCGAACTGCGGCCGGACCTGAAGCCAGCGCGCGACCCAGTAGGCCGCCTCCTCGCCCAGCGGCACCGCTCGCTCCTTGCCACCCTTGCCCCGAACGCGTACCGACTCCTGCTCGAACTCGACGTCGGCGAGGTCCAGGTCGACCGCCTCCTGGCTGCGGAGCCCGGCGGAGTAGACGATCTCGGCGAGGGCGCGGTTTCTGACGGCGAGCGGGTCGTCGGTGTCGAAGCGCGCGAGCTCGGCGTCGACCTCCTCCGGCTTCGGCGATTCCGGCAGGCGGCGCGGGCGCCGTGGCGCGAGCCTGACGTCCGGGACTCTCGCGGGGCCGAGCGTGAAGCGGAGAAAGGCGCGGACGGCAGCGAGCCTGCGCGCGATGGTGGCGGGGGCGAGCTTGCTCGGTGTCCTGCCCGGCCGCGCCGCGCCCAGCTCGGCGGCGTAGGCGGCCAGAAGCCTGGCGTCCACGTCGTCGACCGATGCGGACTGCGCACCGAGCCACGAGCCGAATTCGGCGAGGTCCGCGCCGTAGGCCCGCCGGGTCGCTTTCGCGAGCGCCGGACTGGCGAGGAACCGATCGATCGCCGTTTGAGTCTCCATCCAGGCAGGATTCGCGCCCGTGAAGGTCGCGTCCTGCTTGAGCCCCGGCGACGAGCGGTGAGAGAAGTCGCTCTCTACGTCGCCGCCGGGGTCGCCTACGTCGCGCTGGGGCTGCTCTGGCCCGACGCGCTGCTCTCGTGGGTCGAAGGCGCCGGTTTTCTCTTCCTGGCCGTCTGGATCCTCCCGGCCGTGGTGCGCCGCCTGCGATGAGCTGGGCCGCTCACGATCTCGAGCCGTACGCGATCCAGCGCCATCTCGGCGGCAAGGTCGCGATCGTCCCGCTCGTCATCGGCTCCTACTCGCCCGACATGTTCAGCAAGTGGTTCGTGTACGGGATCAACGTCTTCGGGATCGAGGTCAAGGCCGACGATCCCGTGCAGTTCCACCGCGGCTGGCCCGGCGTCGGCTTCACCCACTCGCTGGCGTTCGGCGTCGTCGTCGCCGCGGCGATCCTGCTCCTCACCCGCAGCCGGGTCTGGGCGTTCAGCTTCCTCTTAGGACACTGGGCTCACGCCCTGACGGACGTGGGCGACACGATCGGGACGATGCTCGCTTTCCCCTTCTCGACCGAGACGTTCGGCATCGGGGCTTGGGCGTACGCAGGCCAGACGGACCGGCTAACCGACGCCGGTGCGTATTTCAGCGGCCTGGGCTTCGTCTGGGACGGAGTCTGGATCGCGTACGGGCTGCTCTCCTGGCGGATCCTCAAGCGCGAGTACTTCCACGAGGTGATCGTGAAGGCCGACCCCCGCTTCTGGGGCTGGGCGGGCAGGCGGCTGCCTGAGACGGCCCTCCTCGCGCTCTACCGGGCGAGCTTCTTCTACGGCACCACTCGCTGGATCGCCTGGCTGCTCTGGGCACACGTGATCCACGACTACCCGTTCGATCTCTCCTGGGGCGGGCCCGATTGGGTGCCCGCCGCGCACGACTAGAGCTCGCTGCGCAGGAGTGAGTACATGACGAAGTTGATCCGGCGGTCCAGCCGCGGGTTGTAGCGGCTCGAGCGCAGGATCCCCTCCTGCGTGAAGCCGGCGTTCTCGGCCACCTTCCTCGACGCGCCGTTCTCCTCGTCGGCCCGGAGCTGGAGCCGTTCCATCCCAGGTCGCTCGAGCACCCACTGCGAGACCAGTCTCACCGCGCGGGTGCAGGTCCCCTGCCCGCGCGTTTCGGGTGCGATCCAGTAGCCAACCTCCGCCACTCCCTGCTCGGGCTCGAGCCAGGTGATGCCGATCGAGCCGACCGCCGCTCCGTCGACGAGCACGGCGAAGTTCGACGTCGTTCCCTCGGCCCAGCCCTGACGCGTCCGTTCGATGTAGTCGCGCGCGTCATCCTCGGTGTACGGCGACGGGATCAGGTCCAGGAACTCGGCGATCGAGCGGTCGTTGCAGGCGGCCGTGATCGCTTGGACGTCGCCCTCCTCGCCCCAGGGTCGGAGCGTCACGACACCGTCTCCAAGTGGCGGGTCGGGCGGTCGTACGTCCATTGTCATACGATATGCAGCCTGTTTGAGCCCGGCCAAAGGCCGGGAAGGCAGTCAAAACATGGCAATCATCGAGGACGTCCGCGGACAAGTCGACCTGAGCGAGCACGGCATCGAGCCGGGCGGAGCCGTGCACCACAACCCGACCGTCGCCCTCCTCTACACGCATGCGCTCAAGCGGGACGAGGGCGCGCTCGCGGAGGGCGGCCCGCTCGTGGTCGATACGGGCATCCACACCGGTCGCTCCCCGAACGACAAGTTCATCGTGCGCGAGCCGGGCTCGCAGGACCGGATCTGGTGGAGCAAGGTCAACCAGGAGCTCGGCGAGGACAGCTTCGAGGGCCTCGAGGAAAGATCACCTCGTTCCTCTCCGACCAGGACATCTACGTCGTCGACGCCTTCGCCGGCGCCGATCCTGCGCACCGGCTCCCGCTCCGCGTGATCACCTACAGCCCCTGGCACGCGCTCTTCGCGAAGACGCTTTTCATCGACCCGACAGAGGAGGAGCTGGCCGAGCACGAGCCGCAGGCGCTCGTCCTCCACGCACCTGCGGTCGAGGCCGACCCGGAGGAGGACGGCACGCGCAGCGGGACGTTCGTCGTCCTGCATCCCGGCCGGATGGAGGTGCTGATCGGAGGCACCTTCTACGCCGGCGAGATCAAGAAGTCGATCTTCACGCTCATGAACGACCGTCTCCCCCTCGACGACATCCTCCCGATGCACTGCTCGGCCAACGTCGACGACGACGGCAGAGTCGCGGTCTTCTTCGGCCTCTCGGGGACGGGAAAGACCACGCTGTCGGCGGATCCCGAGCGGCATCTGATCGGGGACGACGAGCACGGCTGGAGCGAGGAGGGCATCTTCAACATCGAAGGCGGCTGCTACGCGAAGGTGATCCGCCTGTCGCCGGAAGCCGAGCCGCAGATCCACAAGACGACCCGCAGCTGGGGCACGGTGCTGGAGAACGTGGTCATGGACGAGCGCGGCGTGCTCGACCTCGACGACGACTCCAAGACCGAGAACACGCGCGCGGCCTACAAGCTCGAGCAGATCTCCAACGCGCTTCCCGCGAAGAGAGCCGGGCATCCGAGCGCCGTCGTCTTCCTGACGGCCGACGCCTTCGGGATCCTGCCGCCGATTGCGCGCCTCTCCCGCGAGCAGGCGATGTTCTACTTCCTCTCCGGCTTCACGGCCAAGCTGGCCGGAACCGAGATCGGGGTCAAGGAGCCGCAGCCGACGTTCTCCGCGTGCTTCGGTGCGCCCTTCCTGCCGCAGCCTCCCTCCGTCTACGCGCGCATGCTGGGCGAGAAGCTCGAGCAGCACCCGCACGTCTCGGTCTGGCTCGTCAACACGGGTTGGACCGGCGGGCCCTTCGGTGAGGGTGAGCGGATGCCCATCAAGGCGACCCGCGCGCTGCTCAAAGCCGCCCTCTCCGGCGAGCTCGAAGGGGTCGAATACCGGACGGACGAGCTGTTCGGGTTCGATGTGCCGGTCGCGGTACCGGGCGTCGACTCGATGCTCCTCGATCCCCGCTCGACCTGGAGCGACCCGGAGGCCTACGACCGCAAAGCTCGTGATCTCGCGCGGATGTTCCGGGCCAACTTCGAGCAGTTCGCCGGGGACGCGGGAGATTCGGTCGTCGAGGCTGGGCCTCACGTCTAAGAGCTCGTTTCAGGATGTAGCTCGTCGCCGGGGCGCGATGGGTGGATGCCAGGCCCGGACGCAGGCCGCGTTCATATCCATAGATATGGGCGCGGCCGAGGACGACGCCTGGCGCCGCCCAGCGCGGCCTGGCGGCTCAGCTCTCATCGTGGAACGAGCTCTTCGGCTCCTCGCAGCCGGCGCCACCCTTCTCCTTCTCTTCGCTGCCGGCGCGGGCGCGCAAACGCCGATTCCCAAGTGCCTCGGTGAGACGCCCACGATCATCGGCACCGAAGGCAACGACGTCCTGACCGGCACGGATGGCGACGACGTCATCGTCGGACTTGGCGGTGACGACACCCTCAACGGCGGTCCGGAGGGGTTCGCGACCGACGTGATCTGCGGCGGTGAGGGGAACGACGTCCTGCAAGCCGGCAACGGACTGATCGCCGCGCTCTCAGGCGAAGGCGGGGACGATCGCTACGACCCCGGCGACGTCGTGGTGGCGCTCGCCGTCTACCTCGAGGCTCCGGGGCCGATCACCGTCGACCTCGCGCTCGGCACGGCGACCGGCTGGGGCACGGACACCGTCGTCGGGATCGACTCGGTCGTCGGATCGCCGCACGACGACGTTTTGTCCGGCGACGCCAAGGAGAACCTGCTGGACGGCCGCGGCGGCAACGACAGGCTTTTGGGGCTTGGAGGCAACGACCTGCTCGACGGCGACGCCGGCAACGACCAGATCGACGGCGGAGCGGGGCAGGACACCGGCCTCTTCGGGGCGCCCCAGCGCGTCCGGGTCGATCTCGGCGCGAGAACGGCGACCGGCTGGGGGACCGACCGACTGACGTCGATCGAGAACGCCGAGGGCTCTCGCTTCGCCGACGTCCTGCGTGGCTCGAACGGTCGCAACGCGCTCTCGGGTGGCGGGGGAAACGACTCCCTGACCGGTCTCGGCGGCAACGACCAGCTGAGCGGCGAGGCCGGGAACGACCGCCTTGCCGGTGGCTCGGGCGCGGACCGTCTCGACGGCGGCGCGGGGCGGGACCAGGGCGACGGCGGGCCTGGCCGCGACCGCTGCATCAAGATCGAGCGCAAGAAACGCTGCCCATAGCGTCCATTGCCCCAATCGTTACGACGCCGGACGTGACGGGCGTCGTATAGCGTCCAGCGCTAGTGGAAGCGACGCACGACGTGCTCGTCGTTGGTGCCGGCTGCGCGGGAATGCGCGCAGCCATCGAGGCATCCGACGAGGGGGCCGACGTGGCGCTCCTGTCCAAGATCCACCCGGTCCGCAGCCACTCGGGCGCGGCCGAGGGCGGGATCAACGCGGCGCTCGGGAATGCCTCCGAGGACGACCCCGAGAAGCACGCGTTCGACACCGTGAAGGGCTCGGACTACCTCGGCGATCAAGATGCGATCGAGATCCTCTGCAACGAGGCGCCCGAGGACGTCTACCAGCTCGAGAACTGGGGTGCCGTCTTCTCCGGACCGACGACGGCCGGATCGCGCAGCGCCCGTTCGGCGCCGCCGGCGAGCCGCGCACCGCCTACGCGGCCGACATCACCGGCCATGTCCTCGTTCACGTCCTCTACGAGCAGGTGATGAAGCGGGACATCCCCACCTACGAGGAGTTCTTCGCCTGGAAGCTCGTCATCGACGACGACCGCTGCCAGGGCGTGATCGCGTGGGACCTCCTGAACGGCGGCCTGAAGACGATCGGCGCCAAGACCGTGATCCTGGCCACGGGAGGTGCCGGACGGCTCTACACGGGCACCACGAACGCCTACGCGTGCACCGGAGACGCCATGTCCATGGCGCTTCGAGTCGGGGTCCCGCTCGAGGACATGGAGATGATGCAGTTCCACCCGACGACGCTGGCGCCGACCGGGATCCTGATCACGGAAGGCTGCCGCGGCGAAGGCGCCTATCTCCTCAACTCCGAAGGCAAGCGCTTTCTCGAGCGTTATGCGCCGAACGCGATGGAGCTGGCGAGCCGAGACGTCATCTCCCGGGCCGAGCAGACGGAGATCGACGAGGGGCGGGGGATCGACGGCAACGTCCTCCTCGACCTCCGGCACCTGGGAGCGGACAAGATCAACGACCGGCTGCACGGGACGCGCGAGCTCTCGATCACCTATGCCGGCGTCGACCCGATCTACGAGCCGATCCCGGTCCGGCCGGGGGCTCACTACCACATGGGCGGCGTGGACACGGACATCGACGGCCTGACGAACGTGACCGGCCTCTACGCCGCAGGCGAGTGCGCGTGCGTCTCGGTCCACGGTGCCAACCGTCTCGGCGGGAACGCCCTGATGGAGACGATCACCTTCGGGAAGCGGGCCGGGCGCGCGGCTGCGGAGTGGGCTCTGACTCACACGACCGTGAGCGTCCCGCCGTCGATCGAGGCCGACACGGAACGCGAGCTCAAGGAGCTCCTTGCCCGCACCGACGGTGAGCGGCCGTGGGGGATCCGCGACGAGCTGGCGAAGACGATGCACGTGAACTTCGGCGTCTTCCGCCGGGAAGAGCAGATGCTCGAGCAGGGGCGGATCGTCGAGGGCCTGAAGGAGCGCTACGCCCGGGTCGTCGTCGACGACAAGGGCGACATCTTCAACAACGACCTGACGCAGGCGCTCGAACTCGGATTCATGCTCGACCTCGCGCAGTGCATGATCGTCGCGGGCCTGGCCCGAAAGGAGAGCCGTGGCGCGCATGCGCGGCCACACGACTACCCCGATCGCGACGACGTGAACTTCCTCAAGCACACATTGACGACACTCGATTCGCAGGGGAAGGTTCAGCTCGACTGGAAACCGGTCACGATGACCAAGTGGAAGCCTCAGGAGAGGACGTACTGAGCCGATGAGCGTGACCGACGACTTCGTTCGCAGCGAGCACGCGACCATGACCGTCGCGCTGAAGATCTGGCGCTTCGACGCCTCCACCGGCGAGCGCGAGCTCCGCGACTACGAGATCGAGGCGCCCGAGTGGTCCTGCCTGCTGGACGTGCTCGACCTGATCAAGGACAAGGTCGACGGGTCACTCGCCTACCGGAAGAGCTGCCGGATGATGATCTGCGGCTCGTGCGGGATGCGGATGGACGGCGCCGCCGTCCTCGCCTGCAAGGAGCGGATGAAGCCGATCGTCGACCGCGGCCATGTCCCGGTGATCTCGGCGATGGGGAACCTGCCGATCATCCGCGACCTCGTCGTGGACATGGGGCCGTTCTGGAACAAGATTCGCTCGGTCAAGCCCTGGCTCGATCCCGGGTACGACGAGGTCGACGAGCGGGAGCGCATCGTGTCCCAGCAGGCGATGAACGTCATCCACAAGGAGGCGCTCTGCATCATGTGCGGCTGCTGCGTCTCCGAGTGCAACTCGATGGAGTCCGATCCCGACTTCCTCGGGCCTGCGGCGCTCGCGAAGGGATTCCGGATGGTCGGGGACCCGCGCGACCAGGCCGCCGTCGAGCGGCTGAACGATCTGAACGAGGAGCACGGGATCTGGGACTGCACCCGCTGCTACTTCTGCAACGAGCGCTGCCCGAAGGGCGTCGATCCGCGCGACGCGATCGCCAAGCTCGGCGCCGAGTCGATCAAGCACGGGATCGACCACGACATGGGTGCGAAGCACGCCAAGTGGTTCGTCACCTCGGCCAAGACGACGGGCTGGCTGCGCGAGACCGAGCTCGTCCCGAAGACGCAGGGTGTCGTCGAGGCGATCAAGCAGACCAAGTTCGCGCTCAAGCTCTTCCGCCACGGGAAAGTGCCGCTGCCGTTCCCGCCGCACGTCGCGGAGAACATCACGGAGGCGCGCGCGCTCTACGACATCGTTCGGCACCAGGGGCGCCGCGGCGCGCTGGGCATCGTCCAGGGAGAACGCGCGCTCGCGAAGCTCTCCGAGGAGAATCCCGAAGGGAGCGCGGCCGGCTGGGGCCATCGCGCCCAGGCCGACATCACGCCCGGAGAACGTCCGCGAAAGGGAGCCGAATGACGAAGGTCGCGTACTACAAGGGCTGCCTTGCGGCGCTCTCGGCGAAGGAGCTCGACAGCGCAACCCAGGCGCTCGCGCCGCGTGTGGGCATCGAGCTGGAGGAGCTCGAGTCGGTCACGTGCTGCGGCGCCGGCGACATCCACGAGGCGGAGCCGGACTACTACCTTCACCTGAATGCGCGGATCCTCGCGTACGGCGAGGCGACCGGCTCGGACACGCTGATGACGGTCTGCAACGTCTGCACGCTGAACCTGCGCCAGGCGAATCTCCAGCTGCAGAAGGACGACGAGCTCCGCGAGCGCGTCAACCGCAACCTCGAGGCGGTCGGCGTGCCGCCGTACTCCGGCGGCATCGAGGTCAAGCACCTCTTGTGGATGATCGCGGAGGGCGAGGGCTACGAGGCGCTCAAGCAGGCGGCGCACAAGGGGCTCAAGGGCTTGAAGATCGCGCCGTTCTACGGCTGCCAGATCCTGCGCCCGTCCAAGCTGCTCGGCTTCGAGGACCCCGACCGGCCCTGGTCGCTCGAGGCGATCATCCAGGCCTGCGGCGGCGAGCCGGTCGACTACCCGGCGAAGATCAAGTGCTGCGGCTTCCCGATCATCCAGGCTCGCGAGGAGACGGCGCTCGCCGAGCTGATCCAGCCGATCGAGCAGGCGATGGAGGCGGGTGCCGACGCGATGGTCACCCCATGCCCGCTGTGCCATCTCTCGCTCGACGCCTGGCAGCAGAAGCTCGAGGCCTCGACGGGCCGGAGCTTCCAGATGCCGATCCTGCACCTCTCGCAGCTGATCGGAGTCGCGGCCGGCCTGGAGGACTCGGAGCTGAAGTTCAAGCGTCACGTCGTGCCGATGACGCCCGTGCTCGAGAAGCTCCAGGCCTGATTCCTGCCGCCCTACTCGGGCTGGCCGGGGCGGGGGCAGCAGCCGCCGGCTGGGGCTGGTTCGAGGCCGGGTGGGTGCGGCTCGAGACGCTGCCGGTCCGACTCCGACGCCTGCCTCCGGCGCTCGACGGCCTGCGGATCGCGCATCTTTCGGACTTCCACCTCGGCGTTCCCTCGCGCGGATCGGGCGCCGTGGAGCGCGCGGTCGAGTGGGTGGAGGAGCGGCAGCCGGATCTGACCCTGATCACCGGTGACCTGCTCTCGCGCCCTCGAGGCGAGGCCAGGCTCCGAGAGCTGTTGGCGAGGCTTCCGAACGCCTACGCCGTGCTCGGAAACCACGACTTCGCGGCCACGAAGGATCCGTTCTCGCTCCCCGTGGAGCTGTCCGACCTGGCGCCGGCGCGCTTGCTGGCCGACGAGGGTGAGACCCTCGAGATCCGGGGTCGCCGCGTGCAGATCGTCGGCATCGACCCGCGCTCCTACCGCCACGGCAGAGCGCACCCCGGGCGCCTCGTGGACGAAGGCGCCGATCTCCGGATCCTGCTCTGTCACTTCCCGGCCGTCGTCGATCGCCTCGAGCCGGGCAGCTTCGACCTCGTCCTGGCCGGACATCTCCACGCGGGTCAGATCACCGTGCCGTACCCCGGGGGCCGCCTGCGGCTCGCGCATCTGCGGTGGACGTACGTTCAGGGTCTCTACGAGCGGCCCGGCGGGGTGCTGCATGTCTCGGCCGGCCTCGGCACGACGTTCGTCCCGTTCAGGTTCTTCGCGAGACCTGCCGCTACCGAGCTCGTCCTACACTCGGAAGCATGACTACTCGGCTTCCGGATCTGACCGGCGCGACACTGCCGAGCGCGCCGACCGTCTGCCACGACTGCGTCTTCTGGCAGTCGAAGCCGGGGCGCCGAGCCTCGAAGCGGAAGTGGATCGAGAAGGCAGAGGACGACTGGGGGGCGTGGGGGACCATGTACGTCGACGACGACGGCCGGGTGCTCGGGTCGATGCAGTACGGGCCGTCGGAGCTCTTTCCACGCGCCGAGGCACTTCCCGCCGGGCCTCCGTCAGACGACGCCGTTCTGATCACCTGCGCGTACCTCGTCGAGGGCTCGGCGCAGTGGGTCATGCAATCGCTCTTCCTCTCGGCGATCGCCGACGTCCGGGAGCGCGGCGGCAAGGCGCTCGAAGCGTTCGCGTATCGCTACGTCGAGGGGGAGTCCACCGAGCAGCGCTTCCTGATCCACCGGACCGTCTTCCCGAGCGACTTCCTCGCCGACTTCGGGTTCCAGACGGTGCAGCGCCTCGGCCGCGTCGAGCTTGCGCGGCTGGAGTTGGGGGGCCTCGTGTTCGCGGAGGAGGGCAAGCGAGCGAAACTGTTCCGAGTCGTCAAAGAGGCGCTCGAGCCAGAACCGTCCCCGGTCCCGCGCCGCCCCTAGCCCTTCCGGCCGTGTCCCAGTGCCTGGCACCAGGACACGTCCAGTGGGGCGAAGTCGCGGTGCCGCCGATTGGTCAGGACCTCCGTCCCCAGGCTGCCGATTGTCCCCCGCGGCCGTGGCTCCGTGCCTGGCACCGGGACGCGGCCGCTGGGGCGGTGCCCCGGCCGAAAGGGGCTAGGCCGAGACGGGCGCGCGGGCCAGGATCAGCTCTGCGACCTGGATCGCGTTCAGGGCTGCGCCCTTGCGGAGGTTGTCGTTCACCGTCCAGAGCGCAAGGCCGTTCGGCTCGGTCGAGTCCTGGCGGATTCGGCCCACCAGGATTTCGTCTCGGCCGGCCGCGGAGCCGGGCGTCGGGTAGTCCTCGAGGGCGACGTGCGGTGCCCTGCCGAGGATCGAGCGCGCCTCCTCGGGCGAGAGCGGCTCGTCCGTCTCGACCCAGATCGCCTGCCCGTGGCCCACGAGCACCGGGATCCGGATGCAGTTCGCCTGGATGGGAAGATCGGGCAGGCCGAGGATCTTCCGGGTCTCCGCCCGGAGCTTCGACTCCTCGCTGAACTCGTCGCCCTCCAGCTCCCAGTCCATCGCCAGGTCGGCCTGCATCGGCTCGACCCCACGAAGCCGCTCGATTCCGGCATCGCCCGCGCCTGACATCGACTGGTAGGTCGCGAGCCGCACTCGACGCAGGCCGGCAGCGTCGTGCAGCGGCTTCAGGATGCAGGCGAGCTGGATCGCCGAGCAGTTCGGGTTGGCGACGATCGGTCCCCCGTCGATGGACTCGTCGTTGACGCCGGCGACGACCAGTGGGATGCCGTCGGTCAGGCGAAACGCGTCGGACTTGTCGATGCACGTCGTGCCGGCCTCGGCCGTCGGCGGCACGAGCTCCGAGCTCGGCCCGGTCCCGACCGAGAAGAAGCAGAGATCGAGGCCCGCAGAGGCCAGTGCCCCCGGCGTCGCTTCCTCGACGGTCAGCGAGCGTTCGCCGAACTGCACCTGCGTTCCAGCCGATCGTGCAGACGCGAATGCATGGACGTCCTCGAACCCGCGCTCAGCGAGGAGCCCGAGCGTCACCGTCCCGACGGCGCCCGTGGCACCGACGACGCCGACCCTAGTCGTGGGCACGCACCGCCTCCTCGGCGTCGAGCTCGAACGCGGCGTGCAACGCACGAACCGCGTCCTCGACGCGCTCACGGTCGACGAAGCACGCGATCTTGATCGGGGAGGTGCTCACGATCTCGGGCTCGACGCCCAGTTCCGCCAGGGTCGCGAACGTCCTGCCGGCGACGCCCGGGTGAGTCTTCATGCCGGCGCCGATCACGCTGACCTTGCCGAGGTCGTCGCGAGACGTCCACGAGCCTCCAAGCCGATCGAGCGCCGCCGTCGTGTCCGCCGCCTCCGAGCTCGGTCCCGAGAAGACGATCTCGGGCCCGGTCTGGACGATCGTGTCGACGCTGACACCCGCGTCCGAGAGCGCCTCGAACAGCCGCGCCGCGTCCACTCCCTCGACGCGGTAGACCGCCTCCTCGAGCGTGTGCGTGACGCCGGAGATGATCGCCTTCTCGAGCATCCGTTCGTCCTCCTCCCGGATCCAGGTGCCTTGCGCGTCGCTGAAGCTGGAGCGAACGTGGAGCTTCACGCCGTGGCTGCGAGCGAACTCGACCGAGCGTAGCTGGAGCACCTTCGCGCCCGACGCGGCCATCTCGAGCATCTCCTCGTAGCTGACCGCATGGAGCTTCCGCGCCGTCGGGACGACCCGCGGGTCGGCCGTGAAGACTCCGTCGACGTCCGTGTACATCTCGCAGGCGTCCGCGCCGAGCGCGGCAGCGAGCGCGACAGCGGTGAGGTTCGACCCGCCTCGCCCGAGCGTCGTCACGTCGAAGGCGGTCGAGACGCCCTGGAAGCCGGCCACGAGCACGATTCGGTCCTGGTCGAGCGCCTCGTGGATCCGCCGGGCGCGAACGTCCACGATCTTCGCCCGGCCGTGCACCGTGTCCGTCACGATCCCCGCCTGCGAGCCGGTCAGCGAGATCGCCTCGTGACCGAGATCGTGGATCGCCATCGCTGCGAGCGCGCACGCGACACGCTCACCGACCGAGATCAGCATGTCGACCTCCCGTGGCGCCGGTCGCGGAGAGACCTCGTGGGCCAGGCGGAGCAACTCGTCGGTCGTGTCGCCCATCGCCGACAGGACCGCGACGACCCGGTTGCCGGCCGTGCGGGCCGCCACCATCCGCCGCGCGACGGCCTTGATCCGCTCGGTGTCCGCTACAGAGGTGCCGCCGAACTTCATGACGACGGTGCCGGACCGACCCGGCGCCTCGCCGGAGAGCGCGGGGAGGCCCTCGAACTGCGTGGTGGCCACGGTCACAGTGTCCTACACCTCCCGGCGGCCCGAGAGGGCTCGCCCGAGGGTCACCTCGTCCGCGTACTCGAGATCGCCGCCCACCGGAAGCCCGCTCGCCAGGCGGGTCACGCGCACCCGGCCGCGAAGCCGGTCTGCGATGAACGAGGCAGTGGCCTCGCCGGTCGTGTTGGGGTTCGTCGCCAGAACGACCTCCACGACGCCGTCGGCGTCCACGCGGCGCAGGAGCTCGTCGATCCGGAGATCCCCGGGATCGATGCCGTCGAGCGGCGAGAGCGCGCCACCTAGCACGTGGTAGAGCCCGCGGTACTCATGTGTGCGCTCGAGCGACATCACGTCGGCTGGCTGTTCCACGACGCAGATCACCGCCCGGTCTCGACGAGCGTCACGGCAGATCTCGCAGGTCTCCTCCTCCGTCCAGTTGCCGCACTCGTCGCAGAAGCGGACGCGCTCCTTTGCCTCCTGGAGGGCGCCGGCGAGGGCCAGCGCCTCGTCCTTCGGGGTGCGGAGCAGGTGGAAGGCCAGGCGGTGCGCGGTCCGGGTGCCGACACCGGGGAGTCGCGTCAACTGCGCGACGAGATTCTCGATCGCAGGGCTGTACACGCGGCCATTGTGCCTGTCCGGATCGGACCCGATCGGCCGCCGAGGCCAGTTTGCGGCTCGACGAGCCGGGGTACGAAAGCACCCACTGGGAGGCCCGAGGTCATCAGCACCATGGGTCGCCGCGAGGGAGACGACAAGCAGCAGTCACCGAGGGCCGGCTCGCGCCAGGCCCTCGTCTACTTGCCGTGCCCCGCCTGCCGGCGGGCTGTGCAGCTTTCGGACGAGAGTCGGGTCGAGGACGACCCCGAGACGTACGAATGCCCCAGCTGCGGCGCCCGCTTCCTCCTCGTGGAGCCCTAGGCCGTCGCGGTCAACAGCACCGGTGTCGCGCCGTTCGCGCTCCGCCCGTCGAGCAGGCCGTGGATCTGGGCCCACCGGCTCGCCTCGGTGCGGTTGGCGACGTCGAGCTTCCGGTAGATGTTGGACAGGTGGAACTTCACGGTCTGCTCGGTCACCCACAGCATCCGAGCCAGCTGTGCGTTCGAATGCCCCTCGGCGACGAGCCGGAGGATCTCGAGCTCACGCCGGGTGAGACCGGGCTCGTCGTCAGCCTGTGCGGCGCCGACCTCGACGCTCGCCGGCGTCAGGTTGCGGCGACCTGCGAGGTAGACAGAGTGCGAGAACGCCTGCCGGACGGCCGAAGCCAGATCCTCGGGGTGCGCGGTCTTGACCACGTACGCCGAGGCGCCCGCAACGAGCGCCGCGTCGATGATCTGCGCGTCCTGGTGCATCGACAGCACGATCGGGCGGAGGGACGGCACCGAGCCGCGAGACCGCTCGATCAGGGACAGACCGCTGAGCTCGCCGTTCAGGCCTTCGAGCTCCGTGATCAGAAGGTCGGGCTTGTGCTCCTCGACCATCGAGAGCGCCTCGGTGGTGGAGGTTGTCTTGCCGACCACGCGGATCGAGATCCGCCGCAGAACCTGCTCGACTGCGTCGAGCCACATGGGGTGGGAGTCGCAGATGACTCCGAGTTGCTCAGAAGACTCATTCACCGAAAGGGC
>CAVWHA010000001.1:0-191785 GCA_963754715.1 uncultured Actinomycetes bacterium | reverse complement strand
CCAAGTGCCGCATCAAAGAGACGGTCTCAACTTCGACCCTCTTCGTTACAGCTGAGCCTCGCTCAGTCGTTTTTGGCCTGTTCACTAATGCCGCTCTGCGTAATTCCTGAGAAAAGCGCTTGTCGGTCCCTCCACTCCCATCCGTTGCAACCGCGATCAATCATCGCCTGATCGTTCGCTGCAACTTTTATTTCATCATTTGATTTGACGAAGTCCAACCCATTAGCTTCAGGGGTCGATTGCGCTCCACCAAGTCGTGCGAACACTAATTGCCCGCGCTTAACATAAGCCACCGTTTCCTTGTTGTTGGAGGTACGCCGTTCGTTTTGATGCCGCGACGGTTGATAACCTCCGCTCGAGGTTCGCGACGTACAGCCACTCCGATAACACTCGACTTGCACCTTCACCCGCGTTGTAGCCAGTTAAGACAAGGTCCAATCACAGCCCGATTGGAGCCGTTAACTCCTCGCATGACGAGCCGCAGCATCAATCGAAGCGATACTGTGGTGTGGATTCCCGTTCAGCTCCGAATCGGCGGACCGTTCCTCGGCCGCGTCGGCGAGTCGTCAAGCGCGTCGACGGGATCCCGAAGGTGACCGGCGAGTTCGCCTACTCGAGCGACCTCTTCGCCGCCGGGATGCTCTGGGGCCACACCGCTCCGCAGCCCGCACGCGCACGCCCGCATCCGCTCGATCGACATCTCGAGGCAGTCGCGCATGCCGGGCGTCCACGCGGTGCTCACGCACGAGGACGTGCCGGACGAGAAGCGCTACGGGCTCGAGTTCCGCCGACCAGCCCGTGCTCGCCTTCGACCGCGTCCGCTACTTCGGCGAGCCGGTCGCGCTCGTCGCGGCCGAGCACCCCGAGCAGGCGCGGCGCGCGGCCGAGCGAGATCGAGGTCGAGTACGAGCCGCTCGAGCCGGTCGTCGACCCTGGAGCGGGCGACCGAGGAGGCGCTCCATCCCGCAGCGCCCGGACGAGGGGCACGGCTACCGCGACGACCCGCGGCCGAACGTCGTCCGCCACGATGGTCATCCGCCACGGCGACCCCGACGCGCAGGGCGACGTCGCCGTCGACCGGCGTCTACGAGCTCGGCATCCAGGACCAGGCCTTCCTCGGGCCCGAGTCGGGGCTCGCCGTCCCGGACGGCGAGGGCGGCGTCGACGTCTACGTCGCGACGCAGTGGCTCCACGTCGACCGCGACCAGGTCGCGCCGTGCCTCGGGCTCCCGAGCCGGAGCAGGTGCGGATCCACCTCGCCGGCGTCGGCGGCGCGTTCGGCGGCCGCGAGGACCTCTCGATGCAGATCCACGGCGCGCTGCTCGCGCTGCACACGAACCGGCCGGTGAAGATGGTCTACACGCGCGAGGAGTCGTTCGTCGGCCACGTCCACCGCCACCCGGCGCGCATCTGGGCCGAGCACCGCGCGCACCGCGACGGGAAGCTCGTCTGCGTGCGGATGCGGATCCTCCTCGACGGCGGCGCCTACGCCTCGAGCTCGACCGCGGTCACCTCGAACGCCGCCTCGTTCGCGTGCGGGCCCGTACGCGGTCGAGAACGCGCTCATCGAGTCCACGTCCGTCTACACGAACAACCCGCCGTGCGGCGCGATGCGCGGCTTCGGCGCCGTGCAGACCTGCTTCGCGGCCGAGGCGCAGATGGACAAGCTCGCGGCCGCGCTCGGGATCGACCCGGTCGAGCTGCGCCTGCGGAACGCGCTCGCGCCCGGCGACACGCTCCCGACCGGCCAGCGGATCACCGGCTCGCTGCCGGTCGCCGAGGTGATCCGCCGCTGCGCCGCGATCCCCGTGCCGGAGCCGGAGGAGCTGCCGCGCGACGCGATCCGCCTCCCCGGCGGCGCCGGCAACACGACGCGCGGCGAGGGCGTCCGGCGCGGGGTCGGCTTCGCGGTCGGCTTCAAGAACATCTGCTACTCGGAGGGCTTCGACGACTACTGCGCCGCGCGCGTGCGGCTCTTCGCCGACGCCGACGGCGGCTCGTCGCCGAGGTCCACTGCGCCGCCGCCGAGGTCGGCCAGGGCGTGACGAACGTCATCCTCCAGGTCGCGCGCACGGAGCTCGAGCATCGACGACGTCGCGCTCGCGCCGCACACGACCGCGACCGTCGGCTCGGCCGGGCTCGGCCTCGGCCTCGCGGATGACGTGGATGGCCGCCGGCGCCGTCCAGCTCGCCTGCCGGGCGGCGAGGGCCGAGCTCGAGGCGCGGGAGCGCCTCGGCGGCGGCGAGGTCGACGTCGAGCGCGATCTACCGGCACCCGCAGACGACCCCGCTCGACCCGGAGACGGGCCAGATCACCGGCGAGCGCGCGCACGTCGCGCTTCGCGTGCGCGGCGATGCGGGTCGTCGCCGAGGTCGACGTCGAGCTCGGGCTGACGCGGGTCGTCTGGATCGGGACGGCGCAGGACGTCGGCCAGGCCATCAACCCGCAGGCGGTCGACGGCCAGATCGAGGGCGGCACCGCGCAGGGCCTCGGGCTCGCGCTGATGGAGGAGATCCAGACGCGCGACGGCCTGATCACGAACGCGAGCTTCACCGACTACCTGATCCCGACCACGCTCGACATGCCGCCCGTGACGGCCGAGCTGATCGAGGAGCCGGAGCCGGACGCGCCCTACGGCGTCAAGGGCGTCGGCGAGCCGCCGACGGTCGTCTCGACCGCGGCGATCGTGTCGGCGCTGCGCGACGCGACCGGCCGCGAGCTCGACCGCGTGCCCGTGCGCCCGGACGACATCTGCCTCGTGAAGCGCCCCCGTCCCAGTGCCTGGCACTGCGGACGGAGCCCGAACGGGACGTACGTCGCCGGTGCGCTCGACGTGCGTCCCGCTCACACTGGGCACGATGATCTGCTCCTATCGGACGCGTCCTGGTACCTGGCAGCCGAGGCCACGGCTCTGAGCGGTCGAGCATCAGGGCCGGCGCCGGCGGCGAGCAGCGCCATGCCCGAGGAGCCGGATGGCCCTGATCGCCGCTCGATCCTGCCCGAACAGGCCGTACTGGTCGATCGACGCAGCCATCACCAGGTTGCCGGCGATGACGAGGCCGATCGTCGCCGTCATGCCGATTCGCGGGGGCGCGAGCGTGATGCTGAGAGACGATGAGGACGCTCATCACGCCGCCCGAGCCAGAGCCACCAGGGCTGCTCCGCCGCCGCGCGAAACCCGCTCTGGCTTCGCTCCCAGACGAGGAGGACGCCGAGGGCGAAGACGAGCCGTCACGACGACGGCGAAGGCGAGGGCCTCGACCACGCCGATCCGCTCGCCGAACTCGCCCATCACCGCGGCCTGAACCGCGCCTCCCAGGCCCCGCGACCACACAGAGTGCAGACCGCGACCTGCTGTTCCGCTGCCCACACGGAGCGAAGCTATACGCTCCGGCGCGTCGCCGACGGAAGGAGAGCGCATGGTTCGCGTGTTCGTCCTGTACGAGGAGAAGCCGGATCCCGAGCGGTACGAGCAGCACGCCGAGCTCTGCCGCCAGGTGCCTGGCGGCACGTTCCGACACGGCGCGGTGTTCGGCGCCCCGATGGGCGAGCCCAAGTACCCGTATTACGCCGAGTGGGAGTTCCCGGACATGGATGCCTTCAAGTCGGCGGCGCGCACGGACGAGTTCATGGCGACCGGCAAGGACGCGATGGACATGGGCGGCCGCTTCCACGTCCACTTCGCCGAGGTCGGGTAGTTGGCCGAGCCGGACTACCCGCGGCCGCTCTCGCCCGACGAGCTCGGCTTCGAGAGGATCATCTATGAGAAGGCTCCGCCCCGGGCGACGATCACGTTCAACCGCCCGGAGGTTCTGAACGCATTCGACTTCCAGACACTCCGCGAGCTCGCGCGAGCGTGCGAGGACGCATCGTGGGACGACGAGCTCCGCGTCGTCGTCCTGACCGGAGCCGGGCGCGCGTTCTGCGTCGGCGCCGATCTCCGCACCTGGGCCGAGGACTACATCGGCAAGCCGACCGAGTACTGGAAGTGGTTCGGCGCCTTCAAGGACGCGCACGACCGCCTCCGCGAGATCGGCAAGCCGACCCGTCGCACGCATCAACGGGATCGCCGTCGGCGGCGGCAACGAGTTCCAGATGGCGTGCGACCTCGCGGTCATGGTCGACGACGCCTTCATCCGGCATGTCGGCCCCGAGCACGGATCGGTCCCGGCGGGAGGCGCGACGCAGTGGCTCTCGATCCTGGTCGGAGATCGCCGCGCCCGCGAGATCGTCCTCATGTGCGAGGAGATCCCGGCCAAGAAGGCCGAGGAGTGGGGGCTCGTGAACTGGGCCGTGCCCGCCGCGGAGCTCGACGCGAAGACCGACGCGGTCGTGGAGAACCTCGCGCGCAAGCTCCCGCAGACGACGCGCTACGCAAAGCAGCACCTGAACTTCTGGCGCGACCTCGCCTGGCACGAGACGATCAACCACGCACGCGACTGGCTCGCACTCTCGATGGCGACGGACGAGCCGAAGGCTGCGATCGAGAAGTTCCTGAAGAAGTGAGCGATCCGCTCGTCCTCGTCGAGCGGGACGGGGCCGATCGCGGTCGTCCTGCTCAACCGGCCGAAGCAGCTGAATGCGCTGTCGGACGAGCTGATGGGGGAGCTGGTCGAGCGCCTCGTCGAGCTCGATCGAGACGACGCCGTGCGCTGCATCGTGCTGGGCGGGTCTGAGCGTGCGTTCGCGGCCGGCGCCGACATCGGCCAGCTGGCGGAGGCTTCGGCGATCGGGCTCTACTACCAGCGGCGCGTCGAGCGCTGGGACGAGATCAGGGCGCTGTGGACGCCGCTCGTCGCGGCAGTCTCCGGCTTCTGTCTCGGCGGGGGCTGCGAGCTCGCGATGCTCTGCGACCTGATCGTCGCGTCGGAGAGTGCGAAGTTCGGCCAGCCGGAAACGGGGCTCGGGATCATCCCCGGCGCGGGCGGCACGCAGCGGCTGACCCGCGCCGTGGGCAAGGCAGTCGCGATGGACGTGATCCTCAGCGGCCGGTTCCTCTCGGCACGAGAGGCGCTTGACGCGGGCCTCGTCTCCCGTGTCGTGGCCAAGGAGGCTTGGCTCGACGAGGCCAAGCGGGTCGCACGGGACATCGCGGCGAAGGGCCCGGTCGCCACGCGCCTGGCGAAGGAGGCGGTGGACCGTGCTTACGAGGCTCCGCTCTCGCTTGGCGTCGAGTACGAGCGGCGTCTTCTCGACCTCGCATTCGCGTCGGAGGACGCGAAGGAGGGGCTGCAGGCCTTCATCGAGAAGCGCCGCCCCGACTTCAAAGGGCGCTAGTTCTCCGAGGTTTCGAGCTCCTCCGGGCGGAGCTCGACGGCGAGCTCCTGGTCGTTCCGAAAGACCGTGGCCGTCGCGCTCGAGCCGATCAGCTCGCCCACCATCAGGCGCTGGAGATCGTCGACGCTCTCGACGTTCGCTTCGTCGAGCGCCACGATCAGATCCGCGGGCCGGAGGCCGGCGCGCTGGGCCGGGCTGCCGTCTGCGACCTCGACGACCTCGACGGCGGACCGGCGGCCAAGCCGGCTCGACAGTCGGGGCGGAAGCGGCCGTGAGCCGCCGACGACACCGAGGTACGCCCGCCTGAAGCGACCGTCCTTCATCAGCGCGCCGACGATCTTCCGAGTCGTTTCGTTGATCGGGACGGCGAGGCCGAGCCCCCAGCCCGCGACGGCGGTGTTGATCCCGACGACGCAGCCGCGGCCGTCGACGAGCGCCCCTCCCGAGTTGCCCGGGTTGAGCGCCGCGTCCGTCTGGATCACGTTCTCGACATAGCGGGTCATGGCTCCGGCGCGGGTCGGCAGCGAGCGCCCGAGCGCGGAGACGACACCGGCGGTGACCGAGCCGGCGAAGCCGTGTGGGTTCCCGATCGCAACGACGAGCTGGCCGACGCGGAGGTCTTCCGCATCGCCGAGGGACGCAGCCGTCAGATCGCGGGAGTCGAGACGGAGGACGGCGAGGTCGGAGAGCGGGTCCGAGCCGACGACCTGGAAGTCGATCTCGCGGCCGTCGACGAAGGATGCGAGGCCCGTGCCGTCGGTCCGTTCGACGACGTGGGCCGACGTCAGCGTGAAGCCGTCGGGCGTGATGACGACGGCCGAGCCGGCGCCGTCGAGCCGGCGGCCGCCGCGGACGCGGCGGGAGACGCGCAGGTTGCCGACCGACGGGGCGAGCTGCTCGGCCACGGTCGTGACCACTCGGGAGTAGGCGTCGAGCGCCTCGGCGTCGGTCGGAAGCGGCGGCCGAGCGGCGGGCTGGGCCGCGTCGTGCTGCTCGGCCCGGACAAGTCGCAGGTTCGACATGGGAGCCAAAATAGCTCCGCGGTTCGAGGCTGCGTCGGGCGAGAACAGGCCCTCGTTGTTCACCCCACCCACCCGGGGAAGCGACCCAGGGTGAACGTTACGGACGATCTCCGCACGAGTGTGTGCTGCGAATGCGCCAAGATTGCGCCGATGGCCGAGGTCGAGACAACGCGGGACGGAAGCGTCCTCACGATCACGCTCAACCGGCCCGACGTGCTGAACGCGTTCAACCGCGCCGTGCACGAGGGCCTTGCGGCGGCGCTCAAGGAGGCGCGCGATCCAGAGGTCCGGGCCGTCGTCCTCACGGGAGCCGGCCGCGGCTTCTGCGTGGGGCAGGACCTGACGGAGTTCCGCGAGGCACCCGGCGACATCGCCGATCGGCTCCGGGAGAGCTACCACCCGAACGTCCTCGCGATCAGAGCGCTCGAGAAGCCCGTCATCGCCGCCGTCAACGGCGCCGCAGCCGGGGCCGGGCTATCCGTCGCCTGCGCCTGCGACATCCGGATCGCCGCCGACAGCGCCACGTTCGTCCCGGCCTTCATCAACATCGGGCTCGTGCCGGACTCCGGCGGTACCTACTTCATCGCCAGGATCCTCGGGCCGGCCCGCGCGTTCGAGTGGATGACCTCCGGCCGGCGATTGACCGCCGCAGAGGCGCACGCCTGGGGCCTGGTGTCCGAGGTCGTCGAGCTCGACAACTTCGCACCGCGCGTCGGTGAGCTTGCGGCTCAGCTGGCCGCGATGCCGACGCGCGGGATCGGAATGACGAAACGGCTGTTCGACCGAGCCGGCGAGTCCACGCTCGAACAACAGCTCGAGCTCGAGGCCCAACTCCAATCGGTCGCCACCAAGACCGACGACTTCACCGAGGGCGTCACCGCCTTCCTCGAGAAGCGGGAGCCCCGCTTCACCGGTCGCTAGCGAACCAGCTCAGCCCTCGGGGCGGGCGCAGGAGAAGAAGCCGATCTCGCCGGCGATGCGCTGCGCTTCGTCACCGGGCCCGGAGGACTGGGCGAACGTGGTTTGCGCCTGCTGGTCGTTCCCCGCGAACGCCTGCTCCCCCGCCGCCTCCCAGATGTCCAGCTGCTGGTCGAGCAGCGTCACCATCCGCTGGACGTCGGCCGCGTCGTCCTCCGGCGCCTTCAGCTGCTGGAGCTCCTCGTTCTGCTGACGAGCGATCGGGACGACGCGCCGCATGTAGACGGCGAAGTCGCGGAGAAACGTCTGCGGTTGCGGGATCAGGGAGATCTGCCGCTCGTACTTGGTGCAGATCGCATCGGCCTCGCGGATGTACTCGGCCTTGCCGTTGTCGCTACCGAACTGGCAGCCGGCGAGGACGAGGACGGTGAGGCCGGAGAGGACAGCCGCGCGCAACGCGATCAAGGGTACGTCAGCTCTGGAGCGCGGTCAGGATCTCGCCGTCTTCGGGAAAGCGTCCCGTGTCGTGCTTCGAGAAGACGAGGTCGCCGTCGCGAATCACGTCGAACTGCCCCGTGCCGCCCGGCAGCGCCTCGGCGGGGATCCCGTTCGTGTTCAACTCGGCCGCGAGACTCGCCGCCCGCTCGTCGTAGCCGTTTCAGGTGGGGCAATAGTGAATCTCGACAGCCACGGCGCCCAAGGTACCCGACGTAGGAGCTAGATCGTCTTGAACTGCTCGAACGGCTGCCGGCAGCCGCGGCAGTAGCGGAGCGAGCGACACGGCGTCGGGCCGAAGATGTTCTCGAGCGCCGTGTCCGTCGACCCGCAATAGGGACACCGGAAGGAACCCGTCTGGAGCTGGAGGAGCTTAGGCCCGCCCGCCTCCCGCGGCGCCGGCGGCGCGAAGCCGGCGGCGCGGAGCTTCTCGCGCCCCGCCGGGGTGATCCGGTCGGTCGACCACGAGTCGTCCGAGATCACGGTCACTTCCGGCTCGGCCCCGAGCTCGCGAAGCTTGGCCGCCATCTGGTCGCGCATGACCTCGAGCGCCGGGCAGCCGAGGAACGTCGGCGTGAACTCGACCCGGACTCGCCCTTCCGCGACCTCCACGTCTCGCACGACCCCGAGCTCGACGAGGGAGATGACCGGGATCTCCGGATCGGGGATCTCGGCGAGCGCCTCCCAGACCTGCTGTTCGGTCACCACGTTGCACCCGCGACCGAACGGCGAACCATGGTCATCTCCTCCCAGAGCTCGCTGAACTCCGGCGTGTGCTGCTCGCGGTCGTCCAGCAGCGGCCGCAGCTCCTCGATCGCCTCGACCAGGCGCGGTTCGCCCCGGAGCCGGTCGTGCCACATCTCGGCGTGCATGCGGTGGTAGACCTCCTCGCGGTCGATCTTGGCCGCGAGGCCGGCAACCTCCGAATCGTCGGACGCCTTCAGCTCTTCGATCCGCTTTGCGTCTGCCTCCTCGTAGAGAACGTGCCGCGCGATCGTCTGCGCCCAGTCCGGAACGAGGCGAAGCTCGACCAGGCGCGAGCAGCGGTACTCATCGGGCGACCGGTCGAACGCGAGCTCGTCGGCCGTCGTCCCCAGCTCGTCGGCGACGAGCTGGTAGAGCGCCCGCGCGTGCCCGATCTCGTTCTGGGCGATCGACGAGAAGGCCACGTCCTCCTCGAGGAACGGCGCGATCCCCGTCCACTCGGAATTGCGCCAGCCGAGGACGAGCTCGTCGTCAGCTATCGGCAGGAGCAGCTGTGCCCGCTCGCTCACGTGCCTCCTTCAGCTTCTCTTTCAGCGGATAGCCGTCGACGCGGTGGTAGTTGCGCTGGAGCTCGTCGACGAACTCGCCGATCTCCATGACCGCGTCGCGTGGGACGACCCAGAGCGCGACCGACTCTCCTCGGCGTCCGTACTGCTCTCGCGCGTAGGCCTCGGCGAAGGCCGGGTTGGGTGCGGCGACCGAGCCCGCGTGCGCGAACGCCTGGCCCTTCCGCTCCTGCCGGAACACCTCGTAGATACCGCTCACGCCGCTTCGGCGAGCATCGCCCGCCGGACCCACTCGGTCTCGCCGCGCGTGCCCCGCCTGAGCTCGAGCCGCTCGGCCGTCTGCGGGCCGTGCCCGGTGACGACGTGCTTGAGCTCCGCCCAGTCCGGCTCCGTGTATTCCCAGACTCCGTCGTCGTTCTTGCGCAGCTTCGGGTCGGGCACGGTCAGCCCCAGCTCCCAGATCTGCGGCACGTACCCGTCGAGGAACTGCTGCCGCGCCTCCTCGTTCCCCTGGCTCTTGATCCGCCAGACGTACATCGGGTCGTCCTCTTTCGCGATCGGGTTGCCGTGGAACTGCATCAGCGGGCCCCACCACCGAGTGACGGCCTCCTGGACGAGCTCGCGCTGCTCGTCGGTGCCGTTCATCATCGTGAGGATCACGTCGCGGCCGTGGAGGATGTGGAACGACTCCTCCCAGCAGATCTTCTTCATGATCCGCGCGTAGGGCGCGTACGAGCACTTCAGGAGCGCCTTCTGGCTGATGATCGCCGCCGCGTCGACGAGCCAGGCGATCACGCCGACGTCGCCCCAGGTCTTCGTGGGGTAGTGGAAGACGTTGTGGAACTTGCTCTTGCCCGAGATCAGATCCTCGAGGCACTGCTCTCGCGGCTTGCCGAGATCCTCGACGACGCGGTAGATCAGCTGTGCGTGGCCGACCTCGTCCTGCACCTTCGCGGTGAGGGCGAGCTTCCGCTGCAGCGTGGGCGCCCGGAGGATCCACTCCCGCTCGGGCAGGACGCCCATGAGCTCGGAGTTCCCGTGCATCTCGATGAACTTGATCAGCTTCGCCCGGTAGTCGTCGGGCATCCAGTCGTCCGTCTCGACCTGGCCGCCGGACTGGACGTAGTCGAGGAACTCTTGCTCGGTCATGGCTCGCGCTCCTTACGAACGATCGTTAGGGTCTGATCGTACTATGACCACTCGCCGAGCGGAATTAACCCGCCAGGCTGCGCGCCTCTTTGCCGAGCGCGGCTACCACGGAACCTCGATCGGAGAGCTCGCCAAGGCGCTTGGTGTGCAGAAGGGCTCGCTCTACGCGCACATCGACTCGAAGCAGGACCTGCTCTACGACGCGATGCAGGAGGGGGCGCGGGCGTTCCACGACGCGCTCGACGCAGTGCCCGACGACGTTCCGCCCACGGAGCGAATCCGGCTCGCGCTCCGCGCCCATCTGCGGGTCGTCGCGGAGCAGCTCGACGTCGCAACGGTGTTCGTCCGCGAGTGGCGCTACCTCGAAGGCGACCGGGCCGAGGAGTTCCTCGCGGAGCGGCGTCGCTACGAGGAGCGCTTTCGGGCGTTGTTCCGCGAGGGCCGCGAGCGCGGCGGTCTGCGGACGGACCTCGACGAAGGCGCGGCAGTCCTGCTCGTCCTGTCGGCGGCGAACTGGGCGTACACATGGCTCCCCGAGGGCGCGGATACCGACGAGCTCGCCGACCGCTTCTTCGCGATCCTCGTCGATGGCGTTCGGGGCTACTCCACGCCTGTCTAGATAGCGAGAGGGGCCGGGTTTCCCGGCCCCTCTCGGATCGAACGTCGATCGACCTAGTCGTCGTGCTCCATGTCCGGGTCGAAGTTCACGGCGTTGAGCGCGTCGACGATCCCGTGCCCATAGACGCCGTTGTAGACCGGTGTTCCCTCGCAGAACGTCGTGTACGACGCGGGCCGGCCCTTGTGCGTGTACGTGTACGGGTTCGGCGTCATGCACGGGGTGTCCGTGGCGGACGCCTGGAGGTACGCCTGGGTGAAGAGCGGGTTCAGCTTCACTCCTCCCCTAAAGCGGTCTCCGTACTCAGAGACGATCAGGGCTGCCACTCCCACCGCGTGGGGTGAGGCCATCGACGTGCCCTGGATCCACTGGTAATAGGCGCACGTCGAGCCCTTGCAGCTCTTGACCACTGAGGCGGTGGTGGGGTTGCCGGCCGCGTCGATGGCACCGGCCGCCCTGCCGACGCTCTCGGGGAACGCCGCCAGGATCAGGTTCGGAATCACGGCGGCGGCCCGCTCGGCCGGAGTCATCGAGAGGCTCCAAGGATCGTCACGTGAATAGCCGCCCGGTGCGGCGACGGCGATCTCGCCGTAACCGTAGTTCGAGTAGTCCGCCTTCGTCTTCGTCGGGCCGACCGACGAGATGCTGAGGACGTTGTTCCCTTCCGTCGGCATGTCGAGGCACTTGTTGTCGACGGTGCGGTCGTGCTCGGTCCCGCCCGGGTAGTCCGGGCTCGAGGCGTCGAACGTCGGGAGGGTCAGGTCCTCGTGGCTGTTGCCTGCGGCTCCGATCAGCGTCACTCCGTGCATGTGCGCGTAGTCGAGGGCACGGTTCGTCGCCTCGATGATCGTCGCCTGCTCAGCCGACTCCGCCGGAGAATCGGCGGCGTTGGCGCGGCAGTTGTAGAGCCACGGGTCGATGTAGTAGCTCATGTTGACCACGTCGATTCCGTGGTCACCCGCGTATGTCAGAGCGTCCACGCTCGGCTGGAGGAAGAAGTAGCCCGAGTCCTGCCCGGCGCGGAGGTTCACGAGCGTCACGCCGGGAGCCACTCCGGCAATGCCGATGCCGTTGATCGGCGAGCCGATCGTGCTCGCGACGTGCGTGCCGTGCGAGTTCTCGTCCACGTCGGCCGGGTCGTTGCACGATCCGTCCGGGTCGGAGGCGCAGCTGCCGTCGACCACAGGATCGTCGACGGTGAAGTTCCGGCTCAGCTCCTGCGAGAAGTTCGGCTTGATGTCGGGATGGTTGCCGTCAATGCCGGTGTCGAGGACTCCGACGAGCACGCGCTTGTTTCCAGGCTGATCGCGATACGAGCCGTCGGGCGTCGCGTGGATCATCCGCATGTCCCACTGGTGACCAGCGAGTGGCTCGGCTGGGGTCTTCGTCGAGTAGCGGTACTTCGGCGCGAGACGCTGTGCCTTGAGCGCTCGCCGGAAGGTGGGCGTGTCGACGTCCACCTTCGGACGCAGCATCGGCTCGACGCGCCCGACCGGACGGTTACGGACCGCTCCGACGAGCGCGGCGTCCTTCGCCGCGTCGGTGATGAACTTCGGGTTCCGCGAGACGACGGTCGCAACTCCGACCTTCTTGTTCTCGCGGATGAGTGCGCCGCCGGCTGCCCGAATCGCCGCGTGAGCGTCAGCCTTCGAGACTCCCGTCTCGTAGACGACGACGTACGTCGTTCGCTTCGGCGTCGGCTGGGGGCCTGACGGCGTCGCTGCAGCGAACGCGGCGATTCCAAGCGCGGTCGCGGCGGCGAGCGCCACGATGAGTGCTTTACGCAACTGTGACCTCCTTCGATTGCCGCGGACCGCCCTCCCCTTTCGGCACGGCCCGCCCTGCGCCCCGATCATCCCACTCGGTTGAGCGTCGGTCTAGTTTCGGCAGGTAGAAGCAGGATCCATTGCACGTTTTCCTTGACTTTGAGGGATAGACGTTCAAAGATCGATGGCGGTTCGTCCGAGAGATAACGGGCGGCCATCTGCTGTTTTCCGAAGGGGAGGGAAATGCGACTCAAGTATCTGGGAGCGGCTGCGCTCGTAGCCGCCCTCGGCGTGGTCTCTCTGCCCGGTTCCGCGCTCTCGATAGCGCAGATCTCCGACGATGTGTCGGCGATTGCGGACTACGACAGCCGGAGCGGGGCGGTCGCGCCGACGAAGCTCCAACGCGCCCACGCTAAGAGGATCAAGGCGAGCGTGCGCTGGGGCCAGTTCGGAACGCCGTCGTCGGTCTCGAGGCGCGGCAAGTTCCTGGCCCGTGGTGTTCGCGGCAAGACCGCGGCCGACGCGGCCCGTTGGTATCTCAACCGCAACAGGGCGCTCTTCGGCCTCGGCTCGCTCGCGGGGTTGAGCGTCGAGAACGTCAACAAGATGGTCGGAAGCCGAGGCTATGCCGTCAACTTCCGGCAGGTCTTCGGAGGCCTCGCGGCCACCGAGAGCGGGCTCGTCACGGTCGGCGTGACCGGATCGGCGAACCGCTGGCGGATCGCCTACGTGTCCTCGTCGCTCACGCGTGACCGGGCGCTCAAGGGCACCATCGGGCTCTCCGCCGCCGGCGCATGGACAGTCGCGGCGCGGAACGCTGGGCTCACGCGGACGATCGCGAACGTGCTCAGCCAGAAGAGGGCTCGCGGCTGGACCAACCTGGGCGTAGCAGGAGTCCAGGGCACCCAGCTCGCGAAGCTCGTCGCGTTCCCGACGGTCCGCGGCGGCGTTCTGAAGGCGTACGAGACCATCGTCGTCGACGTCAAGGCCCCACTGGCCGTGCGGACGTTCGTCGACGCGACGTCGGGCAGGATCCTCGCCCGTTCGAACCTCGTCGAGAACGCCTCGAGCGGCAAGATCAAGCAGGCGGCGGCCGAGGCCTACACGTACAGCGGTGAGCTCGCTGCGACCGACGGCGCCTGCAACTCGCACGGCCCGTTCGCGATCGGCGCAGGCAACCGTGCGCTGGACGGCTTCTCGGCGGCCACGGTGCCGCTGAACGACCTCGTGCTCGAGCTCTGGAAGGACGGAGTGCTCCTGCTCCAAGCGGACACGCTGTTCTCACCCGAGCAGTTCCACTACGAGCCGGCGGGCGGCGTCCCGGCCGGGGACTACATCATCAGGGTGTGCGACTTCCCCGACGGCGCTGGATGGGCCGCTCCGCGGACGTACACCGGCACGCTGACCGGTGACTCTTCGCCGGCTGCCCCGGCGTATCTCGCGAAGTGGAAGCTGTTCCCGAACGTCCCGCAGCTGTACACGCTCAATCAGTATCCGTGGAACATCCCGGACACTGACAGCCGCGAGACCTGGTGCTGGATCATGGCTTCCGGCTGTGACCGGCTCGCCGGCGGCAATCTCACGAACCGAGGTCCGTGGGATCACGACCACAAGCTGAACGCCCCGACGCTCACCACTCGCGGCAACAACGCGAAGTCGGCGACGTCGTGGACGAGCGACATCCTCCCGAGCCCGCCGCAGTACATGCCGGTGAGCACGACGAGGGACTACAGCTACTCGTGGGAGAACCAGTGGAACAACGACGAATGCGAGCCGACACCGAACGGACCACCCGGCGCCACGTGGGATGACTCGGCGGCCACGGTGAACCTGTTCGCGGCTCACAACCGGATGCACGACTGGTCGTACCACCTGGGCTTCACCGAGCGGAACTGGAACGCCCAGGACTACAACTTCGGTCTCACCGAGCGGCGTCAGGAGAACGACCCGATCCTCGGTGACGTGCAGTCGGGGGCCTGACCCTGACGCGTGACAACGCGAACATGATCACGCTTCCGGACGGAGTCGCCTCGGTCACGAACATGTACTTCTGGCAGCCGCTCGCGGGCTCGTTCTACGCCCCGTGCGTCGACGGTGACTACGACATGGGCGTCATCGGCCACGAGTACGGCCACATGATCGAGAACCGGATGATCGGCAAGGGCAACGTCCGCTCCGGGCATCACGCCGGCGCGATGGGCGAGTCCCACGGCGATCTGTTCGGGATGGAAGTCGTTCAACGAGCACGGCTTCACGCCCGTCAACGACGAGAACCGCTACGCGGTCGGCGTCTATGACACCGGCAACAAGCAGCGGGCGATTCGCAACTACGGGATGAACTTCCCGACGTCGGGCGGAGTCCCGCAGCCCGGCCAGCAGCTGAGCATCGATGCGCTGAACTTCAGCGACATGGGCTACGACGTCACAGGCCCGCAGGTGCACGCGGACGGCGAGATCTGGAGCAAGACCAATTTCGCCATCCGGCAGCTGCTCGTCGACAAGTACAACAAGCAGTTCCCGTACGACGATCAGGAGCTCCAGACGGAGTGCGCGGACGGCTACCTCCAGGCGAACCGTTGCCCGGGTAACCGGCGCTGGATCCAGCTGGTGTTCGACGCGATGCTCCTGATGCCGACCGAACCCGTCCATGCTCCAGGCACGTGATGCGCTGCTCGCGGCCGACATGATGCGCTTCGGCGGCGCGAACCAGAAGGAGCTGTGGCTCGGGTACGCACGGCAGGGCTTCGGCGTCAACGCCACGAGCTCGAACACGACAGCGAACACCGACATCGACCCGACACCGGACTTCGAGCCGCTGGGCACCACGCCGGCGACTGTGACGTTCGCGGTCGGAAATTACGACGGGGCTGCGGTCAACGCCCGCATCTACGTCGGCCACTACGAGGCTCGCGTCTCGCCGATCGCGGACACCAACCCCGCGACGACGGGTCCGAACCTCGACGACACGGCCAAGTTCGCTCCGGGAACCTATGAGCTGATCGCGCATGCGCCCGGCTACGGGTTCCATCGCTTCCGCCAGACGTTCAAGTCCGGGCAGAGCAAGACGATCGAAGTCACCATGCCGACCAACTGGTCCTCGCTCTCGTCGGGTGCTACCGCGACGACCACGGATGGCCCGACGACGGTGAACAACCTGATCGACGACACGGAGGGAACGAACTGGAGCGCTCCGGCGACGAACGTCGGCGGCGCGATCTCGGTTGACGGGAAGTCCGCCACGATCGACCTCGGCGGTACGGACTCGGTTCGCGTCCGCTACATCCAGGTCAGCGCCATGCTCTCTGCTGGTCACAGCCGGTTCTCGGCTCTGCGCCAGTTCGAGATCTGGGCGTGCAACAACCAGGGCGGCATCTCGTTGGCAACGGATACCCCCGGCGACTGCACCACAGCCGCGGGCTTCACCAAGGTGTACACGAGCCCGGACAACGCCTTCCCAGGCGATCCGCCCAGGCCCGTGGCGCCGCACCTGATCATGCGTCAGTTCAACGTGCCGGACTTCACCGCCACGCACATCAAGTTCGTCGTCAAGACGAGCCAGTGCACCGGCGGACCGGCCTTCCAGGGCGAGCAGGACGCAGACCCGTTGAACGCAACGGACTGCGACACCGGCGTCGCCACGAACTCGACGCGCAACCTCGTCCGCTCGGCGGAGCTGCAGGTCTTCAGGCTCCCGGTCGAGATCGACGACTGAGCCCTCGGGCTTAGCGAACTGCGAAGGAGGGCCGGCTTGCCGGCCCTCCTTCGTTCTGCGTGGCATCGTGCACGGCGATGGCGCGCGTCCTGCTGGTCGTGAACCCCCATGCGAGCGCGGTGAGCGACGAGCGCATCGAGCGCGTGGCGGCGGCGCTTGGGCGGGACGTCGAGGTCGTCCGCACCGAGCGCCAGGGACATGCGATCGAGCTCGTCCGTGAGGCGGACGCCGATGCAGTGGTGGTCTTCGGCGGCGACGGCGCATTCAACGAGGCGCTGAACGGGCTACCGGCCGACCTGCCGGTCGGGTTCGCCCCCGGCGGTGGATCGAGCGTGCTCCCGAGAGCACTCGGGCTCCCTTCGGATCCGGAGGCTGCGGCGAAGCTCATCGCCGACGCTCTTCGGGCGGGCCGCACGCGAACGATCTCGCTCGGCAGGGTCAACGGACGACGGTTCAGCTTTGCAGCAGGGCTTGGACTTCCCGGCGGAGGTCGTCCGGCGCGTGGACGCGAAGGGTCGCGACAGCGGCCGGCGCCCGCCGGACCGCGCCTTCCTCGGGAGCCTCGCCCGGGTCATCGTCGAGCAGCGAGGACGGCTTCCCGAGGAGATCGAAGTCGAGGGCCACGGCCGGGTGGCGTTCGCGCTCGTGGCGAACGGCGATCCGTACACGTATCTCGGCCGGTTCCCGATCCGGCTCGCCCCCGACGCGACGTGGGAAGGCGGCCTCGACCTCGTGGCGCCGCGGGCCGTCGGCCCGGCCGCGATCCCCCGGCTGGTTGCCGGGGCCTTCACCGGGCGTGTGGCGAGGGCGCGCAACGTCCTCCACCTCCACGATCTGGACGAGATCGAGCTGCGCGCCGACCGACCGCTTCCGCTGCAGGTCGATGGAGAGGACATCGGCGACGCGGAGCGCGCGCACTTCTCCGTGGAGCGCGCAGCGGCAAACGTGCTCGTCTAGGTGCACCGCCGCTGGCTACCTGGCGGCCCCGGAACGGCTGCAAGCCAACGCCAGACTGGAGCCTCGGGCCGCGCCCATATTTCTCAATATGAACGCGTCCCGAGTCCGCAGTCTGCCGTCGTTTTTCGCGCGTCCGGAGCTCGCCAACAGCCAGCGGCGGCGCACAAACGTCTAATCACACAGGTGGCCGCGCCCCCCAAGGACCCTGGCCTCGATCCACTCCGCGCCGGCGGCGCGGTGCTGGCCGTCGTGCTCCTGCTCGCCGTCGTCGCGCTGGCGGCGGCCGCGGGCGGGCCGGCGACGGGCGGCGCAGGACAGGACATCGCCGAGCCGCTGACCACGCTCGTCTTCGTCGTCGCGGCCGTCTGGGTCGCCGCGCTGCTCGTCGCTTCCCCGATCCTCTCCGGGCTGAGCCTCACTGCAGGCGAGCCGAAGCCGCGCCGCTGGCACGGAAACGTGCTCGCCGGGCTCATCTTCTTCATCGTCCTGATCGCGTTGGTCGCGCTGGTCGCGAGGCTCCGGCGAGGATCCGGCGGCCTGTTCGGAGGCGAGACGGTGCCGGTGCGGCAACCGGGGAGGGGCCCGACTCAGCGGGTCCCGCAGCTCGACCCGGCAGCGGTCGACTGGCTCGTCGTCGGCCTCGTCTTCGGGACTGCTCTTGTCGCCTTCGCGATCCTCGCGGCGATCATCGTCCGCCCCCGGGGCCGGACCGTGCCCGAGATCGAGGCGCGCAAGGCGCTCGAGACGATGCTGGACGAGACGCTCGAGGACCTGCACCGCGAGCGCGATCCGCGCCGCGCCGTCATCGCCGCCTACGCCCGCATGGAGCGCTCGCTCAGCGCCTACGGCTTACCGCGCCGCCCGTGGGAGGCGCCGCTCGAGTACCTCGGCCGAGTCCTCTCCGAGCTGACCGGAAGTGGCACCGCGGCGAGGCGGCTGACCGGGCTGTTCGAGCGCGCGAAGTTCAGCGAGCACTCGATCGACGCGGCGATGAAGGACGACGCGATCTCGGCGGTTCTCGCCGTGCGCGAGGAGCTGAGGGTCCTCACCGTCACATGACCCGTCAGCTCCTGCCCATCGTCGGCTTCGGCCTGCTCGCGACGCTCGGCGTCGTGATCGCGCTGATCGCGGCGCCGGACCGCCGTGATCTCTTCCTCGACCTCTACCTCCTCGCGCTTGGAGGGATCGCCGTGATCCGGCTCGTCGGCCTGACCCGGAGACGCAGGGCGCCCGGTGAGCGCTCCGTGTTCGACGACGCCCGCCGGCTCGCCGGCTCGAGGGCGACGCGAATCGCCGAGCGCGACAAGCTCGCGCGCGAGGTCGGGCTCGGCATGCAGACCGCCTTCGACTTCCACTTCCGACTGCGCCCGGTGCTCGTCGAGATCGCCCGAGGACGACTCGCCGGCCGTGGGATCGGCCTCGACGACGAGCCGCGCGCGCGGAGCGTCCTCGGCGAAGAGGCGTGGGAGCTCCTTCGGCCCGACCGTGAGGTGCCGCACGACCGCAACGCGCAGGGGCTCGCGACCGACGAGCTCGGCCGGCTCGTCGGCGTGCTTGAGAGGATCCAGTAGTGCCCCTTCAGGCGGAAGAGTTCGGCGAGCGCTGCGATCTGATCCTGAGCGAGGTCGAGCGCGCCGTCGTCGGCAAGCGTGAGGCGCTCGAGCTCGTCCTGCTCGGGATGCTCGCCGACGGCCATGTCCTGATCGAGGATTACCCGGGACTGGCGAAGACGCTGATCGCCCGCTCCTTCGCCCAGGTGACGAGCATGGAGTTCGCCCGCATCCAGTTCACGCCGGACCTGATGCCCTCCGACGTGACCGGCGCGTCGATCTTCGACCAGCGCGCGGGCGAGTTCGAGTTCCGGCCGGGCCCGATCTTCACGAATCTTCTCCTCGCGGACGAGATCAACCGCGCCCCGCCGAAGACGCAGGCGGCGCTCCTCGAGGCCATGCAGGAGCGGCAGGTGACGAGCGAGGGAACGACCAGGCCGCTCGACCGCCCCTTCCTCGTGCTGGCGACGCAGAACCCGATCGAGTACGAGGGGACCTATCCGCTGCCCGAGGCGCAGCTGGACCGCTTCCTGCTCCGGATCTCGGTCGGCTATCCCGGCCGGGACGAGGAGTGGCAGATCGTCGAGCGCCGCGTCGAGCGTGAGACTGACGAGGTCGTGCTGGGGCCAGTCGTGAACCGGGAGGAGCTCCTCGAGCTCCAGGGGGCGCTCGAGGGCGTGCACATCGCCGAGTCGGTCGGCTACTACATCGTGGACGTCGTCGCCGCCACCCGGGCCGCGTCCGCGGTCGAAGTCGGGGCGAGCCCGCGCGGCACGCTCGCGATCCTGAAGCTTGCGCGCGGACGGGCCCTGCTCGACGGCCGTGACTTCGTGACGCCGGACGACGTCAAGGCTGTGGCGGTGCCGGCGCTCGCGCACCGGCTCACGCTGCGTCCGGAGCTCTGGGTGCAGCGGATCCCGGCTGAGCAGGTCGTGAAGGACATCCTCGGACATGTGCCGACGCCGGCTGCCGAGGACGTCGCGCCGGCGACGCCGTGACGCGGACGACAGCTCCACGGCTGACCGCCTACGCGGGGTTGGCGGCGTTCGGCCTCCTCGCGGCCGTCGCGCTGGGGCGGCCGGAGCTCGCCGTCCTCGCCGCGCCCTTCGCGCTCGTCTGCGCCGTCGGGCTCTCCCTGGCCCGCGATCCGGTCGTTCGCACCATCCCCATCGTTCACGCGGAGCGCACAGTCGAAGACGGCACCGTCGAGATCGAGCTCGAGCTCAGGGCCGACGACGCGATCCACCACGCCGAGGTCGCGCTGATCCTGCCCGAGGGAGCCGAGGCCGAAGAAGGGACGAATCCGGCGCTCATCCGGATCGGCGGCGGGCAGAGCGTCGAGCTGGAGTGGCGAGTCCGCTTCGGCCACTGGGGCGCGTACACGGTCGGCGAGGCGGCTCTCCGCAGTCGCGATCCCCTCGGTCTGTTCGTGTACGAGCAGCGGATCGGGAGACCGCAGCCGCTGAAGGTCTATCCGTCGGGCGAGCGGCTCCGGTCGCTCCTCCGCCCGCTTGCCACCCAGCCGACCGCCGGCAACCAGGTGGCGCGCGAGCGTGGGGACGGGATCGAGTTCGCCGACCTTCGGCCCTTCGTCCACGGCGACCGGCTGCGCAGGATCAACTGGCGGGCGACCGCACGGTCCGGGGAGCTCTGGGTCAACGAGTTGCACCCCGAGCGCAACACCGACGTCGTCATCTTCCTCGACACGTTCGTCGAGGCACGGCGTGACGACCTCGGGACCCTGGATCTCGCCGTGCGCGCGGCCGCAACCCTCGCCGAGCGCTATCTCGCGCACCGCGACCGGGTGGGCCTCGTCGTCTTCGGCGGAATCCTCAACTGGCTGACGCCGGCCACCGGGATCGTCCAGCGGTACCGGATCGTCGACGCGCTGCTCGACGCCGAGATCATGCTCAGCTACGCGTGGAAGGACATCGACGTCGTCCCACGGCGGACGCTGCCGCCGCAGGCCCTCGTCATCGCACTGTCACCGCTTCTGGACGAGCGGGCGCTCGTGGCGCTCGCCGACCTTCGCAGACGAGGCTTCGACGTCGCGGTGATCGAGATCTCGCCGGTGCCGTTCACTCCCCTCGAGGAGGGAGACGTGGATCCGCTGGTCGAGCGGCTCTGGCTGCTGCGCCGGGCTGCACGGCGGACGGCGTTCCATTCGCTCGGGATGCCGGTCGTCGAGTGGAGCGAGGGCCAGTCCCTGCAGTCGGCGATCGAGGAGGTGGCCGCATTCAGACGGGCCGCACATCTCGCACGCCGCTAGCTTCAGGCGCTGCCGCGGTCCTGGTCGCCGCAGCGATCGGAGGCGTGGCGTCGGCTTACGCGGGGGACTTGCTGTTGCTCGTCGCCGCCCTGGCCGCTTCGGCGACGGCCGTGCTCGGTGCCGGGCTCTGGCGCCGGCGCTCGATCGTCGTCCCGTGGTCGCTTCTCGCCCTCGGGACGGCGGCGGCGCTCTCGTTCTCGGAGGAGGCCGACCCGGCTCAGGCGCCGCTCTTTGCCGCCGGGCTGCTCGCCGTCGGAGAGCTCTCCTACTGGTCGCTCGACACGCGCGACAGCCGTTCGGCGGTGCCGGGGATCCCGGCTCGGCGCATCGCCCTGATCTCGGGTCTCGTCGCCGCCTCGATCCTGCTCGGGACGATCCTCGTCTCGGTCGCGCGCGTGGAGACAGGCGGAGGCCTCGTCCTGGAGACCGCCGGCGTCGCTGCTGCGGTCTTGCTCGCAGCGGCGGTGCTCGCCCTCAGCCGCCGCGCCGCCTGAGCGTCGCGATAATGCGGGCCATGGCGCAGGTTCTCGAGGGCGGGCGCGAGCTGCGCCGTGTCATCGGCGACGGAGAGAGCATTCCGGACGGCGAGGTCGACGGCCTCGACGAGAACGACCTGATCGAGCTCTATCGCGGCATGGTCGCGCTGCGCACCTACGACGAGCGCTCCGTCGTCTACCACAGCCAGGGCCGCATCGGCACCTACGCGATCTACTGGAACCACGAGGCGATGCAGGTCGGCTCCGCCTACGCCCTCGAGCGCGACGACTGGATCTTTCCGAGCTACCGCGAGTCCGCGATCGGGCTGCTGCGGGGGATGCCTGCGTCGACCGTGCTGTCGTGGTGGCGCGGACATCCGGCCGGCTGGTGGAACCCGCTCGACTTCAACGTCGCGTCGATCTGCGTCCCGATCGCGACGCACGTCCCGCACGCAGCGGGGCTGGCGTGGGGGAAGAAGCTCCGGGGCGAGCAGACGGTCTCGATCGCGTACTTCGGCGACGGCGCCACCTCCGAAGGGGCCTTCCACGAAGGCGCCAACTTCGCCGGGGTGATGAAGGCGCCGGCGATCCTCTTCTGCAACAACAACGGCTGGGCGATCTCGACCCCGGTTGAGGATCAGACTGCAGCCGAGACGCTCGCGGACAAGGCGGCGGGCTACGGAATGCCGGGGGTGCGGGTCGACGGCGGCGATGTCCTGGCCGTCTACGACGCCACGCGCCAGGCGGTCGAGCGGGCGCGGGCGGGCGAGGGGCCGACCTTCATCGAGGCGGTCACCTATCGCACGGCGCCGCACGCAACCGCGGACGACCAGAGCGCGTACATCGACCTCGAGCGGGTCGAGGAGGAGAAGCGAAACGAGTGCCTGGGCCGTTACGAGCGCTACCTTCGACGGCTCGGCGCGCTTTCAGATGAGCAGGCGGAGGAGATCCGCGCGGAAGCCCTCGATCGGATGCGCGAGGGGATCGCCGCAGCGGAGGCGGAGCCGCCGGCCGACCCCGAGCTCCTCTTCAAGCACGCCTTCGTCAACCCGCCGGCCTCGTTCGACGAGGAGCTCGCAGAGCTGCGGAGGATCCGAGGTGGCTGAGCTAACACTCGTCGAGGCGATCAACGACTGCTTCCACGTCGAGCTCGGCCGGGACGAGAACGTGATGGTGATGGGCGAGGACGTCGGACGCGCCGGCGGGGTCTTCCGAGCGACTGCTGGTCTCCGCGACAAGTTCGGGCCTGATCGATGCGTCGACACGCCGCTTGCCGAGGCCGGGATCCTCGGGACGGCGATGGGGCTCTGCATGGCCGGCTGGCGCCCGGTCTGCGAGATGCAGTACGACGCCTTCAGCTACCCCTGCCTCGACCAGCTGATCACGCACGTCGGGCGGTACCGCTGGCGGACGGGCGGGGGGATGGAGTTCCCGATCACGATCCGGATGCCCTACGGCGGCGGAGTGCGGGCGCCCGAGCTCCACGACGACTCGCCTGAGGCGTACTACGTCCATACGCCCGGCGTGAAGGTTGCGATCCCGTCCACGCCCGCCGACGCCAAGGGTCTGCTGGCCGCTGCGATCCGGGAGCCGGACCCCGTCGTGATCCTCGAGCCCAAGCTGCACTACCGCACGCTGCGAGGGGAGGTGCCGGACGGCGAGCACGTCGTTCCGCTCGGCGAGGCTCGAGTTGCTCGCGAAGGAACGGACATCTCGCTCGTCGCCTACGGGTCGATGGTGCCGCTCTGCGAGCAGGCGGCCGACTTCCTCGCCGACGAGGCGAGCGTCGAGGTTCTGGACCTCCGCACGCTGAAGCCGCTCGACGAGGGCGCGCTGCTCGCGACGGCGGGCAAGACAGGGCGTGTCGTGATCGTCCAGGAGGCGCCCCGCACCGCCGGCTTCGGCGCCGAGCTGGCTGCGATCCTGGCGGAGAAGGCGATCCTCGACCTCCGCGGTCCCGTGATCCGAGTGACCGGCTACGACGTGCCGTATCCGTACTGGCAGATCGAGGACGCCTACATGCCGTCCGTCGAGCGCGTGGTCGACGCGGCCCGCAAGCTCCTGGCCTTCTAGTGACACTTCACCGGCTCCCGCTCGAGCAGCGGAACCTCCACGGATATTTCTCGCAGGACCTCGAGCCCGTGCTCAGCGTGGATCCGGGCGACTCGATCGACATCGCCGTGCCCAACCATGCATGGGAGCTCGAGGCGAACGTGTTCTTCGAGTCGCGGAGCCCCGACATCGATACGGGCCACGCCCTCGCCGGGCCGATCGAAGTGCGTGGAGCGCGGGCGGGTCAGACGCTCGTCGTCCGCATCGACGAGGTGCGTCCCGGCAGCTGGGGCGTCACCTACGGCGGGGAGGATCACGCGGTCTACTGGGACCTCGCAGCCGGGATCGGCCGGGCGCTCGACCGTGAGCTCGACCTCGCGCCGTTCCTCGGCGTCATGGGCATGCCGCCGCCGGAGCCCGGCGTCCACTCGACGATCCCGCCGCGTCGCTGGGGAGGCAACCTCGATTGCAAGGAGCTCGTCGCCGGCACGACGCTCTATCTGCCGATCCCGGTCGACGGCGCGCTCTTCTCGGCCGGCGACGGGCATGCGGCGCAGGGCGACGGTGAGGTCTCCGGCACGGCGATCGAGACGCCGGCGCAGGCACGGCTGACGCTCGACGTCCGGGACGACCTGCCGATCGAGTGGCCGGTCGCCCGGAGCGACGGCGCCTGGCTGACGTTCGGGCTCGACGAGCATCTGGGCAAGGCGGCCAGGATCGCCGTGGACGGGATGGTGGCGCTGATGGGCCGCGAGCTCGGAGTGACCGGCGGCGACGCGCTCGTCCTCGCCAGCATCGGCGTCGACCTGCACGTGACGCAGGTCGTGAACGGGACGCTGGGGTCCACGCCGAGCTGCGGGACAACGCCTTCCGGGTGTGACGTGACCGAGCGACTGCGCCTCTGGTTCGACAGTGGCGAGTCCGGCTACCACCTGCGAGATGCCGCAACCGGCGAGCCGGTCCGGTGGGAGGACGAGCGGATCCGAGTGGTGCCGGCCGCCGGCGTCTCGTATCGACCCGATGCGCTCCCTGATCCGTCCTTCGACCCCGGCCGTCGGCTCGCGCTCGTCCCGGAGCCGGAGAACGAGCACGACCCGAATGCCGTCGGGATCTGGAACGAGGAGCGGTCGCTGCAGGTCGGGTACGTCCCGCGCGACGTGGCGCCGGAGCTGGAGGGCGACGAGCAGGCGGTCTCGCTCTGGCGTTTCGAGGGCGGCCTCCGCGTGCTGATCGCGCCGGCCAACGCCTGGCTCGGCCTGCCTCGTAAGCTCAAGTAACACTGTGTTACTTGACCTGGAAGCGGCTTGGGGAGACGCCTGAGCGGGCTAGTAACACTGTGTTACTAGCCGGGTCGAGCGGCGGATCGGCGAGAATCCCGCTGTGGCCTACGAGTTCAAGCTGCCGGATCTCGGCGAGGGCCTGACCGAAGGCGAGATCGCGCGCTGGCTCGTCCAGGAGGGACAGGAGATCGCGGAGGACGACCCGCTCGTCGAGGTGCAGACCGACAAGACGACGGTCGAGATTCCGTCTCCCGCCGCGGGCAAGGTCGCGAGCATCCTGGTCGAGGAGGGCAAGGTCGTCCCAGTCGGGACCGTGCTCGTCGTCATCGGTGAGGACGGCGCGGCGCCGGCCGCCGAGGAACAGCCGAGAAGCGAGCCCGCGCCGCAGCAGCAGGCCGCGCCCGACACGACGAAGGCGCGCGCGACGCCGCTCGTCCGCCGGATCGCGCAGGAGCTCGGGGTCGAGCTCGCGGCGCTTGAGGGGACAGGACCGCAGGGGCGCATCACCGAAGACGACGTGCGCGGCAGCGGCCACGTCCGAGGGACAGTCCCTCGGACGTGGCTCGGAAGGACGGCGGGAGCCCCTTCGCGGCGTCCGCCGGCTGATCGCCGAGCACATGACGCGGGCGCACCGCGAGGTTCCGCCCGTCACCTGGGTCGAGGAGTGCGACTTCGGGGCGGTCGACATGAAGCTCCTCCTTCCGACCGTCCTCAAGGCGACCGCGGAGGCCCTCGGCGAGTACCCCGAGCTGAACGCACGCCTCGAAGGAGACGAGATCGTGTACCTCGAGCGCTATGACCTTGGCGTTGCGGTGCAGACCGACCAGGGCCTCGTCGTCCCCGTCGTCCGCGGCTGCGACTCCCGCTCGGTCGACGAGCTGGACGCCGAGGTTCGCCGCCTGGCGGAGGCGGCACGCGAAGGCGCGCTCACGCCAGAGGAGCTTCGCGGCTCGACCTTCACGGTCACGAGCGCTGGCAAGCTCGCCGGCCTTTTCCAGACCCCGATCGTCAACCATCCCGAGGTGGCGATCCTCAGCCTCGGCCGGATCGCGGACCGCCCCGTCGTCAGAGACGGAGAGGTCGTCGTACGGCCGATCGGCTACCTGGCGCTGACCTTCGACCACCGCGTCGTGGATGGCGCCCGGGCGGCGGAGTTCGGTCTCTCCGTCCTCCGCCGCCTCGAGCAGCCTGCCGTCAGCTAGTTAGCCCTTCTTGTCTCCGAAGTGGCCGCGGTGGTTCTGACCCCGGATCTCACCGCCGGGAGCCCGTCCGCTGGTCGGCGGTCCCGCCGACCCCGTGTGGAGATTCGTGTACGTCTCGCCCCGTCGGATCGCCCGGATCAGGTCCGCGAAGTTGCCGGGCTCGACGCCCTGCCCGACCGGTCCCGTGATGTCCGCGGCTTCGATCGTCCCGCTGATCTCACCGTCGGGTCCCGGGTGGACACGGCGGCTGGGTCGTCCCGCCACACAGCCAGGCGCTGATGCCGCCGCTCTCGTGGCGGGAGCCGATGTGGATGTGCGACATGAAGGCCGGGCCTTCGAGGTCCTGGTACTTCAAGGTGAAGTCGATCCGTGTCGGGCTGACAACCTCCGCTCTGAACGAGCCCTTGCCGGTCGTGACCTGCGACGGATCCTCTTCCCAGCCGTTGAGACGCGCCGAGAAGTTCTTCAAATCCCCTTTGCCGTGACCACGATCGGCCAACGCAACTGCGGAGATTCCGAGCACGCCAAGGGTGGCGGCGAGCCCGAGCAGCACAATCTTCTTCATCTCCCCTCCTTGGTGGGTTGAGGGAGATACGAAAAGGCCGTCCAAACAGATTGCGGGGCAGCTCCCTGCGGCTAGGAGCCAACCCCGCACGTAAGTCCTGCCCCGGGTCGCAAGTGTCCAAAACCTCCCCACGTACACTGGCCGGCAAGTGGCCGGCGTGTACTGGATCGGCGTCTTCCTCGGGCTCGGGCTGGCGATCGGGGTACTCCTGGCCGGGTTGCTCGGCGTGTCGCGAGCCGGAGTGCTTGCAGCCGTCGCTCTTGCGGCGGTCGCGGGTTTCGTGCTCGGAATCTTCCTCGGTGACGAGCCGGAGGCCGCTTCGGGGGCGATCGGAGGGATCTTCGGCGGCGTCGCGACGGCGGAGATCGTCCGTGGCGCTCTTCGGCGGGGAGGCGCCCGTCTCGGCACTGCGCTGCTCGTCGGTGTCGCGGCCCTTGGGCTCGCGGCCTTGGCCTTCGTTCCGGTGGTCGGTTACCTGGAGGCGCTCGCACTGCCCCTCCTTGCCGGGCGGATGCGTCGCCGGCAACCCGAGCGCTACGCCGGGCTGCGCTCGCTCGCCCGCGACTGATGTCGCGCAAGCTGATCCTCGTCGTCATCGACGGCCTGACGCCGGATGTGTTCGAGGACGCCGTCGCTCGAGGGACGGCGCCGACGCTCGCGGCTCTCCATGAGGCCGGCACGTACCGGCGCGCCTTCTCGACCTTCCCGTCCCTGACGCCTGTCTGCCTCGCGACCCTCGCGACGGGCGCGCACCCCGACATCCACCAGATCCCGCACCTCGTCTGGTACCACCGCGAGGAGGGGCGCGTCGTCGAATACGGCTCGTCGTTCGGCGCGCTGCGGGCCGCAGGCACACGACGCTCGATCAAGGACGCCATCGTCGAGATGAACGCCAAGCACCTCTCGCGCGAGGCGGTCACCCTCTTCGAGGCGCTCGAGGACGCCGGCCTGACCGCAGCCGCCGTGAACACACCGTGCTACCGCGGCCGGACCCGCCACCTGCCGACGGTCCCAGGCTTCGGCGGTCCGGTCGAGGGCCCGCGCCGCTTCTTCTACTACAACCTCTTCGAGTCCGACGTGACCGGCGCGCCGCTCGCGATCCGGACGCGCTCGGGTGGCTCGATCGACGCCTACGCGGCCGCCGTGGGCCGCTGGCTCGTCACGCGGGACGGCTTCGACTTCCTCTTCTACTACCTGCCGGACTACGACTACGCCTCGCACTCTCTCGGGCCCGGCGGCGCGGAGGTGGCGCTCGAGCGGAGCGACCGTGCCGTTGGTGCGCTCATCGAGGCTGCGGGCGGGCTGGACGAATTCCTCGCGCGGTATGCGGTCGTGCTGTGCTCCGACCACGGTCAGACCGACGCGGAGCGTGCGGTGCGCCTGCAGGACTTCGTGGCGGCGCCGGCGCTCGTCACCGCCTCGAATCGCGCAGGCATGGTCTACACGGACGAGGCGCGAAGGGTCGCCGAGCGGCTTGCGCGCGAGGACGCCGTGGACGTGGCGCTCTTTCGAGAGGACGGGGCGGCGATCGCGCTTCGAGACGGCAATGAGCTGCAGCTCGATCCGAAGGAGGGCGGCTGGCAGAGCCGGGCCTGGCACGCGCTCGCCAACCCCAATGCCGGCGAGGTGATCCTCTCAGCCGCGCCGGGCGTCGAGTTCGCAGACCTGGGCGGCCGCCACCACGTCGGTGGCGGGTCGCACGGCTCGCTCCTCGACGGCGACTCGCTCGTCCCGATGCTCGTCGTCGGCGCCGCGGCACCGCCCTCGGAGATCGCAGGGGTGGCGCCGCTCATCCTGGCCCACTTCGGGGTGGAAGCACCCGCGTATGCCCGCGCCGCCTGAGCGGACCCGCATGGTCGACGAACAACTGCGCGGCCGCGACATCGCGAACGAGCGCGTGCTGACGGCGATGGAGCGGGTTCCGCGCGAGCTCTTCGTCCCGCCCGACCTCCGCGACCGGGCCTACGAGGACGTTGCGCTGCCGATTGGATCCGGACAGACGATCTCGCAGCCGTACATGGTCGCCCGGATCGTCGAGGAGCTCGGCCTCGACGGGGACGAGAAGGTGCTCGACGTCGGAACGGGCTCGGGCTACCAGGCTGCCGTGCTCGCGCAGCTTGGCGAGGAGGTGCACTCGATCGAGCGGATCCCCGAGCTCGCCGAGCAGGCAAGGCGGAACTTCGAGGCCGCCGGGGTCGACAACGTCGGCGTCCACGTCGGTGACGGCTCCCGCGGGCTTCCCGGCGAGGCTCCGTTCGACGCGATCGCCGTGGCCGCCGCGGCGCCCGCGTTCCCCCAGGCGCTCTACGAGCAGCTGAGGATGGGCGGTCGGCTCGTCGTCCCGATCGGACGCAGGCAGGGGCAGCGCCTCGAGGTGATCGTCCGGAGCCCCGAGGGCCTGCCGTGATCCGCTCCGTGCCGTGCCGATTCGTGCCGCTCGTCGGAGAAGAGGGATTCGACAGGTGAACGAGGCGCGCGCTCGCGTCGTCGTCCGGGGCCGGGTCCAGGGCGTGTTCTTCCGGGCGGAGACGAGCGACCGCGCCCGCTCCTTAGGCCTCTCCGGCTGGGTGCGCAACGTCCCGGACGGATCCGTCGAGGCGGTCTTCGAAGGCGAGCGCGACCGGATCGGGTCCATCCTCGAGTGGTGTCGAAGTGGCCCGGGCTTCGCGGAGGTCGACGACGTGGAGGTCGCGTGGGAGGAGCCGCGCGGAGAGCAAGGGTTCGGCACCGCCTGAGGAGGGCATACGGCCTGGGGATGCACGAGCTGCTCCAGCGAACCGTCCGGCTGCACGGGGTCCAGATCGGGCACGTCGTCGACGTGATCCTCGACGAGGCCGAGGGAGAGCCGATCGGTCTCGAGGTGCGCTGCGAGGACGGCAGGCACCGGTTTCTGCCGATGGCCGCCGCGTCCGAGACCGAGGACGAGCTCGTTATCGATTCCCCGTTCGCGTTGCTCGATTCGGACGAGCTCGAGTTCTATCGAGCTCGCGGCACACCGCTTCGCGGCCGCCGCGACTCAGCGGCTTAGATAGCCTCGCCGCGCATGTCGCGCTCCTTCGCCAGCTCCCTCGCAGTCGCAGGCGGCCGCGCCAATGCCGCGCTGCGCCGGCCTCACAACTGGGTTCAGCTCGCGAAGTTCTGCAGCGTGGGAGCGACGGGATACGGGGTGAACCTCGCCGTCTTCTCGGCGCTTCTCCTCTGGGCCGACTGGCACCACCTCGCGGCGGCGACCATCTCGTTCCTCGTCGCCGTGACCAACAACTACACGTGGAACCGGCTCTGGACGTTCCGCGGGCAGCGAGGCCACGTCGCCTACCAGGGCATCCGGTTCCTGGTCGTGGCCGTCTGCGCGCTCGCCGCGAACCTGGGCATCCTGGAGGCGCTCGTCTGGGCCGGTCTCGAGGAGATCCCTGCTCAGGCGATCGCGATCATCCTCGTGACGCCGCTCAACTTCGTCGGCAACAAGCTCTGGAGCTTTCGGCGTAGATAGTGGTCAGCGGCGCTTGCCGCCGTCGTCTTTTGTCGCGCTGGCGCTCGCGCCCGGCGCGGCCGCGGCCGAGCGGGCGCGCCTGACGGATGACCAGGCGCACCGCCGCCTTCCTTCGGAACGGCAAGGTCGCGGACTGGCTCGATCGCTATCCCGCCCGCGGGCGCGTGAAGGACGCCGGGTACGAGCCGACCAACCGGTCCTGGACCGTCCACGTCTGGTGGGACGAAGCCGGCGAGATCGCCACCGGGAAGGTGGACGACACCTCCGGCCTCGTGACCGAAGCGTGGACGGGCCCGCAGGTCGCCTGGAAGATGGCGCGCGGCTACGACGGCGCGTTCGGCGGCAAGTCGATCAACCGGGTGGACGTCTGGCTCCTGCTCTGCGCCGTGTTCCTGGTCGGACTCGTCGACTGGCGCCGTCCGCTCTCCCTCCGAACCCTCGACCTCTTCGCGCTGCTCTCGTTCTCCGTCTCGCTCTGGTTCTTCAACGACGGAAACGTCTTTGCGAGCATGGCGCTCGTCTATCCGCCCCTCGTCTACCTGCTCGCGCGCATGACGTGGATCGGGGTGCGCGGCCGGAGCCCGACGACCCGCGCTGCCGTCTGGCCGGTCTGGCTGCTCGTCGCTGCGACGGTCTTCCTCGCCGGGTTCCGCATCGGGCTCAACCTCGAGGACTCGAACGTCATCGACGTCGGCTTCGCCGGCGTCATCGGCGCACACCGGATCGCGAACGGCGAGATGCCATACGGGCACATGCCCGCGCAGGGGAAGCTGCGGAAATGCGGCGAGGCCGACGCCGAGGGAGAGGTCCGCGAGCGCATCCAGACGAACGGGCGCTGCGAGTCGTCCAACGAGCGGGGCGACACCTATGGGCCCGTCTCATACATGGCATATCTGCCCGGCTTCTGGCTGCTCGGCTGGAGCGGGAAGTGGGACTCTCTTCCGGCCGCGCACTTCACCTCGATCGCGCTCGACCTCATGGTGATGTTCGGGCTCGTCCTCGTCGGCCGGCGGTTCGGCGGGCTGCGGCTCGCTGTCGCGCTGCCCTTTGCGTGGGCGGCCTACCCGTTCACGCAGTACGTCTCGAGCTCGAACACGAACGACGCGCTGCCGGCGCTCCTGCTCGTCTGGGGCTTCTGGCTCGCCTCGTCGGATTTCGGCCGTGGCGCCTTCGCGGCGCTCGCCGGCTGGGCGAAGTTCGGCTCGCTGCTCGTCGTTCCGCTCTGGGCGAGCTATCCCGACGGATTGCGGCGGCCGCGCGGCCCGGTGCTCTTCGGCGCCGGATTCCTCGTCGCGACGCTCGCCTCGTTCTGGGTCCTGCTGCTCGAGCCCGATCCGCTCGCATGCCGCGCGCGTGTTCTGGGACCGGACGCTGGGCTGGCAGCTCGGCCGGGAGTCGCCGTTCTCGATCTGGGACTGGGGGCAGTACCACGCCGCCGGGATCCCGGACCTCCACCTCGTCCAGCTGCCGGTGATCGCACTCGTGCTCGCCGGCGCTCTCGCCGCCGCGTTCTGGCCGCGCCGGAAGTCGCCGCTCCAGCTCGCCGCGCTGACCGGTGCGCTGCTCATCGGCCTGGAGCTCGTCCTCACCCACTGGTTCTTCCTCTACATCCCGTGGTTCTTCCCGTTCGTCGCCTTTGCGGTCCTGGCGTCCTCCGGGCGAAGGTCGCAAGAGGAGGAGGCGGTCGAGGTTGAGCAGCCTGCCGAGCTGGTTCCGGCCGGCTAGCGCCGCCGCGGCGGCCGCGGTCTTCCTCGTGTCGTGGGCGCTCCTCCACGAGGGCTTCTACGAGCGAGACCAGATCGTCGACACTCCGATCTACGAGCGCTACGGCGAGGCGATGGTCGACGGCCAGATGCCGTACCGGGACTTCGCGCTCGAGTATCCGCCGGCGGCGCTGCCGGTCTTCATCGTCCCGGCCCTCGGCGACGGCGACTACCGCGCGCGGTTCGAGGGGTTGATGGCGGCGCTCGGCGTGGCGCTCGTGCTCGTCGTCGCGGCCGTGGCGACCTCCTGGTGGATGCCGTTCCTCGTCGCCGTCGCGCCGCTTCTGCTCGGCTCGGTCGTCCTCACGCGGTTCGACCTCTGGCCGGCGTTCCTGACCGTGGCGGCTTTGGCGCTTCTGCTTGGCGGACGGTTCCGGATTGCGGCTGGCGTGCTCGGCGTGGCGACGGCGGCGAAGCTCTACCCGGCGCTCCTGGCTCCGATTGCGCTGGCGCACGTCTGGCGGACCCGCGGGCGCCGGGAGGCACTCCTCTGCGGCGCGGTCTTCGGCGGCGTGATCGCGGCGATCGTCCTCCCGTTCGCGGTCATCTCGCCCGGCGGCGTGTGGCACTCGCTCTCGGTGCAGGCGGGACGACCGTTGCAGATCGAGAGCCTCGGCGCGGGGCTCCTGCTTGCAGCCCACCAGCTGTTCGGCCTCGACCTGACGATGGAGTCGAGCCACGGCTCCCAGAACCTGGCGGGAGGCGCCGCGGGCATGCTCGCCGTTCTGACGACGCTGGCCCAGATCGCCGTGGTCGTGGCGATCTGGATCTGGTACGCGCGCGGCCCGGCCGATCGCGACCGCCTTGTCCGCGCGAGTGCAGCCGCCGTCTGCGCGTTCATCGTGTTCGGCAAGGTCCTCTCGCCGCAGTTCCTGATCTGGCTGCTCCCGTTCGTGCCGCTCGTTCGCGGCCGCCTGGGCGCGGCGGCGTCAGCGCTGCTCGCGGCCGCGCTCGTCCTGACCCAGCTCTGGTTCCCCTACCGCTACTGGGAGCTGGCGCTCGAGTTCGACCCCACCGCCTCCTGGCTCGTCCTCTGCCGCGACCTGACGCTCGTGGCGCTGGTCCTCGTCCTTACTGCTCGAGGTCGCGACGAACCAGCTCGCAGCTCGTAGCCCGCCCGTCTTCGCCGCACTCGACGAGGCAGCCCTCGAGCCGGACCCCGCCGCTCGCCGTCTTGAAGCGAACCGGCATCCCCGTCCGCATCTGCTTGATCGCGAGCTCGGCGATGACTCCGATCACGGAGTCGTGCGGCCCGGTCATCCCGGCGTCCGTGACCGCAGCGGTTCCGCCCGGTGTCACCCGCGCATCGTTGGTCTGGATGTGCGTGTGCGTGCCGAGGACGGCGGTGACCTTTCCGTCGAGGTAAGCCGCCATCGCCACCTTCTCGCTCGTCGCCTCGCCGTGGAAGTCGACCAGGATCACGGGCGTCGAGCGGCGAGCCTCCTCGACGAGATCGTCGACCAGCTCCCACGGCCCGTGCGGCGGAGCGAGGAAGAGCTGGCCCATGAGGTTGATGACGGCGACCTTCGTCCCGCCCCGGCTCTCCGCGATCGCGAGCCCCTTCCCGGAGGAGTGCTTCGAAAGATTCGCCGGCCGGATCACCCGATCGGACTCGTCCAGGTACGGCGCGATCTCTGGGCGCCGGAAGGTGTGGTTCCCGAGCGTGATGACGTCGGCGCCGGAGGCGAGCACCACCTCGGCGAGGCGGGGGGTGATCCCGAGCCCGTCGGCGATGTTCTCGCCGTTCACGACGCACAGGTCGACGTCCAGCTCCTCACGGAGGCCGGGCAACAGCCGCTCCACGGCCTGCCGGCCGGGCGAGCCGTTCACGTCCGCGACGAAGAGAAGCCTGATGGCGCTAGGGGACTGGAGAGCGTTGCGGCGGGGTGGACTTCGATCGAGACGTGGTTCCCCGCGTCCTGCGTGTAGCGGGCGAGGGCCTGGCGCTCCACGCGCGAGAAGTCGAGCACGGTGCCGATCTTCGAGCTCGACGCCGTGACCGCGGCGCCGACGGTCAGCGACGGCTCTGAGCGGAGATGGGTCAGCGAGACCACGAGCGACGACTCGCTCGAGGGCTGGATGTCGATCCGGCTCCCAAGGCGTTTCCCGCTGATGACGTAGTCGGAGATCCCGACGACGACCCCGTCCATGGGCGCGTACACGTCCGTGCCGGGCGCCGCGCCGACGTCGAGCACCGAGTTCGCCGGCCCCGCGCCCCCGAGCTGGTACCAGGCGGTGCCCGCCGAGTCGGTGCCTGCCAGTCGGCGCACGAGGCGAGCGAAGAGCCCCTTGTTCGCCTGCTCTCCAACCGGCTCGAGCGCCAGGGCCCCGTTGTCCGACCGCGTGGTACCCGACTGCAGTGATCCGGTTCTGGAAGACAGGGACGTGCATCTGGAGCGAGCCGTGCACCGCGATCACCTGTGGCTGCGGAGGACCCGTCGGAAGCAGCCGTTGAGCCGGCGCCGGAGCGGACGAGACGGCGCGCGTCGGCGTGCCGGATCCGAAGGCGGTCAGCAGCAGGGTCACGACCACGGCGGCCGAGGCCACGACCAGCGCAACGACGCGCCGCGCGCGGTGTTGGCCGGCAGCGCGACGCCGGCGGGCGCGGCGCGCCTGCTCAACTGCCTTGCGGGAAGGCACCGAACGCACACTAACGGACGCGCGTTCGCGCCTCTGTCTCAACGCTTGTGACATCGCGAGGCGGGAGTCTAGAGCCAAATCCGTCCAGAGTTCGTGACGCGCCAGCGCAAGGTTCCCATCTTCCGCGAAGTTCCAGTCCCAATCAGGGGGTCGGATCGGGACGACACGGGCAGTACGATCACCTCGATGCCCGCCGGGGGAACGAAGATCGAGATTCCGCGGTGGATCCAGCTGGTGGGGCTGCCGCTCGCCCTGCTCTTCGTCTGGACGATGGCGAGCGCGGTCTCTCACGTCGTCTTCCTGTTCCTGGTCGCCGCGCTGATCGCGCTCCTGCTGGACCCGCTCGTGCGGGCACTCGGGCGATTGCGGATTCCGAGGGGCTTCTCCATCGCCGTTGTCTTCCTGAGCTTCGCGACCGCCCTGGTCGTCGGCGTGATCGCCATCGGCGTCGTCGTCGTCGACCAGTCGCGGGACGCTGCGGACCGGGTCGACAATTACCTTACGGTCGAGAACGGACGAACCGGCCAGACCGACGCGGAGCGCGACGTCGACCGTCTTCAGGCGTGGCTGGACGGCCACAGACTGGAGCGGATCCAGGTTCGGGAGCAGGGCCAGAGCTTCGTCGACCGCCTTCGCGACGCCGGTCCTCAGGAGTACACGACCCGCGCGATCGACTTCCTCGAAGGCGCTGCGCTCTCGATCTTCGAGCTGCTCTTCAGCCTCGTGCTCGTGATCGTCGTGTCGGTCTACATGCTGCTGGACATGGGACGGCTCTCGGCGGCCGTCGACCGCCGCTTCCCGCCCCGCCCGGACTCGCCGTCGCTGATCCCCCGCATCGAGCGGGCGCTCGCCGGCTACGTCCGCGGCCAGGTGCTGCTGTCGCTGATCATCGGGACCAGCGCCGGTGTCGGCCTCTGGGTGCTGGGGATCCTCGGCTGGGCCGAGGGCATGGACCAGTACGCGCTCCTCTTCGGGGCGTGGGTCGGCTTCATGGAGCTGATCCCCTACCTCGGGCCGTGGCTCGGCGCGATCCCGCCGGTGATCTACGCGCTGATCGTCGACCCGGTCTCCGCGATCTGGGTCACGCTGCTCTTCCTCGCCATCCACCAGATCGAAGGGCACATCGTCGTCCCGAATGTGATGGGAAGCGCGCTGCGGCTCCACCCGCTGCTCGTGATCTTCGGCCTCCTCGCAGGCGGCGAGATCTACGGCCTCGCGGGGATCTTCGTCGCCCTGCCGCTCCTCGCCGGGATCCGCGCGATCTGGGAGTTCCTCGGCGAGCGGGTGCAGCTCGAGGACTGGCGCGGATCCGGCCCGGTGCCGGTGGAGGTGGAGATGGAGCAGTCGGTTCCCGAGGCTCCCGTCCCGCCGAGGGCTAACGTGGGCTCGTGAGCACGTTCCCTCTCACCCGCCTGCGGCGCCTGCGCAGCACCGGAGCGCTTCGCTCCCTCGTGCGCGAGACGCGTCTCGACGTCGACGGACTCGTCCTCCCGCTCTTCGTCGGCCCGTCGACGGAGCCGAACGAGGCGCTGCCGGCGCTCGGCCGCTTCTCGGTCGAGGATCTCGTCGCCGAGGGCGAGGCGGTCGCCGGCCTCGGCGTTCCTGCGGTGATCCTCTTCGGAATCCCGGAGGAGAAAGACGAGCAAGGATCGGGGGCCTGGGACGACGACGGAGTCGTCCAGCGGGCGCTCCGCGCGCTGCGAGCGGCGGTGCCCGGCCTCGTCCTGATCACGGACGTGTGTCTCTGCGAGTACACGTCGCACGGCCATTGCGGCGTGCTCGAGGGCGAGGAGGTCGCGAACGACGCGACCCTCGAGCTGCTCGCGCGGACCGCGGTCAGCCACGTCGAGGCGGGTGCGGACGCCGTCGCGCCGAGCGACATGATGGACGGGAGAGTCGCGGCGCTCAGGGCCGGGCTCGACGACGCCGGCCTCGACTCGACGCCGATCCTCTCCTATGCGGCCAAGTACGCATCGGCGTTCTACGGGCCGTTTCGCGAGGCGGCAGACTCGGCGCCCGCGTTCGGCGACAGGCGCGGCTACCAGATGGATCCGGCGAACGTCCGCGAGGCGCTCAGGGAGTGCGAGCTGGACGTGAACGAGGGAGCCGACGTGCTGATGGTCAAGCCGGCCCTGCCGAACCTGGACGTCATCCGCGCGGTTCGCGAGCGCTTCGACCTGCCCGTCGCGGCCTACAACGTCTCCGGCGAGTACGCGATGGTCAAGGCGGCGGCCGCGTCCGGCTGGATGGACGAGCGCCAGGCGGCGCTCGAGTCGCTGACCGCGATCAAGCGCGCGGGCGCGGACGTGATCGTCACGTACTGGGCCAAAGACGTCGCATCGTGGCTCTAGGCGTACGCTCGGAGCTCTGGGCTCGGGCGCAGCGCCTCATCCCGGGCGGCGTCAACTCGCCGGTTCGGGCCATGCGCGCCGTCGGCCTCGACGAGCCGCTCTTCGTCCGCCGCGCGGAGGGCGCGTATCTCGAGGACATCGAGGGCCGGCGCTACGTCGACTGGGTCCAGTCCTGGGGCGCGTTGATCTTCGGCCACGCCGACCCGCAGACCGTCGAGGCCGTCAGAGCCGCCGCGCTCGACGGGACGAGCTTCGGCGCGGCGACCGAGCGGGAGGTCGAGCTCGCCGCCGAGATCGTCGAGGCATTCCCGTCCGTCGAGATGGTGCGGCTCGTGTCGTCGGGAACTGAGGCCGCGATGTCGGCGATCCGTCTGGCACGCGGCGCGACCCGCCGCGACCGGATCCTGAAGTTCGCCGGCTGCTATCACGGCCACGCCGACGCGCTGCTCGCCGAAGCCGGGTCCGGGGTGGCCACGCTCGGGCTCCCGGCGTCGGCCGGCGTTCCGGCGGCTGCGACTGCGAACACGATCGTCAGCCCGTTCAACGACCTCGACGCTGCGGCCCCGGCGGTGGCGCAGTACGGCGAGGGCCTGGCCTGCGTGATCGTGGAGCCGGTCGCCGGGAACATGGGCGTGATCCCACCCGCGCCGGGCTTCCTCGAAGGGCTCCGCGAGCTCTGCGACGCATCGGGCGCGCTGCTCGTCTTCGACGAGGTCATCACCGGCTTTCGTATCGCCCGCGGTGGAGCGCAAGAACGGTTCGGGGTCACGGCCGACCTCACGATCCTCGGGAAGATCGTCGGCGGAGGGCTCCCGCTCGCGGCGTTCGGAGGGCGCGCCGAGCTCATGCAGGAGCTGGCACCGGTCGGCCCCGTCTACCAGGCCGGGACGCTCTCGGGAAACCCCCTTGCCACCGCCGCGGGGCTGTCGGTGCTCCGGCGGCTGCGGGACCCCTCGGTCTACGAGGAGCTGGAGCGCCGCGGCGCCCGCCTCCAAGCCGGCCTTTCGAAGCACGGGCGGTTCGAGCGCGTCGGTGCGATGGCGACGCTCTTCGCGGAGGACACCGAGCGATATGCCGCGCTCTTCCGCCACTTGCTCGAGCGCGACATCTACGTCGCCCCGTCGCAGTTCGAGGCGATGTTCGTCTCGCTCGCGCACGGGGACGAGGAGATCGACCGAACGGTGGAGGCGGTTGACGGTTTCTTCGCGTGATCTCGCCACGGCTCTTCGGGAGCCGGCGGAGGGCGAGCTCGAGCCGGTCTTCTCCCGGCTCGCCGAGCCGCGGTATGCGCTCGGCCTCGAGACGATCTACGAGGGCTATCTCGTCCACTACGGGCATCCACGGCTCCTCGAGCCGGCGGACGACGACACGGCGCTCGTCCTCGGCGACTACCTCTACGCGCGCGGAGTCGCTCGGATCGCCGAGCTGGGAGAGGTCGGTGCGGTCGGCGACCTCGCCGAGCTGATCTCCCTCTGTGCCCAGGCGCGTGCCGACGGCCGGGAAGGCGACGGCGCAGTCTGGGCGGCCACGGCCGCGCTGATCGGCCAGGGCCTGCTCGGTGACGCGCGGGCCGCGCTGCGCGAGCGGGGCGATCCGAGCGAGCTCGAGCGTCTCGCGCGCGATGCGGCCGGCGACGACGCCGTCGACGGTGCGCTCGGGACCCATGCCGGGCTGGTCCGTTAGTTAGAGTCGCGCCGTGGCTTCGCTCGCAGTGACCTTCCTGAGCGTCCTCGCCGCCGTGGCCGAGGAGAGTCGGCCCTCGGCGGCCGAGGAGGGCAAGAAAGTGATCACCGGGATGCTGGTCGTCGGACTGATCTTCGTCGGCGTGATCGTCCTCGGCCAGTCGTCGAAGTGGGTCAGCCACCGGCGCAAGGCGCGCCGCCCTCGCGCGTACTGAGTCCGACCTAGGGGCTGCGTAGCCTGTGGCCATGGCCAGGCTCGCCGCGGCGGTCGCGGCAATCGGCGCCCTAGTCGTCCTCTTCGTCAGCTTCGCGTCCGCACGAAGCTCGGCAGCGGGCGACCCGGCCCTCATCCAGATTGGCACCTTCTCGGCTCCGACCTACGTGACTGCGCCACCGGGCGACGGAACTCGCGTCTTCGTGGTCGAGAAGGCCGGCCGGATCAGGGTGGTGAAGAACGGAACGACGCTCGGGACGTCGTTTTTGGACCTCACCGGCCCAGTCCGTTCGAGCGAGTACGAGCGCGGCCTCCTCTCGATGGCCTTTGCGCCCGACTACCCGACCACCGGCCTGTTCTACGTCTTCTACACGGCCGATTCGCCGCTCGGCGCGCTGACGATCGACGAGTACCGGCGGTCGGCGGCCGATCCAGACGTTGCCGACCCCGCAAGCCGCCGGCTCGTCCTGAGCATCGACCACCCCGGACAGGACAACCACAACGGCGGGCAGCTCCAGTTCGGACCGGACGGCTACCTCTACATCGGGACCGGCGACGGCGGCGGGGCGAACGACCCGAACAGCAACGCCCAGAACCAGAACGTCCTCCTCGGCAAGCTCCTCCGCATCGACCCGCGCCTCGTGGGGGCCTCGCAGTACACGATTCCGGCGTCGAACCCATTCGTCGGCGCGGCCGGGAAGCGCGCGGAGATCTGGGCCTACGGGCTCCGCAACCCGTGGCGCTTCTCGTTCGACCGGCAGACGGGCGACCTGACGATCGGCGACGTGGGACAGAACGACTGGGAGGAGATCGATTTCGCGACTGCGGTCTCCGGCGGTGGCCGTGGGCTGAACTTCGGATGGAAGTGCTACGAGGGCAAGCACACCTACAGCAACAACCCGCCGCACTGCTCGCCGACTCGGCCGCCGCAGACGCCACCTGTGCACGAGTACGCGAACCCGGCTCGCGGCTGCTCGATCACCGGCGGCTACGTCGTACGCGATCCGGCGCTGCCGGCGCTCGCGGGCCGGTACGTCTACGCGGACGGCGTCTGCGACGCCAGGATCTGGTCGGTTCAGCTGCCCGACTCTGCAACCGACGCGCAGACGGGCCTCTCCGTCTCGGACGCCTACTCCTTCGGCGAGGACGCGTGCGGCCGGGTGTACGTCGCCTCCGGCGGAGGCATCGTCCGGCGGCTCTACGCCTCCGGCTCCGTCTCGCCGGCTACCTGCACGCCGGGGGCACTGCCACCTCCTCCGCCGCCTCTTCCGCCTCCGGCGCCGCCGGGCCCGCCCGCGCCTCCGGCACCTCCCCCTCCACCTGCGGCGGTCAAGCGCTGCAACGTCCCCCGGCTGGTCGGCATGACGTTGACGAAGGCGAAGGCCCGCATCCGGCGCGCGAACTGCCGCGTGGGGAGAGTCCGCAGGGTGAAGTCGACGCGGAGACCAGGGCGAGTCGTCTCCCAGAAGCCGCGGGCGGGACGGCGCCTTGCGCGCGGGACACGCGTGCACCTGAACGTCAGTCGCGGCCGGCGCTAGAAATCGCGCGATCCGACGAGCATCCTGACGGGGTGCGCGAGCTTCCGACCGGCACCGTCACCTTCCTCTTCACCGACATCGAGGGCTCGACGAAGCTGCTCGACGAGCTCGGGGATCGCTACGCGGAAGTGCTGGCCGACCACCACCGCGCGCTGAGGGCGGCGATCGCCGCCAACGGCGGTGTGGAGGTCGACACGCAGGGAGACGCGTTCTTCGTCGCCTTCTCCCGCGCCTCTGACGCGGTCGAGGCCGCGAGTCAGGCGCAGAGCGCGCTGGACGAAGGCCGGGTTCGGGTCCGCATGGGGATCCACACGGGCGAGCCGTCACTGACGGACGAGGGCTACGTCGGGATGGACGTCCACCGGGCGGCCCGAGTGATGGCGGCGGGCCACGGCGGGCAAGTGCTCCTCTCGCAGACCACCCGAGACTCTCCTCGACGACGGATTCGAGCTGCAGGATCTCGGCGAGCACCGGCTCAAGGACCTTTCCGCGCCCCAGCGGCTGTTCCAGCTCGGCGCCGGCGAGTTCCCGCCGCTGAAGACGCTCCACCACACGAACCTTCCCGTTCAGCCCACGCCCCTCGTCGGTCGGGAGCGCGAGCTCGCCGAGGCGGGCGAGCTGCTCCGCGACGAACCGGCTCGTCACGCTGCTCGGCCCGGGCGGCTCCGGCAAGACGAGGCTGGCGCTCCAACTCGCCGCCGAGGCGGTCGAGGACTTCGAGCACGGCGTCTACTGGGTGCCGCTGCAGGCGGTCACTGATCCCCAGCTCGTGGCGCCGGCGGTCGCCCAGGCGGTGGCGCGAAGGACGGTCTTGCCGAGTTCCTCGGGAACCGGAGCACGCTGCTCCTCCTCGACAACCTCGAGCAGCTACTCGACAGCGGCCCCCGCGCTCGCCGACCTCCTGCGCGCGACGCTCCGGGGTGAAGATCCTCGCGACGAGCCGCGAGCCGTTGCGGCTCGGCGGCGAGCAGCGTTTCCGGTCGACCCGCTTCCCGACGAGGACGCAGTCGCGCTCTTCGTCGAGCGGGCGCGCGCTGTCGATCCCGTCTTCGACCCGAGCCCGGCGGTGGCCGAGATCTGCCGACGGCTCGACGGGCTTCCCCTGGCGCTGGAGCTCGCCGCCGCTCGCACGTCGGTGCTCTCGGCGGAGGATCTGCTCGCCCGCCTGGCGAGTGCCCTGCCGCTCCTGACCGGCGGGGCGCGCGACGTTCCAGAGCGGCAGCAAACCTTGCGGGCGACGATCGAGTGGAGCCACGACCTCCTCGACGAGGCGGAGCAGCGGCTCTTTCGGCGGCTCTCGGTCTTTGCCGGCAGCTTCGACTTCGAGGCGGCCGAGGTGGTCAGCGGTGCTGATCTCGACACGTTCCAGTCGCTGATCGACAAGAGCCTCGTCCGCCGCTGGGGCAGCGGCCGCTACGGGATGCTCGACACGATCCAGGAGTTCGCTCGAGAGCGACTCGAGGCGGCGAGCGAGGCGGAAATCTTGCGAAGGCACGCCGAGCATTACCTCGCAGTCGCGGAGTCGACCAATCTCTCGGTCGAAGGCGACGGTCAGGAAAACCATGACTTGGGCCGTCTCGAGCAGGCCAACTTCCGCGCCGCCCTCGGTTGGGCAATTGCGAGCGGAGCGCTCGAGATCGCTCTCCCGTTGGTCTCCGCACTCGAGAACTTCTGGGTGACCACGGATCCGTTCGAAGGCAACCGGTGGCTCGAGGCGGTGGTCGACGGCGCCGACGGTGCGGATCCGACGCTTCGGGCGAGGGCGCTCCGGGTCCGCGGTGGGACGCTGTACATCGTCGGGGAGTTCGAGCGCGGCCTGGAGTTCTACAACCAGAGCCTCGCGCTGTATCGGGAGCTTGGGGACGAGTGGGGCGAGGCGCACCTGCTCCACCGGCTCGCGATCGAGGCCTCACGAGTCGGGGACGACGAGCGCGCCCTGCAGCTCTCGAACGACACGCTCGCGGCGTCCAGGCGCCTCGGCGACCGCAAGGGCGAAGCTCTGGCGCTGACGAATCTCGGCCTCGTCGCGAGCAAGGACGGTGACCTCGACAGGGCGATCGAGCTGTTCCGCGAGAGTGCGCTCGTCGCGAGGGAGGTCGGCTTCGACTGGTGGGAAGCCGGTGCACTGCTCAATGTCGGCGACGTTGCGTTGTCGGCCGGACGACTCGACGAGGCCGACGAGGCTCTTCGAACGGGAGTACGCATCGGGCAACGGGTAGGCGACCGTCAGGACCTCGCGTACGGCCTGGGTCTTCTGGCTCGTCTGGCCTTCCTGCGGGGCCAACTCGAGCGTGCGGGTGTCCTCTGGGGCGGGATCGAGGCAGAGGAGCAGCGAGGGCCCATCGGACAATGGGAAGCAGATCGCCACGAGATCGCCGACGTGCTCCTCGCTCGCCCCGATCCCGACTTCGAGCGCGGGCGAGCTGAAGGGCTGACGCTCTCGCTGGACGAAGCAGTCGACCGAGCGCTTGACGATGCCTGAGCTCCCCACCGGCACGGTCACCTTCCTCTTCACGGACATCGAGGGCTCGACAAGGCTGCTCGACGAGCTGGGCGATCGGTATGCGGAGGTGCTTGCCGAGCATCACCGTCTGATGCGCGCCGCATTCGAGCCGTGCGGGGGCGTCGAGGTCGACACGGCGGGCGACGCGTTCTTCGTCGCGTTCAGGCGAGCGTCGGACTGCGTGGAAGCCGCGATGGTGGCTCAGGAGGCACTTGAGGCGACCGGTTTGCGTGTGCGGATGGGCATCCACACGGGCGAGCCTCTCCTGACTGACACCGGCTACGTCGGGATGGACGTGCACCGGGCCGCCCGCGTCATGTCGGCCGGCCATGGAGGGCAGGTGCTGATCTCCCAAACGACTCGCGACCTCCTCGACACTCGATTCGAGCTGCGGGACCTCGGCGAGCAGCGTCTGAAGGACCTCTCTGCTCCACAGCGGATTTTCCAACTCGGCAAGGTCGAGTTCCCGCCGCTCAAGACTCTCCACCAGACGAATCTTCCGGTGCAGCCGACGCCGCTCGTCGGCCGCGAAGAGGAGCTCGAGCAGGTGCTGGCTCTGCTGTCCGAGGCTCGACTTGTGACCTTGACCGGCGCGGGCGGCTCGGGCAAGACGCGACTTGCGCTGCAGGCCTCCGCCGAACTCGTCGACAGCTTCAAGGACGGTGTTTGGTGGGTGCCGCTCGCCGCTCTTCGCGATTCCGAGCTCCTCGAGGCGACCATCGCGCAGGTCATCGGCGGCAAGGACGGGCTTGCAGAATCCTTGCGCCCAAAGCAGCTGCTGCTCCTGCTCGACAACTTCGAACAGCTGCTCGAAGCGGCGCCGCTGGTGGCAAGGCTGCTTGCGGAAGCTCCGGAGCTGCGCGTGCTCACGACGAGCCGCGAACGGCTCGCGATCGCAGGCGAGCACGAATACCTGGTGCCGACCTGCTCCCCGTGAGGCTGTTGCGCTCTTCACGGCCCGCGCTCGCCAGACGAAGCCGGACTTCGAGCCTGACGATGTGATCACGGAGATTTGCGAGCGCGTGGACGGTCTGCCGCTCGCCGTAGAGCTTGCGGCCGCGCGCATCAAGGTGTTGCGACCGCAACAGATCCTCGACCGTCTCGGGCAGAGCCTCGACCTCCTCACAGGGGGAACCCGCGATGCACCCGAGCGCCAGCAGGCCCTGCGCGCCACGATCGAGTGGAGCTACGAGCTCCTCGACGACATTGAGCGCCGGCTGTTCGCCGGTCTGGCTGTCTTCGCCGGCAGCTTCGACTTCGAAGCTGCGGAGGCCATCTGCGGGGCCGGCCTCGACCTGCTGGCGGCCCTGGTTGACAAGAGCCTCCTTCGCCAGACAGACGAAGGACGCTTCTTCATGCTCGAGACGATTCGGGAGTACGCGGTTGAGCGACTTGGCCAGCGCGAAGGCGCGGTCGCTCTTCAGCGACGGCATGCCGAGTGGTTCGTCGAGCTCGCTGCGCAGGGTGAGCCAGAGATGCGCAGGTCACCCCAGGACAACCCCTGGCCCAGACGCTTGGAGGAGGAGCACGGCAATTTCCGCGCGGCGCTGTCGTGGCTACTGGCCGAGGGGGAAGTGGAGGTTGCCCTTCGATTGGCAGGCTCGCTCATGTACTTCTGGTGGGTTCACGGCCACGTCGCCGAGGGCCGGAGGTGGATTGAGGAGAGCCTGGCTCGAGAGCAGCCCGTCGAGGCATCCGTGCGAGCCAAGGCCCTAGACGGGGCCTCGTATTTCGCCCTTTTGCAGGGCGATCTCCAGCGCGCGAAAGTCTGCGCGGAGGAGAGCCTCGAGCTCTACGAGGCGCTTGAGGACGAGGATGGCATCACGCGGGCTTTGAACGAGCTTGCCTTTGGTCGCAACGGACCAGCGAGATTTCGAGCGTGCAAAGGCCCTCTACGAAAAGGCCCTTGAACTCGCGCGTGGTGCCGGGGAAAACGCCGCAGTCCTCACTCTTAACCTGGCTGACGTTGCCTATCTCCAGGGGAACTATGAGGAGTCGGCTCGGCTTTCCGACGACGCACTTGTCGAAGCGCGTGAGCTCGATTACGGCTGGGCTGCAGTCCTGGCGCAAATGGGCCGCGGGCTCGCCGATTTCAAGCGAAGCCGCCTAGCCGACGCTCGCGCAAGCCTCACCAACGCGCTCGAAGAGAGTGTTGAGATCGAATTCGCCGGGGCTGCGGTGGATTGTCTTCAAGGCCTTGCCGCCGTACTCGCAGCTAGCGGCGATGCTCGTCGGGCCGTGCTTTTGCTCGGGGCAACATCGGAGTTACGTCGTACCTTCGGTGAGACCGCTGACCCTAGGGAGGAAGATTTGCGGCAGGGCGTCCTCGAGGGAGTTCACGGCGAGTTCGACGAGGGGGTCGCAAACAAGCTCTTGGATGAAGGGCGGGCAATGGGACTTGATGAGGCCGTTCCCTTGGCCCTTCAGCGCTAGCCGAGGCTCGAGAGGGCATCGTGACGTAGCCGCTGAGCGGATCACTGACGCTGCGCCTTGCAGCGATTGTTGCGTCGTTGACACCGACCTTCACCCGCCTGTCTAATCGGTCTCGTAGACTCGCCGCGGACGAGCGCTGAGGAGGGCCTCAACTGGAGCCGCACGGCGGAGACAACAAGCCACATCTGCCCCCGCCGAGCATTTGGCCGGTCGGGTTCGCCGTCGGCATCGCATGCATCCTCGTAGGGCTCGTCGTCAGCTTGCCGGTCGTCGTGGCCGGCGTGGTCATCTCGGCCATCTTCGCGTTCCTCTGGGCCCGCGACGTGATGACTCCCGACCGGCCGGCAGCCCCGTCCGAGCCGGAGCCGGTCGCGGCCGTGCCGCCCGGCGAGGAGCCGGTCGTCGAGCGATTCCCGCGGAACGTGTTCCTCGAGCTGACGACCCTTGGCCTGGGCGGTGTGATCACCGGCATCGTCACCGCGCCGATCCTCGGGTTCGCGGTGTTGCCCGCGTTCACGGGGAAGGAGCTCGAGGGTGTCGACCTCGGGCCGCTCGACAAGTACCCCGAGGGCCAGTGGCGTGAGGCGACGTTCCTGCTCGACCCAGCCGCAGGCGAGGTGTCACGGCGCACAGCCTTCGTTCGCAACAACGGCGAGAAGAACGGCCAGCCGAGCTTCACGATCATCTCGAACCGCTGTGTCCATCTCGGGTGTCCGGCGCAGTCCGGCGGCCCGCGGGAGGACGACAAGCGCGAGACGATCAAGACCGAAAAGGCGGAGCTGACGCTGACCCCGATCCAGCCGGCGAACTTCAGCTGCCCCTGCCACGGCGGTGCCTACGACACCGAAGGGAACCGGATCGCCGGCCCGCCGGTGCGGGCGCTCGACCGTTACAAGTACGGGATCATCGACGGCCACCTGACCCTCCTCCAGCCGTACAGCGTCGGCAAGGTCAAGGGTGAGGGCGCGAGCGCGCTGATCAAGTCCTACGGGCTCCAGGGCCCGGGCGAGCACGTCGACGGGCTCGAGGCCTTCCTGTACCCGATCCAGGCCCAGGACCTCGAGTAATGGAGGCTGACGAGTAATGGCCGTCGTCCCGCCTCCCTCACGGCGCCGCAAGCGGCGGCTGGACAAGGTCCTGGAGATCGTCAACATCCCGCTCGACTGGCTGGAAGAGCGGTCGGGACTCGTAGGCGGCGTCAAGTACTTCCTCTTCCGGAAGGTGCCGTCGGACATGAACTGGTGGCACACCCTGGGGTCGGCCACGCTCACGGCGTTCCTCGTCCAGGCCGGCACCGGAGTGATCCTCGCGATGTACTACCACCCGCATCCGGACACGGCCTACGAGTCGGTCCGGCACATGACGCACGACGTCACGCTCGGCTGGCTCGTGCGGGGGATGCACCGGTGGGGCGCGAGCGTCTTCATCATCCTGCTCTTCCTCCACATGGGCCGCGTGTTCCTGTTCGGCGCCTACAAGTACCCGCGGGAGCTGAACTGGATCGTCGGCGTGCTGATCCTTCCGCTCGCCATGCTGGAGGGCTTCACCGGCTATCTCGCTGCCGTGGGATCAGACCGCCTACTGGGCGACGGTCGTCGGCATCAACCTGAACGGGACCGGGCCCTTCGTCGGACCGCTCCTCGCCCAGTTCTTACGTGGCGGAGACGAGATCGGCGCGGAGACGCTGACGCGCTTCTACGCGATGCACATGCTGCTCTTACCGGGAGCGATCATGGGCCTGATCGGGCTGCACCTCTATCTCGTGGTGCGGCTGGGCGTGAGCTCGCCGCCGTGGTCCCCGGAGGCCGCGGGACAGGAACGGACGGAGCCGGCCTCTTCCGGCGAGTCAGGTCTCGTCCGGCCGAGCCCGCGAGGCGGGAGGCCGCGCGGTGAGTAGAGCGCGGGACGAACGCCGGGCGCAGCACAAGCGCTACAAGGAGGACGTCGAGGAGCGCGGGAAGGCGTTCTACCCCTACGTGATGTTCCACGACACGGTGATGAGCCTTGTCGTCGTCTCCGTGATCGTGGGCCTGGCGGCCGTCTGGTACTTCACCGCCGACGAGGGAAGCGAGCCGCTGGGGCCCTCCGGGTCCGGCTGGCTCGGCGTCCTCTACGAGGGGAAGGCCGACCCGGGAACGACGAGCTTCATCCCGCGGCCGGACTGGTACTTCTACTTCCTCTTCTACCTGCTCCGGATCTTCAAATGGCCTGACACGGTCTTGCTCGGGACGGTCGGCGTCCCGACGATCGCGCTGATGCTGCTCCTGGCGCTGCCGTTCATCGACACGCGCCGCGAGCGGCGGCTCTTCCGCAGGCCGGTCGCCCTCGTCGCCGCGATCCTGACGATCGTCTCGATGGGCGTCCTCACCTACAAGGGCGCGACTGCGGAGGAGGGAACCGGCGCGACCGGCGACGTGGCCGTCTGGATCGAGAAGAACAATCTCCCCGCGGGCGAGGCGCAGGAGGGCGCGCAGCTCTTCGCCGAGTCGGGCTGCACGAACTGCCACACCTATCTCGGCTCGGGCGTCGCGAACCTCGGCGCACCCGACCTGTCTTCGATCGGTCAGAGCATCGACCAGGCCAGGGCGAAGGCCTATGTCGCCAACCCGCGCGCCTTCGGCAACAGCGTCATGCCCGTCTACGGGGAGACCCTGACGGATCAGCAGCTGGATCAGATCGCCGCCTTCCTCGAGGCCTCGAAGGGCGGAGGGTGAGTTGCGGATCTTCCTCGGCCTCACCGGCGCCTCAGGCGCGCCCGATGCCGCACGGATCCTCCAGGGCCTGACCGCCGGTCGGCGCGCGTGAGCACCCGGACGGGAACGCTCCCGCCCGACGGCGTCGAGTCGATGTTCGACCGAGTCGCCCCGGTCTACGACGCGATGAACCACACGATCAGCGCCGGCCTGGACCGGCGTTGGCGCCGGCTGGCTGCCGAGGCAGTCGTCGCGCCGGGCGACCGCGTGCTGGACGCTTGCTGCGGAACGGGAGACCTCGCCCTCGCCGCACGGGCCGAGGGTGGGAAGGTGACGGGTCTCGACTTCTCGGAGGGCATGCTCGAGCGCGCGCGCCGCAAGTCGAGCGAGATCGACTGGATCCGCGGGGACCTCCTGCGGCTCCCGTTCCAGGACGCTGCCTTCGATGTGGTGACCGTCGGTTTCGGCGTTCGCAACGTCGACGATCTCGATCGGGCGCTACGGGAGCTTCGCCGTGTCCTCAAGCCCGGCGGGCGCCTCGCGATCCTCGAGGTCGTCAGCCCGCGCGGCCCGCTCGCGCTCTTCTATCGCGCGTGGTTCGACGGCCTCGTGCCGCTTGCCGGCAAGCTGCTGCCCGGCGGCCGCGCCTACACCTACCTGCCTGCCAGCGTCCGCCGGTTCATGGGGCCGACCGAGCTCGGTGAGCGGGTTCGCGCCGCCGGCTTCCACCCAGTCGGCCACCGGCTGCTCGCAGGCGGGATCGTCGTGCTTCTGATTGGAGAAGCCCGATGAGCGCGCTTGCGGCTGTCCGGGCGACGCCCGGGCTCGACAGCTACCTGGAGGAGCTGGAACAGCGTCTGCGGCAGACGGTCGCCGGCCACCCCGGAACGGTCGCGGAGGCCGGTGCCGCGGCGCTCGCCGCCGGCGGTAAGCGGCTTCGGCCCCTGCTCGTCTTCCTGTCCACCTCGGAGCGACGAGACCCACTCCCGTCCGGCGTCGCCGTCGAGCTTGTCCACATGGCGAGCCTCGTCCACGACGACCTCATCGATCGCGCCGCTCTGCGGCGCGGGCGCGAGACGGCGTGGCGGACCCACGGCTCGATCGGCGCCCGCGCGACCGGCGACTACCTCTTCGCCCGCGCGTTCTCGGAGCTCGCCGCGACCGGCGACGCCGAGGGCGTTCAGCTCCTGGCCGGCGCGTCGCTCGCGTTGGTGGAGGGCGAGGCGCTCCAGCACGCGCAGGCCCACCGGCCGGACACGACCGTGGAGGAGTACCTGCGGCGCTGCACGCTGAAGACCGCGGAGCTCTTCCGCGCCGCGTGCCTGCTGGGAAGCCGCGACGAGGCCCTCGGTCGCTTCGGCCTCGCCCTCGGAATTGCGTTCCAGATCACCGACGACATCCTCGACTGCTCGGGCACGACGATCGAGACCGGGAAGCTCGCCGGCAACGACCTGCGGGAAGGGACGCCCACGCTTCCGCTCATCCTCGCCGCCCGCGAGAGCCCGGTCGTCCGCGACGCGCTCGCCGGCGGCCCGCTCGACGGGGCACTCGTCGGGGTGGCGGAGACCGGGGCACTCGAGGAAGCCCGCGAAGGCTGCCCTCGGGTACGCGGCAGAGGCCCGCTCGCACCTGGCAGGCGGCGCGTATCGCCCGGAGCTGGAGGCGTTGACCCACATCGTCGTCGAGCGACGGAGCTAGGCGGTTATCTTCTAGGCCATGGGTGTCCTTCCGGACCGGATCGAGGAGCTGCTCGACACCGCGCTCGTCAGCGAGCTCACGGTCGTGAGCCCTTCCGGTCGCCCGGTCACGCACCCGCTCATCCCGCTCTACGACGGCGAGCTCATCTACCTCACCTCGAGCATCCTCTTCTCGAAGAAGCTGGAGCACATCAAGGCGAACCCGAAGGTCTCGCTCTCGATCACCGATCCCGAAGCCGTGGAGGTCGACCGCTTCGCCCGGGCCACGATCCAGGGCGACGCCACCGTGGACGACTCCGACCTCCACGCCGGCTGGGAGCGCGTCCTTCCGCTCTGGCGGAAGAAGGAGCCCGCCATCGACATGTTCCTCGGCAAGCGGGTCGCGCTGCCGCTGTTCTTCGAGCGGGCGAGTGATCGAGATCCGTCCCCGGAAGGCATACCTCTGGGAGGACGGCCGGACCGATCGCGAGCCGCAGGTCTTCGACGTCGCCGCTCCGGTGCCGGCGTGAAGGAGAAGCCCACTCCGGAGATGATCGATGGCCTGCGGGAGCGCTTCGGTCACGCCGTGATCGCGTACGTCGACGAGGACGGCTATCCCATGTCCGTTGCGACCGAGTTCAAGGTCGACCCGGGCCGCGGTGCCGTGATCCTCGAAGCCGTGGCCGGGCCTGCGCAACCACCGGCGGACGAACGGGTCAACGTCGTCTTCAGCCACATTCGCCCGCAGCCGGGGATCGGCTACGACGAGCGCCGCTACGTCTCGCTCTGGGGCCCGATGCGCGCGACCGAGGCCGGTCTCGAGTTCACGCCGGAGCGGGTCCAGCACTGGGACGAGGAGGAGATGTCCTTCTTCGAGTACTCGGAGCGGAGCGTGCCGCAGGCGCACCGGTACCTCGAGCAGGTGTCGCAGGAGACCGGGCGCGTCCAGCGTCCGAAGCTGTCGTTCGGCTGGTTGTTCCTGCGGGCGACCCGGCTGCCGTTCCTGACCGCGACCTTCGTGCCGGTGCTGCTCGGAATCGCGGTTGCGGCCTGGACGAACGGCTTCAGTTGGTGGCTGGCGCTCCTCACCCTGGTCGGCGCTGCCTGCATCCACCTGGGCCTCAACGTCGCGAACGACGTCTTCGACACGACGAGCGGAGCCGACGAGGCCAACGTCAACCCGACGCAGTTCAGCGGCGGATCGCGCGTCGTCCACTACGGCCTGATGTCGCTACGCGGCATCACGCTGCTCTCGCTTGCGTTCTACGCGGTCGGGATCGGAATCGGCGTCTACCTGTCGGCGACGCGCGGGTGGGATCTGCTCTGGCTCGGGATTGCCGCGACGCTGCTCAGCGTCTTCTACACCGCGCCTCCGCTCAAGCTCGTGCACCGCGGTCTCGGCGAGATCGACGTCTTCCTCGGCTTCGGCCCGATCATGACGCTGGGCGCCTACTACGTGCAGGCGCAGGAGTTCGACGTCGAGCCGCTCCTCGCCTCGGTCCCGGTCGGGATCCTGATTGCGCTCGTCCTCTACGTGAACGAGGTTCCGGACCGGCCGGCCGATGCGTCGGCCGGGAAGCGCACGCTCCCGGTCCGGTTCTCGAAGGACGCGATCGTGAACGGCTACGCCGCCGCCGTCGCCCTCGCCTTCGGGCTGATCGTCGTCTTCGCCGTGGCCGGGTGGATCGTCCGGCCGGCGATCATCGCGGTCGCCGCGGCTCCGCTCGCCCTGCCCGTCTACAGGGCGCTCAGGTCGTCCTACGAGCAGCCGTACGCCCTCATGCCGGCGATGGCGAAGAACATCCAGCTTCACCTGGCGACGGGCGTCCTGCTCCTCGTCGGCTACGCGATCGCGCTCATCGCGGACGGGGCGATGGACGACCCGCCGTCGTTCTTGACCTGAGTCAGAAGTGAGCTCCGCAGAGGCAGCTCTGGCCACAACTCCGTGGAGCTGGTACCGCGACCCCGCGGTGCTGGAGCGCGAGGAGGACGCGATCTTCCGGCGGACCTGGCAGTACGTCGGAGTCTTCGGGGAGCACAACGCCGTCCCGGGCTGGGCCGGCCGTGTTCCGGTCGTCGTCGTCCGGGACGAGGAAGGCGCCGAGCGAGCCTTCGTCAACGTCTGCCGCCACCGCGGCTCGATCGTCGTCGAGGAAGCTTCGGACCGGAAGACGCTCCAGTGCCCTACCACGCGTGGACGTACGGCCTGGACGGGTCGCTCCGCTCGGCGCCGAGGGGCGAGGAGCTCGGGGACCGCTCCGACCTCTCGCTCGTCGAGATCCGGCTCGGCGCCTGGGGGCCGTTCCGGTTCGTCAACCTCGACGGCGAGGCTCCGCCGCTCGACGAGGTGCTCGGCGAAGTGCCGGCGATGCTCGCCGAAGGCGGCATCGACGTGGACGGCCTGGCGTTCCACCACCGCGTCGACTGGGAGGTCGGCGCGAACTGGAAGATCGCAGCCGAGAACTTCCTGGAGTGCTACCACTGCGCTGTCGCCCATCCCGGTTTCTCGAGCATCGTCGAGACCTCGCCCGACCGCTACCGGCTCGAGCCGGGACCGTGGCATCTGAGCCAGTTCGGACAGCTGAAGGAGCCCGACGGCGCGCCGCTTCCCGAGGGCCAGTTCCACCTGATCTGGCCGAACACCGGCATCAACGTCTTCCCAGGGCGGCCCAACCTCTCGATCGGGCCCATCCTCCCACTCGCCCCCGAGCGGACCCGCCGGATCCTCGACTACTTCTTCTCGCCGGGTGAGGCCGAGGAGTGGATCGCCGAGTTCCTCGAGTTCGACGACCAGGTGGGCACGGAGGACGCCCGGCTCGTCGAGTCCGTCCAGCGCGGCGCCGGCTCGGGTGCGATTCCAGAAGGGAGGCTGCTTCCCGAGAGCGAGCAGCTCGTCGCCGCCTTCCAGGCGCGCCTCCGGGACGCGCTCGCTTAGCCGCCTGCTGCTTCGGCTCGACGCAGTCCGCGGAGCGCCCAGACGGAGAAGAGCAGGGCCAGTCCGACAGCCGCTCCAAATGCGCCGAAGAGATGCTCGGGAGCGCCGGCGATCAGGCTTCGGCCCGCCTCCAGCATCAGCGTGACGGGGTTGAGCCGCGCGATCGTCTCCAACCAGTTGGCCAGTAGCTCCACCGGGACGAAGACCGGCGCGAAGAAGAGCGCAAGGAAGACCGGAAGCTGCATCAGCGGCGCGGCCTGGAGCGTCCGCAGGCGCATCGCGATTCCCGCCGACCAGAGCACGCCGCAGACGTTGACGAGCACGGCGAGCGTGTAGAGGCCGAGGATGTCCACGCCGTTTCCGCCGACCTCCATGCCCGCGAGCACGGCGACGATCGTGAGAACCGTTGCGGTCACGACCCAGCGCCCGAGTGCGCCGATCGCGTACCCGAGCAGGATCCCTCGCCGGTCGGGCGCGGCCACCATCAGCCGCCGGGCGAAGCCGGTCTCGAAGTCGCGCACGATCCCGAAGCCCGTGAAAACTCCTGCAAAAGCGGCAGATTGAAGGAGAACGAAAACGAACTGGAAAGCCGTGTACCCCACCGGGAAGTTGAAGCCCGGGACGTCGTTGACCCGCGAGAGCCCGCCGGCAAAGGCGACGAAGAAGAACATCGGAAACGCGATCCCGGGAATCAGCAGCGACGGGGTCGTGAAGTTGTTGTGCAGCATCCGCCACCCGACGGCGGTCGCCACGCTGAGCACGCTTCTCACGTCCGCGCCATCCTTCCGCGCAGCGACAGCGACGAGAGCGTGAGGCCGACGATCGCCAGGCCGATGCAGACGGAGAAGCCGAGCGCCAGCGCCTCGCCGTTCCAGCCCTCGATGATCAGGCTCCTGATCGCCTCGATCAGGTACGAGACGGGGTTCAGCGAGGCGGCGACGCGGAACCAGTCGGTCTCGATCAGGTTCCGCGGCAGGTTCATCGACGAGATGAACATGAAGACGAAGAAGACCGGGAAGAGGCTGTGCACCGATTCCGTGGAGCCGGTCCGGAGCGCAGCGAGCGCTCCGAACGAGCCGAAGGCGAGCACGATCAGGACGGCGAGCAGGAAGATGACGACTCCGCCCAGGACGCCCGACTCGAGCCGGACTCCGATCGCTAGACCAACGCCGAGGTACCAGGCGGCCTGAAGGAACCCCAACGCGATCACGCCGCCCAGGTGGCCGAAGAGCAGCGCCGCGCTCTGCATCGGGGTCAGCGCGAGCCGGTTGATGAAGCCCGTCTGGATGTCGCGCGCGAGGTCCACGCCGGCGTTGACGGTCGCGAACAGCGCGCCCTGGATGAAGGGAAACGCGAGGAAGAAGGAGAGGAACGAATCGCTCGGGAAGCCGGGCAGGTGCGTCGCCGCGTCGAGCCCGCCGGTGTTCACGGCCATCAGCGCGAGCGGAAAGATGAGCGGCGTGATCCAGTTCGCCGGCTGGCGGAGCGTCCGCAGCACGGAGCGGCGCGCCAGGTGCAGCACCTGCGCCGTGAGCGACGTCATTCGGCTTCCGGGGGCTCCTCGGAGCCCTCGAGCGACCTGCCCGTCTTCGCGAGGAAGACGTCGTCGAGCGTCGGAGCATGGAGATGGAGGTCGACGACCTTCACCTGAGCCGAGTCGAGGGCGCGCACGATGTCGGCGAGGTCGCCCTTGCCGTCGAGCCGCACGGCGACGCCGGTGGTCGACGGCTGGAGCGCTCCGAAGCGCCCGAAGATCTCCTCCAGTGCCGAGGGCTCCGTCCCCTCGGTGGGCACCGCCTCCACGGTCGGGCGGCCGATCTCGGCCTTGAGCGCTGCCGGGGTCCCCTCGGCGACGATCTTGCCGTGGTCGATGATCCCGACCCGGTCTGCGAGGACATCTGCCTCCTCGAGGTACTGGGTGGTCAGGAAGACGGTGACGCCTTCGTCGCGCTTCAGGCGAACGACCTCGTCCCAGAGCGCGCTGCGGCTCTGCGGGTCGAGGCCGGTGGTGGGCTCGTCCAGGAACAGGATCCGCGGGCGGTGCGCGAGTGCGAGCGCGAGATCGAGGCGGCGCTTCATCCCGCCCGAGTAGCCGCCGATCTTGCGGTCGGCCGCCAGGCGGAGGCCGACGCGCTCCAGCAGCTCGTCCGTCCGGCCGTTCCGCTCCGCGCGCGGCACCCCGTGCAGCGCGAGTTGGAGCTTGAGGTGCTCGCGTCCGGTCAGCAGCGGATCGAGCGCCGCCTCCTGGAGGGCGGCGCCGATCGTCCGGCGTACGGCCGACCCCTCCTTGACGATGTCGTGGCCTCCGACCTTCGCGGTGCCCGAGCTCGGCGGGAGCAGCGTCGTGAGCATGTGCACGGTCGTCGACTTGCCCGCGCCGTTCGGGCCGAGAAAGCCGTAGATCTCTCCGGGGGCGACGTCGAGGTCGATCCCGGCGACGGCGCGGATGCCGCCCTTGAACTCGCGCACCAAGCCGCGTACTTCGATCGCGCGCTCCACAGCGGTCAGCCTACCCGTGTACGAATGCTGTAAAGGCGGTCAGGCCTTCCCGGGCTTTTCGCTAGCCTCAACCGGGGTCGATGCTTAGGAGAGCACTCATTTTCTGCCTGCTGGCGGGCGTTTTCGCGCCCCCGGCGGGCGCGGCGCAGCAATTGCTGATGCCCGGCGTCACCTACGAGCGCAAGCTCCAGTTCACGCGCTTCGGGCCGCAGTCGATGCACATCCTCACCGCGCCGAAGCCCGTCGGCGGGCTCTACGGGCTCAAGCCCGTGCTGTCGAACGGCGCTGCCGTCGGGCGGGAACGGGTGACCTCGATGCAGAAGCGCGCCGAAGCGAGCGCCACGGTGGCGGGCGTCAACGGCGACCTCTTCACGTGGGCCGACGGCATCCCGAGCAGCGGCTTGATCCAGGACGGAGTCCTCCGGACGACGCCGCACCCGAAGCGGTCGATGCTGGGCGTCGACACGGTCGGAAACCTGCGCGTCGACCGAGTCGCCATGATCGGGACCTGGCAGGGATCGGGCCCGCGCCGGCCGATCCACCTCATCAACCGGCCGCCCGGCCCGAACGGAACGACCCTCTACACGCCCTCGTACGGCGCGACGACACCGACCGAGGGCGGGGTCTTCGAGGCCGTCCTCTCGCCCTTCCCGTCGGCGACGCCGAACGCCGAGCTCGTGGGCTTCGTGTCGGAGAACCGGCGCGGCGGGACACCGATCCCACCCGGCGGCGCAGTGCTCGTCGCTCGCGGCACGCAGGCGCAGCGGATGGCCGTGGAGGCGGCAACCGCGGAGATGGTCACGATCCGGCTCGTCTTGCGGCCGGAATGGCGCGACGTCCCCGAGGCGCTCGGCGGCGGCCCGGAGCTGATCCGGCAGGGGAAGCCCGATCTTCCGGCCGAACGAGGACTTCGGGACCTACCACCTCAATCGCCGCCACCCGCGCACGGCTGTGGGTCAGAAGGCGGACGGCCGCATCGTGATGCTCGTCGTGGACGGCCGGCGCCCGGGCTACTCGGCGGGGATGACGAACTTCGAGCTCGCGCAGACGATGATGCGCCTCGGCGTCGTGACGGCGTCGGCGCTCGATGCCGGCGGCTCTTCCACGATGGCGTTCGACGGGCAGCTCCTGAGCCGGCCGTCCGACTCCGGCGGCGAGCGTCTCGTCTCCGAGGCGCTGCTCGTCATGTACTACGGCGTCTACGCGCCCGACACCGAGCCCTCGTTCTCGCCGAACGGCGACGGAGCCGGCGACCGGCAGCGGATCGAGTACAAGATCGTCAAGCAGTCGACGGTGACGGCGACGCTGACCGGTCCCGACGGCACCCCGCGGACGATCGACTCCGGCGAGCGCAAGCCCGGCAGCTACAAGTTCTCGTTCGCGGGGCAGCGGAGCCGGCGGAGCGCTCAAGCGGCCGAGCCCGAAGGCAGGTACCGCTGGACGATCACGCGCAACCGACTCCGAGGGCCGGCGCTCCACGGCGGAGCGGGTGTTCAGCCTCAACAACACGCTCGGGTTCATCAGCGTCCAGCCGTCCCGCGTAACGGTCCGGAAGAAGCGCGGCGGGCGTCTGCTGATCGGGTTCACGCTCACCCGGCCCGCACGCATCAGCGTCACGATCACGTCGAAGACGGGCCAGCTCCTGCGCGTGGTTCGAAACGCGAACGCGCAGGCCGGGAAGATCGCCGTCCTCTGGAACGGGAAGTACCCGAACGGGAAGCCGGTCTTCACGGGGACGTACGTCGCCAAGGTCGTTGCGACGAACAGCGTCGGCCGCGCCGAGCTCGCCCGCTCGTTCCGCGTCCGCCGGGCGGGCTAGCCCGGCACTTCGACCTCGCCGCTGCGGGACATCGGGCGCCAGCGCTGAGGCGTGCCCCGAATCGCGGTGAGGACCGACTCGATCACGACGAGGTACATGAGCTGCCGGTAGACGAACTGCTGCAGCGGCATCGACCAGAGCACTCGCGGCGATTCGCGATCGAGTCGGAAGGCGTACCAGCCGAGACCGAGCTGGGCGGCCGTGAACGCAACCCAGAAGAGGCCGACGGTGGTCACGTCGAGGAAGACCAGGCCGTAGATCGAGAAGAGGTCGATCAACGGGGCGAGCAGTGGCAGGGCGATCTGGAAGAGGACGAGGTAGGGCAGGCCGCGGCGGCCGATCCGCTTCTCCCCCCGGCGCCAGATCGGCGGCCCGATGCTTCCAGACGGCCTGCAGCGTCCCGTAGCTCCAGCGGTAACGCTGCCGCCAGAGCGCACGGAGGGAGGAGGGAGCCTCCGTCCATGCGCGCGCCTCCTCGACGTAGACGACTTGCCAGCCCGCCCGGCCGACGGCGAGCGTGAGATCCGTGTCCTCGGCGAGCGTGGCGCCCGAGACGCCGCCCACTTCCTGCAGCGCGCTGCGGCGGAAAGCGCCGATTGCCCCGGGGACCGTGGGCATGCACTGGAGCGTGTCGTAGAGACGACGGTCGAGGTTGAAGCCCATGACGTACTCGATGTGCTGCCAGCGGCCGAGCAGCCCACCGCGGTTTCCCACCTTCGTGTTCCCCGAGACGCCTCCGACCCCGCCGTCTCGGAAGGGCTGCACCAGCCGCTTCAGCGTCTCGGGCTCGAAGACCGTGTCGGCGTCGACCATGACGATCACGTCGTGGCGAGCGGCTGCGATGCCACGGTTCAGTGCTTCGGGCTTGCCGCTGTTCTGCTGGCGCAGAACCAACGCACCGACGTCCAGTCGTTCAACGAGCTCGGCGGTGGCGTCGGTCGATCCGTCGTCGACGACGATGATCTCGAAGTCCGGGTAGTCGCTGGCCGCGAGCGACTGGACGGCCCGCTCGATGCCGACGGCCTCGTTGAAGGCAGGCACCACGATCGAGACGGGCGGCATGAACGACTCGTCCGCGGGTCGCTTGCGTGCGAGGCGCGAGTGCCGGCGGGCAAACCCCAGCAGCAGAAGCATGCGCAAGCCGAACAGGAATGCCGCCGTGATGAGCAGCGCGGCAAGGGCCCCGGTCGTCCAGCGGGCGACGCCCAGGGTGCCGAGCAACAGCCGGCCCCTGGCCTCGCCCCAGTCGCCGGCGGCCAGCTCGATCTCGTCCCGCGAGAGCCCGGTGAGCTCGGAGACAGGGACGAACTCGAAGCCTCGCGCGCGGAGCTCGGGCACCACCCGCTCGAGGGCGGCAATCGTCTGAGAGCGGTCGCCGCCTCCGTCATGGAGCAGGACGATGCCGCCCGTATCGCCCTTCGGCGTGATCGACTCGGCGATCGCGTTGACTCCGGGGCGCCGCCAGTCCTCTCCGTCGAGATTCGTGAGGGCGATGACGTATCCGTTCCTCGCGAGCTGCTCGAGTGCGCCCTTCTGCTGTCCGGTCACCGCGGCCGGGTTGGAGGAGTACGGCGGCCTGACGAGCCTCAGGCGGAGCCCCACGGTGCCTGCGACGGCGTTGTCGGTCAGCCCGATCTGGAGCGATTGCTCCCAGGAGGGCAGCGCGGCGACGTCCGCGTGCGTGAAGGTGTGGTTGCCGAGCTCGAAACCATCGGCGTGGAGCGAGCGAACGACATCTGGATGACGGGCGACCTCGCTTCCGACCAGGAAGAAGGTCGCAGGCACGTGCAGCCGTCGAAGGGTCGCGGCGATCCGGGGCGTCCAGCGTGGATCGGGCCCGTCGTCGAAGCTCAGTGCAATCTTGCGGCCGGGCCGGCTGCCGCGGGAGATCAGCCGGTGGCCGTCCCACAAGAGAATCGGCCCGGATGACGCCAGCGGCCCCGGCTTGGCGGCGAGAGGCGTTGCGCTCCGGCCCGTCGTCCTGGTCGTGAGCCCCTGAACCGTCAGCAGCACGACGACCGAGCCGAGCAGGAGGACGAGCATGATCCATCGAGCCGCCGACCTTCCGGGGCGGCCGGACGTCCCCCGCCGGGCCACTGACTTAGCCCTTCGGCGGCGGCGGCTTGTCGAGTTTCTGCTGGCCGGGCGGGAGCGGCTCGACGGTTGCCGTCTCCTCCATGCGCCGTGCCTGTCCCGGCGGTGCGGCCGGCGGCTGCGGCTTCGTCTCCCGGTTTGTCTGTCCGGGAGGTGCGGTCAGGTCTCGACGGGCCAAGCCGCGAGGCACCGGCCGGGAGGCCGCCGCTTGCGCGGGCTGGCTACCGGGCATCGCCGAAACCGGGGTGCCCTGGGCGATACGAGAAGTGGGAGGAGGAGCGGCCTGCGCAACCCGAGCCTGTCGCTGCCGAGAGGACGTCGCGATCGCGGCGCGGCGTTGCGCCGTCGAGGCGGCGGACTCGCGTGCCCCGGCAAGCTGCTGCGCCGACTGCGCCTGTGCGCGTCCGACGCCGGTGCTCCGGTCACTGCCGCGGGTGGGCTGGTCCCCGCCCCGGCCAGGAATCGAAATCGAGACGCCGGGCAGCTGGCCGAGACCGAGCATGCCGATACCGAGGCCGACGAGCCAGAGACAGGCGAGGGCGCCCGCCGCGATCGCGGCCTGGCGGAGGCGGCGAGACCGGGAGTCGTCCTCGGTCACGAAGACGGCCCGCTCGGCTCGCGGACCTGCTGCCGGAAACGGCGCAGTGGTTTTTGCCTCGATCGTGGTCGTCGTCATTCGGACGTGCTCCTTCCCTCTCCTCGGAAGATGCCCGATTGGCGGCGCGTTGAAGCCCTGAATCATCAGGTTTTGCAGAACGTTTACAGCCGCTACGCCAGTTTCCGCAGAAGACGCTGCGTCGCCCCTAGACTCGCGCCGTGCTTGAAGCCTCTGTTCTGAGCGCGATCACCGACGCGCTCACGCGTGTCGTCGGGGATCACGGCATCTACGCCGTCTTCCTCCTCATGCTGGTCGACGCCGTGTTCCCGGCGGCCAGCGAGCTCGTCATGGTCTATGCCGGCGCGCTGGCGGCAGGCGCGTTCGCGGGACAGAACGTCGTCCTCTTCGGTTCGCGCATCGACTCCGAGCCGTGGGCTTATGCGGCGATGGCGATCTCGGGCGGCGTCGGCTACATCGTCGGCTCGATCCTCGGCTGGGCGATCGGGTACTACGGCGGCCGGCCCCTGGTCGAGCGCCACGGTCGCTGGCTGCACGTGACGCCGCACAGCCTCGACCGCGCCGAGTCGTGGTTCGCCCGCTACGGGGACTGGGCCGTCGCGATCAGTCGAGTAACGCCGGTCGTGCGCTCCTTCATCGCGATCCCGGCCGGGGTCTTCCGGATGCCACTCGGCCGCTACACGCTGCTGACGATCCCCGGCTCGCTGGCGTGGGCCTTCGCGTTCGCCGGCGCCGGCTGGGCGTTCGGCTCGCGCTGGGAGGAGTTCCACCACAAGTTCCACTACGCCGAATACGTCGTCGCCGGGGCGATCCTGGCTGCGATCGTCGCCGGGATAGTGCGCCACCGGCGCTCCTCTACACTTGACCGCCGTGCCGAAGATCCCACTGGTTGACGTCCAGGCGCAGTACGCGCCGCTCGCCGAGGAGTTGCGGAGCCGTTTCGAGTCCGTCCTCGAGTCGGGCCAGTTCATTCGCGGCCCGAACGTCCAGGCGTTCGAGGAGGAGGCGTCCGCCTACCTGGGTGTAAAGGGCGCGGTCGGCGTCGCGAACGGCACCGATGCGCTGGTCCTCGTCCTCGACGCGATGGGGATCGGTCCCGGCGACGAGGTCATCTGCCCCGCGTTCACGTTCTACGCCACCGCCGAGTCGATCGCCCGCCGGGGAGCCACGCCCGTCTTCGCCGACATCGACGCCTCCACCCTGAACCTCGATCCGGAGGACGTCTCCCGCCGGATCACCGACCGAACGAAGGCGATCATGCCCGTCCACCTGTTCGGCCGCCCGGCGCCGATGCCCGAGCTGGCCGCCCTCGGCGTTCCGTTGATCGAGGACGCGGCGCAGGCGTTCGGAGCTCCGGGGATCGCGCAGACCGGAATCGCCTCGACCTTCAGCTTCTACCCGACGAAGAACCTCTTTTGCCTCGGGGACGGAGGTCTCGTGACCGCCAACGACGAAGACCTCGCAGAGCGGGTGCGGATGCTGGCCTTCCACGGATCCAGAGACAAGACCGAGTTCGAGTTCGTCGGCTACAACTCGCGCCTCGACGAGCTCCAGGCGGCGTTCCTGCGCGTGTTCCTCGAGCACCTCGACGAGTGGACTCGGGGGCGCCGGGAGGCGGCCGCCCTCTACGCCGAGCTCGGCCTCGGCGACCTGGTCGACCTGCCCGAGGACGAGCCGGGCCACGTCTACCACCTCTTCGTCTCGCGCTCGCCCGACCGCGACAGGATTCGCGAGGCGCTGGGCGCCGCGGAGATCGCCTCGGCGACCTACTACACGACGCCGCTGCACCTCCAGCCGGCGCTGCGGTTCCTCGGCTACGAGCCGGGCTCTCTGCCGGAGACCGAGCGCGCGGCGCGCGAGAACTTCTCCGTCCCGCTCTGGCCCGGGATCTCGCCCGAGATCCAGGAGCGGGTCGTCGAGGCGGTGCGCTCCGCGGTCGGGGTGGGGGTCTAGGTGCTCCCCGTCAACCGCCACCGGCTCTGGCAGCTCGCCGCCGACGCGGGCCTCATCGCGCTCGCCTGGTGGCTCGCGTTCCAGCTGCGGTTCGACTTCGACGTCCCCGCCAACTTCCGCGACGGCGTCTGGACGACGGTCGGGATCGTCGTCGCCATCAAGCTCGCCGTCTTCGTCGCCTTCGGCTTCTACAACCGCTGGTGGCGCTATGTGTCCACGAAGGACATGTGGCGCGCCGCGCTGGGCGTCGTCGTCGCCTCGGTGATCGCGGCGAACGCCATCTACTTCCTGGATCCCTTCGAGCGCCGGCTTCCACGAGGGGTGGCGCTCATGGACGGTGTGCTGCTGCTCGGCCTCGTCGCCGGCACCCGGCTCGCCGCCCGAAGCATCTTCGAGCGCCCGTCTGCCTCGCGGCTTGTCGCCCGGGGCAAGGAAGTGATCGTGGTCGGCGCCGGCGACGCCGGTCAGCTCGTGATCAAGGAGATGCAGCGCTCGCGCCAGCTCGGCTACACCCCGATCGGGATCGTCGACGACGATCCGCGGAAGAAGAATCTCCGCGTCCACGGCGTCCGCGTGCTCGGGACGACCGACGAGCTGCCGCACATCCTCCGCGACAACCGGCCGGACGAGCTCCTGATCGCGATCCCGTCCGCGTCCGGTGAGTCGCGCCAGCGCGTCGTCGAGGTCGCCCGCCGTTCGGGCGTCCCGGTCAAGACCCTGCCGGGCCTGTACGAGCTGATCGCCGACGAGGACAACCTCGCCGCGCAGATCCGGCCGGTGCAGGTGGAGGATGTCCTCGGGCGCGAGCCCGTCGAGGTCGACCTCGCAGCGATCTCCTCGTACCTCGAGGGCGAGACCGTCCTTGTCACGGGCGCCGGAGGATCGATCGGCTCCGAGCTCTGCCGCCAGATCGCCCGCGCGAACCCGGCCCGCCTGATTCTCGTCGACCAGGGAGAAACGCCGCTCTTCGAGATCGAGCGGGAGCTGGTGGACGAACGCGAGTTCACCGCGAGCATCCCGGTGCTCGCCGACGTCGGCAACCGGACGAAGATGCGCCAGGTCTTCGACCGCTATCGCCCGGGTGTCGTCTTCCACGCTGCGGCGTACAAGCACGTCCCGCTGATGGAGGCGAACCCGCTCGAGTCGATCCGCAACAACGTCCTCGGCACGAAGGTCGTCGCGGACACCGCCGTCGAGTTCGGCGCCAAGCGGTTCGTCCTCATCTCCACGGACAAGGCGCTCAACCCGAAGGCGGTCTACGGGCAGTGCAAGGCGCTCGCCGAGTGGATCGTGGAGGCCTACGGATGCAGGGAGGACGTCGACACCCGCTTCATGGCCGTTCGCTTCGGCAACGTCCTGGGGTCGGCGGGCAGCGTGATCACGATCTTCCGGCGCCAGATCGCGAACGGCGGCCCGGTCACGATCACGCATCCGGAGATGACGCGGTACTTCATGACGATTCCGGAGGCCGCCTCTCTCGTCGTACAGGCGGGCTCGATCGGAGGCCGCGGAGAGATCTTCGTCCTCGACATGGGCGAGCCGGTCGGAATCCTCGATCTTGCCCGCGACATGATCCGCCTCTCCGGGCGAGAGCCCGACCGGGAGATTCCGATCCACTTCGTCGGCGTCCGGGCAGGGGAGAAGCTCCATGAGGAGCTCTGGGGGCCGGACGAGGAGGTCGCGCTGACCTCGCATCCGAAGATCAGTCGCGCGCGCCGGGCACCGATCGTCGCGGAGTGGCTCGACGAGGAGCTGACGGTGCTTGCACGGCTGGTCGAGGAGGGCGAGACCCTCGAGGCCGTCTCGCGCCTCTCCGTGATGGTGCGGGCTCCTGTTCGACTAGATCGGCAGCAGCAGGTCGAGCATCTCGGCCGGATCGCGCCGGATCCTCGTCCGCTCGGCTGAGTCGCGTTTCCTGACGGAGAGCGCCCGCGGGTCCGTGATCGGGACCAGCCGACCCTGGCGGATGAGCTCCTCGTCGACGCCGCCCAGGCGGCCGCCGAAGGTCGTGTAGACGGGGACGCCGAGCGCCGCGGCTTCCCGGTTCATGGTCCCTCCGGCCGAGACGACGAGGTCGGAGAGTCCGATCAGGCTCTGAGCGTCGACGGCCCGATCCGGCACGACGAGTGCCGGGAGCTCGAGGCTCCGGACATACGCGCCCTGCTCCTTCGTGCGTGGGAGAACGACGACCTGGACGTCCTCCTGGCGGCCGAGGTGCTCGAGCATCTGCGGGAAGAGAGGATTCGAGCGCCGGTGGTAGAGCGAGACGTCGGGCGGAGTCCGCACGACGACGAGGGTTCTGCCGTCGAGGCCGAGGGCGTCGAGGACAGACCGATCGGGCTCGAAGTCCGAGAGGTAGTACTCCTCCTTCAGCCCGGGGTACTGCCGGAGCTTCGGAGGGCGGACGCCGTACGGCTCGAGCCGCTTCGGTGGGATCGCATCCGGCACGACGACGTGCGTCGCCGCCCGGCAGCCGAGCTGGTGCTGGAGCCAGGCGAACTCGTAGTCGAACGTCGTCGAGCTCGGGATCCCGAGCCGCCTCGCCGTGATCGTGAGCTCGTGCGAGCCGTGCGCGAGCCCGGCGTCGAAGTCGCGGCCCTTCGCCCAGCGGCGAAGCGCGCCGAGCCGCGAAGTGAGCGAGCGCGCCTTTCCGAGTCGCGAGCGGCCCCCGTGGCTCCCGAAGACCTCGGCCTCGATGCCGTGCAGCTCGAGGAGCTCCAGGGTCTGCGCGTAGTCGCGGGCCGTGACCTCGACCTCGTCGCCGCGCTCGCGGAGGATCCGGATCAGCGGCCGGAACACCAGCACATGCGCCGGCGCCGTCATGTCCATCCAGACTCTTCAAGCGACGGCTTCGGCCAGACGCGGTTCGCGGAGCGGCCCTGGGGTCCGCTCGACGTGGTGCTGGTGCCACAGCGTGAAGGCCAGGAGCCCCCAGAGCTGCCGCGAGAGATCCTCCCGGCCGGCGACGTGGCGGTCGAGGAGCCGCGTCACGGGCTCGGGGCGGAAGAAGCCCTGGCGGCGGAGAGTGTCCGGCGAGAGGACGTCGCGCGCGAACGGCTCCAGCTCGCCGCGCAGCCAGGCGGCGGCGGGGATCGAGAAGCCGCGCTTGCGTCCGTAGACGATCCTGCGCGGCAGAAGCGGGGCCGCGGCCTTCCGCAGGAGCACCTTCTTGCTGAGGCCGCGCACCTTCAGGCGGGTCGGGAGGGCGAGCGCCAGACCGGTGACGACCGGGTCCAGGTACGGCACCCGGGCCTCGAGCGAGTGCGCCATCGAGGCACGGTCGGTCTTCACCGAGGAGATCGTCGACGAGGTAGGTGCCGAGGTCGACGTCCTGGAGCCGGGCGAGGAGCGCGGCTCCTTCCGTCTCGGCGAAGCGGGCGCGGAGGAGGTCGACCGGGTCGAACGCCGCCTTGCGGCCCGTGAGCTCGGCACGGAGATCGGCGGAGAAGATCTCCTTCCAGGCATGGTGCCGCTCGAGCGGGGGAAGACTCGCGCCTCGGACGAACCGCTTTGCCTTGTAGTCGAGGCTGGCCTTGCGGCTGGAGCTGGGGAGCCGCTCGACGAGAGGGCGGGCGAGGGGCGCGAGGCGGCCGATCCGGAGCGCCAGCAGATCCGCGGCGTACGTGTAGTAGCCGCCGAAGAGCTCGTCGCCGCCTTCGCCGGAGAGGGCGACCTTTACGTGCTGCGCCGCGAGCTCCGACACCAGGTACGTCGGAAGGGCCGACGAGTCGGCGAACGGCTCGTCGAAGGTCTCGGCCAGGCGAGGAAGCAGCAGCGCCGCGTCCGGGCGCACCACCAGCTCCTCGTGCCGGGTCCCGTACATCGCCGCCACCGACCTCGCGTCGTCGAGCTCGTCGAACGTGCGCTCCTCGAACCCGATCGAGAACGTGTGGACCGCATCGCCGCTCTCCTGGGCTGCCAGCGCGGCGAGGAGGGCCGAGTCGACGCCGCCCGAGAGGAGGACTCCGACAGGGACGTCGGCGATCAAGTGGGCGCGGACGGAGTCGCGCATACGGGCCCGGAGCTCCTCGGCCAGCTCGGCAGGATCGTCGTCGCGCGCCTCCGATGCCGGAACCGGCGCGGGGCGCGCGTAGCGCTCAATTCGTGTGACGCCGTCCTCCCAGAGCAGGAGGTGGCCGGCGGGGAGCTTGCGCGTCCCCGCGAAGATCGAATACGGAGCCGGGACGGAGTTGAAGGCCAGGAATCCCTCGAGCGCATCGAGATCGACCTCGCCCCGCGGGAGCGCCCGGAGCTCCGAGGCGAAGGCGAGCTCCCCGCCCTCGTCCCTGTAGTACAGCGGCTTGATCCCGAAGCGGTCGCGGGCGAGAACGAGGCGCCGCCGGGTCGAGTCCCAGATCGCCACGGCGAACATGCCGCGGAGCCGCTCGGCGAAGCCATCACCGTGCTCCTCGTAGAGGTGGACGAGCACCTCCGTGTCGCAGCGGGTGGCGAACTTGTGCCCCGCGCGCTCCAGTTCGGCCCGCAGCTCCCGGAAGTTGTAGATCTCGCCGTTCTGGACGACGTGGACGGTGCCGTTCTCGTTCGCTATCGGCTGGTCGCCGCCCGCCAGGTCGATGATGGACAGGCGTCGCGCCGCCAGGCCCACGGGGCCGTCGAGGAGCTCGCCGTCGGAGTCCGGCCCGCGGTGGACAAGCGTCGCGCTCATGGCGCGCAGACGCTGGGGGTCCACCGGCCCGCTCTTAGCCGCGAGTCCGCAGATCCCGCACACGGCGCCCTACTCTACGCGCGTCGGTCGGACCGCCCCGCGCAGCGACTGGCTGAGGACGCGCAGGCCGGTCGCGCCGAGCGTCCGGAGGTAGAGCCCGACCGAGCGGTCGGCGATCCACTCCATGTCGTGGGCGAGCTTCTCCGACATGGACGCCTCGTAGCCGCGCCGGACCTGCGCGAAGCCCGTCAGCCCGGGCCGGACGACGAGGCGCTGCCAGTAGGCCGGGATGTCGGAGGCCAGCTGCTCGAAGAAGATCGGCCGGATCGGCCGCGGGCCGACCAGGCTCATCTCCCCTCGGAGGACATTGATCAGCTGCGGGAGCTCGTCGAGCTGCGTTGCACGGAGCCAGCGGCCGACGGTTGTCCGCTCCTCTTTCGTCTTGAAGACGAGGTCCTCGCCGAGGTTGGCGCCCAGCCGCTCCTCGGCTCCGGGGCGCAGCGTGCGGAACTTCAGCATCGTGTAGAACTCGCCGCCCCGCCCGACCCGCTTTCCGCGGTACAGAACAGGACGCCCGCTCGTCACGAGGATGGCGAGCGCGATCAGTGTCATCGGGACGAGGGCGATCGCGAAGAACGCGACTGAGAGCACGACGTCGAGGACGCGAAGCACCGCGTCGATCCGGTCGCGCCTCGGGCTCTCCCGAGCCCGGCGGATGAAGCTCTCCGAGAGAGACGAGCTCTGAGGCCGCGTCTGCACCAGTCGATGGTAGTCCGGGTGAGAACGACGAGGGCCGGCTTGCGCCGGCCCTCGATCAGACGTTCTGTCTCTTGGAGGCCTAGCGGCCGCCCTTTTTGCCGTGGCCGCGGTGGTGGCCGTGGTCTCCCTTCTTTGTCGGGAGCCGGAACAGCAGGAGCTGGCCGCCTTCACGCTGATACGTGAGCGTGCCGCGCTGCTCCTCTTCGACGACCAGCGAGCCCGCCTGAATGTCGACCAGGAACGCGCCCCTGCCGAAGGACTTGGACGCGTCGATGATGCCGCTGGACTCCCAGGCGCCTGCAGGGGCCTTCGTCGTGGCGGCGTCCTTGTCGGTCGGACCCTCGTCGGCTGACTGGTTAACGCGAGCGACGACGTACGGAGCGCCACCCTTCCTCAGGTCGTAGGCCCAGATCCGGGCAGTGGTGCCGGTGCCGATCGGGTACTGGTTGTGGCTACCGGGGTCCTCCTGGATGAGGAGGAGCCCCTTCGTCGTCTCGACGTTGTCAGGCTGGTGGATCAGGTCGAGAGCGCCGGCGCCGGCCGCTCCACGGACATCGCCGTCGATCAGGATCGACAGGCCTTCGACCTTGGTCGGATCCTTCGCGTCGAGCACCATCTTGAAGATCCGGCCGTTGGGGTACTGGCCCATCGGGTTCGGTGGGACAGCGCCTCCGCGGCGGAGGCGGCCCGTCGCGGGATCCGGAACTGCGCGAGGCTCACCGGTGTCCGCGAAGTACACGACGTTGTGATGCTTCCGGTCGTACGCGATGTCCTCGACGCGGATGAACTGGAAGACGTTGTTCGTGTTCGACCAGGTCTCCAGTGCGGTCTGGTCCCCCTTCGCGACCTCCGTCGGGACCCGGATGAACTTCCCGGGCACGGACTCCGTGCCGGTCAGGTCACCGTAGTCATTCGTCGACGGGTCGCTCGACTGGAACGCCCAGAGCGTGCCCGTGTCGTTCCAAACCGCCGCTGCGTTGTCGGCGAGGTACATGTAGAGCTGCGACGCAGGCGCACTGAAGGTGTCGTCACCGGAGAGGACGACCGGATGGCCGTACTTCTCGAGCGCGACGCTGTTCTCGTGGTTGTGGCGTCCCATGCCGTAGATCGAGCGCGTCTCTCCGGTTCGGACGTCGTGGGCTGCGACCACTCCGGCCTGCTCGCCAGGCGTTCCGGGCCAGGCATTGCCCGTGCGGTTAACGAAGTCGGTCGCTTCTTCGTTCGTGAAGAGGAGCGGCCGCTCGAACCCGTGCTTCCGCGTCGCGAGGAAGTTCGAGCAGAAGCGCTGATAGTTCTGCTCGCTCGTAATCGCGTACGAGCCCGCAAGCACACCCGCCGAGTGCCGACTGAGCGTTAGCTTGCTGAGCAATGCGTTCGTGAAGTCGTTGAAGCCAACTCCAGTCGCCGGCGTGAATGGGAACGGAACCGTCGAGGTCTCGTGATTCACGTAAGCGGTGACCGTCCCGTGGCGACCTTTGCGGAGTGCGATCCCGTCCGGGATCGACTCGAACTTGTACGTGGAGCCCGGCAACGTTTCGCCGACGGTGATAAGCGGCGTCACCTTCGCACCATCGACGGCCGGGTCGAGCATGGCCGCTTGCGACGTCTTGAAACCGCTGCGATGGTCGCCCTTCTTGCCTTTGTGGGCCGCCGCCGGCATCGCGACCACAGCGATCGCGAGGCTCACGACGACAATGGTTCCGACGAGGCCGGCCGTGCGGCGGCGCCCGTTCGGGAATTTCAGCTGCATGAAATGTTTCCCCCTTTTCTGACTAAGAACACTCGATTCTCGCAGACTTTTCGCTTATCGGTAGCGGTCTGCATATCATCGGTGCTTATGGATACCCGTCAGCTAGCGGCCTTCTGCGCCGTCGTCGACCGGAAGAGCTTCTCGCTCGCCGCGGAGCAGCTCGGCGTCACGCAGCCGGCGGTGAGCCTTCAGATCAGGTCGCTCGAGAAGCGGCTCGGCGAGCGGCTCCTCGACCGGTCGGGGCGGCGCGTCGAGCCCACCGAGGCCGGGACGCGGCTCTACCGCAGCGCGCAGCGGATGCTGGCGATGGAGCAGCAGCTCCTCGACGAGGTCTCCGGCGAAGGCGACGAGCTTCGTGGCCGCCTCGAGATCGGCTGCTCCACCGGCCCCGGCGCGACCGTGCTGCCGCTGCTCCTCTGCGAGTTTCAGGCCGAGAACCCCGGCGTTGCGATCTCGCTGTCCGTGAACGACACGCTGCACGTCATCGACCTCGTCGCGGAGCGTCGACTCGAGCTCGGCGTCGTGGGAGCGGCGCCGCGCCATCGCGCGGTCACGTTCGAGCCGTTCTTCCAGGACGAGATCGTGCTCGCCGTCCCGCCCAACCACCGGCTGGCGGGAAAGAAGGTCGCGCTGGAGGAGCTTCGCTCGGAGGCCGTGATCCTGATGCAGGAGGGTGCGGGCGTACGCCAGATGGTGGAGGACGAGCTCAGGGCGGCGGGGCTGCGGTTGCGTGACCTCGACGTCAAGCTCGAGCTCGGTCTCCAGGAGTCCGTGAAGGCGGCGGTGGCCGGCGGGCACGGAGTGACCTTCATCTCCCGCTCGTCGATCGAGCCGGAGCTCGCAGCCGGCACGCTTGCCGCTGCGACCGTCGAGGGTCTCGCGCCCACCCGGGAGATCTCCCTCGTCCGGTCGACGGGACGGACGCCGAGTCGCGTCGCCGAGGCGTTCGTCGCCTTCGCGCGCGAGCGTCTGGCGTGATCGTCCGCTGGGGGCTGGGCGAGCTGCCCGGCGTTCTCGACCAGGTCGGGATCAAGCGCCCGCTGTTGGTTGCGAGCCCACGCTGGGACTCGCTGCATCTCCCCGTAGCCGGACGGTGGAGTGAGATCCCGTCGCACCGGATCGAGGTTCCGGAGGGCGTGGACGGAATCCTGGCTGTGGGAGGCGGTAGCGCGATCGACACGGCGAAGGCCGCCTCGGCGGCGAGCGAGCTGCCGCTCGTCTCGGTGCCGACGACGTACTCCGGCTCCGAGTGGACGGCCTTCTTCGGCGTCCGCGGACCCGACAGGCGCATGCGCGGCGGCGGCGCCGGCGCGAAGCTCGCCGGGATCGTCTACGAGCCCGAGCTGACGCTCGACCTACCCGCGGGAGGAGACGGCCGGCACCGCGCTGAACGCCCTCGCCCACGCGGCCGAGGCGCTGTACCACCCGGCACGAACGCCCGAGTCGGACCGGCTGGCGCGCGGAAGGCAGCTGAGCTGATCGCCGGCTCGCTCTCTGCAGTTCTCGAGGACGGAGGCGCGGTCGGCCCGCGCACGACGCTCCTCCGGGGAGCCGCGCGGGCAGGCGAGGCGCTCGGCCGTTCCGGTCTCTGCCTCGGCCATGCGATGGCGCAGGCTCTCGGCGGCCGTTACGGGCTCGCGCATGGCGCGATGAACGCCCTCTGCCTCCCGCCGGCGCTGCGGTTCAACGGGCCGGTCGCAGCGGAGGCGATCATGCGCTTCGGGAAGGCGATGGGGACCGACGATCCGGTCGGGAAGGTCGAGCAACTCGCTCAGCTCGGAGGGTTCGAGCGGCTACGCGACTTCGGAGTCCCCGAGAACGAGCTCGACGAGGTGGCGGAGGCTACGGCGGTCAGGGCCGGTGCGAAGGCGAATCCTCGTCCGGCCTCACCGGCCGAGATCGCTGAGTTACTTCGCTCGATCTATTGAGTCGGGGCCTGCCGAAGCAGGCCCCGACTGGGCGATCTAGCCGAACGGGTCCTTGTACTGAGACGGCCCGAGCGGCCCGGTGGTCTCCTTGAACGCGCCGACGGTGCCCCACGCCCCGCCGAAGCCGTACCACGGTTGGCGTTGGACGTCGGCAAGCCAGTTCCAGGTCTTCCACGCGGGGCCGGAGCTGGTTCGGTCGTCGAACGGAACACCGCACGGGGTCTCATGCAGACCCGCGGTGCCGTAGTTGCCGTGACTTCCCGAGGCGCTGAACACGATCGGGTGATTGGAGTTCGGGACCTTCGAGATCTGGCTCCAGGTAAGCGTCACGTCACAGTTGTGCCGGAACAGCTTGATCCCGGTCGCCGTCCCGTAGGGATCCAGGATGACGACGACTCGTTCCCAGTCGCCTTCGTGATTTCCCTGGCTCGGGCCGTCGTTGTACGGATAAAAGAACCAGTAGGTGATGAAGTCGCGGCCTGGGCCGGGCCCGTCGTTCGCGTAGTGGTAGTAGACGGGCACGGGCGTCGTCGGCCCTGGACGCACGCCGGCTCGCTTGTCATCGGCGAACTCGAGGTAGAAGCCGTACTCGGGATGGATCCGCCGGTCCGGATGGTCATCGAACGGCCGAGTCAGCTCGTACGCCGGGACTCCCGGGTTATTCCCGACGCGGTAGGGCTGTGGATTCCGGTTCTGCTCGCCGAGCCTGATCGCCGAGATCTGTCCACGGCCGGCGATCGTGAGCGGCGCGTGTCCATTCCGCTTGTACTTGAGCGCCGAGAACTTCAAGAACCACTCGCGCGCACTCGCCGGGAAGTTGTCTTCGTCCTGGGCGAAAAACACAAGCGGCGCGTACTTCGTCACGTACGTCGGTGCGTCGTTCGTGACGGCCGCCAGTGCGTACGTTCCGTCCTCGTACTGGGTGACAGCTTCGTCGCTCCAGGAGTCCATCGGCTCCGGATTCCAGTCGCCGCCCAGCGGGACATCGCCCTGGTTGCCGTAGACCGGGTCGTAGTGCGTCGTGCCGGAGAAGTCGTTGCTCAGGTAGAAGCGGTTGCCGCGATGGACGCCGGGGGTGTCGATCCCGTTTGCGTTCCAGTCGCCGATCAGCGGCGTATCGGTGACGTAGCCGTAGCCGACGCTGAAGTCGGCCGTCCCGCCCGTGTGGCTGTTCTTGAAGTAGAAGACATTGCCGCGGTGAACCGCGACCGTGTCGATGTCGTCACCGTTGAAGTCGCCTGCCAGCGGCTTGTCGTCCACGAAGCCGAACATGAAGGAGATGTCTGCGTCGCCTCCCGTGTGGCTGTTCTTCAAGTAGAAGGACGCGTTGCGACGGAGGCCCGGGGTATCGATCCCGTCTCCGTTCCAGTCGCCGACGATGGGCTTGTCTCCCGCGAGCCCGTAGATGAAGTCATGGTCGATCTCGCCGTCGTACCCGTTGCTGAGGATCCAGCGATATCCACCGATGTTGACGCCCGGCGAGTCGATTCCATCCCCGTCCCAGTCCCCGACGAGTGGTGTCGACTGCGCGGTCTGGAACTGCACGTAGTGCGAGACCGTCGCCTGGAAGTCGTTGCTGAGCCAGAAGCCCCACGTGCCGCTCTCGTTCCTCGCGACCGCAGGCGTGTCGACGTTGTCGGTGGCTGGCGGAGCAACCACCGTCGAATCCGCAACGGCGTACTCGCCGCCCCACACACCGTCCGACCACCCGGCCGAGCTGTTCCTCGCAAAGGCGTGGAAGCCCAATCGTGAGCCGCTCCACTCTGAGCCGAGGGTCAGCGGCATCGCTGTGTTCGGCCCGATGTTCGTTCCACTGACGTAAACCCAGCCTGAGGAGGAGGTCCAGCGCCACAGATCGATCCAGTACTGGTCCGGAGCGTTCACCCACGTACCCACCTTGAGCGTGACGGTGCTGCCGACCTCGAACGAGCCGGTGGCCGAGGGCGGCGACGTGTTCTGTGGCGGGGTGCCGGCCGGCTGCACGATGTACGAGCCCGACCAGGCGCCGTCCGACCAGCCGTACGTCGGGTTGTAGCCCCAGGCGTAGAAGCCGATCTGCGAGTCGGCCCATTCCGTCCCGAGGTAGTAGGAGAGGGTTGCTCCGTTGGCGACCCAGGTTCCGCTGATCCAGGTCCAGGCGCCGCCCTTGTACCGGTAGACGTCGAGCAAGACCTGCTCTACGTCGTTCCAGGTTCCTGCATAGAGGCTGACGTTGCTGCCGACCCGCGGGATCGTGCGGACAGCAGGAGGGGAGGTATTGACTGGTCGATCGGCGTACGCGAGACGCAGGCCGCTTCTCTGTGCGCGTGGAGCGCGGATCTTCGAGTGCGGCGCCCGGCGTACGGCGGGGCGTCTGACGAGTGAGCGAACGGCTGATCGGACGCTCTTCGTCTTCACGCCGGGTCGCATGCTCGGCGGCGCTTTTGCCGCCGGCTTCGACCTTGGCCCGGTTTCCCGAGCTGCTCCCGTCGCATTCGTCGCGGTCCCAAGGATCACCGCCGCGATGAGGACGAGCGTCAGGCGGCCCGACCAGTAACGCATCCTGCGCCTGGCCGGTGCATGCGCGACGTACATCTCCACCTCCTCTGAAAAAGGGTCTGCCTACTGTTGCAACGCAGAAACGAGGAGAAGCGGTACGAGACGCGCTAGCGCGGGCAGGGGCCGGCCAACGGCGTGCCGCCCGGGCCTGCGATGTGCTGGCCGGCGAGCTCGATGCAGTACCGGAACTGATCGGCCCATGCGAGCGTGACGCCCTCCGGCGCCGCACCGGCGTAGGTCCCGGTCGTGCGGTGGCTGAACTCGACCGCCGTGGCGGCCGCCTGGAGGATGGCAGTCGGCGCCTTCTCGGTCGTCTGGAAGTTCTGGCGAGCCCAGGTCATGCCGAAAATCGCCGCAGCGCAAAGGATCCCGACGAGGCCGATCGTCTTGACCATCCTTCATGTATCGGCTGCAACCCATCGGATAATGAGCGCTAATGCATGGGATTAATACTCTGGTGGTAGCATCAGAGCCGTGGGCGGCAAGCTCTCTTTCGACGTGCTCGTGATCGGATCGGGGGCCTCCGGGCTCGCGGCCGCCGTCTCCGCCGAGCGCGCGGGCGCCAGCGTCGCGCTGGCGACGAAGGGCGCCATCCAGTCCTGCAACTCGGCGAAGGCTCAGGGCGGGATCCAGGCGGCGTTCGGCGAGGACGACTCGCCGGAGCAGCACGCGGAGGACGTCTGGCGCAGCTCGCACGAGACCGCCGACCGCAGCCTCGTCGAGATCCTCACCTCCGAGGCGCCGTCCGCCATCCACTGGCTCGAAGAGCTCGGCGTCGAGTTCACGCGCGAGAACGGCGGCTACCGGCTTGCGAAGTGCGGCGGCGCGAGCCGCAAGCGGCTCCTTCAGGTCGGCGACCGCACCGGGCTCGCGATCACGATCGCACTCAAAGACGCGTTCGAGGCCGGTCCCCACACCGCTTTCCCAAAGTCACCTCTGACCGAGCTCGAGCAGATCGAGAGCGGCTGGCGTGCGCGCTGCGGCGAGCACGTGATCGAGGCGGCGACCATCGTCCTGGCCGCCGGGGGGCGTTGCTTCCGCGAGGCGAAGGAGCGCGGCGAGCTGTCGACCAACCATCCGGGCGCCACGGGAGAGGTGACGCAGATCGCGCTCGGCCTCGGCGCCGAGTCGCGTGACCTCGACGCGCTCCAGTACCACCCGAACGGCGGCGCCTGGCCCGAGACCATGCAGGGCTACTCGATCCCGGAGACGACGCGGGCCTACGGCGCCGTTCTCCTCAACGCCGACGGCGAGGAGTTCACCGACTCGCTCGGGCCGCGCGACGAGGTGTCGCAGGCGATCTTCGACGAGGTGGAGAAGGGCAAGGGCGTCGAGACGGAGGACGGCCGCCCTGCGGTCTACCTCGACACCACCCGGATTCCGGAGGCGGACGCCGAGGTGTCGCTTCCGTACATGCTGCGCCGCTACCGGGCTGGAGGGATCGACCCACTGACGGAGCGGATCCTCACCTACCCCGTCCTCCACTACCAGAACGGCGGTCTGGTGATCGACGAGCACGGGCAGACGACGGTGGAAGGCCTCTACGCCTGCGGCGAGATCGCCGGAGGCACACACGGAAGGAATCGCATGATGGGCAACTCGCTGCTCGAGTGCACGGTGTTCGGCCGGCGGGCCGGCAAGGCCGCGGCCGAGAAGGCGGCGGCGTGAACACCGTCGAGACTGACATCCAGCAGGCGGTCGAGGACGCCGCGGCGCACCTCTATGTCTGGGCGCTGAAGGACATCCCGCAGGACTTGCGCGACGCGCTCGCGCGGGCGTCGGAGACGGAGACCTCGGTTCCGGGTCAACGCGTCCTCCAGACGATCCTCAAGAACGTCCAGGTCGCGGAGCGCGAGAACAACCTCGTCTGCCAGGACACGGGGATCGCGGTCTACTACTGCCGCGTCGGCGAGCATTTTCCCCTGCATCCGGCCCGGATCTACCAGGCGCTCTACGACGGCACGATGCGCGCGACGCTCGACCATCCGCTGCGCTCGAACATCGTCCACACGCTGACGCGGGAGAACACCGGGCCGAACGTCGGCTACCGGGTGCCGATCGTCCACTGGGACTTCATCCCCGACTGGGACGGGCTCGACGTGAAGTCCGTCCCGAAGGGATCGGGCTCGGAGAACATGAGCTTCCTCAAGATGTGCGTCCCCGCCGACGGGGTGAAGGGGATCAAGCAGTTCGTGCTCGAGTCGATCGTCGGCGCAGGCGGAAAGCCGTGCCCACCGGGGATCGTCGGCGTCGGGATCGGAGGCTCGGCCGACTACGCGATGCATCTCGCGAAGGAGGCGATCGCGCGGCCGGTCGGCACCCGGAACCCCGACCCGCTCGTCGCCGAACTCGAGGACGACCTCTTCCGGCTGCTGAACGAGACCGGCATCGGGCCGATGGGCCTGGGCGGCGACGTCACGGTCCTCCAGTGCCACATCGAGCACGCTGACACGCACATGACGCTGAACCCGGTGGCCGTGAACTACCAGTGCTGGGCCGCCAGGCGAGCGAGTGCGCACATCACAGCAGACGGGTCCGTCGAATACGACCGGGAGGCGTAGATGGCACACCTTCGACACAAAGAGCTCGGCGTAGAGGGACAGTCCCTCCTCGCCCCGAGGGGACAATGGCCGAGCATCGCCTGACCTTTCCCGCCACGGAGGAGGAGATCCGCAAGCTCCGTGCCGGCGACCTCGTCACCGTCGACGGCCACATCATCGGGATCCGCGACCGGACGCAGATCCGGATCTTCGACCAGGGCGTCGAGCCCCCGATGGATCTCAACGGAGCGTTCCTGCTGCACACCGCGCCCGGCGTCCGCAAACGGGACGACGGCGGCTATGACCCGGTCTGCATCGGCACGACGACGAGCGCCCGCATGGTGCGCTTCACGGAGCCGCTCGGACGCGACTATGGGGTCCGCGCGATCTGCGGCAAGGGCGGCCTGCCCGACGAGGCGATCGAGCCGATGCGCGAGCAGGGGATGGTCTACTTCGCGATCGTCGGCGGCGCCGCCGCGCTCGAGACGACCCAGATCGAGGAGATCGAGGAGGTCGCCTGGGAGGAGCTCATGCCCGAGTGCCTCTGGAAGTTCCGCGTCAAGGACTTCGGCCCGCTCTGGGTTGGGATCGACTCGCACGGCAACTCGATGTTTCACGATGTCAACGAGGCGGCGAACGAGCGCCTGGAGAAGATCATTGCCGGACTTTGACCTCGAAATTCCCGCCCGCAACGGCGGGCTGACGCACGTCCTCGACAAGGGCCTCGGTCCGCGCGCCTGGGAAGACGTCCTCGAGACGAGCGGCGACTACATCGACGTGGTCAAGCTCGGCTGGGGCACCGCGTACGTCACTCCCAACCTGACGCGCAAGCTCGAAGTGCTGCGGGACAAGCGCGTCGTCATGGGCGGCACGTTCTTCGAAGCCGTCTGGGCCCGGGGCAAGGTCGACGAGTACAAGCGCTGGCTCAGCGAGCTCGGGTTGACGCACGTCGAGATCTCCGACGGTGCCGTCGACATGCCACGGGAGGAGAAGCTCGAGCTCATCTCGGACTTCGCGCGGGACTTCACCGTGCTCTCCGAGGTCGGCTCCAAGGATTCGGAGGTCGTCTTCGCACCGTACGAGTGGGTCGTCTGGATCAAGGAAGAGCGCGAAGCCGGCGCCTGGAAGGTGATCACCGAGGCTCGCGAGGGCGGCACCGCCGGCATCTTTCGGCCCACCGGCGAGATGCGCACAGGGCTGATCGACGAGATCGTCCACGACATCGCCGTCGACGACCTGATCTTCGAGGCCCCCGCCAAGTCGGCCCAGGCATGGTTCGTGAAGCACTTCGGGCCCGAGGTCAACCTCGGGAACATCCCGCCCGACGAGGTCATCCCCCTCGAGACGCTCCGCCTCGGCCTGAGGGCCGACACGCTGAAGGAGGTGCTCCTTGGCGACCGCGCCCCCGCTTCCTGATCCGCGCCTCGAGGAGATGTCCGCGGAGGACCTGCTCCGCTGGGCGCACGAGGAGTACGGCGAGAAGCTCGCCCTCACCTGCTCGTGGCAGAAGCAGTCCTCGGTCCTCGTCCACATGGTCTCCGAGCTCGGCCTCGACATCCCGATCGTCGAGCTCGATACGCACCTCTTCTTCCGCGAGACCTACGAGACGCGAGACCGGCTCGTCGAGCGCTACGGGCTCAAACTGCTCCCGCCTCCACCGGTAATCACCGTCGCCGAACAGCACAAGCGCGAGGGGCCGAACCTCTGGGAGCGCGATCCAGACCTCTGCTGCCACATCCGGAAGGTCGAGCCGCTGCTCGAGGCGCTGAAGCCGTACGACGCCTGGATTTCGGGGATCCGGCGCGACCAGTCCCCGAGCCGCGCGACCACGCCGAAGCTCCAGTGGTCCGAGCGCTACGGCGTCTGGAAGATCCACCCGCTCGTCGACTGGGACGAGCAGAAGGTCTGGCTGTACATCCACGTCAACGAGATCCCGTTCAACCCGCTCCACGAAGGCGGTTACCGGTCGATCGGCTGCATGCCCTGCACCCGGCCGGTGGCGCCCGACGAAGAGGAGCGGGCGGGACGGTGGGCCGGCTCGGACAAGCTCGAGTGCGGCATCCACGTCGACACACCGATCATCGATGCGAAGAAGGAGACCAATGTCTGACGGATTCACCCTCTGGTTCACCGGGCTCTCCGGTGCCGGGAAGACGACCATCGCCGACATCGTCGGTCCTGAGCTCGAGCGCCGCGGCCATCTCGTCGAGTACCTGGACGGCGACGTCGTCCGTACCCACCTCTCGAAGGGGCTCGGCTTCTCGAAGGAAGACCGCGACACGAACATCGAGCGCATCGGCTGGGTCGCCTCCCGGCTGACCCGCCACGGCGCCGCCGTCATCGTTTCGGCGATCTCGCCCTACGAGGAGACGCGCCAGAAGGCCCGGGAGATGGTCGAGGAGAACGGCCGCTTCGTCGAGGTCTTCATCGCGACCTCCGTCGAGGAGTGCGCGCGGCGCGACGTCAAGGGCCTCTACGAGAAGGCGTTCAGCGGCGAGATCAAGGAGTTCACCGGGGTCTCGGATCCCTACGAGGAGCCGAGCGATCCCGAGCTCCGCATCGACACGGAGGAGCACGCGCCCGAGGAGTCCGCGCAGATCGTCGTCGGCAAGCTCGAGGAGCTGGGCCTCATCCGTTCCGAGGTGGCCGCATGAGCCAGGTCTCGGTGCCAGGTACGAGGACAGGGCTGATCGAGCCACACGGCGGCGAGCTCGTCGACCGCACGGGCGAGCGGCCCGACGATCTCGACCAGCTCGAGGCCGTCGACCTGACGCCGCGCGAGCTGTCCGACCTGGACATGATCGCGTCAGGCGCACTGAGCCCGCTCGAAGGGTTCATGGGCCGGGAGGACTACGAGCGGGTCGTCGAGGAGATGCGGCTCGCGAACGGGCTCCCCTGGGCGCTGCCCGTCTGCCTCGCCGTCGACAAGGCTCCCGAAGGCGACCGCGTCGTCCTCGCCGACGGCTCCGGCCGGCGGCTCGCCGTGCTGGAGGTCGAGGAGGCCTACGAATACGACAAGGAGCGCGAGGCCGAGCAGTGCTTCCGCACGACCGAGGACGCCCATCCAGGCGTCGCCAGGCTCTACGAGCAGAAGCCGCTCTACCTCGCCGGCCGGGTGACCGTCTTCGAGCGGGCCGAGCCGGCCTTCCCGGAGCTCGCGAAAGATCCCGCCGACACCCGAGCGGAGTTCGCGAAGCGCGGCTGGAAGCGAGTCGTCGGCTTCCAGACCCGCAACCCGATCCACCGGGCGCACGAGTACCTCACGAAGACGGCGCTCGAGACCGTCGACGGCCTCCTGATCCATCCGCTCGTCGGCGAGACGAAGTCGGACGACGTTCCGGCCGCGACCCGCGTCGAGTGCTACCGGGTGCTCGTCGACAACTACTACCCGGAGGACCGCGTCGTGGTCTCAGCCTTTCCGGCGGCCATGCGCTACGCGGGGCCGCGCGAGGCCGTCTGGCACGCGATCTGCCGCAAGAACTACGGCTGCTCGCACTTCATCGTCGGCCGCGATCATGCCGGCGTCGGGGACTACTACGGCTCCTACGACGCGCAGCAGATCTTCGACGAGTTCGAGCCGCACGAGCTCGACGTCGAGCCGATGTTCTTCGAGCACGCCGTGTACTGCAAGCGGTGCGAGGCGATGGTGTCGCCGAAGACCTGCCCGCACGGCGGGGACGACCACGTCTTCCTCTCGGGAACGAAGGTCAGGGAGATGCTGGTGAACGGCGAGATCCCGCCGGTCGAGTTCTCACGGCCTGAGGTCGCAGAGGTGCTGATTCAGGCGTACCGCTCGTAATTCATGAGCTGGGAGCTGTCGCTCACCGGCCTGCTGATCGGCCTGCTCGTCGGCATCACGGGCATGGGCGGCGGCTCTCTCATGACTCCGATCCTGATCCTCGTGTTCGGCTTCAAGCCGACGCTCGCGGTCGGGACGGACATCCTCCACGGTGCGATCTTCAAGACCTTCGGCGCGGTCCAGCACCGGAGGCTGGGCACGGTTCACGCGCGGATGACGTTCTGGATGTTCCTCGGGTCGGGGCCCATGTCCCTCGCCGGCGTGCAGACGGCCGAGTGGCTTCAGACCCGCTACGGGGACGGCGTGGAGTCGACGTCCGCGAAGGTGATCGGAGCCGCACTCGTGCTCGGCGGGCTGGGTTTCCTGGCGAAGACGTTCGTCAACCGCGGCGTCCAGCCGAACGACGCGCCGTTTCTCCTCCAGCACCGCGACCGCGTGATCGCCTTCGTGCTTGGCGCCGTCGGCGGCTACATCGTCGGGCTGACCTCGGTCGGGAGCGGGACGTTCTTCGCGCTCGTGATGCTGCTCGTCTTCCCGTTGACGGCGGCAAAGATCGTCGGAACGGACATCTTCCACGCCTCAGCATTGCTCTGGGTCGCCGGCTTCGCGCACCTGATCCACGGCAATGTCGACCTCGGCGCCATGTCCTGGCTGTTGCTGGGCTCCATTCCCGGCATCCTCGTCGGCAGCCGGATCACCGTGAGGCTTCCGGAGCGGTCCCTTCGCGTCGGGTTGGCGACCGTGCTGCTCGCGAGCGGAGTGAGGCTGCTCGAGGTGCCCGGCTACGACATCCTGGTGCCCGTCATCCTCGTCATCGGCGGCGTGATCGCCGCGGCCGTCGAGTACAAACGCCTTAACGGAAGGGTCCCCCGCACCGATCCCGTTTGACACACCGGGGTCTCCCCGGATAGAACACGCTAATGGTTGAGATTAGCGATGCCAATCCGACGGAGACCCCGTGTCACGCATTCTTGCAGCAGCCCTCGCGCTCGCCGCGCTAGCCGCCGCGTGCGCCGGGACGTCCGAATCAGGCTCGGGCGACAGCTCGACCAAGCTCACGCTCGTCGCCTACTCGACGCCCCGCGAGGTCTACGCGCAACTCACGAAGGACTTCGCGAAGACCGAGTCCGGCAAGAGCGTCAGCTTCGACGAGTCGTACGGCAGCTCAGGCGAGCAGAGCCGGGCTGTCGAGTCGGGCCTCCCGGCCGACGTCGTCGCGTTCTCGCTCGCCCCCGACATCACCCGGCTCGTCGAGGCCGGCATCGTGGCCGACGGCTGGGACAAGGACGCGCACCAGGGCATGGTCACGAGCTCGGTCGTCGTCTTCGTCGTCCGGAAGAACAACCCGAAGCGGCTCGAGACCTGGGACAGCCTGCTCCAGAAGGGCGTCGAGGTGATCGAGCCGAATCCGTTCACCTCGGGCGGGGCCCGCTGGAACGTCATGGCCGCGTACGGCGCCCAGCTGAAGCAGGGCAAGACGCACGAGCAGGCGGTCGAGTACCTCGGCGAGCTGTTCAAGCACGTCTCCGTCCAGGACAAGAGCGCGCGTGAGTCGCTCCAGACGTTCACGGGTGGGAAGGGCGACGTGCTGCTCGCCTACGAGAACGAGGCGATCCTCGCGAAGACCAAGGGTGAGGACATCGACTATGTCGTCCCGCAGCAGACGATCCTGATCGAGAACCCCGTCGCGGTCACGAAGGACGCACCGCCCGAAGCGGCCGCGTTCCTCGACTACATCCGCTCCCCCGCGGCACAGCGGGTCTTCGGGAAGGCCGGCTACCGCCCGGTCGACGAGTCGCTCGGCGACGAGTTCCAGTTCCCGATGCCGACCGATCTCTTCACGATCGCGGACGTCGGCGGCTGGGACGAGGTCCAGAAGAAGTTCTTCGACCGCGAGGACGGGATCATGGCCGGGATCCAGCGGGAGGTCGGCGCCGCTCTTGAGTAGCGTCGCGCAGCCCGTCGTCAAGCCGCTCAAGCGGCGGCGCAACCCGGCGTCTCTGAGCCTCGGGGTCACGACGGGCTACCTCAGCCTGATCGTCCTCATCCCGCTCGCAGCGCTCGTGCTCCGCTCTACGGAGGGCGGAGCGCGAGCGTTCTGGGATGCGGTCACCGAGCCGCAGGCAGTCGCGGCTCTGAAGATCACGTTCCTGATCTCGCTGATCGTCGTGCTCGTCAACGCCGCCGCCGGGACGGTGATCGCGTGGGTGCTCGTCCGGGACTCGTTCCGCGGGAAGAGCATCGTCAACGCGCTGATCGACCTCCCCTTCGCGCTGCCGACGATCGTCGCGGGGCTGACGCTCCTGGCGCTCTACGGGCCGAAGAGCCCGATCGGCGTCAACGTGGCGTACACGACGTCGGCCCTCGTTCTCGCGCTGCTCTTCGTGACCCTGCCGTTCGTCGTCCGGACCGTTCAGCCCGTGCTGCTCGAGCTCGATCGCGACATGGAGGAGGCCGCGCAGTCCCTCGGAGCAACGCCGCTGCAGACCTTCCGGCGGGTCGTCTTCCCGAACCTGTTTCCGGCGATCCTGTCCGGAACCGCGCTCGGGTTCGCCCGCTCGCTGGGTGAGTTCGGCTCGGTGGTGCTGATCTCCGGCAACCAGCCGTTCAAGACCGAGGTCGCATCCGTCTACATCTTCGGCCAGATCGAAAGCGACAACGTCACCGGCGCGGCGGCCGTGTCGGTCGTCCTGCTCGTCGCCTCGCTCGCCGTCCTGCTCGCGATCGGCGGCGTCCGCCGTTGGGCCACGAGGCATGACAACTAAGTACCTCCTTCGCTTCTCGGCGCTCGGCTACCTGGCCTTGCTGCTCGTCGTCCCGGTGGGACTCGTCGTCCAGCGGGCGCTCGCGGACGGCCCGGGCGATTTCCTCGCGGCGATCACGACGCCTGAGGCGATGCACGCCCTGTGGCTGACGGTGCTGATCGCGCTGATCGCAGTGCCGGCCAACACCGTCTTCGGTGTTCTCTGCGCCCTCGCCATCGTCCGGCGGCGGTTCCCCGGCCACGGGCTCGTGAACAGCATCGTGGACCTGCCGCTGGCGCTCTCGCCGATCGTGGTCGGCCTGGCCCTCGTTCTCGTCTACGGCCGCAACGGCTGGTGGGGCAGCTGGCTGATCGACAACGGGTTCCAGGTGATCTTCGCCCTGCCCGGAATGGTGCTGGCCACGATCTTTGTCTCGCTGCCCTTCGTCGTCCGCGAGGTCGTGCCGGTGCTGCGCGAGATCGGCGACGAGCAGGAGGAGGCTTCGGCAACGCTGGGCGCGTCGTCCTGGCAGACCTTCTGGCGTGTGACGCTTCCGGCGATCCGCTGGGGCGTCGCCTACGGCGTCGTGTTGACGACGGCGCGCGCGCTCGGCGAGTTCGGCGCCGTCAGCGTCGTCTCGGGCCGGATCGCCGGGCGCACGGAGACGATGACGCTGCACGTCGAGGAGCGGTTCCAGTCGTTCGACCTGACCGGCGCCTATGCGTCGTCGGTCGTCCTTGCCCTGCTCGCGGTGGCGACGCTGCTCGCGATGACCCTGCTGCGAAGAGAGGATGGCTCGCTGATGGCGATCGAGGCTCGCAACGTCAGCAAGTGCTTCGGCGACTTCACGGCGCTCGACAACGTGTCCGTCGAGGTGGAGAGCGGCTCGTTGACCGCGCTGCTCGGCCCGAGCGGAAGCGGCAAGTCCACGTTGCTCCGCGTGATCGCCGGCCTCGAGCAGCCGGACGCCGGCGAGGTCTTCATCTCGGGCGAGGAGGCGACGGGCGTTTCGCCGCAGAAGCGCGGGGTCGGCTTCGTCTTCCAGCACTACGCGGCGTTCAAGCACATGACCGTCTGGGACAACGTCGCGTTCGGCCTCTCGATCCGAAAGCGGCCGAAGAACGAGATCAAGTCGCGGGTCGGCGAGCTCCTCGACCTCGTGCAGCTCGGCGGCCTCGCGAAGCGCTACCCGGCGCAGCTCTCCGGCGGCCAGCGCCAGCGCATGGCGCTCGCCCGGGCCCTCGCCGTCGAGCCGAAGGTCCTGCTCCTCGACGAGCCGTTCGGCGCCCTCGACGCCCGCGTCCGCAAGGAGCTGCGCGCCTGGCTTCGACGGCTCCACGACGAGGTGCACGTCACGACGATCTTCGTGACGCACGACCAGGAGGAGGCGATGGAGATCGCCGACCAGATCGTCCTCATGAACGAGGGCCGTGTCGAGCAGGTCGGCAGTGCGCGCGATCTCTACGAGCGGCCGGCGAACAAGTTCGTGATGACCTTCATCGGGCCGGTCAGCAGCTTCGGCGAGGAGCTCGTCCGCCCGCACGACATCGAGGTGCGGCGCGAGCCGAACGGCTCCGCGGAGCGCGCAACCGTCGAGCGCGTCGTCCATCTCGGCTTCGAAGTCCGGGCCGACCTGGCCCTCGAGGACGGCCGCGAGGTCTGGGTGCAGATGACGAAGGCCGAAGCCGACGAGCTCGACTTGGAGCAGGGCTCGAAGGTCTACGTGGCCACCAAAAGCTGACCATCGTGGCGGAACGGGCTCCGCCCGTTCCGCTCGTCGGCCTCCGTGTTTCGCCACCGTCTCCGGCCAGGCGTACGCGCCGCGCGCCGCGGAGCGGCGCCCGGCTTCCGGAAGGTCGCTGAAAGTCGAACGACTTTCAGCGAAGCGAGACGCTCGCTAGAGCGTCAGGAACGGCAGGAAGGTGGTCATGTCGACGACCGCGATGGCCGGAAGTTGGTCGTCGGCGCAGCGCAGGTTGTCGAGCTGGTCCGAGAGCGGCTTCGTGAACCAGCGCTCGAAGAGCTGACGGCGGGAGATCTCCTTGAGGGCGGCGACGACCGAGTTCCGCGCGACGCCGACCGGAAAGGCTCCGAGCGGCATCGTGTCGTCCTGGGCCGTGACCTCGTAGACGCCGTCGGCGGTCCGGATCTTCACCTTCTTGCCCGCAGGGAGGTCGAAGACCTGCGGCGGCGCGAGCGACCCGATCGCGAGCCCGTGGCGCCGGTCGCCGAGCCACCAGGCTCGCGGCTTGACCTCGACCATCCGCGCAGGCTGCTCGGAGAAGTTCTCGTGGTACTCGGTGATCTGCTGCGCAGTCGGGTTCGGCGCGCGGAAGCGGCGTCCCATCCGCTGCTGGCGCAGCTCGTCCGCAATCACCTCGCGCGCCAGCGCCTGATTGGCCCCTTCGCGGGCGAGCGCGGCGCGATAGGCAGCCCGGCTGCCGCGGAAGCGCGACCGGATGATCGCCCGCTCGGCGGCGAGGACGTCGACGTTGTCCAGCTCCACGAGCCCGGCGAGCACGGCCTGGGAGTAGGCCGCGGAGAACGCAACGCCTCCGTCACCGATCAGGCGCGCGAGCCGCCGGACGTTGCCGTAGGTGATCGGGCGTCCTCCGACCTCGCACCTGACGCCGCCGGGCAGCGAGATCTGCCCCTGGGTGAGCGTCGCGTCGAAATCGGGCCCGGCGGCCTGCGGGCCGGCGCAGAGGCGCGGGCTCCGCGTCCACAACCAGACGCACGCCCCGACCTCCTTGTCCGGGTCTGCCTGCGCCGTGTTGCGGGCCTGCCAGCCCCAGGACCAGACGGTCCCGAGCTTCGTCTCGCGCGCTACCTGCTTCGCCGCGAGCGCCTGGAGCTTCACGTGCTCGAACCAGGCGATCGGCGGCATCGTCCCGCGGTTCGAGGCCTGGAACCCGAGCATGATCCCGATCCGCTTCGAAGGGATTCCGATGTCGGTGAACGCCCGGACCGCCTCGCGGAAGCGGTTGCGAAGCGTCCGGCTTCCGGTGACCGGGCCCTGCCGGTGGATCAGGCGGCCGGTGAAGTAGACCTCCTGGACGAGGCTCGCGTAGTGGGCGGCCTCGCGCCACCAGTCCCCCGCGTCGCCCTGCGTGTAGGGCTTGCTGGAGATGAGGATGAAGGGGCGGGCGCCGAGATCGCGCAGCGTCTTCGCGAAGACGATGACGTTGTGCCGGTACTGGGCGTTGTTCGCCGTCCACGGGGTCGTCGTTCCCGCGCCGAAGAGCTCGTTCAGGGCCATCCAGGGACGCGCACAGTCGGCCGAGGCGACCGCTCGGTAGAAGATCCGGTGCGCCCAGTCGACGACCTCCTGCTCGGTCTCCGGCTTCGCCGGCGTTCCGACGCGGCTGTTCATGTACAGGTCGAAGTAGACGGTCTTCGCGCCGGCCGCGCGCAGCCTCGGCGGGTAGATGAAGTTCGAAGCGGCGGCGACGACCCCGGGCCGCGCGAAGCGGTACCAGAATGGCACGGTTCCGTCGGCGAAGTCGACCCACGTCGTGCCGCTCGTCGGCAGACCGCAGGCGTCGGCAGCTTGCGCCGGCTGGGCGGAGCCGGCGAAGAGCGCGGCCGCAGAGACCCCTGCGAGGACGAGCTTCCTCACGGCCGGAATGCTAGCCAGGGCGTCCTCCGGCGATCTGGCCGGCGACGATGGCGGCGTCCTCGCCCACACCGAGCAAGAGCGAAGACTTGCGCTTCCGGAGGAAGTGGACGCCGACGAAATAGAGCCCGGGGACGACGGTGCTCGCGCCGTCCTCGTGAATCGGGAACCCGAATTCGCCGAACGCGCCGGGGCAGTGAACCCATGACTCGTAGTCCGGCCGAAATCCGCCCGCGAAGATGACAGCGCCGAAGCCGGTCAGGTTCAGCTCCTCGGGCGCTTCGGCGCTGAATGCCTCCGGTTCGAGGATCTCCGGTTGCGGAAGGCCGCGCTCGGCCGCGAACGTTCGAATGCGATCCATGAGCATCGCGACGCGCTGATCGCCCCAGGCCACACTCTCGCCGAGGTCGGAGGCGAATCTTGCGTGACGACCCTCGGCGCCGAGGAAGCGGCCGAGCAGGGTGACGCCCATCCGCTGCAGCGTCCGATAGTGGAGGTCGCGTCCGCCTCCGTGTCCCGAGGACTGGACGTTGGCGGCCAGGCGAACCTCCGGGCTCGGCAGCGAGCTGGTTGGGTCGTCGAGGTAGCCCGTTTCGACGAGCCACCAGACGAAGTCGTGATCGCCGATTCGACGCGGCAACCACGGCGCCCGCCCGCAGGCCAGGAAGACATCCCGGCCGGCCTCGTGGAGCTCCTCGGCGATCTGGCAGCCCGACTGGCCGCTGCCGATCACCAGCACCGGGCCAGGCGGCAGGTCCGCAGGGTTGGCGTAATCCTCGACGTCGATCTGGAGGAGATCCGCGGGGAGCGTGTCCGCCCCAGTCGGTCGGTGCGCTCGCTGGTAGGCGCCGGTGCTCAGAACGACGCTCTGCGCCTCGACGCGGCCGGCCGAAGTCTCCAGGAGGAAGCCTCCGGTGTGAGGCTGGAGCGAAGAGACCTCCACACCTTCCCGCACCGGCGCTTCGAAGCCGGCCGCGTAGCGCTCGAGGTACTCCACGATCTTGTCGCGGGTCATGAAGCCGTCCGGATCCTTCTGGTCGTACGGATGGCCGGGGAGTTGGACGCTCCAGTTCGGAGTGACGAGACAGAAGCTGTCCCAGCGCTCCCGCCAGGTCTGCCCCACCCGGCCCTTCTCGAGCACGACGTGGGGGACTCCGGCGTCCGTCAGCTTCCGACTGACTGCCAGTCCGGCCTGGCCGCCGCCGATGACGATGACCTCGACGCGGTCGGTCACGCTAAGAGCGAGTCCGCTCCGGCTGAGCCGGCAGAGGACAGGAGACGAACGGCCGGCCGAGGAGCAGCGATCCGAGCTTGTACGCCTCGCAGCCCGTGCAGAATCCCGTCACCGCGGCGAGCAGCGCCAGGGCGGCGACGAGCAGGCCGAGTGCCGCACCGACCGTCCCGAAGCCCAGCGCCCACGACGTCGCCGCCCCGACGAGGACGACCGCTCCGACCATGTTCGCGAACCGCGGAGGGCGGGAGTCTTCCAGCGGCCCCTCGCCGACGACCGGCTGGACGAGCTCGAAATACGCGAGGCAGGGCAGGCAGTAGCGGCGACCCAGCGTCAGGCCGACCACGAGCTGGAGGCCGAGGACGCCCAGTAGCCACCCCCAGCCGGCGGCGACGGCGAGCTGCGGCGAGCAGACCGATGGTCGCCTGGTTGAACCTCGGCGCGCGCGAGTCGATCACGTCGAGGTCGCGATATGGGTCGGCAAGTCGTTCTCTCCGGGTCATCTCACTGCCCATTACTACACTCGGCGGGCGTGGCCCGGCATCTGCGGACGATCCTCGTGCTGCTCCTGCTCGCCGGGACGGCGGCGGCGTTCGTCGTCACCGAGGATCTGAAGCTCGAGCCGGACCCGATCGCGAGGCCGAGGATCACCCCGACCTTCTCGCCGACCTGCCGGTGTGAGACGCAGGCTGCCCGGATTGCCTTCCGGCTCCGGCAGCCCGATCGGCTGACGCTCACGATCGAGGACCGCAGAGGGTCGCGTCGTGCGAACACTGCTGAGGAACGCGAGCTTCGGCCGCGGCAGCCACGAGTTCGGCTGGGACGGGCGGGACGACCGGGGCCGCGTTGTGCCGGAGGGGGCGTACCGGCCGCGCGTCGAGCTCGACAAGCTCGGTCGCGCGATCGAATTCCCGCGGGTCATCCGTGTGGACAAGACTCCGGCTCGGATCGAGGTCACCCGCCTCAACCCGCGCGTGATCTCCCCCGACGGCGACCACCGCGCCGACGCGGTGAGGATCCGCTACGAGGCGAACGAGCCGGTGCAGGCGCTCCTGCTCGTGAACGGCAGAAAGGAAGTCGAGACGGCGCTGCGCCGAAGCGGAGCGATCGTCTGGTCGCCGCGAGGAGGAAAGAGAGGGTCGTACAGCCTCTCGGTCGCCACCGTCGACGCCGCCGGAAACAGGAGCCGTCCGCGCGGCCCGTTCCCGGTTCGAATCCGCTACGTGGACATCGCGGCCAAGGTCATCCGCGCCCGCCCTCGCGCCGGCTTCGCCGTGCGCGTCTCGACGGACGCGCAGCGCTACACGTGGAGGCTCGGACGGCGGCAGGGCTCCGCCCGCGTCCGCATCCTTCGCCTCCGCGCGCCGGCGGCGCCCGGCGGTTACGCGCTCGTGGTCGAGGTCTCGGGCCGCCGCGACTCGGCGCTCGTGGTGGTGCGGAGGCGGTGAGCGCCCGGCGGCTCCTGCTGCTGGCCGGCCTCGCGGTCGCCACGGTGGTGCCGGGCTTCCTCGTCGGCGTCTGGCTCCACGAGGAGAGCACGATCGAGTATCAGCGCGGCTCGTCGACCGACGAGTTCGTGACGACGCAGGTGACCCCCGAGAAGCCGCGGCCGCGCAAGGTCGTCCTGCGGCTGCCGTGGCCGACCTACGGCCTGCGCGTGCAGCGGACCCACACGACGACGGACTTCAAGCTGCGGCCGCCGTACCGGCTGCGCTGGACGTTCAAGGCCGGCCACGTGCTCGAGTTCCCGCCGTCGATCGCCTACGGCCGCCTCTACTTCGCCCAGCAGCGCGGTCGTTTCTACGCCGTTCACCACCGGACGGGGAAGGTCGTCTGGCAGCGCCGCTTCAACCACTGCTCCGCCGCCTCACCGACCGTCGCCTACCGGGTCGTCTACCACACGTGGATGCAGCCGCTGCCGTGCAGCCGCTACCCCAGAAGCCAGCCGGGGATGATCACGGCGATGGCGGCGCGGACGGGGAAGCTGGTCTGGCGCTACCGGGCCGGCGTCTTCGAGTCCTCGCCGCTCGTCGTCGGCAAGACGCTCTATGCAGGCTCGTGGGACCACAAGCTCCACGCGGTCAACATCTACACCGGGAAGGCTCGGTGGACGTTCACGGCCGACGCCGAGATCAACAGCTCGCCTGCCTTCGTCAACGGAAAGATCTACTTCGGCACCGACGGCGGGAGCGTCTACGCCCTCGACGCGCGGACGGGGAGGCTGCGCTGGAGGGCCCAGGCGCTTGCCCGCTTCGGCCGCCGCGAGTTCTTCTACGCGACTCCGACCATCGCGTATGGCCGGGTCTTCATCGGGAACACCGACGGGACGCTCTACGCGTTCGGTGCCTCGAGCGGCCGGCTCCTCTGGGCCCAGCGCGCCGGGACCTACATCTACACCGCGGCCGCCGTCTGGAAGAGACGGGTCTACGTCGGCACGTACGACGGGTTCTTCATGGCTTTCGACGCCGGTACGGGCGACCGGCTGTGGCGATTCGAGGCCTCCGCGGCGATTCACGGCGCCCCGAGCGTGATCGACGGGCTCGTCTACTTCGCCGCGTGTCCGCGCTGCGGGAGCACGGCCTCTCGCTACGCGAAACAGGGGGACCGCGGCACGTATGCGCTGAACGCGCTGACGGGGAAGCTGGTCTGGCGCTGGCCGGACGGTGTGTTCAGCCCTGCGGTCGCCGACCTCGGGCGCCTCTACATCGTCGGCCGCTCGCGGGTGTTCAGCTTTGCGCCGAAGCGTCCTCTCGCTCGCGCGAAGCCAAAAGGAAAGAAACGACCGAAGCGCTCAAAGGCCAGATCAAGTACGAGTTCTGGAAGACGCGGCTGAGGTAGAAGAGGCCGAAGATCGACGCGGCAAAGCCGGCTGCGCCGATCCACAGGCGGCGGGACCGCCACTGCGTCCACAGCAGCCAGGCGCTCACCGGCAGCCAGAGCACCAGAGCAAGGGGAAGGAATGGGTAGGCCCCGAACCGGTCGTCCAGGACTCCGATCTCGATCAGCACGCCCGAGAGCCCGTAGCCGATGATCCGATAGGTCTGCGCGCCGTAGGCGATCGTGTCGTCCCAGAGCGCGCCGGGGTCGGCGATCGCGAACGGGAGGATGCCGGCCACCAGGATCCCGGCGAAGATCGCGCCCGCCCGCAAGAGGACGGCTCGCGGGACAGCTCGCGTCAGCATCCCGACGAGGAGAAACGGAACCGCGACGAGCGCGAACTGCTTCAGCAGGACGGCGCCGGCGATGCACGCAGCCGTGGTCAGGTACCGGCCGCGCGCGAGGAACGCGAAGGCGACCACGGTCAAGAGCAGGCTCGGGGCGTCCGCGGTGCCGAACCACGCCGCGTTGATCGCGACCGGATTCGCGGCGAGCGCGGCGCCCGCTGCGAGCTTCCAGTGGATCGGTGCGTCGAACAGCAGCGCGGCTCCGAAGAGCGCGAGCGTGCACAGGAGCACGAGCAGCCGGTAGTCGTCGATCGGGTTCGGGAGCAGCCGCCATGCCGCCGCGCGTCAGCGCCGTCCCGGGGAAGTACGCGAAGTGGTCGAGCGCGACCTGCGGGATCTTCGGATCGGCGCCGGCGGCCGGATACCAGCGTTCGAGGCCGGTTCCGCGGTAGTCGTAGCCGTACGGCGACTCGCCGTCGAGGACGAGCTCGCCGGCGAGCTCGATCTGGTAGGTCGAGTCGTTCACGTGGTACCAGGGCTCGGTCGCATCCCGGAGGCCGACCTGGAGGAACGTCGCCGGCACGAGCAGGAGCCCGATCACGACGGCGCAGAGCCCGCCGACGAGGAGCGGGTCGGACCGTCCGCCGCCAGAGCAGAACGGCCGCGCCGAGCGCGACGGCCAGCCCGGCCAGCGAGCGCCGCCGCACGCAGGAACGCGACGTCGAAATCCCGATCCGCGGCCTTGACGAGCCAGCGGAAGGGGCCCTGAGGATCGGTGCCACCGGAGCGGACGTGGAACGGCCATGCGCCCGATCCAAGTTCGGGGACGACGATCGCGACGAGGATTCCGAGGACTCCGAGGACCGTCCCCGCCTGGCGGCGCGTCATCTGGCGCTCGGGACCGGGTCGGCCTTGACCTGTCCCGTCTCCGCAGCCGCCGGCTCCGTCTCCCGCACCGTCACCGGAACCAAGAGGTACGCGGCGCCCACGCCGAGAGCGAGCCACGTGATCGGGTCCTCGAAGAAGCCGCTGTAGGCAAGCGCGTGCGTAAAGAGCGCCAGCAGCACCGCACCGATGGCGAGGGCGAGCGCGGGGCGCGACCGTCGCAGGACCATGAGCATCCGGACGGCTCCGGCGAGGAGCAGCGCGTAGAGGGCGAAGCCGACGAGGCCGAGCTCGGCGGCGACCGTGAGCGGCGTGGTGTGCGATACGAAGCGGGCCTGTCTCGCGTTCTGCCCGGCACTGAGCTCACGGCTCGCCTTCGGCTGGGCGCCGAGCCCGACGCCGATCAACGGCCGTTCCCTTACGACGTCGATCGTCAGCTCGGCGCGCTGCCAGCGCCCGCTCGTCAGCTCCCGGATCGACTTGTCCCGTGCCTGAACCGCGACGAAGCCGGCTGCGACGATCACGGCCACCGCCGTCGCGGCGAGGACTGCACGCCGAGCGCTCGGGTCCCCGGCGAGGACCGTGACCACAGCGGCCACGACGAAGAGGGCCGCCCAGCTCGACTGGGAGTACGAGAAGTAGAGCCCGGCGAACATCAGCGCCATGAGCGCCGCGGCCAGGGCGACGTGGATCTTCCCGGCCCAGAGCAGGACGAGCAGGACGGCGAACCCGAGGACGACGTGCCGTCCGTACAGGCTGGGATCCGTGAAGAGCGAGGTGACGCGGAAGAAGGGCGAGTAGGCGTTGGCGACCGCGAGCTGCGGCCCGTAGAAGAACAGCTCCTTCGTCGCCTCCTGCCAGAGGCCGACGATCGCGAAGACCGAGGCGAGGCCGACGGCGATCACGGCGAGCGCCTTCGGAAGCCACGAGGCGAGCTCGCTGCGCGCCACGACCGCGACCATCGCAGCGAAGGGGAGGAGGAAGAAGGCGAGGAGGTTCGACCCCGCGTCGAGGTCGCGGGTCCAGAGCAGCGACACCGACGCAAAGCCGAGGAACGCCGCCGTCGGAAGAGCGATCAACCGCGGAGGAGCAGGGATCTCGTCCCGCCGCACAGCGCGGTAGAGGAACGCCGCCGCAGATGCCGTCAGCACGGCGTACAGCGGGATCAGGCGTCCCAGCTTCCCTCCCTCGGCGACCGCGAAGAAGAAGCGATGGTCGCGGTCGAAGTCGAGCGGGAGACGGAAGGGCGCCGCGAGGACCAGCGCCGGAATCGTCAGGAGTGGAAAGCGGACGAAGATCGCCGCCGCCGCCGCGACGAGGACGACGCCTGCGACCCCGGCGGCCGCAGCAGCGGGCGTGAAGAGCCTGTCGAGCGAGTCGGTTCCGGCCATCGAGACCGCCAGCAGGGCCTCGGCGAGACCGAGAAGCGCGAAGCCGCCCAGCAGCGTCGACCGTCGTCCCGCGAGGATCGTGACCGCGACGCCGCCGGCGCCGACGATTCCCGCAAGCTCCGCCAGTCCCGCCTCATCCATCCCCGGAGCCGGATACTACGTCCCGCATGATCAGAAGCTGGCGCAAGGTGCTCGTACTGGCGCCGCACACCGACGACGGCGAGTTCGGGTGCGGGGGGACGCTCGCGCGCATGGTCGAGAACGGAACCGAGATCCGCTACGTGGCCTTCTCGATCGCCACGCGGTCGCTGCCCGAGGGATTTCCGCCCGACACGCTCGCGCGCGAGGTGCGTGAGGCGACGTCGGAGCTCGGCATCCCCGAGTCGCAGCTGACCGTCCACGACTTCGAGGTCCGAGCGTTTCCGGAGCACCGGCAGGAGATCCTCGAGCTCCTGATCGAGCTCTGGGAGGACTGGAAGCCCGACGCGGTGCTCCAGCCGAGCGTCCGGGACATCCACCAGGACCACCAGGTGATCGCCGCCGAGGGTCTTCGCGCCTTCAAGCGGACGACGATCCTCGGCTACGAGATCCCGTGGAACAACTTCAACTTCGACTACCAGGCGTACTTCGCGCTCGACAAGGAGCACGTGGAGCGCAAGGTGCGAGCGCTCGCGAAGTACGAGTCGCAGCAGCACCGCCGCTACTCGGATCCCGAATACATCTGGAACGTCGCGCGCACGCACGGGATCAACGTGAACCGGGAGTATGCGGAGGTGTTCGAGGTCTATCGAGTGGTTGCTTGATGACCCCGCGGCGTAGCCGCCCGCGATTCGGTCCGAGCTACGGGATCTCCGCGGACGAGGACGGGATGCTGGAGTGGGGCTGGGCCGATTCGCGGCTGTCGGCGGCCCGTAACTACTGGGTCGCGACGACGGGCCCGGACGGGCAACCGTCGGTCACGCCGGTCTGGGGAGTCTGGGACGACGGCGCCGTCTACTTCGGGACGAACGCGCGGTCGAGGAAGGCGAGAAACCTCGACCGCAATCCACGAGTCGTCATCCACCTCGAAAGCGGAGACGAGGTCGTGATCCTCCACGGCGAGCTCCAGAGGTTCGTGCTGACCGATCCGATCGCGGACGCGTACGGGAAGAAGTACGACTACCGGCCGAATCCGGACGAGACCTCGGCCGAGGGCTGGTACCGCCTCAGGCCGCGCCGGGCGCTCGCCTGGCTCGAGCGCGACTTCCCGAAGACGGCGACCCGCTTCGACTTCGACTAGAGACCGGCCTCCTGAGCCTGGTAGAGCGGCGCGAGCTCGCGGTAGCGACCCCACCAGTCCGGGATCGCCGTCCTGGCCGAGGTGTGCCTCGAGCGCGTCGAGGTGGGCGTGCCAACCGCCGCCGTAGCCCGGAGCAGCGTCCGCCGGCAGGCCGCGGTGGTCGAGGACGAGGATCGTCCCGTCGCCGTCCGGTCGAAGCTCGAACCGGACCACCGTGTTGGGCTCGCCCGGGTACTCCCAGGTGATCTCGAGAAGCCGTTCCGGCTCGACCGCGAGGATCTCGCCTTCAGCCGTCTGGCCCTCTTCGTCCGAGAACCGGAGTGCGTACGCGCCTCCGACCCGAAGGTCGAGCTCCGCCTCGGCGAGCCAGCGCGCCATCCGCTCGGGCTCGGTCAGTGCCGACCAGACCTCCTGGGGAGCCGCCTCATACCGGCGCTCGAAACGGATGCCGCGGCGGTCCCCCTCCAGGCGTAGCTGTCCCTGCTCTGCAGTCATTGTCGTCCTCTCTTCAGCTCGGTTTCCAGTGCGTCGAGGCGGTTCGTCCAGAACCTCCGGAGCCAGTCGTCCAGCTCGACCAGGCCGTCGGCGGCCAGTGAGTACAGGCGGCGCGTGCCGTCTTCGCGCGCGCGGATCACGCCGTTCTCACGCAGGATCCGCAGGTGCTTGGACACGCCGGGGCGTGAGATCTCGAAGACTTCCGCGATCTCGCCGGCCGACCGCTCGCCCTCGGACACGAGTTCGACGATGCGGCGCCTGGTCGGGTCGGCGAGAGCCTCGAATGCGCTCATGCCGATAAAGTAACTACAGGGTTACGTAACTGTCAAGTTACGGCGATTCGTGCGGCCAGCTCGCGCGAGATCGCGTGATCGGTGCCGGCGACCCGGACCGTCAGCGGCCCTTCGAAGGGTGCGGAGTCCTTGACCTCGACCCGGTTCCCGGGCGTGAGCTTGAGCTCGTCGAGGTAGCGGAGCAGCTCCCCGTCTCCGTCCGGGACGCGCGAGATGACGGCCTTCGCGCCGGGCTCGAGCGCCGACAGCGGCGTGGCCTCGGTGACGACGATCTTGAGGTCAGGGCCGGGGATCGGGTCCCCGTGCGGATCGCGGGTCGGATAGCCGAGGGTCCGGTCGATGTGAGCCTCGAGCTCCTCCGAGAGCGCATGCTCGAGCCGGTCGGCCTCGTCGTGGAGCGCGTGGATCGGAAGCCCGAGCGTCTGGGACAGGTACTGCTCGAGCAGCCGGTGGTGGCGGATGACTTCGAGCGCGACGCGCTCACCCTTCGGAGTCAGGCTTGCGCCCCGGTAGGGCTGGTGCTCGACGAGATCGAGTGAGGCGAGCTTCTTCAGCATCGCGGTGACCGACGGTGCCGAGACGCCGAGCTCGGCGGCGAGCGCCGAGGTGGTGACCCGCCGGCCGCTCGCGCCGAGCTTGTAGATCTCCTTGAGGTAGTCCTGGATCGCGTCTGTCAATTCCATGAGTCTCAGTTATAGTTTAGACATGCCTAAGTTTACAAGGAAGGGGTTGCTGGCCGGCGCAGCGCCGATCGTCGCCGCTGCGCCGTTTGCGCGCCTCGCCTGGCCCGATACCGCACAGGCCGAGCCGAGCGCGACACACCTCGGCCACGACCACTCCCACGCCGAGATGGGCCATGCGGCGATGATCGGCCCCGACGTGCCGGCTCCGGGCGGGCCGCGCGAGCTCGACGACCTCCTCCTCCCGACGAAGGCGCTGCCCTACAAGCCCGGCCGGGTCCGCGAGTACCACCTCGTCGCCCACGACAGGAAAATCGAGGTCGCGCAGGGCGTCCATTTCGACGCGTGGACGTACAACGGCACGGTGCCCGGGCCCATCATCCGCGCCACCGAAGGAGACCTCCTCCGCGTCCGCCTGACGAACGGCGGCTCCCACCCGCATTCGATCCACTTTCACGGGATCCACCCGGCGAACATGGACGGCGTCTTCGAGATCGTGGAGCCGGGCGGCGAGTTCACCTACGAGTTCCCGGCGCGGCCCGCGGGCATGCAGCTCTACCACTGCCACGCGACGCCGCTCAAGAAGCACATCCACAAGGGCCTCTACGGCGCGTTCATCATCGATCCGAAGGAGCCGCGAAAGCCCGCGCAGGAGCTCGTGATGGTCATGAACGGCTACGACACCGACGGCGACGGCGAGAACAACTTCTACACGGTCAACGGCAAGGCGTTCTACTACGCGAAATACCCGATCAGGGTCAGCAGGTCGAAGACCGTCCGGATCTACCTCGCGAACCTGACCGAGTTCGACCTCATCAACTCCTTCCACCTCCACGGGGACTTCTTCCGCTACTACCCGACAGGCACGGGAGACCAGTTCGAGTACACGGACACCGTCGTCCAGACGCAGGGCCAGCGCGGGATCATCGAGATCGACTTCGCCAACACCGGCCTCTTCATGTTCCACGCGCACCAGTCGGAGTTCGCCGAGCTCGGCTGGATGGGCTTCTTCCAGGTGACTGATTGAGCCAGTCGGCGGCGGCAGTTCGGCCGGGCCGCAGCTGGCGGTTGTGGGCGTTCGTCCCGCTCGTGCTGCTCACCGGCGTGGTTGCCCTGTTCACCGCCGGCGGCTCGACGATCACCGGTCTCCTCGGCGACAACCCTCCGTCGATCGACGAGTTCGACATCCGCCGCGTCGAGTTCCACCCGGGTCGAGATTCGGATCCGGGTCACGAATCCGCAGCGAGACGACCTCACGATCGCGTCGGTCACGGTGGACGACGCGATCGTCCCGTACGAGCTCGACGGCCCGCAGACCCTCGGGCGGCTCCGCTCGAGCGAGATTCTCATCCGGTACGACTGGGTCCAGGACGAACCGATCTCGGTCGGTGTCACGAGCTCGACCGGCATCGAGACGACGAAGGCGATTCCCGCAGCAGTGCGGACGCCGGAGGCGTCGGCGAGGAGCATCTTCGGATACGGCCTGATCGGGTTTCTCGTCGGGATCGTCCCCGTGGCGCTCGGCCTCCTCTGGCTGCCCTCCCTGAGGCGGGCGGCCCCCGAGTGGGTCGCCGCGTTCATGGCGCTGACCGCCGGGCTTCTCTCGTTCCTCGCGGTCGAGGCGCTCTCCGAGTCGCTGCAGCTCCAGGCGGCGCTTCCGAGCGCCTTGGGCGGCGCCGGGCTCGTGCTCCTGGGCGTTGCGGCGAGCTATCTGATCTTGACGGCGGTCTCGACCCGGCTCCGCCGGCGCGACGGCGGTGGCAGCGCGGGAGGCCCCTCCGGGGTCGCGTTGGCGACGCTCGTCGCGATCGGGATCGGGCTCCACAACCTGGGCGAGGGGCTGGCGATCGGATCGTCGTTCGCGCTGGGTGAGCTCGCGCTCGGGACGTTCTTCGTGGTCGGGTTCATGATCCACAACGTCACCGAGGGCCTCGGAATCGCCGCGCCGCTCGCGGAGAAGAAGAGCGTGTCCTTCCGCCGCCTCGCGACGCTGGCGGTCGTGGCGGGAGGGCCCGCGATCCTCGGCGCCTGGCTCGGCGGCTTCCTGACGAGCGACCTGTTGGGCGTCGTCTTCTTCGCCGGAGCCGCAGGAGCTGCGTTCGAGGTCGTGGTCGAAGTGGCCCGCTATGTCGCGCGGAAAGCGCCGGGCGGCTTGCGGTCGCCGCACGTCCTGCTCGGCTTCCTGGCGGGTGTCGCGGTCATGTACGTGACAGGCCTGCTGGTTGCCTGATTCAATCGGGCGCATGAAGAAGGTCAATCTCTCTGCACTCGAGTTCGAGACTGACGACAGCGACCCCGAGGGCTACAGGGCCGCCATGTCGCGCTTCGGCCCGTCGATCGGGGCGGCGATGCTCGGCGCCACCGTCTACGAGCTGCCGCCCGGCGAGAGCATCTGCCCATACCACTACGAGTACGGCAACGAGGAGTGGGCGATCGTGCTCGAGGGACGGCCGACGATGCGGCATCCGGGCGGCGAGGACGAGGTCGAGCCCTTCGACGTGATCTGCTTCCCGAACGGGCCTGACGGCGCGCACAAGTTCACGAACGGGACGGACGAGACGGTGCGCGTGATGATCCTCTCCACGAAGAACGATCCGGCCCTCGCCGTCTACCCGGACAGCGACAAGATCGGCGCCTGGCCCGGGCCGGAGTTCCGCGAAGACCACATCCTGGTCCGCCGCGAGAGCCACGTGCAGTACTACGACGGCGAGACATGAGCGACTTCGCGCCCGTCAAGGAGCTGATGAAGGACGTGCCGGGCTGGCTCTCCGACGAGGAGGGCGAGGCGCTCTACGAGCTGGCGAAGGACTGCACCGGCAAGGGCGTGATCGTCGAGATCGGCTCGTGGAAGGGGAAGTCCACGATCTGCCTCGGCCTTGGCTCGCGCGCCGGGAACGGCGTCCGGATCTTCGCCGTCGACCCCCATGCCGACTACCGGCACGGCGAGTTCAAGGAGAACATCGAGCGCGCCGGCATCGCCGACCTCGTCACGCCCGTCAAGGGGCTCTCCCAGGACGTCGTCGACGACTTCGACGAGCCGATCGAGCTCCTCTTCGTCGACGGGTCCCACGAGGAGGACGACGTCCGCCACGACTTCGACACGTGGGTGCCGAAAGTCGTCGAGGGCGGCGTGGTGGCCTTCCACGACACGACCTGGCATCCGGGGGTGCGAAGGGTGATGGCGGAGAAGATCTACGGGTCGCGCGGCTTCCGGGACGTCCGCTTCGTGATCGGCTCGACCACGGTCGCCCAGAAGGTGGCCAGAAACACGCGGTACGACCGGCTCCACTCGCGCCGCGTGCAGGCGACGAAGGCCGTGTTCGGGGCGGTCACCCGGGTCGTGAAGAAGAAGCGCGGCTGGATCCCGGGCCCCGTCGAACGGGCCGGCCGCCGGGTCTTCAAGCTCGTCGGCCGCTAGCGGTATTTCGCGGTCAGAAAGAGGTCACGCTCCCGGCGGCGGCGGGGGATGATCTCCGGCGGCTTTCGCCACAACATCATTGCCTCGGCGGCCCCGTGGAAGTCGCCGGCGTTCACGCACTTGGCTGCGGTCGATCCCTGAAAGCCGCCCGCGCCGATGTTGAACGCGAAGGAGACGAGCGCGTCGAACTGATGCGGCTGGAGCGGCCGCTTGATCGTGTCCCGAACCGCGGGCTCGAAGCGCTTGGCGAGGTCCTCGCGAAGGATTTTCAGGACGAGCGGCCGCGGCTTCGGATTCGCCTTCGTCCCCCATTGCGCCCGGTCGGCTGCCGTCACCGGGCCGCGATGGAGCAGGTGGCCGACGCCGAATGTGGCATGGCCCTGGGAGTCGTTGTAGGCGTACGGGATGAAGCCCTCCTGGGCGACGAGGAAGTCGAGGCCCTTCGGCGACATCGTCGTGGGGTTCGCCGCCCGAGCGATCTGCGCATCCAGCGTCTGGCGAACCGCCTTCGCAGCCTTGTAGGCGTTCGAGGGCCTCCCGTAGCTGCGGATCGTTCTGCGGGAGCCGCTCGGCGGCCTTCCGCCAGGCGAGACGGGCGGCGTGCTGAGCCTTCTTCGCGGCTGCGAGTTCGGCGAGGAGCGCGTCGAGTGCTGGCGGCGGCACGTCAATAGTCAGAGTAGACCTCCGAGTCGATTCCTCCTAGGTCTGCGCCGGAATCGCGCCGAGTCTGTGACGGACACTAGGCACCGACGCGCCGCCCCTCTTACCTGGCTCCTCGTCAAGCAACAGAGGGAGGAGCATGAAGACGATTCTCTTGGCAGGTGCGGCGGCCATGCTGTTGGTTGCCGCCGGCGTTGCGCTGGCCGCGAGCGCGGAGAGCGAGGGGACGCCGACGGTCATCTACGCCTGCAAGCACCCGTCCGGCGGCTGGCTCCGGCAGGTCTCCGGGCCGGCGCAGTGCCGCCGGCGCGAGACAGCCGGTCAGCTGGAACATCGAAGGGCCCAAGGGTGAGAAGGGCGACCCGGGTGCGCCCGGCGCCGCCGGGGCGAAGGGCGACAAGGGCGACAAGGGCGACCCGGGAACGGTGGTTGCCGGACTGAAGACGCTCGAGGGCGTGCCGTGTGTGGCCGAAGACTCGGCGGCGGGCGAGATCCAGGTCACGATCTCTGCGGGAGGCGACGTCACGCTGGCGTGCATTGCCGCTCCCGACGAGCCTCCGCCGCCACCTCCGCCGCCGCCAGAGTCGGCGAAGCTCGTGATCAACGAGGTCGACTACGACCAGGTCGGCGCCGATGCGAACGGGTTCGTCGAGATCCACAACACCGGAGGGGCCGAGGCCGACCTCTCGAACGTCGATCTCGTCGCGGTCAACGGCGGAGACGGCCTCGAGTACGCACGGGAGCAGCTGACCGGGACGCTCGCGGCCGGTGCCTATCTCGCGGTCGCGATCGAGCTCCAGAACGGCGCTCCGGACGGGATCGCCTTGCTGGACGGCGCGACGCTGGTCGACGCCCTCTCCTACGAGGGAGCGATCACGGCGGCGACGATCGGCGGCCAGACGTACAACCTCGTCGAAGGGACGATGCTGCCGGCGACCGTCGCCGACTCGAACACCGCCGACGGCTCGCTGATCCGCAATCCCGACGGCAAGGACACGAACGACGCGGCGTCCGACTGGGCGTTCACGACCACGCTCACCCGAGGAGCGGCAAACGTGCTGACTCCCTAGAGGGTGTTGTAGATCTCGAGCAAGCGGTCGGCGCCCTTGTCGGCGTCGTGGACCCGCTCGACGTAGGCCCGAGAGGCGGCGCCGATCTGGCGCCGCCTCTCCGGCGAAGCGCCGAGATCGGCGATTTGCTCGCGCAGCGTCTCCTTCGTGACCGGGACGATCGGCACGTCGACGCCGAGCGCGCGCTCGGTCTCTTCCACCGCCTCCGGGCGGAGGTAGCTGAGCACCGGCTTGCTCAGCGCCATCGCCTCGAGCGCGAAGATCCCGTACCAGCCGGCGTTCAGCTGGTCGACGACGATGTCCGCGCGCTCGTACCGGCGCCGAGCCTCGTCGTGGTGGAGCCCCTCGACGATGTCGAGCTCCACGTCGAGACCCTCGCAGGCCTCGACGACGTGCTCGGTTCCCTTCCGGCGGCGGCTCGACGGGGCGTGCAGGACGACCGGCCGCGTGTGCTCCTCCGGCGGCGGGGGCGCGTACTCGCTCAGATCGAGCCCCGGCGGGACGACGTGCGCGTCCGGCACCCAGCGCAGCGCGTCGTAGGAGCCGACGATCCGTGCATCCGCCCCGCGCGCATAGCGGAGCTGCTCCGGCGTCTTCCCGCGGATGTCCGAGCCCAGGAAGTGCAGCACCGACTTGCGGCGGGTCGCCTTGAGGATCGGCCACTGGAGCTTCCGCGGTACGAGCGTCCAGCCGAAGTAGAAGTGGAAGACGTCGGTCTTCGGCAGCAGGCGCAGGAGCGCAGGCCACTGCACCGCCTGCCTGCCCCAGAACCCCGCCGGCCGGTCGAGCGACCAGTCCGCCTCGGGGTGGAGCTTCTGCCGCTCGACGACGACGAGCCTGGCGTCGACGCCCTTCCGCCGGAGCGCCTGGACGTTCGTCCACGGGATCCCCGCCACGTTCAGCGGGGTATGGACCACCCGCAGATCTACTCGTCCCACTCGACCTGGTCGAAATACCGCAATGCGCGCCGAGTCGGCCGCACGCGCTCCTGGTACGCGCCCAGCTCCTCGGCCGAGATCTCGCCGAGCGCGTGCTTGACGCCGAGCCAGGGAAGGTTCAGGTCCTCCTGGTAGACGATCGTCGAGATCCGCGGGTTGATCTCGATCACCTTGTCGCCGACGAGCTGGATGTTGAAGAAGTGGTCGAGGGAGAGGGCCTCGACGATCTTCCCGGCGATCTCCATCAGCCGGTCGTCGTCGAGGGTCGCGAAGTACATCGCGAGGCCGGCGCGCATCGCCTCGCGCGTCTTTGGATGCCCAAGCGCGATCCGCCCGCCCTCGGCGATCCCGTCGATCGTGCGCTCCATCCCCGTAGCGAGCTCCATCACGAGGAGGGGCGTGTCGTCGTCCCCGAGCAGCTCGACGAGCTCCTCGAGCCTGAGAGCCTCGGCCACACCGGGGCGGTTCGTCAGGAGCTGCTCCCTGCGGTCCGCCTCCGCGGAGAGGATGCGGAAGCCGCGCGAGCCGGACGAGAACGCCGGCTTGATCGCAACGTCCTCGCCGGGATAGCCGAGCTCGCGCGCGGCCTCGGCGATCGCATCGCCGCCGACGACCCGCCGCCAGCGTGGCCCGGGTACGCCGATCTCGTCCAGGAGCGCATAGCTCTCGGCCTTGTCGTTCGAGCGCCGCACGGCGTCGGGCGAGGCGACCATCACGGCCACGCCCTCGAACCGGTCCTTCGTGTCGGCGAGGCCGAGGAGGTCGTACGACGACTGCGGCAGGATCGCGTCCACGCCCTCCTTCTCGACGACGTCGAGCATCGCGTCGGCGAAGCCGGGGTCCGATCCCGACGGGACGATGTGGAATGCGTCGCAGTGGAAGCGGCCCACAGACCTCTCGGCCATGTCCGTTCCGACCACTCGCACCTCGCGCTCCCCGTTCTCCCGGAGAGCACGCACGAGGGCGGCGGTGCCGGGTGCCCCCGCCGCGGAGACGAGGACTGTCGTCACTTCACGATCAGCGAAAGCTTCGGGCCGAGCGGCTGCGGCCGGCGCGCCACCCGCTGCGTGAACTCGTCCCACGCCCGGTTCACGTTCACGTCGTCGGCCACCAGTGCGCCGCCGTCGCGCATCGCCTCCCAGGCGTGCTCGAACTCGAAGCTCATGCACTCGTAGGAGTGCTCGCTGTCGTGCATGAAGAAGTCGATTGGGCCGGCGCGCTCCAGGAGCGGCGGCAGCTCGTCCTGGCTGCGGCCGAGCACGAGGTGCCAGGCGTTGCGCAGGTTCGGCGGGACCATCCAGCCGGGCTCCCGGCCCGGCGGGATCACGGCGCCGCCCTTGCCGTCCCAGAACGTTCCCGGCTCGTACTCCTCGCCGGCGACCTCCGGCAGATCGATCGAGTGCAACTCGCCTGTGCCGTTCCGTTCGAGTGCCAGGAGAAGGAATGCGGTCGAGACGCCGTTGCAGACGCCGGTCTCGACGGCGACGAGCGGCTTCATCTCCCGGAGCAGCCGGTACAGCCGCAGCCCCTCGTCGTAGCCGTCGCGGCCGGTGACCCGCCCGGTGTTGTAGCGGTGGCCGCGCTGCGTTTCGCCCTGCACGGTGTCCCAGAAGAGCGCGGCCTGCTCCTCGAGATGATCGACGAGCTCGCTTTCGCGGACCTCGTCCTCGGGCTCGTGGTATCGGCGGCGCTCATCGGGACGGCATCGTAATGACCCGCAAGCGCCTGAGCTCCTCCGGAAGGTAGAAGCCCAGAGGCAGGAGCACGAGCGGATAGACCGCCACGAGTGCGATCGCTCCGCCGAGAGGGACGTCGAGAGAGCGCCCGACGATCGTGAGCCCCACCGCGACGCCGAACGCGGTCGCCACGCGCCGCCACTGGTACGGCACGGGAAAGACGCGCTGCGCCTTCCACGCCATCCCGAGGAAGAGCACCGCGTAGGCGCCGATGGTCGCGACGGCGGCGCCCATCATCCCGTACTCGGGGATCAGCACCAGGTTGAGGACGACGTTCAAGGCCGCGGCGACGCCGGTGATCCACCAGTTCGAGCGGGTCTGCCGAGCGCGGCCGATGCCGATCACGACGACGATGTACGCGCCGAAAGCCGCGGCCGCGAAGGCAAGCGGCGCCACGACACGCTCTGCCGGGTAGAACTCCTCGGTCGTCAGCAGCTCGACGAGCCACGGCGCGAGCACACCGAGGGCGAGCGCCATCCACGACGTGATCGCAACGAGATAGGTGAGGACGAAGCTGTAGGCCCGCGCAGCCTCCCTGTCGTCCTCGATCGAGTATGCGAACGCCGGCCACGCCGTCCGAAAAGCGGCCAGTAGCAGGATGATTGCGGAGGCCACGCGCACTCCGATCGAGTAGAGCCCGACCTCGCGCGGCCCGGCCAGCTTCACGAGGAAGAAGCGGTCGCTGAAGTTGAGCGCCCAGAGGAAGAGCGCCGAAGGGACGAGCGGCATCCCGAACCGGTTCATCTCCCTCAGGAGCCGACGATCCCACTCCAGGCCCAGCTGCTCCCGCCGGTAGGCGAGTAGGCCGAGGTAGACGAGGAGCGTTCCGGTGAAGTTCCCGACGATGACGCCGATCGGGCCCTTGTCCCAGACGACGACGAGGAGGACCGTCGCCGTGACGGTGAGCCCGAGGTTGATCAGCGTGGCGATCAGGTAGGCGACCGACCGCTGCTCGACGCGGAAGAGTGAGGTCATCTGCTCGTAGTTCACGTGCGCCCAGAGCCCGACGAACGCAGCACGGACGAGGTTCGCGTGGTCCCCCGTTCCGAAGAGGACGTTCGAGATCGGGCCTGCCAGGATGAGCCCCGCGACGAGGCCGGCGGTCCCCATGGCCATCGTGAACCAGAACGACGTCCGGATCACGCGGCGATGCCCCTCGGCGTCCTTCTCGTCGAAGTAGAAGCGGAAGAACGCGCTCTTCACGCCCGCAGCAAGCAGCACGGTGAGGATCGCCGACAGCGCGATCAGCGTCTCGATCAGCCCGTAGTCGGCCGGCGAGAGGTAGCGCGTGTAGACGGGGAGGAGGAGGACCGCGATGAAGCGCGAGACGAGCGAGCCGAACCCGTAGATCGCCGAGTGGCGCGCGAGCTCCCCGAGCCGCTTGCCTAGTAACAAGTTGTTACTTGCCCTTTCGCCCCACCCGGGGCCGCCGAGTAGAGCCAAGTTGGCCGCACGCCGGGAGTTAGTAACACTCTGTTACTTGTCTTCCACGGGTCACGAGAGGTCGATGCGGTCTTCTGCCAGGAGCTCCCGGCGCCGGTCTCGCTCTGCGTCGAGCATCGCGCTCATCGTCTCGCCCATCGTCTCGCCCGGATACACCCAGATCTCCGGGTGGATGAGGAGTTGGAGCCACTCGAACCCCGCGCCTCGAAGCTCCTCGTGCGGGCAGCCGTGCCGCCAGCGCTGGTTCGAGTCCGACCGGTAGTGGTCGGACTCGAAGTACGGGGGCTCCATGACGTTGACGGCCCCGTCGACCGGCTCTGACATGTAATCCGGATTCGGGTTGTGCCAGGCGACGACGGCGTCGAAGCGATCGTCGAGCTCGACGTTCGGCCAGACGGCGTGGAGCCCGACGCCGTGCTCGAGCTCACGGAGCCGGTTGAGCGCCCGCCGGCCCTCCGACGAGCCGAGGTTGTAGAAGACGCTCTGCGTCATCAGGAAGTAGGTGGCGCGCGCGCCCAGCTCTGCCTCCAGCTCCGCCATCTGGAGCGCCGCCTCCAGGGACAGGTCGACGTCGTGCCGGAGGATGAGGTCGCCCGCCTGCGGCTCCTGCCCGAACATCGTCCACCGGTAGCCGCCCTCCTGTGCCGCCCGCAGCAACTCTCGATAGTGCTCGAGCGACCACGAGCAGCTCACGCAGCCTCGACCTCCACGTCGAGCAGCCGCGCCGCGGACTCCGCGCGCTCGACGGCGTCGATATTCGTCGCGCCGAGAGCGATCACGTAGCCCCGCCGGTCGCCGTCCAGCTGGACCGGCCGGATCGTCTCGCCCTCCTGCAGGTAGACGTCGGCCTCGACGACGCCGGGGAACGCGAGAACCTTGTCCAGGCCGCTGAAGCTCCTGACCTTCCCGACAGGTAGCGGTCCTGGTCTAGCGGTGAGGAAGGAGATCGCCATCGGCTGCTGCTGCCTCGGCTCGACGAGCTCGTCCGGCACCGGATCGCCGAGCGTTTGCCGGAGAGCGACCTCGATCAGGTCGACGCCGACGCCGTATCGCGCCACCGAGTCCATCTGCCCCGCCGGGATGCGTGCCGCAACCTCGATCAGCCGGGCGATGCCGTCGTCGCCCCAGATGACCTGCGGATAGGCGATCCCGTCGCGCAGACCCAGCGCGTGGACGGTCGCGCGGCCGACCCGCTCCACCTCCGCCAGTGCGTCGCCGAAGAGCGTCGAGGGATAGACGTGCGCGACTGCGACCCCGAAACCGGCGCCGGGCGGCCGGCGGCGGTCTGACAACGTCACGACCGTCACCTCGCCTCCGCGTGCGACCAGCAGGCCGTTCACCTCGAGGCCGGAGTGGTAGCTCTCGAGGATCGCCTCCTCGTCCGTCGACTGGGCGAGCGCGGCGTGCAGGTGCCGCTCGACGTCGTCGAGCGACTGGACCAGGAACAGCCCACGCTGTCCGGCCGAGTCCGCCGGCTTGAGAACCGCAGGAAATCCGACCGCGGCCGCCGCGCCGCGAATGTCGCGAACGTGTCGAACCGCCGCGAATCGGGGTTGGGGCACTCCCGCATCTGCAAGACGTCGGCGCATGGCGATCTTGTTCGTCATGACGTGCGCTGCCTCCGTTCCGATCCCAGGCAGCCCGAGGGCCTCCGCGACCCCGGCGACGACGGGCACGGCCCGGTCGGCCGCGAACGTCATCACGCCTCTGACTCCATGGCGCCGCCCGACTTCGGTGACCGCGCCGACGTTACCGAAATCGACCGCCTCGCCCACGTCGGCAGTCCCGAAGCCGGGAGCATCGGGATTTCGATCGACGGCGACGACCCGCGCGCCGAGCTCTTTCAGCCGAGCGAGCGCCCGCCGCTGGTGCCGCCCGGCGCCCACGAAGAGCACGGTCGGCGCTTCCGGCGGGTGATTAGCGCTCCTTATCGCGTCTAACTGCCTCCTTCGTGCCGAGTCTCACCAGGTTGGAGAGATGTTCCGCTATCTCGTCAGACGGCTGCTCTGGGCCGGCGTGCTGTTCATCGCCGTGACCATGGTGTCGTACATCATCTTCTTCCTGGTTCCCGCGGAGCCGGCCCGCCTGATCTGCGGCGCGCAGTGCCCGCCCGACCAGGTCGAGCGGGTCCGCAAGCAGATCGGGCTCGACCGCCCGGTGTACCGATGCAGTACGCGAGCTTCCTCGAAGGCATCGTGATCCACCAGTCGCTCGGACGCTCGTACGCAACCCGACAGCCGGTCACTGCGATCATCCGGGACGCCGCGCCGATCACGGCCAGCATCATCATCGGCGGCGTGATCCTCTGGATGGCGATCGCGCTTCCGATCGGAATCCTGTCCGCCCTGCGCCCGAGGTCGCTCTTAGACCGAAGCGCGATGGGCTTCGTGCTGCTCGGCATCTCCGCGCACCCCGTCTGGATCGGGTTGATCCTCATCTACTTCGTCGGCTACAAGGCGGGGCTCACCCCGCTCGGCGGCTACTGCGATCTCTTCAACCCCTCGACAGAGTGCGGAGGGCCCGTGAAGTGGGCGCACTCGCTCGTCCTCCCCTGGGTGACGTTCGCGCTGCTCTACGCGGCCCTCTACACACGCATGATCCGCGCCACGGTCCTCGAGACGATGAACGAGGACTACGTCCGCACCGCGCGGGCGAAGGGTGCTTCCGAGCTGGTCGTCATGCGGTCGCACATCCTTCGCAACGCGCTGCTTCCGGTCGTGACCCTGCTCGGTCTCGACATCGGGCTCCTGCTCGGCGGCGCGATCTTCACCGAGACCGTTTTCGGGTTACCGGGCCTCGGCCGGAGCGCGCTTCAGGCGCTCAACGGCTTCGACCTGCCGACGGTCATGGGGATCACGGTCTTCGCGACGCTCGCCGTGATCGTGTGCAACCTGGTCGTCGACCTGCTCTACGCCATGATCGATCCGCGGATCCGCCTCGCCTGAGTGTCAGGGGGACGCGGGCTGGGCAGGGAAGAGGAACTGATGCCGGTCCCAATGCGCGATCTCGCAGCCGTCGGAGCGGGCGAAGGTCGCCAGCACCTGCGAGCCCTCGAAGGTTCCGCGGATCTCGGCGACGGCGGGACCGCCGTAGATCTCGGTGCAGGCGACCTGGCCGTTGGGCCGGACGAACGGTCGCTCCATGCTCCCGAGCTGCCGGCACGCGTCGTCGGCGTCGTGGAGGGTTCCGCCGGGCGGCGAGCACGTAAGCCTCGCTTTCTTCTCATCGCCTGAGCGCCCGCTCGGCCACACCGTGATCTCGAGCTCGGTCGCGCTCTGCGGCGGCGCAGCGGTGCCGCCGTCGTCACCCCCGCATCCCGCCAGGAGCGCCAGAACCACCACTAGACTCGCCGCGTGCCACTTCAAGGCAAGCGCATTCTGCTCACAGGCGGGGCCGGGTTCATCGGTACGACCCTCAACCGGCGCCTGATCGACGACAACCAGATCGTCGTGCTACGACAACCTCCACCGGGACGCGATGGGCGGCACGGAGCTTGCCGACCACCCCAACCTCACGTTCGTCCAGGGGGACGTCCTCGACGCCGAGCTCGTGCAGCGAGACCGCGAAGGGGGCGACGCACATCGTCCACCTTGCCGCAATCGCGGGAGTCGACACGGTCCTGGAGAGCCCGGTGCGGACGATGCGGGTGAACATGATCGGCACCTACAACGTCCTCGAGGCCGCCCACGCGACGATCGACAGCCTCGAGCGGCTCGTCGACTTCTCCACGAGCGAGGTCTTCGGGCGCCACGCCTACAAGGTCGAGGAGATCCACGAGACCGCGACAGGGCTCGGTCGGCGAGGCCCGCTGGACGTACGCGGTCTCGAAGCTGGCCGGAGAGCATCTCGCGCACGCCTACCACGACGAGTTCGGCCTTCCGACCGTCTCGGTGCGGCCGTTCAACGTCTACGGGCCGGGACAGATCGGCGGCGGGGCGATCCGGGCGTTCATCGAGACCGTGCTGGCCGGGCAGGATCTGACGATCCACGGGGACGGATCACAGGTCGCGCGCGTGGTGCTACGTCGACGACATGGTCGACGCGCTGATGCTCGTGCTCGAGCGTCCTGAGGCGGCCGGTGAGGTCTTCAACATCGGGAACGAGCGCTCGGTGCTGACGATCCTCGAGCTCGCCGAGCAGATCCGCGCAGCTGATGGGCGCCGACGTCGAGATCAACTTCCGGCCCCTCCACTACACCGACGTCGAGATGCGGATCCCGAACATCGACAAGGCCCGCAAGCTGCTCGGCTGGGAGCCGAAAGTCGATCTGGACGAGGGCCTCAGCCGCACGATCGCGTGGTACCGGGAACGCCAGCCGACACCGACGTGATCCGGCTCGCCTGGCCGGACCTCGGCTCCGAGGAAGCTCGCGGCGGTCGCAGAGGTGCTCGAGAGCGGGCAGCTCACGATGGGGCCGAAGGTCGACGAGTTCGAAGCTGAGCTCGCCGCCGCCTGCGAGGTCGAGCACGCCGTCGCCGTCTCGTCCGGCACCGCTGCGCTCCACCTCTCGGTTCTGGCGCTCGGAATCGGCCCGGGCGACGAGGTCGTCGTTCCCGCCTACACGTTCCCCGCGACGGCCAACGTCGTTGCGCTCGCCGGCGCCCGGCCCGTGCTCGTGGACGTCGACCCGGAGACGATGAACCTCGATCCGCCGAGGTCGTGGCCCAGGCGCTGACGCAGCGGACGAAAGCGGTCCTCGTCGTCGACCTGTTCGGCCGGCCGGCTCCCTGGGAGTCGCTCGAGGCGGGTGCCAGAAAGAGTTGCGCTCGCTCGAGGACGCCGCCGGCGCGCTCGGAGCGCGCAGCAGAGGACGCGCCTGCGGCGGCCTCGGGCCGGCTCGGCTGCCTCTCGTTCCATCCGCGCAAGATCGTCACGACCGGCGAAGGCGGCGCGGTGACGACCGACGACGCGGAGATCGCCGACGCCGATCCGCCGCTTCCGCCACCACGGGATCGAGCCGCGCGGGGACTTCGAGATCCGCTCTCCGGGGCTCAACTACCGGCTTCCGGACATCCTCTGCGCCGTCGGCATCACGCAGATGCGGCGGCTGGAGCGGCTGATCGACGAGCGCGAGCGCCTGGCCGCGGGTTACGCGGAGCGGCTAGGCGAAGCAGTCGGGCTTCCCACGGCGGAGGAGGGCGACCGGCACGGCTGGCAGGCCTACGTCGTCCGAGTCGACCGAAGGGACGAGGCGATGGCGGCGCTTCGGGAGGCCGGGATCCAGGCGCAGATCGGCACCTACGCTCTCCACCGGCTCGGCGCCTACGCCGACCAGGGGCCGTTCCCGGGCGCCGACGCCGCCTACGAACGGGCGCTCGCGCTGCCGTTCCACAACAGGCTGACCGACGACGATCTCGACCGTGTTGCTGGAGCGCTCACTCGCTCACGCCGGCGGGAGCCACTAGCTCGTAGCCCTCGCGCAGGAACGGCACCCGATCGACGAGGGCCGCAACGTCCTCCGGGGTGAAGACGCCCTCCTCCGTGACGATCTCGGTGATCAGCTCTGCGGGCACGAGCTCGAAGAGCTCCCGCTCGAACTCGGCCAGGTCGGGAGCCTGGGCCCCCGGTACGGGCGCGAGCTTGATCACTTCCGCGGCGACGACGATCGGGGCGCCGGCAGCCGCCGCCGCCTTGGCGAGCGGGATCGTGCCGACCTTGTTGCAGACAGTCCCGTCGCGAAACACGGTGTCCGCCCCGAGCAGGAGCAATGACGCCTCCGGGAACCGGCTCGGAGCATCGGCGTCCTCGACGAGCTCGGCGTCGAGGCCTGCCTCCCGCATGTCCTCGACGAACTGGCGTCCTTCCTCGACGGGAGCCGAGACGGTGCAGAGCACCTTCCTGGGCTCGCAGTGCTGGAACGCCTCGCGGACGGTCGCCGACGCCGAGTGGGTCAGCACGGTCGCGCCGTCGAGCCGCTCGCGCAGCAGGATCGCGATCGAGGCGGGGGCGCGGATACGGCCGTCGGTGAGCCCGAGAGCCTCCTCCTGAAGCATCCGCCGAAACTCCTCGGGATCGAGGTGGCTCTCGTGGCGGCCGGCGGCCAGCAGCCGTCCCACGGCGCCGGCGATCGCGCCGACGCCCGGGCGAGCAGGCGGCAAGCCGGCGACCTGCCTCTTGCAGATCGTCGAGCAGCTCTTCGCAGCTGCCTCCGTGCTCTCGAGCCATCTCGGCGAGCGTCTCCACGGCTTGGCGAGCCATCCAGCTGGCCCCATGCTGTCGATCGTCACTAAGCTCGGCGATCCGGGCTTCGAGGGCGGCGCTCACTGGACACCCAATTGTAGTGTCGTGGCGGTGAATCCGGAGATTTCCGTCGTGGTCACGCTCTACAACGAGGGTGGAACCCTGCCCGACCTCGTGCGCCGGACCGTGGCTGCACTGGACGGTGAGCCGTTCGAGCTGCTCCTAATCGACGACGGTTCCACGGACGGCACCTGGGAGGAGGTCGAGCGCGCCCATGCCGCGGACGAGCGGGTTCGCGGCGTTCGCCTGAAGCGGAACTTCGGCCAGCACCCCGCCATGCACGCAGGCCTCGTCCGGGCGCGCGGAGACGTTCTCGTGACGATGGACGGCGACCTTCAGAACGCCCCGGAGGACATCCCGAAGCTCGTCGCAGCTCTTCGAAACGGGCACCGACGTCGCGAGCGGGCGGCGCGCTTCGCGGCGCGACTCGTGGGGCCGGACGCTGCCCTCGCGCGTGGTCAACGGGATGCTGCGGCGCTTCACCGGCGCCTCGATCGCGGACTTCGGCTGCGCGTTCAATGCCTATCGCCGCTCGGCCGTCGAGCCGATGCTCGGCGCGATCGGCAGGCAGAAGTTCACGAAGGCGCTCGTCCTGTCCGGCGGCGCGAACGTCGTCGAGGTGGACGTCGCCCACCACCCTCGCAGCGGGTCCTCCCGCTACACGCCGCTCAGGCTCACGCGGCTGGCGCTCCACGTCGTCGCCGGCTTCTGGCCGCAGCCGATCCAGTGGATCGGCGTCGCGCTCGGAGCGCTGTGCACCCTCGCCGCCTTCGCACTTGGGATCTACGGGGTCGTCTACTGGATCGTCGAGTCCGATTTCCCGGGCCCACTGCTCGGAGGAGCGCTCATCGTCTTCGTCCTCGGCGTGCAAGGGTTCATCCTCGCCCTCGTGGGGGAGTACCTCGCGCGGATCCAGCGAGACGTGGAGGGACGGCCGCTGTACATGATCGACCGAGAGCTGTGAAACGGATCCTGGTCACCGGCGGCGCCGGGTTCATCTCGTCCGCCTTCATCCGGCACCTGCTGCGGGCGACGCCGTACGAGGTCGTCTCGCTCGACGCTCTCACCTACGCCGGCAACCTCGAGAACCTGCGCGACGTCCGCTCGCACGAGCGGCTGTCGTTCGTCCACGGCGACATCCGCGACGAGGAGACGGTCCGCGAGTGCGGTCGCCGGGATCGACGTGATCGTCAACGCCGCTGCGGAGTCCCACGTCGAGAAGTCGATCGCCGAGGGCGCCTCCGAGTTCGTCGCGACGAACGTGGAGGGGACACGCGTGTTGCTCGACGCCATCCGCGAGGAGCCGGTCGAGCGCTTCATCCTCATCTCCTCGAGCGAGGTGTACGGGACGGCAGAGCGCGAGCCCATGGACGAGGAGCATCCGCTCAACCCGCGCAGCCCGTACGCCGCGACGAAAGCCGGCGCCGACCGGCTCGCGTACTCGTACTGCGCGACCTACGGGCTCCCGATCGTGATCGTCCGGCCGTTCAACAACTACGGCCCCCATCAGCATCCGGAGAAGGTGATCCCGCGCTTCGTCCTCCAGGCGCTCGCCGGCGAGCCGCTGACCGTGCACGGCGACGGAACGGCGAGCCGCGACTGGCTCTACGTCGACGACGACGCCGAGGCGATCCAGGCGGTGATCGAGGCCGACCTGGACCTGGTTGCCGGCCAGGTGATCAACGTCGCGACCGGCGTGGACGTATCGGTCTCGGAGATCGCCGACCTCGTCCTCGAGCTGACCGGCAAGCCGGCTTCCCTGAAGGAGCACGTCGAGGAGCGGCCCGGCCAGGTGCACCGCCATATCGGATCCACGGACAAGGCCGAACGGCTGCTCGGCTGGCGCGCTCGAACGTCGCTCGAGGAGGGCCTTCGCCGCACCGTCGCGTGGTATCGCGACAATGAAGCGTGGTGGGCGGGGATCCTGAACGACGCGCGGACCGAAAAAGTCTCCTCGTACTAGGCGCGGGGCCGGCGCAGCTCGGCCTGCTCGAGGCGGCGCGGGCGAGGGAAGACGTCTACGTCATCGCTCTCGACCGCGACCCTGCCGCGCCGGGCTTCGCGCTCGCAGACCGGCGGGCGATCATCTCGACCGAGGACGAGCGTGCAATCAAGCGGCTCGTCGAGGCCGAGAGGGTCGACGGGATCATCGCGCCGGGGATCGACTGGCCCGTCGCGATCGCCGCGCGGGCGGCGGAGAAGGCCGCGATCCCGCATCCGCTGTCTCCGGCGACCGGCGTGCTCGCCGTCTCCAAGGCGCGGCAGCGCGAGTGCTTCGCCGAGGCCAGGGTTCCGCAGCCCGCCTGGTGGCTGGTCTCCGAGCGCCGAGCAGGACCTCCCGATCCCGTGCGTCGTCAAGGCGCCGGACCGTCAGGGCCAGCGGGGCCTGAGCCTCGTCGAGGAAGCCTCGGCGATCTCGGCCGGCGATCGTCCGGGCGCTCGAGGAATCGCGAAACGGCCACGCCCTCGTCGAGGAGCTCGTGGACGGGCCCGAGGTGACGGTCGTCGCCTTCTCCGTCGGTGGGCGTTTCCACCCGCTGACCGTGACCGACCGGCTGACGGCCGACCGGCCGGCGTTCGGGGTGGCGCTGGCCCACGTCTGGCCCTCCGAGGCCGACGCCGCCGGCGAGGCTTCCGAGGTGGCGGGGCGGGCGGTGGAGGCGCTCGGGATCTCGGACGGTCCGACGTACACCCAGCTCCGGATCACGCCGGACGGGACCGAAGGTGATCGAGGTGGCGGCGCGGCTCGGCGGCGGCCACGACGCAGAGCTGTGCGAGGCGGCTCTCGGGGTCGACCTCAACGGTTTGGCGCTCGCTGCCGCCCTCGGCGAGACGTCCGCAGCCGAGGCTCTGGAGGCGGAACCCCGGGTCGGTGGTGCCTGCACCGTCTTCCTGACCGCCGAGCCGGGAGAGCTCGAAGCGGTCGACGGCGTGGAGGAGGCAGAGGCGGTCGGAAGGAGTTCTCCGCGTGCGCGTCTACCGCCGGCCGGGGTTCGAGATCGAGGAGCTGCGGTGTGGGGCCGACCGGCTCGGGGCCGTCCAGGCGGTCGGGGAGACCAGGGACGACGCCCTCGAGCGCGCGAGGGCGGCCGCCGCTCTCATACGCTTCCGGACGGCCGATGCCCGAGCTGTCCTCTAAACGCGAGACCATGCTGTCGTTCCAGCCTCCCGCCGTCGGCGAGGAGGAGATCGAGGCCGTCGCACAGACGATCCGCTCCGGCTGGCTGACGACCGCCGAGAACGCCGCGGAGCTGGAGCGCCGCTTTGCCGAGTACGCCGGGGCGAAGCACGCGCTCGCCGTCTCCTCGGGAACCGCCGCGATGCACCTCGCGCTTGTCGCGCTCGGGATCGGCCCGGGCGACGAGGTGATCACGACCCCGATCACCTGGCCTGCGACCGCGAACGTGATCGTCCACACGGGCGCGACTCCCGTCTTCGTCGACGTGCGCGACTCCGACCTCAACATCGATCCCGAGCTCGTGGCGGCCGCCGTCACCGAGCGGACGAAGGCGATCCTGCCCGTCCACCTCGCCGGCCAGCCCTGCGATCTCGAGCCGCTCTGGAAGCTCGGTCTGCCGGTGATCGAGGACGCGGCCCACGCGGTCGAGAGCGAGTACCGCGGACGAAAGATCGGCGCGCTCTCCGAGGCCACCTGCTTTTCGCTCTACGCGACGAAGAACGTGGCCGCCGGGGAGGGCGGGATCGTGACGACCGACCGCGACGACGTCGCCGAATCGATCCAGGACCTCAGGCTGATGCGCCGCCACGGCGGCTCGCTCTACGACATCGCGGTGCCGGGTTACAAGGCCAACCTCTCCGACGTCCTGGCCGCGATCGCCCTCGTCCAGCTCGGGAAGATCGAGAAGCACCGCGCGATCCGGGAGCGCCAGTTCGCCGCCTACGACGCGGCGGTTGCCGGGCTCGACGGGATCGAGCCGCTCGCGCGGGACCCGCGAGACACCCACGCCCTGCACCTCTACGTCATCCGCGTCGACCCAGAGCGCGCCGGCGGGAATCGGGACGAGTACGCGGCGCTGCTGGCGGAGGAGATGATCGCCACCAGCATCCACTTCCTTCCCGTCCACACGCTGACCGCCTACCGGCGGCTCTTCCCCGACCAGCCGAAGCTTCCGGTGGCCGAGCGGGCGGGCACCGAGGTCCTGTCGCTGCCGCTCTCGCCGGCGCATTCGGACGAGGACATCGCGGACGCGGTCGACGCGCTCCGCCGGGTGCACGCCCGTCTCTCATGAAGAAATGGCTGAGGGTCGGGCTCACCCTCCTCGTCACGGGACTCTGCACCGCGTACGTCGTCTGGAAGATCGACCTTTCGCGGACGCTGGAGATCCTCCGGGACATCCAGGTCGGCTACTTCCTGCTCGCGCTCACGATCACGCTCGCGACGACATGGTTCATGGCACTCCGGTGGAGGTGGCTCCTCGACGCGAAGAGCATCCATGACCGTCTCGGCTGGCTGACCCGGGCCTATTTCGTCTCGTACGCGGCCGGGCAGGTGCTCCCGACGGCGGTGGGCGGCGACGCGGCTCGGATCTACGAGACGGCGAAGCGACATCCCGGCAACACTGGGACGATCGCCGGGTCCGTGATCCTCGAGCGGGCGATCGGCGGCGCGGCGACCCTCCTGCTCGCGGCGATCGGGCTCGCGCTGGCGATCGGCGAGTACGACGTGGACGTCTACCTCTGGATCGAGGGCGTCTTCGTGGTTGCCACCGTGGTCGCGGGGTTCGTGATCTTCTCGCGCAGCCTCCGCGCCCGGCTCCGCCGGTTCGTCCCGCTCCTGCGGCGCCTGCGGGTCGAGCGTCCCGTGCGCGCGCTGTACGAGGGAATGCACGGCTATCGCGACCAGGCGCGGGTTCTGTGGGCGGTTTTCAGCCTGACGCTCGGGATCCAGATCGTTCGGATCCTCTCGATCTGGCTGTGCGGAAAGTCGATCGGCGTCGACCTCTCGCCGAGGCCCTACTTCGTTCTCGGTCCGCTCCTCTTCCTCGTCATGCTCGTCCCCTTCACGATCAACGGGCTGGCAGTGCGGGAGGCCTTCTTCGTCAGCTTCATGACCCGGCTCGACGTCAGCCCGGAGGCGGCAGCGGCGACCGGGTTCTTGTTCTTCGTGACGACGATCGGGCTCGCGCTGCCCGGCGCCGCGATCGTTGCGTGGGAGGCGATCCGCTCGACCCGCAGGCGCCCGGTGCCCGATGTCTGAGGTCGCGGCGGTGGTCGTGACGTACAACGGGCTCCCGCACGTCGAGCGGACGCTCGAGAGCGTGGCCGGCCTGGAGACGGTGCTCGTCGACCACGGCTCGACGGACGGGACGGTGGACGTGGTTCGTGAGCGCTTCCCGGCGGTCACGGTGGTCGAGCAGGAGAACCGGGGCCTCGCCGCCGGCTGGAACACCGGCATCCGCGAGACGTCCGGCGAGTACGTCCTCGTCCTCAACTCGGACGCGTGGCTGGTCGGGGACGCCGCCGAGCGGCTCGTGCGCTTCGCCGATGGGATCCCACGGGCGGCCTGGGTCGCGCCGCGGCTCCTGAACCCCGACGGCACGCTTCAGCCGCTCGGTTCGCGGCTTCCCGACTCCGTGGCGCCTGGCGACCGAGTATCTGTTCCTGCGGAAGCTCGCGCCGCGGTCGCGGCTGTTGAACGCGTTTTACGGCGGCGGCTTCAGGCACGACGAGATCCGCGAGGTCGAGTTCGCGAAGGCGGCGGCGTTCCTGATCCGCCGGGAGGCGTTCGAGGCGGTCGGGCCGTTCGACGAGGCGTTCTTCCTCTTCAGCGAGGAGACGGACTGGTCCTATCGGGCCAGGAAGGCCGGCTGGCGGACGCTCTTCTTCCCCGAGGCCGAGGCCGTCCACGTCGGCGGGGCGTCGTGGCGGCGCGAATCGGCGACGCTCTTTCGGGAGCAGGTGCGCGGGCATCTGCGCTTCCTGGTCAAGCACCGCGGGACCCGGACCGCCGAGCGGGCACGCCGCGTGATCCTCGTCGGGCTGCGGCTCCGCTCGCTCGTTTTCCGCGGCGACCGCCGGGCTGTCTACCGCGACGCGGCTGAGTGGGTCGCGGGCGCACCGGCGACGACCCTGCTCGAATCCACACGATGACCCGGATTCCACTCGTCCTGGCGGCGATCCCGCTGCTCATCGTCGCGCGCCTGCTGCCGGGGGAAGGGCTCGGTCTGGCCCTCCGCCTCGCGGCGGCCTCGTTTTGCCTGCTGATCCCTGGGGCGCTGCTCGCCCGTGCGCTTCGCCTTCCCGCCGTCGCGGAGGCCGCGGCGCTCTCCCTCGGCGTCCTCTTCCTCGGGCTGGTGGCGACCTTCGCGCTCGGGACTTCGATCTGGCTGGCGCTGATCGTGATGGGTGCCGTGGCACTCGCCGCGCTTCCGTTCGCGCTCCGCGTCGATGCCGTGCGGCTCCACCGGGCGACGTGGATCGTCGCCGGCGTGGGAGCGGCGTTCGGTGCCTTCGTCTGGCGCTTCGGGCCGGCGCTCGGCGGCGACGCGCTCTTCCATCTCGCCCGGGTGCGCAAGCTCGAGACCTTCCACGAGCTCTCGATCCGGGCGGTGGGCGAGTTCGCAGACGGGGGGCCGCATCCGGGGTATGCGTTTCCGCTCTGGCACGGATTCCTGGCGCTGGTCGCCAAGCTCGCGGGGGTCGATCCCACCGACGTCGTCCTCAACGAGGCGGCGATCCTCGTGCCGCTGGCCTTCGTGCTCTCCTTCGAGGCCGGCCGGGCGCTCTTCGACTCGGTGTGGGGCGGCGTCGCCGTCCTTGCCGGGCAGGCGGCGATCACCGGGCTCGCGCCGGGCGACGGCGGCGCGTACGACTCCCTCGCGCTTCCCGCCACGGCCGCGAGGCAGCTGCTCGTTCCGATGGTCCTGGCCTCGCTCTTCCTCTTCATCCGCCAACGGCGCCCGCTGTTCGGGCTCCCGGTGGCCGCGGCGTCGCTGGCGATTGCCCTCGCGCACCCGACCTACGCGCTCTTCCTGCTCATCCCGCTGACGGGGTTCGCGCTCGTTCGCCTGATCTGGGCTCAGCGCGATTTCCTGCCGCTCACGGGCGTTCTCGCCGCCGTGGCCGTCCCGACGGGAGCCGTCTTCCTCTGGCTGCGGCCGATCGTCGAGGACACGGCGGGCCATACGCCCGCCGAGGAGGAGGTCGGCCGCGCGCTCGAGCGCTACGCGCGTGAGCTGAACGTCGATTCGCTCGACCGCTATTCGCTGGCGCCGGAGGTGTTCGGGCGGAGCGGTGCGGTGGCGGTTGCCGCGTTGATCGTGATCCCGCTGGCCGCGCTTGCTGCCCGAAGCCGCTGGGCCGCGTTCGTCGTCGGCGGGTCTCTCCCGATCCTCGTGTTGACGCTTGCGGACTTCCTGTTTCCCGCCTTCGCCGACCTCGTCTCGCTTTCGCAGGCCAGGCGCATCGCCGGCTTCTTGCCGTTCGCGTTTGCGTTCGCGGGTGGGTGCGTGGTCCTTGCGGGGCTGCTGCGAGGTGCCGCTCTCCCTGCCGCGCTCGCGGCCGGTCTCTGGCTCCATCTGACCTGGCCCGGGGACTTCGGCGAGCTCCACCATGGCGGCCCGGCATTCGCCACCTGGGTGGCGCTCGCCGGCAGCGTGGTCGCGATCCCGGTGGGCTTCGTCGCGGAGCGGCGATGGGGCAGCGTCGAGCGGCGCGGCTATTTCGCCGGGCTCGCCGCGATGCTGTTCGTCCTCCCGATCGCCGTCCACGGAATGCGCGAATGGCGGGAGCCGCCCGGGCCTCGCGTCCCACTCACGCCCGGGCTGGTGCAGGCGCTGGGGAAGCTGCCCGAGGGCGGCGTCGTCTTCTCCGATCTGGAGACGAGCTACCGGATCGCGGCGCTCGCGCCGGTCTACGTCGCCGCCGCACCGCCGGCGCACGTCGCAGACACGGAGGACAACAGGCCGTACGCACGGCGGCAGGACGTCCTCCGCTTTCTGCGCACGGGCGATCTGGGCATCCCCAGGAGCTACGGGGCGAGGTGGCTGGTCGTCGACAGGGAGCGATCGCTCCTGCGGCCGGCGCTGCCGGTCCTGCACGCCGACGATCGCTATCTGCTCTATCGGCTTTGAGGGACTGTCCCTCTAAGCCGTGCGAGAGTGTGTCGAAGGTGAGACAAGAGGCGCGCGTCCGGGCCCGCGCAGACGACACGCGCCCTACGCTGGACGCGTGCCGCGCCGACCTCGACACCTTCTGGGAGACGGGACGTACCACGTGACGGCGCGCGGTGTCGCGCGGTCCGACATCTTCCTCGACCGCGCGGACTACCGCGCCCTGCTCGACCAGCTCCGCGACGTCGTCGAGCGCTTCGAATGGCGCATGCTCGCCTTCTGCCTGATGCCGAACCACTTCCACCTCGTTCCCTCGGCATCACGCGAGCGGCTCTCCTGGGGCATGCACAGACTCAACTGCCTCTACGCGATGCGCTTCAACCGGCGCTACGAGCGCCACGGCCACCTGTTCCAGAACCGCTTCGACGCCCGCGTGGTCGAGGGGGACCGCCACGCGCGCTCGGTCTGCGAGTACGTGATCGACAACCCCGTCCGGGCCGGTCTTTGCCGGGATCGACGTGACTGGCCGTGGTGGGGACTGGCCGCATCGGGCCTCTAGCCTTCCACTCGTGAAAGTCCTGATCGTCTCGATGTACTTCCCGCCCGCGGGCGGCGGGGGCGTACAGCGGCCGCTCAAGTTCGCGACCCACCTCCCTGCGCTCGGGATCGAGACGCACGTGCTCGCGCCCGACGACCCGAAGTGGGTCCACCGCGACGACGACCTCGTGGCCCCGACGCAGGCGTGGGTGCACCGGGTCCGCTACCTCGGCCCCAAGGGACGGCTCCCCGCCGAGGAGCTCCACGGTCTCCGCGGCCTCCAGCGCGCCGGGCGCAAGACGGCGCTCACCTTCCGCCGGGTGCTCGTGCCAGACGAGAACGTGACCTGGAACCTGACGGCGATCCCGGCCGCCGTCCGCATCGTCCGGCGCGAGAACATCGACGTCGTCATCACGACCTCGCCCCCGACGTCCGTCCACCTCGTGGGCGCCGCAGTGCGCCGGGCGACCGGAGCCCGGTGGATCGCAGACCTGCGGGACTCGATCGTCGCCAACCCGCACCGGCGCACCGAGAGCGTCCTCGTCCGGGCCAAGGAGCGAACCGGGGAGAGCGTCGCGCGGCTCGTCGCGAAGAAGGCGGACGCCGTCGTGGCCGTCTCCGAGCCGATCGCGGACGAGATGCGCGCGCTGGGCGCCACCCGCGTCGAGATGATCTCCAACGGCTGCGACTTCGAGGACTTCGCGGGACTCGAGTACCGCCCGTCGAACCGCCTGCGGATCACCCACACGGGCAGCTTCTTCGGGCGGCGAACTCCCCGGCCGATCCTCGAGGCGCTCGCAGGGTCCGACGTCGACGCCGTCCTCCGGTTCGTGGGCGACTTCCGGGCCGCCGACCGAAAATGGGCCGAGGGGCTGGGCCTGGGCGACCGGCTCGAGATCCACCCGTATCTCCCGCGCAGGGAGGTGCTCGCGCTCCAGAAGGACTCCGAGGCGCTGCTCCTGCTGATCCCGGAATCCGGTGGCCGGGGCCGCGGCGTCCTGTCGGCGAAGGTCTTCGAGTACCTCGCGGCCGAGCGGCCGATCCTCGCCGCGGTTCCACCCGACGGCGCCGCCGCCGACCTGATTCGCGACACCGGAGCCGGCGCGGTCGTCGCCCCGGACGACGTCGAAGGGCTGCGCGCAGCGTTGGCGCGGCTCGACGGCGACCATCGTGCCGGGCGTCTGAACGGGACGCCGCTGCCGCCGGACGTGCGCGATCGACTCTCACGCCGGACCCGGTCGGAAGAGCTCGCAACGCTGGCGCGGAGCCTGGCGTGATCCTCCGCCGCGCCACCGAGTTCCTCTTCCTCGCGACGCTCTTCTGCGTCAGCTTCGAGAAGATCCAGTGGCAGCTGGCGGGCACGATCGGCCTCGCCGGGATCCTGGCGATCCTCTTCGTCGCCTCGTTCGTGCTCGAGCGACTCGGGACCTGGCCGCGGAAGGTGCCGCGAACGGTCGCGATCGTCCTCCTCTTCGCCGCAGCGTTCCTCGTCGTCTACCTCGCCGGCTTCTACAACATCGAGAGCGAGCAGGCGGTGGCGCAGTGGGCGAAAGGGCTGGCCCGGTTCGCGATCACGTTCGGCTTTGCCGCGACGGGCATTGCCTACCTCGCCCGCCGGCCGCTCCACTTCTACTGGCTCGCGCTCGGCGCGCTCTGCGCGGGCATCGCGCTCAACGGGTTCTACGGCGTGGCGCAGCTTGCCTTCGCGGAGAGCGGGAGGGACCTCGACCAGACCGTGCTCGGCCCGCTGCTCGGCGACGCGCGGCCGATCAACTTCTACGGGGCCGTCCAGGGAGCCGACGTCTACAGGCCGAACGCGCTCACGAACGACCCCAACCATCTCGGCATCGTCCTGCTCGTCCCGCTCCTGCTCCTGACGCCGCTGTATCTCCGCCTCGAGCGCGGTCACCCCTACCGCGTGCCGCTTGCGCTGCTGCTCCCGTTCCTGCTGCTCGTCGAGCTGGCGACGCTCTCGCGGAGCGGACTGCTCGGCCTCCTCGTCGGCGTGCTCGTCCTGCTCTTTCCGTACGGACGGAAGTTCGTCTCGGCCGCAGTGCTCGTGCCGCTCGGCGCCCTGGCGCTCGTTCTCGCCGTCGTCGTCTCGCGGCGGGTGGACTTCTTCGAGACCGTTCTCCGCTCTCGGCTGGACACGGAGTCGGGATCGACGGCGACGCACTTCCAGGTCTACGAGCTGATCCGGCCCGCACTCGACGGCCACGCGCTCTTCGGGCTCGGGCTGAACACGTTCTCCGTCTACTACGAGGCCGTCACCGGCCTGACGAACTGGGGCCCGCATTCCTTCTACGCGGCGCTCGTGATCGAGACCGGGATCGTCGGCACCGCGGTCTTCGCCATGTTCATCTGGTGGCTCTTCCGGCGCCTGCGGGCCGGGCACAGGCTCGGGAAGACGCTGGCGGCGATGCGCGATCCGCTCGCCGCGCGGGTCCGCCCGCTCGCCTGGGGCCTCACCGCCGCGATCCTCGGCGTCATGGCCGCGAACGCCTTCTATCTCACGATGCAGTCCTCGTACTTCTACGCGCTCGCGATGCTGGCTCTCGCGCTGCCCGTCGTCTTCGGGCGGCGGCTATCGACCGCGTGAAGGTCGTCGTCCTTGCCACGTCGTATCCGCGGTCGGAGACGGATACGGCCGGCCGGTTCGTCGCCGATGCCGTCGAGCACGTCCGGAAGGCGGGCGTCGACGTCGAGGTGGTCTCGCCCGCGACGTTTCACCACTTCGGCCTCGCGTACGGCTCCGGGATCGTCGGGAACCTCCGCCGGCAGCCGTGGCGCGCCGCCCTCGTCCCGCCGTTCATGGCGTCGTACGCGCGGGCGGCCAGGCGGGCCGCGAAGGACGCCGATCTCGTCCACGCCCACTGGCTTCCTTCCGGAGTCGCCGCGATGGCGACGCGGCGTCCGTTCGTCGTCCAGCTCTGGGGGACGGACGTCGAGCTCGCGCGGCGCGCGCCGCGGCTCGCCCGGGCCGTCCTCCGCCGTGCCGAGGCCGTGGTCTGCCCCTCGTCGGCCCTCGCAGGGGACGCCACTCGGCTCGGAGCCCGCCAGGTCGAGATCGTTCCGAGCGGAGTGGACCTGCCGGCGCAGGTGGGCGAAGAGGCGACCCCGCCGGAGGTCCTCTACGCCGGCCGGCTGTCGGCGGAGAAGGGCATCCTCGAGTTGGTCGAGGCAGCGGAGGGCATGAACCTCGTCGTCGCCGGAGACGGGCCGCTTCGCCGCCGCGTGCCGCAGGCCCTGGGCTTCGTGCCTCCGGCCGAGCTAGCGCGGCTCTACGCGCGCGCCGCGGTCGTCGCCTGCCCCTCGCACCGTGAAGGCTTCGGTGTCGCCTGCCTCGAGGCGATGTCCCACGGGCGGCCGGTCGTGGCCGGAGGAGTCGGCGGTCTCCTCGATCTCGTCGTCAACGGCGAGACGGGCGTCCTCGTAGAGCCGGGCAATGTCCCCGCGCTCCGTGCCGAGCTCGAGCGGCTGCTGGACGATCCCGGCCTGCGCCGCCGGATGGGCGACGCCGGCCGGCGGCGAGCGGAGGAGAGCTTCTCCTGGGACTCCGTGACCCGGAAGACGCTCGACGTCTACGCGCGGTATGCGGGAAAGAAGTCCGGGCGTGGCGCCTCGGGCGCCTTCGAGCGCCGGGCGACGAGCGATTCGTAGCGCTCCGGGTCGGCGACGAGCGTGGCGAACTCGTACGTGAGCTCCTCGCCGCCGAAGCTCCGTTTGAAGGCGTAGAGGCTGTCGGCGCCGCCGGTCCCGCCCCCGAGGTGGAGCCGCTGGGCGCCTCGCCCGGCCGCCCAGAGCGCGCCGGCGTGGACGAGGAACGTGCCCGCCTTCAGCTCCCGTCCCGCGTCGGTGGTGCCGCTCAAGTGGTAGTGGGCGAAGGGACCGCGGTCGTCCGCGAGAAAGAGCGAGCCCCCGACGACCTCGTCGCCTCGAAGCGCCAGTGCCACGCCGAGGCCGTCAGCGAGTCCCTCGGCGAGCGCGCGGTAGTGCTCGGGCGGGAAGAGGTACTCCTCCTCGGCGCCGATGCGGCGCATCGTCTCGTCGTAGACGGCGCGGAACCGCTCCAACCCCTCCTCGCTCCCGTCCCACGAGATCTCGAGCTCGCGTCGCGCGACGGTCAGGTCCGTCTTCCGGCCTTTGCTCATCCCCGTCAGGTCGCCGTCCTCGACCCTCGAGAGGTCGACCGCGGTCGTCGGCCCGTGTGTCCTGACCTCCACCCCGTCCAGTTCGGACAGGTGCCCGAGGGCCCCCAGCAGGGGGTGTAGCCGAAGCAGGCAGGTGACGACGTCGTTCGCCACACACCAGTCGCGAAGTTGGCGCACATCTGCGAGCAAGTCGGCGCCGCCGGCGAGCGGAAGCAGGCCGCCGTAGCCGTACGGCGTCACGGCGTCGAAGCCGTCTTCGCCGTCCGGAAGCTCGCGGAGGAGCAGCGGGAAGAGCGCCGTCTCGGTCCGCACCGCCACGGCCCGCCCGTCGCCGGCCACCTCGTAGGCCCGGCAGTAGCCCGGACGGAAGTAGACGTCCGGTGTCGGCGCATCGCCCACGAGCCCGTCCCAGCGCGCGTCGCCGGGAACGAGCGTCTCGGCAGTCACACGCTGATGAGTGATGCCATGAGATTGCGGGGTCGGGGCGTGAGCTGGCCGGTGCAGGAGCGGCCCAGGCACGTCAGATCGCGCGGCCGGCCCCACAAGATCGTGGCATCGATCATCCTGTCTCGGCCTCGCGAAGGAGCGACGCGATCCGCTCCATGTCCGCGGCCGAGTAGCGCCAGTCCGTCGGGATCGTCAGCACGCGCGCCGACAGATCCCGCACCCGTTCGGAGGCCGGGCGCTCGATCGCCCAGTGGACGGGGCAGTAGACGCCGGCCTCGCGGAGAGTCTCCCGAACCCGGTCCCGCGCCTCCTGCGACTCGAACAGGAGCACGACGCCGAGTGGCGCCGCTCCGGCCGGCCACTCGTCGAAGACCGGCTCTGCGATCTCGAGCCCGGACAGCGCTCCGAGCAGGTGCACCGCATTGTCCGAGCGCCGGACCCGCCAGGGCAGTGGCGCGCCGCCGATCACGGCCTCGCGCGCCGCGGGAGACGCTGCCGCGACCGGGGCCCTCCCGAGCTGATCCTCGCCCTCGAGCTGGAGGCGCCGGAACCGTTCCTTCAGTGCGTCGTCGCCGGCGTCCCGGAGGTACCGGCCCTTGAGCAGCATCGCCGCCAGCTTCAGCTCGCTTCCGTCGGCCGGCTCGCGCGGCTGAGCCGGGAGGTCCAGGCCTCGCGGCGACCACAGGATCGCCCCGTCCGGCACCGGCAGGGTCTTCCTCAGCGAACTGAATGCGTAATCCGCGTTGGACCCGACCGCCCACGGCGAGAAGGGGTCGTGGGAGTGGTCCTCGACGAGCAGGAAGTCGCCGCCCGCCCGCTCCTCCCAGCCGATTCCCTCCCGCGTACCGAAATAGTTGATCGCCAGGACCAGATCACCGGGCGCAGCCTCGAGGGACTCCCAGCGTGGCTCCTCCCAGCGCGGGTCGTCCTCGTAGGTGCGGACCGCGACAGCCTTCCCCCAGCCCACGGCGACCTCGTGGCAGAAGTAGTCGGGAAGCCAGAGCGTCCCGGGCCGCTCGGACGCAAGGAGGGCCTCGACCGTATGCCGCCCGAGCGCGTACCAGACGGCCGGCCGGGGCCAGGGGTGGAACGGGCGCGGCGGTGTCTCGACCGGCGAGTGGAACTCGCCGCCGACCTCCCAGAGCGTCCCGGTGTCGGCCACAGACGTCACATCAACCCGCGTTCGCGCCGAACCGCGTCGTGGAGACCGACGTCATCCACCTCGGCGTCCGTCTGCGCAGGCTGAGCGCCGCGCATCGAGAGCACCTTCAGCAGCGTGAGCCCGACGATCTTCAGGTCGAGGCGGAGGCTTCGGTTGTCCACGTACCAGACGTCCAGCGCAAGTCGCTTCGAGAAGGGGATGTCGTGGCGGCCCTGCACTTGCGCCCAGCCGGTCACCCCCGGCTTGACGTCGTGGCGCCGCATCTGCTCCGGCGAGTAGTTCTTGAGGAACTCCATGAGCAGCGGCCGCGGCCCGATGAAGCTCATGTCGCCGCGCAGGATGTTCCAGAGCTGGGGCAGCTCGTCGAGGCTGAGCTGACGCATGAAGATGCCGAGCCGGGTCAGGCGCTCCTCGTCGGGCGGCTGGTTGCCCTCGGCGTCGGCCGTGTCCTTCATCGTCCGGAACTTGTAGACCTCGAACGGCTCGCCCTTGTAGCCCGGCCGCTGCTGCCGGAAGAAGACGGGTGAGCCCATCGTCAGCCGGATCGCGAGCGCCAGCGCTCCCAGGATCGGCGCCAGGAGGACGGAGAGGATCGAGGCGCCGATGAGGTCGAAGAGGCGTCTCATGACCGGAACTATGGCGTTCGCGAGCGCAAATAGGCGAGGGATGCGAGCGCCGGCCGGGGATCGTCCTTCGCAAAGACCGCTCGCGCCTTCGGCCTGCGCAGGTAGCCGGACAGGAACTGACGCGGCCCGAGCTCCCGGCGCCGGGCCATCTGGAGCGAGACGTAGACATCCTTGGCGAGGTAGATCCAGGTCAGGTCGCCCTGGAACGTCGGCAGCGGCGCGACCTCGAGCCCGAAGAGGTCGTCGTACACGATCCGAGGCAAGTCGAGGTGGCGGTTCGCGGCGAGCGCGGCCCAGACCGGCAGCCGGGTGTTGACCTCGAGGACGCGGAACTCGCCGTCGCGCGGGTCAAGCGCGAATTCGATGTGGGCGATCCCGGTGTAGCCGGCCGTCTTCAAGAGGCGGAGCCCCTGGTCGAGCACGCGCGGCTCGTAGTCGACCTCGAAGACCGCGCTCGTCCCGAAGCGCAACGGGCCCTGTCGGACCTTCCGACCCACGACGGTGGCCAGCGGCCGGCCGTCGCGGGCGACGTACGCCAGCAGCGAGTACACGTGCTCGTGCGAGTCCGGGACGATCTCCTGGATGATCGTGTGGAAGCCGCGCTCTCGCGCCTCCCGCGCGACGCGCAGCGCCTCGTCGATGCTCTCCGCGACGACTGCCTTGTGGCCGAAGGTGAGCGCGAACTCCTGGCCCTCGACCGCCTTGACGACGACCGGCGGGCGGAGGTTCGCCTCCCGGACGGCCCCGTCGCCGTCGGCGAGCACGGTTCCCGGTGACGGGACCTCGGCCTCGGCGGCGACGGCGGGCAGGAGGTCCTTCCGGCGCAGCCGCAGGACAGCCTCGCGATCGTCGGGAAGGGGCATGTCGGCGACTGCCCGCACCTCGTCCCAGTGGTCGAGCGCCCACTCGACGTTCTCGTCCCGCTCGGGGAAGAGGACGACCCGCTCTCCCTCGCTGCGAATCGCCTCGAGGACGGCGGCGTCGTCACCGCGGGGGATGACGTGCCGCTTGCGGAGGTAGCGCGACTTGAGGCCGAACTCGTGTGGGTTCCACGAGATGCCGGTGACCGGGATGCCGGCGCGGCCGAGGCTCCGAGTCACGGCCAGGCCGGCGTGGAGAAGGCCGAAGACGACCGCCGGCCTCATCGCGCCACCGCCTCCTCGAGCGTGCGCTCGAGCCGTTCCGCCATCAGGTCGCGGGAGAACTCGCGCTCGGCGAGCGCGCGGGCGTTCGCGCCCATCCGCTCGACTCGACCGGGTTCCCCGGCCAATGCGCTCAAGGCCCACGCCAGCGCCTCCGCGTCTCCCGCCGGAACCCAGGCGCCCGCCTCGTTCTCCTCGACGAGGCGCCTCAGCCAGCCGTCGAGGTTGACGACCACCGGCTTGCCGGCGGCGAGCGAGTCGAAGAACTTGTTCGGGGAGTTCGTCTCCAGCACGGGATAGGGCGCGAAGATCGTGAGCGTGACGTCGGCGGCGCCGACGATGCCGGCCAGCTCGTCCTTCGCAACGGAGGGCAGGAAGTGGAGATTCTCGAGCCTGAGCTCTCGGACCCGTTCCTCCAGGCGCGGCCGCTCGCCGCCGTCGCCGAGCGCCACGATCACGACCCGATTGTCGCCGCGTCGCCGAAGCGCGTTTGCGGCGTCGACGAGCTGGTCGAGCCCGTTCGCCCTGCCCATCGCGCCGGTGTAGAGCGCGACGAACTTGCCCTCCAGGCCGTGCGCGGCGCGGAACTCCTCGTCGACGACCCCCGGACGGAAGACGTCGAGGTCGGCGGCGTTCGGGATCAGCGAGAGCTTCTCGCTCGGGACGCCCCGCCGCTCGAGGTCCTGCTGCGCCCCCTCGCTCAGTACGACGATCTTCTCCGCGCCGGCGTAGAGGCGGCGTTCCAGCCATTCCGCGCTGCGAACCGCGGGCCTGCTCTTCAGCGCCCCGAGCTGCACCGGAACGGCCGGCCACAGGTCGCGGAGCTCGAAGACGAACGGGACGCGCTTCAGCCGCGCCGTCGCGAGGCCGGCAATCCCGATCGTCAGCGGCGTCGAGGAGGCGAAGACCACGTCAGGGCGACGCTCCAGGGCTCCCGCGACGCCCGCCGCGATCGTGAAGGCCGTGAACGACGCGAGCCGGACCGGCGTCGGGTAGCGGTTCGCGTAGGGGACGTTCAGGAAGAGCACCTCGATCCCGTCCACCCGCTCTCTGGCGACGAGGCGGCCCGGCGGACGGCCGTCGCGACCGGCCTCCAGCATCCGCGTGTCGCGGCTGACGATGGTGACGCGGTGCCCACGGTCCACGAGCCGGCGCGCGAGCTCATACGACCGCGTCGCGGTCGAGCGTCGCCGGGTGGCGAAGTACTGGTGAAAGTAGAGGACGTCCAAGAGCAGAAACGCGCCCGCCTATGATGCTGGCCCGGTGCGCATCGCGCTGCTCGATCCGCCCTCGTACTCCCCTGCGTACGACCACCACCTCGCCTCGGCCCTCACGGCGCGCGGACACGAGGTGGAGCTCCTCACGTCGCCTTTTGCCTTCGCGAACCCGCCGGCGCCGGACGGCTACGAGCGGGTGGAGCTCTTCCTGCCGCTGAGCGGGCGGCTCCTGAGGCGCTCGCCGCGCTCGCCCCTGCGCTACGCGCTCAAGGGCGCGGAGTACCTGCCCAGCGTCGCGCGGCTCGTCCAGCGGATCCACCGGACCGAGCCCGAGATCGTCCACGTCCAGTGGCTCGCCCTGCCCCGCTACGACCTCCGCTGGGTGAGCCGGCTGCGCCGCAACCGGCCGGTGGTGCTGACGGCCCACAACGTCCTGCCGCACTCCGGTGACGCGGACGAGCGGCGGCGCCGCGCGATCTACGGGGCCTTCGACCGGATCGTCGTGCACACGCGAAGCGGCGCCGAGCAGCTCGCCGGGTTCGGCGTACCGGCCGAACGCGTCGTCCGGATCCCTCATGGGACCTTCGATGCGCCGCCCGCGGCTGCGATCGAGGCCCCGAGCGGCCGGACGCTTCTGTTCTTCGGTCTCATCCGCCACTACAAGGGGCTCGACGTGCTCGTTCGGGCCCTGGCCGGGATCCCGGACGCACGCCTCGTCGTCGCCGGCGACCCACTCGACCCGATCGCGCCGATCAAGGCTCTCGCCGACGAGCTGGGTGTTGGAGATCGCATCGAGTGGCGGCTCGGCTACCTCCCGGAGGAGGAGGTCGAGACCCTGATGCGCGAAGCGACGCTCGCCGTCTTCCCGTACCGGGGCGGCGAATCTGCGTCCGGTGCGTTGGCGACCGCGTTCGGCCACGGACGGCCCGTGGTCGCCAGCGACGTTCTCGGTGAGATCGTCGAGGAGTACGACGCCGGCCTGGTGGTGCCACGCGAGGACTCGGACGCGCTGGCCGAGGCGATCCGGCGTCTACTCGACGACCCCGCTGCGCTGGAGCGCGCGTTCATCGGCACGGAGGCGGCTCGCCGCGGTCTCTCGTGGAGCGCGATCGCCGAGGCTCACGAGCGCCTCTACACCGACCTCCTCGCTAGGGTCCCGGCCGGATGAGCGTGACCGAGCGACGCGTACCGCCGGACGAGCTCGATCTCGACGCAGAGCGCGAGGTCGACGTCCGCGGCTGGTGGGAGGCCGTGAGGGCCCGTTGGTGGCTGCCCGTTCTCGGCCTGTGCCTGGGCCTTGCGGTCGGCTACGCGCTCGCCCTCGGCGGCGGGAAGGTCTACCGCGCCGACGCGACTCTCTACCTCGGCCAGCCGTTCTCCCCCAACGGAGGTGCCCCGGTCCCCGGGCTGGCGACCAATCCGAGCACCGTCGCGGAGATCGTCCATTCGGAGGCAGTCCTCCAGCGGGTCGCCGATCGCAGCGGCATGGATCTCGCGAAGCTGCGCGCGAACGTCTCGAGCCGGCAGGTCTCGCCGCCGGCCGGCCGCCGCGCCGTCGCCGGCACGACCCCGCTGATCGAAGTCACCGTCATCGGCTCGAGGGCGAACGTGACCACCCGCGCCGCGAACCTGCTCGCCGAGGACGTCGTCGACACCGTCTCTCCGTATGTCGAGGACAAGATCTCGGCGATCCAGGAGCGGATCTCCTCCGACGAGCGGGAGCTCACACAGATCGACCGCCGGCTGCGCGTCGCGCAGCAGGGGCTCCAGGAAGCCCTCGGCAACCGCGGGATCGGCGTCTCCGAGCGCTTGCTCCTCGTCTCGACCTTCAACTCGTCGATCGGCTTCGGCGAGCAGGCGCGGGCAACCGTCCAGCAGGATCTTCTCGAGGCGAAGCAGGCGCTCTCGCTCGCCGAAAACGTCGAGCAGCCGAGCATCGTCGAGCGCGCGGCGGCGAGGAAGACGACGGCGCGGAGCGTCGGGCGCTCGCTCGTCGTCGGCGGAATGATCGGCCTGATCCTCGGGCTCCTCGCGGCGATCCTGTGGGAGCCGGCCGAGCGGCGGTTCCGGCCCCGCACGGCGTAGCGATGCTTGAAGGCAAGCGGGTCGCGGTCGTCGTTCCGGCCCACGACGAGGAGGAGCTGGTCGGCCGCACGCTCATGGGGATCCCCGGCTTCGTCGACCGCATCTACGTCGTCGACGACCACTCGTCGGATGCGACCGCCAAGCGCTCTCGCGAGGTGGGCGACCCGCGCGTCGAGGTGATCGGCCACGACCGGAACCTCGGCGTCGGAGCCGCGATCGTCACCGGCTACAGGCGGGCGCTCGCAGAAGGCGTCGACGTGACCGCGGTGATGGCCGCCGACGGCCAGATGGACCCGAAGGATCTCGAGACCCTCGTTGCGGTCGTCGCCCGCGACGAGGTCGACTACGCGAAGGCCAACCGGCTCTTCACGGGCGAGGCCTGGAAGGTGATGCCGCGCCACCGCTACCTCGGCAACGCGGTCCTCTCGATGCTGACCAAGATTGCCTCCGGTTACTGGCACGTCGCCGACTCGCAATCCGGCTACACGGCGATCTCGCGGCAGATGCTGGAGCAGCTCGACCTCGACCGGATCTACCCGCGCTACGGCTTCCCGAACGACATGCTCGTCCATCTGAACGTCTGGAACGCGCGGGTGCGGGACTTCTCCTCGAAGCCGATCTACAACGTCGGCGAGCGCTCGGGGATCCGGCTGCCCAGCGTCATCCCGTCGATCGCCTGGCTGCTCTTCAAGGGCTTCTTCTGGCGGCTCCGGGAGAAGTACGTGATCCGGGATTTCCACCCACTCGTCTTCTTCTACGCGCTCGGGATCCTGATGACGAGCGTGGGGCTCGCCCTCGGCGCCTGGGTCGCGATCGAGCGGATCTTCCTGGGCGGCGACATCACCGCCGGCACGGCGACCCTGATCGCCCTCTTGCTGATCTCGGGGACGCAGTTCACGCTCTTCGCGATGTGGTTCGACATGGAGTCGAACAAAGACCTCCGGTAAAAACCCTCGCTAGCAGCGGTTTTTCGCGGGTAAAGCGTTCGTAAAAATCGGAGTGGCGATCCGGATCCACGGGTACGGTCCAGGCAATGGCTACTGCGGTCGTCACCGGTGGAGCCGGGTTTCTCGGCTCCCACCTCTGTGAGCACCTGCTCGCGCAGGGGCATCGCGTCATCTGCATCGACAACCTCGAGTCGAGCAGCCTCGCGAACATCGAGCACATCCGGGACGAGCGCTTCGCGTTCCTGAATCACGACGTCATCGAGCGGATGGACGTCGACGAGCCCGTCGACTTCGTGTTCCATCTCGCAGCGCTCGCGAGCCCGATCGACTACCTGCGGCAGCCACTGCACTCGCTGAAGACCGGCTCGTACGGGACGCACAACGCGCTCGGCCTGGCCAAGTGGAAGCGGGCTCGGTTCCTGCTCGCCTCGACGAGCGAGATCTACGGCGACCCGCAGATCCACCCGCAGCCGGAAACGTACTGGGGGAACGTCAATCCGACCGGCCCGCGCGGCGTCTACGACGAGGCGAAGCGCTATGCCGAGGCGATGACGATGGCGTATCACCGGCAGCAGGGCGTCGACACCGTGATCTCGCGGATCTTCAACACGTACGGCCCGCGGATGCGCCCGTATGACGGGCGCGCGATTCCCACGTTCATGCGCCAGGCGCTCGAGCACAAGCCCCTCACGATCTTCGGAGAGGGCTCGCAGACCCGCAGCTTCTGTTACGTCGACGATCTGATCCGGGGCCTGTATCTCCTCGCCACCAGCGACGAGCACATGCCCATCAATCTCGGGAACCCGGGGGAGTTCACGATCCTCGAGCTTGCAGAAACGGTCATCCGGGTAACGGAGTCCAGGAGCGAGATCGTGCACGAGGCCCTGCCCGTGGACGATCCGCAGGTCCGACAACCCGACATCACACGCGCAAAGGAGATTCTCGGCTGGAGCCCGGAGATCGAGCTCGAGGAGGGCCTCAGCCGAATGTTGCCCAGTCTAGGAAGGGAGCAAATTCGTGTTTAGACGTGTCGCCCTGATTCTCGCCTTAAGCCTTGTCGCAGGAGGCGTCGCGGCCTCGGCCTCCCGCGATGCCGACTCCGCAGCGAAGCCCGCAGCCGCATCGCGGATGCTCTTCGGCTTCTACGACGACGCCCAGGTCATCGGCAACACGACGTGGGCGTTCACCCAGCTCAAGTCGCTCCGCGCGGGGGTCGTGCGGACGACGCTGGACTGGGCCCTGGTCGCCAAGCGCCGGCCGGTCAAGCCGGCCGACCCGGCCGACCCGGCCTACAACTGGACAGCGGTCGACAACGTCGTCGAAGAGGCCAGCAAGAAGGGGATCCGCGTCCTGCTTGCGATCAACGGGACGCCTCGCTGGGCCGGCCCGGCCCGGAACCGCCTCCCGCGCCGGATCCTCGATCTGAGGCTCTTCTCGACGGCGGCTGCGCTCCGCTACAGCGGCACCTACCGGGTGAAGCCGGTCGAGAACGAGCCCGAGCGCACACTTCCGGCCGTTCGCCACTGGCTGGCCTGGAACGAGCCGAACAACCCGATCTTCCTCCGTCCGCAGTGGAAGATGGTGCAGCGCAAGTGGCGGGCCCAGGCCGCCTACGACTACGCGAAGATCTGCGCGGCGATCTGGTCCGGCGTCCACGCGACGCGGCTCGCGGGCGAGAAGGTCGCCTGCGGCGCCACGGGGCCGCGGGGCAACGACGCTCCGCGCAGCTCGCGCGCGTCGACTTCACCGCTCGTCTTCATGACCGCGCTCCGCCGCGCCGGACTGCGTCGGATGGACGCCTACGCGCACCATCCGTACTACGGCCACCGCACGGAGAAGCCCACGACGGTTCCGAAGGACAAGAAGGCCGTGACGATGGCGAACATCGGCGTCCTGATCAAGCAGGTGAACCGCCTCTGGGGTCGCAAGACGCGGGTCTGGATCACCGAGTACGGCTACCAGACCAATCCGCCCGACCGGCTCTTCGGTGTCTCGTACAAGAATCAGGCCCGCTACATGCAGCAGGCTGTTGCGATGGCGAAGAAGACGCGCCGGATCGACATGTTCATCTGGTTCCTGATCAAGGACGAGGGACGGCTCTCGGGCTGGCAGTCCGGCGTCATCACGCGGCGCGGCGCGCGCAAGCCGTCGTACCGCGCGTTCCAGGTCTTCAAGAGGTAGCTCTCGCCGAATCGGCCACGGGGCGGCGAACGTAGACTTCGTCGCTCCGTGGCTACCAAAGAAGCGCCGGGGGACGCCGCGCCGCCCGCCGTCGGCGACATCCGCTCAGCGCGCCCGCTCGTCCTCGGAAGCTCGCTGACGGCCCTCGTCCGCCGGCTGTTCAGCATCCTCTCCCTGATCGTCCTCGACCTCTGTGGACTCGTCCTGGGCCTGTACGGGGCGTTCGTCCTCCGGTCCCTCTACTACGGCAACGAGATCCTCTGGGGCGCTCTCTGGCGGGCGGAGTCCGAGTGGTTGCCGTTCCTCGGCCTCATCATGCTCCTCGTCTTCTGGCGCGCCGGCCTCTACGCCGAGCGCGAGCGGCGCGGCGGGGGCGGGAAGATGCTCGGCTCGCTGCTTCTCGTCGGCCTCGTGGGGATCGCCTACGGGGTCGGGACGAACCACCACTTCGGGACCTACGGGCTGGCGCCGACGGCGGTCCTGCTCACCGCGCTCTTCATCGGGCTGCTCCGGGCGAGCTACGACGTGATCACGGGCGACCTGCTCCGGCTGGCCGGGGTGCGGCGGAAGGCGGTTCTCGTCGGCGATCGCGACCGGGTCGGCCACCTCCGCAGGATCCTCGGCGAGGGACGAAGCGGAATCCGGTACGACTTCGTCGGGGCGGTTGGCCCGTCCCGCGACGGAATGCCACTTCCGTTTCTCGGGGAGATCGCCGACCTCGCGCAGGTCGTGAGCGACCATGACGTGGACGAGCTGATCGTCGCCGAGGCCGACTTCGACGACCGAGAGCTGCTCGACCTCGTCGACCTGGCGCACCGCCGAGGAGTCCGCGTCCGGCTGGCGCCGACGACGACGGAGCTCCTCACCCAGCGCGCCGACTACATCCCGGGTCAGGGCGTTCCGCTCTTCGAGCTTCGCCCGCCGGCCTTCGTCGGAACGGACTGGATGCTCAAGCGCACGTTCGACGTCGTCGTGAGCGCTGTCATCGTCATTCTCGGCCTTCCGCTCTGGCTTGCCATCGCCGCCGCGATCAAGCTCAACTCGCGCGGGCCGGTCCTCTACCGGGACCTGCGCGTCGGCCTGAACGAGCGCGAGTTCCTGATGTTCAAGTTCCGGACGATGCGTGCCGACGCGGCCGAGCTCCAGGGGGAGCTCGAGGAGCCAACGAGGCGAAGGGCGCGCTCTTCAAGCTGCGTGACGACCCCCGTGTGACGCCGGCCGGAGCGCTTGCTGCGCCGGTTCTCGCTCGACGAGGTTCCGCAGGTGCTCAACGTCATTCGCGGCGAGATGAGCCTCGTCGGGCCGCGCCCGCTTCCGACCAGCGACTACCGGCTGCTCGAGGCCTGGCACCGCAAGCGCTACCTCGTCCTGCCGGGGATGACGGGCCTGTGGCAGATCTCCGGCCGCTCCGAACCTCGAGCTTCGACGATCTCGTCCGGCTCGACTTCTATTACCTGGAGAACTGGTCGATCTGGCTGGACATCTCGATCCTGCTGCGGACGATCCCGGCGGTAGCGGCCGGGAAGGGCGCGTACTAGACCGCCGAGCGTCATCACCGTGGCGTACCGCTCGGGCGAAGCGCTCGGCCGGCTGCTCGATTCGCTTGCGCCGCGAAGCGCCCTCCGAGGTGCTCGTCGTGGACGAACGGCGAGGGCGGCGCCCGAGATCGAGGCTGCGGAGCGGCGGGAGGGCGTCCGCGTCATCTCGCCGGGCGAGAACCTCGGCTACGGGGCCGGGAACAACCTCGCGGCGCGTGAGGCGACCGGGGACGCGCTGGTGTTCCTGAACCCGGACACGGTGGTCCTGCCGGCGCGCGCTGGAGGGCTCGTGGCCCCGCTCGAGGATCCGTCCGTCGGCATCGTCGACGGCGCGGCTCCGGCTGCTCGACGGCCCGGAGACGCTGAACTCCGCAGGGAACGAGGTGCACGTCACCGGGATCGCGTGGGCGGGCGGCTACGGCGAGCCGGCTGACAGCGTCTCCGAGCTGCAAGCGACGTTCCCTTCCCGAGCGGCGCCGCGATGGCGATCCGACGCGAGCTCTTCGAGGAGCTCGGCGGCTTCGCCGAGGAGCTCTTCATGTACCAGGAGGACCTCGAGCTCGGGTGGCGTGCGCGCCTTCGCGGGCCTGCGGGTCGTCGTCGATCCCGCGGCCGACGTCCTCCACGACTACGAGTTCGGCCGAAACCCCGCGCAAGCAGTATCTGCTGGAGCGGAACCGCCTCGTCTTCGTCCTCTCGTCCTTTTCGCCGCGCCTCCTGTTCTTGCTCGGGCCGGTGCTCGCCTCGGCAGAGGTCGCGATGCTGGGGCTCGCGCTCAGGGAGGGCTGGGCCGGGGACAAGCTCGCCGGCTGGGGCTGGCTGCTCCGGAACGCCGGCTGGCTCCGCCGGCACCGCCGCGAGACCCAGAATCTGCGCCGCGTGAGCGACCGGGAGCTCGCCCGCTTCCTGAGCCCGGTGCTCTCGCCCGGGATGATCCACGTGCCCGGCGCGGTGCGCGCCGTCAATCCGCTCGTGGCCCGCTACTGGTCCGTCGTCAAGAGGGCGCTGTAGATTGGCCGGAATGGCGCGGGACGAGATTGCGGTTGTCTCGCCGACCGACAGCCGCCTCGCCAGGCTCCGCCGGGTCGCGATCGTCCCGGCGCTGAACGAGGCGGACACGGTGGGCTCCGTCGTCGCGGAGATCCGAACCTTCGACCCGGACTTCGAGGTCGTCGTCGTCGACGACGGGTCGACCGACGAGACGACCGAGGCGGCGCTCGAAGCGGGAGCGCGCGTCCTCCGCCTGCCGATGAATCTCGGCATCGGCGGAGCCATGCAGGCGGGCTACGTCTACGCGCTGGAGAACGGGTTCGACGTCGCCGTCCAGGTCGACGGCGACGGCCAGCACGATCCGCGCGAGCTCGGACGCCTGTTGGGGCCGATCCTCGAAGGTCGCGCCGACATGGTCATCGGCACACGCTTCGCCGGCGAGCGGACCTATCGAGCCCCGCTCGGCCGCAGTCTCGGCATTCGCCTCTTCGCAGCGATCGTCTCACTCCGGGTCCGGCAGCGGATGACCGACACGACGTCGGGCTTTCGCGCAGTCAACAGGCGGGGAATCACCGTGTTCGCCGGCGACTATCCCCACGACTATCCCGAGGTGGAAACGGTCGTGACCGCCTCTCGCGGAGGGCTCCGCATCTGCGAGGTACCGGTCGAGATGCGCCTCCGGGCCTCGGGCCGTTCCTCGATCACCAACGTCGGGTCCGTGTACTACATGGTCAAGGTGCTGCTCGCGCTCTTCATCGGGCTGCTTCCCCAGGGAAAGGCGACAAAACGATGAGCGTCACCCTCTTCGCAGCGCTCTCCTCGATCGTGATCTTCGCGATCATCATCGAGCTGATCCGGAGCGGCAGGCTCCGTGAGCGCTATGCGCTGCTTTGGCTGGGTACGGCCGCCGTGATCCTCGTGTTCGGCCTGTGGCGCGACGGGCTCAACGAGCTCTCGGATGCGCTCGGCATCGCCTATCCGCCGAACGCGCTCTTCGTCCTGGCGATGGGCTTCATCCTCCTGCTGCTCCTACACTATTCGACCGTGATCTCCAAGCTCCACGACCGGACCACGACGCTCACGCAGCGAATCGCGCTTCTCGAAGAGCGGATCCGGGAGCTCGAAAGCGACCCGCGGCCGCAACTCCGGGACGTCAACCGCGAGCAGGGATGAGCGTCACCGGTCTCGGTAGCGCCGACCGGCTGGCGCGCATCCTCGGCCGGCCCGAGCGCCCGCTCCCCCTGGACGAGCCGCTTGCGCGTCTCACCGGCAAGCGCGTGCTCATCACCGGCGCGGAAGGGAGCATCGGCAGCGCGGCCGGCGGGCTGCTCAAGGGCTCGGCCGAGGTCATCGCGACCGACAAGTACACCGGGGATCCGCCGCTCGACGTTCGGGTCGAGAGCGACGTCAAGGCCGTGCTCGAGGCCGAACGACCCGACGTCGTCCTGCATCTCGCCGCCGCGAAATCCGCGCCAGAAGGCGAGCGGGATCCGATGAGCGCTCTCGAGATCAACGTGATCGGGACCCGTAACGTCCTCGCGCACGCGCCCGAAGGCTCGCTCGTGGTCACCGCGTCCACGTGCAAGGCCTGCGAGCCCGAGACGGCCTACGGCGCGAGCAAGCTCGTCGCCGAGCGCGTCACGCTGAACGCAGGCGGCTCGGTTGCCCGCTTCTACAATGTCGTCGAATCGAGCGGGAACGTCTTCGAGATCTGGGAGCGGGTTCCCGCGGACGACCCGCTGCTCGTCACGCCCTGCCGCCGGTACTTCATCTCGCTCGCTGAGGCCGTGAGCCTGATGATCTGGACGGCCATCCTTCCTCCCGCCCGCTACGGGTTCGACCCCGGCGATCCGCGCGAGATGCACGACGTCGCGAACGACCTCTATCCCGGTCGTCCGGTCAAGTCCGTCCCGCCCCGTCGCGGGGACCGGATCGCCGAGCCGCTCTCCGCCCGGCACGAAGACGTCGAGCCGGATGCCCAGGCCGGGCTGCTTCGCATCGTCGGCGCGCACGATCTCGCCGCTATCGAAGGCCTGGAGCAAGCGGTCGACGGAACCAAGCTGGCTTCCTAGCTCAAGCGCTGAAAGCGGCGCCAGGACGCTCGCTCGAGCGTCGAAAGCAGGCGCGGCCGTTTGGAGATCCCCAGAACGCGGTCGGCGAGTCCGACTCCACGGTCGAATGCATAGGCGAGCTGGCCTGCGAATCCGGACACGCGGCGGTGCAGGTCCGCGTGGCGCGCCCGGATCCTCGCCGTTTCGACGTCGGTCGTGCCTCGGGAGACGGGGTTCTTGCTTCCGCCCTCGTGTCGGCGCCAGTTCAGGAGCGGCCTCGGCACGTAGGTCCCGCGGTTTCCCTGTTCCACCATCGTCAGCCAGAAGTCCCAGTCGTCGAAGGCTCCCTCGCCGAGGTCCACGGGGTAGCCGCCGGCCGCGAGGTAGGCGGCGCGGCGGGTGAGGGCGCTTCCGTTGATGTAGTTCCGGCCCCGGATCAGCGAGAAGGGGCTGAACGGGCGTGACGGCATGACGCCCGACTCGGCGCCGTAGAGTCGCGCTGCGCTGTAGGCGAACGAGGCGTTGGAGGCCCGGGTGAGGCCTTCCATCAACGTCGACACATAGTTCGGCTCGAGCCGGTCGTCGGCCGAGAGGAACACGAAGTAGTCGCCCGTCGCCTCCGCGGCGCCGCGATTGCAGGTGCGCGCAAGGCCCTGGTTGGCCTGCGTGAGCACCCGGACGCGGTCACCGTAGCGAGAGGCCACTTCGAGCGAGTCGTCCGTCGATCCGTCGTCGATCACGATCACCTCGAGGCTCGGGTAGTCCTGATCGAGCGCGCTGTCGACGGCTTCCGGGAGGAAGCGGCCGTAGTTGTGGCAGAGAACGATGATGCTGACGAGCGGCTGATTCATCCGCGAGGGCCGAAGCGGCCTTGCCGGAAGTCTCTCCATCCCTCGAGCACCGCCCTCGCTCCCTCGCGCCGCCTGCGGCTCCGCAGCGCCTGTGCGAGCAGCGCTCCGACCGCGACGATCCGGCGCCGCCAGGTGCCGAAGAGGCCGAGCGGCGCATGGCGCTCCGAGACGGCCAGGAGGTTGCGAGTGCTGTAGTAGAGGGCGTTCGGGGAGCCCTCGCCGCCGGTCGAGGCCGACACCTTGTGGCGGATCTGCCCATGCGGCGTGACGAGGAGTGGGAGCCCGAGTTCGCGCGCCCTGAGGGACCAGTCGACGTCCTCGGCGTAGGCAAAAAGCTCCTCGTCGAAGAGACCGACCCGCTCGAGCGCCTCGCGCGGCATCAGCACCGCAGCGCCGCAGATCCGCTCAGTCGGTACCACGCGGTCGATCCGCTCGGTGAATTGGCGGCCGTGGTAGCCGCTCTTCGGATCGAAGCGAGCGCCGGCGTACCAGACGGCCGCGGGGTCGTCGGCGAACACGATCAGCGGCGAGACGCCAGCGGCTCCTTCCGACGCGGCGACCATGGCCTCGATCGCCCCGGGCTCGACGAGGACGTCGTTGTTCAGCAGCAGAACGGCGTCGGCGCCGCGCTCGAGCGCCCGCCGGATGCCGACGTTCATCCCTCCCGCGTATCCCAGGTTGCGGTCGTTCCGGATCAACTCGACGCCCTTGACCGCGTCGGCGCTGCCGTCCTCGGAGGCGTTGTCCACCACGATCACCTCGACGTCCTCGCCCTCGAGCGACTCCAGGCAGGCCAGCGTGTCCTCGCGACCGTTCCAGGACAGAACGACCGCGGCAACCTTGGTCATCCCGAAGCTTTCCGGGCCCGCGCCACCATCGTCCACCCGAGCTGACGCACCGCCGGGAGGCCCGCGAGGACGCTTTCGAACCGTCTCAGGAGGCCGAGCCCCGGACTACCGAGTCGAAGGTAGAGCTCGTCGGCGGGATACGGGAGCACGAAGTTCGCAAACGTGAGGCCCTCGACCTTCAGCTGCGCCTCGAGGAGACGGCGAAAGGAGCCCGGCGTGAACTCGTGCAGGTGCTCGTTGAAGCCATAACGGCGGACGCGTCGCTTCAGGCCGTAGGCGAGGTTCATCGGGGAGAAGCGGGAGGGAGTCGAGACGACGAGCAGACCGCCGGGCCGGAGCACCCGTGCCGCTTCTGCGATCGCCCGGTCCGGGTGCGGGACGTGCTCGATCACCTCGGTCAGGAGGACCTTGTCGAAGCTTGCGTCGGGGAGCGAGAGCTCCTGGGCATCCTCGAGACGGAACTCCACCCGATCGGCGAGCGCGCCGAGGTTGCGATGCGCCAGCGCGAGGGATGTGGGTGCGAACTCCGTCGCCGTGACCTTCGCACCACGCTCGACCAGCGTTCGCGTGTAGAGGCCGCTGCCGCAGCCGATGTCGAGGATCTCCTCACCTGGTTGCCCGTCGAGGGCGCCCAGGACGGCGTCGAACCGTGAGCCGTAGAAGAAGCGCTTGTAGGGCTCCGGATGCTCGTAGGTCAGGGCGAGCTCGTCCAGTTCGTGCGCGCGACTCTCGTAGTAGGTGCGCAGCTCGTCAGTGGCGTCCACGAACGAGGCCCCCAGTCGCGCTGCAAGCGCGCGATCGACGTCGGAGTCGCCCACCACGATCACGGACGCGGCGCCGCTTGCGTAGTCGGCCACCGCATCGCTCTCCGACTTGGGCGCGCCGAGCGCGCGGCGGTCGAAGATCCGGGTCGGGAGGGAGAGATCGCGGCCCCGGAAGAACTCCTCGACCACCTCTCGGCCGTTGTGGGTGACCACGGCGAGCTCGATGCCGGCGTCGGCGTACCGTCGGTAAAGGGCGATCCCGGCGTCCAGGTCGTGGCCGTTCTCGAGGCCGGCGAGCTCGGCTCGCGCGATCGTCTCACCCGCTCTGGAGTCATCGGCAAGTCGCAGCGAGAGGTCATAGATCCCGCCGTTCGCCGGAATCCCTGCATCCTCCGCCAGGTGCTCGAGGTCGGCGCGTAGCCGCTCGTAGTCCGTCGCGAGGTGGACGATCGTGCCGTCGAAATCGAAAAGCGCTAGCTCTCGACGCGCCTGCTGGTCCATTCGCCTTCCCGAACGAGCTTGTATCCCATGTCGATCATGCGCACCCAGTAGAGGTCGGGCTCCACCGCGTTGAATCTCGGGAGACCGTCGGCGCTCCCTCCCAACGCGAGCCGGACGTATTCGTACGGCATGTTCGCGCCCGCCTCGGCGAGGAAGTTGCTGGTGGTGAAGAACCGGCCGGCGTTGATCTCGGTGACGAGCGGCCGTCCGTCCTCGTCCTCCTTGAGGTCGACGCAGAAGACCCCTGTTGCCCGAGGGTCGACGGCTTCGACGGCGCGGGACGCAAGCTCGTTGACGTCCTCGCGGTGGACGGTGCGGGCCACGGATGGGCTGGAGCTCTGACCGCTCGGCATCAGGTGGCCGAAGACGTATTCCAGGCGCTCCCGCGCCGCGGAGGTGACGAGCCGGCCTTCGAGCCAGAGGCTCTGGAACGCGAACTCACGCCCCGGCAGGAACTCGCTCACCATGAAGTCGTCGATCGAGAGCCCGCGCCGCTCCACCCAGTAGCGGGCCCAGGAAAGCGCCTGCTCCGGAGAGTCGACGGGCAGGCTGGCCCGTGCCCCGGCTCCCCTGACAGCCCGGATCCAGGCCTGTTCGCGTGTCTCGAGAATCGAGGCCGTTGCCTCCTTCAGCGACTCTTCGGAGTCTGCTCGCGCGAATCGGGGCGCCGGCAGGCCGGCTTCCGTGATTCGCGCTGCGAACGTCGCCTTGTCCTGGCAGATGACGACCGTCTCAGGGCTGGGCAACAGGGTGGCTGCGTTCACGCGTTCGGCGTTGCGAGAGAGCATCAGGACTTCTTGCTCCGGCTGCGGATGAACGATCTCCAGCTGTTCCGCCTCGACGAGACCGTTCAGCTCGTCGAGGTAGCCCGCGTCGTCGGCACGAGGCAGCAGATAGCGGGAGTCGACCGGAGCGAGCTCGAGGTGGTACTTGCTGGTGTCGCTCCCGACGACGTAGAAGGGCTCGGGCGCGAGTCGCAGTGAGTGCACGAAGTTCGCCGCAGCAGCGCCGCCGGCTCCCGTCACGAGGATCCTTCTCACGTTGTCTATGGTGCCGCTCGATGGCGCGACGGGCCTTTGTGACCGGGATCGGCGGGCAGGACGGCTCGTATCTCGCTGAGCTGTTGCTCGGGCATGGCTATGAGGTGTTCGGCACGCTGCTGGGGTCTCCTGACGACTACGGTAGCCTCGCCGGTCTTCGCGAGCGGCTCTCGTTCGTCGAGCTCGACCTTACGGATGCCCGCGCGGTCGCGGAAGCGATTCGTGAGCTGAAGCCGGACGAGACCTACCACCTCGCTTCCGTCTCGTTCGTCCCGGCCTCGTGGGAGGATCCCGCGGGCACCTCGGCCTTCGCCGCCGCTGCAACGGCGGCACTCCTCGACGGGATCCGGCGTGAGCACCCCGAGGGCCGTTTTCTCAATGCCGCCTCAGCCGAGATCTTCGGCTCACCCAGCCAGGTCCCGCAAACCGAGGAGACACCGGTCGCTCCGATCACGCCGTACGGAGCCGGCAAGGCGTTCGCCCATTTCCTCACGGGTGCGTTCCGCCTTCACTACGGTCTGCACGCCTCCTCGGCGATCCTCTTCAACCACGAGTCGCCGCGTCGTCCGGAGCAGTTCTTGACGAGGAAGGTGAGCCTCGGGGCGGCTGCGATCAGCCTGAAGCTCGAACAGGAGCTGCACCTCGGCAACCTCTCGGCCAAGCGGGACTGGGGCTACGCCGGGGAATACGTGCAGGCGATGTGGCTGATGCTTCAGGCCGACCAGCCGGGCGACTACGTGATCGCGACCGGAGAGGCGCATACGGCCGAAGAGTTCGTCGCCAAGGCGTTCGCTCGCGTCGGGCTCGACTGGCGCGACCACGTCCGCCACGACGAATCTCTGTCGAGAGGACAGACGGATTCACCAGTGCTGGTCGGCGATCCGTCCAAGGCTCGAGAGCAGCTCGGCTGGGAGCCGGAGGTTCGCTTCGACGATCTCGTGCGCATGCTCGTGGACGCCGACGTCGAGCTCCTCGAGGGTCGGGCAGCTGCCGATACCCGGTAGCCGGGTCGGCCTCCTTGCGGCAGCAGCCGCTGCCGCAGTGGTCGCCCTGCCGTCCGAGGCACCGGCCCCCTCGTTCAGCGGCTCGCCGCCCGGCACCTACAAGGGGGTGATCGAGGGCTTCTACGGGACCTCCGTGGTCGCATGCCGACAGGCTGTCCATGATCCGCTGGCTCGGCCGCCAGGGTCTCAACGCCTACGTCTTCGCACCGAAGGATGACCCGTACCAGCGGGAGACCTGGCGCGAGCTCTATCCGGCTGATCACCTGGCCCGGTTTCGCACCCTCGTCGGCGCCGCGCGAGCCGCGCGCGTGCGTTTCGTCTACTCGATCTCGCCCGGGCTGGACATGTGCTACTCGTCCGAGCCAGACCGGTCGGCATTGGCCGAGAAGCTGACTCAGCTCGTCGGGATCGGCGTGCGGAGCTTCATGCTCGCGTTCGACGACATTCCGCGGACGTTTCACTGCGAGGCCGATGTCGTGGCCTATAAGTCCGGTGACGCCGCCCTGGGCCGGGCTCATGCGGCCGTGTCCAACACGTTGCTGGCCTCGCTGAGGGGCCGCCACGCCGGTGTCCGCCTGATCGTGGTCCCGTCCGATTACGCCGAGACCGTTCGGACTCCCTACCTCGGGGCGCTTGCGTCACGTCTTTCCGCCCCGATCGACGTGGTCTGGACCGGGCCGTATGTCGTCCCGTCACGGATTTCCACCGCACAAGCGGATGCAGCCGCCCGCGTCTACGGACGCCGTCCGCTCCTCTGGGACAACTATCCGGTCAACGACTACGCCCGCTACGACCTCCACCTCGGCCCGCTCGCCGGCAGGGCGGCCGAGCTACCGCAACACCTCTCCGGATACCTCTCGAACCCGATGAACGAAGCTGAGGCGTCGAAGATCCCGCTGTACACGGTGGCCGCGTATCTGAGGCTCGGACGCCGTTACCGCCCCGAGGCCGCCTGGCTCTCCGGCATCCGGCAACTGGTCGGTGCGTCTGCAGCTCGGGTACTCAGACGGCTCGCCGACAACTCTCAGTCCACGTCGACACTCGACGATCCCCGGCCGGTCTGGCGCCGGGAATCCCCGGAGCTCTGGCGTCGCGCACTGCTCACCGCGCGCGCCCTGCGCGGCCCGCGCTGGGAGGCCCGCCTGACCGACACAGACCGACTCCTCCGACCCCAGCAGCGGCTCATCGGCGACCTCACCCGTGCTGTGCGCTGGAGCCTCGCAGTGGAGCTCGATCCGTGGACGCGCGAGGTCGTGGCGAACGCCGACCTGGGACGGGCGGCGCTCCGCTACGTCGCGGCCACGCGACCCAGGCTCCGTGCCGTGCGTGTCCGTCATCGTGCCCAACGGTGGAAGGTGACGGGTCGGCTCGTCGTCCCGGACCGCGCCGAGCTCGTCCGCCTTCGGGGCGATCTCGAGACGGCAGCTGCGAGCGTCCTTCGATCGCCGAAGGAGACGCACGGCGGCTCGATTCCGTTCCTGCTCGGCCTGGCCGTGGCGAGGGAGTCGTGTGCCCCGACGGCCGTGCGCCTGACGCTCGACGGTCGTCCGGTCGCCGTCGGCCCCGGTGGTCGGTTCACCGCGGAAGCTGCGACGAGGCCGCGCTCCCTTCTGGCGCGCGACCGGCGCGGCTCGACGACCGCCTATGACCTCGTCAGCGGCGCTCGGCCGGTTCCCGGCGCCGCCCCCGCGGAGCGGCGCGCTCGACGCCAGGTCGCGGCGCGCCTCGGCGCGATCGCCGCAGCCGTCCGCCGCGAGGATCTCGGGGCTCTCGGCCGGTACGTCGATCGCTCGTACGCCTCGGTCACCGGGAGGAACCGTGACGACGCCGTCGCGGACTGGAATGTGTTCTTTACCTCCTCGCGATTTTCGTCGCCGCGGTTTCCGCTCGCTGCGTTCGAAGCCGGCGCCCTCCGCTGCGGTGGGCCGGTCGTCGCACAGGTGACCTGGCAGCTCGTGGGAAAGGTTCCGCTCGGGGTGCCGATCGGGAAGGACGGCAACGGGACGATCGACCGGCCGAGCGTCCTGCTCCTCAAGAACCGTGGATCGGCCCGCGCTCCCGACTGGCGGATCGTCTACGCGATGCCGGATCTACCCTCGTTCCCGTAGCGCTCCGTAGACGGCGTCGTGGCGGCGCGCGGTCGCGTCCCAGGTGAATTCGCTCGCACGCTGAAGCCCGCGCTCGACGAGCGGCTTCGGGTTGTCCAGAACCGTCACCACCGCCTCTGCGATCTCCTCGACCGACGTAGGGTCGAAGTACCGCGCGGCGTCGCCGCAGACCTCCGGCAACGAGCCCGCCGTCGAAACGGCGACCGGCGTGCCTGAGGCCATCGCCTCGAGCGGCGGTTGCCCGAACCCCTCGTAGAGGCTGGGGAAGACCACCGCCGAGGCCCGCCGGTAGAGCGACGCGAGGTCCTCGTGCGGCACCCTGCCCTTCACCTCGACGCCCTCAGGGACGTCGAGCCGCTCGAGCCCGGTCCCGGTCAGGACGAGCCGGAGCTCCGGGCGCTGCCGGCGGATCAGCGCCAAGGCCTGGAAGAGCCGCGCATGGTTCTTGTGGGGCCAGGGGTTTGCGGGGTAGAGCAGGAACGGCTCGCGCGGCTCTTCTCCGGGGCGGAAGAGCTCGTGGTCGAGACCGAGGTGGATGACCTCGATGCGCCCAGGGTCGATCGACAATCGGTCGACGAGCGTCTCCTTCACGTGCTGGCTGATCGCGACGACGACTCGCGCGCGGCGAAGCGACGAGTCGTAGACGAGCCGGCGATACGCCAGCTCCGCCTTCGAGAAGAACTCCGGGAAGAAGAGATGCTGGATGTCCAGCAGGCTCACGACCGCCGGCGTCCGCGTGACCCTCGGGAGCATCACGGTGAGGGGAAAGTGGATCGCATCGAGCTCGCCCAGCTCCATCTCGCGCCGGATCGGCCCGGGCCGTGCCGCGGCGCGCGCCATCGCGAGCAGGCGACTGGGCGTCGACGTGCCTCCGCCGTACGACTCGATCGTCTCGCCGGGAAAGTCCGGGGCGACCCGTGAGCGGAAGACGCGATATTCGTGCTCGCCCACTCGTTCGAGGGCGCGGACGAGCTCGCGGGCGTACGTTTCCGACCCCCCGACGACGCCTGGAACCAGGGTCAACAGGCTCAATCCGACCTTCACCGGCGCAGTGTAGGGTGAGCCGCCGATGGCGAACCGGCGCGCGCTGATCACCGGGATCACGGGGCAGGACGGGTCGTACCTGGCGGAGCTGCTGCTCGAGAAGGGCTACGAGGTGATCGGCATGACGCGGCGCGCCTCGACCGAGAACGTCGAGCGGATCGAGCATCTCGTCGACCGCGTCACGCTCGTCCAGGGCGACCTGCTCGACCCGCATTCACTGGTGTCGGCCATTCGCGCCGCCGAGCCCTCCGAGGTCTACAACCTCGCCGCGCAGAGCTTCGTCCCGACGTCGTGGAACCAGCCCGTGCTGACGGCGGAGTTCACGGCCGTGGGCGTGACGCGCATGCTCGAGGCGGTCCGGACGGTCGACCCCGAGATCCGCTTCTACCAGGCGTCCTCGTCGGAGATGTTCGGAAAGGTTCGAGACGTCCCGCAGACCGAGCTGACGCCTTTTCACCCGCGCTCGCCGTACGGGGTGGCGAAGGTCTACGGCCACCACATCACGGTGAACTACCGCGAGTCGTACGGGCTCTTCGCTGTCTCCGGGATCCTCTTCAACCACGAGAGCCCGCGGCGTGGCCTCGAGTTCGTGACCCGGAAGATCAGCGACGCTGTCGCAAGGATCAAGCTTGGCCTCACCGACGAGCTCCGGCTCGGGAACTTCGACGCCGAGCGCGACTGGGGCTTCGCAGGTGACTACGTGGACGCGATGTGGCGGATGCTCCAGCAGGACGAGCCCGACGACTTCGTCGTCGCCACCGGCGAGACCCACTCGGTGCGTGAGTTCTTCGAGATCGCCTTCGCTCATGCGGGGCTCGAGGCCGAGCGCTACGTCAAGTCCGATCCCCAGTTCCTGCGGCCCGCGGAAGTCGACCAGCTCGTGGGCGACGCGTCGAAGGCGCGCGAGCGGCTCGGCTGGGAGCCGCGGCACTCCTTCCGCGACCTCGTCGAGATGATGGTCGACGCCGACCTCCGCCGTCTGTCGGCGACGACGAGCCAGGTCGCCGCTAAGGGATCCGGGGCCTGACCTTGTTCGAGATGATGTGCCCGGCCGTGGCGAGCGGGCCGCGGTGCATCAGGACGCTCCGCCCGGCCGTCCAGCGGTAGCGGGCCGCCATCGCACGGAGGTTCTGGCGTGAGCTCACGGGACTGCCTTGCACGGCGGCGAGGTCGGCGAGCGGCTCGATGACCCTCGGCCAGAGCAGCTCGGCCCGCACGGATTCGATGTTGGCCTTGATTCGGGCCAGTTCGTCGTCGTCGCCCAGCACCGCTTCGAGGGTTGCAGCCCAGCCGTCCACGTCGCCGGGCGCGACTGTCCGTCCGAGGTTGCTGCTCTCCACGAGTGCGGCCAGCACGTCGCCGCCCGTCGTCACCGTCGGCAGCCCCGCCCAGAAGTAGTCGAGGATCCTGGTGCGGAAGGCGAAGCGGGTCTCGACGCTCGCGAAGTGCGTCGACACGCCCACGTCGGCGTCCAGGAAGTAATTCGCACGCTCCTCGTACCGGACCCAGTCGTGGTTGAAGAAGACGACGCGGTCGAGGAGCGAGAGCTCCTGGGCGAGCGCGACCGCCTGGCCCGCCATCTGCATCTCGGGGATGTCCGGGTTCGGGTGCTTGACCCCGAGGAAGTAGAGCTTGACGTCGTCACGCTTCTCGGAGATCCGGCCGACGGCGCGAATCAGGGTCAGTGGGTCGAACCAGTTCCAGATCCCGCCGCCCCAGAGCAGGACCTTGTCCGTCTCTCGGATTCCGGGCACGACTCCCTTCAGGGCCGGATTCGTGGCCGCCGGAGGATCGGAGTCGATCCCGAACGGAACGACCGTGATCAGCTCCTCGAGTGACGGATCGTGCTGGTAGCGGTCCACGGTGATGCGGCCCAACGCTCCGAGATATCCGAGCCAGAGATCGCGCTGGGCCTCGCTGGCGCAGATGAACGCGTCGCCCGTGGCGAGGCAGAGCTCCTGGAGCATCGTGCTCGCGCGATAGGCCAGCTCCCGCCAGCGCGGGAGCCGCTCTCGCCGGCGAACCCTCCGAGATGCTCGGTGACGAACGGGCAGTAGAGGTCGTAGATCACGCGCGTCTTCGTTCCGGCCAGGTATCGCATCGCGCGCGGACTGAGCCGCTGCGTGACGACGACGTCGTAGTGCTCGGCAGTCCGCTTCAGCTCGGCGAACCGGAGGTCCTTCGCCTGCAGGATCTCGACGCCGTCGAGCTCGAGATCCACCTCGTTCGGCGCCACGAGCGTGACGTCGAACCGCTCGGAGAGCTTCCTGGCGAACTGGTAGTACCGGATTCCCGGCCCGGCCATCTCGCGGCCGATGTGGTCGTTCGAGACCAGCAGCAGCTTGCTCACGGAGTCGTCCCGCGGAGCAGCTGTAGCAGGTCGAGCTCGCGGTCCACGCGCAGCGCAAAGAGGAGCAGCACGTAGAGGAGCGTCCCGACGACGAGGCCGACGAGGAGCGGGGTCGGGAGGAAGAGCAGCACCAAGACGACGACGGCCCCGGACACCAACGCCCTCGAGATCACTCGCAGCGACGGGACGAGCCCGGTGTAGCGATGCACGAGATAGACGGCGCAGGAAAGAGAGAAGGCCTGCGAGCCCGTGGCGATGAGAGCCGCGGCGTTGTAGCTGTAGCGCGGGATCAGCGCGAGGTTCAGCGCCACATTCGCCACGAGGGCGGCCAGGCTGATCAGCAGAACCGTCCGCTGACGGTCGAGCGCGACGAGGGCGAACATGAAGAGGCTGCCGAGAAAGGTGAGGCCCGCGCCGACGATCAGGATGCGCAGCGGCAGCGCCGAGCGCTCGAACGACTCTCCCGCGACGAGCCGAACCATGCCGGGCGCAAGCGCGAGGGTCACCGAGACGACCAGGACCGCGGCGACGACGAGCACGTCGAGCGAACGCTGGACGATCTGCGAGAACTCCGTGAGGCCGGCAGTGCTCACCGCGGCAACCGAGAGCAGTGGGAAGACGGGTGCCAGGAAGAACGCCGGGAACGGAATCGTCATCTCGAAGAAGCGGAAGGCGACACCGTAGATGCCGACGTCCTCCGAGCCCTGGAGCAGCGAGAGCAGCAGCGCATCGGCCCGGAAGTAGATGGTCGCAACCACGACGGCGAGCCCGAGCGGCAAAGCGGTGCGGATCAGCCGGCGCCAGTGCTGGAGGTTCACGGCTAGCCGCGAGGGGAGCAACCGGCGCGAGAGCGCGTACAGCAGGCCGGCGTTGACCGTCGTCGCAACGACGGTGGCCGCGACGATCCAGTAGAAGCTCTGGTCGGTCAGGACGAGCACGACGATCAAGGCACCCGTAAGGCCTTGGGACACGATCTCGGCGGCGGCGACTCTGTCCATTCGCATCCGCACCTGGAACACCGAAGCCACCGTCGTCGAGATTGCGACGGCCAGGATCGTGGGCAGCGCGATCAGGACTCCGTTCCGAATGCGCTCGTCGTCACCACCGCCGTAGAAGAGGAATGCGACGCCGGCGGCAAGGCCGCAAACGAGGAGCGCCAGCACGATGCGCAGCGCCAGCGCCTCTCCGAAGAGCTCACTCGGGCGCTCCACGCGAGGCATCTCGCGAGCCAGCATCATCGGAATGCCCCAGTCGAAGAGCAGGGCGAACAAGGAGATGTAGACCGTGACGACGATGTAGTCGCCGTAGGCCGCGACCCCGAGGTAGCGCGTGAGCAGGCCCGTGGTCACCACGGCAAGGCCGAGCACGAGCACCCGGGCGCCGGTCTGGGCCGCCGTGTTCCAGGCGACCTGGCGGGCTACCGTCACTCAGCGCGAAGCGTCGATGGCGACCATGAACCCGTTCCCGACCTTGTCGTCGGGATCAAGACTGTCGACGACCTTCAGGTCGAATCGATCGCACATGGCGAGAAAGCTCTCGAGCGTCCAGACCGACCAATGCTGATCCTCCTCGGCGGCGAGCCCTTCCTCGTGGCGCCGCGCGAATTCTTCGATTGGCGTCAACTCGCGATCGTGGTCGAACGTGCGGTCGCGGTGCGGCACGACCACGAGAACGTACCGGCGCGCGACGCGCACCCACTCCTCGAGGGCTCGAATCGGATCGGGGAAGTGCTCGATGACGTGTGAGGCGAGCACGAAGTCGACCGCATCGTCCTTGAAGGGCAGGTCGTCGCCGGGGGCGACCACGTCGATCGGTCTCTTCCGCCCGCAGAGATTCCACTCCTCCTGCTTGTAGACCGTGTCCATCTCCGGGTACCGGTCGACGTTGAGCGCATCGACCCCGTAGTCGTTGTGCGCCGACGCGCCGATCTCGATCCCCTTCAACCCGTCGAGATGGCGGTGGACGAACTTCGACTCGCGGGCGAGGAGGGGCCAGACCCGGCGCCTGATCCACGGGGCGCGCATGACCGGAGACCGGGGGGCAAGAACCCGGTCGATTGCAGCGCGGGCGTTCAAGGCCGGTCGGACCCGGCGCCCACGAGGTCGCGTTTCTGGGCGGCGTCGCCGGCCTCGGCCTGTGTCTCGGCGGCGCCGAGCAGCAGGTGCTTGCGGAGGCCGAGCACGCTCAGGAAGAACGAGCCGAAGAGCGTCTGCATCCCCAGGCCGACGAGCGTCATGCCGAACAGCGCCTCGTGGACGCGGCCGAGCTCCCGGAAGCCCCCGGATGCCCACTCGACGAAGATCGCGATCAGGACGCCGCCGCCGATCAGCGTCAACGCCGCGCCGAGGAGCAGGCCGTGCTCGAGTCTCACCCGCGCCCACGCGCGCTCGAGCAGCGGGTCGTGTTCGTTCATGTAGAGGAGCGCGTAGCTGCGGGCAAAGAGGCCGAGCTGGACGATCTGCGCGCCGACCAGGGTCGCGAGCGACCCGGCGATCATCGCGTGGATGTACCAGGTCAGGCCGAAAGCGTGCACGGGTCCGGTGGCGAGGGGAAGCATGATCGCCAGCCCGAGCACCATCAGTACGAGGCCCGGGATCAGGAAGAGGAAGGTCGAGCTGTGCAGGAGCATGAAGCGCAAGTGGCGCCAGCCGTCGCGCCAGGTGTTGAGCTTGGACTCGCCGATGCGCGGCCGGTAGTCGATCGGGATCTCGTCGACGCGCAGCTTCCGTTTCGAGGCTTTGAGGATCATCTCCGAGGCGAACTCCATGCCCGTCGCCTGCAGGTCGAGCCTCGGCACGGCGGAGCGCCTGATCGCGCGCATGCCGCAGTGTGCGTCCGAGACGCGGACGCCGAAGAACACGTTGAGGATGAAGGTGAGGATCGGGTTGCCGATCCAGCGATGGGCCCACGGCATCGCGCCGCTGTGGATCTTTCCCTTGAAGCGAGATCCCAGGACGAGATCGTTGCCGGACTCGAGGAGGTCGACGAACGCCGGTAGGTCGTGGACCGGGTAGGTCCCGTCCGCGTCGGCCATCACGATGTACTCGCCCTGCGCCTCGGCGAGGCCGCGCAGGTAGGCGCTCCCGTAGCCGGGTCTCGGCTCGTGGACGACTCGAGCGCCTGCCTCCTCGGCGAGCTCGACCGATCGGTCCGTCGAGCCGTTGTCGACGACGATGACTTCCCCGGGCCGCCCCGACGCGTTGATTCCGGCCCAGGCATCCCTGACGACGTCGGCGACGCCCGCCTCCTCGTTCAGACAGGGGATGACGACTGACACGGCGATCGCGTGCTCATCGAACACGGCGTTCAAGCTAACAAAGCGCACTGAAGAATCTGTTAGGGGCCGGGGTCGTCAGTACGCTCACGCGCGTGGTGGTCTCCGTCGTGATCGTGGCCTACAACGCGGGTCCCGCGCTGCTCCGTTGCCTCGATTCGCTCGAGCAGGACGGCGCCGACAAAGAGGTGATCGTTGTCGACAACGGCGACGAGGGGCCCGAGATCGCCGCGGCCGCGGCGAGGCCGGCGACTGAGGTCGTGCGGCCCGGATCGAACGTCGGCTTCGCCGCCGGTTGCAATCTCGGAGCCGAACGGGCACGCGGCGACGTTCTCCTCTTCCTCAACCCGGACACGGTCGTTGAACCCGGAGCGGTGGAGGAGCTCGCTCGTACGGTGTTGGAGCCCGACGTCGGCGCGGCGATGGGGAGGCTGCTGCTGCTCTCGGATCCGGAGAAGCTCAACTCCCGGGGGGCCGTGATCCACATCGCGGGGCTCGGGTGGTCAGCAGGCCTCGGAGAGCCGGCAGGCACGATTACCGAACCGCGCGAGGTCACGTACGCGAACGGCTCGGTGCTGGCGATGCGCCGGGAGCTGTTCCAGGAGCTTGGCGGGTTCACCGAAGAGCTCTTCCTCTACCACGAGGATCTCGAGCTCGGCTGGCGCGCTCGGATGCGGGGGCATCGGAACGTCCTGAATCCGGCGGCCGACGTGTTGCACGAGTACGAGCACGAACGGAATCCGGAGAAGTACTACTTCATGGAGCGGAACCGGATCGTGTTCGTCGCTTCGGCGTACTCGACGCGACTGCTGCTGCTGCTCGCGCCGGTGCTGCTGTTCGCCGAAATCGGCCTGACGCTCGTCTCGCTTCGCGAGGGCTGGTTCGGGGCGAAGGCCCGCGGCTGGCGCTGGGTCGGCGGCAACGCGCGCTGGATCCTCGGGCACAGGCGCCGCCTGCAGTCGGCCAGGACGGTCAGGGACCGAGAGCTCGCCGCCCAGCTGACGCCGATCCTGGATCCCGCGATGATCGAGCTGCCGAAGGCGGTCCGGTTCGTGAACCCGATGCTCGCGGCTTACTGGGCTCTCGTCCGACGGCTGCTCTGAGCGGCCTGAGGCGTACGTCGCCGGCGCCATGTCGCCCACGCCCGCTTGAACCCGGTTAGGTACGCGCCCGCACCGGTTTCCATCTGGGCACGCAGATCTCTCGCGGAGACGACCCGGCGCGGCTGGAGCTCGCGCCGCTCCTTCCAGACCGCCGGCAGCCCGCGAAGCGCATCGAGCTTCGACCGGAGCACCGGCCGCGCCTGGCCTCTCGCCGTGTAGTACCCGATGTTCAGAGCATTCACCAGCAGATGCTGCGGGAGGTACACGAGCAGGAGCGGCGTCGGCATGTTCTTGACCCAGGCCCACACGAGGTTCCGCTGCGAGTGGTAGACGGTGAACGGGCTCTCCTCTCCCGCGGTGGAGAAGCCGAGGTGACGGACGACCGCGGCCGGCTCGTAGAAGCAGCGTTCCCCGAGTAGGCGCAACCGGAAGGCGAGGTCGCTGTCCTCGTAATACGCAAAGAGCGACTCGTCGAAGCCGCCTGCGGCGAGGAACGCCTCCCGCCGGTACAGCGCGGCTGCCGCGCAGGGAGAGAAGATCTCGCCGGGCTCGAGGTGGGCCCCGGCGAGTGGACGTCCGTTGTCCCGTCGCCAGGCCATGCCGCTCACGTGGTAGGCGTCGCCCGTCCCGTCGATCTGCTCTTGATCCTCCGAGCGCACGAGCAGGCTCCCGAAGAAGCTGAACTCAGGCTTCGCTTCGGCCGTCTCGAGCAGGCGCTCGAGCCAGGTCGACTCCGGAAAGGCGTCCGGGTTGACGAGCGCCACCCACTCGCAGTCCTCGGCCGTGCGGACTCCGACGTTGTTCGCAGCCGCGAACCCCGCGTTGTGGTCGAGGCGGATGAGCTCCACCTGGGGGAAGCGGGCGGCGATGCGGTCCGGAGAACCGTCCTCGGAGGCGTTGTCGACCACGATCGTCCGTTCTGGGAGGCGCGATTGAGCCGCCAGTGCCTCCAGGCATTGCTCGACGATCTCGCCGCCGTTGAAGTTGACGACGACGACGGCGACGCTCGGCTGCTCTGACGCCATCGAGCGGACGCTAGCGACTACGATCGCCCGATGCCGCGGCCCGCCGGATCGGAGGTCGACGGCCCCAACGCGGAGGCGAAGCCGCCTCGTACCCTGGTCCTTGCCCCTTCCGACCTGGGCCTTGCTCTCAGGCTTGTTCGTCCTCTCGTTCGCGTTTCGCCTCAACTGGGCGATCAGCGACCCGGCGCCGTGGATCTTCAGCGACGAGCTGCACTACTGGGAGCCGGCCAAGGCCTTCGCGTACACCGGGAGATTCGCGATCCGCGAGATCCCGGGGACGGGCGGCTTCGGGCCGGTGTATCCGGTCCTGATCGCCCCGGCGTTCCTGCTCTTCGACCGGCTTCCCGACGCCTACGACGCGGTCAAGGCGATCAACTCGCTGCTCATGTCGCTCACGATCTTTCCCGTCTACCTGCTCGCCCGGCGGTTCGCGGCCCGAGGCCTCGCACTCGCCGCCGCGGCCCTCTCGGTCGCGATCCCGACTCTTACCTACACGGGAAACGTCATGACCGAGAACGCCTTCTATCCGCTGACGGCTCTCTGGGTTCTGGCTCTCTTCCGGGCGCTCGAGCGCCCGACCGCGCTGCGTCAGGCCGCCGTCGTCGGCCTGCTGGTCACTGCGATCCTCACGAAGGTCCAGGCGGTGACGCTCGTCGCGGCCCTCGTGACGGCGATCGCGATCGTCGTGCTCCTCGACGCGGTGGAGGCCGGTCGAGCGCGGATGCCCGGGCGCCTCTGGCGCGGCCTCGTCGCCTTCTGGCCCACCTGGGGGCTCCTTGCCCTCGCGGTGCCGCTCGCGCTCATCCGCCAGGCGCTTCGAGACCAGCCGCTTCGGGAGCTGCTCGGCGCCTACGCCGCCGTGCTCGACCGGCAATACACGATCGGTCAACTGGCGAACTGGTCGCTCTATCACGTCGCCGAGCTCGACATCCTCCTCGGTTTCTTTCCCTTCGCGGCGTTCCTCCTGATGACGATCTGGGGCCTGCGGCCGGGGGCGCCCCGCGAGAACAGGATCCTGGCGGCCGTCGGGCTGGGAACCGTGTTCTGGTTCGTGGTCGTCGTCGCCGCCTTTGCGACCACTCCGACAGTCGAGCGGGTCCTCGAGCGCAACCTCTTCCACGTCGTGCCCCTGTTCTTCATCGCGCTTGGGGCGTGGATCGGGCAAGGGGCCCCTCGTCCGTGGTGGGCGGTCGCACCGGCTGCTCTCTTCGCCGGGACGCTGACGCTCGCCCTACCGCTGAACACGTTCCTCAACACGACGATCATCCACAGCACCCCGGGGCTGCTTCCGCTCTGGCGCTGGCGTGACCGCTTCCTCAGCGCCGGATCGATCGACGACGTCGTCGCCGCGGCCGCGATCGCCGCGGCCGCCCTCTTCGTCGTGGTCCCGCGGCGATGGCTGGCCCCTCTCGCGATGGGACTGGTGGCGCTCTACTTCGCCGCCGCCAGCCGACCCGTCGAAGGCTTCACGCACAGAGCTTCGGAAGACGCGTTCGTGACGATCGGATCGCCGCGGGACTGGGTCGATCGTGCGGTCGGGATCAAGGCGGATGTCGCGAGCCTCTACTGGGCAGGCGAACAGTTTCGCTTCTGGGAGGCGGAGTTCTTCAACCGCAGCATCGGCCCCCTCTACAGCCTTCCTGGGCCCTACGACGGGCTCCCGGGTCTGGTCGACATCTCAGTGGATCCGAGCGGACTCGTCCGCGGCACGGCCGGGAAGCCCGTCAGCTCTCAGTACACGCTCACCGACGTCGACACGGAGCTGCGCGGGACGTTCGTCGCGCGCCAACTCGACATGTGGGTCTACGAGACCGCGGGGCGTCTGATCGTCCGTCAGCGGGTGGACGGGCTCTACCGTGACCGCTGGTCGGGCCCCCAGGTCTTGTACCAGCGGTTCGGCTGCAAGGGTGGGACAGTCGTCGCGTACATGAGGAGCGAGGCGAATCTCCACCCCGTGCCTGTGCCGGTGACCGCGGCAGTCGACGGCGGTGGGCAGTTCACGGCGACCGTCCGGCCCACCGGCCAGAGCACCCTCCGGGTGCCTCTTCGCCGGCGCGGCCGCGTCTGCGCGGTGACGTACACGATGCCGACCGTGACGCCGGCGTCCGTCAACCGGGGCGGGGACCAGCGTGCCCTCGGCCTAAAATTCGAGTTCTCCTACGAGGCCCCCGCATGACCGGCGCCCCCCGGTTGAGCCTCCCCACCTGGGTTCTCCTCGCCGCCCTCGTCTGTCTGTCAGCGGCGCTTCGGTTCCTGTACGCGATCGGCGATCCGGCGGCCTGGATCTTTCCGGACGAGACGGTGTACGCGGAACTCGCGAAGTCGCTCGCCTACACAGGGCACTTCTCGATCCGTGACAACCCCGGGACGAACGGGCTCGGCGTCGTCTACCCGCTGCTGATCTCGCCGGCGTTCGTGCTGTTCGACGCTGTTCCCAGCGCACAGGACGCTGTGAAGGCGATCAACGCCCTCCTCATGTCGCTGACGGCCGTCCCCGTCTACTTCCTCGCCCGCCGACTCGTGACCCGCGGCCTGGCACTCACAGCGGCCGCACTTTCGCTCGCGATCCCGTCGCTCACGTACACCGGCACCGTGATGACCGAGAACGCGTTCTACCCGCTGACAGCGACCTGGGCCCTGCTCCTCGTCCGCGCCCTCGAGCGGCCGACGGTTGCCAGGCAGGCGCTGCTCGTCCTCGGAATCGGCATCGGCTACCTGACTCGAGCCCAGGCGGCGACCTTTGTCCCGGTGCTCGTGACCGCGATCCTGCTCGTCGCCGTGCTGGATGACTGGCGGCGCTTCTGGCGCGGGATCTGGGCGTTCCGGCTGACCTGGCTGTTGCTCGCCCTCGGTGCCTTCGGCGTCGTCCTGCGCCAGCTACTGCGTGGCGAGAGCCTGAGCGAGGTGCTCGGTGCGTACATCGCCCTGACGAGCTACTCGTACAGCATCCCCGACGTCGCGCACTGGGCTCTGTACCACCTCGCCGAGCTCGTGATCCTCCTCGGTGTCTTTCCCTTCGCGGCGCTTCTCATCGTCTGCCTGTTCAATCTCAGGCCTGCCGCTGCGCGGGAGTACAGAGTCTTCGCGGCCGCCGCTGCTTCCCTCTTCTTCTGGTTCGTCGTCGTCGTGTCGGCGTTTGCGAACACCCCGGTCGCACAGCGCATCGAGGAGCGGTACCTCTTCCACGTCGCTCCGCTCTTCTTCATCGCGCTCGTGGCGTGGATCGCGCAAGGGCTCCCGCGACCGTGGTGGGCGCTGGCACCGGCCGCACTCTTCACGGCGGCCTTGCCGGCCGCCTTGCCCATCAACAGCTTTCTGAACGAGACCGCGGTGCACGACACCATCGGGCTGCTGCCGGTCTGGCGCTGGCGCGACCGCATCTTCAGCGCGGGCTCCATCGACGAGGTGGTCGTGGGCGCGGCGGTGATTGCCGCCCTGATCGTCGTGCTGATTCCGCGCCGTTTCGCGGTGCTGCTGCCGATCGCGGTGCTTCTCTATTACGGGGCGGCCATCAGGCCGGTCGAGGCGAGGATCCACCAGGCCTCGCAGGGCGCGTACGACGCCGGCGCCAGGCCGGTGCCGAACTGGATCGACCGTGCCGTTGGCGACGAGGCCGATGTCGCGGAGGTCTGGACCGGCGCAGGGAACCAGTTTTCCTTCTGGGAGAGCGAGTTCTACAACCGCAGCGTCGGGCCGGTGTACGCGCTGTCGCAGCCGTATGACAGCTTCGGCCAGCGAATGGCGTCGATCCTGCCCAGCGGCCGCGTCGAGTACCTCGGCGATCCGCTGGTGCTTCGTTACGTCGTCACCGACATCTGGTCGAAGTTCCGCGGAGAGGTCGTCGCGAGAAACGAGCTCACCGCGATGGTCGTCTATCGGATCGACGGTCCCCTCCTCGCGATCGAGAACTTCCAGGGGCTCTACCCCGACCTCTGGACGAGCTCGACTGCTGCGTACAGGCGCTACGACTGTTCAGGCGGATCCCTGCGGCTCACCGTCGAGACCAATCCGAAGCTCCATCCGCGGCCGTTCAGCGTGACCGTGTTACAGCACGGCGGCGAAACCGGCCGCCTCAGGGTGCGGGCCTTCCCGGCCCGCAAGGTGCTCACGATTCAGCTTCGCCCTCGCGACGGGTTCTGCGACGTCTTCCTCGCCATTCCGGTGGCGTCGGCGACGGCCGAGACGCCGGGCGACCTTCGGCTGCTCGGGCTCCGGGTCTTCGAGATCCGTTACCTGCCGCCTCGCTGACGCTCGAGCTCTTCGACCCGGCGGCGCAGCTCCTCGGATCTGAGCTCGAGCTCGCGGAGCCCGTCGACCAGGGTGTGCTCGAGCTCGCGCTGGCGCATCGTGTACGGCCTCAGGAGCCGCAGGAGCAGGCGCCGGTAGAGAAGCCCGAGCCGCCCGTGCCGGGACGGGACGGACCAGTCCATCCGCGGGCCTGTGGCGAGGAACCGGGTTGCGCGAGCCGCCGGCGTGATCAGCGTGGGGCGCTCCTCGCGGATCCGATGGAGCTCCGGCACCCGCTCGGCGAGGAATGCGGCCGTGTGTTCGAGGGAGTGGTCGGAAAGGATCGTCTGACGGCCCCGCTCGCCGCGCTCCTTCGCCTCGTCGGGCTGCTCGACGACGCGTCGCATGAGCTCCGCGGCATGGGCGACATCGGGCTCCGCCCAGGTCGAGCCCGCCGGATAGGGACCGACGTCCTCCGAGAGCTCCGTCAACTCGTAGCGGGTCAGGTACGAGTTGTCGTCGCTCATGAACGCCAGGTTGCCGGAGTAGCCGGTGGCGACCGTCGGCTTGCCCAGCGACATTGCCTCGGCGAGCGTGAGCCCGAAGCCCTCGCTCCGGTGCAACGAGACCGAGCAATCCGCCAGCGACGTGTACGCGGAAACCTGATCGCTGGGAACGAAGCCGTCCACGATCCGTATGTCGGGCCGCCCCTCGGCCGCCTCCTCGAGCCGCCGCAGGTCGTCGGAGAACCGATCGCCGTTCATGCTCTTGACGACCAGGAAGGCTCCGTCGTCCGGCCGGAAGGCTCTGGTGAACGCGCTGACGAGGCCGTCCGGGTTCTTCCGGGCCATCGTGCTGTAGAAGTCGAAGACGAAGCTGAAGACGAAGCGGTCTTCCGGGAGGTCGAGTGCCCCACGCGTCACCGCGCTCTCGGGCGGCCGCTCGACCGGGAGCGGGAACGTCCGGACCGGCGTGGTGGTCACCGCCCGAATTGCCTCGGCGACGAACTCGCTGGCAACCCAGACCTCGTCCACGTACTTGAGCGCCGGCCGGAGGTACTCGGGGAAGAGGTCCGTCTCCCAGAACCAGACTCCGACCGAGATGCGATCCGCCAGGAGCTCGCCCGCGCCGCCCTCGACGTAGCCCAGCAGGTGCTCGGCGTTGAGGCAGATGATGTTGACGTCGTGCAGCTGCCCGGCGCCCGAGTGGTCGAACGCATGGTCCTGCCGGTGAGGGATCTGCTCGTAGGGGACCGTCGTGTGCGGAATCTCCGCGTGGCGCAGTGCCCGATCGAGCCGGCGTGCGACCTCGCCCTGGCCGAACTCGGCGTTGAAGAACCCGACGAGGTTGACGCCCTCAGCCACGCGGCTCCTCGCCTGGGGGCGCGACGCCTGCGGCGGCCAGGCTCGCAGCCAGCTCGCTGCTGTCGCGCGCCAGCCTGATCGCCTGGGGCTGCGAGCGCGCGAGCGCCGGAGTGTGACGCTCGTCTGCTCCAAGGATTGCCGAGTAGTGGTACCGCCGCTCCTCGAGCCACTCCCCGAGGTCATCCGGCGCGGCCGCCTCGATCCCTTCGCCGCCTTCGGCACCGACCAGCGTCACCCGCGAGCCCGGCCAGCGGGCCGCAAGGTCCCGGGCGAGCTCGGCATCGTCGAAGACCAGGAACCGAGTGAGGGCGATCGCATCCCGGAGCGCCAGTTGCCTGTGTGGCCACGGATGCGCGGCGACGACGACCGGCCGGTGGGAGAGCCGATCGCCCCAGCGCTCCATGAACGTCGCCTGGTTGCGCCGGACAAGCGCCGTGGCGCGCTCGCGCGAGCCTGAGCCGTACTGGAGATGCACGGTGCGCGCGGCCGGCTCGACGACGGTGCGGAGCCCGCGCTCGGCCAGCCGAAGGCACAGGTCGGCGTCCTCGTAGTAGCCGGGTGCGTAGCGGTCGTCGAAGCCGCCGAGCTCCTCGAACGCCGGTCGGCGGACGAGCAGGCAGGCCGCCGACGCATAGTCGGATTCCCGTCGGAACGACCAGCGGGGATCGTCGACGGTCGAGCCGCGTCCGAGCGGGAAGGTGGTTCCTTCGCGGCCGATCGCGCACCCGGCCTCCTGGATCGTGCCGTTCTCGTTCAGCAGGATGGAGCCGACCGCTCCGTTCCGCTCGTCGCCGGCCGCCTGTTCGAGAGCGTCGAGTGCGCCCGGCTCGACGAGCGAGTCGCTGTTGAGGAAGCAGAGGTGCTCCCCCCGAGCCTCCGCGGCGCCGCGGTTGCAGGACGGGCCGAACCCGATGCTCTCGTCGTTGCGGATCACCCTTGCCGCCGTGAGATCGTCGGGCCCGGCCTCCGGGGATGCGTCGTCCACGACCACGAGCTCGCGGTCGGGCCCGAGCTGCGTGCTCAACGCGGCGACGGCGCGCTTCACGACGGGCCAGTTCCCGTACACCGGCATGACGACGGTCGTCCTCATTGCCGGCGCAGCGCCTTGCCGAGCCCTCTGAGCGGCCGGGTGTACCGGTACGACCGTGACTCGACGACTTCCTGGTGCGCGCCATGGGCCTGGACCAGCTCGCCGTGCAGCTCGTCGACCCGGGTGCGGAGCGCGGTTGCATCCGCGTCGGTGCGCTCGCGCAGCCGGCGAAGCTCCTCGAGCCGCTCGTCCAGCTCTCTCTGTAGGTGGTGCGCGTGGTCGAGAACCTCTTGCACGCGATCGGCGAAGGCGAGCCGCTCCTCGACGACCCGCCGGGCAAGAGCCTCGTGTGCGAGCCTCAGTTCCGCGCTCTGTGAGGGGTCGACCGTCACAGGGTGGACGTTACTTCGCGCTATGAGGTCACGAGGTCGAGGCCGCGCCGGATCTCCTCCATCGCGCTCTCCCAGGTGAAGTCCCGTGCCCGTTCGCGGGCGACACGGCCCATCTCGGCAGCCAGGGCGGGATCGTTCCGCAGCCTGGTGATCGCGTCGGCGATCGCCCGGCCCGTGGGCTCGACGACGAAGCCCGTCACGCCGTCCTCGACGAACCACTTCAGGCCGCCTCCGTCGTCGCAGACGATCAGCGGCAGGCCGTAGGTCATCGCCTCGACCGCCGTCAGTCCGTAGTCCTCGAGGTAGGCCGGGGCGACCGCGCAGAGCGCGCCGGCGTAGAGACCGTGGAGCTCGTCGCCGGGAGCATCCTCGACGAACTCGACGTTGGAGCCGAAGAGCGAGAACTCCAGAGAGCTGGTCGCGCCGGTGTTGAGCCAGAGATCCTCCGGTGTCAGGGCGTCGAGGTCGACGTCGGAGATGCTCAGTCGCGTGTCGAGCGAGCGGAGCCAGGGCAGACGCGACCCTCCGCCCACGAGGACGCCGCGGTACGGAGCCAGATACTTGAGCGCCTGGATGAAGAGCTCCCCGCGCTTCGGGAACTCGTGGCGGCCGACGCAGATCGCGTATTCACCCGGTGTCTCGCGCTCCGCGTCCTCGGGCAGGTCGTCCCTGAAGGCGACGCCCGCGTGGTAGACGAGGACGTTGCCGGTCAGGCCGTTGAACCGCTCGAGGCGGTCCTTGACCTCCTCTGATGCGGCCAGGAAGCACGAGACGGCCTCGAAGCGCGGCTGGTCGAGTCGGCGCACAGCCTGGGAGATGTGCTCGTGGATCTCGGGGTCGGCGAACCCGGCGGCGACGTGGACCTCAGCCAGGTCGTAGTAGATCCGGGCGTGGTGCGAGAAGACCGAGAGGTGGCGCGGATGCTCGACCGCGAAGGACGGAGGCTGCGTCGAGATCATCAGGTCGACGCCCGACGTGTCGAGCTCCCCGAAGGTCTGCATGAGCGCGACGTAGCGCTGGAACTCCCACAGCTCGGGAGCGATGTGCCGTGGGAGCGGAACCTCGTAGGGCAGCCGCGGGACGTCGATCGCGTTCAGCCGCAACCAGAGAACCTCGTGGCCCAGTCGGTTGAGCTCCACCGCGATGCGCTCGATGACCCGCTCGTAGCCGCCGACGAAGCCGAAGTCCGGCTTGGCGATTCCGACCTTCACGGGTCAGCGACCGCGCTCGAGCTCGTCGATCCGCGCCTGGAGCGTTCGCACCTGCTGCTCGAGCTCCTCGATCGCGGCCTGCGCCGCCCGCCGCCAGCTGTCGAGGTCGGGGTGTCCGCGCTGGGCCGCGTGGTAGGCCTGGTCCGCCCGCCGGTGCGCGGCCTGGACCATGGCCCGCAGCTCGGCTCCCTGGTGCTCGACCTGAACCTGCATCGGATGGGCGAGGTGGTTGAACGGATGACGCAGGACGTAGGTCATCGAGCGGACGAAAAGGCGCTTCACGAAGCCGGGGACGATCCTGGCTGCGGTCGAGCGCGTAGGCCCCGCCGACCCACTCTCGTCAGGCGTGATGCCCTCGGCACGCGCGACGACTTCGTCGATGTAGGCGACCGCCTCGCTGCGGACGACGTCGGCCGGCTCGGTGCTCACGATGCGTAGACGAACGGGAGCTCGTCGGCGATCTCGGCGAGCAGAGGTGCCTTGGCGTCCCGCTCGGAGGGAAGCAGGTCGACCTCTGGCCACTCGATCGCGACGTCCGGGTCGTCGTACTTGAAGCCCGACTCCGCCGCGGGGTCGTAGTACGCCGAGCACTTATAGACGAGGTCGGCGAGGTCGCTCAGGACGCAGAACCCGTGGGCGAACCCGTCAGGGACGTAGAGCTGTTGATGGCGCTCGTCGTCCAGCTGAAAGCCCTCCCACTCGCCGAACGTGGGCGAGCCGCGGCGCAGATCGACGACGACGTCGAGGATCGCGCCGTAGGCGCAGCGGACGAGCTTCGCCTGCCCGGGCTGGAAGTGCATCCCTCGGACGACGCCTCGACGGGAGCGCGAGTGGTTGTCCTGGACGAAGTCATCGGCGATTCCCGCCTGAGGGTAGGCGTCCCGGCGGTAGGTCTCCAGGAAGAATCCCCGTGGATCGCCGTGGACGGCCGGCTGCAGGAGGATCGTCCCTTCGAGTCGTGTCGGAAGTCGCTCCACGGCCGCGCGAGTCTAGTCAGAGGGCGCGCAAACGCTCAGGGTGCTTGCGGATGAATCGGAGAATTCCGCGCCAGTGCCAGAGCGTCCGGCGCGTAAGGAGCTTTCTGTCAGTCACGGCCTGGTGTGCGTGGACGACCTTCGCGGCCGGGACGTACCAGCGCTCCCAGCCCGCCTTCGACGCACGGTAGGCGAGGTCGATGTCCTCGCCGTAGAGGCGGTAGCCCTCGTCGAAGCCGCCGAGCTCGTCGAGCATCGCCCGCCGGAGGAAGAGGAACGCCCCCAGGAGCCAGTCGGCCTGAACCGGATCCGTGGGCTCCTCGTCCAGCCCGTAGTGCCTCTCCTGGGTGTGACCGAAGGCGCGGCGGAGCGGCGTCCGGCGGACGATCGTCCCCGACACCGTGGGGAACCGCCGGCGCGAGGGGTTGATGGAGCCGTCGGGGTGCCGAAGCTCGGGGCCCGCGATTCCGAGGCGCGGCTTGAACTCGGCGAAGCCGAGCAGCGAGGCGACGGCGCCGGGCTCCGCCTCCGTGTCGGGGTTCGAGACGACCACGAACTCCGAGTCCGTCTCGGCGATCCCGCGGTTCGCATTGGCCGCGTAGCCCACCGGGCGGTCGTTGCGGATCAGCCGCGCGCCTTCGGGCACGGGCAGCTCGACGCCGAGGTTGGAGATGACGATCAGCGGGTCGACCTGGGGCCGGATGGCGTGGAGGCACCGCTCCAGCTCCGGAACCGGCTCGTGGACGATGACGACGCCCGAGACGCTCAAAGCAGGCTCCGGTAAACCTCGACCGTCCGGCGGGCCGCCTCCGCCCAGCTGTAGCGGCGCACGTGGACGAGCCCCGCTTCCCGAAGCTCCTGCCGGCGGTCCAGCGCATGGAGGATCGCGCCCGAAAGATCGCCCTGGTCGGCGAAGACCGCGGCGTCGCCGGCCACCTCGACGAGCGCAGGGTCCGGCGCGGCGACGACGGGCGTCCCGCTCGCCATCGCCTCGAGCACAGGGAGCCCGAAGCCTTCGTAGCGCGACGGCACGACGAGCGCCGTGGCGTCCCGGTAGAGGCTGGCGAGCTCCTCGTGATCGACGTAGCCGCGGAGCTCCGCACCGAGCTCACGCAACTGTCGAGCGAGCGACGGCTCGCGCTCCGGGCCGACGACGACGACCGGCATCCCGAGCTCGTTCCCGGCGTCGACCGCGGCACGCGGGTCCTTCCGCCGCTGGACGGCACCGACGACGAGCAGGTAGCCGCCCTCGCCCAGCCGCTCGCCCGGCCGGAACATCGGGTCGACTCCGTGGGGGATGACGGTCACCTTCTCCTCGGGGATCCCGTACAGGTCGGCCAGATCCTCCTTCGTCCGCTCGGAGACCGCGATGACGCGGTCCGCCCTCCGTGCCGAGCGGGGGACGACCGTCTTGAAGACGAAGCGGTCCTTTCGCGGCATCAGCTCGGGCTCCCGCTCGAAGGAGAGGTCGTGGACCGTCAGGACCGAGCGGCCGCCGGCGAACAGTGGCAGGGAGTGCTGGAAGTGGGCGAGCTGCGGCCGGATCCGCCGCAGGAGCCGCGGGAAGGACCAGGCCATCCTCCACTCCTGCGATCCGGCCGCCAGGCCGATCGACTCGACTCCGGCCGGGATCAGCTCGGGATTCCGCGACACGGCGGCGAAGTGAAGGTCCGGCGCCGCCGCCGGAAGCTCCCGCAAGAGGTTCTTGACGTAGGTCTCGTCACCGGTCCGCTGCCGGCCGAGGACGTCCGCGTCGAGGAGCACGTCGATCACGCCGCGGCCTCGCGGTAGACGTCGATCGTCTGCTGCGCCGCCCGCTCCCAGGTGAACTGCGCCGCCCGCTCCAACCCCGCGGCTCGAAGCTCCTCTCGGCGCTCCAGCGCCTCGCGGATCCCGGCCGCGATCGCATCCACGTCGAGCGGGTCGACGAGGACTGCGGCGTCGCCTCCCACCTCGGCGGTCGCGCCCGTCGCACTGGTCACGACCGGTGTGCCGCACGCCATGGCCTCGAGGACCGGCAGGCCGAAGCCCTCGTAGAGCGACGGGTAGACGAGGCATTGGGCTCCCCGGTAGAGGCGCGCGAGCTCGTCGTCATCCACGAAGCCGACCGTATCGATGTCGACGTCGCCCCACCCGGCAGGGCCGACGACCCGCAGCTCCACACCGGCGCGTTCGGCGGCGAGCACGGCGCGGGCCAGATTCTTCCGCGGCTCGAGCGTTCCGACCGCGAGGGCGTAGCTGCCTCCCGCGGCCGGGCCGTACGGCTCGAACGGAGAGGCGACGCCGTGCGCGACGACGTGTATCCGGTCGGGATCGACGCCCAGGAGGGCGACGGCCTCGGCCTTCGTGAACTCGGAGACCGCGATCACGCGGCGCGCCGCTCGCGCCAGTCTCGGGAGGAAGGTGCGGCTGTAGCTACGAGTCCAGCGGTTGAAGGCCTCCGGGTGGCGGAAGACGGCGAGATCGTGAACGGTCACCACGACGGGGACGCGGGAGCGGAGCGGGCCGCGGTGGCCGGGGCAGTGGAGGACGTCCACCCGGTCGCGCGCTGCGCGAAGCGGGAGGGCGCCGAGGTACCAGAGGGTGTCGCGTGCGACCTTCGCGGGGCGCGATGCGCCCGGAAAGGAATAGCGCCGAACGTCCACGCCGTCCATCCCGGCGAGGAGATTCCGGACATATCGGGCGGTGCCGGCCTCGGTCAGCTGCAGCGGCGAGACGTCGACCCCGACCCGAAGCTCAGCCACGGGCGCCTTCGTAGCCGCGCAGCATCGCCTCGCCGCAGGCGCGCCACGTGAACCTGCGCGCGTGCTCGATGCCGCGCGGAGCGAGCCGCCGGCCTTCGCTCAACGCGCGCTCGATCCCTGCCGCGAGCGCCTCGGGGCTCTTCGGCTCGACGCGGATCGCGATCCCGCCGCTCGCTTCGTCCAGGGACGGGTGGGACGACACGACGGCCGGCGTCCCGCAGGCCAGCGCCTCGACGACCGGGATCCCGAAACCCTCGAAAAGCGACGGGAAGACGAACGCGGAGGCGCCCCGGTAGAGACGGGGGAGGTCCACGTCCTCCACGTACCCGAGTGCCCGCACTCCTTCCTGCGCGACCTCGCCGCCGGCGCCCGCGATCACGAGCTGCAGGTCGGGTCGCCCTGCCCGCATGAGGGCGAATGCCTCCAGCAGCGTCTCGAGGTTCTTCCGCGGCTCGAAGGACGCGGCGGTGAAGAGATACGGGAAGCCGAGGTCCGCGGCCTGCCCCTCAGGCTGGAAGCGCGTGTGGATGCCCGGGGTACGCGACGACGATCCGCTCGCGAGGGAAGCCGAGCGTCTCCTCGACGTCGTCGGCCGTGTAGCGGGAGTTGGCGAACATGAGGTCGCATGTCTTCGCGGCGTGCCTGGCCTTTGGCACGTGGAGCGCGCGCGTCTTGCCGTCCACCCACTGCGGATAGTGGATGGGGCCGAGATCGTGGACCGTCGTCGTCCGCAGGCCGCCTCGCTGCGCCGGGTACATCCAGTCCGAGAAGTGGAAGACGTCGAGCGCGGCCGACGAACCGCTCGACGGAGGGCCGTCCTGCACGACTCCACGAGCGTGCGCCACACGTTCGTCGGCGGCGGGATCACGTGGATCCGGCGCTCGCCGGGAATCCCTTCCAGCGCCTCGCGCACACGGGGCGCGTTCCGAGGCCCGGTGGGCGCGAAGAAGACGAGCTCGTGCTCGTCGCCTGCGACCTCGGCGATGCCTCCCAGCATCCCGAGCATGTAGTTCCCGATCCCGGTCCGCGGGTGCGAGAGCGGCGTGACGTCGAAAACCAGGCGCAAACTAGACTGACCCGCCGTGATGAGCCTCTACGCCGACGTCGTCCGGTATCCGGATCTCTTCATGAACATCTTCCGGCGCGAGCTGCACGGGAAGTACCGCGGCTCGGTGCTCGGGCTGGTCTGGACGCTGATCAACCCGCTCGCGTTGATGGCGGTCTACACGCTCGTCTTCTCGGTGCTGCTGAAGGCGTTCGAGGTCGAGCACTACCCGCTGTTCATCCTTTCCGGCCTCGTCACCTGGGTGTTCTTCCAGTCCGCGGTGCAGATGGCCTGCTCGAGTCTCTTCGCGCAGCCCTCGCTTGTGAAGCAGGTGCGCTTTCCGCGTCATTTTCTGCCGCTCGCCGTGGTCGCGACGAACATCGTGACGCTCGGGGCCATGCTGACCGTCGTGCTGGTTGCCAATCTCATCTTCATCCCCGAGACGCAGGACGACGTTCTGGGCCGTGTTCCCGCTCCTGATCCCCCTGATCGCGCTCGCGAGTGGGCTCGCTGTCGTCGTGGCGTACGCCACGGTGGTCTACCGCGACGTCGAGCATCTGCTGCTGACGATCTTCCTGCCCTGGTTCTTTCTCACGCCTGTCTTCTACAACTTCGACCAGCTCCCCGGGCTCGCTGACCGGCGGTGGCTGATCAGCATCATCTACTGGGGTAACTTCGTCTCGCCGTTCGTACGGGTGATCCGCGACCCCCTCTTCTTCGGCGTGTGGCCACGACTCGTCGACGTCCTCTACTGCGTCGTCGTGTCCGGCGTCGTCCTGGTCGTCGGGGTCCTCGTCGCGCGCCGGATGGACGACCAGGTCGCAGCTCAGCTCTAGTGGCGGAGCCTCTCCTCGTCCAAGCCGCGAAGCGGCAGCCCGTCGAGCGCACGCCCGTCTGGTTCATGCGCCAGGCCGGCCGGACGCTGCCCGGCTACCGCGCGATCCGCAAGCAGTACGGGCTCTTCGACGTCTGCCGGCGGCCCGAGCTCTGCGCGCAGGTGACGCTCGAGCCGGTCGAGACCCACGGCGTCGATGCCGCTGTGATGTTCGCGGACATCATGCTGCCGGTCATCGGGATGGGCGTCGACGTCGATCTCGTCGAGAACGTCGGGCCCGTGATCGAGCGGCCGATCGAGTCGCTCGACGACGTCCGCGCGTTGCGCGTGCCGGAGCCGGAGGAGGCCGTCCCGTTCGTCTTGGAGGCGGTGCGCATCGTCCGTGACTCGCTCGCGCCGGACAAGGCACTCGTCGGCTTTTGCGGCGGGCCGTTCACGGTCGCCGGCTATCTCATCGAGGGGAAGCCGACGCGCGACTTCGTGAAGACCAAGCGCTGCATGTTCGGCTCGCCCGAGGTCTGGCACGAGCTGATGGAGCGGCTGAGCGAGACCTTCCTGCGCTACGTCCGCGCCAAAGTGGAGGCCGGCGCCGATGCCATCCAGCTCTTCGACAGCTGGGTCGGCGCCCTGACGATCGAGGATTACGAGGAGTTCGTGGCCCCGTACTCGGAGCGGATCCTCGGCGGCCTCTCGGTGCCGACGATCCACTTCGGGACGGGCACGGCGCACCTGCTGGAGTCGATGGCGGCGGCCGGGGGCGACGTGATCGGGCTCGACTGGAGGATTCCGCTCGCGGACGGTTGGGAGCGGGTCGGCTACGACCGGGGCGTCCAGGGAAACCTCGATCCCGCGCTCCTGCTCGGCCCGTGGGCCCGCGTCGAGGCGTCCACCGATGCGATCCTCCAGGCCGCCGGCGGCCGGCCCGGCCACATCTTCAACCTCGGCCACGGCGTCCTGCCAGACACGGATCCGGCGTCATTGCGCCGTCTCCGCGAGCTGGTGCACGAGCGGTCGGCGGCGCCCGCGCTGGGCAAGTAACAGAGTGTTACTAGCTCTATGAAGGACGCTGTCGTCTTGATGGCGTACGGCTCGCCCTCGAGGCCCGAGGAGATCCGGCCGTACCTGGAGGACATCCGCGAGGGTCGGCCGGTGTCCGAGGACGCCGTCGAGGAGCTGACGGAGCGCTACCGCCGGATCGGCGGCCGATCGCCGCTCGACGAGATCACCGAGCGGCAGCGGATGGCGCTGGAGCGCGAGACCGGCATCCCGGTCCACCTCGGGATGAAGCACTGGCGGCCGCGGATCGGAGGAGCTGCCGAGCGAGCGCTCGCCGGCGGCGCGACGCGCGTCGTCGGCCTCGTTCTCGCGCCCCACTACTCGAAGCTCTCCATCGCCGGCTATCGCGAGCGGCTCGAGGAGGGCCTCGCCGGGCGGGCCGAGCTCCGCTTCGTCGAGAGCTGGCACGACCACGAGCCGTTTCTGGAGGTGCTCGCCGACCGGGTACGGGGGACGGATGCACACGTCGTCTTCACGGCGCACTCACTCCCTGAGCGCATCATCGAGATGGGCGACCCGTACAAGGACGAGCTTCTCGAGACTTCGCGGCTCGTCGCCGAGCGCGCAGGGCTCGAACGCTGGTCGTTCGCGTTCCAGAGCGCCAGCTCGACGGGGGAGCCGTGGCTCGGCCCGGACATCCTCGAGGAGCTCGACGACCTCCACAGGCGCGGCGTCGGCAAGGTGCTGGTCGCGCCGGTCGGCTTCGTCTCCGACCACCTGGAGATCCTCTGGGACATCGACGTCGAGGCGCGGGAGAAGGCGGCAGAGCTCGGCCTCGAGCTCGATCGGATCGAGTCGCTGAACGACGATCCCGCCTTCATCCAGGCTCTGGCCTCACTCGTGCGTAACACGCTTGGACTACCCTCGCCTGCATGAATCCAGGCTCCGTCGTCGCCGAGAACGTCAGCCGAAACTTCCGGGTCTACCCCACCCGGCACGTGACGCTGAAGGAGGCGATCGTCCGCCGGCGGCATCTCCGGCCGGTCGAGGTCAACGCGGTGCAGCGACGTCTCGCTCCGGATCGAGCCGGGCGAATCGGTCGGCTTCATGGGACGCAACGGCTCCGGCAAGACGACCTTCCTTCGGCTGATCGCGGGTGTCTACAAGCCGTCGAGCGGGCGGCTCACCGTCGAGGGGCGGGTCGGCTCGCTTCTCGAGCTCGGCGCCGGGTTTCACCCGGACTTCACGGGCCGCGAGAACATCTACCTCAGCGCGTCGATCTACGGTCTCAAGCGCCAGGAGGTCGACCGGCGCCTCGACGACATCATCGAGTTCAGCGAGCTCGGGAAGTTCATCGACCTGCCGATCCGGACGTACTCCTCGGGGATGCACATGCGGCTCGGCTTCTCGGTCGCCACGAACGTGGACGCCGACATCCTCCTGCTCGACGAGGTCTTCGCGGTCGGGGACGAGGCGTTTCAGCGGAAATGCATCGACCGGATCCTGGAGTTCAAGCAGCGCGGCAACACGATCGCGTTCGTCTCCCACTCGGGAGCCGCGGTCGAGCGCATGTGCGACCGTGCCGTGCTCCTCCGGCAGGGCGTCCTGGAGTACGACGGCGAGACGAGCGAGGCGATCCGCAGGTACCAGGAGCTCCTCGCCGGCGAGGAAGACCCGGCCGAGCGCGCGGCGGGCCTGCGCGAGTGGGGGACGGGCGAAGCACGAGTGACCGATGTGCGGATCGAGGGCGCCGACGGCCGGCCGCGCGACATGTTCGCCGCCGGCGATCGCTTCGTCGTCAAGCTTCGCGTGGAGCCGCGCGAGCCGGTCGAGCCGCCGCGGCTCCTGATCGAGCTGCGTGACGCCTCCGGCGCCCTGCTCGGGCGTGCGGAACGCGGACTTGGGGATCTCGGCTGGGACGGCAGCCAGACGGACGTCCGCTTCGAGGTCGAGAGCCTTCCGCTCGTCGAGGGTCGCTTCCAGCTGAACGTGGCCCTCACCGATGCGAGCCACTCGCGGCGGTACCACAGCGTCGAGAAGGCGGCCGAGTTCGCGGTCGATCCGAAGGGCGAGTCCCGGGGCTTCTTCCTCTTCGACGGCGAGTGGGCGCTGGAACCGGCAGGTTCCGAGACGCCGAAGGTGAAGGCCGAAACCGCATGAGCACCAGAACCTGCCCCGACTGGCCCGACCTCATCGAGCGCGCTCCAGACCTCCTGTTCAAGCACTACACCGTCGCCGAGGCTCAGCTTCCCGCGGAGGTGCTCGCGACCCTCGCCGAACGGTCGCTCGACTCGGTCGCGATCTGCTGCGACCTCGACAAGCACGTCTTCAACGCCGAGCACACCGACGAGCTCGTCGCCGAGGCTCTTCGTGAGAGCCACTGGTACGACCTGCGCGAGTGGACGGCGACCGGGCCGGGCTCAGGCGCTCAGTAAGCCGGGCTTCCGCGACCCCAGGATCTGCTCCAGCGGCCGCGTGTTGACGACGTCGGCGGCCGTGGCCCAGCCGCGCCGGGCAGTCCCGAGCGAGAGGACGATGTTTCCGAGCCCGCGGGTCGAGTGGGCGTCCGTCGAGGCGACGATCGGGATCCCGGCCTCGACCGCCTGACGGACGTGCTCGTCCTTCAGGTCGAGGCGGTCGGGGAGGCCGTTCGTCTCGAGGGCGGTCCCGGTCTCGAGCGCGACCTGGAAGGCGGAGTCGAGGTCGAGCGCGTTCGGCGGGCGGCGGTCGATCAGCCGGCCGGTGGGGTGGCTGATGGCCGAAACGGACGGGTGATACATGGCCTCGACCGTGCGCTTCGTCAGCTCGGCCCGGCTCGCGCGCTGCCCGGCGTGCACGCTCGCCATCACCCAGTCGAGCTCGGCGAGCACGTCGTCCGGAAGGTCGAGCGTGCCGTCGGCGAGGATGTCGCATTCGCTTCCGCGCAGGATCCTGAACGGCGCGAGCGCCTCGTTGGCTGCGGCGATCTCCTCGCCCTGGCGGCGGATCTGGTCGGCGTCCAGCCCCGGGACGACGGAGACCGCCTTGGTATGGTCGCAGATCGCGAGGTAGTCGTAGCCGAGCTCGATCGCCGCCCGGCCCATCTCCTCGACGGTGGCCCGCCCGTCCGACCACGTGGTGTGGCAGTGGAGCTCGCCGCGGATGTCGACTCGTTCGACCAGCCGAGGGGGCTCGCCGCGGAAGGGCTGTTCCCGCAGCTCCGGCGGGCACCAGGGGATGCCGAGCGCGCCGTAGACCTCGAACTCGTTCCCACCCTCGGGCAGGGGCTCGAGTGCCTGGACGTACGGTTCGGCGCCGGTCGCGCGGATCAGCTCGGTTCCGGCGAGGTTCGGCGGCGCCACGCGAAGCTCCACCGCGACGCCCTCCACGGTGACTCCGACGGCGCGACGGTCCTCCCACTCGACGAGCGCGACGATCTGCGGGAGCTGTTCGAACCGGCGGATCGTCTCGTCCGGATCGTCCGAAGTCGCGACCACCGCGAGGCGTTCGCACCGGTCTCGGAACCGGCGCGGGTCGCCTGCCGGCTCTGCGTCCAGCCCTTCGGCGATGTCACCGACGAGCGCCCGAGCGCGGTTGAGGAGCAATGCTCGCTGCGGTGGCCGGCTCAGGTCCTGGGCCAGGGCGGCGCGGAGCTTCTTCTCCGTCTTGGGGCCGATGCCCGGCACCTCGAGCAGCCGGCCTTCGTTCGCCGCCTCGCGGAGCTCGTCGAGCGTCCGGACGCCGAGTGCCTCCCCGATCTGCATGGCGCGCTTCGCGCTCAAGCCGAGCATTCGCCCGACTCCGACGAGATCGGGCGAGATCCGCTCCTCCAGCTCCTGCAGCTCGTGAAGCTCGCCCGTCTCGACGAGCTCTCGGAGCCGGGTCTCGATCGCCTCGCCGACTCCGCGGACGTCGCGGATCCGGCCCGAATGGACGAGCTCCGCCACGGGCACGGCCGAGTCGCGGAGGACGTCCGCGGCCCGCCGGTAGGCGCGCACGCTGTAAGAGTTCGCGCCTGCCAGCTCGAGCAGCGTCGCGAAGGCGTCGAGCTTGGCGGCGATCTCGGCGTTCTGCGGATCGCGAGGCGTGTCCACCGGGGTAGTCTCCCCGCGATGGCGAGCGTCGTCGTGCCGTTTCGCGCCGCCTCGGCCAAGCGGCGCCTCGAGCTCCCGAATGAGGCGCGGGCCGAGTTGGCCCACTCGATGCTTGCGGAGGTTCTGGCCGCCGCGGCCGTCGTCGGGCCGACGATCCTCGTCACTGAGGCCGAGGCCGGGCGCGCCCGCGCTCTGGCGGCGCAGCACGGGGCGGAGGTCGTCGACGATCCGGGCCGCGGCCAGGGCGAGGCCGTCGCCGCCGCGCTCGCCGTTGTTTCCGAGTGGCCTGCTCTCGTCGTGAACGCCGACGTGCCGACGGCGCAGCCGCGCGACCTCCTTGCACTGCTCGGTGCCATGCCTTCCGACGGGATCGCGATCGCCGAGGCCGAGGATGGGACGACGAACGCGCTCGCTCTTGCGCGGCCGGGTCTCTTCGCGCCGCTCTACGGCCCCGGGAGCGCGCAGCGGTTCCGTGAGCATGCGGAGTCACTCGGCGTCGAGTTCGTCTCGCTCGCCGTCCCCGCGCTGGTCGAGGACGTCGACACCGTCGAGGCCCTCGAGCAGCTCGCGTCGTGAACGTCGCGGTGCTGAGCGGCGGCGTCGGCGGCGCGCGCTTCGTCCGCGGGCTCGTCGACGCAGTCGACCCGTCCGGCGTGACCGTGATCGGGAACGTCGGCGACGACCTCGAAGTGCTCGGCCTTCACGTCTCTCCCGATCTCGACTCGATCCTGTACGCGCTCGGAGACCTCAACGACGAGGAGCGCGGTTGGGGGAGGGCCGACGAGACGTGGAACGCGCTCGAATCGGCGGCTGAGCTGGGCGGCGACGCCTGGTTCCGGCTCGGCGACCGGGATCTCGGCCTGCATCTCGTCCGAACCGAGGCCCTGCGCCGTGGGGAGTCTCTGTCTGCGGTCACGGCCGGAATGGCGACGGCGCTCGGCATCGAAGCGCGGATCCTTCCGGCGACGGACGACCGGCTCCGAACCTGGATCCAGACGGAGGCGGGTGAGCTCGAGTTCCAGGACTGGTTCGTTCGCCGCGGGCACAGGGACGAGGTGGTCGGCGTGCGCTACGAGGGAGCGGAGAGCGCTCGGCCCGCGCCGGGTGTCCTTGAGGCGCTCGCAGCGGCCGACCTGATCGTGATCGCGCCCAGCAACCCCTACGTCAGCATCGGACCGGTCCTCGCGGTCCAGGAGATCCGGGCGGCCATCGCCAACCGCCATGTCCCTTCCGTCGCCGTGAGCCCCTTGATCGGTGGAAAGGCAGTGAAAGGCCCGGCCGACCGGATGCTGAATCGGCTCGCGGGCGGCACAAGCCCGGCGCAAGTTACAAGTTGTTACAAGGGCTTGATCGACGCGCTCGTGTACGACGAGAGCGACGGCGAGGTGGAGCTCGAAGTCCGCTCGATCGTCACTCGCACGCTGATGTCGGACGCCGACGCTCGCCGCCGGCTCGCGGAGGTCGCACTGTCCCTTGCGGCCACGACGAGTGCCAGACACTCGTCATGGCCATGAGGGTCGCGATCGTCGGAGGCACTGGCGACTTCGGCCGGGCCCTTGCGGAGCGCATCCACTCGCTCGGCGAGCCCGTCGTCATCGGCTCTCGCGACGCTTCGCGCGCCGCGGAGATCGCTGCCGTCCTCGGGGTGGAGGGAGCGACCAACGAGGACGCCGTGGCGAGCGCCGACCTCGTCATCCTCGCCGTCCGCTCCAACGCGGCGCTCGCGACGGCTCGAGAGCTCGCCGACGTGATCGGTGGGACGCCGCTCCTGTCGGTGGCGAGCAGCCTCGAGTTCACCGAGTCCGGCGTGGTGCCCGGCCAGCACGGCCTCTCGCTCGCAGAGGAGATCGCGGAGATCGTGGACGCTCCCGTCGCCGCCGGCCTCCAGACCCTCGCCGCCGTCCACCTGGCCGGATCGGAGCCGCCCGACGAGGACGTGCTCGTCTGCGGCGAGCCTTCGCCGGCCAAGGACCTCTCTCTCGAGCTCGCCGGCCGTCTCGTCAAGGGCCGCGCGATCGACGCCGGCCCGCTCGCGAACGCCAGGGCACTCGAGGGGATGACTGCGGTGATCCTGAACGTGAACCGGCGCTACAAGGTGCACGCCGGGATCCGCCTGACCGGCCTCGAGGGCTAGTGATCGGGATCCAGGTCCTCCCGCTCGAGGGGATCCCGGAGATCGAGGAGGGCGAGGACCTCGCGGCGCTGTTACAGGAGGCGGCGGCGCTGGCCGGCGGCTTCCACGACAACGACGTCCTCGTCGTAGCCCAGAAGGCCGTGTCCAAGGCGGAGGGTCGGGTCGTCCGTCTCGAGGACGTCGAGCCGTCGGAGGCGGCTCGAGAGCTCGCCGGCGAGGAGGACCCGCGCCACGTCGAGGTGATCCTCGGCGAGGCCGCGCGCGTCGTTCGCAGCCGGCCGCCGCTCGTCATCGCCGAGACCCGGCACGGGTTCGTGTGCGCGTCTGCCGGCGTAGATGCCTCGAACTCGCCGGGCGCCGACACCCTCGTCCTGCTGCCGCTCGACCCGGACGCTTCCGCGCGAAGACTCCACGACCGGCTGGGCGTCGCCGTGATCGTCAGCGACTCCTTCGGTCGCCCTTTCAGACAGGGAACGACGGACGTCGCGATCGGGGTCGCCGGACTGACGCCGCTCCTCGACCACCGCGGCAAGCGCGACCGCACGGGCTACGAGCTGCGTTCGACTCAGATCGCCGTCGCGGACGAGATCGCCGGCGCGGCCGAGCTCGTGATGGGCAAGACGGATGCGATCCCGGCCGCGATCGTCCGCGGCCTCGAGCTCGCCGGCGACGGGAGCGCCCGCGACCTCGTCATGCCGGCCGATCGCGACCTCTTCCGATGACGCTCCGGCGGCGCCTCGGCTTCTTCGCCGCGTCGATCCCGGAGCGGATCGTCCGGGCCGGCGCGGCCGTCCTCGGCGGGACCGTCCACGAGACGGCCGAGCTCCTCCTCCCGCGGTTTGCGCGCCGCTCGCGCCTCTACGAGGCGAGCGCCAAGAACCTCTTGCGGATCATGATCGAGGGCGTCGGAAGCGTGGAACGCGAGCGGCTCCCAGGCGAGGTCGAGCTCGCCGGCCCGGCCCCGAAGGAGCTCGCGATCCGCAAAGGCGCGGGGAACATCGTCGAGCTCGGTTCGATCGCCGCCTTCGGCTTCTCGCCGCTCTGGCTGCTCGCCGCCGTGGCGGACATCACGCGCGGCTCGCGCGTCTACCTCCAGGCGCTGACGGACGAGCTCAAGGCGGCGGGTGTCCTCCAGGAAGACGTCGACGTGTCCTCCGTGGACGAGCTCCTCGGCGTCCTCGAAGGGACGTCGGGCCGGACCGCGCGCCTGATCGATATCCCGCCGCTCGAGCTCGCCGGGCTCCGCACCTCGATCGGGGAGCTCCGCGACGAGGCGACCGACCTCCCGTCGCAGGACCAGCTTGCCAACCTCTACGACGGCCTCCGGCGCACTGCGGTCGCCGAGGACCGATCGCTGCTCGAGGTCTCGCAGGGGATCGGCATGGCGTTCGTGACCTCGGCGCGGAAGGTCTCGAGCCAACACGTAGCGACGCCGTACCGGGAGGACTGGCAGCCGGTCCGCGACGAGGGTTTCGCGGCGTACGCGCGACGGGTATCGCGGCCGTACGGCGAGGCGGCCGCCTCCCACTTCCACCCGGAAAAGCAGACCTTCACCGAGCGAGCCCTCAGCCGAATCCCCACCGACAACTCCGAGGGGGTGTCGTTCGCCTTCTGCGACGAGTTCGAGGCCGGCTTCGGCTGGATCGCCAAGGAGAAGCTGCGCCGCACCTCGCACGCGCTGAAGACCCGGGGGGAGGTCTGGGTCTTCGATCCTCTGCTGTGGGAGCCCGCGCTCGACCGGATCAGAGAGCTCGGCCAGCCCGTCGGCGTGGTGCAGCTGCTCGACCGCCACGAGCGAGACTCGGCTGCGTTCGCCTCCGCGCTCGGAGTGCCGCACTACGCGGTCCCACTCCAGGGGATCGCCGCATCGCCGCTCGAGATCCTGCCGCTCGTGCGGTCGCGATTCTGGAAGGAGGTGGCGGTCTGGATGCCCGAGCTGCGTGCGCTCGTCGTCGCCGACGCACTCGGGACGCTCGGCTACTTCCGGGCGCCGGGCGAGCCGATCGGCGTCCACCCGTTCCTCCGCCTCAAGCCCCCGAAGGCGCTCGCCCGCTACGAGCCCAGGCACGTCCTCTGCGGCCATGGGAAGGGCATTCACGGCGAGGACTCGCCGGAGGCGCTCCGCGAGGCCCTCCGAACCGCCCGGCGCAGGCTGCCGAAGGCGTGGGCCGGATTCCTCCGGAAGGGCTAGTGCCGAGTGACTTCGTCGAGGGCGTCGAGGAACGTGTCGACGAGGAGCGGATCGAAGGCCTTGCCTCGCTCATCCCGCACGTGCTCGATCGCCTCCTGCTGCGTGAACGCGATCGGCCTGTACGGCCGGGACGTCGTCAGCGCGTCGAAGACGTCGGAGACCGCGGCGATCCGGCCTTCGAGCGGGATCTCGTCGCCGGCCAGGCCGCGTGGGTAGCCCCCGCCGTCGAAGCGCTCGTGGTGGCTGATCGCGATCTCGGCGGCGAGCTGGATCAGCTCTGAGGTCGAGCCGCGGAGGATCCGGTGGCCGAGCGTCGTGTGCTCCTGCATCCTGCTCCGCTCTTCCTTCGTGAGCAGGCCCGGCTTCGCCAGGATGCCGTCCGGGATGCCCAGCTTGCCGATGTCGTGGAGGAGGCTGGCCGTGCGGATCAGGGAGCAGTGCTCGGGCGGAAGCTCGAGCCGGAGCGCGATCATCCGGCAGTACGACGACATCCGCTCGACGTGGAGGCCGGTGTGGAAATCCCGGAACTCGACCGCGCGTGCCAGTCGGTGGATCGTCTCCTCACGCGAGAGCGCCAGCTCGAGCGTTCGGTCGACGACCGTCGCCTCGAGCTCTTGCCGGAGCTGGGCCGACTCGTGCTCCAGCTGCCGGCGGTGAAACGCGTTCGCGACGGTGATCAGGAGCTCGGTGTTCCGAAAGGGCTTGACGAGGTAGTCGTAGGCGCCGACCTCGAGCGCCTCCTCGGCGAGGCGCGTGTCGCTGAAGCCGCTCATCATCAGGAAGGCGACGTCAGGGTTCGACTCACGAACCTCGGCGGCGAGCTCGAGCCCGGAGCGGTCGCTCTCGATTCGCAGGTCGCAGACGCAGACGTCGATCCCGTTGGACCTGAGCAGCGCGCGCGCCTCGTCGAGCGTTTGAGCCGTCTCGCAGCGGTAGCCATGGGTTCCCAAGACGCGCGCGACGAGCTCGACGATCGCGGGGTCGTCGTCGACGATCAGTACTGCACCGCGCTCAGGCATCGGAGCCGTCCATCAGGCTTCCGGCGGCCCCGTTCAGGCCAAGCTGTTCAGAGGGGTCAGTGGTGCTGACCCCCGATCGTGGGTCGTTTCCATCTCCCAACGTCTTTGGCACCTCCCCAAGGGACAACGATGTGCCGCGGCTGTCCCTGTCCCCACTATGTCTACAAAAGGCAGATGATTGATATCGATCGGGTCTTGATCCCCGAAAAGCCGACCGCAGATTTTTCGTCAGGTGCCGAAAGGCAACATCAAGTGACCGCGCGGTGATTCAATCCTCATGGGGGGATGGAGAGTAGGACCGTGTCGGAGATGCAACAGCCCGAGAACCGCGCGCAGCCGCTTCCGATCGGAGTCGAGCTCCGGCACTTCCGATATTTCCTGGCGGTTGCCGAGGAGCTCCACTTCGGCCGTGCGGCCGCGCGCCTGCACATCGCTCAACCTCCCCTCTCGCAGGCGATCCGAAAGCTCGAGGACGAGATCGGCGTCAGGCTCTTCGATCGGACGAGCCGCCACGTCGCGCTGACCGACGCCGGGCGAGTGCTCGCCGGGGAGGCAAGAAAAGTGCTGAGCGACGTCGAGGTCGCAGTGGCCGAGGTGCGCCGTGCCGGCGGCGCCGGAGCGGTGCTTCGAATCGGGTGCATCCATCACCTCCCGATCGAACGCTTGCTTCGACTCTTGGGCGCGCTTCACGAGCGCGACCCCGGCTCGCCGACCCAGGTCCGCCATCTCCTGGGACTGGAGCAGGTCCAGGAGCTTCGCAGCGGCTCACTCGACATCGCCATCTTCGACCAAGCCGAGGACCATGCGGATCTCGAGTACGAGCCACTCTTCCCCGGCGAGAGGCTCGCGGTGTTCATGCCACCCGACCACCCGTTGGCCAAGAAGCAGGCGGTCGGCCCGAACGACTTGACGCGGGAGAAGCTCGTGATGTTCAACCGGGAGGTCAACCCGGCCCTCCACAAGCGAGTCATCGCAGGTATCGAGGACGCCGGCTACTCGTTCGCCGGGATCGAGGAGGTCGGCGTCCAGAACGTCCGGGACATCATGCTCGCCGTGGCCGAGGGCCGCGGCGTCGCCTTCGGGCCTTTCTCGTTCAGAGAGCTGACAGAGGCAGGGACGATCGTCACCCGCCGACCCATCGAGCCACCGGTGTCGATGCCCGACACCGTGGTGGCCTGGCGCGCGAACTCGCCTCCACAGCTCGGGGCGAAGCTGGAGCTCGTTCGGGAGGTCGCGCGCACCCTCCGGGGAAACGAAGGCTCCGGGGCGGCTATCTGAGTGAAAAGTGCGGATCCTCGCGCCGTCGATCCGCCCGATCAGGCACTCTTTAGGCGATGGGTGCGAAGAAGCGGCAGACGATGGGCAAGATCATGCGCGAGCGAGAGCGCGCCGAGAAGCGTGCTCTGAAGAAGGAGAAGAAGGACGAGAAGAAGCTCGCCGCGGCAGCCGAGCGCGAGGCCGCGGCCCTCGGGTATCCGATCACCCGGTACGAGGACAGCGACGAGGCAGATTCGAGCATTCCCGGCCTGACCGACGAAGTCCCGGCTGCGGCCCTCGAGAGCGCGGAAGATCGCGCCACCGGCTAGCTCGTCCCCTCTCCAGAAAGAAGAGGGGCGGCGGGCGCATCGCCCACCACCCCTCGGTCGATCGTCATAGTCGGTCAGCTGTTCTCGTTGACCCACTTGATGCACTCGCCCTGGTTCTTGAAGGACGGATCGTTGAACGTCGTCCAACCGTCGTTCTTGCACTCGTCCTTCGAGGCCGGCCTGCGCCCGAGCTCGAAGTCGTAGATCGTGTCGTTGAACTGAACCCCGTCCGTCGCGACCGTGTAGCCGGGGTTGAAGGTGCCGATGTTCACGCCGATGCCGACGACGACGGCGTTCGGGCACATGGTCTTGACCTGCTGGAGCGTGTACATGGGCGGTCCGCCCGCTCCTGCGATCAGCCCGCAGTCCGTGCTCCGGCTCGACCAGAACAGGCCTGCGTCCACGTCCCAGTGCTGCCAGACGCCGTTGACGATCACGCCCTGAGTGACGTTCTGGTACGGCTCGAAGACGAGCGTCGTGAACCCGCCGGCAGTCTCGAGGCCGTTCGCGTCGATCTGGAGCTGGTACGACGCGGCCGCATGCGGCGGCTGGAGCGTCGTCGCCTGATACGTCCAGTAAGCGAGCGTGTCCACGTCGGCCAAGGGCATTCCCGCCATCGTGTGCGTGTAGAGCCCGGCCTTGTCGGCGGTGCTCAGCGTCGTGGTCAGCTTGAGCGACCCGTCGCCGAGACCGGCGGGCGCGCCGTACTCCTCGGTGAAGGTGACTGTGCCGCCCGCGCGGGTGTCGTCCTGCGTCCAGCTGGACGTGTTCTGCGTGACGATGACCCGGTCGGCCGCCGAGGCGATGCCGGCGAACGCCATCGCGCTGATCGCCGCGATGATGGCAAGCGTGCGGACAGGCCGACGCCGCAAGTGGAGCTTGTGCATGTAACCCCCCAAATCGTTTTCGCCGCTGAACGGTCGCGGCGAGGCCATCGTAGCCCCGATTTGGAAGTTATGTGACTACCTGTTTGAAACCGCGAAAAGGAGGAACTGCGTGAACTGGGACGCAGCGAAATTGTTGTCGCTGACGAGCAGCAGCGTCCGTTTCCCGCCTCGGAGCCGCGGCCCGAACGCCATCCCCTCAACGTTGTCGAGCGGGATGCCGAGCGAGTCGAGGTTCAGCAGGAGCGTCTTGCAGGTCTGGCCGTCCTTCCGCAGCTCTGTGACGTAGAGCTTGATCTTGTTGCCGGTGCCCGGTGCGCCGACCGAGAACGATCGCTCCATCGTGATCAGGCGGTTCTTGCCGAGCGGAAGCACCTCGACGAGGCCGTTGACCCCGAAGCCCACGAACGGCTCGGCGATCGGATCGGTCAGGTATGTCCACTGCCGCTGGAGCCGGTTCTTCCTCAGGTCGTAGCGGAGCAGGCGCGCGGGACTCCCGCTCGCGAGGGTCGCGGCCGGTCCGTCCTGGACGAGCGCGTTCTCGATTCCGGTGTAGAGGAGCTTGCCGCGCGTCGCAGCCGACTCGAAGCCGAGGTTCTGCCGGACCCCGCGCGTGCCGGCCGCGTTGGGGTTGAAGTCCTCCGAGACCGGGACGTCGCGGACGTAGGAGCCGTCCAGGTTGTAGACGCGGATCCAGGGGTTGATGAGCCGGGAGGCGAAGCCCTCGGAGGTCACGATCGCGCGCCGGTTGTGCTTCGTGAGCGCGAAGCCTTCAGGGTCGAGACTCGCGGGCGGGTACGGCGTCCCGTCGGGCTGCTTGAGCGTCGTGACCGACTGGAAGGTGATGTCGCCGGCGCCGAGCTGCCCGTCCGCGATGGCCGCGCTGAGCTTGTAGAAGCGCGCGTTGGTCTGGTCGTCGGAGATCACGTAGAAGGTCTCGTGGCCGGCATAGGCGATCGAGGACAGGCCACCGACCGTCGTGCTCTGGAAGGTCGTCCCGGTCGGGATGACCACCTGGCCGCGGAACTCGAGCTTCGGGCCTTGCTTGTGGCCCTTCTTGGCTGTCGCGGCCGGTGCGAGAGCAGCTGCGGCGACCAGTGCCGTGAGAGCGAGTACCGTCCAAGCCGTGCGTGAGCATCCGGTTCCGAGCATGTTCCCCTCCCCAGGTGGCGGCTGTTGTGCTCGAGACTAGAACAGTTCTAGGCTGGTTGGACAGCATGTGGTCGCATCCCCGCTCGCGGACTGGGGTCGCAGCGATCATCGCCGGTGCCTTGATCTTTGCCGGGCAAGGTGGTGAGCTGGTCTTTGGATCGCCCTCGGGACTGGTCGACGCCGTATTCGTCGCACTCTGGATTTTGGGACTCGCCGCGCTGGGCATCGCCCTTTGGGGACTCCGTGAGCTGATCGCGGGCACGCGGCTTGGGCGAGTCGGCATGCGCCTTGCACTTGTGGGTCTCGGCTTCCTCGCTCTGTTCGCCGTCCAGGTCGTGGTCGAGCTGATCCGGACCGGCGACATCCCGGAGAACTTCATCCTGTTCGCCCTCGGCTTCCTGCTCGTTCTCCTCGGGCAGCTGCTCTTTGCCCGCGATCTCCGCCCGACCATCGGCGCCGGGTGGATGCTCCCGATCGTCGGCGTGATCGGTCTCGTTGTCGGCTTGGCCGTCGACATCGATCCGATCCATGACATCGGGCTCTTCGTCTTCGAGGGCGCCTGGATCGGGCTCGGCGTGGCGCTGCTCCGACGTCCGACGGAGTCGCGAATATTCGCTCGTGCCACACCCTGAATCGGGGTGGGCAGCGCCTGCGGTAGCGCTGTCCACAATCGTGGGCAGCCTTGCCATCCCGGTCGCCGGCTCCAGGCCGGGTCGTTTCGTGCTGGACTAGCTCGATGCATGCACTGCGGAGGCATCGTGTTCTCGCAGTCGTCGTCGTTGCGGCTGCGCTGTTCGCCGCTTCCGCCGCGCTCCTGCTGTTCCGGTCGATCGAACAACAGGAGCTGGCGAGGACGGACGACAGACTGGCAACCGAGGTCACCGGCGCCGTACGAGTCGTCGAGCAGCTGGGGCCCGTCGCGCGAGCGAGGGCGGTTCGGCTCGCCGCCAGGCCCGACGTCCAGCGTGCGCTTGCGCGCCGCGACGCAGGGGCGCTGCGAAGAATCGCGCCGCGCGATCGCCCGGCGTCGCCTTCGAGATCGCCGGCCCGCCCGTCAGACGCGTGCAGAAACCGGGGCCGCTCGCGATTCCCGCCGCGGTGGTGACGGGGCAGCGTGAGGTCGGCCGTGTTTTCGTCGACGTGCCCGTCGCTGCGGTCGCGGCGCGCTCTGCTCTGACCCCCGGTGACCGCCTCGTCGCCGGCCGGGTCGGCGGGCTCACCGAATCGCCGGCGACGGTCACTATCGAAGGGCAGCGCTACCGAAGCGTCTCGACGCCCGGCGGGACGGTCCGGCTACCGCGCTCGCGCCGTACGAGCCGCTCGCGGCCGCCATTCGGGAGCGTCGACGCCGAATCGTCTTCGCCATCCTCGGATCGCTCGGAGCGGTCGCGCTTCTCGCCGTCGTGGCCGCCCGCGCCGGCCAGCGGCCGAGGCGGCGGCTGGAACGGGCTGCGGACATCGCTCCCGGCCTCACCGACGAGCCGCGCTCCCGCGAGGCGGCAGAGCTCGTCGGAAACGCGTTGGCGGCGGGTCACGACGTCGACGCGCTCCTGCCCGTGATCCTCGAGACGGCAGTGACGATCACCGGCGCTTCGGGCGCACGACTCGTGTCCGACGGAACCGAGCTCGCGCGCGCGGGCGTGATCGATACCGGGGAGCCGCCGCTCACGCTTGCCCTCGGTGCGGGGGCGACGAGCGAGGGCGTGCTCGTGCTCCATCCGTCGCCCGGCGGCGGGTTCGACGACACCGCGGTCCACCTTGCCGAGTGGCTTGCTGGCCGGGCGTCGATCGCACTCCAGAACGCACATCTGCACCGGGTCGCCCGTCAGATGGCGACCACCGACGAGTTGACCCAGCTTGCGAACCGGCGGCAGTTCGACGAGGCCTTGTCGGCGGAGGTGGTCCGCGCCGAGCGCTTCCGCGACCCCGTGGCCGTCGTCGTCGCGGACCTCGACAACTTCAAGGAGGTCAACGACCGTTTCGGGCACGACGTCGGCGACCTGGTCCTGCGCGCCTTCGCCGCTGCGATCCGCATGAACGTCCGCGACGTCGATCTTGCCGCGCGATACGGAGGCGAGGAGTTCACCGTCCTGCTCCCGGCGACGGACGCCGAGGGTGGAAGAAAGCTGGCGGAGAGGCTGCGCCTGGCCGCCGAGGAGCTGGTCGTCCACAGCGACGCTGGCCCGGTGGCCGTGAGGTCCAGCTTCGGGGTCGCCGGGTATCCGGCCGAGCCCTCGGCACCGTCGCTGATGCGCGCTGCGGATCGGGCTCTCTACCGCGCGAAGGCCGCGGGCAAGAACACGGTCGTCGTGGCCGAGCGAGAGGCGGCGAACAGCCAGTGAGGGCGTCCGGCGATCCGACTAACGTCGCACACTGCAGCTACTGCGGAAAGGAGTTCGACGTTCGCCGCTTTCAGGTCCGCCGGATTGGAAGTCGAGACTTGTTCGACAGCACGGAGTGCGCCAGCCTTGCCGAAGTGGTGGAGCCTGGCTCGGCGAAGCCGTATCGTCGTACTGTGACTGAGCCACGGTTCAAGCTTTCGTGAGGCGGTTTCTGGTCCTCGTGGCCGTCGCGGCGAACGTCGCCGTCGGCGGCATGGCAGTCGCCGGCTCAGCATGGCTCTGGACGAGGGCGACCGAGCCGCTCATGCAGCCGGAGCTCGTCCCGGCTCTGCCGGCCATGGTCGGCGAGACCAGCGTCCCGTACGTCGAGGGGCGCACCGCGGCTCCTGGGAAGGCGAAGCGAAAGGCAAAGCCATTGCGAAAGGCTTCCCGTGGAGCGAATGGGCGCGCGACCAGACGCGCGGGGACGAAGGTCGCGCCGTCAAACGCGCCGAGGTCGGCACCGCAAGCACAGCCGGGGACGGCTGTCCCGGTCGCCGATAGGCCGAAGACGCGGTCGCCTAAGCCCGTTCCTCCGTCGAAGCGCCCGAAGCCACCGTCGCCGGCTCCGAGCCCGTCTCCGCCTCCGCCTTCGCCTTCGCCTTCGCCTTCGCCTTCGCCTTCGCCTCCGCCCCCTGTCCAGCCGCCGAGCCCTCCGCCGCCCTCGCCCCCAGCCCCGCAGCCACCTCCAGCCCCGCAGCCCGTCGCCCCGCAGCCGTCCCCGCCCGCCCCTCAGCCGGTGACGCCTGTCTCACCGCCGGTCGAGCAGCAATCCGAGGACAGGGACGGCAAGGGCAAAAAGCGCAAGCACAAGAAAGACAAGAAGGAAAAGAAGGACAAGAAGCACGGGAAGAAGCCCGACAAGGACAAGTCCGGAGACGACAGCGACCGGCCTGACGACGACGGGTGGCGGCGCGACGAGAAGGACGACCACGGTCACGGCCACGGGCGCCGCGACAAAGACGACCGCGACGAGTAGACCGCGTTCCGACTAGGTGCCCCTCCGCAATCGGGTCACGCCGCGTAGCGCGCTGATCGCGCATCCCGCGCGCGGCCTTGTCTACGGCAACCGCGGCTGCCTCCACGACGATCAGGGCCGCATCCGCCGCCGCTACAACGGCAGGCGCTGGATCTCGTGCCGGCTCGAGTTCCGCGGCTGGCACCGAGGGCCGCTCATGCAGCCGGGGAAGTTCACCGAGCTGTTCTTCCTGGACGAGGCGACGGCTTTCGCGGCCGGACACCGCCCCTGCGCCTTGTGCCGCCGCGAGGATTACGTCCGCTTCGGCGAGCTGTGGCGCGCGCTTCATCCGGGGCAGTCCGGAGCCGACGCCATCGACGAGCAGCTCCACCGCGAGCGGGTCGGTGATGATCGGGAGCAGCGGCTCCACGAGATCGCGTCGGAGGATCTTCCCGAAGGCGCGTTCGTGCTGCACGAATGCGAGCCATGGCTCGTTCTCCGGTCAGCAATCCGGCGCTGGACGCCGGAGGGCTATGCCGAGCGGAGCCCGCGTCCGAGAGGCCGGGTGCAGGCGTTCACGCCGCCTTCACTCATCGAGATCCTCCGCACCGGGTGGCGCGGAGTCGTCCCGCTACTGCATCCGTCGGCCAGAAAGATTGAGGCGGCGGACTTAGCCCGCCGCCCCACCGTTCTTAGGCCGCTACGACGACGCGCTCTTTGAGCAGCTCGTGGAGCCGCTTCATGGCGGTCGCCTCGAGCTGGCGGACACGCTCGCGCGTGATCCCGAGCTCGCGGCCGATCTCCTCGAGGCTCGTCATCTCCTCGGTCTCGCCGAGGCCGAAGCGGAGCTCGACCACACGGCGTGACCGGTCGTCCAGCTCGGACAGCGCCTCGCGCAGTCGATCGCGCTCGAGCGACATGTCGGCGAGCTCGATCGGATCGTCGGCCGTGTCGTCGGCGAACAGGTCGCCGAACTCCGCGTCGCCGTCACCGATCGTCTGGTTGAGCGACACGGACGCCTCGACGGCGTCGAGTGCCTCCTCGGCGTGCTTCAGCTCGAGCTGAGCCGCCTCGGCGAGCTCCTCCGTCGTCGGCGAACGTCCGAGCTCGACCTCGAGCTTCTGGCGTGCGCGGCGCAGCTTCATCCGCCGCTCCTGGACGTGGACCGGGATGCGGATCGTCGCGGACTGGTTTGCGACCGCCCGCTGACACGCCTGCCGGATCCACCAGGTCGCGTAGGTCGAGAACTTGAAGCCCTTGCGGTAGTCGAACTTCTCGACTGCGCGGTTGAGCCCGATGATCCCGTCCTGGATCAGGTCCAGGAGCGAGACGCCGTGGCCCTGGTACTTCTTGGCGTTCGAGACGACCAAGCGGAGGTTCGAGTTCGTCATTCGCTCCTTGGCCGCGAGGTCGCCGCGCTCGATCTGCTTGGCGAGCGCAACCTCTTCGGCGGCCGTCAGGAGCGGGTAGCGGCCCATCTGGTTGAGGAAGAGCTGGAGGGAGTCGGTCGTCCCGCCGGCGCCCGGAGTCAGGTCGACCGCGGGTGCGTCGGTGGGTGCGTCCTCCTCGATCTCGACGTCGGCCTCTTCGAGCGCAGCGCGGAGCGCAACGAGGGCCTCCTCATCGAGTTCGAATTCGTGCTGCAGGGCGTCGATCTCCGTCGTGCGGACAGAGCCGCGCTCCTGCGCGTTGTGGACGAACGTGGCTACAGCCTCGTTCGTATCGAGGGCGTCAGTGCCCAGGGCAAGTTCAGTCAGCATCAGGTTCTCCGTCGTTCGCTAGGGGGCGCGCGCACGCAAAGACCCGCGGCAGGCGCGCCGATGTACAGGTATTAACGTATCCGCGGCGGTTTTTCTGCCCTTGGGGCAGATGCGAACAAAACGTTAACGAAAAGGGGCGCCCAACCGGCGCCCCTTTTCTCGCCATATTCGGACAGCTATCTAGCGAACCCTGAGCGTATTGCTGGGCGCTGCGAGGTAGCACGTGCCCGCCTGCGGCTGCGGCAGGATGACGCGGAGCCGCCAGCCCTTGCGGATCTTCGCCCGGAAGTTGGCCGGGGTTACGAAGGTGCCGGCGGTCGGCGTCGTCGACGCGGCGAGCGTGACTCGCTTGATCGTCGCCCAGCGCCGCACGGCGGTGCGGTAGCGCTGGAACACGATCGTCTTGCCGGTGAACGTCTGCGCCGCGGTGATCCGGGCCTTGAAGCGCGAGCCGACACGGGTAAGGCGGACCAATGGCCTCACCTTGACGACCACGGTCGTGCTGTCGGTCGTGCGCCAGCGCGCCTGGTAGGTGGTGTTGATCGTCGGCTTGACGGCGAGGTTCCACCCTCCGCCCGCGGTCGTGGTCGCGGCGCCGACCCGCGCGAACGCGGTCTGGCCGCACGCCTGTGCGTTGACGACGACGGACTCGTTGGCCGCCTGGCTCGAGACGAAGCCGGACAGGTTCAGCGGCGCGAGGAAGTTGGCCGTCAGACGCGGGGCCGTAAGCGTTACGGACGTGCGCGGCCCTGTCACCGTCACCGTTCCGCGGAGGCGGGGCTGCTGTGACCGATCCTGATAGCTGAACCTGCCGCCGGCGCGGAAGGTGCATGTGCCGCTCGCGCCGGGCTGGATCGTCAGGCTGCACGGCGTCCCGTTGAAGGTGACCTGGTGAGCGATCGTGTCGGTGTTCCGCCAGGTCACCGTGTCGCCGGCGGCGATGGTGACGTCAGCCGGCGTAAACGCGGTGCGCGAGATCGTCACGGCGCGGTCGGCGGCAGTGGCGGATCCGAGCGCAGTGAGCGCCAGAACCGCCGCAACCGCAATGAAGAGTCTTCGCATTTGTGGGTGTCCTCCTGTGAGCGTTCTCTCTGTTCACAGGGTCCTGCCCAGAAGTAATGAAAAGTACCTGCTAATCGCGAAATTCTTACAACTTCGTGAACGGAACCTTTACGTCCCTCAAGGCGCCGTGCGAGACTCGGCGCATGCGGGGCTGCACCATCCTCCTCGCGTTTGCCGTCCTTCTGGGCGGCTGTGGGGGAGACGGCGGGCCGGAGGCTGTAAAGGCAGAGGGCCTGCCGGGCTATGTCGTCGAGGCCGACGGTCACAAGGTGTATTTCGAGTGCCGGGGCGAGGGCAGCCCGACGGTGGTTTTCGTCTCGGGCTTGGGCGTGGAGGCGGCGCACTGGCTCTCCGTGTTCGACGAGAGCGCCCGCCTGACGCGCTCATGTCTTTACGACCGCTTCGGCATCGGGCTGACGACTGGGTATGGGGCGCTGCCGCCGAAGGCGCGGGATGCCAACGACCAGGTGCGGGAGCTCGAGCAGTTCCTCGAGAACGGCGAGATCGCGAAGCCGTACGTGCTCGTCGGCCACTCCTGGGGCGGCGCGCTTGCGCGCCTCTACGCGGGTAAGCAGGACGACGTGAAGGGCGTCGTCTTCGTCGACTCATCCACGCCCGAACAGGACACCGCGCTCGTAGCGGCACTGCCGCCCGAGCGCCCGGACGAGCCGGCGCTCTTCGCCGAGCTGCGGCAGACGACTCACGCGAAACCGCTCGACGACCCGGAGCATCTCGACTGGGGCAAGAGCCTGGACGAAGTGGGGAGGCCGACAGCCTCGGCGACCGTCCGGAGGTGGTGATCACCGCGGGCGGCACCTTCGTCGGCGATGCGGCTCGGCTGGCGCCGGTCTGGAACCGGCTCCAGGACGACCTGGCGGGGATCTCCTCACAGAGCGTTCATGTGCGCGCGCCGGCGGCCACGCACTTCATCCAGGACGACGCGCCCGAGGTCGTGCAAGCGGCGATCAACGCAGTCGTGAAGGCCGTGCGTAGGGACGGGAAGCTCGGCTCGTGCGAGGCGATCTTCGGCGGTTTCTCCGCCGCCGAGTGCCTCTAGCCACGATGGCAGCGGCGCTACGCACCTCCAACTCGACGTGGCACGATCTCGCAGATGACTGAAAGGAAGTCCAGGGGGTTCACGGCCGACGAGAGAGCCGCGATGAAGGAGCGCGCCCAGGAGCTGAAGGCGGAAGCGGGCAAGGCTGACGGGGAAAGCGCCCTGCTCGCAAAGATCGCGGAGATGAAGGGATCGGATCGCGCAATGGCCAAGCGGCTCCACGCCATCATCAAGGCCGGCGCGCCAGAGCTCTCACCGAAAACCTGGTACGGGATGCCCGCCTACGCGAAGGACGGCAAGGTCGTCTGCTTCTTCCAGAGCGCGCAGAAGTTCAAGTCGAGGTACGCGACGCTCGGCTTCAGCGACGAGGCGAACCTCGACGAGGGCGCCATGTGGCCGACCTCCTTCGCGCTGAAGGAGTTGACGGCCGCCGAGGAGGCGACGGATCGTCGAGCTCGTGAAGAGAGCGGTCGGCTAGGTACTCGGCGCGCTGCGGCTACGAGGCGTGCCGTAGCGGAGAAAGACCGTGCCGTTGCGGAACCGGCGCTCATCCACCAGATCGAGGTCGATGCGGACTTCGCGCGGCAGCGACCGCGTTCCGGCTCCGACCAGCACCGGCGTGAGGAACAGCTGATACTCGTCGACCAACCCTGCCCTGATCGCCTGGGCGGCGAGATCGGGGCCGCCGACGGCGAGATCGCGGTCAGATTCCGCCTTCAGCCGTCGGACCGCCTCGGCGTCGAAGTCGCGTTCGATCCGCGTTCTGGCCGTCCGCGCCGCCTCGAGGGTCCTGGAGTACACGACCTTGTCGGCGGACTGCCAGATCTCCGTGAACTCCTGTATGACGCGCGGTTGCTCGTCGAGGGCGGGCGGATCGTCCCAGTACGCCAGCACGTCGTACATCCGGCGTCCGAGCAGGAATGTGCCGACCGGCCGGGCGAGGTCGTTGACGAACGCGTGAACCTCCTCGTCAGGCTCCGCCCAGTCGAATTTCCCGTGCTCGTCCGCGACGTAGCCGTCGAGCGAGCCGATCGCCGAATAGATCAGGCGGGCCAAGGCCGTTTCTCAGCGAAGAGCCTGCTCGAACCGCGGATCCTCGCGTACGGCGGCGAAATCGTCGTCTCTGCGCGCGTCCTCGCGGAACCGCGGTAACAACTCGACGGCGCGCCGGAGGTGGTCGAACGTCTCGTCGCCCGTCTCGCCCGCGAGGGTTGCGAAGCACGCGTAGTTGTAGTGCAACCCTGCGTGGTCGGGCATGCGCTCGAGGGCGCTCCGGACCGCTTCGAGCGCGTCGCGCGTAGCGCTGTTCGCCGTAGGCCTTCATCGACTCGTTGTGGAACGGCCAGTGCCTCGCCCCAGTCGATCCCCTGGTACCCCTCGCCGGGTGTCGCGCCGATGGCGAGGACGGTTCCTTCCCCGGTCGCCTTCCGCCGCGCCTCCGGCCGGACGAACACCAGTGTTCCTGGCGGCGCGTCGATCGTCTCGCCGTCGATCTCGAAGGTCGCGTGTCCGTCGACCACGAGGTACAGCTCTTCCTGGCCGTCCGCGCCCTCGTCGTGCTCGTTGATCAGTGTCCCGTCCTCGCCGGGGGTGAAGGCGTTGACCCCGAAGGCCTGGATGCCCAGGTGCTCGCGCACCGGGATATCTCTGCCGCGCCGCTCGATCTCGTCGAGGTGCGCGACTTTCCACTTCGGTTTCTCGGTCATCTCATCCCCTCCCATAACCTAGTCCCGCGGCGCGTACTCGACGCTGGCGAACGGCCAGTCTGACGCGAGCCACTCGCTCACCGCGCGCCAGAGCGGGTTGTCCAGCTGCGCGTGGCTCGCCCGTACCCAGGAGAGCGTACGGGCGTCGTAGTCGCTGTCGGGCACCGGGTAGATGTAGACGCACCCGATCACGTCGCGGCTCGCCGGATCGAGCACCGTGTATGTGAACCCCGTCCGGTTGCGGAAGTCGTCGGCATGGCGCTGCAGGTCTGCCCGGTTCTCGTCCGGCGTCATCTCCCGCGGCCAGCGGCTGTCTTCCCATCCGGGCGTCGCGTGGATGTGCTCCCGCGATGAGTTCCACGCGTCGTAGTCCCGGTCGTTGTGCTCGGGGCCGAGGGGCTCGAGCACGAACTGCGGCGTCTCGAGCCGCCGAGGGACGTCGAAGTCGCGCGGGACGAACTCGTCCACGCGTCCGATCGTAGAACCCTTGGTTCAAGTGGAGCGGGGCGATGGGCAGCGGCCGATGAATTACGGGTCGCCGAGCGGTCTACCTCGAGAGCAACATCGACGTGCGGCCGGAGAAGGCCGCCGGGACAAGGGAGGCATGGGATGACGCGGTACCTGATCTCGTTCGACGCCCACGCGATGGACCACATCCCCGACGAGGACATGCCCGCCGTGGCCGAGGCTTCGCGCGCGGTGGTTTATGAGGCCATGGACGCCGGGGTGTGGGTGTTCGGCGGCGGACTGGAAGACCAGAAGGCGAGCATCGTGGCCACCGACGGAACGGTCGCCGACGGCCCGTACCCGCAGGACATCGGTGGACTCTCTGTCATCGACGCGCCTTCACGCGAGGAGGCGCTGAAGTGGGCTGCCAAGATCGCCGTCGCCTGCCGCTGTGCACAAGAGGTCCGCGAGTCATGCCCGACCCAGCCGTCGGCAACTAGAGGACACTCGCCTGCGCGATTCGTGCGGGACTGTCCCGCGAGGCATGTCCGTGCGTCTCGTACGATGGCGGAGGAGGATGCCACGTGGCGACGTCTGATCCGATCGCCGAGATCATCGGGGACTATCGAGCCTTCGCGGCGATGCAGCGCGACCGTCTCCTTGCCCGCGGCATCGACATCGCACCCTACGCGCTCAGCCACCTGGCCTTCCGCGTCGCCGATTGGGACCTGTACGTCCACCAGCGCACGCTTCTCGAGC